>NZ_LR733413.1:0-1340000 GCF_902506345.1 Flavobacterium sp. 9R | reverse complement strand
GCAAAAGGCACGCCGTCACCCCACAAAAGGGCTCCGACCGCTTGTAAGCGTATGGTTTCAGGATCTATTTCACTCCGTTATTCACGGTTCTTTTCACCTTTCCCTCACGGTACTGGTTCACTATCGGTCTCTCAGGAGTATTTAGCCTTAGCGGATGGTCCCGCCAAATTCAGACAGGGTTTCACGTGCCCCGCCCTACTCAGGATACCACTATCCTTTACATTCATTACTTATACGGGACTATCACCCTCTTTGGTCCTACTTTCCAGTAGATTCTAATTCTTTATGCAAGAAATGTCGTGGTCCTACAACCCCAACATTGCCGTAACAACATTGGTTTGGGCTAATCCGCGTTCGCTCGCCACTACTTACGGAATCACTTTTGTTTTCTTCTCCTCCGCCTACTTAGATGTTTCAGTTCAGCGGGTTTGCCCACCTATCGGTGTACTATGTCTTCAACATAGTGGGTTGCCCCATTCGGATATCTACGGATCAATTCGTGTGTGCCGATCCCCGTAGCTTTTCGCAGCTTATCACGTCCTTCTTCGCCTCTGAGAGCCTAGGCATCCCCCATACGCCCTTATTTTGCTTATTGTACCAATCTTGTTCTTAAAACAAGACCGTTTTTTTTCGATTTACTAAATAAATAGCAAATCAATTTCCTAATCAAGTTAAAATAGTAGTCCCGGGCAGACTCGAACTGCCGACCCCTACATTATCAGTGTAGTACTCTAACCAGCTGAGCTACGAGACTCTGTTTTTTACTTAATTCTTTATTCAATTTCTTTAAATTAACAGCAAGAGTAATATAATCAATACTTCAGAACCAATGAGTGTGATTCTTTTTCCTTAGCGTGCTATAAGCTAACACTAAGGCTCTAGAAAGGAGGTGTTCCAGCCGCACCTTCCGGTACGGCTACCTTGTTACGACTTAGCCCTAGTTACTAGTTTTACCCTAGGCAGCTCCTTGCGGTCACCGACTTCAGGCACCCCCAGCTTCCATGGCTTGACGGGCGGTGTGTACAAGGCCCGGGAACGTATTCACCGGATCATGGCTGATATCCGATTACTAGCGATTCCAGCTTCACGGAGTCGAGTTGCAGACTCCGATCCGAACTGTGACCGGCTTTGTAGATTCGCTCCTGGTCACCCAGTGGCTGCTCTCTGTACCGGCCATTGTAGCACGTGTGTAGCCCAAGGCGTAAGGGCCGTGATGATTTGACGTCATCCCCACCTTCCTCACAGTTTGCACTGGCAGTCTCGTTAGAGTTCCCGACATGACTCGCTGGCAACTAACAACAGGGGTTGCGCTCGTTATAGGACTTAACCTGACACCTCACGGCACGAGCTGACGACAACCATGCAGCACCTTGTAAATTGTCTTGCGAAAAGTCTGTTTCCAAACCGGTCAATCTACATTTAAGCCTTGGTAAGGTTCCTCGCGTATCATCGAATTAAACCACATGCTCCACCGCTTGTGCGGGCCCCCGTCAATTCCTTTGAGTTTCATTCTTGCGAACGTACTCCCCAGGTGGGATACTTATCACTTTCGCTTAGCCACTGAACTTGCGCCCAACAGCTAGTATCCATCGTTTACGGCGTGGACTACCAGGGTATCTAATCCTGTTCGCTACCCACGCTTTCGTCCATCAGCGTCAATCCATTAGTAGTAACCTGCCTTCGCAATTGGTATTCCATGTAATCTCTAAGCATTTCACCGCTACACTACATATTCTAGTTACTTCCTAATAATTCAAGTCTAGCAGTATCAATGGCCGTTCCACCGTTGAGCGATGGGCTTTCACCACTGACTTACTAAACCGCCTACGGACCCTTTAAACCCAATGATTCCGGATAACGCTTGGATCCTCCGTATTACCGCGGCTGCTGGCACGGAGTTAGCCGATCCTTATTCTTACAGTACCGTCAAGCTGGTTCACGAACCAGTGTTTCTTCCTGTACAAAAGCAGTTTACAATCCATAGGACCGTCATCCTGCACGCGGCATGGCTGGATCAGGCTTGCGCCCATTGTCCAATATTCCTCACTGCTGCCTCCCGTAGGAGTCTGGTCCGTGTCTCAGTACCAGTGTGGGGGATCTCCCTCTCAGGACCCCTACCCATCGTAGCCTTGGTAAGCCGTTACCTTACCAACAAGCTAATGGGACGCATGCTCATCTTTTGCCGTTGTGACTTTAATGTGAAAATGATGCCATTCTCACATACTATGAGGTATTAATCCAAATTTCTCTGGGCTATCCCTCTGCAAAAGGTAGATTGCATACGCGTTACGCACCCGTGCGCCGGTCTCTAGTTCCGAAGAACTATACCCCTCGACTTGCATGTGTTAAGCCTGCCGCTAGCGTTCATCCTGAGCCAGGATCAAACTCTTCATCGTATATTGTTTAAGCTGAATGTTATTCAGCTTCTTTTTATTATTCGAATCAGTTACTCTCGGTTTTATTCTAATCTCTCGATTATCTTACTCTTATTTCTTTGTTTCGATTTGCATCGAAACGGCTGTCAATTCAATATGTCTAGGAACGTATTCTTCTTTNTTGGTTTTTTCTTGGCAGCAAACCAATACTGCCATATTGCTTATAAAATCGAACCCATTTACGAATGTTAGACTCATTTAGACCTTTTTGTTTAGAAACATAATTGCACGAATAATGTTTTTCTAATACTAATTTTACGCATTCAAGTTTAAATGAAGCATCATATCTGACTTTTCTTTCCATAAAAATACCCCCAAATAGTGTCTAACTTTTTGGGGGCAGTCTAAGCAATTGGATTTTTTTTATTTTTAATGCATATTAATTATTTTCTTTAATAAAAAAGAGGATAATTATTCCAAAATCAACATTTATTCGTTTTAAAGTGTTAAGTTTTCATTATTATAATTTTATTTTATTACTTTAGTTTTTAAGTTAACCAAAATGAAAGTAAAGCCCCACTTTAAAACAATAAAAATGAAACAAAAATCTTTAGTAATTATTTGCATCGCGTTCAGTTTATCTTTGTTTGCGCAAAAAAGTAATGGTATTTATGGAGACTCTAATTGGATGAACAATTGGACCAATTTTAAACCTGCAACAGCAGAATACCCAGAAACCAATGAGGTATTGCCAGACATTATCAACAAAGACACCAAACTAGTAAGTACCAAAACCTACCTTCTAAACAACAGAGTGTATGTGACCAATAATGCTACACTTACAATTGAACCAGGTACTGTAATCAGAGGAGGTGTAGGAGATATCGACTATTGTGGAACCTTAATCATTACTCAAGGGTCCAAACTTATTGCCGAAGGGACAGAAAAAGCACCAATTGTTTTTACTTCTGAAAAAGCAGCTACAGTAAGAAAACCAGGAAACTGGGGTGGCATCATCATCCTAGGCAATGCACCCGTAAATAAAATTAACAAAGACAACAAGCATATTTTAACAGATTTCAATCTTGATACTACAAAAGCTACCTATGGCGGTGATAAACCAGAAGATAATTCTGGAAGTTTAAAGTATGTTCGCATTGAATTTGCTGGAAAAAAAATAAACGGTTCAAAAGAAATCAATGCCCTTATCTTAGCTGGTGTTGGAAAAAAAACAGCCTTGAGCCATATTCAAGTTAGCTACTCAAATGGAGATGCTTATCAAATAACTGGCGGTGAAGTAGCTATGAATAACGTAATTTCTTTTAGAAATGATGACGATGATTTTGACTTCTCAGAAGGAACTCAAGCAACACTAAATAATAGTATTGCAATTCGTCACCCTTTTTCATCTGGTTCAGGAAATTCAAGATGTTTTGAAATTGATTCGTATGACAAACAAGAAAATGCAGATATGGCTAAAAAGCTTACGAATGTAAAAGCCAACAATATTACATTTGTAAATATTGAAGAAAATAATCAAGGATTGGTTCGTGAAGCTATCTACCTTAAAGAAAACTGCAATTTGACTTTTACAAATAGTATTGTTTCTGGATTTGCACCTTTTGTATTATTAGGTGAAAAAATAACATTATCTCCAGAAAATTTCGCTAAAATCAATTTAAAAAACATCATTGTAAACCGTTGTAAAGAAAACTTAGTGAGCGAAGAACAAAGCTATAATGGAAAACTAAAATACTGGCCAGACCCAGCTTCAATGGAATTTGAAATTGCAACAACTCCAATTATTGACTTGTTTACTTCAATAGATTTGAAAAACAACCCAGATTTTAGAAAAAAACAAAGTGCTATACTAGTAAACAATCGATAATTAAAAAAACACTAGTAAGTGTTTGAAATCTAACAAAAAACAATAAAAAAATACTTTATTTTTTATCTTTTACTTTTGATTAGTTCAAATTCCTTTATATATTTGCTCAACAAAAAAAAATATGAGAACAATAACAAACAATACTTGGTGGTGGAATTCTTTACGTCAAACGTCGTGAACAAAGCTCCTATAGTATTATTTGAACTATTATAAATAAAAGGCTTGTCATCACGACAAGCCTTTTTTTATTGCCTTGTTTTCAGTAAAAAACCAACAACTAAAAGTCTTAATTAAAAAGATATGAAAGCCTATTTATTAAATACCCATTACAAGCAAATCCTTGCCGACACCATTACACCCGTTAGTGTTTATTTAAAAATTAGAGATAAATTCCCTAACAGTTTATTATTGGAAAGTAGTGATTATCATGGAAACGATAACAGTTTCTCCTACATTTGCTGCAATCCTATTGCTTCTTTTAAAATAGAAAACGAAATCATCACTAAGAATTATCCAGATGGAACTTCAGAAACTATTAACATAGATTCTTCTACCAAAATACCTGAGATTATTCAGAACTTTTCAAGTCAATTTGAATCCAAGAAAAATGATTTTAAATTCATAAATAACGGGCTATTTGGTTACATTGCTTATGATGCTGTTCGCTATTTCGAAAAAGTAAGTATTGCAAAAAAAGAAAACAGCACGACTATCCCAGATGTATATTATGCGGTATACCAAAACATCATAGCCATCAATCATTTCAAAAACGAAGCCTATATTTTTTGTCATAGTTTGGATGGAAAAAATAATATTTCTGAAATCGAACAACTCTTGCAATCTCGAAACATTGCTTCGTATAAATTCTCAAAAGAAGGCGAAGGTTTTTCGAACCTTACAGATGAAGAATTCAAACACAATGTGGCATTAGCCAAAAAACATTGTTTCCGTGGCGATGTTTTTCAATTGGTTTTATCACGACGTTTTACACAAGGTTTCAAAGGCGATGAATTTAATGTGTATCGTGCTTTGCGAAGCATTAACCCTTCCCCCTATTTATTCTTTTTTGACTATGGTGATTTCAAATTATTCGGTTCTTCTCCGGAAGCTCAGATTATTGTAAAAAACAGAAAAGCCGAAATTCACCCTATCGCAGGAACATTCAAACGAACAGGCGATGATGAAAAAGATGCTGTTTTAGCCAAAGCTCTTTCTGAAGATAAAAAAGAGAATAGTGAACATGTGATGCTTGTAGATTTAGCCAGAAATGATTTAAGTCGCAACGGACATGACGTTCAAGTAGAAAGATACCGTGAGGTGCAATTTTTCTCCCATGTTATCCATTTAGTTTCCAAAGTTACAGGGTATTTACACGAAAAAGCCCTAACGTTACAAGTGGTCGCAGACACCTTCCCTGCTGGAACGTTGAGTGGCGCTCCAAAACATAGAGCTATGCAATTGATTGAAGAGTATGAAAAAACCAATCGTGCTTTTTATGGAGGTGCCATAGGTTTTATGGATTTTGAAGGCAATTTTAATCACGCAATTATGATTCGAACTTTCTTGAGCAAAAACCATCAATTGCATTCACAAGCAGGTGCAGGAATCGTAGCAAGCTCTGATGAAGAAAGCGAAATGCAAGAAGTTTATAACAAACTTAGAGCCTTAAATACCGCATTGGATTTGGCAGAGACGATTTAAACATTAAAATTAAAAATATGAAAACAACAATCAGTTGCTTACTAATGATTGTCCTTTTTACAGCTTGTAATCTTGCTGAAAAACAAGAAAAGGCAAAGAAAAATAATGGCATTGAAGGCACTTGGCGACTCGTATCGGCAATTAAAATTATAAAAGACAGTACTTTTTCAACCTTCAATCCCAAAACGAAGATGATAAAAATAATTAATGGCACTCATTTTTCTTTCTTCAACCATGATTTGAATAATGGAAAAGACAGTGCAGCAGTCTATTTTGCTGGAGGAGGAAAGTATACTTTAAAAGATAGTCTTTACACTGAAAATCTAGAATACTTTTCACTTAGAGAATGGGAAAACAACAAATTTGATTTTGTAGTAAAAGTTCAAAATGACACTTTAACACAAAAAGGAATCGAAAAAATTGAAAAACTTGGTGTAGACCAAATCATAATCGAAAAATACGTTCGAGAAAAATAATCAAACAATATGAAAAAAATACTAGTCATAGACAATTACGATAGCTTCACGTACAACTTAGTACATTATTTAGAAGATTTAGATTGTGAAGTAACGGTGTACCGAAACGATGAATTTGATTTGGATGAAATCGCTCATTTCGACAAAATTTTATTATCGCCAGGACCAGGTATCCCCGACGAAGCAGGCTTGCTCAAAGCAGTGATTCAAAAATACGGTCCCACCAAAAGCATTTTTGGAGTATGCCTTGGTCAACAAGCCATTGGAGAAGTCTACGGCGGTACTTTGTCCAATTTAGACAAAGTGTATCACGGGGTAGCTACAACGGTAAAAACGATTGTAAATGACGAACTTCTTTTTGACGGATTAGAACCGACATTCGAAGTGGGGCGCTACCATTCTTGGGTGGTCGATGCGAATGTCCCGGATGTTTTAGAAATCACATCCATAGACGAAAACGGTCAAGTGATGTCTTTGCGTCATAAAACCTATGATGTTCGCGGCGTACAATTTCACCCCGAAAGTGTATTGACTCCTGACGGAAAAAAAATGTTAGAGAATTGGGTAAAAAATTAGTGCTCAGTTTTCGGTATTAAGTAAACAGTCCTTTTTGAAAACAAAACTAAGAATCTTAGTTATTTACAAACTTAGTATTTCATAAAAATGAAAAACATATTAAACAGACTCATCAATCACGAAATGCTCTCTAAAGAAGAAGCAAAAAATGTATTGATTAATATATCCAACGGAAGTTATAATCCTAGTCAAATTGCCTCTTTTTTGACTGTTTATATGATGCGCAGCATTAGCATAGACGAGTTAGCTGGTTTCAGAGAAGCATTATTGGATTTGTGTATCAAAGTTGATTTATCCGTCTACAATGCCATTGATTTATGTGGTACAGGAGGCGATGGAAAAGACACCTTTAACATCTCCACTTTAGCTTCCTTTGTTGCAGCGGGAGCAGGAATTAAAGTTGCCAAACACGGCAATTACGGCGTGTCTTCTATTTCTGGTTCCAGTAATGTACTCGAAAAAATGGGAGTCCAGTTTAGTAACGACGCCTCATTTTTAGAAAAATGTATTGACCAAGCGGGTATTTGCGTGTTGCACGCACCTCTTTTTCATCCTGCAATGAAAAATGTAGGACCCATACGAAAAGAACTGGCGGTAAAAACCTTTTTTAATATGTTGGGGCCGATGGTCAATCCTTCCTTTCCCAAAAATCAATTGGTTGGGGTTTTTAATTTAGAATTAGCCAGAATGTATGGCTATTTGTATCAAAACACCGAGGTGAATTTTACTATCCTGCACGCACTCGATGGCTACGATGAGATTTCATTGACGTGTCCAACCAAAACAATTACCAAAACAATGGAAGGTATGTTGCATCCGACTGATTTTGGTGTGTCTCTTTTGTCTCAAAACGAAATCGAAGGCGGAAAAACCATTGAAGAATCAGCAACTATGTTCCATACTATTCTTTCAGGAAAAGGAACGGAAGCTCAAAACAATGTGGTTTGTGCCAATGCTGCTATGGCCATTGCAACCGTTACCCAATGCACTCCTTTAGAAGGATTTCAAATAGCGAAAGAAAGTTTGCTATCTGGCAAAGGCTTGGTAGCTTTGAACAAACTAAAAGAGTTAAGTAACTAAAAATAGTTTAAAAGTTTAAGGTTTAAAGTGGTTGAAATAGTCCACAACTTTAAACCTTAAACAAAGAAAACTTTAAACAAAAAATTAATGAACATCCTAGATAAAATCATCATCGATAAAAAAAGAGAAGTCCTTCTCAAGAAATCCATCATTCCCGTTTCGCAATTGGAAGCTTCTGTATTTTTTGAAAAACAGACGATTTCTCTTAGCCAAAAATTAAAAGAAAGTCCTTCTGGAATTATTGCCGAACACAAACGTCGTTCCCCTTCCAAATCCATCATCAACAATAATTTTACGGTTGAAGAAGTAGTAAAAGGCTACGAAAATGCAGGAGCTTGCGGCATTTCTGTACTAACCGACGGCAAATATTTCGGGGGTTCGCTAGATGACTTACTCTTAGCAAGAGCCTCGGTAAATATTCCGCTTTTGCGAAAAGAATTTATAGTCGATGAATACCAAATCCTAGAAGCCAAAGCCCACGGAGCCGATTTAATCCTACTCATCGCAGCAGTTTTAACTCGTGAAGAAATTCAATCGTTATCCCAATTTGCTAAAAGTTTAGGACTAGAAGTTTTGCTTGAAGTGCATAATTTAGAAGAATTAGAAAAATCGATTATGCCCACACTGGATATGATTGGAGTAAACAATCGCAACCTCAAAACCTTCGAAGTGAGTTTGGATTTTAGCAAAGAATTAGCCTCCAAAATTCCAAATGATTTTGTCAAAGTATCCGAAAGTGGCATTTCGACTGTTGAGGCGATTCAAGAATTAAAACCCTACGGATACCAAGGCTTTTTGATTGGAGAAAACTTTATGAAAACAGATAACGCAGGCGAAGCTGCCACAAAATTTATTGAAGAGCTATTAGCAATTGGCAATTAGCTTTTAGCTAACTATTAACAACTCCATATTTCCAAACCATTAACTGCTAATGGCTAAAAGCCAAAAGCTAAAAGCTAAAAACAATGAAACTTAAAATCTGCGGTATGAAATACCCTGATAACATACTCGAAGTAGCAGCCCTCCTACCCGATTATATAGGATTTATCTTTTGGAAAAAGTCGGCTCGTTATTTTGAAGGACCTATGCCTGACTTACCCAAATCTATCAAAAAAGTGGGAGTTTTTGTCAACGAAAAAAGTGATAGCATCCTAGACAAAGTAGCCCAATACGATTTACAAGCCGTACAGTTACACGGACAAGAATCGGCATCTTTTTGTTTGGAATTAAAAAATAAATTAGGGACTAGTGTCGAAATCATAAAAGTATTCTCAGCAGATGAAACCTTTGATTTTAACCTATTAAAACCCTACGAGCCTGTTTGTGATTTCTTTCTTTTTGATACCAAAGGCAAATTACCCGGAGGCAACGGAACCACTTTTGATTGGACCATTTTACAAAAGTATCCTTCCTCTAAACCATTTTTCCTTAGTGGAGGCATCGGAATTGACGAAATAGCAGCAGTAAACGAAATTTTGAACACCCATTTACCTCTTTACGCCATAGACGTGAATAGTAAATTTGAAATAGAACCTGGATTAAAAAACATCAATCTTGTAAGGACAATTCGCGAATTGTCCCTACGTAAAAAAAATAAAAAAATGTCATACAACGTAAACGAAAAAGGCTATTATGGTCAGTTTGGAGGAGCCTACATTCCAGAAATGTTATATCCTAATGTAGAAGAATTGCGCCAAAACTATTTGGACATTACAGCTACACCCGATTTTAAAGAAGAATTCAACCAGCTATTAAAAGATTATGTTGGGCGTCCAAGCCCATTGTATTTTGCGAAGCGATTGTCTGAAAAATACAATACCAAAGTCTACTTAAAAAGAGAAGACCTCAACCATACGGGTGCACACAAAATCAACAACACGATTGGACAAATTTTAGTCGCCAAAAAATTAGGCAAAAAACGCATCATCGCCGAAACAGGTGCGGGGCAACACGGTGTGGCCACCGCTACCGTTTGCGCCTTAATGGGATTAGAATGCATCGTTTATATGGGCGAAATCGACATTGCTCGTCAAGCACCTAATGTGGCTCGAATGAAAATGTTGGGTGCTACCGTACGTCCAGCCTTATCAGGTTCTCGTACCCTCAAAGACGCTACTAACGAAGCCATCCGCGATTGGATTAACAATCCCGTAGACACGCATTACATCATTGGTTCCGCCATTGGACCTCACCCTTATCCTGATATGGTTACCCGTTTTCAGAGTGTCATTTCCGAAGAAATCAAATGGCAATTAAACGAAAAAGAAGGTCGCGAAAACCCAGACTATGTCGTAGCTTGTATTGGTGGCGGAAGTAATGCTGCTGGGACATTTTACCATTTCTTAGACCAAGAAGAAGTCGGCATTATTGCCGTAGAAGCTGCTGGAAAAGGTGTCGATTCAGGACATAGTGCCGCTACGAGCAAACTAGGAAAAATGGGAATCATTCACGGTTGCAAAACCCTGTTGATGCAAACCCCAGATGGTCAAATTACGGAGCCCTACTCAATCTCGGCTGGCCTAGATTATCCGGGTGTGGGACCTATGCACGCCCATTTGGCTGAATCTGGTCGTGCCGAATTCTATTCCGTTACCGATGATGATGCTATGGAGTTTGGACTCGAATTGTGTAAATTAGAAGGCATCATTCCCGCCATCGAAACCTCGCACGCCTTGGCTATTTTCAAACAAAAACAATTCAAACCCTCAGATATTGTCGTGATTAGCCTTTCAGGACGAGGAGATAAAGATTTAAATACGTATATTGACTACTTTAAATTGTAGTAGGGCGTTACCACAAGGGTCGGGCTGTACGCTATATCTCTAGGGGCGAACCCCGCCCCTAGAGGATGCCGCTCCCATCCCTAACGCAAACCCTGCATCACCAGAAATGAAGTAGTCATCAACACCAAAGTACTATGCAAAAATTATTTACATACGGAACATTACAGCATCCCGAGGTGCAAGAAGATCTTTTTGGAAGAACACTCAAAGGAACCCCAGAAACGCTTTTGGGCTATCGTGTCAAAGAAATCCAAATCGAAGAAGAATTTGGTTTAATCAACTACCCCATCATCGTTGAAACCGAAAATCCTGAAGATACCATTCAGGGTATTGTGTATGACGTGACGACCAATGATCTTCGCCAAGCCGACCTCTACGAAGGAAAGCATTATAAACGTGTAGAAGTAGTTTTGCAATCCAACCAAAAGGCTTGGGCTTATAGTTTGGTGGTGTAGACAAAAAAACAACCGCAAATTCGCAAATTTTAAGGTATTTACTTTTAAAATATCCGCCACAAATTACACGGATAAACACTAATTCAGAACATTTCTATTATTCCACGAATCCTTAAGAACTGTATAATTAGTGCAATTCAACTTCAAAATTGATGATTTAGTGCCAATTTGTGTTTTTCGTGGCTAACATTTTAAAATGGCAATTTGAGGTAAATACAATTTTAAACTTAACTAAAAAGTCTCGCTTGCATTAGATTTGAGACCAAAAAACATAGAATTTTAGATAGAAAGAATAAATTATGAACAGAATCAATCAAAAATTACAAGAAGATAAAAAAATATTGTCCATCTATTTTTCTGCGGGCTATCCTAACCTGAATGATACCGTTCAAATCATTCAAGATTTAGAAAAAAATGGCGTCGATATGATCGAAATCGGATTGCCATTTAGTGATCCTTTGGCAGATGGTCCGACCATTCAGGCGAGTTCAACGCAAGCCTTGCACAACGGAATGACCACTCAAGTATTGTTTGACCAACTAAAAGACATTCGAAAAACAGTCAACATTCCTTTAGTGATTATGGGATACTTTAATCCGATGCTACAGTATGGTGTGGAAAAGTTCTGTGCTACGTGCGCCGAAATAGGAATCGATGGATTGATTATTCCTGATTTACCTGTAGATGTGTATGCTGACGAATACAAAGCAATTTTTGAAAAATACGGTTTAAAAAACATCTTTTTAATCACGCCACAAACTTCAGACGAACGCATCCATTTTATCGATAGTGTTTCGGATGGTTTTATTTATATGGTAAGCTCGGCTAGTGTAACAGGTTCCAGTGCAGGATTTGGAAACACACAAGAAGCGTATTTCCAACGCATCGCTCAAATGAATTTGAAAAATCCTCAAGTTATCGGCTTCGGAATCAACAATGCCGAAACTTTCCAACAAGCTACTCAATTTGCCAAAGGAGCCATTATTGGAAGTGCCTTTATTACTTATTTAAAAGAAAATGGAACTGCTAACATCAAAGCATTCGTGGAATCCATTCGATAACTAGTCATTAAAATGCTACTAAAAAGAACCACATCCAACGATTCTGATTTTCAAAAGCTAGTCTTGCTTTTGGATGAATTTTTACGGTCTAAAGACGATGAAGATCACGATTTTTATGCCCAACATAACAAAACGGATCACATCAAGAATGTGGTCGTAGCTTATTATGAAGATGAAGCCATAGGCTGTGGTGCTTTTAAAGCATTTGACGAAAAAAGTGTTGAAATCAAGCGAATGTTTGTAGTCGCATCTTTCCGAGGCAAACAAGTAGCGCATCATATTATAGCAGAACTTGAGCAATGGGCCAACGAACTACAATACAACAGTTATGTACTCGAAACCGGCACTAATAACCCTATAGCTATCACATTATACAAAAAATTAGGTTACCACATTATTCCCAATTATGGCCCTTATGAAGGGGTAGCTACAAGTGTGTGTCTAAAAAAAGAAAATCAATGCTAAAGCCAACTCTTGTTACTTTACCAGAAACCAAATTGGTTGGTAAAAAAAGAAGTATGTCGTTAATTGACAATCAAACTCAAGCGCTTTGGCAGGATTTTATGCCAAAGCGAAAAGGCATTACCAACAGAGTAGACAACGATTTTTATTCGGTTCAAAACTACAGCACAGATTATTTTGAAAATTTTAATCCCGCTAAGTCTTTTGTAAAATGGGCGGCTGTAGCTGTGGATACTTTTGAAAATATCCCCAACGATATGGAGTCCTTTATCCTACCCACTGGTCTTTATGCCGTTTTTGAACACAAAGGAATAGACACAGCAATTTTTCAGCAAATTTTTACGGAGTGGCTACCTAACTCTACCTATATTTTGGATCATCGCCCTCATTTTGAACTATTGGGCGAAAAATACAAAAATGGAGATCCAAATTCGGAAGAACAAATATGGATTCCGATTCGCCAACAATAATCGATTTCTTTGATTTTGTTAATACTATGTTAAATAAAAATTAAACAATTGTTTAATTTAAACAGTTGTTTAATTTTGTTTAACAAAAATCAAGGTATTGAAAACCGAATTTACCGAAAAACAAATCCAAATACTTGAAGTAGCTGAAACTCTTTTTGCCGAAAAAGGATTTGATGGCACTTCAATTAGGGATATTTCTAAAGTAGCAAAAATCAATGTTGCTATGATATCCTATTACTTTGGATCAAAAGAACGATTACTGCAGTCGCTTATTGTTTATCGAACTACAGATATTAAAACCCAACTCGAACTTTTACTAGAAGAAGATCTTGAACCTATTGAAAAGGTAAATAAATTGATTGAAATTTATATTAACCGCATCAATAACAACAAGGGAATCTATCGCATTTTACATTTTGAACTCTCGTCCAAAAAAAGAGAACAAAATCTACAAGCCTTTACAGAGTTCAGAAAAGGCAATCTCAAATACTTAGAATCCATTATTGAAGAAGGACAACGAAAAGGGGTTTTTAGAAAAGACATCATTATTCCCCTAATTACACCTACCATTTTGGGAACTTTTTTTCATTTTCATATGAATAAAACCTACTTCGAAAATCTATTGAACTTGACTACAGAAGCCTTGTACAACAATTATATCAAGACGAACTTGACTAAGCATATACAACAAACAATTAAAGCCCTTTTGATTTATGAAAATTAGCCCACTATTTGTCTTTGGGATTTTGTGTTGGGGAACTTCGACGGTAAGCGCTCAAGAAAAAACACATCTTAAGCTAGAAGATGCTGTACAATTGGCTTGGACCAAGAGTAACGAAATATCCCTTGCTACTTCAAAAGTAGCTACCAAAAAATACGAGCTACAAGCCAGCAAAAACAATCAATATCCTGATCTAAAACTCTCAGGTCAATACCAGCACCTAACTAGTGCCAAAATTGATATGAAATCCAGTTCAGGTGGAAGCGGCTTAGCAGCTGGTCCTGTAGATCGTTTAATGCTGGGGCAAGTTACGGCCAGTGTACCTGTTTTTGCAGGTTTCAAAATTCAAAATAATATTGCCTTGCACGACAATCTTTATTTAGCAGAAACTGCCAATGCGGTTCAATCTAAAGAAGAGATTGCCCTAAAAGTCGTTAATTATTATGCTAGCTTGTACAAAGCGCAAAAGACAATCGAAATTCTCAAAGAAAATCAAAAACGTGCCAAACAACGCGTAGTTGATTTTATCGATTTGGAGAAAAACGGTATTATTCCACGCAATGATTTACTAAAATCACAATTGCAAGTTTCTAAAATACAACTCGCAATAGACGAAGCAACAAACAATTTGAATATCGTAAACTTTTATTTGGTCAATCTCCTTAAATTGGATACGAATACTCAAATTGAAATCAAAGAAAGTGATTTTGTCAATTTTCAAATGAACAATGTCCCTTCAGATGAGACGCCAGCTTTAGAAAACAGAAAGGATTTAGAAGCCCTTCGTTTTCAATCAAAAGCCAGCCAATCGAATATCAAAATTGCTAGAAGTGCTTATTTCCCTTCAATAGCAATACTAGGAGGTTACACCGCACTTGAATTACACAATGTGGTTAGTGTACAAAACGCAATGAACATTGGTGTTGGTATTTCCTATGACTTTACTAGTTTACTCAAAAATGATGTTTTGGTTAAAGTTGCTGAAAGCAAGGCAATGGAAGTACAAAACGCTGAAGCTATTTTGACCGATTACATCAAAGTACAGGTACAAAAAGCCATCGAAGATTACCAATTAGCCATCAAACAAGATCTTGTTTATGCGGAAGCCATAGACCAAGCTTCTGAAAATTATCGAATCGTAAAAGACAAATACGATAATGGTCTTTCGAATACCAACGATTTACTAGAAGCCGATGTAGATCAACTTACCGCCAAAATCAATAAAGCCTTAGGCAAAGCCAATATCATTCAAAAATATTACGAATTACTATCGGTAACCGGGCAATTAACCTCAACTTTCAACCCATCAAAAATATAAGTACCAGTCCCATGGAAAAGAAAAAAACAAATATAAAGTTCCTAATTATTACAGTATCATTGTTAGTACTCGGCAGTATTTATGGTATTTACAAATACAATCATGCACAATCGCATGAAGAAACAGATGATGCTCAAATTGAGAAAAACATGACTCCAATAATTCCAAGAGTCCCTGGTTATATTAGCAAAGTATATGTAAAAGACAATGACTTTGTAAAAAAAGGAGATACTTTATTTACGATAGACAAAAAAGATTTTCAGGTTAAAATTGAAGAGGCCAAAGCGGCGTTGATTGGTGCTGAAGGTGGTTTTGAAGTAGCCAAAGCGGATATTGGAAGTGCTTTAGCAAGTATTTCGGTTTCTGAAGCCAATGTACTTTCTGCAGGAGGCAACATCGAATCGGCAAAAATCAGGCTTGGAAGAGCTACTAGTGATTTTGCTCGTTACGAAAACTTATACAAGAATCATACAATTACCAAACAACAATACGAACAGGCTTTGGCAACTAAACAAGAAGCTGAAAGTCAATTGAGAGTGTTACAACAACAACAACGCGCCAGTTCTTTTCAGAAATCAGTGATTGAAGCCAAATCAAAAGTTTCGAACAAACAAACAGAAGTTGCTGCTGCTAATATCAAAAGAACTCAAGCTGTGCTAGATGCTGCCAAATTAAATTTAACTTACACTGTTGTTACTGCAGCAATAGATGGTCAAGTGTCTAAAATTGACATACAACCGGGACAATTGGTACAAGCTGGACAGTCGTTATTTTATGTAATCAATAATGATGAAGCTTGGGTTGTGGCAAATTTTAAAGAAACCCAATTGAACAAAATGGTGATTGGTCAAAAAGTGACGATGAAAGTTGATGCTTACCCAGACTATGAATTTGTAGGAGCTATTACTTCCTTTTCTCCAGCTACTGGTTCAAGATTCTCTTTGTTACCACCAGACAATGCTACTGGAAACTTTGTAAAAACCATTCAACGTTTACCTGTAAAAATTAGCTTAAGCAAAGCTAATGATGCCAATAAAATCAAACTTTTGCGTCCAGGAATGAATGTCGAAGTAGACGTTCATTTGAAATAAATAGCTGTTAGTAATTAGTGATTAGTAATTAGCTGTTAGCAGGCAGACTATTAAGGACTCTTCGCCACGCACTATTCACTAATTACTAATCACTAAGGACTAAAAGCTAATCACTAAAAAAACTAAGAACTACAAAAATGGTACAAACAGAAGCGGACGATTTAGTTGAGTACGGTTTTAGACGAGTAATAATTACCATTACTTGTGTGCTGTGTGCGATGCTTGAAGTAGTTGACACGACGATTGTCAACGTTGCGCTCAACAATATGCGAGGTAGTTTGGGAGCTACACTTACTGATGTGGCTTGGGTAATTACAGCCTATGCCATTGCTAACGTAATTATCATCCCAATGACCAGTTGGTTGTCGCAACAATTTGGCCGACGCAACTATTTTGCGGTATCCATTATTATATTTACTGTTTCCTCTTTTTTGTGTGGAAATGCAACCAATATATGGGAATTGGTGGCTTTTCGTTTCATTCAAGGATTGGGCGGTGGAGCTCTTTTGGTAACCGCACAAACGATTGTTACCGAGAGTTATCCTTTGGCAAAACGCGGTATGGCGCAGGCTATTTATGGTATGGGCGTAATCGTAGGTCCAACCTTAGGGCCACCATTGGGAGGTTATATTGTTGACCGATTCTCGTGGCCGTTTATCTTTTACATCAATATTCCTATTGGGATTATTGCGGCATTGCTTACGCTTTCCTTTATAAAAAGTCCAAAATACGGCGTTAAATTAAAGGCCAATCAAGTCGATTGGTTAGGTATCTTTTTTCTATCGGCATTTATTGGTTCTTTACAATTTGTTTTGGAACACGGACAACAAGACGATTGGTTCAACGATTCTCTTATTGTAGCTTTAAGTATTGTTTCGTTCTTTGGTTTGCTTTTCTTTATTTGGCGAGAACTCACCTACGAACATCCGATAGTTAATCTTAGAGTACTCAAAGACTCCAATTTAAGAATTGGAACCATTATGTGTTTTATTCTTGGTTTTGGTTTATACGGTTCTACATTTATCATTCCTATTTATACCCAATCGATTTTAGGATGGAGTGCTACTGATGCTGGATTGTTATTAATTCCAAGTTCGATAACAACAGGAATTATGATGCCTTTTATTGGTAAAATGATTCAAAAAGGAATCCCACAAACGTATTTGGTTGCCGCTGGATTTTTTGTCTTTTTTGCCTTTACGTATTGGATGCATTTAGTCATCACACCCGATTCTGGAGAAGAGCATATGTATTGGCCGTTAATTTTGAGAGGTGTAGGATTAGGACTTTTGTTTGTTCCCATCACTACCCTATCGTTGTCTACCTTAACTGGAAAACATATTGGTGAAGGAGCAGCCTTTACAGGAATGATGCGTCAATTGGGTGGTTCATTTGGAATTGCTATCATCACCACTTATATCGCTCGTATCAATCAAGAACACCGCGTAAATATGATTGGTTATTTAGATAATACTTCATTTGAAGTACAACAGCGAGTGCACCAATTGCAAATGGGATTTATGTCTAAAGGATATGCTATGAACGAAGCCTTAGCAAAAGCCTATAAAACTCTTGAAATGATGGTGACCCAACAAGCCGCAGTACTCACTTTTTCGGATATATTTTTGTATTTGGGGTATCTGTTCTTGTTTTGCATTCCGTTCATTCTTTTAGTCAAAAAAGGGAAAAACAAAATCAATCCCGCCGATGCGATGCATTAATAAAAAAGCCAATTTCTAGTACTGAAATCGGCTTTTTGGTTTAATAATTCTATAGTCTTTAGCTTTTTTATTCGCTTTTAACACGCGTGGAGTGCAGCATATCAAACTTCCAACCTTTGTCGGTTAAAATGGCTGTGGCGCTTTCTAGCCAATGCAATTTTCGAATGATTTTATCGTCAATGGAAATGGTTGCATAGTTGTGATAAGCCACCCAAGCGGTTTTGTTGGTAACTTTGACATCAATAATTTCAATTTTGTTTACTCGCTTTGGAATGGGCAATTTGAGTTTGGCTTTATTCAAATAGGTTGCAATGGTATCGTTATTCCAAACTTCTCCGTGTTCCAAAAGCAGGAAATCTTTGGTATAGTATTTCTCAATGTTTTTAGCTTCTAATTTTGACCATATTTCGTCAAACGATTCTTGTACTAAATTTTGAAACTGTTTTTTATGGGTTTCAATGGAACCTTGAGCAAATGCTATCGTAGTAAAAAATAGCATCAAAAGTAGGGTGTTACGTTTTTTCATTTTGTTGAGATTATACTATTGCGTTTATTTTTGCAAGGGTTGGAACTAATTTTAGGGTTTACCAAATCTTCCAATTTTCCATTAATAATATTACCAAATCCTTTGTCGTAGCTGTTATGTACAACCAAGTACTATAAAAATAATCGCTTATCATGTATCCTTACAGATTTTAGTGTATCTAGGCATATTTTAAAATCAGAATTATTTTCTAAAATTTTAAAAAGTCCATTTCTAAACTTTAGAATATTTTTCTCGGAATTTGTCAGTTTTTCCAGTTCCTTATATTCACCATCAATAATCCTGATAAATGTTTTTTGATTGTTATTTTTATAAATATAAAAAGAATCTCCAAAACTTGGTATTATCATAGGTTCATTTGAATCTTGTACTAAAATATCTTTCCCAAGCTTATCAATGTTGTTTTTAAAAAATAATTGTACAATTTGATTTTCCTCCTGATTACTCAATTTTACTTTGTGAGAGAATTTATAAAAGGCGATTTTAAAATTTCTTGACTTTAAATCAAATTCATAATCTGTTGTTAAAAGTTTAAAATTGTAATTGGCAAAATCTTCAATCGAAAATTTTCTCTGAATATTAGATTCGGTTTTACTCTGCTGACAACTTACGAAAAAAAGAAAAAAAGATAGTAATATTATTTTAGTTCTCATTTTACGGATTTTGATTTGGTTGCTCATAATGTTCCGCTACTACAGTGGTTTGGTGCTAAATTAAGCCCATTATTCGGATTTGCTATCCCTAAACTTCGGGAACCAAATACAAAATCAACTTACTTGTCAGTTAAATGCTTGAATTGTTTAATAGTTTTACTGTACTGCCAAATATTAGCTATATTTTACTTTTTAATATTCTGGTATTTGACATTATCATTTTTTTTAGCAACATTAATACTCTCTATTTTTTGAATTTTTTCATAAATAGTGTCTACTTTTTTTTCTAACTCATCATTATTCGAAAACACAATTGCAACTATTGCAACAACTAATGAAAGTATTGGAGTAAGAACTGTAAATACGTCTTTAATGTTTTCTTTTATATAGTTTATCCATTCACTTCGATAATAACCAAAAGAGTGGGCGATCATACCATCAGGAGTAATTTCATATAGTGTGTTGTATTCTATTCCATTATTATCAACATCAATGAGTGATGTTCTAAGATGATTTCGTGATTTGAGAAATATAATGAGAATAGAAGCAGTTAAAACAGTAATTTTCATTCTCTGAGCAATTTCAGTTGGACGCATTCTATTTATTCTAACTCCTTCTTCCATAGAATCATCGTAAAGAATTCCTAGTAATTCATGTTTTTTTGTAAAGTGACTCATTTTAAAATTGTTTTTTTAAAGTAAGAGGGTTACTAATAAAGTTTAATTGCAATTAAATTTTCACCTTTTCAATAATTTATCCAATAAATTTTCTCTAGTCATGCTAAGATTTTTTTGTTTATCTGAAGAGAAAATATTTTCTTTTTTTGTAGCAATTAGAACTGCAGGATTTTCAGCAACATTGCCATGAACATTGAAATTAAGTTTATATTCTGAAAATTTAAGAGGCGACTGTCGTCCTCCAAAAAATAATACCAAATCAATTTCACCTTTATTTAAATCACCAATATTAAAAAGTATCTTTTGATAAGTTATTTCTGGCGCTCCAAAATGTAAAATTTTGATTGAGTCACTTTTGAACTGATGCCCTGCTAAATCGTAATTCTGTCTAGTAAGAGGATTTGCTGAAGTTGCTCCTTCAAATATTGCAGAACTAATTACTCTATATGTGATATCGTACTCATTTTGCAGTTCGGAAAAATTGAATAGGAGGATTGATATATCTAAGAAATTACGTCCATCTGGATAATTTCCAAAACGATCTAAATTTATAAAAGCTTCAATATTAGGAAACGAAATTTTTTTAAATAGAGCTTCAATCAAATAATGTGGAGCAGGTTTAGTTTGACCATCAAGCCTTGCCCAATATGTATTTTTATATTGATGTGGGGAATATATACTCTTTTGGATTTCAAAAACATACAAATAATTGCCACTTTCCTCAATAATTTTCACATTGACACCAATTGGAAGTGGAGAAATAGAATCTGAAACTTTGCTAATTAACGAATCTTTATCCAATAATTGGTCAACCAATGACAATGCTCCCTGAAATAAAGTTTGATTTTCATTTTTAATACCTAGTGGTGCACCCCATATTAATATACCTCCTTCTGAATTCAAGAATGCACAAATCCCACGGATTACACCTTCTAAGTTCTTATTTAAACTTCCAAAATAGGGGTGGAAGGATTTAAATTCAATTTTATCAGACTCCTCTTTCGCAGTATCAAAATATCCTTTAATATCAGTGATTACTAAATCGTCTAAGTTTTTCGCAAAATATATTTGTGAAAAATGAATCATGCTTAATGAGTTTTAATTATTTAAAAATAGCAAATAATGTTTCCTTGCTTGAGCTTGTAGCGCAAATGGAAAATAAACGAGTAACTTATCGAAAAACGAGCCATAATATTTAGCAAGTGTTAGGAGTGTTCTATTCTTTATCGCTATTTACCAATAAATAACAAGCACCAATTAATATTAAACCAAAGAAAATTGGTGTGTTTGAAGCAGAGGCATTTCCAGATCCAAAGTAAATCCAAAAACCATCTTCTTTCTTCAAATTGAAACAGTCCAATAGTGTTGTGACGGCAGCAAATCCAACTATTATGATTAATGAATATGCTGTAATTTTCTTTAATAGTTTGTTCATTATTTTAATTTTTTATTTTTAGTGTTCATTTTGGGCATTTAACATTAGTTATATGTTATTTATAAATCAAAAATATTAAATAAAGTAAATGTAATATAATAAAATATTTTAGGTCGACCAGTTTGTTTTAAGTTTCATTGAAATAATAACCGGTAACTTTTTTATACACGCTACACTTTAACCTATTATACCTCATATTTTAAAGTAATCATTTATAAATTAGCGTCTTTATTATCCCAAATATATTCTTTTCCTTACTAAAAACATAAAAATTTTCTGAAATATTATTTACGCTTTTGGCACCTTAAACTCCCGTGATTGCCGCGTGAGGGATAGGAATAAACTACCGAAGTAGTATGGATAGCCCGACCGCAGCCAGACAAAGGGGCGAATAACACGTTTGCTATTCGCCCCTTTGGGTGGATGGGGTCACGCCCCAATTATTTTGAAACAGATTTTGAAACGAAGACTACTTAAACCTATAAGTAATCTAAAGTTTTTGATTGAAGTTCATCGTGATTTCAAAAACCCTATAAGGTAAATAAGGCCATAGAAGTAACTGCCGCCAAGCTGAGTTTAGCGATGCTTTTATCGGGTAAAAACGAGTTGGTTGCCTTTAGTTAAATTAGCATCAAAGGCATAGCCCTCGTAATTGAAGCCTTTCAAATCATCGATGGTTTCTGCTTGGGTGTCGAGGATGTAGCGCACCATCATTCCGCGGGCTTTTTTGGCAAAAAAACTAATCATTTTTAGTTTTCCATCTTTGTAATCTTTGAACTCGGGCGTGATTACGGGCACTTTGAGCGCCTTGGCATCTACGGCAGAAAAATATTCGTTGCTCGCCAAATTGACAAACAGTTCGTCTTTTTTGAGTTCTTTGTTCAACGCTTGGGTTAAGGTGGTTTTCCAGAATTGGTATAAGTTTTGGCTCTCGCCTACGGGCATTTTGGTTCCCATTTCTAAGCGGTACGGCTGAATCAAATCTAAGGGTTTAAGCAATCCGTACAAACCCGAAAGGATGCGCAAGCGGTCTTGTAACAAGGGTAATTGGTCTTCGGAGAGCGTGTAGGCGTCTAAACCAGTGTAAACATCGCCGTCGAAAGCGTACACCGCAGGACGGGCATTGGTGGGTTTGAATGGGGTTTTCCAGTCTTTGTTGCGTTGCCAATTCAAGTCGGCCAATTTATCCGAAATCGACATCAGGCTAGCTAGTTCTTTGGGCGTTTTGAGTTGCAATTCGGCGTGCACGATTTTGGATTGCTTTAAAAAAGCAGGCTGTGTAAAAGTTTCAACGGGTAATTCTTTCTCGAAATTTAAGGACTTTGCTGGCGATATAACAATTTTCATATATGACTTTTCTTTGTTTTCAAAAATACAATTTGAATTTTAGATTTCCGAAGCCTAGCATTGATTTGTTTAATAACTGCATAACATTTGCTAATCCACAGGATTGAAATCTAGTCATTATAAAAATGCATTCAAAACTTAACATAAACAAAAATTATCATTGAATGGAAAGGAATCGAATCAGACATTTTACTGTTCACATAGTTAATGTTGACTAGCCACGGATGCGACGGATGCAACAGATTAAAACGGATTTTAATAGAAGTACTTTTCATAAATTGTTTCATTAGGAGAAATTTTTTTAATACCACATAGAACCATAGAATGCAAAGTTTTAAAAGAATGAAATAGACGTTTTTACTATTCACATAGTTAACGTTGACTAGCCACGGATGCGACGGATGAAACAGATTAAAACGGATTTTTAATCATCGAAATGGTAGAATCTGTATTTTTGAGGCTTTCAATATAAAAGCTATGGATTATTTTTTGATTTGTTTGGTGGCGTTTTTGGGTTCGGGATTGACTTTGTTCTCGGGTTTTGGTTTGGGAACCTTGCTAGTGCCTGTTTTTGGTTTGTTTTTCCCTATCGAAATGGCCATCTTATTAACCGCTATCGTGCATTTTTTGAATAATATTTTTAAACTTTTCTTGTTGGGACAAAAAGCCAACAAACAAGCCTTGCTGGCTTTTGGAATTCCGGCTATTCTTTTTGCCTTTGTGGGGGCGTATCTGCTCTCTTTTTTAAATACTATTCAGCCAATTGGCAGTTACACGCTCGGGAGCCATACCTTTACGCTTTTGCCTATTAAACTCTGTATTGGTCTTATTTTGCTATTTTTTGCTATGTTTGAAATTATTCCAAGTTGGTCGCAACTTACTTTTGATAAAAAATACTTGCCTTGGGCGGAGTATTGAGTGGCTTTTTTGGAGGATTATCGGGTATGCAAGGCGCTTTGCGTGCTGCCTTCTTGATTAGAGCAGGACTAACAAAAGAATCTTACATCGGAACAGGCGTCGTTATTGCTTGTTTGATTGACCTTTCGAGAATGGGTGTCTATGTACAAAACTGGTCGCGAAATTCCGAAAATATTGCTTATCCCTTGGTGATTTGTGCCACGCTTTCGGCTTTTTTGGGGGCTTTTATTGGCAATAGACTGTTAGAAAAAGTGACCTTAAAAAGCATTCAATTGCTCGTAGCGCTGCTACTTATGGTGTTTGCTGTACTGTTGGGCTTGGGAATTTTGTAGTTTGAAAAAAGGCTTTGTCTACCCTTATTTTAGCCACGGATGAAACGGATGAAACGGATTAGAACGGATTTTTAAGCAGTACTAAAATGACTTAAATAGAGATGTTTTTTTTTTTTAAACCACATAGAAACATAGAATTTTAAAGTGTCATAAAAGAAAAATTAGACGTTTTACTTTTCACATAGTCTACTATGTGTGAAATAGTGCTATTTCTATTTCATTCCTTTTCAAATTTGCTTTTATCTATGATTCTATGTGGTTATTTTTTCAATTTTATTCAAGCGATTGGTAAAAAATATTGAATTCGAATAAAACTGACTTTTTACTTTTTAATTAAACCAAAAATCCAACGGATAAAACAGATTATTACTGATTTTCTATTTCAAAAAAACATCCCTAAAACAGCTGTACTTTCTGCTAATTCGTGTACTTCGTATTTCCCTTTTCAAAAGTAAATCCTTGGTATTTTAACGAATACGGCTGAAAACTGAGCTTTTTTAACTACTTTTGCACCCCAAATCGACTAAATCTAAAAAGTATGAATAAATTTTCGCTCTTTTTACTTCTTTTAAGTACTGCATTTGGAACGGCTCAAAACGCTGAAACTTATTTTGATAACATCCGAAATAACGAAGCCCAACTTACGGCTTTCTTTTCTCAAATGCCCAAAGGAGGCGATTTGCACCACCACTATTCTGGCTCTGTTTATGCTGAACCGCTAATAGCCTACGCCATCAAAAATAATTTTTACCTCAATTTAGAGACTTTAGAAGTACAACCCCAACGAGGCACCGATGGAATTTGGGAATCTTTTGAAATGATTCAGAAAAATGGAGCATTACCCTTATATCAACAAAAAATCATCGAAAAATGGTCTATCAAAGACTTCAACGGCATAAGTTACCCTTCTGATAAACAGTTTTTTGAATCCTTCGGAAAATTCCAAGCGACCATTGGAGGAACTTTTGAACAAGGCCTTTTGGAACTTAAAAATAGAGCTATCAAAGAACAAGTGAGTTATATCGAAACCCAATTATCAACGATTCCGTGTGATATGAATACCGAGGATTTGGCTCCTTATAACGAAGAACTCCGAAGCTTGGTCGCCAAAAAAGACGAAAAAGCTGTTTTCAAAGCACTGGACCAATTGTTTGCTACTTTCAACAAAAGAGAGGCCGCAAAATACGCTGCTAATTTCAACACCAATTTTGTTGTCAAAATGCATAACGACCTCAAGATTGATGACACTCAATTTACTATGCGTTATCAAAATTTTGTGTTGCGCTTTATGGAGCCGGTAGATTTGTTTAAGAATTTAGTAATTGCTTTTATTTCAGCTGATAACAGTCCACTAATCGATGGCGTGAATATCGTTTCCCCAGAAGATGGCGCTACTGCAATGAAAGATTATGAATTGCATATGTTGCTATATAAATACTGTCACAGCAAATTCCCAAAAGTAAAATACAGTATGCACGCGGGCGAATTGACCCTTGGATTGGTGCAACCCGAAGAATTGACTTGGCACATCAACTCTGCTGTCTACACTGCAGGCGCGAACAGAATTGGACACGGGGTAGATTTGGCCTACGAAAAAAACAACTACGAGTTACTACGCTATATGGCGAAAAACAAAATCGCTATCGAAATCAATTTGACTAGTAACGAGTTTATCCTGAAAGTGAAAGAGAATCGTCATCCGTTTAGTTTGTACAAAGAATTTGGTGTTCCCATCGTAATTAGTACGGACGATGCTGGTATTTTAAGAACCAATCTCACCGAACAATATGTGCTTTTGGCCAAAAGATACCCACAAGTAAGCTACAAAGACATCAAGGAATATGTGTACAACAGCATCCGTTTTAGTTTTATCGAAGCGTCTAAAGTAAAAGAACAATTACTAGACGATTTGGATTACCGATTTAAAAAATTCGAAGCACAATTTAGGCAACAATAAACTCTAGACAATTTAGGAGTTATAATGAAATCGCAACTGTGCTATTTCAAAAATCCATAAAGAAAATACAATAAAAGAAAGAATTTATTTAATTTTAGAGACTATTACTTTCTAAAATCAAATAAATTTATGGAAAACCAAAAAACAATCTTTCGCTTAAGTGCACTGCTCTTAAGCTTTTGTTTACTTCCCTCGCTTTCAATAGAAGCACAAAATACCGCCAAGAAAAAGGACAAAACAGCGGTTTCTTCTGGTAACACTGCTTACTTCAATGGATTAAAATGGCGTAACATTGGTCCGTTTAGAGCAGGTCGCTCATTGGCAGTAGCAGGTCACGCAGACCAACCTTTAACGTATTACTTTGGAGCTACTGGTGGTGGTGTTTGGAAAACCACCGATGGTGGCAACGAATGGCTAGCCGTTTCTGATAGCACTTTTACTTCTTCCTCTGTGGGAGCAATTACAGTCGCACCTTCAGACCCAAATGTGGTGTATGTTGGGATGGGAGAAGCTGATATGCGCTCTAATATCTCCTTTGGAGACGGTATGTACAAATCTGTAAATGCCGGTAAAAACTGGAGCAAAATTGGACTCGACAAAGCCGATGCTATCGGAAACATCGAAGTGCATCCTAGCAATCCCGATATTGTTTTTGTAGCCGCAATGGGTAATCCGTTTCATTCCAATCCAGAGCGCGGTATTTATCGCAGTACCGATGGTGGAAAAAACTGGAAACTGGTATTGTCTAAAAATGACAAAACCGGCGGAATGGTCGTGCGTATCGATACAAATAATCCAAGAGTGATTTATGCGACACTTTGGGAAGCCTACAGAAATGGACATTCTATGTCTTCTGGAGGAACAGAATCTGGTCTTTTCAAATCTACCGATGGTGGTGACACTTGGAACAACTTAAGTACCAAACCCGGAATGCCAGTAGGGCTTTTGGGTAAAATTGGAATCGCCGTTTCACCTGTAAACTCCAACCGTTTGTATGCTTTAGTAGAAAACGACAAAGGTGGACTGTACCGTTCTGATGATGCCGGTGAACATTGGTCACTCATCAACGAAGACAAAAACTTATGGCAACGCCCTTGGTACTATATGAATTTACAAGCCGAACCAAAAAATGAAGACGGTTTGATAGTGTTGAATGTAGACGCTTGGAAATCCTCTGACGGTGGAAAAAACTTCAAAAAGATACCTGTACAACATGGCGATACACATGATGTGTGGATTAATCCGAAAAACCCAGAGAACTTCATTATTGGAGATGATGGAGGGGCTGAAATCACCTTTAACGGTGGTGCCAATTTTTCGGATATTGACATTCCAACGAGTCAATTTTACCACGTATCCTTAGACAATGATTTTCCGTATAACATTTATGGTGCACAACAAGACAATTCCTCTATTAGAATTCCTTCTAGAACCAATGGTTCCAGTATTGACAGAGAAGATTGGTTTCCTGTTGCCGGTGGTGAAGCTGGATACATTCAAGCCGACCCTACCAATTCTGACCTTACCTATGGCGGTGAATATGATGGACAGTTGAGTAAATACAATTCGAGAACCAAACAAGGACAAGATATTTCTCCTTATCCTGAATCCAACATTGGTTCACCAGCAAAAGCCAAAAAACACCGTTTTCAATGGACTTACCCTATCGTTTTTTCTCCGCATAATCCCAAAAGAATGTATGTGACCTCGCAATATGTGTTGGTTACAGAAGACGGAGGCCATTCCTTTACTGCCATAAGCCCAGACTTAACCCGAAATGACCCAAAAACCACTGGAGACACTGGAGGCCCAATCACCAAAGACCAAACGGGAGCCGAAGTCTATGCTACTATTTTTACTTTTTCAGAAGCGCCAACGGAACAAGGGGTGCTTTGGACAGGCTCTGACGATGGTTATATTCATGTTTCTAAGAACAATGGAGCAAGCTGGGACAAAGTCAACATTCCGACTTCAATGTTACCCGAATTCTCTTTGATAAGCATAATTCACACTTCGGAACATACCAAAGGAAAAGCTTATGTAGCTGCCAATAAATACATGTATGGCGACCGTGCTCCTTACCTTTTCAAAACCACAGATTACGGAAAAACTTGGAAGAAAATCACCGCTGGAATTCCTGCTGATGAATATTGTAGAGTGCTACGCGAAGACCCTAACAAACCTGGCCTTTTGTATGCTGGAACCGAAAGAGGTATTTATGTTTCCTTCAACGATGGGGACACTTGGGAAAAACTGAACTTGAATTTACCTCTTACACCTATTCGTGATTTGCAAATTCACAAACGCGATAAAGATTTGGTTGTGGCGACACACGGACGTGCTTTCTGGATTTTGGATGACATTACGCCTTTACACGAAATAATGGACAAAAAGGTAACTAACGAAAAACACCTTTTCCAACCAAGAACCGCCTACAGAACACAAGGTCGTCAAAGCAATACCCAATCATCTGGAACCAATGCTCCTAATGGTGTAATCGTACGTTTCTATCAAAAAACAAAAGCCACCAAAGAATTGGAACTCGAATTCTTGAACGACAAAAACGAAAGCATCATCAAGTATTCTTCGGTTAAAAATACCAAAGGCGAACCACAAAAAGTAGCCAAAGAATTCCACCAAGACACTGAGAAAGAAAAAGCAGGTTATGTGCCTAACAAAGCCGGAATGAACGTATTTGTTTGGAATATGCGTTATCCAAATGCTACCGAAGTGGAAGGCACTAATGTAATGTGGGCTGGTTCTGGAGTGGGTGCCAAAGTACTTCCGGGCACGTACAAAGTTCGTTTTATCGAAGACAAAAAAATCATCGGGGAGCAAACCTTTGACATCAAAAAAGACCCAAGAGCCGAAGGAACCGATGCCGACTTGAAAGAACAATTCGAATTCCACCAAAAAGTAAACAAAAAAGTAAACGAAGCGCACTTGGCCATCAACAAAATCCGCAAGATTAAAGGACAAATCAATGGATATGTTGGAGCAGTGAAAGATTCGGTTATGGTCAAAGAGATGAAAAAAATGACCGAGCCTACCATCAAATCTTTAGAGGAACTCGAAGCTACTTTGATGCAGCCTAAAGCCAAAGCCCCACAAGACGTTCTGGCCTACCCTATTATGCTAAACGATAAAATGGCGGGATTGGGTTCAAATGTTTCTTCAGGAGACACCAAACCAACCAAAGGCGCTTATGAAGTATACGATGATTTGGCTAAAAAAATTGATATAGCCGTAGCAAAAGTCAATGAAATTGCCACGGTCAAAGTACCCGAATTCAATGCCTTTATCCAACAAAAGCAGATTCCTGCCATAGTGATTGAGGATAAAAAATAAAGAACAAACTAAAATCCAAGCCGTTTCTGAAAAGAAGCGGCTTTTTTTTTCCCAAAAAAAGCCCTTTCTTATTTATTTTTTTTACAAAAAAACCGCCAAGCAAAATTATTTTTTACCACATAGAAGCATAGAATTTGTAGATTTTAAATAGAAAGAAATAGACGTTTTACTCTTCATATAGATGAGCTATGTGAAAAATAGTGCTATTTCTATTTATTCTATGTTGATTTACTTTAATACTCGTTGGGTGAAATTATTTTTTACCACATAGAAGCATAGAATTTCTAGATTTTAAATAGAAAGAAATAGACGTCTTACTATTCATATAGACATTCTATGTGTAAAATAGTACTATTTCTATATATTCTTTACTTGTTTGCTATTAATCTATGGACCTATGTGGTTAATTTTTTTTTATCAAAATTCTTCCAATCAAATTATAGGGCTGATTTAAGTACTATAGTTTTAGCCTGCACTCAGCCATCAAATTGCCGCAAAAATAATTATTGGTACAAAAATTCATAAATACTACAAATTAAGTCGATTCCGTTTCAAATTATCATCAAATTCACGGCTACTTTCTCACTTAAATTTTATAGTTTTATAAAGACAAAAAACAAAGCTTTTTTACTTCTCTAAAAATCTTCGTATGAAAATAGCCCTTTACAGTAATGAATTTCCTCCGCACATTTATGGTGGTGCGGGAGTACATATCGATTTTTTAAGCCAAGAACTGGCCAAACTCGCCCAAGTAGAAGTCCGTTGTTTTGGGGCACAATCCGAAACCACCCAAAATATGCACGTGCAAGGCATCACCTCCAGCTTGACCAAAATGGAAGACCCAAGCAATGAGCACATCAAAATGTTTCATAACCTGAGTAAAAATGTCGAGATGGCACAAGCCACGCCCGAGGCCGACATTGTGCACTGCCACACTTGGTACACCCATTTAGCAGGTGTATTTACACGCGAACTGCTACAAGTACCGCTCATTTTGACCACCCACAGTCTCGAAACCCACCGTCCTTGGAAGGTCGAGCAACTCGGCAACGGTTATTTCCTGTCGCGTTGGTTAGAGCAACACGCCTATGCCTCTGCCGATGGAGTGATTGCCGTAAGCGAACAAATGAAAACCGATGTCATCGAAGCCTATGACGTAGCGCCCGAAAAAGTTACGGTGATTCACAACGGCATAGACCCTGATTTTTACCAACCCACTTTTGATGATGCCTTGTTGACCGAATTAGGCATCGACCCCAACATTCCGTTTGTGCTATTTGTGGGTCGCATCACGCGCCAAAAAGGCATTTCGCAACTCATCGCTGCGGCACAACATTTCAATGCCAATTGCCAAATCGTATTGTGTGCAGGCGCCCCCGATACCCCCGAAATCGCCGCCGAAACCGAACAACTCATCGCCGAGCTAAAAGCCACCCGCGAAGGCGTCATCCTCATCTCCGAAATGCTCCCAAGAGAAAAAGTAAAAGTGCTTTACAGCCACGCCCGCGTTTTCGCCTGCCCCTCGCTATACGAACCCTTTGGCATCATCAATCTCGAGGCGATGTCCTGCGAAACACCCGTAGTAGGAAGCGCCGTAGGAGGCATACCCGAAATCATCGTCGAAGGACAAACCGGATTTTTGGTGCCCCTTGCCCCCGTTTCCCGAACCGATTTTAACCCCGCCAATCCCCAAGCCTTCCAACAAGATTTTGCCACCAAAGTCAATCTCTTGCTCGACAACGAAGCCTTGGCCAACCAAATGGGAAAAGCCGGTCGCGAACGCGTACTCAACCAATTCAGTTGGGCTTCTATCGCCAAAACCACCTTGGCCTATTACCAAGAAGTCATTGACCGTTTCGAAAAAGAAAAAGCATAATTGGGGCGTGACCCCAGTACCACAAAGGGGCGAATAGCAAAGGTGTTATTCGCCCCTTTGCGTTCCTGCGGTCGGGCTATACGCGCTACTTTGGTAGCCAGCTGCTATCCCTCACGCGGGCAATCACAGGAGTTAACAGCACCACCACAACAAACCGTAATCGACAAATTAGCAATGAATATTTCAGAAAATATTTATATTTTTAGCAGGAAAAAGGATATATTTGGAATGACAAAAACTCAAGACCAAAGAGAATAAAACCAAAAAAAATAATAGTCTAAAAAAAGTGGCCACTCTATACTCTCTAGAAGGCAAGGATAACGAAAACTCAACATCTATCATTTTATAAGAACATGGAAAATTTAAAAGAAATTCTAGCTACTCCTAAACAAATAGGTCTTTTATTAGGAGCTGGGGTATCTAAAGCATGTGGACTACCCAATATTCAAGATATAACTAAACTAGTATTAAAAGACATTACTAATGTTAACTTCATTAACATGTTAGACGAAAAGGATACTGTTGAAAATATACTGAACAAAACACAGCAGTTAAGAGTTTTACTAAAAACAGGTAAAGAATTTAATGGCTTAAAGGAAAGTGATATCCTTGAAATTGAAAAGACTATAAAGAAAATTATTTTTGACGAATTGTCAATTGAAACTGATACCGAAAATTTTTATAAATTAGTTCTTTGGTTGAATTTCATAAATCGAGATTACGAAAAAGAGATCTTTACTCTTAATTATGATTTACTAGTTGAAAAAGCACTTGAAAAAGCAAGTCTACCATATTTTAGCGGTTTTATTGGAAATGTAAAGCCCTTTTTCATAACAGATTCAGTTGAAGATTTTCAAGGAGTTTATGTTAAGCAAAGCTGGATTAAACTATGGAAATTACATGGATCTTTGAACTTTGTAAAAGATATAAATGATAAAATATATATTGATAATAATATAGGTAATTCATCAGAAAATCTTTTGATATACCCATCAATGGATAAGTACTTATCATCTAGGAAAGCTCCATATATTTCCTATTTGGATAGACTACGCAAATATCTCATCGATAAAGAAAAAATTGTTTTTGTATTGGGATATTCTTTTGGTGATGACCATATAAATGAAGTTATTGTTAATGGGCTTAATAATAATCATCGTTTATCAGTTATTGCTTTTGCTTATGATGATACCACTTTTAAACAAGGAATAAGTTTGTTAGGTAGTTATCCAAACTTTTCTATTTATACTGATAAGAAAAAATATTCTAATCGAAGAGAAAGTATTTTTCATAGTACTTCTAACATAGGTGATTTTAATAATTTAATCTCTTTGATTGATGAGATTACTTTTTCAAAACCAATTGCTCCCGAACCTAACACAATACCTGAACCATAATGTTAAATATCACAAATAGCGGCAAAATTGGTCACGTTATAGAAGTTAACACTGATAGAGTTATAGTTGAAGTCAGCAATGAACTAGACAATTATAATATAATTCTTAATGGAACTTTGTATCGTATTGGTCAGGTTGGTAGTTTTGTAAAAATTATTAACGGCCTTTCTTGTGTTTATTGCGTTGTTGAATCTTTTTCAACTTATATGCAAACAGGTGATATTGCAATCAATAAGAAAGTGATTAATGTCTCATTACTTGGATTTAAAAATTTAAAAGGTGAATTTGAAAGTGGAGCTAAAATAACACCAAGTATTGCCGATTGTGTTTTTTTGATTGATGAAGACGATATAAATGTTATTTTTAAATCAGATGTCAAATTTCCAATTGAAGTTGGGAAAAATTATTTTTCTAATAGTCTACCTGTTTATTTAAATCTTAATGAATTTGTACTCAAACATTCACTTATAGTAGGTAGTACAGGTAGTGGTAAATCAAATACTGTTGCTTATCTATTAAATAATATAACAACAGAATATAAAAATTCTAGGGTTGTAATGATTGATATTCATGGTGAATATATGAAATATCTTGGTGACAATGCAAATGAATTCTCCATTTATGACCCTGCAAAAAAATTAGTAATACCATATTGGATGCTTAATTTTGATACTCTTTGTAAGTTGTTTGGACTTGGGAACAGTTTAACTTCTTCTTCAATCATAGATATATTTAGGGATAGAATTCTTCAAATGAAAAAAGCATTTATTGATGGAGATCTTGAACTCAAGAAAAATATAAAAATTGCAGATATAAATATTAATTCTCCAATTCCTTTTAATATCAAAAATATTTGGTTTGAGTTTTACAATAGAGGTTATGGTACATTTGACAAAGCTACAAGAGAATTTGGTGACTTCGCATACTTAAAAGACGAAGATGGAAATCCTTTAAGTGGAGATGCTGAAAAATTGATTAAACCTCAATTTGAGCCTTATTCTATGGGAGCAAATAGACCATTTAAGTCAAATGAAGTTCAATATAAAAACATAGCAGATAATATAGAGAATTTATTACGTAATGAAGATTTCAAGTTTGTATTTGGTAATGATGAATATATAAAAGGAGATAAAAGCATAGCAGAATTAATTGCATCTTGGATTGAAAATGACAAACAAATAAGTGTATTGAATCTAAGCGGAATACCATATAATATTTTAGATGTGGTTATTGGGGTACTTTCAAACTTACTATTTGACTCCGTTTATTATACTTTAAAAATTGACGCTAATAAATTTGAAGGCAGACCGTTACTTATTTGTTACGAAGAAGCACATCGTTATTTAAATTCTGGAACTCAGAATAGTTTTTCTCAGAATGCTGTCGAACGAATAATGAAAGAAGGAAGAAAGTTTGGCTTGGGAGCAATGATAATTTCTCAAAGACCTGTTGAGATTCCTAATACCATTATATCTCAAGTTAGCACCTTTATTGCTCTTCGTTTAACTAATAGTGAAGATCAGTCAAAAATTATAAGTTTTGCTCCAAACAATTTTTCTATGTTCCTAAAATCTTTGCCTTCATTAGGTAATGGTGATGCATTTGTAATAGGCGAGTCAATGAAAATACCCATGAAAGTAAAAATACCATTATTAGAAACTGTTAAAAACATAAACTTTGCTTCAAAAATTGGAGCATGGAATCAAGAAAAACCAAAAGAATTAAGTTATAGTGAAACAATAATACGTTGGATGCAAAAATAATAAAAGAAATAATTATGGATTTAGAATGGCAAGAAATTGGGTCTGATTCAGACAATATTGACAGAATTGCTCATGATGGAGTAGATATGTATATAGAATTTAAAAAAGGTAACGGTTATAAATTTTCTAATTTACCATATGAAATTTTTGAAAGAATTTTAAATAAAGAAGTTATTAGTAAAAGTGAGGGTAAACCATCATTTGGGGCAACATTTAATATGTTAGTTCTAAAAAGTGGCTATAAAGGTGAGCAGTATAAATAAACCTCCCGCTCCCTACTCTTCGAAGAATACAATCCGCTGAAGTATACTGCACGAACGTCTCCACTTTAGTGCTACAACTTCAGCAGCAACCAAAAACTATACATAATAAAGACTATGACTGAAAAATTCTTAAAAGCAAAGCATTGGCAATTATTCTTACTAACTTTTGGAATACCAATGCTTTTTCAAATCGTGCTGATGATAACTATGTTTGCAAATATCGGCAGTGGTAATAATCCTGATGTTTCATTGCTATTTAATTACTTTATGTTTTTTCCAATAATTATGATTCTTATTGTGGCAACACAATTTGGTTGGTTTTGGTCTGTGGGCATTGGACTTCAGAGTAAAGTTCCCGAAAATGTAAAAATGAAAACCAAAAAATTTAAAATATTTTTTTTCATTCCGTTGCTATATATCATCCTTCTTTCAATAATTTTTAGTGTGTCTGCGAGCGGAATGATGGAAAACGAAACACCTCCAGCCGTTGAACTAATTATGAGCCTTGTTGTAATTATTATACCCTTACATTTGTTTTCAATGTTTTGTATTTTCTATTCATTATATTTTGTAGCCAAAACATACAAAACGGTTGAATTACAGCGTCAAGTGAGTTTTTCTGATTTTGCAGGAGAGTTTTTTATGATTTGGTTTTACCCAATTGGAATATGGATAATCCAGCCGAAACTCAACAAAATTATTGAAAATGAAAGTGCTGCTCCCAACCCACACCAGATTTAAGTAATTGGCTTTCCCGAAGCTTCTCGAAGCAAACAAACCATTAAATTATGCTGCGCGAACGTCTCTGACTTCGCGCTATTTTTAATCAGTTTGTCCTCCGCAAACACGATTAAAGTCTCACCCAATTTTTCCTAAAAAAATAGAAGAAAAATAATGCATAAAGCGAATGGTTTTGGTATTTTAGCACAGAAATGCACCTATACTAATCACCCGAAATAGCGCCTACCTATTTTTATTATCCAAACCGTTATGTTTTAAATACCTACATCCATTTTTAAATTCCCCCTTATAATCTACCTATAACCTAATTCGAATCCCTTATGAGAAAAAAAAATTACCTCTTGCCAATTTGTGCGTGCCTACTCTTGAGCGCCTGTAGCAAAGATGAAGTAGTACACGTAGTAGATCCTGTAAAAAACATAGGAAATCTTTCTGCCTTGACCTTAGATTTAAAAAACGCAGCGACACGAAGAGATTCTGTCATTGCAAAAGTTGCCATTGCAGATATTCACTATGAAAAATTCCTCAATACGCTAACCTATTTTCCTGATAATCCTGCGGATATGACCGCTGCAGACAAAGCCAGATTCGAAGACCCAAATTTTTGGCCAGTGAATTTGTATATTCCTAGTAAAATCCCAGTAAAAGAATTGGGCGCGACTACTTGGTCTTCCGAAAGAATTGAGGTTCCCGTTGAAGTACAAGAATCACTCAGCCGATCGATGAACTTTTTGAGATACATCATTCATACCAAAATGTTTGCACAAGTATTAGGCGATTATCTTATAGCCGATAGAGGCCGATTGGTCGATACCCGCGAACTGTTAATAATCCTCCGAGAAGGATTCAATAGAATCAACCTTGAACTTACAATTGATAAAAACCAAGCTATGAGCTGGCACGGAATGGTGAGAAACGCTCCACCTGTAAGAATTGAAGCCACAGATGCTTCGATTCCAAGTGGATTTACCCCAAAATTATGGGATCGGCAAACCTGTAATACTTTTAACCGACATATCAGTATGGATAAGTTATTGGATAATCTAGATTACAACAACTTTGAGTGGTTTGATTATGGTGTAGGGTTAAACATTGGGGCAATGATGGCACACGAAGTGATCCATAATATGGGCTATACTCATGCCGATGACGTTAATAAAAACAATGTTTACCAATATTTTACGCAAGAAAAAGATAGTGACGGAATCAATTTTATGAAAGAATTCCCTAAAAAAAGAGAGTTTGATGATCCCTCCTATGCCATTCAAAATACCTTTTACAATATGTTTAGTACATACTTTAACCATAGTACTTGGAAAGGAAAATACGAATCAAGAAGAGTGACCATAACTCCAAAAGAAACTGGTGATCAAAATAAATACACCGCTTTTCCCATGAATTTTTACACTCACGCCAAGATTCTTCGATATGATGTAAAATAAGATTGTTTTTAAAAACTGTAAAAATACCAAAAAAGACCTTTGCGCTTTTTTGGTGTTTTTTTAGGTCATAAATCAAGACACTCGAATCAATTCGTAGGTCAAAAAAAGAAACAATCAAAAAAACTTCACGGAGCTGTTTTTTCGATTTTTTTTCTTGTCAAATAAAAAATATTCACCCCAAGAATAAAAGCATTGGTAATGATAACGGGCCAAGAAAAACCCAACATAAAACCATAAATCACAAACAAAAAACATCCTGCAGAATTGATAATCCTCAAGGTGGTGATATTTTTCATCAAAAATGAAACCATCAAAACAAATGACCCCAAATAACCTACCCAATCAGTAAAAGACATATCCATAACGTATCCTTTTTTAAGAACTAAATTTACTCATTATCAAGGTTTTTCAAAACGATTCACAATATTTTTAAAAATATAGATTATCTCGCTCATCGAAGATTAAAAACTGGTAAAGCATACTGCGAGAATGTCTCCGAATTCTAGCTATTTTTAATTAGGTTATACTCCGCAAACACGATAAAAATCGATAGACATTTAGTATTTTTATGTTTTTGAAAAAAAAGTATAAAATCCGCAAAGTAAAGCAGTTTTCGCAACGAAGAAAATCACCGTTAAAATAAATTTATGAAAAAAATAGTTTTAATTATTTTGTTTTATTTCTTTTCAAATTACGCTTTTAGTTGCGTTTGTGGAATCGAAACATTAATTGAGAGATTTCAAAAATCTGAATTTGTTGCAAAGGTCAAAATAGTAAAAATCACCACTATTGAAAATGATTTTGATTACCAAGACGCTGAAATTGAAATATTAGAGCTCTATAAAGGAGAAAAACGACAAACAATTAAGATATTGTACGCAATTAATAGTTCTTGTGCATTTAATGTTCCAGAAAACTCAACTTGGTTAGTTTTTGCTGATACCTATAATGGAAAATTAAGTTTCGGTTTTTGCTCAGGCTCAAAACAGATAGACAGGAATTTTGATGAAAATGAATATCCAAATGCTCAAAAATATCAAAATCAATCCATTCAAAGACAATTATCAATTCTTACTATTTTAAAAGAAAATAAAGTTACTGATTTTAATGAAAATGGCTTGTGGCTTCTTCGCTCAAAAAAATGTGAAAGCGATTTTAAAGGTTTTGAAGTAAATGATAATACAGCCCTTTATGAAATTAAGGTTAATACTAAATTGAAAATAAAAAAAGTCAAAGCTTTAAAAGAATTTGATAATGCTGATTTATCAAAAGCAATTTTAAAATGTTTATCTAATAACTTTATAATTGGCAATGAAAAAATAAAAAAAATAACTAAAAAAACTAAAATTTATGTTGCCTATGTGTACTACAAAAACGACAATAAAAATGAAAGTTTTATGAGTGAAATTGATTTGTAATACAAAAAATTCTACAAGCAAAAATCAATTTGAGGATAAGATTTAATTTAAAATTGATTAACTATTTTGGTCACTTGATTTACCACCTTTCTAGTGGTCGAGTGCCATATCCACTGAAGTAAATAACATTAGCTACAAACTTAAAAAATGAGAACACGGATTTTAATAGCATTTTTTCTATTTTGTATGATTTCCAATCAATCAATTGCTTGCGATTGTAGAGATTCTAAAGATTTAAAAGAAATTCAAAATAGAGAGTTTAGGAATTCAAAGTATATTTTTATCGGAGAAATTTTAAAAATTGACACTAAAAATCACACTTTTGAAGTCAAAGTTATTGAATCGTTTAAGGGAGCAAAAATTGGAAAAGTGTTTAGAGGAGTATACAACAAATTATGCGGTCCAGTAATAGATGAAGTTGGAAAATGGCTGATTTATGGAACTTCGTACTCAGGAAATACCATTAAAGTAAGTGTTTGTGGATTAACTAGAAGTTTTAAAAATCCTGAACATATTTTTTCTGTAACAAAACCACCAAAACCATTGCCTTCAAATGCATCAAAATCTCAAATTGAAAAGGAAAGCATCGCTTGGAAAGAAAGAGCAAAGGCTGATTTAGCAAAGGAAATTGCTGATTTGAGAAAAAGATGTAAATAAAAGCCAATTACCATAAGTAGATACAACGGATTTGAACCATTGACTTAATTAAAATATGGTTTTGTATTTATGATGTTCACTGATAACTAAATAATATATTATACTTTAGTCTCAAAACAATTGTAGTATCGTTACCAATTAACCCATAGTAGATGCAATGAAAAATCGTGAAATTGTAAGTTCTAGAATTTTAAACTCGCCAGTAGAAAAGGTCTATCAAGCTTTCGAAAATCCAAATCATTTAAAAAATTGGTGGGGACCAGAAGGCTTTACAAACACAATACATGCGTTTGATTTGAGACCTGGTGGGAATTGGATACTTACTATGCAGGGTCCGGAAAAAGGGAACTATGAAAATTCATCTGTCTTTACATCAGTTTTACCAAATCAACTGGTAAGCTGGAAGCGAAAATCACAACCATTATTTGATATGGAAATAGCGTTTGAAAAATTAGAAGAAAACAAAACGCAAATAACATTTAGAATGATTTTCGATACCATCGAAGAATGTGAGAAAATGCGAAAGTTCGTTGAACCTAAAAACGAAGAGAACTTCGACAGATTAGAGAGAGAACTTAAAACGATGTAAAAAAAAGCCCGAATAAAAATTCAATTAGAAAAAAAACAAAAAGGCTTTGGCATAACGCTATAAAAAAAGTGGAATTACAATTTTGAAGTTGTAATTCCACTTTTTATTATTTAGAGATATTCAATTGAAATCAAAAAGACCAAAATTAGGTAGTTAAGATTTGAATGAGCAATCTACTTAACTTATACATTAAAACGGAAATGCATTACATCACCATCTTTAACAATGTATTCTTTTCCTTCTACTTTAAATTTCCCAGCTTCTTTGGCCTTAGCCTCTGATCCGTATTGTACGTAATCCTCATAAGATATTACTTCTGCACGAATAAAACCTTTTTCAAAATCGGTATGGATTACACCTGCAGCTTGAGGAGCGGTTGCACCAATGTTTATCGTCCACGCACGAACTTCTTTCACACCAGCTGTAAAATAAGTTTGTTGTTTCAATAACTTATAAGCTGCACGAATCAAGACAGAAGCTCCTGGCTCTTCTAATCCCATATCTTCAAGAAAAACCTGACGCTCTTCATAGCTTTCTAATTCGGTAATATCAGCCTCAGCTCCAACAGAAAGTATGATAACTTCAGCATCTTCGTCTTTAACTAATTCACGAACTTGGTCCACATATTTATTTCCACTTACAGCAGAACTTTCGTCAACATTACATACATACAATACAGGTTTTGTTGTAATCAATTGAAACGATTCCATCAATACTTCTTCATCATTACTTTGTGGCGTTATGGTACGAGCAGATTTTGCTTGCAACAAGGCTTCTCTAATTCGGTCCAACAAGGCTTTTTCAGTTTGTGCCTCTTTATTTCCTGTTTTAGCAGCACGATTTACTTTTTCTAAACGTTTTTCAACCGTTTCTAAATCTTTCAACTGCAACTCAATATCAATAGTTTCTTTGTCACGAATTGGGTTTACATTTCCATCTACGTGTACAATATTATCATTATCAAAACAACGTAAAACGTGAATAATGGCATTACATTCTCTAATGTTACCTAAAAATTGATTTCCTAATCCTTCCCCTTTACTAGCACCTTTTACTAAACCAGCAATATCTACGATATCAACCGTAGCCATTTGTACACGCTCAGGTTTAACCAATTCTTCCAATTTATTAATCCTTGGATCGGGAACGTTTACCACACCAATATTAGGTTCGATAGTACAAAAAGGAAAGTTGGCACTTTGCGCTTTTGCATTTGATAAACAATTGAACAATGTTGATTTTCCAACATTTGGTAACCCTACAATTCCTGCTTTCATTCTATTTTATTTTCGGTCGATCGATGATCAACAGTTCGTATATTTTTTTTGTGACTGCAAATATACATTTTATATGGTTAGCCAAAAACATAGCCGCTACTAATTACAAATATCATATATAAAGCTTTTTAGAGGAATACTGCTCTTCAAGATACAGCTATACTTTCTATCCGTTGCATTTCCTCTCCAATAATCCAACTTCCTCCTAAGTATTTCTACTTGTTTTTAGTTAAAAAGTCAAAAAAGATAACTTTTTGGTACAACATTCAGATGTACATAAAATTTCATTTAGTCATTTTAAAAAAGTCATCTCATAGGTGACAAATTATTAATGAAATTCCACAAAAAAAGACAAAACAGCAACATTAAGTGGCTCAACAAGAGCATTGTCATTAAAATATAACTTTTTGAGATTATTCTGTTATTTTATTTTAGACTTTTTTAAATAAAATAAACCGATTTGTTGCATATGAAACATTAAAAAAAAGCTTTTTTAGTGTTAAAAAAAAGTTATCAAAAAAAAAGAAGACTACAACGTTATAGTGTCACGAAAACGTCTTCGTATGATAAAATGCATTTTTCAAAGTACAATTATTTTATACTTTAGACCAAAATATATTATCCCTAATTTTTTAATTCAAAAAATACATTTATGAAAAATAAACTACTATTATTTTTGGTATTTCATTTTTTATTGGCTTTTACAACCGAAGGAAAGCCAACAAAAAGAAACACCTCTCCAAAATTATTGGTAGTTCAACTTAACAAAAAACCTACACCTTACAAATACGACCCAACCCCCTTTTTTGCCCCCAAAAAAGCGCTTCTTCTACTTCCTCCTACTGTTACAGGAGGGAGTAGTTGCGGCCCAGGAAGTGTAACCTTGACAGCAACTGTAAGCAGTGGCGAAACTGTAGAATGGTTTACTTCACAAAATGCAACTACACCCATTGCTACAGGACCTGCTTTCACTACTCCCCTTTTAACAGTAACAACTACGTATTACGTACAAGCTAAATCAACCACAGATACTAGTACAAGAGTTCCTGTTGTGGCCATCATACAAAACCAACCGCCTAGCGTGACACTAAGTGTTACCCCAGCAAGTAATTCCACAAATCCAATCTGTGAGGGAACATCACTTACTTTTAATGCAATTGGAGGCGGAGATGTTTTTGAGTTTTCTGTTGATGGAACCGTGCGTCAAGCATTTTCTACAAATAGAACTTTTACCACTACTACTATAACTAATAATCAAACCGTAACCGTTCGCACAAGATATGCTGTTACCTACGATGGCGTTATCAATGAAAATGCTTGGGGAACCGGAAGATATGAAGACAACACTCAAAGTGCTGCATTGTCTACTAATGCAATAAATGGCTACATTAACTCATTACGCATTACACCAACAGAGGACAAACTAGTATTTGGTATCACAGGTAAATTAATAAACTATCGAAGAGTTTTAGTTTTCTTGGATACTAAACCCGGAGGATTTAACGTCTCGAATTACGGAGACGAAAACGGTTCACTCCCCTCTGTTAGAGCCTATAATTTTTTCAATAACAATCCAAGCACCTTTGATAGTTATTTTGAAGCAGACTACTGTCTAGCTATTGCAACAGATATTGGAGAAACCAATTATTATGCGGATATCATCGAGTTAAAAAATCCAAACTCCATAAAAACCTATTTAGGAACAGCTGCAACAGGTGTTCCTTCTGCTGTTATGGGTGTTAACAAAAACAATACTGGAATAACAGATTATAGCAATGGTTTTGAAATAGAACTATTAAAATCCCAACTTGGATATACTGGAAATGATATCAAGTTTTTTGCTTTTACAATGCAAGATAATGACGTAAGTAATTACAACGTTACCAACTCCTTCTTAAGTCCAGAACTAACTAAAACAATTGATTTTGGACGAAATGCCGTAAACTACAATAATGAAACTCCAAACCCAGTGATAGTAAGCGCTTCAGCGATGACTCCTTGCTACTCCTCTGCTAGCATAAGTATGCCAATGGCCGCTGCTCCAACCGTTGCTACGACAGGACCAAATCAATCATTATGTAGCTTAACTTCAAATCCTTTGGGAGCGAACACACCACTTTCTGGAGTAGGAATTTGGACTTTAAAAACTGGGCCAGGAACTGTAACCTTTGAAGATAGTAGTTCTCCAAACTCAACCGCAACTGTAAGTTTACCTGGAACATATGTTTTCACTTGGACTATTTCCAATGGGCAATGTCAATCATCAAGTGCAGATATAACTGCTGTTTTTAATCTTACCAATCCACCTGTAGCAGATGCCAATCAAACGTTTTGTAAAATTGACCAGCCTACAGTAGCTAATTTGATGGTTACTGGTAATGCTGTACAATGGTTTTTAAACAGTACTGGCGGCACAGCACTAAACAGTACTACAGCATTAAGCTCACAGACTTATTATGCTGAACAAACTGGCTCAGCTACACTTTGCGTAAGCACAACACGTACTCCAGTAAGTGTTACAGTGCTAGATCCATCAGTACCTATCACAAATGCAACGCAAACATTTTGCAACACTGCTAAAGTATCCGACTTAATAGCCACAGGAACTAATGTAAAATGGTATTTGCAAAGTACAGGTGGCATAGCTCTTGATCCTACTTCAGATCTTACTGATGGCACTTACTATGCATCACAAACTTTGAATAGCGCCATAAGTTGTGAGAGCACCAATAGAGCCAGTACAATAGTAACCATCACAAAAACGCCTGTTCCTAGTGGTTCAGGCAATCAAATCGTTTGCAATAGCGGAACCATTAGTGACTTAATAGCCTCTGGAACTGCCATCCGTTGGTATGTCAATCCGAGTGGAGGAAGCCCTCTTAACCCAACTACAGCTCTAGTGAATGGCACAACTTACTATGCTTCTCAAACCGTAAACTCTTGTGAAAGCAGTAATAGATATCCGCTTGCCGTAACCATAACAGACCCTGCTTTACCACTATCTGCTGGAAATCAGTCCGTGTGTCAAACCAATCCGATTCAAACCCTTATTCCAGTAGCAACTTCACCAGATGGTGGAACTATTACTTGGTATGATGCACCAACTGGAGGTAATCTTATTGCTTCGCCTTCTTGGAATAGCATAGGGTCAACAACTTTTTATGCTCAAAACAACAGCAATTCTTGTACTAGTACAGCAAGAACTCCTGTTGCGCTTGAAATTAAAGCTGCCCCGCTACTAACTATTACCAATACAACTTGTGCTCCTAACCTACTTACCTACTCGGTTACTTTTAATGCCGCTGTAGGAACAAACATTAGCGTTGTTCCAAATGTAGGTACCGTAAGCGCTTCGGGTATTACTAATATTCCTGCCGGAACTAATATTACTATCAATGCCAATGTTGCTGGCGGATGCAATGAAGTGATACCAATTACTGCACCTGATTGTAGCTGTCCAATTGTTGCTACTCCTAGTGCAAGTGCCAACCAAACTATTTGCGAAGGACAAAATAATCCAACGCTAAGTGTGAGTGTAGCCGCACAAGAAACCGCTGATTGGTATACAACACAAACTGGTGGCACTCCGTTTTTGACTAATGCTTTGAATTTTACACCTACCGTAACTGCCGCTGGGACTTACACGTATTATGTTGAAGCAAGAAACACCACTACCAACTGTACTAGTACAACAAGAGTAGCTGTTACACTAACCATAGAAGGTATTGCTGCTCCTAGCGGTACGGCAAATCAAACTTTCTGTCAAATTGATGCACCAACTATTGCTAATTTAGTAGCCAGTGGCACGAACATAAAATGGTACAATTCACCAACAAGCACAACTCCTTTAGTAAATACTACTCCACTTACTGATGCAACTTATTATGCAACACAAACTGCAACTAATGGATTAGGTTGTGAAAGTGTTAACCGATTTGCTGTAGCAGTAACCATCACAAAAACGCCTGCTCCTAGTGGTTCAGGCAATCAAATCGTCTGCAATAGCGGAACCATTAGTGACTTAATAGCCTCTGGAACTTCAATCCTTTGGTACGCTAATGCAACTGGAGGAAGTCCTCTTAACCCAACTACGGCTCTAGTAAATGGTACTACTTATTATGCTTCGCAAACCCTATCCGCTTGTGAAAGCAGTAATAGATATCCACTTGCCGTAACCATAACAGACCCTGCTTTACCACTATCTGCTGGAAATCAGTCCGTGTGTCAAACCAATCCGATTCAAACTCTTATTCCAGTAGCAACTTCACCAGATGGTGGAACTATTACTTGGTATGATGCACCAACTGGAGGCAACCTAATTGCTTCTCCTTCTTGGAATAGTATTGGCTCCACTACTTTTTATGCTCAAAACAATAGCAATTCTTGTACTAGTACAGCAAGAACTCCTGTCGCGCTTGAAATTAAAGCTGCTCCGCTACTAACTATTACCAATAAAGTTTGTGCTCCTAGCTTACTTACCTACACGGTTACTTTTAATGCCGCTGTAGGAACAAACATCAGCATTGTTCCAAATGTAGGTACCGTAAGTGCATCTACCATCACTGATATTCCTGCTGGAACTAACATTACAATTAATGCCAATGTTGCTGGTGGATGTAATGAAGTGATAACAATTACTGCACCTAATTGTAGTTGTCCAATTGTTGCTACTCCAATTGCAGGTACTAATCAAACTATTTGCGAGGGACAAAATAATCCAACACTAAGTGTAAGCGTAGCCGCGCAAGAAACCGCAGATTGGTATACAACACAAAGTGGTGGAACCCCATTCTTGAGTAATGCTTTGAATTTTACACCTACTGTAACTGCCGCTGGGACTTACACGTATTATGTTGAAGCAAGAAACACCACTACCAACTGTACTAGTACCACAAGAATAGCCATTACCCTAACCATAGAAGGTATTGCTGCTCCTAGCGGTGCGGCAAATCAAACTTTCTGTCAAATTGATGCACCAACTATTGCTAATTTAGCAGCTAGTGGTTCGAACATAAAATGGTACAATTCACCAACAAGCACAACTCCATTAGCCACTAGCACTCCACTTACTGATGCTACTTATTATGCAACACAAACTGCAACTAGCGGATTAGGTTGTGAAAGTGTTAGCCGATTTGCTGTAGCAGTAACCATCACAAAAACTCCTGCTCCTAGTGGGTCAGGCAGTCAAGTGATTTGTAATAGCGGAACCATTAATGACTTAATAGCCTCTGGTACTTCAATCCTTTGGTACACTAATGCAACTGGAGGAAGTCCTCTTAACTCAACTACAGCTCTAGTGAATGGCACAACTTACTATGCTTCTCAAACCGTAAACTCTTGTGAAAGTAATACTAGATACGCACTTGCAGTAACCATAACCAATCCTGCTTTACCACTATCTACTGGGAATCAGTCCCTGTGTCAAACCAATCCGATTCAAACTCTTATTCCAGTAGCAACTTCACCAGATGGTGGAACTATTACTTGGTATGATGCACCAACTGGAGGTAACCTAATTGCTTCTCCTTCTTGGAATAGTATTGGCTCCACTACTTTTTATGCTCAAAACAATAGCAATTCTTGTACTAGTACAGCAAGAACTCCTGTTGCACTTGAAATTAAAGCTGCTCCGCTACTTACTATTACCAATACAACTTGTGCTGCTAACCTACTTACCTACTCGGTTACTTTTAATGCCACTGCGGGAACAAACATTAGCGTTGTTCCAAATGTAGGTACCGTAAGCGCTTCGGGTATTACTAATATTCCTGCTGGAACCAACATTACTATCAATGCCAATGTTGCTGGTGGATGCAATGAAGTGATACCAATTACTGCACCTGATTGTAGCTGTCCAATTGTTGCTACTCCAATTGCAGGTACTAATCAAACTATTTGCGAAGGACAAAATAATCCAACGCTAAGTGTGAGTGTAGCTGCGCAAGAAACCGCTGATTGGTATACAACACAAACTGGTGGCTCTCCGTTTTTGACTAATGCCTTGAATTTTACACCTACCGTAACTGCCGCTGGAAATTATACGTATTATGTGGAAGCAAGAAATACCACTACCAATTGTACAAGTACCACAAGAATAGCCGTTACCCTAACCATAGAAGGTATTGCTGCTCCTAGCGGTGCGGCAAATCAAACTTTCTGTCAAATTGATGCACCAACTATTGCTAATTTAGTAGCCAGTGGTACGAACATAAAATGGTACAATTCACCAACAAGCACAACTCCTTTAGTAAATACTACTCCACTTACCGACGCTACTTATTACGCAACACAAACTGCAACTAATGGATTAGCTTGTGAAAGTGTTAGCCGATTTGCTGTAGCAGTAACCATCACAAAAACGCCTGCTCCTAGTGGTTCAGGCAATCAAATCGTTTGCAATAGCGGAACCATTAGTGACTTAATAGCCTCTGGAACTTCTATACTTTGGTATACCAATCCGAGTGGTGGAACTCCTCTTGATCCGACAACTGCACTAGTAAATGGTACTACTTATTATGCGTCTCAAACCCTATCCGCTTGTGAAAGTGTTAATCGATTAAGTGTTTCGGTAATCATCAATCAACCAATAAGTCCAATAATAAAAAATGAAGAATCTTTTTGCGCTTCTGAAAATGCTACTATTACAAGTTTAACCAATCGAGTTACTAACTCTAATACTGTCAATTGGTATTTAACAACTAACAGCACAACCCCTTTATCGACTACAGAAAAATTAGTAAACGGTACAGTTTATTATGCTGCAACCTATACCAATAGCCCCATATTTTGCGAAAGCAATCCCAGAACTTTAGTCAAAGTAAATATCGATGCTCCTTCAAAACCTGATGGAAATTCAAACCAGTTTTTTTGTAGTTCTTCCCTACCAAAAATAAAAGACTTAATAGTAACAAGTGGGGTAAACATAAAATGGTATGACAACAACAACACGATTTTAAGCGATGATTTCGTTCTAATAGATGGAGGAAAATATTATGCTACACAAACAATTGGCATCTGTGAAAGCGTTGAAAGATTTGAAGTAAATGTTACAATTCTATCTCCACCAACACCAACAACAAATGCAACTACTCAGCTTTTTTGTATAGAACAAAACCCAACATTCAACAGTATTGCTATCACAAAATCGAATCCTTTGTCAAATATAAAATGGTATGATAGTTTGATTGGAGGAAATCTATTGCCAAATGATACTGCTTTACTTAATGGGAACTCTTATTATGCGGTTGAGGAGTCTATCAACCCAATTGTATGTCAAAGCAATAATAGGCTTAAAGTAGACATAATAATTGAATCTGCGTCTACGCCAATAGTTAGTGCAATAGAAGCTCCAACTTGTGCTAAAACTACTGGAAGTGTTATCCTTACTGGATTACCAAATGGCAATTGGGAAATTATACCTTCTAGTGGCGCATCTGTTTTAGGAACGGGTGCAACCTATAAATTTGAGAATTTAACAGCAGGTGTTAGCTATAATTTTAAAGTTAAAACCGCTAATCAATGCGTATCTCAAGCCTCTATTGAAGCAATTATACCCGTTGTTCCACTTTATCCTAATGCAGCAACAATTGACATTACACAACCTACTTGTAATCTCCCTTTCGGAAAAATTGAATTTTCTCAACAAACAGGTATGGAATATAGCATCGGCGGTAGTTATCAAACAAACCCAGTATTTGATAATCTTCAACCTGGAAAATACCAAACAAGTATTAGAAATAGCAATAGCATTACGTGTATGATAAATACTGAAGAGATTGTTATCAATCCGATTCCAAAAACTATTGCTTTTGAACTAAAATCATATTGCTTTAAAAATGAGTTTATAGTAGAAATTATTCCTCTTAACAACAGTTTCTCTTTAAACCAAGTTGAAATTACGTGGATAGACAAGAACCAAAACAGTGTCGGAAATGATGCAAAATTGAACGTAACCAAAACTATTGGTGCGATAGATGATTCTATTTATCCACTTGAATTTACTGCCAAAGTAGCCAATACCGCAACAGGATGCGAAACTAGTCAAACCATCAGCCTATCTTCTATTTTTTGTGATATACAAAAAGGGATTTCACCTGACGGAAATGGCTCTAATGAATACTTTGACCTTTCCACTTTTTCAGTAAAAAACATTAGTATTTTCAACAGATATGGAGTTGAAGTATATCACAAGAAAGACTATAAAAACGAATGGAGGGGTCAAACCAATGATGGTACATCTCTTCCTGATGGAACGTATTACTACATCATAACATTTAATGATGAAACCTCAAAAACTGGATGGATTTATGTTACTAAAAAATAATAAAAACAATAAGAAAGTAATGAATAAAATAGCACTCTCATTGTTGTTTACATTAGGTTTTTTCACAAATGGATGGACTCAACAAGATCCTCATTACACTCAGTACATGTACAATATGAGTGTATTTAACCCTGCTTATGCGGGATCCAAAGAGGACTTGTCGATGGGGATTTTATATAGAAAACAATGGGTCAATATTGAAGATGCTCCAACCACATTTTCTGTTTTTGGCCATCAGCCTGTGGGAAAAAATTTGGGAGCTGGCCTTTCTATAGTTAGCGACAAATTAGGACCAATCTCCGAAAAAAACATATATGCAGATTTATCCTATACACTTCAATTGAATGAATCCATGAAGATAGCTGTAGGGATGAAGACAGGAGCTACATTTCATAGTGTTGACTTGTTCTCACAAATTGCTTCTACACTACCCGATCCTAACGAAGGTATTTTTGGTAGAGATATCAATAAAACGTCCTTAAATTTTGGTACTGGCGTTTTCTTTTACACAGACCATTATTACTTTGGTATTTCTATTCCAAACATCTTAAAAACTCCTCATTTTGACTACAATGGCGAGAGTTACGGCACAGAAGTTAGTCATTATTTCATTACAGGAGGTTATGTTTTTGATTTAAATAGTGATTGGAAATTCAAACCTTTTGCTATGGTAAAATCTTCCTTTGGAGCGCCCGTTTCATATGATGTATCGACTAATTTTTTATATAATAATCAAGTAGAGTTTGGGTTAACCTATCGCAAACAAGATAGTTTTGGTGGAATGGTTAATATCAATATTACACCTCAATTAAGAATTGGCTATGCTTATGATAGTATTATTTCAAATCTAAACTATACCACAAACGCATCTCACGAAATTATCCTATTGTTTGATTTGATCAACTATAAAAAAGTTTCTAGATCTCCTCGCTTTTTTTAATTATTAATTATGAAAAAACTCCTCATTATATTCTTCTTTCTTTTGACCTACAACGCAATGACTGCACAAAAGAGTAGTTGCTCCGCATCAGATTTAATTGAAAGATTAGAATACACCAAAGCAATAGAATTACTTTCAAAATGTATTGATGTTTCTTCAAAAAATACGGCTGGTATGCTTCAATTAGCCAATTGCTATTACTATACTTCTAATACAGAAGAAGCCGAAAAATATTATAAATTATCTTACGAAGTTATTAAAGACAAAGCCACACATTTTAACTATATCGATTGCTTACGTTCCAATAAAAAATATGAAAAAGCCAATGCAGAGATGAAAAAATTTGCATTAAAATATTCATCTGATAGCAGAAGTACAACTTTTCATAAAAAGGACAACTATACTGAAGCATTACTAAACCAACAAAAGAAATACACTGTAAAAAAGATTAATATTAATTCCGATCGAAGTGATTTTGGAGGTTTTCTTACAGACAGTACTTTCTACTTTGTGAGCAGTAGAATAGAACAAAACAAAAAATACGGTTGGAATGAAGAACCTTATTTAGATATTTTTTCTAGTATCAGAAAAAATGACACTGTATTTTCTCAACCTGTACCTGTAAAAGAGCTAAATAGTACCTTTCATGAAGGGCCTATTACAATAACTAAAAACGGAAAAAACATCTATTTCTCTAGTGAAAGTTTCACGGTCAATCAATTTGACAAAATCAAAAACAAAAAGTTAAAAAGTGGTCAAGTTCAATTATTTACAGCCACCAATGATAATGGTATTTGGAAAAACGCAAAACCATTGCCTTTTAATAGTAAACTTTATTCAGTAAGTAACCCAAGTGTTAACTCTATCAATACAATAGTATACTTTTCTTCAAATATGCCCGGAGGAATTGGTGGAAATGATATATGGAAAGTAACTATTAATGCAGACGGAACGTATGGTAAACCCGAAAATTTAGGTCCAAGAATCAATACTGAAGGAGACGAATCCTTCCCTTTTATTGATGAAAACAATTTACTCTATTTTGCTTCGAATGGAAGACTAGGACTAGGTGGGCTAGATATTTACAAGTTAGATTTGAACAATGAAAGTGAGGCCGAAAATTTAGGAATACCTGTAAACAGTTCCAAAGATGACTTTGCTTTCTCTACTTTTTACAACCGAAAAATTGGCTATTTATCAAGCAATAGAGAGGGAAATGACAACATTTATTCTTGTATACCAGATTGTACCAATTATTATGCTGCTGTTCTTACAGATGCTTCTACGAATCAACCCCTAAGTAATGCAAAAGTGATCGTAACCGATACCAACGAGAACCCAATAACCACTTTGCAATCTGACAAAAATGGATGGATTGAGTTTAGAATCGCTTGTGAAAAAAAACCTTATCTAAAAATTTTCAAAGACGGCTTTGTTACTAAGCAGGTCGCTATTGCCCCAACTGTTGATCCTAATTTAAGAATTACTATCCCTATTGAACCAATTGCAGAAGTAGTGGTTACCGACACAGAAATCCACTTTAACCCAATTTTGTTTGAGTTCAATAAATATGAAATCACAAAACAATCAAAAACAATCTTAGATAAACTAGTTTACATAATGAATCAAAATGTGGCTATGAAAATTTTTATTAGAGCACATACAGATAGCAAAGGGACTTCGAAGTACAATATGAATCTGTCTGAAAAAAGAGTTCAATCTACTGTAAACTACATCTTGTCAAAAGGGATTAGTACTACTAGAATATCTGGGAAAGGATTCGGCGAATCTGAACCTAAAATAAACTGCGGTGATCAATGTACCGAGGAAGAACACATCCAAAATCGACGTTCAGAATTTCTTATCGTAAAGGACTAACCAAAAACGAAATCATTTAAACCATACTACCCCAAATTTTAATTCTATAATAACTAACCACCATGTTGCAACTTTTTAAAAAAAACTATCCCCTATTCCTTTTGCTACTATTAGGTATAGGGAGTACTTCTAACTTGTTCGCTCAAAATTTAATAACCAATGGTAATTTTGGAACCTTCAATGCAAGTGTACCAAAACCACCAGCAGTTGGTTATCAAAGTAATTATAATCAAATTAATTACAATCAAGGCAATAGTGTACCTAGAGAGTATGCTATAACTAATGATGCCTTTAGTGTCAATACAACAAATTTTATTTCTATTAAAGACCACACAAATGGGAACGGCACAGGAAATATGATGGTTGTAGATGGAGACAGTAATGAAATTTTTTGGAAACAAAATCCCGATAGACAACTCTTAGCAGGACAAGCCTATGTTTTTAGTTTTTGGATTGCCAATGTAGCTATTTCAGGAAACCCTAAAGCTACCATTCGATTTAATCCTAGTGGTTGTTCAAGCTGTAGCTCCAGTACAATTGATTTAAATACGCTTCCTGCTGGCTGGAATAAAGTTAGTTTTACAATAACTCCTTCAACTACACAGTGGGTTCGTATTGAATTATCGACCGTAGGTGCTGGAGGTGGAGGAAATGATTTTGCCATTGATGACATAAGTTTATTTGGACCTCCACTACCTATTGCAATTTCTAGTTCTAAAACTAATCCATCGTGTATTGCTGCAAGTGATGGAGCAATTATCGCTTATGGCGCTGGAGGAATTCAACCTTATACTTATCAACTTAGCGGAACAGCTACAGCAACCAATACAACTGGAATATTTACAGGTCTTACAGGAGGTACCTATACCGCAACTGTAATAGATTCTGACAGTACACCTAAAACGATTAGTACCTCAGTTATCACCCTGACAGAGCCTACACCTGTTACAATTTCTTCTTCTTCAACAGGATGTATTCTTTCGGGAAACTCAGTCAATCTTACTGCAACTGGCGGAATTGCACCTTATACTTGGACAGCCAACATTGGTGGAAATCCAAGCAGTACATCAAATATGATTACGGTCAATCCTACCACAACCACCACTTATAACGTTAGTTCTACAATAAACTCTACATTAACTCCTTCAAATTTGATAACCAATGGTGATTTTGAGAATTTCAATAACGGATTTTCTTCAGAATATGGTTTTTATACCGTTAATCCGCTAGGAGCTCAAATTGCTTATGGTATCAAAAGTGATCCTTCTCAATGGTATTCTAAATTTGGAAAATATACAGACCACACATCTGGTACTGGAAACATGCTAGTTTGTGATGGAGCTACTGATGGGACAAGTGTGGTTTGGTCACAAACTGTAACGGTTAACCCATCAACAGCCTATAATTTTTCTTTTTGGGCACAAAACTTAATTAACTCAAACTATGCAACTTTTAAGGTAACTGTAAATGACATCCCCATAACCATTAGTCCAACATCAGCAACAAATGTTGGCGCGGCAAGTGATGGTTCAACTGTTGGTGGAGGCTGGACAGAACTTAAAGGAATATGGAATTCTGGAGGAGTAAGTTTGGCAACTATAAAAATTATAGATACGAATACATTAAGTGCTGGAAACGATTTTGCCATAGATGATATTGCATTAATCGCTCAAACTCCAATTAATAAATCTTGTCTACTAACTGCCTCTATAACTTTGACTGTTGGAGGAACTTCACCTATTACGAGTTTTAGCTACACGACACCAATCTGTCAAAATGAAGCCAATCCACTACCTATTCTCGCAACAGGATTTAAAACAGGAGGGAATTTTAGCTCAACTTCAGGATTAGCTATTAATAGCACTACAGGTGAAATTGATTTAGCCAATTCAACTGCCGGAACTTACGTGGTAACCTACGCTGTAAACGCCGATGCGACTTTATGCACCACTGCTGGATCCTCTACTTATACAATCGTTATAAAACCTGTTCCAACAATAACAAGTACACAAAACAACAGCCGATGTGGGAATGGTACCCTACTACTTCAAGCAATCGCAAGCAGTGGTAGTGTTCAATGGTACACCAATGCTACTGGTGGAAGTGCTATTGCTACCGGATCTACTTTTACAACTCCTTCTTTGAGCACAACAACAACCTATTATGTTGACGCTGTTGATAATGGTTGTAGTACAAATAGCCGAACCGCTGTTGTAGCTACAGTTAATTCATTACCTGCAATTCCAACTTTTACAAAAACAGAACCCACTTGCTCCACTCCTTCTGGCACCCTTGTAATTACTGGTCCAACACCTTTAACTGATTACCAATTTAGTCTAGATGGAGGTACATTTACATCTGCAACTACCTACTCCAATTTAATCCCTGGCCCTCACACTTTAGAAGCCAAATTAATTACGACATCATGTAGCTCGGGTACAGTGACAGCATACATTGCCCTAATTCCAAGTGGTCCTACTGCAATAGCGTCAACAATAGCCCCTGCTACTTGCGGAAACAGCAATGGTTCTATTTCATTAGGTGCAGTAACAGGAGGAACATCTGGATTTACTTATAGTTTTGATGGTTCAATCTTTACAGCTACACTTAACTACTCAGGCTTAGCCTCTGGAGATCACACATTAGTAATAAAAGATAGTAATGATTGTTTATCACCTGTCATTTTACTAAACGTTCCTTCTATCAGTTCTGCTGCACAGCCAAGTGCTGTTGCTAGTGCACATCCAACTTGTACAAATGCTAATGCGGGAGAAATCACGGTTACAACTGTCGCTGGGCTTACTTATTCTATTGACGGATCTGATTATAGCAACACTAGCGGTATTTTCTCAGGATTAGCTTCAGGTAGTTATTCTGTTACAGCGAAGAACGCAACAGGTTGTATTAGTCCTGCAACAATTGTTGGAATAAACAACCAACCGATAACTCCTGTTTTAGTAATTACAAATCCAAATCCCGTTTGTTCTCCCACAACGATAGACCTAACAGCTGCATCGATAACAGCTGGAAGTACTGGTGGTGGCACACTTTCTTATTGGACCAATGCAGCAGCCTCAACGCCTTTATTAACACCCAACTCAATAACAAGCTCGGGTACCTACTACATCAAAAGTATTGTTGGAGGAATCTGTTACGATATAAAACCAGTAGTAGTTACTATAAGACCGACAGAAACAATCGCTATATCTTGCGGAACCAGCACCATGAATAGTGTAAGCTTTAATTGGAATGCCATAACCGATTGCATTGGTTTTACCTACACAACCACAGTAAATGGGGCTGCTGGTAGTAGCGGAACGCTTATTGCCACTGCAACAAGTCTTACTATATCAGGATTATCTCCAGGTGATGCAGTGCAATTAACATTAACTCCAACAGGAAGTAATTGTGTTCAAGCTGTAACTTCAGCGCCTTGTTTTACATTGGTTTGTCCTCTCCCAACAGTTGACGCCATCTCTAATACTGTCGTTTGTTCAGGTGATACGATTCCAATTCAAGCATTTACGAGTACACCAATAGACCCAACAACAACCTTTAATTGGACTATAACCAATAACATCGGGAATGCATCAGCAACTGGAACGGGTAACATTCCTTCATTTGTAGCTAACAACACAACAAATTCCCCAATTGTGGGAACAATAACAGTTACAGCTTCTCAAGGAGCATGTACTGGTCCAGCAACAACCTACACCATCACCGTGCAACCTCTGCCTGTAGTTACTATTACTACTCCAGCAGCAGTTTGTGCTCCTACAACAGTAGATATTACAACAGCCTTCACGGCAACTGGAGGAGGTACAATTAGCTATTGGAGAGATGCTGTAGCTAGTATTCCGCTAACAAATCCAAATGCTATAGCTGCTTCTGGCACTTATTATATCAAAAGTACTGTTGGCACAAGTACAACCTGTACAGAAATAAAACCTGTTATTGTGACCATCAGACCAACTGAAGTAATAACAATCGCTTGTGGTACTGCAACTTTGAATAGTGTTACTTTCAATTGGAATTCCATATCTGATGCTACAGGATTTTCATACTCCTCTACAATTAACGGAATTGCTGGACCTAGTGGAACTTTAGCAGCAACTGCAACAACTTTAACTATTCCTGGTTTACTTCCAAATGATGCCGTACAACTAAAACTAACCCCTACGGGCAGTAATTGTGTACAACCTGCAACATCTGGAATCTGCAATGCGCTTCCTTGTAATAATCCTGTTGTAACGCCAATGGTAAATCTTGTCGTTTGTTCGGGAGCAAGTATTCCGCAACAAAGCTTTAGCAGTACTCCTTTAGACTTGATTAACACAAAATACCATTGGAGTATGACCAATAGTATTGGAGCCTCAGCACTTTCTGGAATTGGAAACATCCCAAGTTTTACCGCATTAAACAACACCAATAGTGCAATTACCGCAACTATACAAGTGTATGCAGAACAACTTGGTCCTTGTACAGGTCCAATTATGACCTACACTATCACCGTGCAACCTCAGCCTATAATTACTGTTACTAATCCAGCAGCGGTTTGCGCTCCTGCAACAGTAGATATTACTACAGCTTTCACGGCAACTGGCGGAGGGACCATTAGCTATTGGAACGATGCAGCAGCTAGTATTCCGCTAACAAATCCTAATGCTGTAGCCGCTTCTGGAACTTATTATATCAAAAGCACGGTTGGTTCAAGTACAACATGCACAGACATAAAACCTGTTATTGTAACCATCAGACCAACCGAAGTAATAACAATCGCTTGTGGTACTGCAACTTTGAATAGTGTTACTTTCAATTGGAATTCGATATCTGATGCTACAGGGTTTTCATACGCTTCCACAATTAACGGAATTGCTGGACCTAGTGGAACTTTAGCAGCAACTGCAACAACTTTAACTATTCCTGGTTTGCTTCCAAATGATGCCGTACAACTAACACTTGCACCTACGGGCAGTAATTGCGTACAACCTGCAACATCTGGAATCTGCAATGCGCTTCCTTGTAATAATCCTGTTGTAACGCCAATGGCGAATCTTGTAGTTTGTTCGGGAGCAAGTATTCCGCAACAAACCTTTAGCAGTACTCCTGTAGACCTGATTAATACCAAGTACCATTGGAGTATGACCAATACTATTGGAGCCCCAGCACTTTCTGGAATTGGAAACATCCCAAGTTTTACCGCATTAAACAACACCAATAGTGCAATTACAGCAACTATACAAGTGTATGCAGAACAACTTGGTCCTTGTACAGGTCCAATTATGACCTACACTATAACTGTGCAACCTCAGCCTGTAGTTACTGTTACTAGTCCAGCAGCGGTTTGTGCTCCTGCAACAGTAGATATTACAACAGCCTTCACGGCAACTGGCGGAGGTACAATTACCTATTGGAACGATGCCGCAGCTAGCATTCCGCTAACAAATCCTAATGCTATAGCTGCTTCTGGTACTTACTATATCAAAAGTACTGTTGGTTCAAGTACAATATGCACAGACATAAAACCTGTTAATGTAACCATAAACACACAACCATTGGCTAATCAACCAAATGCCCTTACTATTTGTGATGACAATAATGATGGTTTTGGAATATTTGATTTAAGCAACACAACTTTGTTAAATGAAATAAACTCCTCTACAGGAGTAACCATTAGTTTTCATGAAACACAGCAAAATGCTATCAATAATGTATTTGCGTATACTGGTTTGTATAATAACAATGTAAAAGATAATCAAACGCTATATGTGAGAGTGAGTTCTAATAGTACTACTTGTTACGCATTGACAACGCTACAATTAAAAGTCAATGCCAAGCCTCTTGCTACTCTTTTGGCAAAACCATATGAACTATGTGATGATAATCAAGACGGCTTTATGACTTTTAATTTAAGGTCACTAGATTCACAAATACTAGGAGTAAATAATGCTAGTACGCATACTGTTGCCTATTTCAAAAATAGTACAGATGCCATAAATAATACCAATGCAATAAGTAATGCTTCTAACTACACCAACACAATCCCTAACTCTGAAACAGTATTTGCGAGAGTCACTCACAATACACTTGGATGCTTTGATGTAACAAGTTTTACAATTAATGTTATTGCTTTACCTACAGCAATTTTGCCTACAGAATATATGTTGTGCGATGATGCCTCTGGAAATGAGATTGAGCTTTTTGATTTGACAACAAAAATCAATGAAATTACTGGTGGAAATACTAGTTTAAAAGTTCAATTCTTTCGTTTACAATCAGAAGCAATTGCTAACGCCAATCCGATAACAAATATTACAAGTTTTGCGAATACAATCAATTCACAAACCCTTTTTGTAAGTGTGACAAATACTACAACCAATTGTACTAGTTATACGACACTTACTTTGAGAGTTATGCCTTTACCAAAACCAAACACTACTCCTACTACATTGCAATTATGTGATAGTAGTACTAACAATTTAGGTATCGCAACTTTTGATTTGACTTTAGCTCAAAACGAAATCAAAAATGGTGATATGAGTCTTGTACTTGAATACTATACTAATAAAATTGATGCCGATAGCGGGAATACATCCAATAGAATTAGTAACCCTAGCCAATTTACCAACACGACAGTAAATCAAAACATTTATGTAAGAGTAAGTACATCACCTGCTAATCCAAATGATATCAAATGTGCAACTGTAGTTACACTTCCTCTAAAAGTGAATTTATTGCCAGGCTTTAACAATGTCTCTAATTATGTACTCTGTGAGCCCAATACTGATGGATTCATGACTTTTGACTTTTCAAACAAAACAGTAGAGATGTTGAATACCGTTAGCAACCCTAACGACTATAAAATCAGCTATTTTGATAGCCAAGTAAATGCAATCAATAATACAAACCCTCTTTCCAATTTGTATACTAATACAACTGCATTTAGTCAAAACATTTACGTTAGAATAGACAATTTGATTACAAACTGTTCCAGCACCTCTAATAGTTTGCAATTGATTGTCGAAGAGGGAGCGGCAACTACTAGTGTTACCAATGCTCAAAGTAGTTTCTGTGATACAGATGACACTAATGATGGAAAAATGACATTAAATTTGACAGCATTTAACACCATACTTCTAGGAACAAACCCTGTAAGCAATTATCAAATTACATATTTTACAAGTTTAAATGACGCTCAATTAAATAATAATCCAATACCAAATCCATCAAGCTATTTGAGCGCTATCCCTTTTAGCTATATGGTTTACGCAAGAATAACAAATATAGTATCGGCATCTAAATGCACGGCCATAGAAGCCATTACAATTACAATTAATCCACAAGTGCTACCTAAACCTGTCGACGGAATCATATGTGTTGACCCTATTTCTGGCGCTACAATTAGGGATTACATCATTGATTCCACATTACCAACTACTGGTTATACCTACCAATGGAGTTTTAATGGTACTGTGTTACCTCTTGAACAAAACGCAACTTTAGTGGCGAATAAAGCGGGTAGTTATTCCCTTATTGCCACCAACACGCTTACAGGTTGTAGTTCAAAAGAAGTAAAAATTGAAGTTAAATCATCTCAATCTGCCAATGCTTCGTACATTCTTACACGTTCTTTTTCAAAAGAACAAATGTTCACAGTTAGTGTTAGCAATGGCAATGTTGAAGATTATTCGTATCAATTAGACCAAGGAGAGATACAATTGTCACCTATATTCAATGGAGTAACTCCTGGTCCACATCAAATAACAATTAGAGATTTAGACGGTTGTCAAGAAACTATTTTGGACGCTTATGCTCTTGATTTCCCTAACTTCTTCACACCAAACGGAGACGGTTATAATGATACTTGGAATATTAGTGACCTATCAAACCAACCTAATGCTGTGATATACATCTTTGATAGATTCGGAAAACTCTTAAACGAAATTAGACCTCAAGGTAATGGCTGGGATGGAACTTACAATCGAAATGACCTTCCTGCTACTGACTATTGGTTCAAAGTAATCTTTGAAGAAAATGGTAAAATGGTTGAGTTTAAATCTCACTTTTCGCTGAAACGATAAACTCAAAAAACAAAAATTGACAAATTTAACTCCTCAAAAATACAATGAAATTAAAATTCATATTACCACTAGTACTCTTACTAACTCAACTAACAATTGCACAAGAGGGAATTGCTGTCTACAGTGATTACCTCTCAGACAACTATTACTTACTGCACCCATCAATGGCTGGAAGTTCTAATTGTGCAAAAATTAGACTTACAAGTAGACAACAATGGACTTCACAACCAGAATCGCCAAGATTACAAACACTTAGTTTTAATATGGGAGTTGGTGAACGTTCAGGGATTGGTGCAATCGTTTTTAATGATAGAAATGGATACCATTCCCAAAAAGGATTAAAACTAACCTATGCCCATCACCTACCACTCAATGAAAGCGGTCCAGAATTGAATCAATTATCATTTGGAATGAATGCTGGTATCATTCAAAGTAGTCTTGACGAGACCAAATTTAGTCCCATCTTTGACCCTATTACCCAAGCTGGTGCACAATTAAAGGATTCCTATTTTAATCTTGACGTGGGTTTATCCTATCAATATAATAATTTCTATACCCACGCAACAATAAAAAATATTGTTGCCAATCAAAGACAATTGTATACCGATATTGAATCCGATAATCTTAGAAAATATCTTTTTTCCACAGGTTATATCTTTGGTGAAACGGAACTATTACAAGTAGAGCCTTCCGTTTTATTTCAATTGGTGGAAAAAACCCAAGAGAGTTTTGTCGATATTAATTTAAAACTATATAAAAAGTTAAATGAAGGTATATTGTGGGGAGGCATTTCATACAGAAGAAGCCTAGATGGTGCCACTTACGGTACGAATAACAGCCAAAAACTGCAGAACCTTATTCCAATTCTAGGTGTTAATTATAAAAATGTAATGTTTGCCTATACTTATACATCCTTTGTGGGTAACATACAATTTGCTAGCGGTGGTTTTCATCAAATCACTCTCGGATTGGATGTTTTTTGCAAAAAACTACGCTACGATTGTTTTTGTCCTGCGGTCAATTAATAAAATTAAATGCTTTTATAGCTCAATTTTAACTTAAAAATTGGGCTATAAAAGACACTTCAACCAAATAAAGCAATACAAGAACAGCAATCATTCATTGAATTATTATCTAAAAAAACAAAGAAACATTAAATAGTAATCATCAAAAATAAAATTTAAGTAAATAAAATTAAACGAGTTAACATTTATTTTAATACTTTTATAAAAAGATAAAATACTAACTTAACTGAAAATTTATGAAAAGAATAACTTTACTATTTTTTTTACTTTGCTCCTTTATCTCTTTTGCCCAAAGAGAAGTTACTGGTACCATAAAAGATGCCGAGGGTAACCCAATACCTGGAGTCAATGTAATCGAAAAAGGAACTTCAAACGGAGTTTCAACTGATTTTGACGGAAAGTATAAAATCAAAATTTCTGCAAATGGAGTATTGATTTTTAGTTACGTAGGATACAAAACAACTACCAAAACACCATCGGGAGATGAACTCAGCATTACATTAACTAACGATAATGGACAAGAATTGCAAGAAGTTCAGGTGGTAGGTTCAAGAAACTCTAAACGAACCGTTGTCAATTCAGCAGTTCCCATCGACATCATTAGTGTAAAAGATGTGACTACTCAAAGTGGAAAATTAGAAATCAATGAACTTCTTCAATATGTAGCCCCTTCCTTTAATGCCAATAAACAATCCGGATCCGACGGAGCTGACCACGTAGATCCAGCATCGCTCAGAGGATTAGGACCTGATCAAACCTTGGTTTTAATCAACGGAAAACGACGTCATCAATCGTCATTGATCAATCTTTTTGGTACTCGTGGTAGAGGAAATACTGGAACCGATTTAAATGCCATTCCAGCTGCTTCTATCAAAAGAATAGAAATCCTTAGAGATGGTGCCGCAGCGCAATATGGCTCTGATGCTATTGCTGGAGTGATTAATATCGTACTTAACGACAATGTTGATGAAGTAACTGGAATGATTACTTATGGTGCTTATAATACAAATGCCCAAGGAGATTTCCCTAATGGAACTGCCAACACCAAAGGTTTTAGATTGGATCAAAATGGAAACGGAAATAGCTTTGGAAAAGATCAGAATTTTGACGGTGGTTCAGTAAAAATCGCTGCCAATTATGGTCTTTCAATAGGAGAAAAAGGTGGATACGCCAATTTTACTACAGAATATTTGAGTAAAAATAAAACCTTGCGTCCTGGTTTTGACTTCAGAAAAGGATTTGGCGAAGCCGAAATACAAGGTTTCAATTTATTTGGAAATTTAGCCATTCCGGTTTCAGAAAATTCAGAGTTTTATGCTTTTGGAGGACGTAACTTTAGAGATACCGATGCTTATGCTTTTACCAGAAACGATGGCGAACGAGTAGTTGAAACTATTTATCCTGGAGGGTATACCCCAAGAATCACTTCAAACATTGTAGACAATTCTTTTGCTGCTGGTTTTAGAACCAAAACAGCTAGCGGTTGGAAAATCGACATCAGTAATACTTATGGAAAAAATCTTTTCCATTATTATGTAAAAGGAACCATTAATGCTTCGTTAGAGGAAGCCTCTCCTACCGAATTCGATGCAGGTGGACATAGCCTTATTCAAAATACTATGAATTTTGATTTCTCCAAAAATTATGATTCAGTTTTGAGTGGAATGAACTTAGCCTTTGGTGCAGAATACAGAACAGAAAAATTCAACATTTTTGCAGGAGAGGAAGGTTCTTATGCAACATATGACACCAACGGATTACCTATTACTGATCCTACATCGCAATTTGCTCCAATCGACCCTATTTCTGGAGAAGCAAGACCTGGTGGTTCTCAAGGATTCCCTGGCTATAGTCCTAAAAACGAAGTTGATAAAAATAGAACCAATTTATCCCTTTATGCCGATAGCGAATTAGACGTAACCGAAAATTTTCTAATAAGCGGCGCCTTGCGTTTTGAAAACTACAGTGACTTTGGAAGTACTCTAAACGGTAAATTTTCTACAAGAATAAAAGCATCTAAAAACATCAATTTTAGAGGTTCTATAAGTACTGGTTTCCGTGCACCTTCTTTGGCACAAGTGTATTATAACTTGCGTTTTACTAATTTCTCTTCAAGTGGGGCTTCAGAAATTTTACTTTCACCAAACAATAGCCCAGTAACCAAAGCTTTTGGAATTAATAAGTTAAACGAAGAAAAAGCATTGAATGGCTCTTTGGGTTTTACCGCTACTTTTGGAGATTTTACAGCGACAGTAGATGGTTATTTAATCAATGTAAAAGACAGAATTGTACTTACCGGTTATTTTGATGCATCTAGTTTTAATTTGGGAGTTGATGAAGCGCAATTCTTCATTAACGGTGTAGACACTAAAACTACTGGTTTGGACGTTGTTTTATCTTGGAAAAAGAAAATCAATGACAATTCTTTCTCAGCTTCATTAGTTGGAAACATCAACAATATGAAAATTGATAAAGTAAAAAATGGTAGTTTAGACAAAGAAATTTTCTTTGGCGAAAGAGAAAAAGCCTTTTTACTAGCCTCAGCACCTGACAATAAATTTGGATTAAACCTGAATTATGACAGAAAATGGTTTAATGCTGGTTTGGCTTTTACAAGATTCAGCGAAGTTAAACTGCTAGATTATCAAATGTATGAAGATGTGGCGGGTTATGGTTCTTTCGCAGAACAAATTAAAGCAGCAACAGATACTTATGGCGCAAAAATCGTTACGGATTTGACCTTAGGTTTTCAATTACAAAAACATACCAAATTAAGCATTGGTGCCAACAACCTTTTCAACATCTATCCAGATCAACAAGATGACTGGGTGGAAGCTGGTGGCTACTGGGATGCCGTACAAATGGGTTTTAGTGGAGCCTACTACTATGCTAGATTAGGTTTTAATTTTTAGAGAAAAAAGAAGAAAAAAAAACATCTCAAACTTGAGATGTTTTTTTTTTGCTTTTAACTATTTAGTCCTGAAATAGCGATACATAAAAAAATTGAAGCAAATGAAAAGCTACTGTATTATTAGTTATCATTAGTCTCTGCTAATTCGGCAACCAAATCTTCAGCTTCTAAAGCAGAAGTATCATAGGTAGGTACCGTAGATGCTTTAAGTGCATTGAATCGTTCTAGTGCTTCTGCTTCATCCTCATCTCCACTAAAATAAGGAAAGACATCTACAATTGGTGATTCTGAAATTGCAGGGATAGTATATTCTCCCATTGTATTTTTCATCGCAATCAGCGTATTATCAAAAGCTTCTCTAACATCATTGGCTTGCACCAAAAGATACATATTCGATTTACGTTCTTTACCACTTTCTTCATCAAAAGCCAATAATGAAACTTTCGATTTGAACCAGCGATCAGCATTCTCAAACGGATGGATTTCAGCGTAATTCCCTACTTTTATGTTGGTAATTTTGAATTCTTCACTGATGTAAGCTGCCATTTCTTCATTGATTCTTTTTTCGGCCTCCGTATAAGATAAAGCGTCAACCAAATAGGGTTCAGTGGTAATCTTTTGCCCACCTGTTTCATCAGTTTTTCTATACTTTATTTTGCATTCGTACCAAATTGTGCTCATTGTGATTTTTTTAGGGAGCCAAAGATAGATTTTAACGCAAATAAAAGAACAAATTATTCAAATAGATATTCACAATTTTAAAGTAGAGCAATCAATATCCCTATTTCCAACAAGTTAAAAAAATACCACAAAAACAGATTAAAGTAAAAAACACAACTTTCTGTTAATCCAAATTCTTTCTCCCCAAAAAACCACATATATTCGTAATTTTGCCCCTCATTACAAAAGAAAAAAACATACTTATGGCTACATTTAGCAAACAACTCTCTTTTCGTTGGTCCGATTTAGATCCCAATTTTCATATGCGACACAGTGCGTATTATGATTTTGGCGCACAACATCGTATTGAAATTTTAGAAGAATTAGGTCTAACGTTGCGAGTGATGAAAACCGAACATTTTGGTCCTGTTTTATTTAGAGAAGAATGTGTTTTTAGAAAAGAGATTAACCTTTCGGATACCATTGTTATGCAAACGAAAATTGCAAAAATGAAACCCGATGCTTCACGCTGGTCTATCGTACATGAATTTTACCGAGACGAGGTTTTGTGTGCGACTATAACCGTAGATGGTGCTTGGATAGATACCAAATTAAGAAAATTAGCCCAACCCACTCCTCAAATTGTTGTTGATGCATTGAATTCATTTCCAAAAACTTCCGATTTTATTTCACTTTAAACAATACCGTCTATGTTTACAATAGCTCAGATTAAAGAAGCGCATAATAAAGTAAAATCAGGTGCCGATTTCCCAAAGTACATTCAAGATTTAATCAATTTGGGAGTTATAGGTTATGATACTTTTGTTGCCGATGGTCATGTAGAATATTTTGGCAGTAACAACTACAGAACAACTGCAACAGAAACCTATGATACTTTGGCAGTAGCTACTTCCGCAAATAAAGAACGATTTATAGAGTTTTTAGTAATGCATCAAGAAGGTCAAACCGATTATTTGACTTTTTGCCATCAAGCTGCTCAATGCGGAATCGCACAATGGACCGTAAACATCATCGAAAAAACCTGTACCTATCTCGACAAAAACCAAAACAGTATTCTGATCGAGAAAATACCTCTTTAAAAGAAAAAGGACTTGTATTTAAACTACAAGTCCTTTTTCTTTATTATTCTTCGCTAGTTTCGTGCGTCTTGCAGTAATTGCGCCATCTATCAATACAATCCTGAAAATCTGCTGGTATTTCTGTGTCGAAACGCATCATTTCTCCTGTAGTAGGATGTACAAAACCTAATGTTTTAGCATGCAAAGCTTGTCTCGGTAAGGCTTTAAAGCAATTTTCTATAAACTGCTTGTATTTTGTAAACGTTGTACCTTTTAGTATCAAATGCCCTCCATAACGTTCATCATTAAACAACGGATGCCCAATATGTTTCATATGTGCTCTAATCTGGTGAGTTCTTCCTGTTTCTAACTGACAAGAAATCAAAGTAACGTAACCAAAACGTTCCAACACTTTATAATGAGTAATAGCTGGTTTTCCAATTTCTGGATCATCAAAAACAGCCATTTGCATTCTATCTTTTAAGTGACGTGCTAGGTTTCCTTCTATGGTTCCACTTTCAGCAACAACATTTCCCCAAACCAAAGCAATATATTCACGCTCTGTAGTTTTGGCCTCAAATTGTTTTGCCAAATGTGTCATAGCTGCTTCTGTTTTTGCAACTACTAACAATCCTGAAGTATCTTTATCAATGCGATGCACCAATCCAGGACGCTCGCTACTATTCATTGGCAAATTATCAAAATGATGTGCCAAGGCATTCACTAAAGTACCAGTATAATTGCCGTGACCAGGATGTACCACCATTCCTGGATCTTTATTCACCAATAACAAAGCAGCATCTTCATAAACAATATTCAAAGGAAGATCTTCTGGAAGAATATGATTCTCAAATGGCGGATGCGACAACATCACCGTTATTACATCAAAAGGCTTGACTTTGTAATTGGATTTTACAGGAATATCATTTACAAAAATATTCCCATCCGTGGCAGCATTCTGAATTTTATTTCGGGTAGCATTCTGAATTAAATTCATCAAATACTTATCGATTCTCAAAATGGCTTGCCCTTTGGGAACCTCAAAACGATAGTGTTCAAATAATTCGTCTTCTAAATCTAAGGTCTCGATATTATTGTTCATTCACAGGTGTTTCTGATTCTACTGCAGGAGCTTGTAAACTGTCTTTGGCCGCTTCATCTTCATAAGTAGCTTTTCCATCTCCTAAAACCAAATCAATTTTAGAGGCTTTTAAAACTCGATCTCCAGCTTTTAGATTTCTACCTTTAAAACGCATTTCAAGAACCATATCTTTGGCTAAATTTGGTATATAAGTAACCGTTCCAGCTTCTAATCCTAGTGCTTTCAGAGTAGGCACAGCCTCGCGATACGTCTTTTCTATCAAATTTGGAATTCGGATGGAAGAAAAACCAGAAGAATTAATTTTGATGTATACTTTTCGACCTACCTTAACTTTGGTACCTGGCAAAGGATCTTGCTCCACTACACTAAATTTTGGGTAATCGTCTCTATAGTCTACACTATCCAAAAGGACATAATCTAGGTCTAAATCATCTAACTTCTCCTCTACTTGCTCTTCCGTTAATTTAGCTAAATTAGGGACAGCGATTTCATGTCCATGATCCGTTGTAAACGTTAACCAATGCATAAATAAATAGGCCAAAACAGCAATAATAGCAATGGCTGTAAATAATTGCCCGAAAAAAACGCGACTAGTAAGATACTTACGTAAACTCATAAATTAATTTTTAAGAAGCAACAAAGATAAAGGTATTTCGTTTCAAAAAAAATGATAATTTTGTTTTGAATACGTTTAATCTTTTGATCGATTAAACGGTTAACCGATTAAACATTTAAAATGAAAAATATTGCTATCATCATGGGAGGCTATTCTAGCGAATACAAAATCTCTCTAATCAGCGGAAATGTAGTTTACCAAACTCTAGACAAGACTAAATATAACGGATACAGAATACACATTTTTAAAGAAAAATGGGTGTATGTAGATGCAAATGATGCCGAATTCCCAATCGATCGCAATGATTTTTCTGTAACTGTAAATGGAACTAAAATTACCTTCGATTGTGTGTTCAACGCCATTCACGGTACGCCTGGAGAAGACGGTTTACTACAAGCTTATTTTGAACTTTTAGGTATCCCACAAACGGCCTGTGATTATTATCAAGCCGCACTAACCTTCAATAAAAGAGATTTATTATCGGTTTTAAAACCTTATGGAATTAAAACAGCAACTTCTTATTACCTAAACAAAGGTGACCTTATCAACACAGCCGAAATCGTAAAAAAAGTAGGACTGCCTTGCTTCGTAAAACCGAATAAAGCGGGTTCTAGTTTTGGAATTTCTAAAGTAAAAACAGAAGCCGAACTACCTATCGCTATCGAAGTTGCTTATAAAGAAGATAATGAAATCATTATTGAAAGTTTCTTAGATGGAACTGAAGTATCTGTTGGTGTCATCAATTACCAAGGAAAAATCACTGTCTTACCTATTACTGAAATTGTTTCTGATAATGATTTCTTTGATTATGAGGCCAAATATGAGGGAAAATCACAAGAAATTACTCCAGCTCGTATTTCTGATGAAATGACTCAAAAAGTAGGTGACATTGCAAAACGCGTCTATGAAGTTTTGAAAATGAAAGGCTTTTCACGAAGCGAATTCATAATTGTCGATGGCGAACCACACATGCTAGAAATGAACACTATTCCTGGTCTAACTACCGAAAGTTTGATTCCACAACAAGCGAGAGCTGCCGGAATTTCTCTTGAAGATTTGTTTACTAATGCTATTGAGTTAGCACTAAATTAAGTATCTGAGTGGCTAAAAATTATAAGCCACTAGGTTCTTAGCAACACACAACCTAAAAAAATGAAAAAAGCCATATTCCCAGGATCATTTGACCCGATAACCCTAGGTCACGAAGACATCATCAAAAGAGGCATCTCCCTTTTTGATGAAATCGTAATCGCAATTGGTGTCAATGCCGAAAAAAAATACATGTTTTCATTAGACGAAAGAAAACGCTTTATTGAAGAAACTTTCAAAAATGAACCTAAAGTAACGGTGATTACCTATGAAGGATTGACCATCGATTTGTGTCACAAACTTGAAGCCAATTTTATCTTGAGAGGACTCCGCAATCCTGCCGACTTCGAATTCGAAAAAGCCATTGCTCACACCAATCGCCGACTGTCTAAAATAGAAACCGTCTTTTTATTAACAGCAGCTCGAACTTCTTATATCAGCTCGAGTATTGTGCGTGATGTAATTCGAAACCACGGAGAATACGAAATGTTAGTCCCAGACGCAGTAAGAGTAAAATTACACAAATAGCAACAATCCCCCTGACAAGTTGTAGAAGCTAGTAATTAGCCCTATTTTTGCCAAATAATTAAGAATACTAAAAATGAGTATAGAAAGAGAATTAAACAAACGCAGTGGAGGAAAATGTGAACTTTCAGGTGTTACCGAAGATTTAAAAGTATATCAAATTCTTCCCACTCGAAAAGGTGGACTAGATGAAAGTGTTTTAATCAACGCTACGCTTATTGACCAAATAGAAAATCCTGAAAAAATGGATATTAATCTTTGGAGATGCTTGAATGACAGCATGTGGAGCGAGCACCTTCCGGTTCAAGTTCTTTCTTGGCGAATGTTGAGCAGATTGCGCAATCAAGAATTACTAGACCAAATGTACCTAGACGAAGATGATTTGGCATGGGCTCAAGCAACTGGCGAAGGTGAAGAAGATGAAAATAAAATTATTCACAGAGATAGTAATGGCGTAATTCTAGAACACGGTGATTCTGTAGTCTTAATCAAAGATTTGAAAGTAAAAGGTTCTAGTATGGTGGCCAAACAAGGAACTGCTGTAAGAAATATTCGTTTGGATCATGAAAATGCTGAATACATCGAAGGAAAAGTTGATGGTCAACAAATTGTAATCATAACACAATACGTGAAGAAAATATAATCTTAGCAACTTCAACAAACAAAAAAGTCTATTCTTGAGCAGAATAGACTTTTTTATTTCAATCTTGTAAGCTGAATTATGCTTTTTGGAACAGTTTATCAACTTGTTCTGGCGTCAATGGTTCTGAGATATTATTCGAAACACCTTCTTTACTTGAAACCATAAATTGCACAGTAACTTTACCTGGACCACCAACATTATAATGCAACCAAACATAGTTATTAGGCAATTCTAATTTAATGTCACTTAACGGAGAAGCTGAAAATCCATTGGTGATAATGGTATGCAAACTGTTGTAAGCGTTATCAACATCTTTGAATGTAAACTTTTTTACACTAGCTGCTTCTTCTTCATTTTGCATACTAGCATAATAAACAGTGTACTCATCGCCCATTTTTTGAATATAAAAATTAGAATTTACTCTTCCTAATTTTTCTATTGGCACGGTTTGAAGCACCTTGATTTGACCAAAAGTCACTACACTAAACAACAAAACTGCAATCGTAATAATTTTTTTCATAATTAATTTGGGGTTTATTATTCAACCCTAAAAAAACGGAATAATTATTAAAATTTGATGCTCAGAATTTTAATTTATTAACAATAAAAAATAAAAAATCTTAAAAACCTCATAAAAAACTAGAATACAGTAAATTACAAAAACTAATCTTCTTCTTTTTTGATTACTTTTCTAGCCACTTCAATCTTAAACTTTTTACCTTTCATCTTTTCATCTTTCACTAAACGAAGTAAATCTTTGACTTTATTGTATTTTACAGCTGCAAAAGAGATAAAATCTTTGACTTCAATCAATCCTAAATCACCTTTTTCTAGCTTCCCCTTTTGAGAAAAGAAACCAACAATATCAATCTTATTGAGTTTGTTTTTTTTACCTCCGCTAATGTAAATTGTTTGAAACTGTGGTGGTTTTGGTAACGTTGTCGTAGAACTTAGCTCCAAGACCGGCATAGAATAATCAATGTAATCCAGCTTTTTTTCACTTTCGTTTACAATTAAATAAGCCGTACCAGAGGCCAACATACGAGCTGTTCGGCCATTTCTGTGTGTAAACTCTTCTTCCTTTAAAGGCAAATGATAATGAATAACATGCTTCATTTCTGGAATATCCAATCCACGAGCAGCTAAATCGGTAGTAATTAAATAGCTCATACTCCCATTTCTAAACTGAATCAAAGCACGTTCTCGCTCTTCTTGGTCCATACCACCATGATAGTAAGTAGCATAAATCCCTTTTTCATTCAGCGTATCACTAATGCGCTCTGCAGCATCTCGATGGTTACAAAAAATAATTGCTGCTTCGGATTTCAAAGAGCATATCAACTGGAATAAGGTCATCAATTTATCTTTATCCTTTGAAACAATCATTTGAAGAGATAGATTATTTTCCTCTTTATGTTCAGGTATAAAATCTAAAACCAATGGATTAACAACACGAGTGTATTTAGGAATCTCAATACCAGAAGTAGCCGAAACCAACACACGCTTATTGAGTTTAGACAATTTTCCAATCACAAAAGACATTTGCTCGTGAAACCCAAGTTGCAAAGACTTATCAAATTCATCTAAAACTAAGGTTTGGATTTTATCTAAACGAAAAGTGCCTCTATCTATATGGTCTGCAATTCTTCCCGGCGTTCCTATCAAAATAGCAGGCGGATTACTTAAGTTTTTTATTTCAGTATCAATTGAATGACCTCCATAACAAACGTTTACCTTATAACCTGTACCCATTTTTTTCCAAACTTGCTCAATTTGCAAACCTAATTCACGTGAAGGAACTAAAATTAAACATTGAACAGAGAGAATCTCAGGCTGCAAAAGCACGAAAAGAGGCAATAAGAACGCCAATGTTTTTCCCGAACCTGTTGGGGATAACAATAAAACATTATTTTCATTAATAATCGCATCATGCGAGACTTCTTGCATCTCATTTAAGGCTGAAATCCCCAAATTGGAAAGAATCGGATTGAAATTGTGAGTTGTATTCATATTGCAAAAGTAGTCAAAATAGTTGGCAGTGCCTATTTTAAGCCTTTCACACAATAGTTCCAATCAAACTTTGAGAGAAATAAGTATATTTGACTTTTGTTCAAAATAACAACCTAATGAAATCTATCTTCACCCTACTTTTACTATTCTCTCTTTCTGTATTGTCGCAAAAAAACAATAAATACGACACCTTTTTTGAAAAAGGAAATGGAAATCAATCTGCTACCTACGAGGAAACCATTAAATATTACAAACTTTTAGCCAATGACTTTCCAACGATTAAAGTACAAGAAGCAGGAATGACCGACAGTGGTTTCCCTTTACATATTGTAGTTTTTAATCCTGATAAAGAATTCGATTTTAAAAAAATCACTACTACTAAAGCCGTAATCCTTATTAATAATGGAATTCATGCTGGAGAACCCGATGGTATAGATGCCAGTATGCAATTATACAGAGATTTGGCGCTAGGTAAGATTAAAGCACCTAAAAACACCGTTTTAGTCTGTATTCCAGTTTATAACATAGGAGGTGCATTGAATAGAAATTCAACTTCGCGTGCCAACCAAAATGGTCCAGAAGAATATGGTTTTAGAGGCAATGCTAGAAATTATGATTTGAATCGCGATTTCATAAAATCAGACACCAAAAACACCAAAAGTTTTGTTGAAATTTTCCATTTGACAAATCCCGATGTTTTTATTGATAATCACGTCAGTAATGGCTCGGATTATCAGTATAAATTGACATACATTATGACCCAACACAACAAATTAGGGACAGCTTTGGGGAATTTTTTGAATGAAGAAATGATGCCCGCTATTGTAAATGATTTACAAAAAAAGAAAATAGAAAGCACTCCCTATGTCAATACTTTTTCCGACACACCTGATAAAGGTTTTGGGCAGTTTTTTGAAAGTCCACGTTTTGCAACAGGTTACACTTCCTTATTCAATACTATCGGATTTGTTGTTGAAACACATATGCTAAAAAATTACTCCGACAGAGTAAAAGTAACTTATGAATATATGCGTTCAGCCATCGATTTTACTGATACTAATTATCAAAAAATAAAATTGCTACGCGTTCAGAATGAAGCGCAATATTTACCAAATAAAAAGTACACCATCAAATGGGAACTGGATACCACTAAAAAAACGACTATCCCCTTCTTAGGTTTTGAAGCTAGTTACAAAAAAAGCGAGGCAACCACTGGCAATCGTTTGTTTTATGACCGTACAAAACCGTACAAAAAAGAAGTTCCTTACATCAAAGAATTCAAAGCAGTAAAAGAAATTGAAATCCCTAGATATTATATAATTCCTCAAGGTTTCTGGCCTGTGATTGATTTATTAAAACACAACGGAATCAGTATCAAACCAATAAAAAAAGACACCATAATAACCGTAGAACGGTATCGTATTGCGGATTTTAAAACCACACCCAATGCTTACGAAGGTCATTATTTGCATCGTAATACAAATGTAAAGTCAACGATAGAAAAAGTATCTTTTAGAAAAGGAGATTTTTTAATAACTACACAACAAAAAGGAATAAAATACCTCTTAGAAACACTTGAGCCAGAAGGCGTAGATTCCTTCTTTAATTGGAATTTCTTTGATACGCTATTGCAACAAAAAGAAGGCTATTCTGATTATGTTTTCGAAGATACAGCCGCTCAATTACTAAAAGACAATCCCAATTTAAAATCCGAATTTGAAGCCTTAAAAGCAAAAGACCCTGCTTTTAATAAAAATCCAGAAGCACAATTGGACTGGATATATAAACATTCCGACTATTACGAAAAAGCACATCTCAATTACCCAGTATATCGAATTTTATAGCAAAAAAAAGCTCCTATTTTAGGAGCTTTTCTTCTTCAAATAACAATTTTATATTTTCATAGGAATTTTTTAAGGCCTCTTTGATTTCTTCAGGATTCAACCAGGCTACTTTTTCAATACCCTCCTCTAGTTGTCCTTGTGGTGTTCCCTCAAACTTAGACTGCATTTCAAACCAATGGGTCACTTTGAGTTTGTATTTGCCATTTCGCTTAAAAACATGATAAGTTTTTTGTAACTTCTTTACGATTTCTAATTTATTGACACCCGTTTCTTCTTCAACCTCACGCTTTGCGGTAACTTCAATCTCCTCTCCTTTTTCTATTCCGCCTTTAGGCAAATCCCATTTCCCATTTCTAAAAATAAACAAGACTTCCCCTTTTTTATTATAAACCAATCCACCTCCAGCTTTACAAACTGGTATTTTTGCCTTCAATGTTTTCATAATTTCCCTTTCATCAGGGTGATACAAATAGGCTTTCTGGATTTTATTTTGAAAAATTTTAACTATAATTCGCTCTACATCAATACTATCTAGCAGAAATAATTCAAAATCTGTCTCTTTAGAGATTTGATTTGTCAAAAAAAGTGGTTTGTCGTTAACAAAAACTTTATACATTTGTATTATGATTTTTAATAAAGATACTGCCGAAAAAACAGCCGAATTGCTTTTGCAAATAAATGCAATTAAATTGAATCCCGGAAATCCTTTTACGTGGGCTTCTGGCTGGAAATCTCCTATTTATTGTGATAATCGTCTAATTCTTTCATTTCCAGTGATAAGAAATTATGTGAGAGACGAATTTTCTAAACACATCGAAAAACAATTTGGGAAACCAGATGTTATTGCTGGTGTTGCTACAGGTGCCATAGGCATTGGAATGCTTGTTGCTGAAAGTATGGGACTTCCATTCGTATATGTTCGTCCTGAGCCAAAAAAACACGGTAGACAAAACCAAATTGAAGGCTTTTTACAAAAAGGACAAAATGTAGTTATTGTGGAAGACCTCATAAGTACTGGCGGAAGTAGTTTACAAGCCTTTGAAGCACTAAAAGAAGCTGGAGCTGTAGTAAAAGGTATGGCAGCCATATTTACTTATGGATTTGATGTTTCGGAAGAAAATTTCAAAAAAGCCAATTTAGACTTGTATACCTTGAGTAATTATCAAAACTTACTCAACTTAGCTGTGGCCAAGCAATACATTACAGAAAAAGAGGAAAGCACATTAAGAGAATGGAATGCATCACCATCAACATGGGGTGTCTAAAAATAATACAATTTAATAGATAAAATAATGAATTTAGAAAGCCCAAAAGTTGCTGTATCAAAATCTGCTCAAGAACTTTTTGATTTATTGACAGATGTCAGAAACTTTGAAAAATTAATGCCTGATAACATTGCAAAATTTGAAGTAATTGGCGATGACGCTTTTATTTTTGGATTAAAAGGAATGCCTGAAATCAAACTAAAAATGAAAGAAAAAGTTGCTCCAAACAAAGTAGTTCTTGGCGCAGCTAGTGACAAACTACCTTTTACACTTACCGCTTCGATTGATGCCGTTTCTGACAACAACAGCGAAGTAAAACTGGATTTTGTCGGCGAATTCAACCCAATGATGGCTATGATGATTAAAGGACCTATTGGTAAATTCATAGAAACCTTAGCTACAAATATGACCAAATTGTAAATCATATTTAAAAGACTAAAAAAAAGGCAAAAATTAATTTTTGCCTTTTTTTTTAATACAACATCTGTATTTCTTTTATATCAAATTCTGCAATAGTATCGTCTTCCAAAAGCACTTTTAACTTTCCTATATCAGAAACTCCTTGAATAATCCCCATAAAATGAGACTCATTTTCATCTGCAAAAGGCATAGGAATCCCCTTTTTAAAAAGTAAATGAGTATAATCCTTCCAAAACTGAATTTCATATTCCTTCCAATACACAATTTTTTGTTTAAAAGTATCAACAATCAATTGCAACAACAATTCCCTATCGAATTCGACCTCGCAAACTAAAGATAATGATGTGGCCTTGGGTAAATCAATAAAATTGGTTTGATTGACATTTAGCCCTAAACCAATAATGGACTCTATGCTTCCGTCGCTTTTAATACTGTTTTCAATCAAAATGCCACCAATTTTTTTATTGTATGACATTATGTCGTTTGGCCATTTGATACTTAATTCAGGAACCTTATAGCTATTTAAGGCATCAATAACTGCTAAAGAAAAGACAATATTCAAATGAAACAACTCATTAATATCCTTAAAAACATCTTTTAGCAAAACACTCATTATCAAATTTCTACCTGTCTCAGACTCCCATTTTTGCCCCATTTGGCCTTTCCCTTTGGTTTGGGTTTCAGCGGTAACTACAGTAAAATTAACCGTTTCAGGAAGAACAGAAATACCTTTAAGGAAATCATTTGTAGAATCTATGGCATCGAGTTTGATTAACTTCATTTACTATTTTTTAAAAAACATAATTTAATATTATGTTAAGGTTCAAAAATAATCACAAAAAATGGTAACTTTACAAACTTATATTAAAAATAATTCATGGCGAAAAAGACTATTAATAATGATGTTTTACTAGCAAACATCATCAAAGGAATCGAAGAGGTAAAAGGAAATGATATTGATATTCTTGATTTAAGAGAAATTGACACTGCCGTATGTGATTATTTCATAATTTGCAACGGTACTTCTAATACACAAGTAAACGCAATTGTCAATTCAATTCAAAAAACAGTATCCAAAGAACTTAAAGATAAACCTTGGCATGTTGAAGGAACTGACAATGCAGAATGGGTATTGATGGATTATGTGAATATTGTTGTTCACGTATTTCAAAAGCACATTCGCGAGTACTACAATATTGAAAGTCTTTGGGGAGATGCCAAAATAACAACTATCGAAAATAAATACTAAAGAAACTTAACGTCTAATGGCTAAAGAGAATAATCCAAATTCCAATAAATTTAAAATAAGTCCTTGGTTAATTTACGCGGCGATACTTATCATTTTTCTATTAATAAACTTTGCAACTGGAGGTTCTAGCTTACAAGAAGCCTCACAATTGACATCTTCTAAATTCAATGATTATTTAGAAAAAGGTCAAATAGAAAAAGTTATCGTTTACAACAAATCTGAAGCAGAAGTATTCTTGAATGCTGCTGCTTTGAAAGAAGCTACTCATCAAAAAGTATCTAAAGATGTATTTGACAGACCTAACAAAGGACCACATTATACTTTAGAAATTGGTAATGACCAAATTTTCCAAACCAAATTAGAAAAAGCCGTTAAAGAAGGAAAGCTAAAAGACTTTAACTTTTTACAGAAAAACAATTGGTCGGATATTTTGATTAGCCTACTCCCTATCATCATAATTATTGGAGTATGGATTTTCATTATGCGAAAAATGTCTGGCGGAGGAGCTGGAGGTGGTGGACAGATTTTCAATATCGGAAAATCTAAAGCTAAATTATTCGATGAAAAAACAGATATCAAAACCACATTTAAAGATGTTGCTGGTTTAGAAGGAGCAAAAGAAGAAATTCAAGAAATCGTTGAATTCTTAAAAAACCCAGAAAAATACACCAATCTAGGAGGTAAAATTCCAAAAGGAGCTTTATTAGTAGGACCTCCAGGAACAGGAAAAACTCTTTTGGCTAAAGCTGTTGCAGGCGAAGCTCAAGTACCTTTCTTCTCCTTATCAGGTTCTGATTTTGTGGAAATGTTTGTAGGTGTAGGTGCTTCACGTGTACGTGATTTATTCAAACAAGCCAAAGAAAAATCACCTGCAATTATTTTTATTGACGAGATTGACGCAGTTGGTAGAGCTAGAGGAAAAAGCAATATGTCTGGCGGAAACGACGAACGTGAAAATACATTGAACCAACTTTTAACAGAAATGGATGGTTTTGGAACCAATTCAAATGTAATTGTTTTGGCAGCTACTAACAGAGCTGATGTATTAGACAAAGCCTTGATGCGTGCAGGGCGTTTTGATAGACAAATTTTTGTTGATTTACCAGATATCCGTGAAAGAGCAGAAATCTTTGCCGTTCACTTAGCTCCAATTAAAAAGGTAGAAGGATTAGATTTAGACTTCTTAGCTAAACAAACTCCTGGTTTCTCTGGTGCTGATATTGCTAATGTTTGTAACGAAGCGGCACTTATTGCAGCACGTAACAATAAAACAGCGGTAGACCGTCAAGACTTTTTAGATGCTGTAGATAGAATCATTGGTGGTTTAGAAAAGAAAAACAAAATCATCACTCCAGATGAAAAACGAGCAATTGCGATACACGAAGCGGGTCACGCAACGGTTAGCTGGATGCTTGAACACGCAGCTCCACTAATTAAGGTAACAATCGTACCTCGTGGTCAAAGTTTAGGAGCTGCTTGGTATTTGCCAGAAGAAAGACAAATCGTTAGAACAGACCAAATGTTAGACGAAATGTGTGCAACTATGGGTGGTAGAGCTGCTGAGAAAGTAACCTTTGATAGAATATCGACTGGAGCATTGAGTGACTTAGAAAAAGTAACTCGCCAAGCTAGAGCAATGGTAACTATATATGGATTGAATGATAAGATAGGTAACGTAACCTATTACGATTCTACAGGTCAAAATGAGTACGGGTTCTCAAAACCTTATTCTGATGATACCGCTAAAATTATTGACACTGAAATTTCTGAATTAATTGAAGGGCAATACCAAAGAGCTATCAAAATATTAGAAGAAAACAAAGACAAACTCAACCAATTAGCAGATATTCTAATTGAAAAAGAAGTGATTTTCAAAGATGACTTAGAAACAATTTTTGGAAAACGTTCTTTCGATCAAAATCTAGAAGAAACCGTTTCATAGAAAACGAAGACATAAATCAGCTTTTTTTTAAAATCTTAATTCAAAATCAACTTTTGAATTAAGATTTTTTTATCTTTGACCGATTTCCAATAGATTATTAAGAATAGTAACCCAATATGAGTCTTTTCAGAAAATTTTTTAGTTCTGGTCAAACAAATTCAGATGAAGATAAAGAGATCAATAAAACCTCTTTTGATCAAAACGTCCCTGTTGATGAACAGTTCATCTTTAATTTTAAAAGAAACGGTGGTAAATTTCTATATTGCGATTCATTAAACGAGGTAAAAGAACAATTCGAGAATATATTGGAAGAAAATGATTGGTTCGAAAGTGAAGCACTTTGTTTTGAACCAACCTTATTTCCTATGCTTAAAGAAAATAACATTTTCTTTGACAAACCTCAAAACCCTAAATTTTTATTAGCTACTTGTGAAAACTTAGTTTCTGACGAAGGATCTATTTCGTTTTCTTCAAACCAAATCAAGCAAAAAAAACCAAATGAATTACCTGTAAACATGGTAATTATTGCTCACACAAGTCAAATCATCTCTGGCAAAAGCGAAATTCTTAGTGCAATCAAAAACAAGTACAAAAAAGAATATCCTAGTAATATTACAACCATAAAATATTTCGAAAAAGCACAAGAAGAAGATTTTACTCAGTATGGAAGTGCTGCTAAAAATTTATACCTTATACTACTAGAGGATCTATAATAATGAATGAAACGCTTAAACGATCCTTATCTGGAGCGGTATATATAACTTTATTACTCGCTTCAATTCTTTATTCTACTGAAAGTTTTTTTATACTATTTGGTGTTTTTTTGATCATTGCCTTATATGAATTTTGCAATTTGGTTCAAATGAAAGCTGCGTTGCCTATTGTATTAGGAACGCTACTCTACTCGTTTGTAACCTTGGTAAGTCATTATGCTACCGAAACCACAGCATTTATAAATAGAGCTTTTCAAACTCAAATAAATCTTGAAATAAATATTCAGAAATTAGATTTAGCATTATTGGCTGTAACAATTGTTGTATCTATCAAATGCATATTGTTTTTATTTTATGATTCAGTTCAAAAAGTAAGTACTTCGTCCAAATACTTATACCTACTTGGCTACATTACCTTACCTTTTATTTTTATAACTAAAATTTCGTTTGGTATAAATGATTATAATCCAAAAATCATTATTGGTTTATTCATATTGATTTGGACCAACGATACTTTCGCATACATCGTTGGAAAGTCGATGGGAAAACACAAATTATTTGAAAGAATTTCACCCAAAAAAACTATAGAAGGATTCCTTGGCGGAATTGTTTTTGCAGTTTTTGCAGGATATTTAATTTCAAAATTATACATAGAACCCAAACCTGAATTTAGCCAAAAATCAATTTTAATTTGGACTTTTATTGCTTTAATCGTTGGTATAATGGGAACAATTGGAGATTTAATTGAATCTAAATTCAAACGAATTGCCGAAGTAAAAGACAGCGGAAGTATTATGCCCGGACACGGAGGCATTCTAGATCGACTAGATAGTGTTATATTTGTAGCGCCGATTATATTTTTATTTTACCAAATTTTAAATTATGTTTCATAAAGAAGGAACCCCAAGCATTTTATTAGGAACTACTTTTACAGCAGTTGTCTTGTTATTATCTGATTATTTAATTTCTACAAATTGGATTAAAATGACCATACAAATTGCAACTTTGGTTTTTCTAATTATCATTTTGCAGTTTTTTAGAAATCCAAAACGTACCGTAATTTTAAATGAGAATCAAATTCTTGCACCTGTTGATGGTAAAGTAGTTGTAATTGAAGAAGTTTACGAAGGAGAATATTTCAAAGACAAACGTTTGCAAATTTCAATTTTTATGTCTCCTATCAATGTACATGTTACTAGATATGGTTTAAGTGGTATCGTAAAATTCAGCAAATACCATCCTGGGAAATTTCTTGTAGCTTGGCATCCAAAAGCAAGTGAAGAAAACGAAAGAACTACAGTTGTTGTTGAGAACAATACTTTTGGCGCAGTTTTATACCGTCAAATTGCTGGAGCCTTAGCTAGACGAATTGTTAATTATGCGCAAGAAGGCATGCAAGTCGTTCAAGGAACTGATGCCGGTTTTATAAAATTTGGCTCAAGAGTAGATTTATTTTTACCTTTGGGTACACCAGTTAATGTAGTTTTAAATCAAAAAGCTATAGGCGGTAAAACTATTATTGCAACAAAGGCATAATGACCAACGACGAGCTAGACATACAATTTCAAGAAGCATTTGACAAAGCTTCTAATATGACACAACCATTACCTCCAGATGTAATGTTGCGTTTGTATGCCTATTACAAACAAGCTACTTTTGGAACTTCTAATTACAACAGAAATGATAATTTTGATTTAAGAAATGCATTTAAAACAAATGCTTGGATTCAGATAAGTCATTTAACCCAAGAAGAAGCCAAAACGCTTTACATAGAAACCGTAAACGAATTATTAAAAAATAGTGAATCATGAGAAAACCTTTCTTTTTAATACCTTCTTTTTTATTCGTTTTTTTGTTGACTAGCTGTAATAAAAAAGAATTAATTGAAGTAGTTGAAGTCCCTCTTCCTGCTGCAGAACAAAAAATCACCATAGGCAATCCAGAAGATGTAAAAGCGGACGATGGTTCTTTTCAAGTAGAAGCTTTACCCTATAAATATGATGCCTTATCACCATCTATTTCGGCTTTAGCGTTAGAACTCCATTATTCAAAGCATTATTTAACGTATACCAATAATTTAAACAAAGCCATCAAAGGAACTCCTTTGGAAAACTTAACTATTGAAGAAGTTCTAACCAAATTAGATATCAATAATGCAGATATGCGAAATAATGCAGGAGGGTATTATAATCACAGTCTTTTTTGGAAAATAATGGGACCAAAAGCGGGTGGTGTTCCAAAAGATACATTGGCAGGAGCCATTACTAAAGACTTTGGCTCTTTTGAAAATTTCACAACACAATTTAAAAATACTGCTTCAAAGCATTTTGGTTCAGGTTGGGTTTGGTTAGTGGTAGATCGCGAGGGAAAACTCCAAATTACTAGTACACAAAATCAGGACAACCCATTGATGCCTTTAGTTCCTGTAGTGGGTTATCACGGAAAACCTATTTTAGCTTTAGATATCTGGGAGCATTCGTATTATATAGATTACCAATACAAACGAAAAAATTATATCGATGCCTTTTTTAATGTGATTAATTGGAATAAAGTCAACGAAAATTATCAGGCAACCTTTAAGAAAAAATAAATTAGACGTTGTAAGCGAAAAATCTATTCGAGTTTACAAATTAAATTCCATAAAAAATGCTCCTAATAGGAGCATTTTTTTATGAAACAAAACTAACTTTCTATTGCAATTTTAATATGAAAGATTCTGACGGAGCGATGGCTATTGAAGCCCTACCTTCTCCATTGGTCACTTTTAATTCTGTTTTGTATTTACCATACAATTGGTCTACAAGAGTATACGTACCATCTTTTACATTCCACTTTTCAAGTAAATCGGCTGGAACTCTCATCTCATAGTTACTGGCTATAGTCGAAGAAAAGTTAGCAACTACAATCAATTGCTCCTCTTTTGACCAACGTGCAAAAGTGTATAAATCTTTATCATATCCTTGCACTATATTTCTGTTAGCGCCTTGAATTTCTTGATACCCTCCCATCAAAGCTGAACTTTTTAAAGAAAAACTCAAAAGACGTTTATAAAAATCACGTAATTCTTTTTCACTTGAAGACAATTGACCTCCATCAAATTTACCATTATTCATCCAACGTTGATGATGGGGCACTCCTATATAATCAAAAATAGATGTTCTAGAATGCGTTCCAAAACCAGCGTCTTCTTTACCTGGCTCTCCTACTTCTTGACCGAAATAAATCATAGTAGGTGAAGAACTCAATGTAGTTGAAACAACCATTAAAGGCTTTCCTCTTTCGCCACTACCCGCAAATTCAGGACTAGCTAGACGTTGTTCATCATGATTATCCAAGAAATGAAGCATATGATGTTCGATATCCATCATATTATATTGAATTCCCGAAATTTCATCAGACCACGATCTACCTTGAATTACGTCTTTTAATTTATCGTAAGTTTCAACTTTGTCATACAAATAGTCCATTTTACCCAAATGAATATAATTTCTGTATTCTCTTGGATTGTATACTTCTGCCATTAAAAAAGAATCTGGATTAGCCATTTTTATTGCTGAATTCATATAGCTCCAAAATTCGTAAGGCACCATCTCAGCCATATCGTAACGAAAGCCATCAACACCTTTTGCAGTCCAATACAAAGCAATATCCTTGAATTTTACCCATGAATTTGGTACATTTTTATCTGCCCAAAAAGCAAAATGTTCTTTATAATCTTTTTTGTCAAAACCTGCAGGAAGTTCAGGAAAATCTTTTCCCCCATCAGGACGAATACCGTAATTTACTTTTACCGTTTCGTACCAATCATTCTTATCGGGTTTTGCCATTCTTGAGCCGTTTCCTGTCCATTTTGCTGGAAATTCATCAAATTTTCCATCTGCCAATGGATGATTTTCACCATTAAGTGGTTTCGGAGCATCTGGAACTTCAAAACGAGTATTAGGAATGTAATAAAAATTGTTATCTCTTTTGTATTCAACGCTAACATCGTCATCGGCACCAAAATCTTTAACTCCTTTTGGATTGCTTTTTCCTTCATATTTACGCGCAATATGGTTAGGAACAATATCAATAATTACCTTCATTCCTGCTTTGTGAGTTCTTGCTACCAATGCTTCAAACTCGGCTAATCTATTCGCTGGATTGACTGCCAAATCAGGATTTACATTATAATAATCCTTAACTGCATAAGGTGATCCCGCTCTACCCTTTACTACATCTGGATCGTCATTTGAAATTCCATAAGAAGTATAATCTCGAACCAAAGCATGATGTGGCACTCCTGTGTACCATATATGAGTTACTCCTAAATCTTTAATTTCATGCAAGGCTTTATCCGTAAAATCATTGAATTTACCTACTCCATTTTCTTCAATTGTACCCCAAGGTTTATTGGTTGTATTGGTATTCCCAAATAAACGAGTAAATACCTGATACACCACCTTTTTGTGTTCCGTTGTAGTTGCTTTTTTTTCTGAATTCATTTTTACATCTTTTGTTTTGCATCCTGTTGCTAGCAATAGAGCAGTTGCAAAGAAAATTAAGGCTATTTTTTTAATCATGATAGATAAATTTTACTATTTCTTCATAATTATGAAAAACGAAGAAATAACTATTCGAATTTATAAATTTACAAAAAAAGACCTGAAAATATGCCATTTTAATACATCCTTGTGAAATACCCTTCTTGAATTCATACTACTACAACGTGAGAGTAAACAAAAATGTTAGTAATTTAAAGTATAATAAGATGGTGTTTTTAACAGTAATTTTAACAAACACAAATAAATCATAATAAACCTATACTCCATTGGTTTTTTATAAATTTGACAAAAATTTTTCCCATTGAAGAAACTAGTATTTATTATCCGTTTTTGTTTGATAATTAGCATTACTCCTCACCTCTTGGCTCAGGCTCCAAAAAAAATTGTTGTAGAACATTCAGATTTTTTTGCTGTTAACCAAATTGAAGCTCCAGATGCAGCTTTACTCACAGGAAATGTTCGAATGATTCATGATGGTGTAGTTATGACTTGTAACAAAGCCTACTACTTTGAAAAAGAAAATTACATTAAAGCCTTTGGAAATGTACAGTTGGTTCAAGGAGACACACTTTTCTTAAATAGTAAATATGCGGAATATAGCGGCAACGCAAAAAAAGCGTTCGCAACTGGAAATGCTGTTATGAGTTCACCAGACGCAACTTTGGCTACCGATACCATTAATTTTGATCGCAACACACAAGAAGTATTTTATAATACTAACGGAACGATTGTCAACAAAGAAAACACACTCAAAAGTAAATCTGGAAGGTATTATGTAACACAAAAGAAGTTTCAATTCTTGACGGCAGTCACAATTACGAACCCAACTTATGTTATCAAATCCAATCATTTGGATTATTATAGTAACTCTGGGCATTCCTATTTACTGGGTCCATCGACTATTACCAGCAAAGCCAACTATATTTACACTGAAAAAGGATTTTACGACACTAAGAAAAATTTAGCGCATTTTTTAAATAAATCCTATATCAAATACGACGACCGATTAATCAGGGGAGACAGTTTATATTATGACCGAAATAAAGAATTTGCATCCGCAACGCGAAATGTAAAAATAACTGATTCTATCAATCGAGGTATCGTAAAAGGGCATTATGCAGAAGTTTACAAAAAGCAAGATTCTATGTTTGTGACCAAACGTGCCGTAGCGGTTAACTTTGTAGAAAATGACTCTGTCTATATTCACGGAAAAAAATTAATGGTCACAGGAAAAGAAGGCAATAGAATCATTAGAGCTTTCAACAATGTTCGTTTTTACAAAACGGATATGAGCGGGAAATGCGATTCTATCCATTCTAGCACCAAAATAGCATTGACAAAACTCATTGGTAATCCGATTTTATGGAATGCAGAAAATCAAATTACTGGCGACATAATGCATTTAATTGGAGATTCAAAAACAGAAAAATTAGATTCCTTAAAAGTCCTCAATAACACGTTTATTGTCTCGAAAGACACCTTGGGTACTGGTTTCAATCAAGTAAAGGGTCAGGATTTGTTTGGGAAATTTAAAGATGGGAAACTCCACGATATCGATATTATAAAAAACACAGAAGTCATTTACTATATGCGGAATGACGACAAAGAACTCATAGGAATCAACAAAAACAAGAGTAGTAAAATCAATATTATTTTTGATAAAAATGCCATTGAAACCATCACTTTCTTTAAAGATGTAGATGGCGATATTTTTCCAGAAAAAGATCTTCCAGAAAATGGCAGAAAACTAAAAGGGCTCGTCTGGCGAGGAGACGAAAGAATAAAATCCAAAGATGACATTTTTCCTCCCGAAGAAAACATCGATAATGAAAAAATCATTAAGCAAACCAAGATAGCAAATGATCGAGCGGGTGTTCCTATAAAACCCCGGAAAGAAACATTGAATTACGACAAGAAGAAACCTACAGCAAAGACAAAAAAATAGCTGAGGCAGATTTAAGTATTCAAAAAACATCAATAATAAAGAGATTTTATCCTCTTTATTGCAATAACTTAGAATTAAAATGAATACAGATTTCATCAAATACCAAGCACAGACTTCACCTTACCCATTAGGAATGGAAGTTTCGCATGCCATTGGCTCCTACATTTACGATACAAATAATAAGAAATATTTAGATTTTGTAGCTGGCGTATCCGCTTGTACTTTGGGACATCAAAACAAGCGAGTGAACGATGCAATCAAAAATCAATTAGATAAATATTCGCATGTTATGGTTTATGGCGAGTATTCTCAAAGTCCTTCTGTTGCTTTTTGTAAACTATTAGCTGAACAATTACCTGAACCGTTAAAGAAAACCTATTTAGTCAATTCTGGTACAGAAGCTATTGAAGGTGCCTTAAAATTAGCAAGAAGAACCACCGGCAGAAGCCAATTAATCTCATGCCACAATGCCTATCACGGAAACACTATGGGCTCAATGAGTGTTATGGGTTTCGAAGAAAGAAAGCAAGTATTTCGTCCTTTAATTCCAGATGTGGATTTTATTACCTTCAATAACGAAGCCGATTTAGAAAAAATAACTACTAAAACTGCAGGAATCATCCTTGAAACCATTCAAGGTGGTGCTGGTTTTATTCAACCAGAAAATGATTTTCTAAAAAAAGTAAGACAACGTTGCACAGAAGTTGGTGCCATGATGATTGTTGATGAAATTCAACCTGGATTTGGAAGAACAGGCAAATTATTTGGCTTTCAAAACTACGACGTAGTTCCTGATATTGTAGTTATGGGAAAAGGTATGGGCGGAGGAATGCCTGTTGGCGCATTTACAGCAGCACCAGAAATGATGGATTTATTGAGTCATGATCCAAAATTAGGACATATCACCACCTTTGGAGGTCACCCTGTCATTGCGGCAGCTAGTTTGGCCACCTTGCAGGAAATTACCGAGACAAATCTTATGACAGACGCTTTAGAAAAAGAAAAACTGTTTAGAAGTCTTTTGGTACATCCTTTGATAAAAGAAATCAGAGGAAAAGGATTAATGCTTGCGGCAATGACGGAACACGCCGAAATCACCAACGAAGTAATCTTAAAGTGTCAAGACAGAGGATTAATTCTATTTTGGTTACTTTTTGAAGGCTGCGCTATACGAATAACACCTCCGCTAACTATTTCAGAAGACGAAATTAGAGAAGGTTGTGCCATCATTCTTGAGGTTATGAATGAAGTAGCATTTAGCAAAAACATATAGCTTCAAATGGATACCGAAACAGGTCTAGAAAACAAAAAAGGCTTGTTAATTAAATTGTTCACAACAATTTCAAAAAAACCTCACACTAACACTAAGGTTACCTAATTTTAAATTAGGCAAACTCAAAATAAATTAAGTATGCAATTAAGCAACGAAGAAGAAGACTACAGCTTGTCTTTATCCAAATTTGAGTCGATGTTGAAAACCAACAAAGTGTTCTTTTTTGACTCCGAGGAATTCGAAGAAATTATCCTTCATTACCTTGATATTGGAAAAGCTAACTTGGCAAAGAAAGCCTTAAAACTAGCATTGGACCAACATCCAAAATCTACTGGACTTAAACTAGTTCAAGTTGAAATGTTGGTGTACGATGACAAATTAGACCTTGCCGAAAAAATGCTCAACGAATTGTATGCAATTGAGCCCACAAACGAAGAAATATATATCCAAAAAGCCAATATTTGGTCCAAAAGAGACCAGCATGAAAAAGCTGTTGAACAACTCAAAATCGCTTTAAAATATACTGACGATTATGCAGATGTTTACAACTTAATCGGTATGGAGTATTTGTTTATGGACAATTTAGAATTAGCCAAACAAAGTTTCATACAATGTTTAGAAGAAGATATCGAAGACCAATCTGCTTTGTACAATGTAGTTTATTGCTTTGAATTTTTAGACCAAAATCAAGAAGCAATAGCTTATTTAATAAAATACATTGACAAAAATCCTTACAGCGAAATTGCATGGCATCAATTAGGCCGTTTGCATTATAGCGTTAAAGAATACGAAAATGCCATTCGAGCTTTTGATTATGCTACCCTAATCGACGAAGAGTTTTTAGGTGCTTTTATGGAAAAAGCAAAGGCTTTAGAGCGCTTGAAACAATACGAAGAAGCCATCATAAGCTACAGTCGAACTATAGAACTAGACGACGCTACTTCCTATGCTTTGCTTCGTATTGGAAAATGCCACGAAAAATTAGGTAATAAAGCATTGGCGCTTAAATTCTTTAACCAAACAGTACACGAAGACCCCCTTTTAGATAAAGGTTGGATAGCTATTACTGATTTTTATATGCGTCAAAAAAACTTCCAAAAAGCGCTGTTTTTTGTAAATAAAGCTTTGGCAATTGACAATCAAAATCGTTTGTACTGGAAACGCTATGCCACTATCAATAAACAAATGAACTTCTATGAAGAAGCAGAATTTGGATACCGTAAAGCAGTTGAATATGGTGACTATCAATTAGATACTTGGTTGTTTTGGGTTGATATTTTACAATTTTTAGGAGAGTTTGATACTGCGATACAAACTTTACTACAAGCAGCAGAATTTTTCCCTGATGAAAATGAAGTCGAATATCGATTAGCTGGTTTATACATAATGATACAAGAGGAAACCAAAGGAAAATTGCACCTAAGTAATGCTTTGCGACTCAATTTTGATAATTATATTTTAATAGAAGACTTATTCCCAGTTGTTTGGAACCGAAAAATGGTTCAAAACTATATTGCAAAACATAAAAAATAATAATGATTGATTCACTTAAAATGCGTTTTGGATTACTCGGACGCAATATTAGCTATTCGTTTTCTAAAGGTCATTTTACAGAAAAATTCAAAGACCCTATTTTTGAGGGCTATACTTATGAAAATTTTGACATCCAAGACATCAATTATTTTACCGAATTAATCAAAAACAATCCCGATTTAAAAGGGTTGAACGTTACTATTCCTTACAAAGAAGCGATATTGCCTTTTTTGGATAAATTATCAAAAAAAGCTACTTCAATTGGAGCAGTGAACACTATAAAATTCACAAAAAAAGGAAAACTAAAAGGATATAATACCGACTATTACGGATTCAAAAAATCATTAGAACCACTTTTACAACCCCATCACACAAAAGCGCTGATTTTGGGTACAGGCGGCGCAGCAAAAGGCGTTGCTTTTGCCTTAGATGAATTAGGAATTTTGTATACTTTTGTTTCTAGAGAAAACAAAGAAAAAACCATTCGTTACGATTTATTGAATGAAACCGTGTTTGAAAACCACACGATTATCATCAACACAACTCCACTAGGAACAAGCCCTAATACAGATAATTTTCCTGATATTCCCTATGCATTCTTTACCGAAAAACATATTGCATATGATTTGATTTATAATCCAGCAGAAACTGTTTTTCTAAAGAAAGCCAAAAAACGTGGAGCACAAACCAAAAATGGATTAGAAATGCTTATTCTACAAGCCGAAAAAGCTTGGCGAATTTGGAATAAATAAAATCTTCCATTCTTCATAACAAAACATCAAGTGAATTCATTTGGTGTTTTTTTTTATTTTATAAAAAAATTTCCATAAAAACATTCAAAAAATCAACACAACCATCTAACAATCAATATATTTACTAAATTAGCTTAACATAAATTCATCTTTTTATGAGAAAGCTGTTGCTACTTTTGTGTTTTATACTATCCCATTGGGGAATTGTAAATGCTCAAGACAAGAAAACGATTCGAAGTGAACAAAACCCTTTTTCTGAAGCGAGGTTTACTTATTTTAAAGAAACTATCGTTTTGTTTAATGAGTATTTAGATACGAAAAATGGATCATTTAATACCACCAACTTTAGGATTTTAAAGCCCATTGGAAATCGCGCTTGGACTATTCGTTTTGATGCTCCTTTGATCTCTACGAATTCAAATACTATCAATAAGTCTGGACTTGGCGACCTCAGTTTAGCCACTTCATTTATACCCTATTTAACAAAAAAATCAGGTATAGCAACCCGATTAAAAATTACTTCAAATTCTGCCAACAACCCTAACTTTGGTTCGGGAAAATGGGTGATTTCACCAGCCGTTTTTTATGGAACCTACATCGATACTAACAAAAAGCTGTTGTTGATTTCAGATTTAGAGTATCAATTTAGCTTTGCAGGTTCAAAAAATAGAGCTGATATTCGAACAACTGTACTTGAGAGTACTTTAGTCTATTCTTTTGCCAAAAACTGGATCAGTTCAAACGTTGCTTTTCGTTATAACGAAACAAGACAAGGTTTTCAAAATAGTGCATTTGTAGAATTCGGCAGAAAACTTACACCTGATTCTTTATTTTATATTCATCCAAGTGTAGCCTTTGGAGGTCAAAAATCTTATAATTACGGAATAGAACTTGGAGTCGTTATTTTATACTAAAGTAATTTTCAATAAAAATATCACAAAAAGAGATACTTTTTTTAAAGGATAATCGCTATAAACTAAGGAAAAATTTTGCAATTAGCCAATCCTTTAGTACCTTTCGCATTCTTAAAAATTAACCTTAAACATTTCATAAAATGTTAGAAGAAAAGCATGATAACCTGCCCGATGCAGATGGAAGCCAATTATCAGAATCTATTGATAACCAAAACACTATTGAAAATCCTATTGATAGTGATTCAATTCCTGCATCAAGTTCAGAAGATTCCAATACTGAGAATCAAACTATTTTGGATGCCATTGCTAATACCAATGCAGAAGAAAGCGAAGATGAAACGCTAAAAGAGCGTCACGATATTCCTTTGCTAGATTATGAAGCATTGGATATGGAAACGCTTGTGAATGAACTAAAACAATTAGTCACTACTGAAAAAGTAATGTCTATTAAAGAACATGTTGAGGAAATAAAAAAAGCGTTCTTGGCTAAATATCATCATCTTTTAGAAGAGAAAAAAGAAGAATTCCAAGCAGAAAATACAGATCCAAACGAAACTTTTGAATATCATTTCCCTTTAAAAAGCAAGTTTGATCAGTATTACACCCTCTATAAAGAAAATAAAAACACTCATTTTAAGAGTCTTCAAACCAGTTTAAAAGGCAACCTAGAAACAAGATTAGCCATAGTTGAAGAATTGAGAAATTTAATTGATCCTCAAGCCAATATCAAAGACACCCTAAAACATTTTAACGACTTGAGAGAGCGTTGGAAAAATGCAGGGCCAATTCCTAAAGACAAATACAATCACGTTTGGAACAATTACCATTTTCACGTAGAAAACTTTTATGATTATTTGCATTTAGATCGTGAAGCAAGAGATATTGATTTTAAACATAATCTTGATTTAAAACTCAAAATAATTGCAAGAGTAGAAGAATTGATTCACGAAGAAGATGTAAACAAAGCCTTCCGCGAATTGCAAGATTTACACAAAATCTGGAAAGAAGATATTGGACCTGTTTCTAAAGAACACCGTGATGAAATCTGGAATAAGTTTAGTGAATTAACTAAACAAATGCATGACAAGCGCGAAAAATTGTTCGAAAAACAAAGAGGCTCAGAGCTAGAAAACTTAGCAGCAAAAAAAGAAATCATTGCAAAAATCGAACATTTAGCTACAGAAAAAGTTAATGCTCACGCTCAATGGTTGACGCAAATAGAAAAAGTAGAAGCTTTAAGAAATGCTTTTTTTAGCGCTGGAAAAGTCCCTTCAGATGTAAATGAAGCTACTTGGGCCGCATTTAAAACAGCGGTTAGAAATTTTAATAGCTTCAAAAATTCATTCTACAAAGACATCAAAAAAGACCAAACGGAAAATCTTAACAAGAAAATAGCCTTAGTTGCCAAAGCAAAAGAGCTACAAGAAAGTGAAGATTTTGCAACCACTACTCCGATAATGAAACAAATTCAGGAGGAATGGAAACAAATTGGTCATGTTCCAAGAAAATATTCTGATAAAATTTGGAATGAATTCAAAGAAGCTTGCAATCATTATTTTGCTAAACTAAAAGAGCAACGTAATGAGGAAAACTCCGAAGAAATGGCCGCTTTTGAAAACAAAAAAGCGTATCTAGAGATTATAAAAGAATTCCAGCTTGTTGGAGATCACAAAACGGATTTAGATGCTATAAAAAAACACATCGAAACATGGAAAAACTTTGGTAAAGTTCCTTTTCCAAGAAGACATATCGAAGGCAAATTCAATAAAATTTTAGATGCCTTATTCGACAAGTTGAGCCTTAGCAAAAAGGAGACCGATATGATGCGTTTTTCTAACCGTATGGAAAACTTATCCGAAAGTAATGATGTACGTAAACTAGATAACGAGAAGATATTCTTAATGCGTAAAATTGAAGAAGTTCAAAACGAAATTTTTCAATTAGAAAACAACATTCAATTTTTCACCAATACCAAGAATGCTAAGAAAGAGAATTCAATAGTGCTTGAGGTTAGAAAAAATATTGCTATTCATAAAGAAAGTTTAGAAGTTTGGAAAGAAAAACTACATCAGCTGCGAAACTTAAATTTAGAACAATAAAAAAAATCACATCCCCAATCTAATAGACTGAACCCAAAAGTTTGGACAAATTTATAATTAATTTTGATAATGATGAGCTCGATATTTAGTCGGGCTCATTTTGTTTAAATTGGACTTGGTTCTGTCGTTATTGTAATAGTTTATATATTCTTTGATTTCCATTTTTAATTGCTTTATTGAGGTGTATTTTTTTAGATAAAACAATTCTGATTTTAATATTCCGAAGAAGTTTTCAATAATTGCANATTTAGAGAAGTTGCAGTAGCTGTAGTTTCATTATTATCCCAAAGGAAAGTATAGTCTCCGTTTCCACCAGTAGGAGTTACTGTGGCTTGCGCATTGCTATCACCAAAACATTTAGCAGGAGCTACTTGCACCACGCTGCAGGCGAATACATCAGGTTGTGTGATGGTTACCGAACAAGTAGTTTGACACCCTTTGCTATCGGTTACTGTTACCGTGTGTACTCCAGCATTTAAAGAAGTGGCTGTAGCGGTAGTTTCATTATTATCCCAAAGGTAAGTATACCCACCATTTCCACCAGTAGGGGTAACGGTAGCTTTACCATCAGAAAGACCATTTGCAGTAACGGCAGTATCTTGAACAACGGAACAAGCAATAGCTGCTTCAGGTTGCGTAATGGTTACCGAACAAGTAGTTTTGTACCCTAATTTATCAGTTACTGTTACTGTGTGTAGTCCAGCATTTAGAGAAGTTGCAGTAGCTGTAGTTTCATTATTATCCCAAAGGAAAGTGTAGTCTCCGTTTCCACCAGTAGGTGTTACTGTGGCTTGCGCATTGCTATCACCAAAACATTTAGCAGGAGCTACTTGCACCACGCTGCAGGCGAATACATCAGGTTGTGTGATGGTTACCGAACAAGTAGTTTGACACCCTTTGCTATCGGTTACTGTTACCGTGTGTACTCCAGCATTTAATGAAGTTGCAGTAGCGGTAGTTTCATTATTATCCCAAAGGAAAGTATACCCACCATTTCCACCAGTAGGCGTAACGGTAGCTTTACCATCAGAAAGACCATTTGCAGTAACGGCAGTATCTTGAACAACGGAACAAGCAATAGCCGCTTCAGGTTGTGTAATGGTTACAGAATTAGATTGAGAAGAACAAGAATCACTAACCGTTACGGTATAAGTTCCTGCTGGCAAATTGTTTACCGAAGCAGTAGAACCAACTACTGTATTAGAAGCGTTTTTCCAAGAATAGGTTACCGTTCCCACAGCGCCAGTTACAGTTCCCGCAGTTACAGAACCTGTGCTAGCTCCAAAACAAGAAGCATCCGTTTTAGAAGAAGCTGCTAAAGCTAAAGCTGCTGCAGGTTGTCCAATAGTTACTGAATTAGATTGAGAAGAACAAGAATCACTAACCGTTACAGTATAAGTTCCAGCTGGCAAATTGTTTACCGAAGCAGTAGAATCAACTACTGTATTAGAAGCGTTTTTCCAAGAATAGGTTACCGTTCCCACGGCACCAGTTACAGCACCTGCAGTTACAGAACCAGTACTTGCTCCAAAACAAGAAGCATCTGTTTTAGAAGAAGCACCCAAAGCCAATGCCGCTTCAGGTTGTCCAACAGTTACAGAATTAGATTGAGAAGAACAAGAATCACTAACCGTAACAGTATAAGTTCCTGCTGGAAGATTATTTACTGAAGCAGTTGAACCAACTACTGTATTCGAAGCGTTTTTCCAAGAATAGGTTACCGTTCCCACAGCTCCAGTTACAGCACCTGCAGTTACAGAACCAGTGCTGGCTCCAAAGCAAGAAGCATCGGTTTTAGAAGAGGTAGCTAAAGCCAATGCCGCTGCTGGTTGTCCAACAGTTACCGAATTAGATTGAGAAGAACAAGAATCAGTTACAGTTACAGTATAAGTTCCAGCTGGAAGATTATTAACCGAAGCAGTTGAACCAACTACTGTATTGGAAGCGTTTTTCCAAGAATAGGTTACAGTTCCCACGGCACCAATCACAGCACCCGCAGTTACAGAACCTGTGCTAGCTCCAAAGCAAGAAGCATCTGTTTTAGAAGAGGTAGCTAAAGCTAAAGCCGCTGCTGGTTGTCCAACAGTTACTGAATTAGATTGAGAAGAACAAGAATCAGTTACAGTTACAGTATAAGTTCCAGTTGGAAGATTATTAACCGAAGCAGTAGAACCAACTACTGTATTGGAAGCGTTTTTCCAAGAATAGGTTACAGTTCCCACAGAACCAGTCACAGCACCCGCAGTTACAGAACCAGTGCTTGCTCCAAAACAAGAAGCATCGGTTTTAGAAGAAGCTGCCAAAGCCAAAGCAGCTGTTGGTTGGGTGATTGATACCGATAAAACAGCTGTACTACAACCGTTTTTATCAGTAGCTATTACCGTATATGTTCCAGAACTTAGTCCAGTTAGGTTTTGAGTAGTGGCATATGAATTTCCATCTTTTTTCCAATCATAAGTGTATGGAGCAGTCCCTCCAGTAGGATTATTTAATGTTATTGCTCCAGTAGAAGTACCAAAACAGCTTACATTTGTTTGGGAAGCTAATGTAATAATTGGACAAGGTATATTTGTTGCGGATGTTGAAATGTTTAAAGTTGAGTTTTGACAATTAGTATTTCGATAACTTAGAGATGAAGAACTCACAGTTTTACTTCCGCATACATTTGCTTTTGGTGTAAGTTCATATTTTAGGGTGATTGTCTCAACATTCAAAAAGTCGATGTTCCATGAAATCGATTGACCTGAGACAGATGCTGTTCCCTTTGAAGGTGTAACAGCTCCTATTATAAAATCATTACTAACTGACTCTGTTGCAAATGGGGTTCCAGCAATTTGTTGTGCGATCCAAGAAAGTTGAGTAGATATTTGGTTATAAATTCCAGTTAGGTTCGCTGCGTTTTCTGTAAAAAAAGCACCAGCAGTTTGAATATTATTTAAAGTATATTGCGCGTTAGTTTGATCTGTTCCTGATATTGCACCAAATAAACCAACGGCAAAAATTTGATTATTATAGGTTATTCCTGAAACAACTGTGGTTTTAGCATCGTTAGCTGCTGTAATAGCAGCTTGAATACAGGTCCCTTGCTGACCTCCTGTACAATTACTTCCATTAGCAACATTTTGGTTTGCAACACCATCGGTTAGTAGTACAATACTTCTTGATGTAATACAATCAAAAGTACCTTTTGCAGTTAACTCTTGATCCGCTTTTCTAATACCATCTTCAATATTAGTTGATCCGTTAGCTACTAATGCATTAACATCATCAATTAAGGTTTGTTTGCCAGAAGCTAGTGTTAAAGTTCTTACTAACGAACCACTGCTACCATATTTTACTATTGCGATTTTATTTTTTCCAGTGGGATTATTTGCTGGTAAAAACACATTATTAATGAAACTTATAGCTGCATCCTTTGCATAATCTAGTGGTTCTGGTGTTGGACCATCATCCATACTTCCTGAAACATCTATTACTAGAACAACTTCATTTGGCCTTGCAACTGGATTAGAACCTTGCAATTTTAACTCAACATCAATTTTACCACATACTCCAGGTCTTACAGTAACCGTTTTTGTTGGTGTAATTGTTTGTGAGTTTACAAATCCAGCCATTAAAAGAAAAACAATTAATAAAATTGTTTTTTTAATTTCTTTTATAAATTGGTTAGGGTATAGTTGTCTTTTCATCTTAAACTATTTAATAGTGTTATTTTGGTATGAAATGATGTGTAGTTTTTTACTCTTGGTTAGGATCACTAACTAGCGTATGAAGAATAGTTGATACAGAATAGCTTGAACAATCATTAGATGTTGCAATTATTTGAGTGCAATTCCATTTATTGAAGGGAGTGCCAGAGGGTAATCCAATTTTAGCTAAAAAAGATTTTGTCTCTCCCGGATTTAAACTTAACTCGGTTATAGGATTTGAATCTAGATCCGTAAAAAAAATGGTTAAATTCACATTGCCAGAAGTGGAGCTTCCATCATTATTCGAACAAGAAGCATTGATATTTACAGCTTTCAAAGTATAATTGGCACTATTAAAATTGTCATTTGTTAATTCCAATTTGTATTGTGTTCCTTCTGAAGTTATGCTTCTGGAGTTTCTGCTTTTTTCAACTTGTAATTTGGCCTTGCAAGAGCTTTGAGAATATGAAAAAGTAGTGCTTACTATAAGTAATGCAATAATTATTAAGTTCCTGCTTATAGTAAAGTTTAGTCGAGAAGTGATAATGGAATAGAATAACTGTATTTCGTTTGAAGTAGTTTTAAATTTCATTGCATATAATTTTAAGAAACAATTTATATTTTTATTAACTACCTCAAAATTAGATACAAAGAAAATATTCCCTTTTTTTTTTCTATCAATAACCTAAAAACTCGTTAAAAAGCATTTTTTTGTTATATTTTTTGGTTTATTTAACGCTTGTTAAATTTTACATATTTAAATTCCTACGTATAAATTCCTGTAATGAGTTAAAAATCTAGAATTCAGTATTTTGTCATCTTTTATTCTAAAAAGGGTATAGAATAATTCTGATTTTGTAATCAAGAGAAACACTAAACAATTGTTAATTTATATTTAGTTCAATTCAGACTAAAAAAATAAACGTAATTTAAGTGTCTGAAAAATAGATTTATAGGTAAAAATATAGGCCTGTATCTAAAAGTATTTGAACTAAAAAAACGGAAGCATTATGAAAAATTTAATCTTAGTTCGACACGCAAAATCAAGTTGGGAAACCCCCTTAAAAGATAGGGATAGACCTTTGTCTAAAAATGGGCTACAAGCGGCACATCTCGTATCTAGCTATGTTTCAAAGTATTTGCCTAAAACCTATTTGTTTTGGACAAGTGTGGCAGAACGAGCTTCTCAAACTGCTTTAATTTTTGCTCAAAATTTATCCTATCCTATCGAGAGTATTATTTACAAAGAGGAGCTGTATACTTTTGATGAAAACCAATTAGCTAAGGTGATTAAATCTTGTAAAAATGAATTTGATAGTGTAATTCTTTTTGGACATAATGGGGCAATTACAAATTTTGTTAATAAATTTGGAGACGTTTTTATTGAAAATGTTCCTACATCTGGGTTTGTCTCGCTACAATTTGATGTAGACGATTGGAGTGCCATAGAAAAAGGTAAAACTTTAAAAGTAATAGTTCCTAAAGATTTAAAATAAATTAAGTTTTGATACACAAATATATTGATAGAGAAAAGAGTTGGTTAGCTTTTAACGCCCGTGTTTTGCAAGAAGCAGCCGATGATTCGGTTCCTTTATTAGATAGGCTACGTTTTTTAGGTATTTTTTCAAACAATTTGGATGAATTTTTTAGAGTTCGCTTTGCAGCCATCCGCAGATTGAGTCTTTCTGGAATTTCAGGCGAGAAATATTTAGGAGGTGTTTCAGCTCAACAATTGGTTAAAGAAATTACTGAAATTGTAATTGAACATCAAGCCGAGAGTTTGAACATATTAAATGAAATTGAAAGCCAATTGCAAAAAGAAAATATCTACATCATCAACGAGAATGATTTAGATAAAGATCAGGAAAACTATCTAAAAGATTTTTTCATTCAAAGAGTAAGTCCTGAATTGGTGACTATTATTTTGAATGACTTAGCCGAATTTCCTTTGTTAAAAGACACTTTTGGTTACTTGGCAGTGAAATTGGTTATGAAAAAGGAGGAGGAAGTGCGCTATGCTGTTATCGAAATTCCAAAAACAATCAATCGATTTGTTGTATTACCTTCGAAAAATGAAAAGCAATATGTTATTCTGTTAGACGATGTCATCCGACAAAATTTAAGTAGCATTTTTAATATTTTCGACTATCAAAGCATATCAGCTCATATGATAAAAATTACAAGAGATGCCTCGTTAGACATCGATAGTGATTTGAGCAAAAGTATGATTGAAAAAATTGCTTTGAGTGTAAAAGACCGCCGAATTGGAGAGCCCGTTCGTTTTATTTACGACCAAGAAATAGAGGAGGATACGCTCAACTTCTTCTTGGATAAAATGCATATTGTTTCTACGGATAGTATCATTCCGGGTGGACGTTATCACAACCGAAGAGATTATATGGACTTTCCAAACTTGGGTCGTTTCGATTTATTGTATCAATCTAACGTTCCATTACCAATTCCTGGCTTGAGTCTAGAAGGGAGTATGTTGGATAAGATAAGCGAGAAAGATTATTTGTTGAATGCACCGTATCAATCGTTTTCTTATTTGACAAAGTTTTTGAGAGAAGCTGCATTGGATCCAAAAGTGCTTTCTATCAAAATAACTTTGTATCGTCTGGCGAAGAATTCACAGATTATAAGTTCTTTAATCAACGCTGCCAAAAATGGTAAAAAAGTAACAGTACAAATCGAATTGCAAGCTCGATTTGATGAAGCTTCCAATATTTCATATGCCGAACAAATGAAAACGGAAGGCATAGAATTGATTTTTGGAATCAAAGGTTTAAAGGTACATAGCAAAATCTGCGTGATTGAAAGACAAGAAAAAGACAAAATTAAACGTTACGGTTTTGTTTCTACCGGTAATTTTAATGAATCAACAGCCAAAGTTTATACAGATGTAACCCTTTTCACAAGCCATCAGCAGATTTTAAAAGACATCAATAAAATTTTTGATTTCTTCGATGTAAATTATAGAGTACATCGTTACAAGCATTTAATTGTTTCTCCACATTACACCCGAAGTAAGTTTGTGAAATTAATTGATCGTGAAATAACGCACGCTTTGGCAGGTAGAAAAACCTATATAAAATTAAAAATGAATAGTTTGTCTGACTTTGAAATGATTGATAAGTTATATCAAGCTAGCAAAGCGGGAGTCAAAATCCAATTAGAAGTTAGAGGTATTTGTTCATTGATTCCGGGGGTTCCTGGTTTAAGCGAAAACATTGAAGCAATTAGTATTGTTGATAATTATTTGGAACATTCTAGAGTGTATATTTTTGGAAATGCAGGAATTCCTGAAGTATACATTTCATCGGCAGATTTTATGAGAAGAAACCTAGATGCAAGGGTAGAGGTAACTTGTCCTATCTATGACCAAGATATAAAAAATGAATTGATAGATCATTTTGATTTGGGCTGGAAAGGTAATGTAAAAGCTCGTTATCATTCTGAAAATTTAGACAACAAGTACAAAGAAAGAAATGGTGAGCCACTTTTTAGAGCACAAATTGAGACTTATAAATATTATCAAAATAAACTTGAAGTAATTACTGAAGAAGCATAATGTATTGAATTGTGCTGTTATAAATGAATGAGTGAACATATGATTAAAATTAAAAAATATGCTGCTATTGATATCGGATCGAATGCGATGCGTTTGTTGATTGCTAATATTGTTGAACAAGAAGGAAAAGAAACACAATTCAGTAAGAGTTCCTTAGTGCGTGTTCCTATTCGTTTAGGGCAAGATGCTTTTACAGTTGGAGAAATTTCTCCAGAGAATATTGAAAGAATGTGCGATGCTATGAAGGCATTTAATCTTTTGATGAAGGTACACAAAGTAGAGTGTTACAAAGCTTTCGCTACTTCAGCTATGCGAGAAGCCTATAATGCCAAAGAAGTGGTGGCATTGATTAAGAAAAAAGCCGATATCAAAATAGAAATCATTGACGGTAAAAAAGAAGCGGCTATTATTGCTTCTACCGATTTGCATCATTTATTAAAAACAGATGAAACCTATTTATTTGTAGATGTAGGTGGTGGTAGTACCGAGTTTACATTATTTTCTCACGGCAAGATGATTAATTCTCGTTCTTTCAAAGCAGGTACTGTACGTTTACTGAACGAAATGGTACACGATGTCGTTTGGGAAGAAATCGAAAAATGGATTAGAACCAACACTGCCGATTATGATGAAGTTACTTTGATTGGTTCTGGTGGAAATATCAATAAGTTGTTTAAAATGTCTGGAAAACAACAAGATAAACCATTGTCTTATATATATATCAATTCGCAATATGCCTATTTGAGTTCCTTAACTTACGAACAACGAATTTCGCAATTGGGATTGAATTCAGACCGTGCCGACGTAATTGTACCTGCAACTCGCATTTATTTGAATGCTATGAAATGGAGTGGAGCCCGTCAAATTTATGTGCCAAAGATTGGACTTTCGGATGGTATTGTAAAAGCAATGTATTACGGAAAAATCTAAAAACTGAAGAAGCCAACTAAATAATTAGCTGGCTTCTTTTTTATGATTACAAGCATATACTTAGTAAAGGAAGCACTCTTTTTCTTTTACTTCTTCTAACAATTCCATCATAGCCAAATGAAAAGCACTACCACTACAAATAACACCAATTGCACCACCTATTGGATTGATGAATTCATTTCCTGTGAATTTTGAAATCGTTAAAACAAAGAAAAGAACAGTTAGTGAAAGAAATACAAACGGTTTTACGCATCAACGTGTAACCCAAAAGTAGAACACAACAAATCGATGGCGGGATTTATTTCTTTTAATCGATTATAACGGTCTTGGTCGTTTAGGTTTCTTTTGATTTCGATGCTTTCGTTCACAATTACATCAATAGTGATTTCGTGATTGTGCAAATGCCCTTTCAGATGACCTAAAAGTCCGTGTTTCTGACTTTCAAAATCCAATTTGGAACCTTCATTAGGTAATTCAATTGTAATTCTTGTGCCATCTAATTTTGGGTCGTTAATCAACAATAACGATTCCATAATTCTATAGCCTTTACTACCTAATTTTTGGGCATATTTTGTCCATTGCAACAACATTTCGGTTTCTGTAAATGCTTCTGTAGGGGTATGAACCACTTCTTTTACAATCGATTTGCTGCTTTCTTCAAGCGCTTTTTTGGCACGAATACTCGATAACGAAAATGCCGAAATTTTAGGCTTGTCTGTACTTAAAACAGGTGCTATAGGTGCTGCAATTGCTGGCTTTTCTACTGTAGCTTCTGTGTTTTGAGTTGTTTTAGTAACTGGTGGAGCAACTACTGGAATTTCAGGTGTAGTGGCAATAACAGGTTTAACTACTTCGGTTATCGAATAGTCATTCTTACGGAAATAAGTAGGCGGAATTATGAAAGACTCAGCTTTTTTTTTTCTCCATCAAAAGTGATAGAGGCCAATTGCATCAAACAAAGTTCGACTAGTAATCGCTGATTTTGACTGACTTTATATTTCAAATCACAGTCATTGGCAATTTCGATTCCTTTTAATAAGAAGTCGGCACTGCATTTTTGAGCTTGTACACCATAAAGTTGTTGCGCTTGTTCTCCCATTTCTAACAAACTTAGGGTAGAAGGAGTTTTTGCCACCAATAAATCTCTAAAGTGAGAAGCAAGACCCGATACAAAATGATGCGCATCAAAACCTTTGGATAAAATAGTGTTGAAAGCCAATAACAAATCAGGAATTTTATTCTCCAAAACCAAATCGGTAATATTGATGTAGGTTTCGTAGTCTAAAACATTTAGATTTTCGGTTACAGCCTGTCTTGTCAAATTCGAACCACAAAAAGAAACCACACGGTCAAAAATAGACAACGCATCACGCATTGCTCCATCTGCTTTTTGAGCAATAATGTGCAACGCATCATCTTCAAATTGAATCCCTTGACTTTCGGCAACATCAGCCAAGTGTTCTTTGGCGTCTTTTACCGTAATACGTTTGAAATCAAAAATCTGACAACGCGACAAAATCGTTGGAATGATTTTGTGTTTTTCTGTAGTAGCGAGAATAAAAATGGCGTGTTTTGGTGGCTCTTCTAATGTTTTCAAAAAAGCATTAAACGCCGCCGAAGACAACATATGCACCTCGTCGATGATGTACACTTTGTATTGTCCCGTTTGCGGAGGGATTCGAACTTGGTCAATCAAATTTCGAATATCGTCCACCGAGTTGTTCGAAGCCGCATCCAACTCAAATACATTGAACGCAAAATCTTCTTCAGGGTCATCATAACCGGGCTGGTTAATTTTACGCGCCAAAATTCTAGCACAAGTCGTTTTTCCCACACCACGAGGCCCCGTAAACAACAAAGCCGAAGCCAAATGGTTGTTTTCTATAGCATTCAGTAGCGTATTGGTAATCGCTTTTTGACCTACAACATCCTTAAATGTTTGCGGGCGATATTTACGTGCAGATACTATAAATTGTTCCATTGTTGTCCTATGATTCGAAAGCAAATATAGCTTTTTTGTTTATTTCTTGATGTTCAAAATGGTTTATTTGCCAAAAAATCTTTTCATTTTTTGAATATCCCATTGACAATCAAAAAAATAATGAAGTAAACGATTTACCAGCTGATTTTTCTTGCGCATTCTTTAATTTGAAGGATGATTAGGAGAAGCAATTTCCGTTTTCATTCGCGATTCGTCCTGCTCTCCGCTATATCTTTTTTAGTCCACAGGTTACAAAAACCTGTGAACTAAAAAAGGATGCCGCTGCGATCAGGGCTATTTAAGTACTTCTCTTTTTCATAACGCGTTTACAATCTATTTTAATAAACTAAAATTCAGAATTAAAACAACTAGTCGTGCATCAGCAAAGTAATTACCTCCTAGAAAATTGACTTTAACAAGGAAATCAAGTTTAAAAAAGTTACTTTTGCACCGCAGACCGCCTTATCGTCGTTCGCCTAGGCGAAGGGAGGAAAGTCCGGACACCACAGAGAAGCATAGCGGGTAACACCCGTCGGTTTGGTCTTTACGGACTAGATTAGGACAAGTGCAACAGAAAGTATGTACAGGTAATGCTGTAGTGAAACCAGGTAAACTCTATGCGGTGAAATATCAAGTATATCAGCATTTAAGGGCTTCTCGTTCGTTGCTGAAGGGTAGATAGCTTGAGCTTACAAGTAATTGTAAGTCTAGATAAATGATAAGGGTTTCGTTCTGAATTTTCGGGACGAAATACAGAATCCGGCTTATAGGTCTGCATTTTTTATTTTTTTAGATAAAAAATGAAAAAAAATCATTTTTTATCTTCATCAAAATCACATTTTTAATTTTCTATTTTAAATTCTAATCCAATATTCCGGACACTTTCAATGCTTATTCTTGAATCCTCTTTGAAATATTTCCGTATTTTACTGATGTAGACATCCATGCTTCTTCCCGAAAAAAAATCGTCGTTACCCCAAATCGTTTTCAAAATTTGCTCTCTTTTTACCATTTGATTTTTATGAGTATAGAAAAAATGGATAAGAGAAGCTTCCTTTTCAGTGAGTTGCTGTGTTATAGAATTATTTTTTAGACACAAACGTTTGGTATCGAATAAATATGTACCAATTTGTAACTCATCATCTATTTTTGGAAAATGATTTTGTTTGCTTCTTTTCAAAATATTGTTCAGTCGCAAAACAAGTTCATCAGCCTCAAAGGGTTTTACAATATAATCATCCGCACCCAATTTTAGTCCAATGATTTTGTCTTCTTTTAGCTTTCTTGCTGTTAGAAAAACAAATGGAACATCGGGATTGATTTTAATGATTTTTTCTGCAAGAGTAAATCCATCCATTTTTGGCATCATGACATCAAAAACACAAATGTCGAAGTTTTTGGTTTGAAAAATAGCTAATGCTTCTTCACCATTTTCGGTCCAAGTTATCTCAAATTGGTACAATTCTAAGTATTGTTTGAGAACGCCTGCAAAATCAGCATCATCTTCGGTTAAAAGTACTTTTTTCAATTACAAATTATTAGACTTTAAACATAATTTTAAACTCAGACCCCTTACCTAAATCACTTATAACAGCTATTGTACCTTGATGCGCTTTTATGATTTGATTTACATAATAAAGCCCCAAACCTAGTCCTTTTGCATTATGCAGATTGCCTTGTTCAACTCTGTAGAATTTATCAAACAATAAAGAATGTTTGCTTTTTGAAATTCCAATTCCGTCATCTTTGACACTGATATTGAATTGGTTTTTAATTAATTCCGTTTTGATTGTAATAGTATTACTGCCATATTTTACGGCATTTTCGAGTACATTTAAAATGGCTGTAGTCAAATGAAATTTATCTAAAACCAAAAGGGTTTCTTTAGTATTAAAATGAGCTTCAAGAGTCACTTTTGGAAACGCAACCTTAAAATCGACTACAATAGCGTTCAAAAATGACTCAGCAATGATTTTTTCTTTTTGCAGTTCAATATCATTTTCACCCAATGAATTAGCCATTACTTGGTCAATTAAACTTTGCAGACGATTATTTTGACGTGAAACAGTATTTAAAACACTGCTGAATTGCTCTTCATTGGCACGTATATCTTTTCGCTCCAATATTTTTGTCGAAATTCCCAAAGTGGTCAAAGGAGTTTTGAGTTCGTGCGTGATATTATTGATAAAATCCGTTTTGACGTCACTTACTTTCTTTTGCTTAATTAATGCTTTGATAGCAATTACAAACAGCGTTATTAGCGTAAGAATGGATAGAAGCGATAATAGCAAAATCATTTTCATTCTTTCGAAAATTATCATTTCCCAATCGATTACAGAAACATACATAGAGTCTTCGGTAAGCAATTTATACTCTTTTAATGTTTCATTACCATTGGTGGTGCTAACATAATTTCTAACTAAAAAAGCATTGTTTAAAGACTTTAAGTTACCGTATATTTTGTTCTGTATAAGAGGTTTTTTGGAAAAAATAGTATCTACTTTTTTATGACTGTTATAAATGACAAACTTGTTAAGAACAATAGCAAAATCAATTGAAATATCTGGAAATTCACGTTTGAATTTTAGTTGGATTTTTCGAGTTAATTCACTTCCAGATTCATGATCCAGTAAGGTACTTTCTATTTCAAATTTTGGCTTTTTGGTCAAAACATAATTTTGTGCCAATTGCTTATAGAGCATTTCCTTTTTATTGACGTAAGCCGAATCAATATCACTGTAATCATTTGTTATTTGGGCAATTTTATCTTTGATTTCCGTGTGAAATTGGGCTACTTTATAATCGTAAGTTGTTTTTACCAAATAACATTGCACAACTGATAAAACGATCAGAGCAATAACTGAAAAGGCGATTAATAAATTGATTCTTTGTTTCATTTGGTGAAAATTGAATTCAAAAATAATTCTTTTATTATTCAAATTCGTCATTAACTCCGCATTAACCTTCGATTAACTTAGGAAGTAAGTATTTAGAAGCATTTTTGTAATGTTTTAAATCGTATAACTTACTATTAAATGAATACCAATTTAAGAATTCAGAATACATTAAATATAATTTGTCTTATCGTTTCAGGATTTGGTTACGGACAAAATACTACCGAAAACGACAGTATTTCCAACAAATTAACTGAAGTAATCGTCACTAAAGAAAAAAAAATGTTCACCAATAAAAATGGAAATATCAAAGTTGATGTGGCCAATTCAATTCTTAATTCAACCCCAAATACATTAGATTTATTATCCAAATTACCCAATATTACGATCAGTGCCGACAAAGAAAGTATTACGGTCATCGGAAAAGGAAATCCTTTGATATACATAGATAATCAAAAAGTTGGAATGAATGATTTGAATGCTTTGTCTGTTGACGACATAAAAACCATTGAAATTATCAATAATCCATCCTCGAAATATGAAGCAGAAGGAAGGGCCGTTATTTTGATTACAAGGAAATTTAGCAAAAAAGAGGGTTCACAAACAACTGTATCCGAAGTGGCTTCATTCAAAAAAGAATTCAATAATTATTTGGGGATAAATTCAAGTTTCAAGAAGAACAAATTCGAATGGAAAGCAAATTTTAATTACAACAAATTAAGCCCTTGGGAAAGCCATAAGATCGATTATCAAATTCCTGACGAAGACATAATCTCGAATTATAATGTTGCTACCGCAAATACCAAAAGAAAACAATTCATTTTTGGTGGAGGTCTTTTTTATAAAATTAATGAGGATGATTATTTTTCAATTAATCTAAATAGTAAATTACAGAACGAACTTTTTGATATAAATACAACTACTTATAATAAGAATGGAGATTTAGAAAATAATGTTATAACAGATAGTGACAATAAGGATCAGAAGAATTTTATAAACTCTTTTGTCAATTATTCCAAGAAAATAAAACCAATCGACACACAATTATTTGTTGGTTTACAGTATTCTAATTTTGATCAAGATTTAAGTTCATTGGCTCAAAATAATTTTAATGACACACCATTTGAATGGGCACTAAACAGCAATCAAAAATTTAATGTTGGCGTTTTTTCTGGAAGGATTGATCTTGAAAATAAATTTAAAAATGAAATGAAATTGGAAGTTGGAGGTTTGTATTTATCTGCTGACGCAAATACTGATTTTAAAATTTTTAATTTTGCAACAAACACTACAGTCAGTTCAATATATAATTTCGATGAGAAAAACAGCTCAGGTTATGCTCAATTGTCAGGAACTATAAAAAAGATTGTCTATTCTGTAGGTTTCAGAGTTGAAAACACTGATATTCTAGGGAAATTCAAAAATGATAAAGAGCCATTAATCAACAAGAATTACACCGATTTCTTTCCGAAAGTGCAGTTTGATATCCCTATTAACAGTACTAAATCAATAACCTTAAATTATTCTAAAAGTATTTCGAGACCCAATTATTCGTCAACAAGTCAAGGATCCACTTATATAAATCCATATTTTTTATATTCACGAAATATCAATTTAGATCCAACTATTAACAATCAGATTTCGTCTAGTTTTCAATACAAGGATAAATCCGTAAAACTGAGTTATTATAAAAATACGGATCCTGTTTACAGTAGTTTTACATTTGATAACGAGAATAATATATTGATTTTTAAAGAAACTAATTTTGATAAAGAGTCCGGATTTAATTTAGAATTTACGCTGCCTTTTACTTATAAAATTTGGACATCAACCAATAGTTTAAGTTTTATATTAAATAAAATAGAAGATGATTCAGCTCAGTTTATGACATCAAAACCTTATTTGTATTATTATTCGAGCAATGAATTCAAACTTCCAAAAGGGTATGTCATTTCTGTGTCAGCTTGGGGATCAACTGAACAAAAAGAAGGTGTGTTTGAAAGAAAAGCAATATCTATTATTATGGGTTTAGCAGTTTCGAAAACTTTTTTCACCAATTGGAACTGCATCTTAAGTTATAATGATATTTTGAGCAATACGATTTACGCAGAAAAATTTACCATAAATGATATCAGTTCAAAAGCAAGATATTTGGTTGATGCACATGAGTTTTCGATTGCTGTTAAATATTCTTTTGGTAAAATAAAGTCAGCTGAGTTTAAGGAGAAAAATATCGACGATAATTCTAATAGAATAAGATAATAAGGGTAAAACCCTTGCAATGCATGGGCTTTGTTTGTATAAATTCTTTGGCAAATTAACCTTCGTCTTCTTCAGTTTCTTTTCGATTTGACTCATCATCTAACTCTTCTTCATCATGGGTATTGTTGAATTCAAAAAAGCTGAAAAACGAACCACCATAACTTTTTTGAAACGAAAAATTATCCAAATGCTCCATTTTGGTGTATTTAGAATGCTCGATAATCATCATTCCTTCTTCGTTGAGTAAGTTTTTTTCAAAAACCAAAAGCACCACTTTTTCAAAAGTAGCTTGGTCTAAACCATAAGGCGGGTCGGCAAAAATGATGTCGTAAGTGGTTTTGCAGTTTTCTAAAAACTTAAACACATCGCTCTTGGTAGCCGCAATCGTAAAATCATATTCGGCAGCTACTTGTTTGATGAATTTTACACAACCAAAATCACCATCTACTGAAGTAATTGGATAACTTCCTCTTGAGGCAAATTCGTAGCTAATGTTTCCTGTGCCAGAGAATAAATCCAACACTTTCAATCCTTCAAAACTAAAATGATTGTTCAACACATTGAATAAAGCTTCTTTACTCATATCGGTAGTGGGACGCACCGGCAGGTTTTTTGGCGGTTGAATGCGTCTTCCTTTGTATTTTCCTGAAATGATTCTCATGAGTTGAATAGTATAAAATGTTGTCTGTTGATGGCTTCTGAAAAAGAATTACTACGTTGCAAACTGCTCACATCAAAAAGAGATATGTTTCGGATGTATTGGTAAGCTAGTTGATAGTAGGGACTTTCTTCGTTAATATTTCCCATAATTTCCAATGGAAAATTTTCTGGATTTAAACTTAATTGCTCTGCAGTAAAAAGAATATAATACAAGAAATCTTCGGGTGTGGCGTATTCAAACGAATTAAAAAGCAATAGTTGCTGGTTTTGTACCACTATGATTTCAAAATGACCTGTATTGAAATGAACGACCATTTTTTTATTGTCATTATTTTTGGAAGCTTCTAAAATTTTGGTAACCAAAATACTGTTAGCGTGCTTGTAATCAAATGAACCAAATTGGTCAATAAAAAAATTATTGATGTTCACGTACGGAATGTAAACGGTATTCATTTCGTAATTGGCAATGGTATCGTAGGCAAAAAAATCAGTTTCGAACACTTTGGTGTTGTATTGCAAATAACTTCCTAAATAATTTTCATCAAATAGGGCAGTGGGCACAAACGTAGATAAAGTATTGTTGTGAATGACTACGATTTCGTCATAAGTGTCCTTTAATTCTGGAAAATCGCTAAACGCATCGGCAAAAAGTTCTTCGATTTTGGTCGCTTTGTGAAAGGTGTCAAAATGAACTTCGTTGTAAGAAAGGATTTTTTTATTTAAAGTGTCGAAACAACAAAAAGACAAACCTGTCAACGATACTTGAAGTGCTAATTTTTTGTATTTCTTTTCGGTGATACTCATCTTTTTTTGCTTTTTTTCGACTACGCAAACTTACAAATTTTAATAGCAATAACAATAGCCAAATTCAAGGCGAAATGCAATCTTAATGGTAATTATAAAATAAAATTACACAAAATTAAAGGGTTAGAGCTTTTTCAAACAACAAATAAAACTAAAGCATTTGTGGCTGTGACAAAATTGAAATTGCCTTTGAAAATTGTCTATGCAATAGAAAACTTTCCGTTACTTTGTATCCAAATTTCACTCAATGAATTCCTCTCAATTTTATAGTTTTTTACAGAAAAATTTTCCTTTTCAGCCTACGTACCAACAGGATATTTTTTTTCAGAAAATTGCTATTTTTCTAACTGAAATTGAGAACAATACCATTTTTGTCTTGAAAGGCTACGCAGGAACGGGAAAAACTACGGTAATTTCAACTTTGGTGAATAGCTTGACAGGCATCAACAAAAAAGCCGTTTTATTAGCGCCAACAGGTCGAGCGGCCAAAGTAATTGCTAATTATTCTGAAAAACCAGCTTTTACGATTCACAAGAAAATCTATTTTCCTAAAAAAACATCTGGAGGAGGCGTTTCTTTTACCTTGCAACCCAACAAACATAAAAACACCATTTTTATCGTCGATGAAGCTTCTATGATTTCTGATACCAATTCGGATTCGAAATTGTATGAAAATGGTTCACTCTTAGATGATTTGATTTCGTATGTGTATTCGGGATCCAATTGCAAGATGATTCTTTTGGGAGATACTGCACAGTTGCCTCCAGTGAATCTGGATATAAGTCCCGCCTTAGACATTGATACTTTATCGCTTCATTATAATAAAGAAATTGACCATATCGAACTCGATGAAGTAATGCGTCAAGAAGAAAACTCAGGTATTTTATACAATGCAACAGCTTTGCGTGAATTGCTAAACGATGCCTTTGTGACCGAGTATCAATTTGATTTGAAAAAATTCAAGGATATAATCCGACTTGTGGATGGATACGATATTCAAGATGCGATTCATTCGGCTTATAGCAACTACAGCATTGAGGATACCGCTTTTATAGTGCGTTCCAACAAAAGAGCGAATCAGTACAACGAGCAAATTCGAGCCAAAATATTAGATAAAGAAAGTGAATTGGCCACGGGCGATTTCTTGATGGTGGTTAAGAACAATTACTTTTGGTTGAAAGATTCTGACGAAGCTGGTTTTGTAGCAAATGGTGATATTATTGAGGTATTAGAGATATTCGCAATCAAAGAGTTGTACGGTTTCAAATTCGCGAAGGTCAAAATCCGAATGGTCGATTATCCCAACCAAAAACCTTTAGAAACCGTTTTGTTATTGGATACCATAAAAAGCGAATCTCCTTCTTTAACTTATGAAGAATCGAATAGATTGTACCAAGAAGTAATGAAAGATTACGAAGGTGAAACCAAATACAAACAGTTTCAGAAGGTCAAAGAGAATGAGTATTTTAATGCGCTTCAAGTTAAGTTTTCCTATGCTATCACTTGCCATAAATCGCAAGGTGGTCAGTGGAATACCGTTTTTATAGAACAGCCATATTTGCCCAACGGAATCGACACCGATTATATTCGCTGGTTGTACACCGCAATGACACGTGCCAAAAATAAGCTATATTTGATAGGATTTAAAGACGATAGTTTTGTAGACTAAATTAAAATGAAACAAAAAATAGCACATATTGCTTTGTTAGTGGCTGATTATGATGAAGCCCTTTCGTTTTATGTTGATAAATTGCATTTTGATTTGATTGAAGATACTGCCTTGTCTGAAACTAAGAGATGGGTTTTAGTCGCGCCCAAAGGAAGTCAAGATTTTAGTTTATTGTTAGCCAAAGCCGATGGTGCTATTCAAAAACAAAGTATAGGCAACCAATCGGGAGGGCGTGTTTTCTTGTTTTTAAATACAGATAATTTTGATAGAGATTATCAGAATTTAATAAGTAACAATATCGAAATTGTACGTGAACCCAAAACCGAAGACTACGGTAAAGTTCTTGTTTTTAAAGACATCTACGGTAATCTATGGGATTTGATTCAACGAAATAACTAAACGGTATGCGAAATATAAACGATTTAGATAAAATAGCTAGTTCTTTTTCGACTACCGAAAAGATGCCAGTTTTGTTTTTAGGTCACGGCAGTCCAATGAACGCAATCGAAGAAAATCAGTTTGTTACTGGTTTTCGCAATTTGGCCAAAAACCTACCTAAACCTAATGCTATTTTGTGTGTTTCGGCACATTGGTTTACCAAAGGTTCAAAAGTCACCGCTATGGAAATGCCTAAAACCATTCACGATTTTGGTGGTTTCCCAAAAGAGTTGTTTGAAGTACAATATCCCGCTCACGGATGTCCTGAATTAGCTACGATTACTCAAGAATTATTGCTTCCTACAGTGGTTGAATTAGACCATCATTGGGGATTAGACCACGGAGCTTGGAGTGTAATCAAACATTTATATCCAGAAGCCAATATTCCTGTAATTCAATTAAGTATAGATTATTCAAAACCCACTGAATATCATTTTCAATTGGCGCAACAATTGAGTCGTTTGCGTCAAAAAGGTATTTTAATTATCGGTAGTGGTAATATCATCCATAATTTGCGTTTGGTGGATTTTTATAATTTTGAGAAAGATGATTATGGCTATGATTGGGCTATAGAGGCTCGAGCTACCATTAATTCACTTTTACTAGATGGCAATTTTCAACCATTATTGGAGTATGAGAAACAAAGTCAAGCGTTTCAGTTGGCTATTCCAACTCCCGAGCATTTTTTGCCTTTAATCTATACTTTGGGTTTAAAAGACAAAAGCGAAGAAATACAATTATTCAATGATAAGTTAGTAGCGGGTTCGTTAAGTATGACCTCGGTTCGAATTGGCTAAAGTATTTAATAACATTAGAAAGTATGTATTTTATATATTTGTTCAATCAAACTTTAAATTCAAAAAAAACTTCACCTCTTAGCGCCTTTACGGCAATAAAAATAAAACAATGAAAATAATAGCAGTCATTCCCGCTCGATACGCATCCACACGATTTCCTGCAAAATTAATGCAAGATTTAGGTGGAAAAACAGTCATCAGAAGAACTTATGAAGCCGCAATTAACACCCAACTTTTTGATGATGTGTTTGTGGTAACCGACTCCGATTTAATTTATAACGAAATTGTTTCAAACGGGGGAAAAGCAATTATGAGTATCAAAGAGCATGAGTCGGGGAGTGACCGTATTGCAGAAGCTGTTGAAAATCTCGATGTTGATATCGTGGTCAATGTGCAAGGTGATGAACCATTCATAAATGCCGAACCCTTGGCAAAAGTGATTGAAGTATTTAAAAAGGATACCAACCAACAAGTAGATTTGGCTTCGTTGATGCGAGAGATTACAAATGAAGATGAAATCAATAATCCAAACAATGTAAAAGTGGTGGTGGACCAAAATGGTTTTGCTCTATATTTTTCACGTTCTGTAATTCCTTATCCAAGAGAGATTAATGTTGGTGTGCGCTACATGCAGCATATCGGCATTTATGCTTTTAGGAAACAAGCCTTATTGGATTTTTACAGTTTACCAATGAAATCTCTAGAAGCTTCTGAAAAACTAGAACAACTACGTTATTTAGAATTTGGGAAACGAATCAAAATGGTCGAGACTACTCATATTGGTATTGGAATAGACACTGAAGAAGATTTAGAAAAAGCCAAACAGTTACTTCGTGATTTATAATTAAATTTATGTTTTGTTCCTCACGAATCTATTTCTGAGTTCAACTAATTTTATGAAAAAGAGCTACACTATTTTCTTTTGCACACTGCTAACAGTTTTAGTTGGCTGTAGTGGCTTGCGAAACAATCCATTAAGAGAAACCTTAAAAACACCAAAAGGGATTATTCATCAAGTAATGGAAAATCCCGAAGAGTATGAGGTTCAAATCATTTATTCTCAAATTAAACGAGCTGCTAACGGAAAGGTTTCTTTTATTGATTTTAAGTATAATGTAGATGTAAATCAATATTTCTATCCTGCTAGTACCGTTAAATTCCCTATTGCAGTTATGGCTTTAGAGAAGTTAGATGCTATTTCGAATACCTCTGTAAATTCTACATTTTCTATTGGTGATGAAGCAACCCAGTGGAAAGTTTCAGAAGAAGTTTCAAAGTTGTTTGCAGTAAGTGATAATGAAGCCAGTAATCATTTGTTCGAATTTATCGGATTTGATGATTTGAACAATGGTATAAAAAATAAGGGTTTATCTCCATTTAGAATCACTCATCGATTATCGACTGCAAATTCGGGAAGTAGGTTAATACAACCTATCACTTTGTATAAAGACGATGGTACAGTTGTGAAATTTCCATCAATTGAAGCAAAAGCATTTGTTCCCTTGAAGTTAAAAGGAATTCAAAAAGGAAATGGCTATTTAGAAGGCGAGCAAATCATTCAAAAACCATTTGATTTTTCAGAAAAAAACTATTACCCTTTAGAGACATTGCATAATACACTTAAAAGAGTTGTCTTTCCAGAAGCTTTCGAGGAAAATGAGCGTTTCAAGCTTTCAGAAAAAAGCAGAGAATTTATATTGTTTTCGATGCAAAACTTGCCAAGAAATGCAGGTTATGACCCAAAAGAATATTTTGATGGGTATTGTAAGTTTTTTATGTTTGGTGATACAAAAGAATCTATTCCTGATTACATCAAAATTTACAATAAAGTTGGTGAAGCCTACGGAACACTTACGGATTGTGCGTATATCGTTGATTCAAAAAACAATATTGAGTTTTTAGTATCGGCCACTATTTTGGTCAACAAAAACAAAATATTTAATGATGGAATTTACGAATATGATTCGATTGGATTTCCTTTTTTAGCAGAACTCGGCCGACAATTGTATCAAAAAAGCAAGCAATAATCTAGTTTAAGGTCAAGGCTCCTAAAATTTCCTCGAATAAGAAAGGGCCTCCGGGATATTTCGCGGTATAATCCAAATTCATCCATACTTGCCCACGCTCATCGATGTGATAATGCAACTGTTTCTTGGCGCTTTCTCTCGGGAATAGCTCGTTTTTAATTAAATAATTCATTTTTTCTAAGTCTTCCATCGAGCCAATTAAGATTTCAGGATAAATGTGTCCTTTGGTATGAATTAATCTTGGAGTTCCGCCTATCGCTCTAACACAAGCTGCCATAAGAATGGAATGGTCATCACAATCGCCAGAGAAATACATCAAAGATTCTGTTGCTGTAGCAATATAATCGCCTTCTTTAGGGTCGTGAACGTAATTCCAACGCGAATTGATTTCTTTGAAAACAGCAAAACACTGAATAATGGTTCTGTAATCGCTATATCCTTTTAGATTTCGAAAGTGCTTTGTAGTAGCCATAATGGCAAAATTGCGCACTTTTGGATTTTCATATTCAATGGCGCTCAAAATTTTAGATTTATTTGGAAAGGGAAGGAGTTTGGCAATGATAATATCTTGAGGGTAAGGACTGTCAGACATAGTATAGACCATTGAATTGTAATCTTCAACGACGCTATTAAATCCGTAATTTCCAAAAATGCTCCCGTAAATAAGAACAAAAAAATAAATCAGAATGCCAATCATCATAAAGGTTCTCATAGCGTTAAGAACGAAATGAAGAACAATAAAAACTACCAAAAAAATAAGAATTCGGTCTAAATTAAAAGGCCAATTGAAATCAATAACATTGTGATGAATAATGATAAAAACAGGGAAGGTGATGACCAAGTTCAAAAAAGATATAATAATAATGTCCCAAGGTTTCTTGACTTGAAGTTGGGTTTTTAGCTTATTTAAATCAATTTTTTTTGGGTCTATCATATCTTTAAAAAGGAGTACGATTATACCACTTTTACTATTTCAGCAAATGTACTTTTTTTATCAATAATTCCGAGTTCCAACAATTGATTTTGGACATTGTTTAACACATTTTCACTTAATTGATTTTGTGACCATTCGGTTAGAGCCAACCATTTTTCGAGGTCTTCTTCTTTCTGATGAAAACGTACTGCTAGCTTTTCAATGATATTGGGTAACGATTTAAAATTTAGTGTATTGCTGTTAATTACTTTAAGTATTTTTAGAATTGCTTCAGGCTGTTGATCTAAAATTTCGTCTCGAACTGCAATAACAAAACAAGGCCAAGGTGTGGGGCAATCAGCGATTCTTCTGAAAATTCCTTTGTCAACGAGAGGTTGTGTCATGAATCGTTCCCACATAAAATAATCAGCGGTACCTTCTGTCAAAGCAGTAACAGCTCCGTCAATGGTATTTACAATTTCAAACGACAATGAATTTGCATCCCACTTTTGATTACCAGCATTGACATAAGCCATTAATTGGGAACCAGAACCTATTCTTGAGATGGCAGCTTTAGTACCTTCAAGTTGTGCCAAGTTTTCGTATTTGGATTGTGCTGCAACATGAATTCCCCAAATCAAAGGAGTTTCTACATACACTTGAACTATTTTTGAAGGATTGCCAGCGGTAATATCTTTTACGATACCTTCAGTTAAAATAATAGCAATATCCGTACTTCCATCGCGAAGCATTTGGCACATTTTACCGGTGCCTTCTGGAACATCCGTCCATTGCAAATCGATAGCTTCTTTTTTAAAATCTCCATTTTCTATGGCTAAATGCCAAGGCAAATTAAAATGTTCTGGAACACCAGCTATTCGTATTGTTGTCATTTATTTTTGATTTGGATTAAATAGTTGCCACCATTTCCAATTGATGCCATCTTCAGCCGTATATTCTTCTATAAACTGCATTCCGCATTTGCTTAAGATATGATTGGAAGCACCATTTTGAGCGTGGGTGTAAGCATTCATTTCTTGTATCTTCATTTCATTAAAACCATACTCCAGCCAAAATTTTGTGGCTTCGGTGGCGTATCCTTTGTTCCAAAAGCGCTCATCCAAACGGTATCCGTAATCGTAAAAATTAGTATTTCCGTTTTCTATATGGTCGTTGATGAACTTAATACCTGTCCAACCGATAAATTGTCCGTCTTCTTTTAAAAAAGTAGCAAAGCGGCCAATTTTATTAGTTGCATATTGTTTTTGAAGCGATTCAATTACAGGATATATTTCTGTAATATCTTGAACCGGTTTGTTCCATAAATATTTGTGAACAATAGGATTAGAGTCCATAATAAACATAGCTTCGGCATCGTCAATCGTAAAAGGGCGCAGTATTAATCGGTCGGTTTCGAGAAGTATATCCATATTTTGTTATTATTATTGCGCTAGTTTATTCAGGGTATACAAAATAAGTTCGTCTACGGCCTTATAAGGATCTTGGCTAAAAGTACCGTTAGCGCGGTTGGCAATGATGGCATTCATAGATAAGCAATGATGTCCTAGTAACTTACCGAGTCCATAAATAGCACTGGTTTCCATTTCTAGATTCGTAATGCGATGCCCTTCAAAACTAAAGGAATCCATTTTAGAATTCAATGCTGGATCTTGTATTCCTAATCGCAGCACACGTCCTTGAGGTCCATAAAAACCACCAGCGGTTGCTGTAATTCCTTTGTGAATTTGCTCACTTGCAATTAATTGCTCCAACTCAGGGGAACAACCTATAAAATAAGGCGTTCCTTTTTTCAAATCCCAGTTGGTATGTTCGATAAACGCTTTTTCTAAGCGGGTTTCAGCAATAGAATCGATCAAATAGGAGCGAAGCATGTTGTCTAATCCTAGTCCGTATTGGGCCATGACAAAATGATCTACTGGGATATCAGCTTGCAGAGAACCAGAAGTTCCAATTCTGATGATTCTCAATGCTGTTAAGGTATCTTTTACCTTTCTAGTTTTTAAATCGATATTGACTAAAGCGTCTAATTCGTTGAGTACAATATCAATATTATCTGGACCAATTCCAGTAGAAACCACACTAATTCGCTTGCCTTTATAGGTTCCTGTTTGCGTTTTGAATTCTCTTTTTTGAACGGTAAACTCAATAGCATCAAAGTGCTTAGTGATTTTTTCTACACGATCTTGATCACCCACAAACAGAATTGTAGTTGCAATTTGTTCTGGCTTTAAGTTAAGATGATACACACTACCATCAGGATTGAGTATTAATTCGGAATCTTTTATCATAACCTATGTTTAAATTGTTTAAGGTTTAATCGTTTAATGTTGTTAAACTGAGTACTAAAAGCTGCATACTGAACACTCTATTTTAACCTCCAACTCTTTTTGTTTTAAAGCCTTTTTCTTTTAAAAGAGTCATTATTTTATCGCGGTAATCTCCTTGAATGATAATTGCTCCTTCTTTAAAAGTACCGCCCACACTCAATTTTGTTTTTATTTCTTTGGCTAAAATTTTGAAATCTTCATCGGTTCCTTCGTAGCCTTCTATAATAGTGGTAGCTTTTCCTTTTCGTTTTTCATATTTGCAAATCATCGGTTCTTTTTGCACATACAATTCGCGTGCTACTTCCTCAATGGGTTCGTCAGGAAGGGGCTGATGATCTGGAAAAAGATGTTTTAATTGGTCTTGTAAATCCATAAAATTGAACTTTTGAAAAAATCAAATTCCAAATTCCAAGAAGGTAGGCTTTGGAATTTGGAATTACTGATAGTATGTTTATACTTTTACTTTTTGATTAAACCTAAATCTACCAAACGCTCATACAAATAATCGCCAGCAGTGATATCATCAAATAATCTTGGGTGTTGGTCATCGATGCAATTTTCTAAACAATTCAGCTTCATATCGCTGACAGGATGCATAAAAAACGGAATAGAATAACGTGAGGTTCCCCATAATTCTCTTGGTGGATTCACCACTTGATGAATAGTTGATTTCAAACGATTATTGGTATGACGAGATAACATATCGCCTACATTAATCATTAATTCATCAGGTTGTGCCATAGCATCAATCCATTCGCCATCGTGGTTTTGCACTTGTAGGCCTTTTCCTTGAGCACCCATTAGTAAGGTAATCAAATTAATATCTCCGTGAGCTGCTGCACGAACTGCGCCGTCTTTTGGCTCATCTGTGATTGGCGGATAATGAATAGGTCGCAAAATGCTATTACCATCTTTTACGTATTGGTCAAAGTAAAATTCGTCCAAACCAATAAACAAGGCTAATGCTCTTAATACATAAACCCCGGTTTTTTCAAGCATTTGATAGGCTTCTTTACCAACTGAATTAAAATTAGCTAATTCTGAAACTTCCACATTGGCAGGATATTCGCCAGCGTATTTTGAACCTTCGCTTACATATTGGCCAAAATGCCAAAACTCTTTCAAATCTCCAGCTGAGCGTCCTTTGGCATGTTCTTTTCCAAAAGAAATGTAGCCTCTTTGTCCACCAATACCTGGAATTTCATATTTTTCTTTTACTTCGAGAGGAAGTGTAAAAAAGTTACGAACTTCTGTATACAAGTTCTCAACTAATTCGTCATTCAAAAAATGACCTTTTAATGCTACGAAGCCTATTTCTTCGTAAGCGGTTCCGATTTCATTTACAAATTTTTGTTTACGTTTCGGGTCATCCGAAAGGAAATCACGCAAGTCAACACTAGGAATGTTTTGCATATTATTTGAATTTTGATAATTTAGAAGTTTTTTAAAACTTCTAGTTACAAATGTAAAGAATATTTTCAATTCTGACTTTTTAAAAAATCATTTGAAAATCAAAAAATATAACAAAAATAATCAAAACTGTTATATTTTTATATCTTTGAAGCACTCATAAAAATCGAAAACCATGACTTTTGATAGAAAAGAACTTAGCAACGAACAATTAATTAGTCTCTATAAAAAAATACTGCTTCCTAGACTTATTGAGGAAAAAATGTTAATCTTGATACGACAAGGTAAAGTATCCAAATGGTTTTCAGGCATTGGTCAAGAAGCTATTGCTGTAGGTATTACCGCTGCTTTAGACCAAGATGAGTATATTTTACCTATGCACAGAAATTTAGGAGTTTTTACAGGAAGAGATATTCCGTTACACCGATTATTTTCTCAATGGCAAGGTAAAGCAAATGGTTTTACAAAAGGTAGAGATCGCAGTTTTCACTTCGGTACCCAAGAATATAAAATTATTGGAATGATTTCGCACTTAGGCCCTCAATTAGGAGTGGCCGATGGGATTGCTTTGGCCAATACTTTAAAAAAGAATAATAAAATTACAGCTGTTTTTACAGGAGAAGGAGCGACAAGTGAAGGCGACTTTCACGAAGCTTTAAATATTGCGGCTGTTTGGGATTTACCAGTTCTTTTTGTGATTGAAAATAACGGTTATGGACTTTCAACGCCAACGAATGAACAATACCGTTGTGAAAATCTAGCCGATAAAGGAAAAGGTTACGGAATGGAAAGCCATATTGTGGATGGCAATAATATTTTGGAAGTTTTTACTTTGATTTCAGAATTAAAAGCTTCAATGATTGAGCGTCCACGTCCCATTTTGCTAGAGTTTAAAACCTTTAGAATGCGAGGTCACGAAGAAGCAAGCGGTACTAAATATGTTCCTCAAGAATTGATGGATGTATGGGCAGTGAAAGACCCTGTTGCGAATTACAAAGACTTTTTACTTCAAAATGGCATTCTTACAGAAGCAGAAGATGCTGAAATCAAAGCAAAAATAAAACAGGAAATCGATACCGATTGGGCTTTAGCTAATGCCGAACCTGAAATTGAAGCTAGTTTTGCTGAAGAGTTAAATGATGTTTATCAACCCTACGTTGCAGAAATTGTAGAACCATCAGGAGCTAACGAAAATATTCGTTTTATAGATGCTATTAGTCAAGGATTGAAGCAATCTATGCAGCGCTATGACAACTCTGTAATCATGGGGCAAGACATTGCTGAATATGGTGGAGCCTTTAAGATAACCGATGGTTTTGTAGCTGAATTTGGAAAGGAACGCGTTCGTAATACCCCGATTTGCGAAAGTGCAGTTGTCTCTGCGGCTATGGGATTATCTATTAATGGATACAAAGCCATTATGGAAATGCAATTTGCAGATTTTGTGTCTACAGGTTTCAATCCTATTGTGAATCTTTTGGCTAAATCGCATTATCGTTGGTTAGAAAAAGCCGATGTTGTTGTCCGAATGCCTTGCGGTGGTGGAACTCAAGCTGGTCCTTTTCATTCCCAAACCAATGAAGCTTGGTTTACCAAAACACCAGGTTTGAAAGTGGTTTATCCTGCTTTTCCTTATGATGCCAAAGGATTATTAAACGAATCCATTAATGACCCTAATCCGGTTTTATTTTTCGAACATAAATTATTATACCGTTCTATTTATCAAGACGTTCCAAAGGAGTATTACACTATTTCTTTAGGTAAAGCAGCCGTTTTAAAAGAAGGGGAACAAATCACCATTATTGCTTTTGGAGCCACCGTTCATTGGGCATTAGAAACCTTGGGTAAAAATCCACAGCTTAGCGCAGATTTGATTGATTTAAGAACCTTGCAGCCGTTGGATACCGAAACCATTTTTGCTTCTGTAAAGAAAACAGGAAAGGCAATTATTGTTCAAGAAGACAGTCTTTTCGGAGGAATTGCGAGTGATTTGTCCGCATTGATTATGGAAAATTGCTTTGAGTATTTGGATGCGCCAGTAAAACGAGTAGCCAGTTTGGATTCGCCAATCCCTTTTACTAAGGCGTTGGAAGACCAATATTTACCTAAAGGCAGATTTGAAAAAGAATTGCTGGATTTAATAGCTTATTAATAGCAAAAGGGTTGCTTGTATTTTTGAATATGAGCAACCATTTTATTTTAATAAAGACAGAAACTTTTCTTTTATTAAGTTTATTTCAGCCGAATGTTCGTTTTTCTTTCTTGAAGCAAAATAGAGTTTATTTATCAATGGATTATTCCCTTTCCAAATTAATTGAATTGCCCCGTTTTCTATCTCGTTTTTGCAAAGAAAATCAGGGACTACAGCTAAACCAGCTCCTGAACTTAAACAACGTACAATAGAATTGATATTTGGTACAATGTAATTAGGTCTAAAATCAGGATGCTTATTGAAATTTAATTGCCAAAATTTACGAAGATGCTCCATATCGCCAGTAGTGCCATACCATTTTTGCTGTTTTAACCAAGTTTCGATTTCTAACAAATTCTCATTTTTAAGTATTGCATTAAATTCATTACCGTCAGTCTCATTTCCTCCAATAAGAACAATGGTTTCTTTAGAAAACTCTTGATAATCGATTCCGTTTTTAACTACCATTTGTGGCGTTATGATAAGGTCTAAGATTCCTTTTTCTAAACTTTCTATCATCTCAGGATATAATCCAAATTGAATGATAATATTGAAAGGTAAGCTTGAAACAAATTGTTCTAAAGTAATCTGAAAGGTCTCAAAACACATTCCTACGCTTATGGTTGGTGTGTTTTTTTCGGTGCTTCGCTGAAACGTTTTTTCTGCTTCTTCGAGTTTACTCAATGCTTCAACTATAAAATTGTAAAGTACTTTTCCTCTTTCGGTAGGAATCATTTTTCTGCCACTTCGGTCAAATAATTTGTATCCTACATAATTTTCTAAAGCACTTAAATGTAAACTTACTCCAGGCTGAGATATAAATAGCACCTCTGCTGCATTCGTCAAATTTCCTGTTTTATAAATCGCTTTAAAGGTTCGATACCATTCAAAATTCACCATAACTATTATAATTATAATACAAAGGTATAATTTATATTGTTTTTATAATAGTTAAATGCGTTCTAACTTTGCAAAGTCAAAAAATACAACTTATATCATGAAAAAAATATTTATAATCAATGGTGGACAAAAATTTGGTCATTCAGGTGGACGATTCAATGAAACTATTGCAAATGCCTCTTTGGAGTTCTTCGAAAGCAATCCAAATTTTCAAGTAAAAACGACCAATATTAATGATGAATATAATCCTAAAGAAGAAGTAGAAAAATTTGTTTGGGCTGATGTTATTATTTACCATACTCCAATATGGTGGTTTCAATTGCCTCATGGTTTTAAAAAATATATAGACGTTGTTTTTACAGAAGGTCACGCTAATGGAATTTACAAAAGCGATGGTCGCTCTGCCGAAAATCCAACGATAAACTATGGAACAGGTGGTATGCTAATTGGAAAACAATATATGGTTACCACTTCATGGAACGCACCCAAAGAAGCTTTTACTTTACCAGGGGAGTTTTTTAATCAACATTCTGTAGATGAAGGACCGTTATTTGGTTTTCATAGAATGAATGCATTCGTAGGATTACAACCATTACAAAGCATACATTTTCACGATATTGAGAAAAATGCCAATGTTGAAAAGGACTTAGAAAAATATCAAAACCATTTGGAACAACTATTTTTAAATTAATTATGAAAATAAATCTAACAGCAATTTTAAAAAGTAAGCCTGAGAATATTGATGAGCTTCGTCATATTCTTTTGGATATGGTTGATAAATCCAAATCAGAAATTGCTTGTATGCAATATGAATTGCACCAAGACAAGAATGACAAGTCACTTTTTATTTTTTATGAAGTATGGGAAAATCAAATTGGTTTTGAACAGCATAATCAACAAAGTTACATTCAGTCGTTTTTTCAAAATTCAAAATCATTGCTTCAAGAAGAACCCTTGTTATATTTTACCAATCGATTAGCATAAAAATTTGTGCACTCAGGTAGTTTGATTTAATTTTGGCTCTACAAAATATAGTGTGCATGAAACCCATAAAGGAAAAACTATTAATTCAAGATGCTACAATTCATAAAGTGCAATATGATACGGAGTGGTTTTTCAATTTGGAGGACATCACTTTTTATCTAAAAGAAGACCTTTCGGAGGTAGAATGGATTTATTTGCCAATGATGATAGAAGGGGAGCAAGAAATTGTGAAATGCTGCACGTTTGAAGATATTCTGAGAGGTAGAAAAGAACTATAAACAAAAAGGAGGTACTAATTTTACCTCCTTTTTCTTTTTTATCGATTATTTATTTTGGCTTTTTCTTTAATGATATCACTAATTTTTCTGTTTTCAATTTTGCTTTCAAGCCAAGAAATGATATCCAAGTATAAGAAAGCCCTTTTTTCATAAGTGTTCTTGTCGAGTTCTATGAATCGCTCCTTCATTTTTATAAACTCCTTTTTGATATCACTTGGATAAATTGAGTTTAAGTTTTTCATAAAACGAATAATTTCTTTTTGCACTTCATGCATATCATTCATTTTAATCAAAAATTTATAGGTGTTTTTGATTTGGTTTTCGATGTAAAAATCTTTGCCTAGTTCATAATGAGCAATTAAGCATAAAAGTCTAGAAAAACACATCAAATCCTCACGCATCGATAAGTTTTTGTTGTTGATTATTTTTTCAAGATAATTAATACATTCCGCATATTTTTCGTTTCCGAAATAGATTGAAGCTATCTTGTAATAAAACAACATCTCATGGTGCTCATCCAGATGGTCGCTATGAATTTTTAGTTTGTTCAAAATCTCTGGAATCAAATATTCGCTTTCTACAAATGACCCTTCGAGAATATGATAATTGAGCTTGTTATTATACAAATACAAAAACGACAAGCTAGCTATGTTATCATTTATAGGAAAACGAGCATCTTTGATGGTTTCTTCCAATAAAACCAAGTACTTCTTAAACTTTGATTTATACTTCAGCATGTATAATGACTCCAAAAGATAATTATTTCCTTTTAAGAAAAACACAGGATTCAAATAAATCATATTGGGATTGTCATAAAACAAGGTCACCCATTTAAAGGCATATTTATAACTGGCCAAAAAGTCCTGAACCAAGAAACTACGCCATAAATTGGCATTATAAAACCAATATTTTTCTCTGAAACCAAATTTACTTTCGTCTAATTTGGAGATATGTTTTTTGAAATAATCATCAATGTATTTGTATTCGGCATCACTTTTTACATAGCCCGTTTTTAGCATAATACCATATAGCTGCAACGAAAGATTGGATAGCTTACTCGAAATGGTATTACGATAATTCAACTCTTTAGCCTGCACCACTAGTTCATCTGCACGTCCTTGAATACTTCTAGTGATGTATTGTGACTCGATTAGTTTTTCAAATTCTACAATTTCAAAAGCCATATATTTTTCATCATTCTCAATGGCTAAGGCTTTGGTTTTATCTAAAATTTTTAAGCTTTGTTTATACAATCCTTTATTGTATAAAATAACCGCGAAATCAATTTGTTCACGCAATTGATAGCGAATATTTTGACTTGGAATATTTAAGCGAATGCTAACGAGAATTTGCTTGTACAAATACGATTTCAAATTGGATAATTGCACTTTTTTGATTAATCCATTCTTTAAAATCATTTTTTCATCATAGACTTCTGATTTGTCCAAAATATTGAAAAGCTCGATGAATTTAGTATTTGAACTAGTCTCCAATCGACTGGCAAAAATTTTAAATTGACGTTTTTCAGACTTAGAAAGAGACTTAATCAATACAAATAAAAAATCTTTTTGATGGTTAGCCATTGTAAAATAATGTATATTAAACTATTGAAAATCAATTAATTAAAAACAATTAACTGCTTTTATAAAGAGTATATTTGAATATATTGGTTTTTGTGCTTGTGTAACGAAATCTATTTTTGTTTAGAGATGTGAAATTACATTAAATAAATTAAAATGAATAGAGAGAAAGTTCAAATTTTTGACACCACACTAAGAGATGGAGAGCAAGTTCCTGGATGCAAGCTAGATACCAAACAAAAGCTAGTGATTGCAAATCGTTTAGACGAAATGGGAGTTGATATAATAGAAGCTGGTTTTCCGGTTTCTAGTCCAGGTGATTTTTTATCTGTTTCTGAAATTAGCAAAATTGTAAAAAATGCAACGGTTTGTGGTTTAACCAGAGCCGTAAAAAACGATATAGATGTTGCTGCTGATGCTTTAAGATATGCCAAAAAACCTAGAATTCATACAGGAATTGGTACCTCAGATTCGCACGTAATGCACAAATTGAATACGACAAGAGAAGATGTAATCGAAAGAGCAAAAGCTGCCGTTGCCCACGCAAAATCATATGTTGAAGATGTGGAGTTTTATGCAGAAGATGCTGGTCGTACCGACAATGAATTTTTGGCACGAGTCTGTGAGGAAGTCATCAAATCGGGTGCAACAGTTTTAAATATACCAGATACAACTGGTTATTGCTTACCAGAAGAATACGGTGCCAAAATAAAATACTTGAAAGAAAATGTAAGAGGTATTGAAAATGTGATTCTTTCTTGTCATTGTCACAACGATTTAGGAATGGCTACAGCCAATTCAATTTCTGGAGCTATAAACGGAGCAAGACAAATAGAATGTACTATCAACGGTATTGGGGAACGCGCAGGAAACACGGCACTTGAGGAAGTGGTAATGATTTTTAAGCAACACCCTTATTTGAACTTGGATACCAACATTAATACACGACAATTGAATGAAATGAGTCGTTTGGTTTCTGAAAGTATGGGAATGATTGTGCAACCCAATAAAGCAATAGTGGGTGCCAATGCTTTTGCTCATAGTTCAGGAATTCACCAAGATGGGGTAATTAAGAACAGAGCGACTTATGAAATTATGGATCCCTTAGACGTTGGCGTCAATGAATCATCCATTATTTTGACAGCAAGAAGTGGTCGCGCTGCTTTGGCATACCGAGCAAAAAAAGTGGGTTATGAGCTAACCAAAGTACAATTGGATATTGTTTATCAAGAATTTTTAAAGTTCGCAGACATTAAAAAAGAAGTAGTTGATACCGATATTCATCAAATTATAGCTGCTTGCAAAATAGAAAGCGAGCTAGCAAGAAACTAACCAAGACTATTAAGACCAAAAGATTATGAATTTAAAAATAGCAGTACTTTCAGGAGACGGAATAGGTCCAGAGGTAACAATGCAAGCTAAAAAAGCTTTGAACGCTATTGGTGTGGTTTACAATCACGAATTTGTTTTTGAAGACGCTTATATTGGTGCAATAGCCATCGAAAAAACAGGAAAACCACTTCCAGATCAAACTTTGAATTTGTGTAGAAACACAGATTGTATTCTGTTTGGTGCAATCGGAGATCCTATTTATGATAATAACCCTACTGCAAAAGTTCGTCCAGAACAAGGATTATTGAAATTAAGAAAAGAATTAGGCTTGTATGCCAATATTCGTCCAATAAAAGCTTATCCTCATTTAATGAGTTCTTCTCCTATAAAGAAAGAAGTTTTAGATGGAACTGATTTTGTAGTGTACAGAGAATTGAATGGTGGTTTATATTTTGGTAAAAAAACAACCAACGAAACCGAAACGTATGCTTCGGATTTGTGTGAATATAATGAATCTGAAATTGCAAAAATCACACATTTGGCTTTCAAAGCTGCTCAAGCTAGACGCAAGAAAGTAACATTAGTAGACAAAGCCAATGTATTAGAAACTTCACGTCTTTGGAGAAGAGTAGTTACAGAAATTGCTTCGGAGTATCCTGAAGTTGAATTGAATTTCTTGTATGTAGACAATGCAGCAATGCAAATCATTTTAAATCCAAGACAGTTTGATGTTTTATTAACTGATAACTTGTTTGGTGATATTCTTTCAGATGAAGCAAGCGTTATCTCGGGTTCAATCGGGTTAATGGCATCTGCTTCAATTGGAGATTATCATTCATTGTTTGAACCTATTCACGGTTGTTATACCGAGGCTAAAGATAAAAATATTGCTAATCCAATCGCTTCGATTTTGTCTGTAGCAATGTTATTGGAACATTTTGGATTGTTTGAAGAAGCTAAAAAAGTAATCGCTGCGGTAGAAGCTGCCATAAGCAATCAAGTCGTCACGGTAGATTTAAAGGTAGATTCACGATTTGGAACAAATGAAGTTGGTGATTTTATCGCTAATCACATTATGGATGCAGAAGATTTGTACTTCAAAAAAGATTTTGTGCAAATTGGTCGATCAACTATAGTGTAGTTTTTTGACAAAACATTAAAAATAGAGGATTCATTGTTTTTTTGACCAAACTTTTAGTAGATTTGGACTTTAATAAAAAAAACAATGCAAAAACATAACAATACTATTACCTCTATTATTAATGTCATCGTAATTATTACGCAGGCAAGAGGAATGGTATGATAATATGTTATAAACATATATAGAAAAACCTTCCAGATTCTTGGAAGGTTTTTTTTTACACAAATTTTAAAAAATAGATATACATAAAATGGAATTAAATAAATACAGTAAAACAATTACACAAGACGAAACACAACCAGCAGCACAAGCAATGTTGTACGGAATTGGATTAACTGAAGAAGATTTAAAAAAAGCACAAGTAGGAATTGTAAGCATGGGATACGAGGGAAATACTTGTAACATGCACTTAAATGATTTAGCAAAACACGTTAAAAAAGGGGTTTGGAATGCCGATTTAGTTGGCCTAATTTTTAATACGATTGGGGTTAGTGACGGAATCTCTAACGGTACTGAAGGAATGCGTTATTCATTGGTTTCAAGAGATGTAATTGCAGACTCTATTGAAACTGTTATGGGAGCGCAATGGTATGATTCTATGATTGCCATACCAGGATGTGATAAAAACATGCCAGGAGCTTTAATTGCTATGGGAAGAGTAAATAGACCAGCCATTATGGTTTATGGAGGATCAATTCATTCAGGTGAATGGAAAGGTGAGAAGCTTAATATTGTTTCTGCCTTTGAAGCTTTGGGTAAAAAATTACAAAAAACAATTTCTGAAGAAGATTTTAAAGGAGTAATTCAAAATTCTTGTCCTGGACCAGGTGCTTGCGGTGGAATGTATACTGCCAATACTATGGCTTCGGCTATTGAAGCCTTAGGAATGAGTTTACCATACAGTTCATCGAATCCAGCTTTGAGTGAACAAAAAAGAAATGAATGTTTAGATGCTGGTAAATACATCCGATTGTTGCTTGAAAAAGATATCAAGCCAAGGGATATTATGACTAGAAAAGCGTTTGAAAATGCGATTACGATTGTAGCTGTTCTTGGAGGATCTACAAATGCGGTAATGCATTTAATTGCTATGGCACATTCTGTTGATATTGAAATCACCTTAAAAGATTTTCAAAATATTAGTGATAAAACACCTATGCTAGGCGATTTAAAACCAAGTGGTAAATACATGATGGAGAATCTTCATTATGCAGGAGGAGTTCCAGCAGTTTTAAAGTATTTATTGAAAAACGGTTTGATTCACGGGGATTGTATGACAGTAACTGGTAAAACAGTAGCTGAAAATTTGGCCAATATTCCAGACTTAAATGATGGTCAAGATGTAATACACGAAATACAAAAAGCATTAAAACCTACAGGAAATATTCAAATTTTATATGGAAATCTTGCAGAAGAAGGATGTGTAGCCAAAATAAGTGGTAAAGAAGGTGAATATTTTGAAGGAACAGCCGTAGTTTTTGAAAGTGAATTTGAAGTGATTCCCGGAATAGAAGCTGGAAAAGTAAAACCAGGTAATGTAGTAGTCATTAGATATTGTGGTCCTAAAGGTGGTCCAGGTATGCCTGAAATGTTGAAACCAACTTCTGCCATTATGGGAGCAGGCTTAGGAAATTCGGTAGCTTTAATTACTGATGGAAGATTCTCAGGAGGTTCTCATGGTTTCGTTGTAGGTCATATCACTCCAGAGGCTTATGATGGTGGTGGAATTGCTCTAATCGAAGAAGGAGACGTAATTAGTATTGACGCCGTCAAGAATACGATCAACCTTAAAATTTCTGATGAAGAGTTTGCAAAACGAAAAGCCAATTGGGTACAACCACCACTAAAAGTTACAAAAGGGGTGTTACTTAAATACGCTAGATCGGTCTCTAGTGCTTCAACAGGATGCGTAACCGATAAATAACTAGAAATATTTAAAAAATGAAAGCAATTTCATTTCCAAATAATAATACCAATGGTAACAAATAAAATTTCAGGTGCTGAAGCAATCATCAGATGCCTATTAGAAGAAGGTGTAGACATCGTTTATGGATATCCAGGTGGAGCCATAATGCCTGTATACGATGAATTATATAAATTTCAAGATCAGTTGCATCATGTTCTAGTACGACACGAACAAGGAGCAACGCATGCTGCACAAGGATATGCTAGAGCTACAGGAAAAGTTGGAGTAGCCATCGCTACTTCAGGACCTGGAGCAACTAATTTAGTCACTGGAATTGCCGATGCTCAAATCGACTCTACTCCAATGGTTTGTATTACAGGTCAGGTTGGGAAACATTTATTGGGTTCTGATGCTTTCCAAGAAACAGATATTATTGGAATCTCAACTCCTGTAACCAAATGGAATTATCAAGTTACAGAAGCTTCGGAAATTCCAGAAATCATCGCTAAAGCTTTTTACATTGCTCGTTCAGGACGTCCAGGACCAGTTTTGGTAGATATTACCAAAAACGCTCAGTTTGATGAACTTGATTTTAGTTATACTAAATGCAAAGGAGTTCGCAGTTACTTTCCAAAGCCTGTTTTAGATCACCAAAAAGTTGCGGAAGCAGCTGCATTAATTAATGGTGCTAAAAAACCTTATATCGTTTTTGGTCAGGGTGTGATTTTGGGGCAAGCCGAGGAATTATTAAAAGCCGTAATTGAAAAAACAGGAATACCAGCAGCTTGGACGATTTTAGGTCTTTCTGCTTTACCATCAGATCATCCACTAAACGTTGGTATGCTTGGAATGCACGGTAATTATGGACCAAATATATTGACCAATGAATGCGATGTATTGATTGCCATTGGTATGCGTTTCGATGATCGTGTAACAGGTAATTTAGCCACGTACGCGAAACAAGCCAAAGTAATCCACTTTGAAATAGACCCTGCAGAAGTAGATAAAAATGTAAAAACGGATGTGGCTGTTTTGGGTGATGTAAAAGAATCATTGGCAGCTCTTTTACCTTTGGTAGAAGCTAAATCACACGAAGCTTGGCATAACGAATTCAAAGAAAAATATAAGATTGAACTGGAAAGTGTTATCAATGACGAATTAAATCCAAAGGGCGAAGGAATCTCAATGGGTGAAACCATCGAAATGATAAACAAACATTCCAATGGTGATGCTATTATGGTTTCAGATGTGGGGCAACACCAAATGTTTACCTGCCGCTATTCTAAATTCAATCAATCAAAAAGTAACATTACTTCTGGAGGATTGGGAACTATGGGATTTGCTTTGCCAGCAGCTATCGGTGCCAAAATGGGACAACCAGATCGTGAAGTAGTAGCAATCATAGGTGATGGTGGATTTCAAATGACAATTCAGGAATTAGGAACTATTTTTCAAACTAGAGTTCCAGTAAAAATTGTGGTATTGAATAACGAATTTTTAGGAATGGTAAGACAATGGCAACAGTTGTTTTTTGACAAACGCTATGCGTCTACCGAAATGATTAATCCCAACTTTATTGCGATTGCCGAAGGCTATTATATTAAAGCGAAAAAAGTAACCAAAAGAGAGGATTTAGATGCTGCTGTTGCTGAAATGTTAGCTTCAAAAGAAGCCTATTTCTTAGAAGTAATGGTAGAAAAAGAAAACAATGTATTTCCAATGATTCCTACAGGAGCCTCAGTTTCTGATATCAGATTAAGTTAAAAGTTATGGAAAATAAAACATTCACGATTTCTGTATATTCAGAAAACAACGTAGGCTTATTGAATAGAATTTCAGGCATATTTCTGAAACGACATATAAATATTTTGAGTTTGAACGTATCCGAATCAGAGATAGAAAACGTTTCTCGATTTGTAATTGTAGTAAATACAACCGAAAAATGGGTACAAAACATCGTAGGTCAAATCGAAAAACAGATTGAAGTAATTAAGGCTTTTTACCACATCGATGAAGAGACCATCTTCTTGGAAAGCGCTATTTTCAAAATCGAATCCAGTTTACTTTTTGATGAGCGACAAATTCAAAATATAATCAAAGAAAGTAATTCACAAATTGTAACCGTTTCGAGAGACTTTTTTGTGATTTCAAAATCAGGCAAACGATCAGAAATAGAAGAGTTGTATGCTAAACTAAAACCATTTGGAATCATGCAATTTGTGCGTTCAGGTCGTATTTCAGTTTCAAAAACGAAAATGGAAATTTCAGCAATATTAGAGAATTTATAAAGCAAAAGCTTTCGAAATTACCATAACTAGAATTTCAAAACAAAACCAAATAAAACTATTAATTATAAAATTTTACATTCATTAAATATTAAAAAAATGGCAAATTATTTCAATTCATTACCACTTAGATTACAACTAGAACAATTAGGCGTTTGCGAATTCATGGATCAATCAGAATTTGCAAATGGAATAACAGCTTTGGCAGGAAAAAAAGTAGTCATTGTAGGTTGTGGAGCTCAAGGTTTAAACCAAGGTTTAAATATGAGAGATTCTGGTTTAGATATTTCTTATGCTTTACGTGCAGAGGCAATTGCTCAAAAAAGAGCTTCTTATATGAATGCTGCAGATAATGGTTTTAAAGTTGGAACCTATGAAGAATTGATTCCAAGTGCAGATTTAGTTTGTAATTTAACTCCAGATAAACAACATACTGCTGTAGTAAGTGCTATTATGCCATTGATGAAAGAAGGAGCTACTTTAGCTTACTCTCACGGTTTTAACATCGTTGAAGAAGGAATGCAAATTCGTAAAGATATTACAGTAATTATGTGTGCTCCAAAATGCCCAGGATCAGAGGTTCGTGAAGAGTACAAAAGAGGTTTTGGAGTTCCTACCTTAATTGCTGTTCACCCAGAAAACGATCCAAATGGAGTAGGATTAGAGCAAGCAAAAGCGTATGCAGTGGCTACAGGTGGTCACAGAGCAGGTGTTTTGAAATCTTCTTTCGTTGCCGAAGTAAAATCAGATTTGATGGGAGAGCAAACCATTTTGTGTGGTATGCTACAAACGGGCTCAATTTTGTGTTTTGACAAAATGGTAGAAAAAGGAATCGAGCCAGGTTATGCCTCAAAATTGATTCAATACGGTTGGGAAACAATTACTGAAGCTTTAAAACATGGTGGAATCACTAACATGATGGATCGTTTGAACAATCCTTCTAAAATTGAAGCCTATGAATTAGCTGATGAACTAAAAGACATTATGCGTCCTTTGTTTCAAAAACATATGGATGATATTATTTCTGGTGAATTTTCAAGAAATATGATGATTGATTGGGAAAATGACGATATCAACTTATTATCATGGAGAGCTGCTACAGCTGAAACCAATTTTGAAAAAACACAACCAACTGCTGCAACGATCTCAGAACAAGAATATTTTGACAATGGCGTTTTAATGATTGCAATGGTTAAAGCTGGTGTAGAATTGGCTTTCGAAACAATGACAGAGTCTGGAATCATTGAAGAATCAGCTTATTATGAGTCATTACACGAATTGCCTTTGATCGCTAATACTGTAGCTAGAAAAAAATTATATGAAATGAACCGAATCATTTCGGATACAGCTGAATATGGTTGTTATTTGTTTGATCATGCGTGCAAACCTTTGTTGGTAGATTTTATGCAAGCTATTGATACAAATGTAATTGGTAAACCATTTTCAACTTCAAATGAAGTTGACAATGCAGTATTAATTGCTGTTAATAATAGCATCCGTCAACACCCAATTGAAGAAGTGGGAGCTTGGTTGCGTGAATCAATGACTGCAATGAAAAAAATAGGTTAAAAAACAAGGAATTACCACACAGGGAGCGTGTGCTGAAAAACTATCTTATCGATACTCTCATGGTTTTAGTTTGAATTAGTTATTAAATTTTAAAATTGGGCTAAACGATTTGATATAGTCAGGTTCACTTAACTTCGTTGGGGAGTTAAGTGAATGTAATCCGGAAAAAGAATATATTGTTATAATTAGAGTTAAATTGTTATTTAAAAGGGCAAACTGTTAGCAGTTTGTCTTTTTTTTTTAAAATTTATTGTTCATAAATAGGAAAGATTATAGCAACTTAAATATTGGAATTAGTATATTTGATATTCATTTATCAACATAAGAGTATAGAATTAATATCTTCGCAAAAAATTAATAAAGATGAGTTATTTTAAAATCGAAAATTTAGAACAATATTTTAAACATTATAATAAATCGGTTAGAGAGCCTAGAAAATTTTGGGGAAAAATTGCCGAAGAAAATTTTACTTGGTATCAATATTGGGATAAAGTAGTTGATTTTAATATGGCTACTGCTGAAGTAAAATGGTTTACAGAAGCCAAAGTGAATATCACCAAAAACTGCATTGATCGTCACTTAGCCAAGCGAGGCGAAAAGAATGCCATAATTTTTGAACCGAATAATCCAGAAGAAGCTGCACAACATATTACCTATAACGAATTGCATCAACGAGTTTGTAAAATGGCTAATGTTTTGAGAGAACAAGGGATTTCAAAAGGAGATCGTGTTTGTATTTATTTACCTATGATTCCAGAATTGGCTGTTTCGATTTTAGCTTGTGCTAGAATTGGAGCTATTCACTCTGTAATTTTTGCAGGATTTTCTTCTTCTGCTGTAGCATCAAGAATCAATGATAGCGAATGTAAAATGGTCATCACTTCTGACGGTGGATATAGAGGGAATAAAACCATCGATTTGAAAGGAATTATTGACGAAGCATTAGAGACTTGTCCTACAGTACAATCTGTATTGGTTGCCAAGAGAACGGAGACAACAATTACTATGAAAGCTGGCAGGGATCAATGGTTACAGCCTCTTTTGGATCAAGCGTCAGATAACAATGTTGCAGAAATAATGGATGCCGAAGATCCATTGTTTATTCTTTATACATCTGGTTCTACTGGTAAACCAAAAGGAATGGTGCATACTACTGCAGGTTATATGGTGTACACTTCTTATACTTTCAAAAACGTTTTTAATCACGAAGAAAATGATATTTTTTGGTGTACAGCAGATATAGGTTGGATTACAGGGCATTCTTATACACTTTACGGTCCATTGTTAAATGGTGGAACAACCGTTATTTTTGAAGGAATTCCTTCTTATCCAGATTTTAGTCGTTTTTGGGAAACTATTGAAAAACATAAAATTACTCAATTCTACACTGCACCAACAGCAATTCGATCTCTAGCAAAAGAAAGTTTAGAATTTGTTCAGCGTTTTCCTTTAAAGTCTTTAAAAGTTATTGGTTCTGTTGGTGAACCAATTAATGAAGAAGCTTGGCACTGGTTCAATGATCACGTTGGAGATAAAAGATGTCCAATTGTGGATACATGGTGGCAAACTGAAACCGGTGGTATCATGATTGCGCCTATTTCTTTTGTAACACCAACGAAGCCAACCTATGCTACATTGCCTTTACCTGGTATTCAACCTGTATTAATGGATGATAAGCGTAATGAAATAGAAGGGAATCAAGTAGTAGGAAGTTTGTGTATTAAATTCCCTTGGCCTGGTATAGCAAGAACAATATGGGGAGACCATCAACGCTATATTGATACTTACTTTTCATCGTTCCCAGGTAAATATTTTACAGGAGATGGTGCATTACGTGACGAAGTTGGGTATTATAGAATCACAGGTCGTGTAGATGATGTGGTGATTGTTTCGGGTCATAATTTGGGTACTGCTCCAATTGAAGACGCTATCAATGAGCATCCAGCTGTGGCTGAATCTGCAATTGTTGGTTTTCCACACGATATTAAAGGAAATGCCTTATACGGTTACGTTATCTTGAAAGAATCTGGTGAATCTAGAGATAGAGATAATTTAGTCAAAGAAATTAATCAAATCATTACCGATCATATTGGACCAATTGCAAAATTGGATAAAATACAGTTTGTAACTGGTTTACCAAAAACACGTTCAGGAAAAATTATGCGTCGTATATTACGTAAGATTGCTGAAGGTGATTTCTCTAATTTTGGAGATACCACAACTTTGCTTAATCCTGAAATTGTGGACGAAATTAAAAACAATAGATTGTAATTCTCTTACATACACTATTTTATACAACTGCTTTATTTTACCGATAAAGCAGTTTTTTTATAATAAAAGTGTACTTGTTGCTTCAGTACAAAACATTTGACTAAATTTACCAATATGGTATCTACAGAAGTTGTTATTATTGGAGGTGGATTAGCAGGTTTAACTGCTGGAATTCATTTATCTCAAAAGGGAATTTCAGTAACTATTATCGAAAAAAACGAATATCCAAAACACAAAGTTTGTGGAGAATATGTTTCTAATGAAGTAAGAGGATATCTTGAATCCCTTGCTATTCCAATACAAAGTGCAGAACCCACAGCAATTAATCAATTAGAATTTGAAACCCTTTATGGTGCAAGAATACTTCAAAAGCTTCCTTTAGGGGGTTTTGGCATCAGTAGGTTTACCTTGGATTTTATTATGTACAAAAAAGCCATTGAAAATGGTTGTACTATAATAAATCAAACTGTAGAAAATTGCCGATTTGATGAGAATCATTTCATTATTGAAACAATTGAAAAATCAATTTATAAAGCACAAATTGTATTAGGGGCTTATGGCAAAAGAGCCCAATTGGATTATTCATTAAAAAGAACATTTATCATAAAAAAATCACCTTGGTTAGGGGTGAAAAATCATTATAAAGGTCAGTTTTCTGATAATCTTGTTGGTTTATATCATTTCAAAGGAGGCTATTGCGGAGTGTCGAAAGTTGAAAATGACACTATAAACATTTGTTACTTAACTAATTATTCTTCCTTTCAAAAATACAAAAACATTGCATCTTTTGAAAAAGAAGTCCTTTTTAAAAATAAAAGATTGAAACAAATTCTGGAGAATAGCGTTCAAATATTTGAAAAGCCTTTGACTATTAGCCAAATTTCATTTGAGAAAAAAGAACCTGTTTCAGAGCATATGCTGATGATAGGTGATACGGCTGGACTAATTCATCCTTTGTGTGGTAACGGAATGGCAATGGCAATTCACAGCGCGAAAATTGCTTCTGAATTGTGTGTATTATATTTAAATGAGAAAAAAATAAGCAGAAACGAATTAGAAAAACGCTATTCTAAGGCTTGGAATCTAAACTTTAAAAAAAGATTGGCAATGGGAAGAGTATTGAGTACAATCCTTGTGCAACAAACACTAACATTACTTGTTTTACAAATTGTTGTTTTGTTTCCATTTGTTTTAAAACAAATAATAAAACGGACTCACGGTAATCCTTTATAAAATGAAACTCATTGTTCCTACAAAATATAGAACCACATCGGCTGAAATTATGGACGACTTTACTTTAGAAGGTGAAGAACTTCGAGATGCTTTAGATAAAATAGCTGCAATTAACCAACTTTTAGGTGGCAATAAAATTACTTTAGATGGAGTTAATCAACTACTTAAAAAACAAATATTTGAAAGAGAAATAACAATTATAGATATCGGATGTGGGAATGGTGATATGCTGAGAACATTAGCAAATTATGCGCAAAAATTAAACTTAGATTTTAATTTGATTGGAGTTGATGCTAATGCTTTTACTATCAATCATGCAAAAGAATTATCTAGTGCATTTCCAAATATTTCATTTCGTTGTGAAGATATTTTTGATCCATCTTTTAATGAAATGAATTGTGATATTTTTTTATGTACCTTAACACTGCATCATTTTAAAGATGATGAGATTTTAAAGTTGCTTCGTTTGCTTTATAAGAATGCAAAAATAGGAATAGTAATTAATGATTTGCAACGAAGTGGTTTAGCTTATCGATTATTTCAAGTCTTGTGTTTTGTTTTTAGACTAAATACAATGTCTCGAGAAGATGGTTTAACTTCAATTTTAAGAGGTTTTAAAAAAGAAGAACTAAATCATTTTTCAACGCAACTGAATTTAAAAAAATGGTCCATTCAATGGAAATGGGCTTTTAGATACCAATGGATAATTTCAAAAATATGAGTGTAAAAATATGTACTGTAGCCAAACAATTACCTAGTTATTCTAAGGCTACTGAAGAAATTATTCCTTTTTTAGATGCTTGGTTAGAAGGGCAAGACGAACGATTCATTCGAAAAGTTAAAAAAATTTTTGAAGGTGCAGCTGTAGATAAAAGATATTCTATAATGGATCCTGTCGAAGTTTTTACCAAAACCAGTTTTGCAGAACGAAATGCGATTTATGTTCGTGAAGTAATCAATTTGGGTGAAAAAGTACTTCATAAAGCATTGCAACAAGCACAATGGGAAGCTACTGATATTGATTTTATAATTACTGTAAGTTGTACAGGAATAATGATTCCATCACTCGATGCTTATTTAATCAATAGTTTGCGTTTAAGACAAGACGTTGTTCGTTTGCCTGTAACCGAAATGGGCTGTGCAGCAGGTATATCTGGAATTATTTATGCTAAAAATTTTTTAAAGGCCAACCCAGGAAAAAGAGCTGCTGTTGTTGCTGTGGAAAGCCCAACGGCAACTTTTCAGTTGGATGATTTTTCAATGGCAAATATTGTGAGTGCTGCAATTTTTGGAGATGGTGCAGCTTGTGTTTTACTTTCTTCTGACGAACAAGATTTAGGACCTGAAATCATTGCAGAAGAAATGTATCATTTTTATGATGCCATTGAAATGATGGGTTTTGAATTGACCAATTCTGGTTTGCAAATGGTTCTTGATATTGCTGTCCCAGAAACTATTGCGAATCATTTTCCAACTATTATTCATCCATTTTTAGAAAAACATCAGTTAAATATTGCAGATATAGACCATTTAATTTTTCATCCCGGAGGCAAGAAAATTATTGAAACTGTTGAAACTCTATTTGAAGGTCTTGGGAAAAATATAGAGGTAACAAAATCGGTGTTACGTTCTTATGGTAATATGTCAAGTGCAACTGTACTCTATGTCTTAGAAGAAATAATGAATAAAAAACCAATAAAAGGTTCAAAAGGACTGATGCTAAGTTTTGGTCCAGGCTTTTCGGCGCAAAGAGTTTTATTACAATTTTAAAAAATGGGATCACAAGAAATTATATCCAAATTACCCTACAGAAAACCTTTTTTGTTTGTAGATACCATTATTGATGTTAATGAAAATACCATTAAGGGTAGTTATAGATATGAAGAAAATTTGGATTTTTATAAAGGGCATTTTGTAGACAATCCGGTAACTCCTGGCGTTATTTTGACCGAAACTATGGCGCAAATTGGTGTCGTGTGCTTGGGAATTTTTATTCTAAATGATAACTTTACAAAAGAAAGTGTAATTGCTTTAACATCAAGTGAAATTGATTTTTTAAAACCTGTTTTTCCAGGTGAAACCGTAACTGTCTTTTCTGAAAAAATATATTTCCGTTTTGGTAAGTTAAAATGCAAAATATGGATGGAAAATGAAAAACAAGAAATAGTTTGTAGAGGAATTATTTCTGGAATGATTAAATAAATTTTGAGCTAAAATTGCTAAAAATGAAAAGAAGAGTGGTTATTACTGGTCTAGGAGTAGTTGCTCCAAATGGAGTAGGAGTCCAAGCTTTTACCGAAGCCATCAAAAATGGTACTTCAGGAATTAAGCATGACCCTCAGTTAGAAAAGTTGGCTTTTTCTTGTCAAATATCTGGAAAACCTATTGTTTCTGATGAGTTAGCACTTGAGTATTTTACTCCATTAGAACTTAGAAATTTTAAGGCTTCTGGAATTTTATATGGAGTTATTGCTGGAATGGAAGCATGGAAAAATGCTGGACTTCCCATAGAAACAAATGAAATACCCGACTGGGACAGCGGAACTATTTTTGGCACTGGAACATCTGGAATTGATAAATTTAGAGAAAGCATTTATAAAATTGATGACTTGCAAACCCGTCGTTTGGGTAGTACAGCTGTAGCCCAAACTATGAATAGTGGTGTAAGCGCCTATCTTGGTGGTAAATTGGGATTAGGAAATCAAGTAACAACTAATTCATCTGCATGTACAACGGGTGCTGAAAGTATTTTAATGGGATTTGAGCGGATTCAAGCAGGTTTAGCCAAGCGCATGTTAGTTGGTAGTACAAGTGATTCTGGTCCTTACATTTGGGGAGGTTTTGACGCAATGAAGGTTTGTACTTTCAAGTATAATGATAACCCAGAACAAGGTTCAAGACCTTTATCTGCATCGGCTTCTGGATTTGTGCCAAGCAGTGGAGCAGGAGCTTTAGTTATTGAAGATTTAGAATCTGCTTTAGAGAGAGGTGCAACCATTTATGGAGAAATTATGGGAGGGAATTGTAATTCTGGTGGACAAAGAGGACAAGGTTCTATGACGGCTCCAAACGGTATTGCAGTTCAAAAATGCATAAAAGATGCCTTAGAAAATGGTGGTATTACTGCAGGAGAATTAGATTCGATTAATGGTCATTTAACAGCGACCTCTAAAGATGCATTTGAAATTGAAAATTGGTGTACTGCATTGGATTTAAAAGGTAAAGATTTTCCATATATAAATTCATTAAAATCAATGGTTGGACATTGTCTTTCAGCAGCTGGTAGTATCGAGTGTGTTGCTACAGTTTTACAATTGCATAATGATTTTATTTTTCCAAATATAAATTGTGAAGATTTAAACCCTGACATTCTAGATTTAATAGATACGACAAAAATTCCGCAAATTGCAATACTAAAAAAAATGAAGTATATTGCTAAAGCAAGTTTTGGCTTTGGAGATGTTAATGCATGTATAATTTTTAAAAAATGGAATTCTAATTTCTAAAAAAAACACATTTTTATGAATACAAATCAAGACAATAGAATTGAAGAACTTAAAAAAATCATTAAGCCTTACGTTCAAAATCAAGAAGCAATAGAGACTTTAACTAAAGAAACTGATTTTATAAAAGATTTACAAATTAATTCCGCCAATTTAGTTGACATTGTTTTGGACATCGAAGAAAAGTATGAAATTGTTATTGACAACCCATCAATGGAGCGAATGATAAATGTAAAAGCAGCTCTAGAAATTATAGATGCAAAACTAAACGAATAGGTGTAATATTATGATTGGAAACGACATTGTAGATTTAGTCCAAGCGCGTTTGCAAAGTAATTGGAAACGAAAAGGATTTGCAGAAAAAATATTTACTCAAAAAGAACAAGAGTTAATTTTTTCATCCAAAAATCCTGAAAATATGGTTTGGAATCTTTGGACTAGAAAAGAATCTGCATACAAAATTTTTAATCGAAGTACAAATATTCGGGCTTTTATACCTCACTTAATTGAATGCAATCTTGGCAGTGAAGAATTCGACACGGTAACTATTGAGAAGCAAATTTACTACACTCAAACAGTTATAAATGAAGAATCTATTTATACAATAGCTGTTAGCAACAAAAAATATTTCTCAGAAATACTTCCATTATCGAATGATGTTTGTTTTGAAAAAGAAAATGGTATTCCATTTTTAACCGATAGTGTAACAAATAAAAAAAATCCCATTTCAATTACTCATCATGGAAGATATTGGAAAGGAATAATGTTAAAAATTTAAATCTAATTTATTTTTTAACTTCAAAAACAAAAGTGCGATGCGATAAGCATCTTCCGAAGATGAATTCCTATCACTTTTTGGAATTTTATGCAATGCACAAAGCTCGTCCAAAGAAAACTGCTTATCAGTAATATCGTTAAGTTTTCTATACATCACATCTACATCAAGTGCTTGATTTTTTAAGCGACCACAGCCTAATTTATCCAATGCAGCATCAATCATTTCTACATCAAAATCGATATGGTGACCAATAAGAATTGAATTACCAATAAAATCAACAAACATCTGAATAGCATCCATTTCAACGAGTTTCTTCATTTTGCTATCTACAATAAATTCATTTGATAAACCATTATCATGAAAATATTTGTATTGTAACAAAACTGCCTCAAAACTGTCCCCAATGGAAATACTATTATCTTCAATAGCAAAAGATCCTATAGATAAAATAACATCTTTACTAGGATTCATACCAGATGTTTCTGTTGAAAAAACTATGAATTTATTTGATTTACTATCAAATTTAGACAAGTAATTTTTCCAAAAATCAGGATAATCTTTATTGATATTTTTTAGCCAATCTAACATATTATGAAAATTGCGTAAGTTTAAATTTACCTTTAATTAGTTCTTCTAATTCTTTCATTGGGTATAAAGCAGCTTTTAACTTGTCTTTTTCTAGCTTAGACATATCCGTTATTGAGATGTATTGGCCGGAATCATCATTTCTTAAACCTTCAATTGTTCTATATTTAGACAATGTTATAAATGCATCGGCACAATTTAAATAAATCTCTTCATTTTTAGGATCCGTTATAGCAAGCTGTTTGAATCTTAGATAAGTATTATTAATTCCTTTCAAGTTGTAATGCAATGCAAACAAACGTGCTCCATCAATTAAAGGCATTAGCGCACGTGTTTTTATATCAAATTTATTTCGATTTAAAGAGTCTTCCTCAGTTATAAATTTTTTGAAAAAAGTCAAAGGAGCATTCTTTCTTAAAACATCATTCCCTAAAAAATCAAAAAACAGCGTATTGTTTTTAGCATTTTGAAGCACCACATTACTAATCGCTTCTTCGAGTTTATCATCTCCAAACACTAACTCATAGTCAAAAAAGATACTACTCATATCGTTACTGTTTTCCCCTGGTGTATTCATCCAACTATTATATTGCTTAATCCAATCGGATAGTGATTTACACCATTGCAAATTACTGGCCATATGATTTTGTGCACACAACTGATAACCTACTTTCTCTAAGGTTGCGGTAGTACGTTTAGCCAATTTTATAAAATAGTCTTTTACGTCGCGATATTTTTCTGACGGTACATCTTCAAACACAAGCATACTGTCTTGATCAGTATATAATAATTGTTCTTTTCTGCCTTGGCTACCAATACTTAACCAAACAAAACGAGCAGGAGGGGAGCCTAAATCTAAAATAGATAATTCAACACTTCGCTTAACAATAGCTAAATTAATTTCACTTGCAATATTAGCAACATGATATAATGGTATATTTTTATAAATTGAATTTTGAACTAAATCAGTAAGACGTTCACGGATTTGTTTTAAATCTTTTGCAGCTAATGATCTCTTAATTTCTTTAATCATTACACCAGGGTTACTAGCTTGTGCGATGATTAAGTCGTGTTCAGAAATAATGCCTTTTACAACAGATTGAGTTGTTCCATCTATTGTAACACACAGGTGCGTAACATTATGTTTTAGCATAAGTAACTGAGCTTCAGCTAGCGATACATTTTCTACAACAGTAATAACTGGAGAATCCATTATTTTGTCAATGGTGTCCGTTATCAAATACCTTCCGGTAGCAACCTTTGAACGCATATCGCGATCAGTAACTATACCTATAGGCAAATTATTTTCACAAATAAGCACATTATTTACAATCTCTTCTGTCATTAACTGCGCGATATCTTTTATTATAGTTTGTGCAGTAGTTGTAATTGGAGAAGTATTATAAGTTAAAGATTGAAAGTATTGAATTTCAGACTGCTGATCAGGATAAAACACATTATCAGATATTAACTTACCGCCATAATTATCTTTGTCACTTGCATATCTAGAAGTTGCTGCAAAACTTTCCAGTAAAAAGTTTAAAACCAAAGAGTTATTAGCTACAAAAGGTCTAAATGTACTAATTGGAATAGCATAAATAATGCTTTCTTCGCGAGCTTTAGCAGTCATCATATAATTATTTTTGGCAAAGAACGGTCTTAAACCAAAAATATCTCCCTGATGGCATTTATTTAAAAGTGTTTCTTCTGCATCTGAAATTACAGATAAATTAATTGTTCCAGATGCAACGACATAAAAGCTTTCATGAAGTGTATCGTTAATTTGAAATAACGTTTGATGCTTTTCAAGATTGATTACACGAATATTCGAGGCAATTTCAGATAGTTCATTAAAAGTTAAATTATCAAAAGGTGGGTACTCTTTTAGAAAATCAGCAATGCGTTCAGCAATTGTATTCATAATATTAGTGCAGGTTAATACTATAGTAAAAATAGTAAAATTGAAAACAAAACCAATGCAGTTTTTTAATAACTCATTGATTTACAAATATCTTAATTATTTCTTAAAAAAAACCAAAAACCTTATAAAGATAGCTAGAGTTGAATTACTTTTAATCAAAAATTCTTAAAACCTATTCAATTATGAAATTACAACACAAATCATTAGTCTTTTTTTTCTCACTTTTAATGAGCACTTTTTCTTTTGCACAAAAAAAAGTAGCTAGTCCAGCTGAAACCGTAACAGGAAAAATTAATGGTGCCACAATTACAATTAAATACGGAAGTCCATCTGTAAAAGGAAGAGCTATTTGGGGAGCATTAGTACCATATGACAAAGTTTGGAGAGCTGGAGCGAATGATGCAACTACTTTTGAAACAGATAAAGCTATTTCTATAGAAGGAAAACAATTACCAGCTGGCAAATATTCTTTTTTTGTAATACCAAATGAAAAGGAAAGTATTGTCATTTTTAACAAAGAAGCCAAACAATGGGGATCATATGATTATAAAGCCAGTAGTGATCAATTAAGAGTTACTGTTAAAAATGAAAATGGTGATGCATTAGTAGAAAAATTAGAATACAAAATTATGGAAACCCGAATCGAATTACTTTGGGAAAAGTTAATCATAGGATTTGAGGTAAAATAAAATTCGGATATAAAATTTATAAAAGCACCAATTGGTGCTTTTTTTTGTGCTTTATATCAATTTCGTTAAACTTCCGAGATTTTAATATTTCGAGCAAAGAGCAAGTTGTTTTAAAATATTGAAAATTCTATTTTACATAATATAAATTATAGTTCAAATAATGACAATAGCTTTTAACAGTTATAAAATCAATAACTTACTTAGGAACTTCTTCTTTGATTCTTTTATTTGGACGAATAATCATACGCAACGATTGGTCTTTTGAAAAATAGGCAATCATCCAATGATAAAAAGTATTGATACGGTTTCTATAAGTTATCAATGACATTAAATGAACAAAGAGCCAAATCATCCAAGCAAAAAAACCTTTAAAATGAAGACTTGGTTTTGGTAAATCTACAACAGCTTTGTTTTTTCCAATAATTGCCATTGAACCTTTGTCCTTGTAAACAAATGGTTTAAGTGTGTCTTGTTGAAGTATTTTTTTGAAATTATCAGCTAAATTTAAACCTTGTTGAATGGCAACTTGTGCTACTTGTGGATGCCCTTGCGGAAAATTTTCATCCGTTAATTGTAAACAAGTGTCACCTATAGCAAAAATGTTTGTGGTACCGATTACTTTATTAAATGCATCGGTCAACATTCTTTTTCCACGACCATAACTTTCTGCAGGAATGCCTTCGAATTCTCTGGCTGTTACACCAGCAGCCCAAATTAAGTTCTTTGTTTGAATCGTGTTACCGTCCTCAAAAAATACGGTATCGTCTTTGTAGTCAACTACACGAGTATTCAATTTTACAACTACACCAAGTTTTGTCACCGCTTCGAGTGTATCTTGTTGAGAGGCAACACTCATTGGTGACAATAAAGCCTCACCACCATCGACCAAATAAATATTACTGGCAGATGTTTCTAATTCTGGATATTCTTTGATGAGTATACTTTTTCGCATTTCTGCAAACATACCAGAAACTTCAACTCCTGTGGGACCACCACCAGCAACTACAATAGTTAGTAATTTTCTGCGTTTTCGAATGTCCTTACAAATCGCTGCTTTTTCTAGATTTTTTAACAAGGTATTTCGCATCTCAATAGCGTCGTTGAGCGTTTTCATTGGAATGGCATTTTTCCTTACATTTTCCATTCCAAAATAGCTAGTCTCTGCTCCTGTAGCGAAAACCAATTGATCGTAAACTAATTCTCCATTATTTAGAATAACCTTGTTCTCGTTTGATATAACTTCAAGTAACTCACCTAAGCGAAATTGCAAATTCTTTTTTCCTGCAAAAAATTTACGAAACGGATAACTTATACTTGAAGGTTCTAAAAAAGCTGTGGCTACTTGATAAATTAATGGAGGAAAAAAATTGTAGTTATTTTTGTCGACTAATGTGACAGTAATACCTTTTTCATTAGTTAATGCTTTGGCCAAATTAATACCTCCGAAACCTCCACCAATAATTACAATATGCATCTTTTGCTGATTTAGAAGTTAAACTCACAATAGACAAACATTTTACGCTTTCTATGTGTTATTTCTTTTATTTGTACTCAATAAAAATACAACAATAAATCAGCAGAAAAATTTAGTTTTTGAATTTTTTAACAGGCTTTTCTGTAGGTTCTGTTTTGTTTTGTAACCAATAATTGGCGATTAATTTTTCGATCAATTCTTCTTTGGTAAGATGATGAAAAATAGTTTTGATTTTGGTTTTGAATTCAGCTTCTAACTCGTGATTAGGTTTGGTTTTGAAGATTTGTTTTGCCCATAAAAGTGCGTTATTCTCTTCAATACTAGCCGTTGATGGCTTTTGATATTTGGAAAATTGCAAACCTAATTCTCGTTCAAAATCAGCAATTTCTGCTTCTTCTTCAGCTTGTAAAACGGTTAATGAAAGTCCATTAGCTCCTGCTCTAGCGGTTCTTCCACTACGATGTACGTAAGCTTCATACGTATCTGGTAAATGATAATTCACGACATAAGAAATCGCAGCTACGTCTATACCACGTGCAGCCAAATCGGTTGCAATCAAAATATTGATATGCCCTTGACGGAATTGGTCCATAATTCTATCTCTAATTCCTTGTGACAAACTTCCGTGTAAAGCTCCAGATGAAAATTTATTAATGGCTAAGTTTTTAGCTAATTTGTTAACTGCTGCTTTGGTTTTACAAAAAATTATACCGCGCTCTCCTTCTTTTGTATTCAAAAAATGCATTAAAACATCTAGTTTCTCTATTGGATCCACTATGATATACTTATGGTCAATTCCTTGATTACCCATAGTTTCCATACTAGCACTTACTTGGACTACGTTTTTGTTCAAGTAATTTTGGATGAGTTGTTTTATAGTACCAGGAAGTGTAGCCGTAAAAAGATAGGTTTGATGTTTTTTCGGCAACTCAGCAACAATGGTGTCTAAACTATCCTTTAAAATTGAAACCATTTCATCGGCTTCATCGAGAATCAAAAAGGAAGTTGCTTTTAAATCTAGAGCTTTGCGTTCAATTAAATCGATCAAACGACCAGGTGTTGCAATAACAATATGCGTAGGTTGAGACAAACGTTCAACCTGGGGTTTTATAGGAACTCCTCCGCAAGTAACAGCAATTGAAATAGCAGGTTGGTACTTAGCGAATTGTACTAAATTATCAAAAATCTGATTGCCTAATTCTCTAGTTGGCACTAAAATAACGGCTTGAACCGTAGAATTAGTAACATCAATTTTATCTAAAAGAGGTAATCCAAAAGCGGCTGTTTTCCCCGTTCCTGTCTTAGCAATTCCAACTAAATCGGTGGTATTCGCCAAGGCTAATGGGATAATTTCAGACTGAATTTCTGTCGGTGTTACAATTCCCATTTCGGTAATCGCTTTGACAATGGGTGCTGAAAGCCCTAAATCTGAGAATTGTTTTGACATTTTTTCTGTTTTTGAAATTCTTGTTTGTTTCCTTATATAGCCCGGATGGGAACGGCATCCTTTTCTTTTTTTTCTTTAAAAAAAGAAAAGATACAGTGGACAGCCGGAAAAAGCTCCTGAAAATTAATCCAATTCACTTAAGACTTTTTCTCTGTATTTTTTACCTATTAATAAGGTTAGTTTTTGTTTGTAATCATCAACTAGCCATTCGCGGTAGTTTTTACTGCACTGGCTTAGACATTTTGAATAACGTTTGATGCGACATTCAATATCTTCATCCAATTCTTTGGCTAAGGCTCTGGCTTCTTGAGGTAACTCTGCATTGTCAACACACATAGAAGCATGTTGGTCTAGAGATTTATCAAGAACTACTTTTGAACGCAAATTTTGCTTAATTGCCAATTTATGTTCTTCATCAACATCAAAAGTCACATCTGCAGTATTGCTAAATTTGGCTCTTAATTCTGGAGACATTTGGTATTTGAAATGCAACTCGATTTCGTGGTCATCACGCAAGTTTTCAAGATAAAACTCAGGAGATTTGAAGATATGTTGCCAATTTACTGGTTCACTCCAAAGACCAAAACGTGCTGCATTATTACCTAAATCGATAACTGTAAATTCGTCTTTTCCAGGCAATTTTCTTGAACCACGACCAATCATTTGGAAATAAAGCGTCAATGATTTTGTGGCACGATTCAATATAATGGTTTCTACAGTTGGCTCATCAAATCCAGTAGTCAAAATCCCTACTGAGGTCAAAATAGCATCTGGTGTATGCTTGAACCAATGTAAAATTTCTTTTCGTTCCTCGTTATTACTGGTATTGTCTAAATGACGAATCGGATAACCTGCTTCGCGGAAGGTTTCGTAGACGTACAAAGAGGTATTGATACCGTTATTAAAAATTAAGGTTTTCTTGCCTAAAGATTTTTCAGTGTAGGCATGCAATAATTTTTCTTGCATGGCCATATTGGTATATAAATCATCTGAGGATTTTACGGTATAATCTCCATTGATTCCGACCTTTAGAGAAGTTAATCCCACATCATAACTATAAGTAACAGCACGCGCCAAGAATCCTTTATCGATTAGAGAACCAATGGTATCGCCAACGATTAATTCATCATAGCTTTGGTGCATTGGCAACTTAATGTTCGAACTCAATGGTGTAGCCGTAACTCCAAGGATAAAAGCATTTTTGAATGAACTCAATAATTTTCGGAAGGAATTGTAATGCGCTTCGTCAATAATAACCAAGCCAATATTGTCTAAATGTAGTTTTTCGTCATTAATACGGTTTTTCAAAGTTTCAACCATGGCTACAAAACAAGAGTAATCGTTTTGGTCTGGTAATTCTTTTACTTTACTGTTGATGATTTTGTTTTTTACATCAAATCCTTTAAGCATTTTTGAAGTTTGTTTGCACAACTCAATTCTATGCGTTAGTACGACTACTTTTTTGTCATGTTGTGATAAATACCTGCGAACAATTTCAGAAAAAACTACAGTTTTTCCACCACCTGTAGGCAATTGATACAATAAATGATGATTATTTGGAGCATTATCTATTCTTTCAAAAATTGCATCTATATCTCCTTTTTGGTAGGCATAAAGTTCTTTTTTATCTTCAACTCGAATTTCTAAAGTGTCTTCTAACATTGTATTTTCTTGGATTTTTGCAAAAATACACCGAAAAAAGAGTTAATCAACTACTATTAAAATAAAAAATATAGTTTTGATTAAATAATTTTATTTAAGAGGTACTACAAAATGGATATTTTTTCGATTAAGGTTTCAAAATCATAACGATTTTGCCATTTTTTCGACATTGCTTCGGCGCTAATTCCTATAATTCGTTCTTTGAATTCAATAAAAATTCCGTTTGCAACACAATAATTTGTGGCTTGTTCAAAAGAATTGAACATACTTTTGTAAAAAGTGTCGCTCTTAATGGGATTTTCTGCAGCAAAAGTTTGTGCAATTTCTATTGTATACAGCATTAAATCAGCAACTACAAAAGGGTCAACTCCTAAAAGAATAAAATGCTTAATAAACTTCTGAGCTACAGAGCGTCTCATTTTTGCTCTGGGTTTGCTCTTTCTTCCAGGATTTCTAACCGGAAAATATTCATTGGTGACTTTGAGCTTTGCTTCTTGCAAAAGAGTGTCTTCCTTTGGATTAAAGACAAAATTGTAATAGACTTTTACCGGACTGAATTTTTCATACAATTCCATCACTTGTTCTTCCAATTGTTCTTTCGTTAATTGGGCTACATATTTTTTTAATTCGCGTTTGCTCATTTTCAATCGTTAGGAATTGTAAAAGTAAATAGTTTGACTTTACAAATGCTATAATCAACAAGAATCCTTAATTTTGACACAATAAAAATTACTTAAATTTAGAAAATGCTCAAATTATTCAAAATTACTGCCATTTTAGAAGGATGTTCTTATTTAGTTTTATTAGCTAACATGTTGTTTATTAAACCCAACAATATGGATTTATACAAAACGCTCTTGTATCCGATAGGAATGAGTCACGGTGTTTTGTTCATTGGGTATGTAGTATTAGCCGTTCTATTGAAAAATGCCCAAAAGTGGTCCTTCCCTACTTTTGCAATTATTATTTTAGGTTCATTAATTCCGTTTGGTACTTTTTATATTGAAAAGAAATACTTGAGTAATGAATAAAACCTTAGAACAACTCTTTAATTTCCTCTACCCTATTTTTAGAAAATGGGGATTGGGTTATTCGTTTTCTTCTTATTTGAGTTTGGTATTGAACATCATTATTTTGATTGTTCTAACCTATACTATTTATATGTTTTTCAGGTTTTTGTTTGTTACCGCTATGGCTGTCATTGCGCTAAAAACAAAAACCAAGTTCGACGATTTAATTATATCGAACAAAACGGTGATTTACATCGCACAATTAATTCCGTTTACTTTAATTTATAAATCGGTTCCAATCATTTTAGAACGCTATGATTATTGGGAAGATATATTCGGTAAGCTAGTTGGAGTGTATATTGTTTTACTTGTTCTTTGGATTATAAGAACACTTTTGAATACCACTCAAGAATATCTAAAACATATTCCAAGATACAGCGACAAACCGATTGATAGCTTTATGCAAGTAATCATGATTGTGCTTTGGATGTTTGGGATATCTGTAATTATTTCAAAGCTATTTGGCATCAGTCAAAAAGAAATGCTTACCATTCTTGGAGCGGTATCAGCCATCATCATTTTAATATTCCGAGATACAATTTTAGGTTTTGTAGCCAGTGTTCAAGTAGCTATCAACGATATGGTGCGCATAGGTGACTGGATTACAATGGATCGTTATGGCGCCGATGGAGATGTTATTGAAATCAATTTGGCTACCGTAAAAGTTAGAAACTTTGACAATACCACCACTACAATTCCGACGTATAGTTTGAGTTCTGATTCTTTTCATAACTGGAGAGGAATGCTGAAATCTGATGGAAGGCGAATAAAACGACATATTTTGATTAAAGCGAGTAGCATTCGCTTTCTAGAAGACAGCGAATTGGATGAATTGCAAAAAATTGAACTTATCCGTCCTTATATAGAAACACGAAAAGCTGAAATTGACCGGTACAATCGAGCTAATACTGTAGATAAAAGTTTAGCCATCAACGGAAGAAACATGACCAATTTGGGTTTGTTTAGAAAATACATCAATCAATACTTGCATCAGCATCCGGGATTGAATAAAAATATGGTCATGCTTTGTCGACAATTGCAGCTTACTGCTCAGGGCGTACCATTGGAGGTTTATGCCTTTTCTACTGACAAACGTTTTGAAAATTACGAGTACATTATGGCAGACATCTTTGATCACGTCATTGCTTCTGTAAAGTATTTTCACTTGGAAGTATATGAAATGCCCTCAGAAAGCAATTTTCTAGATTACGAAGTACCAGTAAGAAAAACAAAAGGGACACTTTAATTAGTGTCCCTTTTTTTATAGTCTGTTTTTAACATATTCAATTTGAGTTTTCCCATGTGCTTTTGGTTTACCATCAGGCCCAAGGTTTACCATTGTAGTTTTATCAATTGTTAGTATAGTTTCGCGTGTCATCATGTTTCTGGCTTCGCATTTTAAAACTAATGAAGTATTACCAAATTGTATCACATCAATACCTATTTCGATAATATCACCTTGCCGAGCTGAACTTTTAAAGTTAATCTCCGACATGTATTTGGTTACAATTCGGGAATTTTCGAGCTGAATAATCGTGTACAAAGCCAATTCTTCGTCAATCCAAGCCAATAATCGTCCACCAAACAACGTTCCGTTTGGATTTAAATCTTCGGGTTTTACCCATTTTCTAGTATGAAATCTCATTTTGTTAGGTTTATTTTCAAATTTAAGAAATTACCAAACCACTTTTTGATTAACTTTAAAGAAAAAACAATGAATCCAAGAGATCTTCTGCTAAAGGAATTAAGAGGTGAAGCCATTGGCACAATAACTAATCAGTCCTCTAGCGAGGAAGCCTTTCAAAATCAAACACTTCGACCTATTCTAAAACTTCAAAATGATTTATTTCTAGCTTCATTTGAAAATTATATTACTAAAAATAAAAAGGATTTTTATAGTCTATCCACTGAAAAGAAATTGCTTTTGATAGAAAATTCAATTCAAAAGGATATTAAGTTTAGAAACGCTTTAAAAGGAATTATTATTGGTCTTTTTACTTTAGAAGAATACCAAACCTATATTCAAAATTCATCCAGCTTAAACAAACGAATGATGAATATGCTTATTGAACTTCTCAAAAGCCAAATTCAATTGTTTGAAAAAGCAATGTAAAGCATAAAATGTCATTTTAACGCAATGAAATTCTTTTTCAGCTTTTCATTATATATTTTAACAAGTAAAATAGTATGTAAATTGGATTTTCTTGCTTTTGACTAGCCTATTTTAAAAAAGAGTACTCTTAAAAAAATTAATAAATCGTATTCAATATCTCTTACTACTCTAATTCTTTCATCATTTTGGAAAGAAATAAAAATTTTGTTGCTAAATATTCATTAATGACATTAAATTTTTAATATAAAAAAGAATCTGTCATTTTTTTACTTATTATTGTAATACATTGATAATTATGTTTTTTATTACTAATAACCAATTTTTTTAAATAGTATTCAAAATGGACAGAAGAGAAGCATTAAAAAAAGTTGCCTATTTAATGGGAGGAGCCATTTCTGCAACGACAATGGGCGTTTTGTTTGAAAGCTTTACCGTTTATGAACCAGGAAAAAGCCCTTATTTGTATTCCTTTTCAGAAGAAGAAATTTTAGCTGAATTTGCGGATATAATTCTGCCCACTACTTCAAGTTCTCCTGGAGCTAAAGCTGCCGGTGTTGGAGCAATGATTCCATTAATTATTAAGGATTGTTATCCTCCAAAACTGCAAACTATTTTCAAAAATGGGTATGAGGCAATGTTGGCAAAAGCAAAATCAAAATTCAATAAAGAATTCTTGGCTTTGTCAACTGATGAAAAAATCCAATTGATGAATGATTTGAAGCAAGAAGCTATCGATAGCAACAAAGAACCTTCCTTCTTTTTAATTGCTAGAGATTTGACCATTTTATGCTATTTCTCTTCTGAAATTGGTTGTACTCAAGCTCGTGAATATTTACCAATCCCCGGAAAATATGATGGTAGCGCTCCCTATAAACCAGGACAAAAAGCTTGGGCCACATAAAAAGGACTGGAATTCTATTTTAGTATTAATTCAAAAAAAAGTAACTCGTGAATATCAATACCGATTTAAAAAAGCAAAATACTTATGACGCAATCGTTATAGGTTCAGGAATAAGTGGTGGTTGGGCAGCCAAAGAATTAACCGAAAAAGGACTAAAAGTGCTAATGCTCGAACGTGGAAAAAACATTGAACATATCAAAGACTACGATTCGGCTATGAAAGCGCCTTGGGAAATTCCGTATGCAGGCAAAATGACCGAGGAACAAAAACGTACACATCCTGTACAAACTCGTGATTACCCTTATAATCAAGCAACTGAAAGTTGGTGGGTTAATGATTTGGAATGTCCATATACTGAAGATAAACGCTTCGATTGGTATAGAGGTTTTCACGTAGGAGGAAAATCCCTAATGTGGGGTCGTCAGAGTTACCGCTTGAGTGACCATAATTTTGAAGACAATGCGAGAGATGGTCATGGTAATGATTGGCCGATTCGCTATAAAGATATTGCGCCTTGGTATGATTATGTAGAAAAATTTGCTGGAATTAGTGGGCAAAATGAAGGTTGGCCTTTGTTGCCCGACGGTCAATTTTTACCTCCTATGGATTTGAATTGCGTTGAAAAATCGGTAAAAGAACGTATCGAAAAACATTATAATAAATCTAGAATTCTAACGATTGGTCGTACAGCCAATTTGACTGTCCCTCTCAATGGTAGAGGCAGCTGTCAATATCGAAATTTATGCAGTAGAGGTTGTCCTTTTGGGGCTTATTTCAGTACCCAATCTGCTACTTTACCTGCAGCTATGGCAACCAAAAAACTAACCGTTCGCCCCTACTCGATTGTCAATCATATTATTTATGACAAAGACACCAAAAAAGCCAAAGGCGTTATGGTTATTGATGCTGAGACTAATGAAACGATGGAATTCTATGCCAAAATTGTTTTTGTTAATGGCTCTACTTTGGGTTCTACTTTCATTTTATTAAACTCTACTTCAGAAGCACATCCAAACGGTTTAGGAAATAGTAGTGGACAATTAGGTCACAATTTAATGGACCATCATTTTAGATGTGGTGCAGAAGGAACTGCCGAAGGTTTTGAAGACAAATACACTTACGGACGACGCGCCAATGGAATTTACATTCCAAGATATCAAAACTTTAATGGTGATAAACGCGATTATTTGAGAGGTTTTGGATACCAAGGAGGCGCTAGTAGAGGGAATTGGCATAAAGAAGTCGCTGAATTAGCTTTTGGAGGTGATTTTAAAGAAACGATGTCAAGACCCGCTGATTCTTGGACTATGGGTCTAGGTGGTTTTGGAGAAATGTTGCCTTATTACGAAAATAAAGTCTATATCGACCATTCGAAAAAAGACAAATGGGGACAACCAGTTTTGGCTATTGATTGTGAATACAAGGAAAATGAAGCCAAAATGCGTGAAGATATGATGTATGATGCCGCAGAAATGCTAGAAGCTGCGGGGTTAAAAAATATCAAAACTTATGATAATGGTTGTTTCCCAGGTATGGCTATTCACGAAATGGGAACGGCTCGTATGGGGAACGACCCTAAGGAATCTGTTTTGAACAAATGGAATCAGATGCACGAAGTGAGCAACGTATTTGTAACAGATGGTTCTTGTATGCCTTCTGTAGCTTGTCAAAACCCATCATTGACCTTCATGGCTTTGACTGCAAGAGCTTGTGATTATGCCGTAAAAGAATTGAAAAAGAAAAATATATAGAGACCAATTGTCAAGCATGAGAAAATTAAAAATGGGAATGATTGGCGGTGGTAAAAATGCTTTTATTGGAGCAGTACACCGCATTGCCGCCAACATTGATGGTTCAATCGAATTGCATTGCGGTGCGTTTAGCTCTAATCCTGAACTATCGATAGAATCAGGTCAGGCTTTGTTTTTACCAAAAGATAAATGTTACGGTTCTTACGAAGAAATGATTACCACCGAAGCAAAATTACCACCCAACGAAAGAATGGATTTTGTATCGATTGTAACGCCCAATCATGCACATTTTGTCCCAGCTATGATGGCGTTAGATTACGGTTTTCATGTTGTTTTAGACAAACCAATGACACTAACCCTTGATGAAGCCAAGAAGTTAGCACAAAAAGTAAAGGATACAGGATTGCAATTGTGCCTTACACACACCTATTCTGGTTATCCTATGGTGAAACAAGCCAAAAGGATGATTGTCGATAACCAATTGGGCGCTATTCGCAAAATTATGGTAGAATATCCTCAAGGTTGGTTGAGTACTTCATTTGAAAAGGAAGGCAACAAACAAGCCGCTTGGCGCACCGACCCTTCAAAAAGCGGAATTAGTGGCTGTATGGGGGATATTGGAACCCATGCTGCTCATTTAGCCGAATACATTTCAGGATTAAAAATCACCCAACTTTGCGCTGATATCAATACCGTTGTAGCCAATAGACGTTTGGACGATGATGGCAATGTGTTGCTTAAATTTGACAATGGTGCCAACGGAATATTAGTGGCCAGCCAAATTGCAGCTGGCGAGGAAAACAGTCTTAAAATTAAAGTGTATGGTGAAAAAGGAGGCCTTGAATGGCACCAAATGGAACCGAATACTTTAATCGTAAAATGGCTAGATGCTCCAGCACAAATCTATCGAACAGGAAATGGGTATGTATCTTCAATAGCTGCATTTAATACCAGAATCCCAAGCGGACATCCAGAAGGGTACTTAGAAGCTTTTGCTAATTTGTATAAAAACTTCGCCTTAACCCTTCAAGCCCAATTAGAAGGTAAAGAACCTACTGCTGAAATGCTTGATTTTCCAACTGTTTCAGATGGGGTGCGCGGTATGGCTTTTATAGAAAATGTGATTGCCTCTGGGCTTTCGACTCAAAAATGGACCGAATTTAAAATTTAAATCAATAGAAATGACCACAATGCAAGGCCCAGCCGTTTTTTTAGCCCAATTTATCTCGGATGAAGCTCCTTTTAATTCGTTAGACCGTATTTGTCAATGGGCGGCTGATTTGGGATTCAAAGGGATTCAAATTCCAACTTTGGATGCCCGATTTATCGATTTACAAAAAGCTGCCGAAAGCAAAAACTATGCTGATGAACTTACTGGTAAAGTTGCTTCTTACGGGCTAAAAATATCTGAATTATCGACTCATTTACAAGGTCAATTGGTGGCTGTTCATCCTGCTTATGATGATTTTTTTGATGGGTTTGCCCCTGCTCAAGTACGAGATAATCCTAAAGCTAGACAAGAATGGGCCGTTCAGCAAATGCATTATGCCGCCAAGGCTTCTCAAAATTTAGGTTTAGAAGCTCACGCAACCTTTAGTGGTTCTTTGTTATGGCAATATTTTCATCCTTGGCCACAGCGTCCTCCGGGATTAATTGAAGAAGGATTTAAAGAACTGGCCAAGCGCTGGTTACCCATACTAAATTCCTTTGACGAAAATGGTGTAGATGTTTGCTACGAAATTCACCCAGGTGAAGACTTGTTTGATGGCGAAACTTACGAGATGTTTTTGAAAGCCGTTGATAATCACCAACGCGCTTGTTTGTTGTACGACCCTTCGCATTTTGTATTGCAACAATTGGATTACTTGCAGTATATCGATTTTTATCACGAGCGGATTAAAGCCTTTCACGTAAAAGATGCCGAATTCAATTCCACTGGAAAACAAGGCACTTTTGGAGGTTATCAAAGTTGGCTCAATCGTGCGGGGCGTTATCGCTCGCCTGGTGATGGTCAAATTGATTTTAAAACCATTTTTAGCAAACTGGCGCAATACAATTACAAAGGTTGGGCCGTAATGGAATGGGAATGTTGCTTGAAAAATCAAGAAGATGGTGCGAGAGAAGGTGCCGAATTTATCAAAAAACATATCATTAAAGTTACTGATAAAGCTTTTGATGATTTTGCAGCAGTCAGTACCAACACCGAATTGAACAGAAAAAATTTAGGATTATAAATATAAAAGCAAGAAAAATGAAAATTAAAATAATGGCAGCCATCATTAGTGTAAGTGTTTTGAGCGCTTTTTCTGATTATGTAATTATTCCAAAAAGCAAAGTAGTTCCAACGGAGCAACCTTCAGAAGGTGAAAAGTTAATCGCAAAACAAGACTGCGCTACTTGCCATAAAATTGACAAAAAAGTAATTGGCCCATCGTATTTAGATATTGCCAAAAAATATCCAATGAATGATAAAAACATCAATTATTTATCGGATAAAATTATCAAAGGAGGTTCAGGTGTTTGGGGCGCTATTCCAATGGCTGCTCACGGAGCGTTGAAAAAAGACGATGCCAAAAAAATTGCGAAGTACATTTTATCATTGAACAAATAAATTGAAACCCATCTATGGATCAAGATTTTAACCCAAAAAAAGAGCCCGAATCCACCATTCGTAGGGATTTTCTAAAAAAAGGTGCACTAGCAACGGCAGCCTTTATGATTATTCCTCGTCATGTAATGGGAAGAGGTTTTGTAGCGCCAAGTGACCGATTACTTATAGCGAGTATTGGTGTAGGCGGAAAAGGCCAGTCTGATATTGCTTCGTTTGAAAAAAGCGGATTAGCCAACGTAGCTTATTTATGTGATGTTGACACGCGTAGAGCGTCCAATAGCGTAAAGGCCTTGCCAAAAGCAAAATTCTACAAAGATTGGCGTGAAATGCTCGATAAAGAGCATAAAAATTTTGATGCCGTTTCGGTTTCAACACCCGATCATAATCACGCGATTCAAGCGTTTGCAGCCATGCAATTGGGCAAACACGTGTATGTGCAAAAGCCAATGGCACACGACATTTATGAAGCGCACATGATGACTCAGGCGGCAAGCCGCTATAAAGTGGTGACACAAATGGGAAATCAAGGGTCTTCGAATGATGGTACGCGCTTGCTAAAAGAATGGTTTGAAGCCGATTTGATTGGCGATGTACACACCGTTTACGCTTGGACTGATAGACCCGTTTGGCCACAAGGGATTCCGTGGTCTACGGCAAAAGCCGATATTCCAAAAGAATTGGATTGGGATTTGTGGCTAGGGACAGCGCCAAGCAAAAATTATGTCGACAAACTAGTGCCGTTCAACTGGCGTGGTTGGTGGGATTATGGAACAGGTGCCTTGGGCGATATGGGATGCCATTTGCTAGAAGCACCATTCTCTGTATTGAATTTGAAATACGCAAAAGACGTACAATGCAGCGTGGGTTCTGTGTATGTGGATGAATTCAAAAGAGGGTATTTTCCTGATAGTTGTCCACCATCGAGCCACGTGGTATTGACTTTCCCTAAAACGGATAAAACCAAAGGCGATGTCAAAGTGCATTGGATGGATGGAGGCATTCAGCCAGAACGTCCCGAGGAATTGGGTGCTAACGAAATCTTTGGTGATGGCGGAAACGGAACTTTGTTTATTGGAACCAAAGGAAAAATGATTTGCGACACCTATAGTGAAAATCCAAGATTATTGCCTTTGAGTCGCAATGAAAACCTAAAAATCGCCGAGAAATATCCTCGTGTGAAAGACGGAGCCAGTGGCCACCAAAAACAATGGATTGAAGGATGCATTGCTGGTTATGGCAAAAAAGAATTGAGTTCACCGTTTGAGATTGCTGGTCCATTGACCGAAGCTTTGTTGATGGCGAATCTAGCCGTTCGTGGTTATGATTTGTACAAAGAAGTATTAGGAGAAGATGTGTACCCAGGACGTTCGGTAAAATTACTTTGGGACAATACCGCCAAAAAAGTAACCAATGTAGACGAGGTGAACCAATTTGTAAAACGAAATTACAGAGAAGGTTGGAAAAATTTGAGTTTTTAACTTGTAGCCAAGAATTCAAGTTGTGGCTCTCTAGCCCCGATGGCAGCGGCATCCTTTGCTTTTTTACAGAAAAAGCAAAGATATAGCGGACAGCGGGACTTTGACAACAAAAAAGCCTTTTCCTAACCGCTCCAAATAATTAATGAATTAATAAAAAATCAATTGAAATGAAAAAAATAGTAGCAACGCTTATGGTTTTGGTAATCGCTCAAACCGTACAAGCACAAAAAGGATTTAAACCGATTTTTGACGGAAAAACAACAACCGGTTGGCATACTTACGGCAAAACTACCGTGGGTGCTGGATGGAAAGTAGAAGACGGTGTCTTGCATTTTGACCCCGAAGCAGCCAAAAATGGTCAAGGTGGCGACATCGTAACCGATGCGGAATACGAAAACTTTCATTTGAAAGTGGATTGGAAAGTGGCGCCAAAAGCCAACAGTGGAATTATTTTTTACATCAATGAGAATCCACAGAAATACAAAAATACGTATGAAACTGGTTTAGAAATGCAGGTATTGGACAATGACGGTCATCCTGATGGAAAAATAACCAAACACCGCGCAGGAGATTTGTATGATTTGATTCAGAGTAAATCAGAACCCGTAAAACCTGTAGGTGAATGGAATACCGCTGAAGTAGTTTGTAAAAACGGAAAATTAACTTATGTTTTGAATGGAGTAATTGTCGTAGAGACAGTACTTTGGGACGATGCGTTTAAAGCATTGGTAGCAGGAAGTAAATTCAAAGCTTGGCCAGGATTTGGAACCTTCAAAAAAGGAAAAATTGCCTTGCAAGACCACGGAGACAATGTATGGTACCGTAACATTATGATTAAAGAATGGAATACTATGGAAACCACTACTGGCTGTAAATAGCCCTCACCTACTAACCACTAACCCAAAAACCACCTAGAACTATGAATACAACTATTAGAATCAAATTATCGTCCATGATGTTTATTAATTTCTTCATTTGGGGAATTTGGTTTGTTACTATGGGTACTTATTTAACAAAAGGTATTATAGCAGCAACAGGAGCACAAACCGGATTGGCCTATGGAACACAATGTTTGGGTGCGATTATTGCCCCTTTTATTGTGGGGATGATTGCTGATAAATTTTTCTCAGCACAAAAGATTCTAGGAGTTTTGCATATTATAGGCTCGGTGCTACTCTATTTGTTATCGACTAAATCTACGTTTGATTCTTTTTATACCTTGTTATTGCTGTACATGATTCTTTTTATGCCCACTTTAGCCTTGGTCAATTCCATTTCGATGAATCAAATGACGGATTCTGAAAAAGAGTTTGCAAAAGTTCGTGTTTGGGGAACCCTTGGTTGGATTGCCTCTGGATTAGTGATTGGGGCTATGGCTTGGGAAGCTACACCAGACAGATTGAATATCACTTTTTATGTATCAGCCATAGTATCGCTTTTGTTTGGTATATTTTGTTTTTTCTTACCGAATACGCCACCTCCGAAAGCGGGGCAAAAAGTATCAATCGCCGAAACTTTGGGTTTAGACGCTTTGAATGTTTTAAAGGACAAAAATTACTTAGTGTTTTTTATCGCTTCAATTCTTATTTGTATTCCGTTGGCATTTTATTATGGTCAAGCCAATCAATTTTTGAATGAAATTGGTCTTGAAAGCGCAGCAGCCAAAATGACTATTGGGCAAATGTCGGAAACGGTATTTTTGTTTTTAATGCCTTTGTTTTTTGTGCGTTTTGGTATCAAGCAAATGTTGTTAATCGGGATGTTGGCTTGGGTAGTTCGTTATTTATTGTTTGCTTATGGCGATGTAGGACAAAACATTTGGATGATTTATTTAGGAATTGCACTGCACGGAATTTGCTATGACTTTTTCTTTGTTACAGGACAAATTTACACGGATCAAAAAGCGGGTGCTTCTATTAGATCTTCAGCTCAAGGCTTGATTACGCTTGCTACTTATGGCGTTGGAATGTACATTGGCTTCTACGTTGCGGGACAAATTGTAGACCAAAACAGTGCTGGAGAAGGTATTCACAATTGGAATACGGTTTGGATTTTCCCTTGTTTGTTTGCAGCAGGAATTGCGTTGCTGTTTTTTATCTTCTTTAAAGAAAAGCAAAAAATTGCAGCCAATAACTAATACTCTATTCCAAGATGCCTGATCATTTCAATCGAAGAACCGCTATAAAAAACCTAATTGCTGGAACAGTAGCTATGGGAATTCCATCGTCGCTTTCGGCTATGGCGGTGTCTGACGCATCCCATAGTTCCGATTTTATCCCCAAAGGAAAAATAAACCATTCCGTAGCACGCTGGTGTTTTGGCGATATGGAACTCGAAGCGCTTTGCATAGCTGCCAAGAAAATGGGCATTACAGGCATTGATTTGGTCGGTCCAAAAGACTGGCCTATACTACAAAAACACCAATTGGTATCGACGATGTGCAATGGTGCCGAATTGAATCTCGTAGACGGATTCAACGACCCTAAATTCCATGACCAACTTATAAAAAACTACACCGCTATGATTCCGTTAGTGGCTCAGGCGGGCTATAAAAACCTGATTTGCTTTAGTGGCAACCGCAGAGGCAAAACCGATGAAGAAGGCTGGAACAATTGTGTAAAAGGCTTGCAAACATTGATTCCCTTGGCCGAAAAACACCAAATCACCTTGGTGATGGAGTTGCTCAACAGCAAAATCGACCACAAAGATTACCAGTGCGACAGAACCTATTGGGGCGTAGAATTAGCCAAAAGAATCAATTCACCACATTTCAAGCTCTTGTACGACATCTATCACATGCAAATTGATGAAGGCGATGTGATTCGCACCATCAAGGAAAACCATCAGTATATTGCCCACTTTCACACGGCGGGCGTGCCGGGTCGCAACGAAATCGACGAGACCCAAGAGCTTCATTATCCCGCCATTATGAAAGCCATTGCAGCTACTGGTTTTACAGGTTTTGTGGGACAAGAATTTATGCCGAAACAAAAAGATAAAATGGCCGCTTTGCAACAAGCCATCGCCATTTGTGATATTTAACCCCTAAAAACGAACCATCATGATTAAGCGTAGAGATTTCATCATCAATAGTGGGTTGGCCTTGGGCGCCGTTGCCCTAGCTCCTTCCCTAGCCTTTGCGGCAAAACCCAAAAACATCGGAATTCAATTGTACACCTTGCGCGAAGCCTTTTCCAAAGATGTCAAAGGCGTGCTAGAACACGTTGCCAAAGCCGGCTACAAAGAAGTAGAAACCTACGGATTTGCTGGCGAAAAAGGTTTTTTTGGCACCTCGCCCAAAGACTTTAAAAAAATCCTGAACGACAACGGACTCAAAGCGCCGAGCGGACATTATGATTTTAAAACGTTTATCAAAGACAACAATGCCGACTTCCTAAAAGCCTCCATTGAGTGCGCCAATCAGTTGGGAAGCGAATATGTGGTGATTCCGTGGCTAGAAGACGCTTTACGCAGCCAATTGGACGATTACAAACGCATTGCCCAAAAAGCCAACGAAGCCGCACTTTTGTGCAAAAAAGCAGGACTCAAACTCGCCTACCACAACCACGATTTTGAATTCACGAAATTTGGCAATCAAACCGGTTATGACATTTTGCTACAAGAAACCGACAAGAAATTGGTCGATTTTGAATTGGATTTGTATTGGGTAGTGCGCTCCGGCAACGACCCTTTGCAGTTGTTCCAAAACCACGCTGGTCGCTTCACCATGTGGCACGTTAAAGATAGGGACAAAAACAATCCCGCTTGGAATGCCGAAATTGGCGAAGGCAACATCAATTTCAAAGCCATTTTTGCACAAGCCAAAGCCTCAGGCATGCAGCACTTTTTTGTGGAGCAAGAAACCAACTACTCTCCCAACCCTATGGAATCCATCAAAGCAAGTTGCCAGTACGTTAGTAAGCAATTGCTATAAAATAACACCCTTTTTTATTTGGGCATGACCCCGATGTACACGACCGTGCTAAAAACACAACAGTGCTGCATCGGGGTCGCGCTGTACGCTATATCTCTTGGGGCGAACCCCGCCCCAAGAGGATGCCGCTCCCATCGCTCATGCTAAGTAAGAAATTAGAAGTTAGAGATTAGAAGTTAGAGATTAGAAGTTAGAGATTAGAAGTAATGGTAACAACATACAAAAATGACATACTTTTCAGAAAATATTTATATATTTTTGAGAGAAAACGGTTATATTTGGAGATATGAAGTTTTAATTAAGATTAGACCTATCTCTTTATGTTGAAGTTCATGGGGATGAGTTAGTAAGACTTAAATACAAGTAAGTAAGAATTATTATGAAAAATCTAAATAATGAATAAATCGACAAAAGAATTTGAGTTAATTAGACCTTTATATGAGCGATTTAGAATTAAGGCTACATCATTAATAAAAGAATTAATTTCTGAATCAGACATTGACATTGCATCAATAGAAAGTAGAACAAAAGAAATAGAAAGTTTTGATGAAAAAACTTCAAGACCAGAAAAAAATTATAAAGATCCTATTAAAGAAATTACAGATTTATGTGGCATCAGGATAATCACATATTATACTGAGGAAATCTATAAAATTGCAGAACTTTTAGAAAAAGAATTTGAAATAGACACAGGAAATAGTATTGATAAAACAAAAATCAATAGTCCTGACAAATTTGGTTATTTGTCATTACATTACGTTGTTAAATTGGGAAAAAAAAGAAATACATTAGTTGAATGGAAATCATACAAAGACTTAAAAATTGAAATTCAAATAAGAACTATTCTACAACATTCTTGGGCTACAATTGACCATAAACTTAGGTACAAAACTAAAAGAGAAATCCCTAGTATTTTAAAAAGAAAAATATATAGATTAAGTGCGTTACTAGAATTAGCTGATGAGCAATTTTTATCAATAAAAAAGGAAACTGAAAATTTACAGAATGATATTGATACTTCAATAGATAGTGGTAATTTAAAAATTGAAATAAACCTTTTATCAGTAGACTCATTTTTAAATGCTAATCCAAAAGTTGACAAAATTATTGAAATAGCTTTAAAGTGTGGTTACAAAGAAGATGAAGATGAAATTAATTACACCACAGATACTGATCAATATTTTCTTAATAGACTTATTAATGTTATTAATAAGTCTTCAATAAAATCAATTGAGGATTTAGATAAACTTCTTGATTCTGATAGTGATAAAATTGAAAAAGCATTTTTTGAATTTTTAAATTTATTTAAAACCAAAACAAAAGATGATTTTCATACCATAGGAACTGACTTAATAGCCATTTTAATTATAATGTTAGATGATAATATCGACTTTTCAAATCAAATAAGTTTAAAGGATATTGATTGGAAACCATTTGTTGAAACAATACGGGAAATAAAAAAATAAATACGTCTAATAGTAACTATAACGGATTTGGGCAATTGGCTTAATGAAAAATTTGTATTGTATTTAGAGAATAGCAATAACCGAAAAATAAATCTAAGTTTAGTCATAAACCCACTGTAGCTCCAGAACTTTAGTTGAAAGTATAAAAAACAATTTTGCACAATTATTAACATAATAAAAAGCTCAAAATAATGGAGGTTATTAACTCATTCTTTAGCAACATAAAAGACAAACTTACAAATCCATTTTTTGGAACTCTAATACTAGTTTTAGTTTTACATCATTGGGAGTTATGGTATGCTGTTATTAATTTTGATTCAGATTGTACTTTAGATGATAAATTAATTTTTATTAAAAACTATAGCTCAAACAACTTAACATTAAAAGCCTTTATATGGGATATATTACAATCGATTTTATACATGTTTTTAGGATACTTAATAGTTGTTGCAACTCGAAGTTTAGTACTTTGGGTAGAATTTTGGTTAATGCCTTATATTACTGGTAAAATCATTAACAAAAATGTTGTTAGAAAAAGTGAATATGATAATGTGGTAAATGAGCGTGAACAATACTTTGATCAATATGAAGAGCAAAGAAAAAATGTAAGGGTGTTTTCAAAAACAATAGATGAACAAACTGAACAAATCAAGCAAAAAGATAAGGATCTTTTAATTCAGAGTGAAACTATTAGCAATAAAATAAGAGACCTTGATTTAACTAAACAAAAACTAGAAAAATCACAAAAAGATAATGAGGATAATGTTGCTATAAAAAAGCAGTTACAAAGTTCATTAGATCAACTTAAAAAAAATTACAATTTTAAATTAGAAAAGTTAGAAAAATACGAACATCTTTTTTTTGATGAAGAAAATGAAAAATTCTATTTATCACAAGAAAATTTCCCTCCTGAAGTTAACAAAAAAGTAAATGAATTAAAAGATGAAAATAAATGGCTAACATTTTTAACATTAGGAAGATTTTTCGAAAGCGGAGGAAGTCTTGGTGGTGAAGTACTTACTGAGATGATAAAAAAAGGTTTGGCTTATGAAAGAGATAGTCATGAAAATTTCACACCATTAGGAAGAATAATTTGGCGTTACAGAAAAGTCTTTGGTGCTGAGATTTAAATAAAATAACGCATAAATATATTAGCACAACAATGGTATTGAGTAATAGGCTTAATATAAAATGTTTTGTATTTGGGATGATTTTATAATACCTTTAATTATGTGTCAATTTAGAATAAATTATGATTTTACCATCTGACAAGGAATACACACAGACAAAGCGAATAATTCTTGGGATTGAAAAGATGAAAGCGGAATTTAAGCCTCTTGCTGAATGGATAGACGAAACCTATGATGTAAAAACGGTGAACATTATTTACGACACATTAAACAAGAGACCAAGAATTCAAATTTGCTTTGAATTCGAAGAAGAGAAGAATAAATTTTTAACTGAAAATTTTTCATATTTCGATAAAACAAAGCAAAAAGCTATTGGAGAGAAGTTTGCTGAAATAATTAAACACCAAGGGCTTTATAAAAGCAATAACGCAATTTCAAAAATATTCAGCTTAAACAATAACGAAGTTTATTTGACAGATGATGTATTTGTGGTTTATGGTGCATTTGAACCAATTGCTAAAATTGAGGCTACCTATAAAATCACAAAAGAACTGACTGACAAATTCATTGCTTCTTTCCATAATAAAGATATTTGGACAATCTCAATTGGTTTTACCATTCCAACCTTCTTTATGTTCACAAATGAAAAGGTAAAAAAATATGATAGACCTGAAGTCAAAGAACTATGGGTTAAGAAGTATTATGAGTTTATAAAACCATTTGACGAGTTTAATTACTTCAAAAAAGAGAATATTCAGGTTTTGATTGATAGCAAAGAAAACTTTGATACTAACTACGAAAGTAATTGGTATTATTATTACAAATGATAAGAAATCAACTTAAAATAGTTTTACATCGGATTTGAACAATTGGCTTAACTGTAACAATATCACTCCCAATGCAACTAATGGTTAGATACTTTTATCGTACCATTCCTAACCAATCCACTTTGTGAAACCAGCAACATTTTTAAAAAAGCGTATTTATTGTACTATCCTCGTAACAGTGTTCATTTGGGCGCTTTTGCTTTGGGATTATTTTCACGGAGGCGTGCCCAGTCATCATCTTTTGCAAAACAAGGACTTGCCCTCATTTTCGAATTGGTGGGGCGGTATTTTGCTTCCTTTGCTAACTTGGTTCTTGCTGTACCGCTCGCAAGTGCGACTAGCGAAAGAAGCATCGAGTAGTACTTTACCAAGCAGTTTTGTTGCTTATTTTGTAGGCGCTCTGCTTTTTGGGATGGTACTTTCGGTATTTTTTACGCTTGGTATTAAAGATGTGCCTTTTTATATGCTTGTCGGCTTGTTAGTGCTTGCTTTTTTCTTGCCTATCTACCGAGCAGAATGTTTACTTGGTTTTGTAATTGGAATGACCTTTACTTTTGGGGGTGTACTCCCAATTCTTATTGGAACTATTTTAGTACTCCTTTGCAGCGTTCTGTATTTAGCACTTCGACCTATGGCACTCTTTGTTTACACCAAAATTGCCAACCTACTTCATAAATAATACTTTAATCCGTTGGGTGAAATACAAATAAGAAAGAATTAACCACATAGGAGATTCATAGATTAAAGCAAATCAACATAGAAAAAACAGAAATAGCACTATTTCTCACATAGATGCACTATGTGAATAGTAGAACTTCTATTTATTTCTCAAAAAAACTAAAAATTCTATGCTCCTATGTGGTAAAAAACAATTTGATCCATCGGTTTACATTATTACCAACAATAAAAAAAGCTTTCTGAGCTAGTCCTAGACTTCAGAAAGCTTTTTTATTTTTCATTCTTGGAACTATTCCGTTATATTGTAACTGCCCACATAATAGTTGTTATCCACTTCAAGTGTTGGTTTTTCTGTCGTTCCTAAAGGCAACATTTTCCATTCGTTATTCGGTTCCAAAATTTGTGTGGTGCCATTCAGATAAACTTTTACAGGGAGATTGAAATTGGCCACACTATTCGCCCAACGATACCCCAACTGATTGTTTTTAAAGAAATACTCCAAGGTTGGAATACGCGTATCACGCAAATATTGGTTAAAAACAGGCGTCAAATCTCTACCAATTTTTTCGCTCAAATAACTTTCAATTTGCTGTGTCGTCACTGTTTGATGGTAAAAAGTGGCATTCAAACCACGCAAGATTTCACGCCATTTTTCGTCATTATTTACCACTTGTCGCAAGGTATGTAGCATATTGGCACCTTTGTAGTACATATCTCCAGAACCTTCATTGTTTACATCATAAGCTCCAATAATCGGTTTATCATTTTCGATGTTTTTTCGAATACCGCGCACATAGGTGTAGCCCGCTTCTTTACCAAAGTAATATTCCAAAAACAAACTCTCTGAGTAATTGGTAAAGCTTTCGTGAATCCACATATCCGCGATGTCTTTATAAGTAATGTTGTTCGCAAACCACTCGTGACCAGACTCGTGAATAATAATAAAATCAAACTTCATTCCCCAGCCTGTACCACTCAAATCACGTCCTAAGTAACCATTCAAAAATTTATTGCCATAGGTTACACTACTTTGGTGTTCCATACCCAAATACGGAGCCTGCACCAATTTGTAGCTGTCTTCATAAAATGGATAAGGACCAAACCAATGCTCAAAAGCCTTCAACATTTTGGGTACATCTTGAAATTGTTTTTTGGCTTTATCCAAATCATCACGCAATACATAATACGTACAATCTAAGTCGCCTTTTTCTCCTTTGTATTTTTCAGAAAAAGAGACGTAATCGCCAATATTAATATTCACGCCATAATTATTGATTGGATTCTTAACCACCCAATGAAAGGTTTTGGTACCGTCTTTTTCCTTTTGTACGCTTTGCAAGCGACCGTTAGAAACATCCGTCAAATTCCCAGGAACATTTACATTAATTTTCATTCCCTCATCAACTTCATCATACATATGATCTTTGTTGGGCCACCAAACACTGGCTCCCAAACCTTGACAAGAAGAAGCAATAAACGGATTTCCGTTTTTATCCTTTTTCCAAGTAATCCCTCCATCCCACGGTGGATTGACCGCTACTTTTGGTTTTCCGCCATAAAACACCACAACTTCTTTGGTGATGCCTACTTTTTGAGGAGCCGTTAAAGTAATAAAATAGACATTTCCTTCTCGCTTGTAGGTCAACGGTTTTCCGTCTTGGGTTACATTGGTAATGGCCATCGGATTTTGCAAGTCAATTTGCATCACAGAATTTTCCTGAAGCACTTGATAGCGAATCGTATTCGACCCCGAAATAGTGCTATCCGCTGGATTCACTTTGATAGCTAAGTGATAGTGTTTCAAATCCCACCAAGCACGCTCTTTGGTGATGCTACCTCTAAGACTGTCTTGTCGGGTAAAAGTGGTTTCATTTTTATTCAATAATCCTTGGGCTTTAATGATCGAAAACGAAGTCATCAATAGAAGGATAGCTATTTTTTTCATCAGGTATAGTTTTTTTCAAAACTACATACTTTTTTAGATTTTGCAGTAAAAAAGAAACAAGATTTCCTTACTTATTTCTGTCTTCCTTTCAATACTTCCACTACATCATTCAATTGAAAACCTTTAGCTTGCAATAAAATCAAGTAGTGAAAAAGTAAATCGGCGCTTTCGCTCAAGAACAAGTCATCGTTATCATCTTTGGCTTCAATAACCACTTCAACTGCTTCCTCTCCTACTTTTTGAGCAATTTTGTTGATGCCTTTTTCAAACAATGAAGCCACATAACTCTTCTCAGAATCGGCATTTTCACGACGTGTTTTAATGGTCGACTCCAATTGTGAGATAAAGCCATAATTTGCGGAATTCGCTTCTTGCCAACACGTATCAGCGCCAGTATGACAAGTAGGTCCCACTGGTTTTGCCTGAATCAATAAGGTATCGCCATCACAATCATTTTTGATGGAAACCAATTCTAAAAAATTACCACTTTCTTCTCCTTTGGTCCACAATCGTTGTTTGGAACGGCTAAAGAAAGTTACTTTTTGAGTGTCTATGGTTTTTTGAAGCGATTCTTCGTTCATATAGCCCAACATCAAAACATTTTTTGTTTCAGCATCCTGAATAATCGCTGGAATTAATCCGTGAGCACTTTTTATATCTACATTCATTTTTATTAGTATTAAGTATTGAGAATTAAGTACTAAGACTAAATTCTGACTTCTATAGTATTGTTTTTAAGTTCTTTTTTTAGTGTTTTAATTTCAATTTCTTTGAAATGAAAGACACTAGCCGCCAAAGCCGCATCGGCTTTTCCGTCAATAAAGGTGTCTACAAAATGCTGAATATTTCCAGCGCCTCCTGAAGCAATAATCGGAATATTAACCAATTGCGATAGTTGCGCTAAAGCTTCGTTGGCGAAACCATTTTTGGTTCCATCGTGATTCATAGAAGTAAAGAGTATTTCCCCCGCACCGCGTTGTTCTACTTCTTTCGCCCAATCAAACAATCGGATTTCCGTTGGCACCTTCCCTCCTACCAAATGCACCATCCATTCGCCTTCTATTTGTTTGGCATCGATGGCTACCACCACACATTGGCTACCAAATTTCTGCGCCAAATCATTAATCAATTGGGGATTTTTCACTGCCGATGAATTGATTGATACTTTATCAGCACCATTTTGAAGCAACACTTCCACATCTTCAACAGCCGAAATACCGCCACCCACCGTAAATGGAATATTGATGGTAGCTGCAACTTTTCGCACCAAGTCAATCAAAGTGCTTCGTCTTTCCTCGGTAGCCGAAATGTCCAAAAACACCAATTCATCTGCCCCTTCTTGTGAATAGATTTTAGCCAATTCTACTGGGTCACCCGCATCGCGTAAATCGACAAAATTCACCCCTTTTACGGTTCGTCCGTTTTTAATATCTAAGCAAGGTATTATTCTTTTCGTAAGCATATCGTTGTATATTGTTTGTTGTTTTTGGTTAATGGTTCAATTTTTCAACTACAAACCATTAACTATCAACTATGAACTTAAAATAAAATTTTCTAGTTGTTTCAAGCTAATTCTTCCTTCATAAATCGCTTTACCGATTATTGTTCCTTCACAACCTAGTTCGGCTAATTTAGGCAATTCATCAAAAGTAGAAATCCCTCCTGAAGCAATCAATTTTATCCCTTGGGCTTGTTCCAGTATTTTTTGGTACAAATCAAAACTCGGTCCTTCTAACATTCCATCTTTAGCAATGTCGGTGCAAATAACGTACTGAATACCTTTATTTTGATAGTCTTGTATAAACGGAATCAAATCTTCATTAGAATCCTCCAACCAGCCAGAAACAGCCACTTTTTCGTTAGTAGCATCTGCTCCTAAAATGATTTTATCCGAACCATATTCTGAAATCCATTTTTCAAAAATGGCTCGATTTTTTACGGCTATGCTTCCTCCTGTGATTTGGTTGGCACCACTTTCGAAAGCAATTTTTAAGTCGGCATCGGATTTCAAACCACCACCAAAATCAATCTTCAATTTCGTTTTTGTAGCTATTTGTTCCAAAATTTTATAATTGACAATTTGACTCGACTTGGCTCCATCCAAATCAACTAAGTGCAAATACTCAATTCCGTGTGCCTCGAATGATTTAGCGACTTCCAGTGGATTTTCATTGTAAATAATTTTGGTATCGTAGTCGCCTTTGGACAAACGCACACATTTTCCTTCGATGATATCTATTGCGGGTATTATTCGCATAATTTGTTTACAGTTTAAGGTTTAAAAAGTTGTTTAAAATTTGCTCGCCAACATCCCCACTCTTTTCAGGATGAAATTGAGTTCCGAAGAAATTGTCTTTCTCTAAAGCCGACGAATATTCTAATTCATAGTCTGTCGTCGCAATGGTTTCCTTACAAAGTGGCGCATAAAAACTATGTACCAAATACATATATTCGTTCTCGGCAATGCCTTTGAATAAATCCGATTTTAGATTGTAAATCGTATTCCAACCCATCTGAGGCACTTTTACCTTGGAAGAAAATTTGACTACATCCACATCAAAAATTCCCAAACCTTTTGTATTCCCTTCTTCCGAGGATTGACACATCAATTGCATCCCCAAGCAAATCCCTAAAACAGGTTGTTTCAAGGTTGGAATCAAGGTATCCAGTCCGCTTTCTTGTAGCATTTTCATTGCATAACTCGCCTCGCCCACACCTGGAAAAATGACTTTATCTGCTGCTATTATTTCCTCAGGATTGTTACTCAAAACCGCTTTGTATCCCAATCGTTCTATGGCAAACATAATGCTTTGAATGTTTCCTGCGCCGTAATTTATGATTACTATTTTCATTATTTTAAGTTAGATGTCAGAAGTTAGATGTCAGAAGTTTCTAATTTCCCACTTCTAACTTCCCATTTATTTTACAACATTCCCTTCGTACTTGGTAAAATCATTTTCTCTGTATCGCGTTTCACGGCTACTTTAATAGCTTTGGCAAAAGCCTTAAAAATCGCTTCGATTTTGTGGTGTTCATTGGTGCCTTCCGCTTTGATGTTGATGTTCGCTTTTGCCCCATCAGAAAAGGATTTGAAGAAGTGATAAAACATCTCAGTTGGCATTTTTCCTACCATTTCACGCTTGAATTCAGCTTCCCAAACCAACCAATTTCTTCCGCCAAAATCAATCGCTACTTGTGATAGGCAATCGTCCATTGGCAAACAAAAACCATAGCGCTCAATCCCTAATTTATTGCCTAAAGCTTTAGCAAAAACTTCTCCCAAAGCAATAGCCGTATCTTCAATAGTGTGGTGCTCGTCTACTTCTAAATCGCCTTTGACCGAAATTTCTAAATCCATTTGGCCGTGACGCGCAATTTGGTCCAACATATGGTCAAAAAAAGCAATTCCAGTATCAATTTTGCTTTTTCCTGTCCCGTCCAAGTTCAGTTGAATGGTGATATCGGTTTCGTTCGTTTTTCTAGCAATACTAGCCGAACGAGCTTCTAATTTCAAAAACTCATAAATCACTTTCCAATCGGTAGTTTGCAAAGCAATTACGGGGTCTAATTCCTCTTTTTTACTTGATAATTCTGCCGCTCCCAATCCTTCTTCTTGCTTCAAGAAAATGGCTTTAGCTCCTAGATTTTTGGCCAATTCCACATCGGTCAAGCGGTCGCCTAACACAAAAGAATTCGCTAAATCATAATTCGGATTGTTAATGTACTTGGTCAACATTCCCGTTCTAGGTTTACGCGTTGGCGCATTGTCTTCAGGAAATGAGCGGTCCACAAAAATATCATCAAACAAAACGCCTTCGTTCTCAAAAGCTCTCAAAATAAAATTTTGCGTAGGCCAAAACGTATCTTCAGGAAAACTAGCGGTTCCCAAACCATCTTGATTCGTAACCATCGCTAATTCATAATCCAATTCCTTGGCGATTTTTGCCATATATTGAAAAGCCTTCGGGTAAAATTCTAATTTGCTCAAACTGTCCAACTGATACCCTTCTGGTTCTAAAACTAATGTTCCGTCACGGTCTATAAAAAGTACTTTTTTCATCTTATTTTATATTGTTTATTTGAGCGTGCCCCACCTGATACTTCGACAAGCTCAGTAGGTGGGTCGGGCTTCCGTTCCCGCTTTTTTGTAACTCCGTTCCTCCGTTACAAAAAGAGCTCCACTACATCCCTCACGCAATTTACGGTTCTCTACTACTAAATGGCTAATAAAGCTTCTATCAATTTCTTATTTTCTATTTCTGTACCAATCGTCAATCGCAAACAATTGTCGCAAAGTGGTTGTGTAGTTCGGTTACGAATCACTATGCCTTTCGCAATTAACTCATCGTATCTTTTGTTGGCATCATCCACTTTAATCAATACAAAATTCGCTTCTGTGGGATAGACAACTTCAACAAAATTTACTTTAAGTAACGCTTTAAGTAAAAGTTCTCTTTGCGCAATAATCGAAGCAATTTCTAAATCAATTTTAGCTGGTTGTTGCAAACGTTCAATCGCTCTTTGCTGCGTTAATTCATTAACATTGTAAGGCGGTTTGATTTTATTCAACACCCCAATAATAGCTTCTGAAGCATAGCAAATTCCAAGTCGGATACCTGCCAATCCGTAAGCTTTGGACAAGGTTTGTGTAATGACCAAATTAGGATATGCGTCCAATTCGTTAACCCAACTCGCTTTGGTAGAAAAGTCGATGTAGGCTTCATCAATAACCACTAATCCCTTGAAATTATTCAATAAATACACCACACTTTCGTCCGAAAATGAGTTACCCGTTGGGTTATTTGGTGAACACAAAAAGATGATTTTCGTATTGGCATCAACCGCTTCCAAAATAGCTTCTACATTGGGTTGAAATTCATTGGTCAACAATACTTCTTTGTTGGTTACATCATTCAAATTTGCCAAAACACTATACATTCCATACGTTGGTGGCAATGTGATAATGTTATCGATTTTTGGCTCACAAAACCCTCTAAACAATAAATCTAGCACCTCGTCACTACCGTTTCCAAGTAGGATTTGTTTCTTTTGCAAGCCTTTATTTAGCCCTAAAATCGTTTTTACCGATTGTTGCTGTGGGTCTGGATAACGATTTACTCCATTTTCAAACGGATTTTCATTCGCATCCAAGAAAATCATTTGAGCCGTGTCAAAATCTTCAAATTCATCACGTGCGGAAGAATAAGGTTTCATTGCCTTAACATTTTCTCTAGTTATGGTGTTTATATCAAAAGTATTCATAATATGTTTTTTATTCCTGCAAGGTTTCAAAAACCTTGTAGGTATTAGTTAACAAATAGCAATCTAAAATATAGACCTACGAGGTTTTAGAAACCTCGCAGGACTGTAGTCGAAGCGTCACCGCATTTTTATGGGCTTGCAATCCTTCAGCCTCAGCCATTAGTTCAATAGCAGGTCCTATGTTTTGAATGCCCTCAGCTGTAATTTTTTGAAACGTCATCGATTTCAAGAAACTATCCAAATTGACACCACTATAATTCTTAGCATAACCATTGGTTGGCAACGTATGATTCGTTCCCGAAGCATAGTCTCCCGCACTTTCGGGCGTGTAATTCCCAATAAAAACTGAACCCGCATTACCAATGTTATTTACATAAAAATCTTCGTTTTTAGCGCAAATAATGAAATGTTCAGGCCCATATTCGTCAATCAAGTCTATAGCGATTTGGTCATTTTCAACATAAATCAATTTAGAGTTTTCAATGGCTTTTGTTGCAATGGCTTTTCTTGGTAACACTTCCAATTGGGTTTGGATTTCAGTTTCAACCGCGTCAATTAAGTCTTTTGAAGTCGAGACTAAAATCACTTGGCTGTCAGTACCGTGTTCCGCTTGCGACAACAAATCCGAAGCTACAAAGGCCGGAACAGCTGTGTCATCAGCTACAATTAACAATTCTGATGGCCCTGCAGGCATATCAATGGCAACCCCAAACTGAGTAGCTAATTGTTTCGCTACCGTAACAAATTGATTTCCTGGGCCGAAAATTTTATATACTTTCGGAATTGCAGCTGTGCCAAAAGTCAATCCTGCAATGGCTTGAATGCCACCCACCTTCAAAATTTTGGTCACCCCACACAATTGTGCGGCATAGAGAATCGCTGGATTGATCTTTCCTTTTTTATCTGGAGGTGAACACAACACAATTTCCTTGCAGCCTGCAATATTAGCTGGTACAGCCAACATCAAAACGGTCGAAAATAAAGGAGCTGTTCCACCTGGAATGTACAAGCCAATCTTTTGAATCGGACGTTTTTCTTGCCAACACGAAACACCTGAAGTGGTTTCTACGCTTACACGAGTGGTTTTTTGAGCCGTATGGAATTTCTCGATATTAGATTTTGCCAATTGAATAGCGTCTTGTAATTCTTGCGGAATTGATGCAATCGCCTCATTGATTTCTTCTGGAGTAACTTCAAGATTGTCTACTGCAACTCCATCAAAAAGCGAAGTGTATTTGGTGATGGCTTCGTCACCCTTTTTTTGTACTTCTTTAAAAATTTCTTTTACAGTAGCTTCTATATCATCTACTGTTTTCGTGGGTCTTTCTAAGAGGGTTGACCACGATTCTGGTTTTGGATTGTATATTTTGTTCATTTTTATATTTTTAGTAAAATTCCAATTTTTAAAATTCCAAATTCCAATCGCTAAAATTTGGAATTTGGTTTTTCAGTATTGAATTTAAAATTTTATAGCACCATTTTCTCAATTGGGCAAACCAAAATTCCTTCTGCGCCAACTTCTTTCAATTGATCGATTACTTCCCAAAACGTATCTTTATCAATAACTGAGTGTACACTACTCCATCCCTCTTGTGCCAATGGTAAAACGGTTAAGCTCCTCAAAACAGGAAGAATTTTACCCACAGCATCGATTTTATCATTGGGAATATTCATCAAAATGTATTTGGATCTTCTTGCTCGCAACACCGATTCGATTCTGAATTTCAAAGTATCAATGATCTTTTGAGATTCCTTACTTACTTTAGGTGAAACAGCTAAAACAGCTTCGCTTTTGAAAATAACTTCTACTTCTTTCAGATTGTTTTTGAACAACGTGCTACCACTAGAAACAATATCAACAATAGCGTCGGCTAAACCAATATTTGGAGCAATTTCCACCGATCCTGAAATTTGGTGAATATCTACGGTAACACCTTTGGAATTGAAAAAATTAATTACTGTATTTGGGTAAGAAGTAGCAATTCGCATACCTTCCAAATCTTTTACCGAAGTATAATTGAACGACTTTGGAACAGCTACAGAAACTTTGCATTTAGAAAAACCTAACTTTTGAATTACTTCAATATTTTTCCCTTTTTCAACTAACAAATTATCGCCTACAATAGCAATATCTACTACGCCATCCATAAGATATTGAGGAATATCAGAATTTCTCAAATACAATACTTCAAGAGGAAAATTGGAAGCTTCTGCTTTTAATTGATCGATGCCGTTATCTATTGAAATTCCAGCATCTTTTAGGATTTGAATGCTATCTTCGTTTAATCTTCCTGATTTTTGGATAGCAATTTTTAATGTACTCATTTTAGTTTTTTGTTTAGATTGATAAAATTTGAGTACAACTAAGAAGGTATAAAAAAACCCGTTTGAAGTACTCAAACGGGTTTTAAAATATGATGATTTACAAACATACCATTAACACATCGCTTGAGTGCAATAATGTAAATGATGATGATGTAATTGAATTGCGAACATTGGTTTTATTTTTTTAACGATGCAAATATATAGAAATATTTTTTTGTAAAACTAATTATTTTACAACATTGTGTTGTTTAATTGTTAAATCACTGCTTTTCTTTAAAAAGAAACACCCACTACGACAAGCCAAGAGCAAGTGGTAACGAGTGTTTCAAAAAAAAACCAACTTAATTATTATTATAGAATTATTACAGCTATTAAAGTTGTGGTCCAGCAGCTACTAAACGTTTACCTTCTTCGGTATTAGTATATTGCTCGAAGTTTTTAATGTATTTAGAAGACAAGTCTTTAGCTTTAGCTTCCCATTCTGCTTTTTCTTTGTAAGTATCTCTAGGATCTAAGATTCCTTCGCTCACGTTTGGTAAAGCTGTTGGGATAGTTAAATTCAAGAATGGAATTTTTGCTGTCTCTGCGTTATCAATTTCTCCACTAATGATAGCATCAATGATTGCTCTTGTGTTTTTCAAAGAAATTCTTTTTCCTGTACCATTCCATCCTGTGTTCACCAAGTACGCTTTTGCTCCGTGTTCTTTCATTTTACCAATCAATGTTTTAGAGTACATTGTTGGGTGTAAGGTTAAGAAGGCTTCACCAAAGGCTGGAGAGAAAGATGGTTCTGGTGCAGTAATTCCTCTTTCAGTACCTGCTAATTTAGAAGTGTAACCACACAAGAAGTGATATTGTGCTTGATCTTCATCTAAGATTGAAACTGGAGGCAATACACCAAAGGCATCAGCAGACAAGTAAATGATTTTCTTAGCGTGTCCTGCTTTTGAAGGCAATACAATCTTGTTGATGTGATAGATTGGGTAAGAAACTCTTGAGTTCTCAGTGATACTGTGATCATAGTAATCAATATCTCCGTACTCATCCACAATCACGTTTTCTAACAAAGCGTCACGTTTGATAGCTCTCCAAATGTCTGGCTCATTGTTTTCACTTAAGTCGATAACTTTTGCATAACAACCTCCTTCATAGTTAAATACTCCGTTGTCATCCCATCCGTGTTCGTCATCACCAATCAAGTAACGTTTTGGGTCAGCAGATAAAGTTGTTTTTCCAGTTCCAGAAAGTCCAAAGAATACCGCTACATCTCCATCTTCTCCTACGTTTGCAGAACAGTGCATTGAAGCCATTCCTTTTAATGGTAGGTAGTAGTTCATCATCGCGAACATTCCTTTTTTCATTTCACCACCGTACCAAGTTCCACCGATAATTTGAATTTTTTCTGTTAAGTTGAACATTACAAAGTTCTCAGAGTTTAATCCTTGCTCTTTCCAGTTTGGATTAGTCGCTTTTGAACCATTCATTACGATGAAATCTGGTTCTCCAAAGTTTTCTAATTCATAAATAGAAGGTCTGATGAACATATTAGTTACAAAGTGTGCTTGCCAAGCTACTTCCATTACGAAACGTACTTTTAAACGTGTATCAGGGTTCGTTCCGCAGAATGCATCTACTACATACAATTTTGGAGAAGTTGATAATTGATTTAAAACCAACTCTTTACATTCATCATAAATTAATTTTGAAGTAGCAAAATTTACTTTTTCATCCCAGTAAATGGTATCTTTAGTTACATCATCTTTAACAATATATCTATCTTTAGGAGAACGTCCAGTAAAAATACCAGTTTTAACTGCTACAGCACCAGTTGAAGTATTCGCTCCTTTTTCATATCCTTTTCTTTTTAAAGAAACCTCTGCTTGATACAATTCTTCATAAGATGGATTATATACTACTTCATGATAACCAGTGATACCTAAATTGTGTAGTTCCTGAATGATTTTAATGTTTTTCATTGTGATAATTTTTTATTATTTTTTAACCTTATTTTTTTTATAAATCTCTTAATTTTTGATATTCAAATTTACGACTGTTAAACGTGGAAAAAACTGATATTTATCATAAAATACGATAAAAATTTACGAAAACGATTGCAATTTTATTACTGATTATTAGCACTTTACAGCGAAATCGATTTCATAACAAATTTAGGTATTTATTTTAAAAATAACCCAAATAACTGATTTTTATCATAAAAAAAAATCTACAAAATTGATTCATTTACACTACTTTTATTAATACTAAATTTTAACATTATGTTTGAATGGTTTAGAATATTGTTCACTCCGACGGAAGAGCCGGAGATGGCACAGTCACTGATAGTTTTATTTTTGGCAATAAGTATAGGTTTCTTTGCTGGAAGATTAAAAATTGGCAAAGTTTCTCTTGGAGTATCTGCTGTTATGTTCGTTGGACTCTTTTTAGGACACTTAGGGTACAGTATGCAAGCCGATTTGATTCAGTTTGTGAGAGAGTTTGGTTTGATTTTATTTGTATATGGAATCGGAATACAAGTAGGTCCTACTTTCTTTTCTTCCTTTAAAAAAGAAGGTTTAGTTTTCAATGCTTTAGGGGTTGGAACGGTTTTTCTTGGAGGAATCATAGCTTATCTAATCCATATTTTGGCTAATGTAAAAGTAGAAAATGCAGTAGGCTTAATGTCAGGCTCTGTTACTAATACTCCTGGTTTAGGAGCGGCTAAATCCACTTTGATTGAAATTCAAAAGCAATTGAATCTACCGGCTGATCATTTTTCTGATCCAGCGATTGCTTATGCCATCACCTACCCGATTGGAGTTTTTGGAATTATTCTGCTTATTATAGTTGCCAAAAATGCCTTGAAAATTGACCTTGAAAAAGAGGTCATCTTACTCAAAAAGAAGAATAAAGACCACGAGAATGCTATTGTTCGTCAAAAATGTAGGGTCACAAAATCGGAGGTAATAGGTAAAACTTTCAAACAAGTATTCAAAGAATTTCACATTGATAATGTTATCATTTCAAGACAAAAACAAAGCGGAACTAAAGTCGTTTACTCACCTTCATTGGATTCTGTTATAAAAGCCAAAGACGTTTTAATGGTAGTAGCAAAACAGAAAGACATCAACACCTTTATTGATGTGGTTGGTAAAATTTCAACAGATTTGTTTATTGAATCAGAAGAAGATGTGACTACAAAAATTCTTAGTGTGACTCACAAAACAGCTATTCATAAAACATTGGCCGAATTGGATTTATACAATCAATATGACGTAAAAGTTACTCGTGTTATTCGTTCTGGATTAGAAATTTTAGCACAACCTTCATTGGAATTATTCTATGGCGATACTTTGATGGTAGTCGGTAACAAAGAAGCTATTCAGGAAGCCGAAAAAATCATTGGAAACTCTAAGAAAATATTGCTAGAACCCGATTTTCTTTCTTTGTTTGGCGGTTTAATTTTTGGATTAATCATTGGTTCTATTCCAATTGTAATTCCTTCCTTACCCGTTCCTTTAAAATTAGGTTTGGCAGCTGGACCGCTTTTGGCAGCTTTGTTTATCAGTAGATATGGTGGTGTTGGGGTGATTCACTCGTATATCAACAACGGAGCCATTCACTTTATGAAAGATTTAGGAATTTGTATGTTCTTTGCAGCAGTTGGAATCAAAGCGGGGCACGGTTTTTATGAAAATTTTGTAGCAAACAATGGTTGGATGTGGATTTACTATGGCTGTTTTATCACTTTTATTCCATTGACGCTCTTGGTACTTATCAGTCGTTTTGTTTTCAAGCTCAATTTTTATCAAATGGTGGGGATAATGAGTGGCGCTTATACTGATCCTGCAGCCTTAGCTTTTAGCACCAAATACTTAGATTCTGATATCCCTAATCAATCGTATGCTACCGTTTATCCTCTGGTAACTATTAGTCGAATTCTGGTCGCGCAATTGCTTATTTTACTCTTTGCGAGTTAATCCAAATCTATTTATTTCAATTTCAATAAAAAAAGGATGTCAAACTAATGACATCCTTTTTTTTTCGTTAGTATACAATTAAAATTAATCCTTGTCTTCCATTTGAACATCAGCAGGAATCGCTACTGATCTTATCTCTGTATGACGAATCTCTCCACCTGTTGTTCCAGTTTGTTGTCCCAAAAATACGGCTACCACAGCAATAACAAGCGCTACATAAGTTACCAAAACCGATTTAGCTGATTTTTTGTAATTCAAATACAAACCGGCTAAAGAAGTAACTGCTAATACATACAATGCAATGGCTAGTTTTTCCGCCATTTCTTCGTGTTCGTGAATAATATCGTGACCAATAGTAGGCATATCCTCAACCAATTCCTCTGCTCCTTCTCCGGTTGCCATACTCACTGCAGCAAAAATAGCTGCTACAATAAACAGAAAAAATGCCGTATTCTTGACCGAATTGTTTTTTAACAACAACCCAACCACTAAAATTCCTAATCCTAAAATCGTCCCGATAATAGGAAAATGGTTCACCACTAGGTGCAAATGTGCTTCATTCATAAGTTTTATTTTTAAGTTAATTTTTTTATTCTGCTAAATCAAAAACGCCTTTGGTCAAAATTTTAGTAGAAGCGTTGATGGAAGAATTTGGAAGTATTTCACTAAAATCCTCGTTTTGTTCTCCTAAAGATACGGCTAATTTCTTGAAGGCATATCCATTTTTATTGGTAACCAAAGCAAAAACATAATGCTTGTTGTTCTCTTTCATAATGGCTTCAGAAGGTACCGCTAAGCCTTTTTTAGTATCAAAAATAATAGCCGCTTCTACAAACATACCTGTGAGTAATTTTTGCTTGGATTCATCTTCTAAATGTCCGTGAACATTGATGGTTCTGTCATTTCCTTCAATTGATTTCCCTACCAAATGCACTTCTGCATTAAACACTTCCTTAGTCGCTTCAGGAACAGTAAATTTGATTTTTTGCCCTTTAGTTACTTTCAAAATATCTTTTTCAAACACAGCTAATTCTAAATGCAAGTGGTCTGTATCTACAATTTCCAAAATCACATCTTCAGGATTCATCAGCATCCCCACATTGGCATTCATAATTACAATATCTCCAGAAATGGGAGCGTAAATAGTTATTACCGAGGTGAATTTACCTTTCTCCACCTGAACAGGGCTAATATGCATCAAAATCAGTTTTTGTTTCAAACTCTGATAGGTTGCCAAAGCTCTTTTGTACTCGCTTTCAGCCTTGAAATAGTTCTTTTGTGAGGTTATTTTTTCGTCATACAATGTCTTTTGTCGAACAAATTCCGATTTAAGATACTTTAACTGCTCGGCTACTTCTAAATATTCTTTCTGAATATCAATAAATGCAGTATTTTCAAGAGTTAGCAAAGGTTGTCCTTTACGAACTCTGTCTCCCACCAAAAGTTGTGTGCTTTTGACATAACCCCCAATAAAAGTGGTGACTTTTGCTCTATTTTGAGGCGGAACATCAATCTTGCCAGACACTTTTATGGTTTCGTCAAAATCTTTCATTACAGGGTTGCTAATGACCATTCCAGCGGATTGAAATTGAGCCTGAGTAACTCTGACCAAACCATCGTCTTCTGTTGTTGCAGGTGTAGTTTCTTCTTTTTTGCAGCCGATTAACAGGAGTGTAAAAACTAATATATACAGGTGTTTTTTCATATTGATAAACTAATAATTAAGGTAGTGTAATTCTAATTGATTGCTGTTGAATTGCAGCACAGCTTCTACATATTCTATTTTTATAGACAACGCATTTTCTAAACTCTGAATGTATTGAAAAAAATCAATTTCACCATTTTTATAACTGCTATTCGCCACTTTGATGATTTCCTCAGATAATTTTTTCCCAGTGGCGTTGTAATAATTGATACTTTCTTGGTACTTGGCAATTTCATTTTGCTGTTGACGGATAAATTGCGTCATTTTTTGTTCTTGATTAAGCTTTTGCTCTTCCCAACTTTGCGATTCTAGTTGTGCTACTTTGGTTTTAGAAACATTTCCAGAGAATAAAATAGGAACCGCAATACCCACTTGAAAACCATACAAAGATTGCGACAGACCGTTATTTCGTCCCTGAAAATATTCCAAATTCAAATCGGGTAGCCAATGTTGTTTTTGCAAGCTAATTTGAGATTTGTACATTTTGCTAATACTTTCTAAATAAGCAGTATGAATAGCTTTATTTGATGTAGTATCCAAAGTAGCCATTGGTGCTAATTCTTTCTCAAGAATGCTTATTTTTTCGTCGGATTGCACCAAAGCTTGCAAGGATTCGTATTGTGCTTTTTTCTCAAAATTAATTTGGGTGAGTTTGGTTTTAATTTGTCTGTATTTCGATTGTGCTGTAATTTTTTCTAAATAATTAGTTTCTCCCAATTCGAAACGACGGTCGCTGGCTTTAGAAAAATTCTGGTACAAACTATCCAAATAAGAATACAAGCGCTCCTGATGTTGCCAATACACGATTTGCTCATAGGTTTTGTATACTTGCAGTGAAAGTTTATTTTTTTGAAGTTCATAATTGGCCTTCTCTTTCTCAAATTCTGAGGTATTCGCTTTCTTTTGTACGCCATAAACGGTAGGAAACAAAAAGCGTTGCTGCACTCCAAAAACTTTTAGCGGTAGATTGTTCAAGGCCAAATTATTTTGGTCATACGAATAATACACATTGGTTTTTTCGAAGGTAAAACTGCTTTTGATATTTTCTTGCATTTTATTGACTTGCAATGCTGCAGCTTTAATGCCTTTGTTGTTTTCAAGAGCTTTGGTTATTACCGCTTCTCGTGACATATTGGCGTTTTGAGCAAATCCAAAACTACTAGCCAACAAAAGTAAAATAGCAGTTAGGTGCTTTTTGACTTTTTTCAATTTGGGTCTTTTGAATTCTTTTGAATCAAAAACTTTAAATAAAATCGGCAACACAATTAAGGTCAAAACCGTAGCTGTAAAAAGTCCCCCAATTACTACCGTGGCCAAAGGACGTTGTACCTCTGCTCCTGCCGACGACGAAATCGCCATTGGTAAAAAACCTAAAGCAGCGGCGGCGGCTGTCAATAGCACTGGACGCAAACGGTCGGTTGTTCCTTTCAAAATTAAGGCATTCATATCGGTCATTCCTTGATGTTTTAGTTCTTTAAAGTGTTCAATCAACACAATACCATTCAACACAGCGATACCAAAAAGAGCGATAAAACCAACTCCCGCCGAAATACTAAAAGGCAAATCACGAATCCACAATAATAAAATTCCTCCCACTGCCGATAACGGAATTGCCGAATACACCATCAAAGCTTCTTTCATTGAGCCAAAAGCAAAATGCAACAGTATAAATATCAACAATAAAGCGATAGGAACGGCAATAAGCAATCGGGCTTTGGCACTTTCTAAATTTTCGAATTGTCCGCCGTATTGCACATAATAACCCGCAGGTAACTTAATTTGCGTATCTACAATTTTTTGAATATCGGTCACTACACTTTGTAAATCTCTATTACGAACGTTAATTCCAACTACAATGCGTCGGTTAGTATTGTCACGCGATATTTTGGCAGGGCCTTCAGCATATTCAATGGTAGCCAACTCATTCAACGGGATTTGAGCTCCATTGGGAACCGTAACATATAAGTTTTTCAAGTCCTCAATACTTTTTCTGTTGGTTTGGTCTAAACGAATCACCATATCGAATCGTTTTTCGCCTTCAAACACATTTCCCACTACTTTTCCAGCGAAGCTCAGCGCGATGGCATCGTTCAAATCTTCAATATTTAAACCGTAGCGCGCAATTTTGGAACGGTCATATTGCACGTACATTTGAGGTAAACCTTCGGTTTTTTCTATAATAACATCCGAAGCTCCAGGAACTTTTTTGATAGCGCGCTCAATCTCGTGTGCTTTTCGGGCTAAAACATCCAAATCGGTTCCGAAAATCTTAATCGCCACATCAGAACGGGTTCCAGAAATCAACTCATTAAAACGCATCTCAATAGGTTGTGTAAACTCGATTTCCATATTTGGAATTTGGGCGTTTAATGCTTCTTTTATCTTATCGGCCAATTCATCTTTGGAACTGGCAGAAACCCATTCCGACTTTGGTTTTAGTTTCACAATAATATCACTTTCCTCCATCGACATTGGGTCGGTTGGGACTTCGGCAGCACCAATTCTAGATACGACTTGCTCTACTTCTGGGAAATTTTTCAAAATAATTTTCTCCATTTTAGTAGTGGTTTCGATGGTTTTGGTCAAAGAAGTTCCTGTTTTTAAAACGGGTTGAATCACAAAATCTCCTTCGTCTAAGGTGGGAATAAATTCACCTCCCATAGTACTAAATAAAACACCCGAAAACACCAACAACGCTAGTGCTCCGTACAATACTTTTTTGGTATTTCCCAAAGCCCAAGTAATTGAAGGCAGATACCAAGAATTTAATTTTCGGATGAGCTTCTCTGAAATCGAGTTTGGATTTTCTCTTGTTGGTTTTAAAAACATCGAAGCCACAACAGGAACATAAGTAAAACAGAAAATCATCGCGCCCAATAAAGCAAAGCTAAACGTCATAGCCATCGGTTTAAACATTTTTCCTTCGATGCTTGACAAAGACAAAATCGGAATGAAAACAATCAGAATGATTAACTGACCAAAAATGGCAGAATTCATCATTTTGGAAGCGCTTTTATAGGTGATTTGGTCAATTTCAATTTGACGATTTTCTTTGTTTAATCCTGCCAAATGTGCCGAATTTTGGGCGATTTGAAAGGCAATGAACTCCACTATGATTACAGCTCCATCGATAATAATTCCAAAATCAATGGCGCCTAAGCTCATCAAATTGGCATCGATTCCGAAAATATTCATAAACGAAATGGCAAATAGCAAACACAACGGAATCACCGAAGCTACGACCAATCCAGAACGCCAATTACCAAGCAATAAAACCACCACAAAGATTACAATCAAACAGCCTAAAATTAAATTCTCGGCTACCGTAAAGGTGGTTTTCCCAACCAATTCACTACGTTCTAAAAAACCATTGATATAGACTCCTTCTGGTAGTGATTTTTGGATTTCGGCTACTCTGTCTTTGACATCACTAATGACTTGCTTAGAGTTCGCTCCTTTAAGCATCATCACTTGTCCGAGTACCTTCTCTCCTTCTCCATTTCCTGTAATCGCTCCAAAACGATTGGCGTGACCAAATTGTACTTTCGCAATATTTTTAATCAAAACGGGAAGACCATTGGTGTTTTTAACCACAATGTTTTCAATATCCTGAATGCTATTGACTTTTCCTTCGCCACGAATGAAATAACTTTGATTCGTTTTTTCGATATAAGCCCCACCTGCAATGCTGTTATTCTTCTCTAAAGCGGTAAAAATTTCAGTCAAGCTACAATTCATCGCCTTTAATTCCGAAGGACGAATACTGATTTCGTATTGTTTTAAATAACCACCCCAAGTATTGATTTCGACCACCCCATTAATTCCAGACAATTGTCGTTTCACAATCCAATCCTGAATCGTTCTCAAATCGGTTATGGAATAGTTGTTTTTAAACTGAGGTTTTACCTCCAAAGTGTATTGGTAAATTTCGCCCAATCCAGTGGTAATCGGTCCCATTTCGGGTGTACCAAAACCTTCGGGGATTTTTTCGGAAGCCGCTTTTATTTTTTCAGCGATTAATTGACGAGGCAAATACGTTCCCAAATCGTCATCAAAAACAATCGTTACGACCGATAAACCGAATTTTGAAATAGAACGAATTTCTTTTACGCCCGGCAAATTAGCCATTTCAATCTCGACAGGATACGTAATAAATTGCTCAATATCTTGAGTTGAAAGATTGCGTGAAGTGGTAATCACTTGCACTTGATTGTTGGTCACGTCAGGCACAGCGCCAATAGAAATTTGGAATACAGAGAACAATCCGAAACCAAACACGCTCAAAGTAAACAATAATACAATGAGTTTGTTTTGGATAGAAAATGCTATGATTTTATTTAGCATACTAGTAAATTAAAAATTATACGTTTAGAATCATTAGAACACCAATAATTCAGTAAAAAAGTAATTATCAAAAAAGATAAGTAACGATAAAGATAATTTTAAACTAGTTTAGGCGGTTGCCAAATTGAACTAAATACATTAGAAATATACCATTCTTTGTAAATCGGAAGTGATTGATTTACAACTACTCGTATAGGATTTTTTAAAGTAAAAATAGATTGAGGTTCCTCAAAAGCCAAGACAACCGTATCGAGATTGATGGTTTGACTTTTGAAAGGTAAGTTTTCGTGCTTGTCGTGACCATCGGTATCGGCGTGTTTGTTTAGATTATTGTAGTGACTGATGGTAAAATCGATAAACGAAAAGGCTTGTTCTTGGTTGTGATTTTGATGCTCTAAATAATGCTGATACAAATTGGGAATTTTGAATAACTGCCCTATTTCTGTGTTGGAATACACAAAAACAAATAGAAATAAAAGGGTCGTTATTTTTTTGACAGACATATCCAACTACTTCAAATGGTTACAGCATCAAGCTTTGGTACAAAAGTAAGTGGTAAATATATGAAATATCTTAAGAACGGCTTAAAAAGAGATTAATGAAAACTTAAGACTACTTTAGTTCCCTTGCCAGTTTCACTAAAAATTTCGATATCCATAGGGAGTAATTCTGCAATTCGTTTCACTATAGAAAGTCCTAATCCAGAGCCTTTTATCGTAGGATGATTTGTAGCATTTGAACGATAAAAAGGGTTGTAAATTTTATCCAAATCGGCTTTGGCTATACCAATTCCTTGGTCGGTAATGATGCAGTGGGTGCCTTTTTCGTCTTTATTCAAATCAATTGTGACCACAGTATTTTCTCCAGAATACTTGATGGCGTTACTGATAATGTTTCCAATAATTATCGCTACTAAATAATGATCGGATTCAATGTAATAATCAGCAGTAAATTCACTAACAACGGTTGTTTTCTTTGATTTTATCTTCTCTGAATACATCGTCAAAGTATCCAAAATCAATGCGTTCAAATACACCTTTTCAATTTTTAATTGTTGTTTTTGATTTTCGAAACGCGCCAATAACAATAATTGATCCACCAAGTTATTTACACGATTGACTTCTTTAATACTGTATGCAATTTTTTCTTCGTATTCTGCTTGTGTTCTCGGTTTTCGTATCAATACTTCCAAAGTACCTTTCAAAACCGTTAGCGGCGTTCTTAATTCGTGTGAAGCATCCGAAGTAAATTGTTTTTCTCGCTCTACGGCATTTTCTATTCGATCCAGCAAATCATTTATTGTTTTGGAAAGCGTGTAGAGTTCATCTTTGTTTTGAGGTAAAACGATGCGTCCTTTTAGGTTGTCTTTTGTAATGTTACTAGACGTTTCAGTAATGGCGGTGACAGGTTTTATGCTTCGACCTGCAATCAATCGAGCAATCAGGAAAAGCAAGATGAGTATTAAAGGAAAAGAAACAAAAAGAGTATTGCGTAAATTATTCAAAATCATTTGCGCATCATCTAATGACATTGCTACAAACAGATGACCTACAATTTTCTGTTCGTCATACAGCGGAACTTGAATCTGACGAATGGGCTTTTTGTTGAGATATGTATCAATAAATTTGTTGTCAAAAGGAGCTTTATACATCTTGAGCTGAAGCCCTTTTAAATTGGGAGATTTGTCAATTAATTGATTATTGATATCAAAAAACTGTACAAAAACAGGGTTAACATTTACAGTGTTGTGCTCTCTCGCACGCCATTGATCGACTTGAATTAAATAGGTATTGTTGCGATCGATTTCTATTTCTTCTAAATGCTTTTGAACCTCAGTTTGAATGTCTTCATTGATATGCGTGTTCACATTGTATTTCATACTTTGATAAATCACAATGAAAACGACAGAAATTAAGAGCCCAGTGCTCAAAATATAGTTAAAGGCAATTCTGTCTTTGTATGAAAATGAAAACATATTTATGTGAAATTAATCATTAGCAATATAGCCAACGCCACGAATGGTTTTGATGAGATCTTCTTCTTTGTTCAGATTGAGTTTTTTTCGGATGGCGTTCATAAAAACATCAATAACTCCTGTATCGTATTCAAAATGAATATCCCAAACGTCCTCAATGATTTGATTTCGAGTACAAACCTTTCCTTTATTTTTGATTAAATATACTAATAATTCATATTCGCGTTGCGTAAGATTAACTTCTTGATCGCCCAGCAGCACTTGATGTTTGGAAGGATCAATGCTGATGTTGCCTAAAACCAATAGGTCATTGGAAGCTGTATTTCTAAAATGAATTTTAATTCGTTCAATTAATTCATCAAAACTAAAAGGTTTTTTGATGTAATCATTCGCTCCAGCTTTCAAACCTTCTATCGTTTCTTGTACGGTATCTCTAGCAGTCAAAAATAAAATAGGCGTTTGAATATTGGCTTTTCGAATGGCTTTACAAATGTCTATTCCGTGCATTTTTGGCAGCATCCAATCCAATAAAATAACGTTTACTTTTTGCTGCAAAGCCAAGGCTAAACCTGCTTCGCCATCGTAAGCTACTAATACTGAATAGCCCTCTTCTTCTAAACCTTGTTTGAGAAAATCAGCAATTCCAACTTCGTCTTCTACAATAAGAATTTTCATAGTTATTGCATTAAAAACTTGAACCCAAGTGAAACGATATCAGCTTTCAAACCATCACTCCTATCGTAATGATTGTATCTAAAATCAATATTTTTCAAGCCAAATTTCCAAATTTTTGCTCCTGTAAAAATATCGGTATAATTGACCCCAAATCCATACTGATTGGCATCAAAAGCTGACAAATCAAAATCTGAGGTGTAGTATTGATCCGTTGATAAATGCGTATTGATAGGTGCAAAATAGTCTGAAGCCGTTTGTGTATAATAACGATACATAGGAAAAACCGTAAAGCGATCCGTTAGCTTGATTGGCAATTCAATACTAGCGGTATGTGATTGTATTCCCCAGTTATCAGAATAGAATCGATAATAGGTTCGCAACACAAAGCGTTCATTGATGTAATAATGCAACCTTGCTCCTATGGGTAATTTGAATCTTGAATCTGGTAGGCGTTCAATATCATTGGCCAACTGAAAATTATTGATAAAGGAAGCTGCCACATCTTTGAAATACACCCTTTGATACGGCGTAGATAGCAAACCTTGTTGTTGTAACACATCCAAAAACACCGAAGCTTGCAATTTTTTGTTAATCACTTGCGACAAACTTAACGATACAGAATAAGAATTTCTTTTCTTATCCTTATGGAATTCGAATTGACTCGGATTATAAGCTGTATTTCCAGTAATGGTAAAATAATCAAATATTCCACCGTTCAAATTATCTCCATTATTTTTATAATCCTGTAATTCTTTCGGATAAATAGGTTTCCACGTATCCAAATACGCACTGGCAGAAAGGCTTACTTCAGTATTTTTATCATTAAATTCTTTGGTAACTCCACCACCAAATCCAATAGAAGAATAATCATATTCCACCGAACCAGAAACGTGTGCATTCCAAATTGTGTTTCTATCATCAGAACTTGCAGAATACGATAGAGCCAAACTGGTCAATTGGTCTGATTGCGATGCTCCCGAACTAGATTGCCAAGGGTTTGGTGTATTACTATCAAAAGGATTAATATTACTTGATGATGCAGATGAATAAGCAGAAATACCTATGTCAGCCGTAAGTACTTCATCATCGCTTAATGGCATTGCTACCACTATTGCAGCCGTAATATCTGTCAAGTTTTCGGTTCCGCTACCACCAGAAACAGCTGAATGTATCCCATCTTGTTTGTAATAGCTTAACAAGAAATCAACTTCGGTAGTTTCTAATACTCTTTTCTTAAATCCAACTGCTGTAGTGTCTTTCTGTTGCCCATTGGCAAAGAAAACAATACTCAGTAATAGAATGGATAAGGCTTTTTTCATTATCTATATTTCAATTAAATAAATTATTTTGAGGATTTAGTTGCATCCACAACCACCACCAGTTTTTCCTCCATTAGCCCCAGCAGAAGCTTCTCTGTAGACCTGAAAAGTGGTTTCGTAACGTTCTGATGCTCTTGCAGCAAGCTTCATATCAGGGTCATTTATAGCTACTTTTTCATATTCTTTTACAGAAGTACAAGATTGTAAAGCGGCTACTAGTACACTAGCAAAAAGTAATTTTTTCATTAGTTAAATTTTTTAATATCAATATTTTTAGAGGTATGTATTTCCCCTTTATCGTCAACAATTATACATCCAATGCCTTTTAGCTGGTTGACTAAGTTCAAGCCTACATCAACTCCCAAAACAAAAATCCCAGTAGCAAGAGCATCCGCAATTTCAGTTTGTTTAGCAAAAACAGAAACACTCACCACCCCTTGTGCTGGATAACCCGTTCTAGGGTCGATAATATGAGAATAGCGTTTGCCGTCAAAAACCACAAATTTTTCGTAACTACCCGAAGTCTCCACCGAACTATTCTCGAGAGGGAAAGTAGCAAATACTTTATTTTTATTCATTGGGTTAACAATGGCGACTGTCCAAGGTTTACCTGTCGTTTGATAGCCCCAAGCGTTAATATCGCCCGATACATTTACAATTCCAGAGGTACAGCCTTTTGATAGCAATAAATCTTTGATTTTATCTGCAATATAGCCTTGACCAATACCACCTAGACCTAATTTCATTCCTTTTTCCTTCAAATAAATAGTCTGTGCTTTGGCATCTAAAACAATTTTTTGATAGCCAATTCTAGCCACAGATTGTTTGATAGCTTCGGGAGTTGGCATAGCCTTCATACTTCCGTCGAATTTCCAAATTTTATCCATCGAAGCATAAGAAATATCAAAAGCTCCCGAAGTTAGCTGTGATACTTTTATAGCACGTTCTACCAAATCATAGACTTCCTTATCAACTTTTACAGGTTGAATTCCCGAATTTTTACTGACCTGAGATATTTGCGTCGTTGGAATCCAATCTGAAATTAGATTTTCAATGCGCTTCACTTCGGCAACCGCCATATCAATAAAAATGTTGCCTTGAATGGTATCTTTAGCAACGACAGTCATTTCAAAAGGACTTCCTAGCATATACAATTTTCGCTTGTGGGTCACTTGCCCAAAAGCGAAAATGGATGTCAACAGGAATATAAGAGTTACGTTTCTCATTTTTTCTCTAACGAATGAATTAATTGTATATAATCATTGGCAGGAACATTTTTAAAACCCGTCATTCCTAAAACTTTTCCAGTTTTATCAAGCAATACAACCAAAGGAAAACTTCCGCCACGATTGTATTTTTCGGCTAATTTTTGATTAGCAGCGGTTAAATCGGGTGCCAATTGATTGGCTTTTTTCTTCGGAAAATCGGCTTTATAAATGACCCAATTTTTTTCTGCTTCTTGTTTGAAGGCTTCTGATTTCCAAACTACATTATCTAACTTCATACAAGGCGCACACCAATCAGAACCAGAAAATACCAAAACGATATTTTTGTCCTCTTTGGTAGCTTCTGCTTTTGCTTCATCAAAATTGGTTCTCCAGTTTTGAGAAAAACCACTTGCGGTCAAAAAAAGAAATAAAAGTAGCATTGCATTCTTCATATAAACATTTGTTAAATTCATAAAGTAAAAGTATTATATTTATAGTCAAACTCAACTTGTTGTTACTTATTTTAAGGGAATCTTAATTTTAGTTTACTTTAAGCAAATCTTAAGTCAATCTTAAATGAATCTTAAACCAATTGCAGCAAGACAAGTATAATTTTGAATAAAAATAATATAGAATGCCTTTTTTTAAAAAACTTTCCCTGTTTTACTACTTATCTCTTTTTTATCTTAGTATTAGTTTTGTGTTGAGAACTGTTTTGATGGTTCATCCCATTACACAAAGTTCTTTTACTTTTCTAGAAGTAATTAAAATTTATGGACTAGGACTTTGTTCTGATGTGTTTGTATTTATTATAGCCAGTGGATTTCTGTGGCTCTATTTGATTTTTATTTCCAATTCAAAATACAATAAGCCTTATGGTTATATCATTTTTGGATTACTTCTCTCTTTATTAGGTTATGTAACGTTAGTAAATACTATTTTGGATGAATACGGTGGCGCTTTACCCAAAATTGGAATCACCTTTGTTGGAATTAAGACCGTATTCTTTGGTTTGTATTTATTTTTACCTCAATACCGTGAGCGTTTGCGCTTGTGGATGTTTAGTTTTGTTATCTTTTTATATGTTTTACTGCTTTTACAAAACGGTATCAGCGAATACTTTTTTTGGAATGAATTTGGAGTAAAATACAACTTTATTGCAGTCAATTATTTGATTTATACCAATGAAGTAATTGGCAACATTATGGAATCGTATCCTGTGATTCCTATTTTTACCGCTTTATTTATAGTAGTTGGAGGCATTACTTTTTTCATTGTTAAAAGAACCAAAAGTTATTTGGCTAAGCTTCCTACTTTCAAAGAAAAAATAAGTCTGTCTTTGGTTTACTTGAGCTTGTTTGCGCTTTCGTTTTGGGCAATTCCTACTTTAGCAAAAAAAGAAAATTCGACCAATATTTTCACCAATGAACTACAATCTAACGGAATTTACAAGTTCTATTTGGCATTTATGAACAGTGAATTGGATTATTTTAAGTTTTACAAAACATTGCCAAATAACCAAGCATATACCCTATTACACAATTTACTACCAGAAATTAAAGGAACAACTACTCAGAGAACTGTTACTTCTGACAGTTTAGAAATTAAAAAAAATGTGGTGCTTATTACCATAGAAAGTCTAAGTGCAGATTTTATGAAGCGATACGGTAATGAAAAGAACATCACCCCATTCTTGGATAGCTTGGCTGATAAAAGCTTAGAATTTACCAATATGTATGCAGTGGGCAATAGAACTGTAAGAGGCTTAGAAGCTTTGACACTTTGTTTGCCACCAACAGCTGGTGAAAGTGTCGTAAAGAGGAAAGACAATAAAAATAAGTTTACTACAGCTTCAATTTTTAAAAAGAAAGGATACAAAGTAAATTATTTGTATGGCGGAGACGCTTTCTTTGATAATATGGAATCTTTTTTTGGAGGAAATGGGTATAACATTATTGATAAAAAAACATTTACTCAAAGTGAAATTAGCTTCGCCAATGTATGGGGCGTTTGCGATGAGGATATGGCAAAAAAAGCGATTCAAACTATTAATGCTGATGCAAAAACAGGAAAACCCTTCTTTTCACATTGGATGACTGTTAGTAACCACAGGCCTTTTACCTATCCGAATAATAAAATTGATATTCCAGGAGATGCTAAATCTCGTGAAGGCGGCGTAAAATATACGGATTATGCCTTGCGACAATTTTTTGCAATGGCAAAAAAACAGTCTTGGTTTACCAACACCATTTTTGTAATTGTATCCGACCATTGTGCTTCTAGCGCTGGAAAAATTGAATTGCCATTAGATAAATACAGAATTCCAGCTTTTATCTACAATCCGAGTAAACCAAAAGCTGTAAAATACACCCAACTGATGTCTCAAATTGACATTATGCCAACTCTTTTTGGTGTATTGCATTTTGACTACCAAAGTAAATTTTATGGACAAAACGTACTACAACCTAACTATCAACCAAGAGCTTTCATAGCTACTTATCAGGATTTAGGTCTAATAAAAGAGCAAGTATTAACTATTTTGTCTCCCAAACAAAAAGTAAAGCAATTCGATTTAAAAATGATTCTGAATTCAAATGTTCCGAAGGTTTATGAATCGCATTATGACGAAATTATATTAAAAAATCCAAACCAAAAACTCATCAATGAAACCATTGCTTACTATCAAACTTGCTCAGAAATATTAAAAAATAAGCAATATCAAAAAGAATGATTTCTGAAGGGTTTATTGTAAATTTGATAAAAATCAAACTATGTTTCGCCACCAAGGAAAAAGTAGAACATTCAGTCATAATTTACGACTAGCAACCCTACTATCTTTTGTGGCTGGAGTTGTAAATGTAACTGGAGTACTCGAAATTCAAGTACTCACCACAAATGTAACAGGACATTTCGCCTACTTTTCTGAGCAAATAATGGAACATCAATACTTGGCAGCATTTGCTTTTTTTGTATTCATTCTTTTCTTTCTACTAGGAGCTTTTACTTCAAATTTTATTGTAGAATTAATGACTAAGACGAAACCTGAATTCTCGCACGTCATTCCGTTATCGATAGAAATTGTTTTATTATTCATTATTGGATTATTCGGAGGCTCAGCTGATGCGACAAACCTTCAGGGGAAAATAATTGCCTTTACGTTGCTTTTTGCAATGGGACTTCAAAATGCCTTAGTAACTCGAATTTCGCAATCAACCGTAAGAACAACACATCTAACGGGTTTGTTTACAGATTTGGGTATAGAATTGTCTCAATTGTTTTTTTACACCCAAATTGAAGAAAAGAAAAAACTCAAAAGAAACATCTTTCTGAGAGTATCCATTATCACTTTATTTTTCTTGGGTTGTTTTGTGGGTGGCTTGTTGTACCAAATTATAGCATTAAAAACCCTTTTTTTAGGCTGCTTGTTTTTATTAATTGCTTTGTTTTATGACTATTTTCGATTAAAAATTTATTACCTCAATCGAAAGAAAAACTCCTATTTGGAACGTTATGAATGGAATAAAAAAATTAATGAGCATAATTCATAATTACCAATAAAGCCATTCCAGCGATAAAACCCCACAATAGAATCCCTTGCAATAAAGGTTTGATTCCAACTTGCTTTAAACTTGTATAGTTAAGCCCCGCTCCTATTAAAAAGAGAGTGATAGTTAAACCAACTTTTGATACCGATACCAAAAATGGAGCTACTGTAGCAACGGCTGGAACATAAGTATTTACAACCAAAGCCAAGATAAATAAGAAGATAAAATACGGAATGGTTACTTTCTTTTTTCCATTTTTAAATAAATAAGAAGAACCAATGGCTATAGGAATTATCCACAAAGCTCTAGCTAATTTTACCGTAGTTGCGACTTGCAGTGCTTCTGCACCAAATTTATTAGCAGCACCAACAACAGAACTCGTATCGTGTATTGCAATAGCACACCACAATCCAAATTCGTTTTGCGACAATTGTAACCAATGTCCAATAACAGGAAACAAAAACAAAGCCACAGAGTTTAAAATAAAAATAACTCCGAGAGCTACTGAAGTCTGATTTTCTTTAGACTCCACTACAGGCGCTATGGCTGCAATGGCGCTTCCTCCGCAGATTGCTGTACCACAAGAAATTAAATGTGCTATCTTTTTATCAATTCCAAGCCATTTACCTAAAAGAATCCCTAGAAATAAAGTAGAAAAAATAGATACAATAGTAAAAACTAATCCTTCTTTTCCAGCTGCTATAGCACTGTGTAAGTTCATCCCGAAACCTAGTCCGATAACGGATAATTGCAATAAAACTGAAGTCGCTTTATGATTTAAATGCAAAAAAGGATGCCCTGAAAGATTCGCTATTAATAACCCCAGAAGTAATGCAATGGGTGGTGACACAGAAAAAGTTAAACAAACTATTAAGAGTAGAACAAAAAGAATTTGTTGATTCGTTCTAGAAAGATTTAAAAAGTGTGTGGGTGAAACAGCGCTATGTTTTGATGTAGTATCCATCGTAAAGTAGTTTAAAATTACTTTACAAAGGTCTGACGAATGCATTTAAAAAGCCAATACCAAAATACAATTGACTATAACGACAAGTTATAATAGTCTGAAATATTCCGAATGAACAATTCCGATAAAGTATCGGATTTTCCAACTAAAGTGATGCTATAGAAGAATCGTTCGATAATTAAATCTTCTACATCAAAAACAGTTAATTCTTTGTTTTTCAATTCTTTAGAAACAGCGTGAATCGATATAAAAGCAAAACAATCCGAATGCAATAAATAAGACTTAATACTTTCTGTACTACCTAATTGCATCTCGATTTGCAAATCGGATAATTTGACATTTCGTTGTTTTAGGGCATATTCAATAACTTCAAGTGTTCCAGAACCTCTTTCACGAGTTACCAAACGAAGTGTTTTTAAGGTCGCAATAGCGATTTCATTAGTTTGTGCCAAAGGATGATTGGCTCTACAAACCAATACCAATTCATCTTTCAAAAAAGGAACATATTTAATCGACTGATTTTTAGACTGCCCTTCTACTACTCCAACTTCAATTTCCTTATTGATTAATGCGTTTTCAATTTGCTCTGTATTGCCATTAGTCAAATGAATACTTATTCCTTTTTCTTTTTTGTGAAATTGTGCTAAAATTGGAGAAATAACATATTGCGAAAGTGTTGTGCTTGCTCCAAGTCTCAATAATCCTTGGCGTTTCGTCACAAAAGAGCTCATATCAAACTCAATCTCACGATAAATATCAAATATAGATTTGGTATGTTGTAACAAGAGATGACCCGCTGCCGTTAAAGCAATTTTAGAACCATTTCGTTCAAAAAGCTTCGTTTTGTAGGTTTCTTCCAGTTCTTGAATGTGTTTTGAAACGGCTGGCTGACTGATATACAATTCCGCTGCCGCCTTAGTAAAATTAAGTCGAATTGCTACGGTATAAAATACTTTTAGCCTAAAATCCATCTGTTACATTTAAAAAAGTCCATTTAAAACTATAATAGCCCGTGATATTTACGCACAAACCATTCTGATGTTAAACAAAGTGCAATCAAAATTAAAAGCCAAATCCAATCAATCAAAGGTGATTTGATGACATTTTCTTTTTCAATCGCTTTGTACGATTCATCTGCAAGCAATTGTTGTATCAATTGTTCAACTTGTGAAGGAAGGAACACTTTTCCTTTAGTTTGCTCAGCTAATTGTGATAATTTGGTATAATCAGGAGCAACAAATTGTTTTTCGATATCAAAATCTAGAATTTCAAAACGCCCTGAATAACTGGTTTTGGTATTCAATTCTTTTACAGTAAAGGTATAACTTCCAGCGGAAAGTCCATCTAAATTGACTTGATAAGCATTGGTTCCTTTAAGCAAATCATAATTTTTGGTTTGCTTATTTTTTACGTTTGTTACAGAAATAGTTAGTCGTGCATTGTCATCAAACTCATAATTTTTATTAAAAAACTGAGCGGTAATAGCAATTGCCTCTCCTGAATTATAAAAATTTTCGTGAGTAACAACTAAAGATTTTTTTGAACTATTAGAAGCTAAAAACTGAATGGTTTTATCGATAAAAACATCATATTTTTCAAATGATTGCTGGTCCACGTGAGATTGTAATCGCCATTTCCAGCTATTTTCTCCTAACAAATACGCAGCTCGTTTACCTCCTACTTCAGTAAATGCTAACAAAGGCAAACCTGTATCTATACTTCGTATTTTGGAAGAAAGTAAAACCGTAACATTCTCTTTCGCGGTAATGGTACCAAAAGGATGTGCCAAGGGAGGAAAATTGTCAAAACCTATATTATCCAAAGCAAACAAATTGAATTTTGTATTGAATGACGGTAAGAAATCTTCTTTCTGATTGGTGACTTTAAAATCCAAATCATTTTGTTGTTGATTCAAAAAAATAAAATCTGTAGTCATTCCTGTAACAACTAATGTATTAATACCTGCGGCTTTAGCACTATCAAAAATAGATTTGAAACTTGCATTGGGTTGGTAGAAAATCAAAATATTATAATCCGACAATGATTTGATTTCTTGTAGCTTAACAATACTTACTTTACGTTGTGCATTAGTTTCAATAGCACGTTTAAAAGCACTTAAATCAGGATGATTAATTGCCGAAACCAATCCAACAGTTGTTTTTTGGTCCAATACTTCAACAGCAAAATTCTTGGTGTTATTGTAATTGTTTTTTTCTTTTACACCAGCAGTGATGTTGGCTTTGAATAAATGCAAGCCAATTTTATCAGCAGGTAAAAAAACGGTAACTGTCGCGGTTCTTTGTCCAGCAGTAAAACTTACAGCTTGTTTTAAAATCGTGTTTTTTCCTTCTGAAATTGAAAAATTAGCCGCATTCAAACGCTTTCCAGAATATTGAACAAAAACTTCTACTGGGAATTTATTCTTGTAAAATGCATATTTATTAACATTCAACTGGCTGATTTTTAAATCAAAAACAGCAGTGGTGTCCCCCAGAACTACTGGAAAAACACTGTTTTCTGAATCAAAACTATAAACATAGTCATCTCCAGAAGTTTGGTTTCCATCTGTAAGCAACACTGTGGGGTAACGAAGATTTTTATTCAAATTCATCAAATCTTTAGCTACAACATCCAACTGTGTTTGTTTTCCTTTAAAATTAAAGGTATCTGATGGTTGCAAAGTTGCATCAAACAAAAAGGGTTGCACCTCAAATTTATTTTGCAAGTCTTTATTGGAAACCAATGCTTCATAAACTTTTTCGGCTTGTGCATTAGCTTTCAAAAAAGAAATTGAGCTAGAATTATCTACAACGATAGGCAATGGTGTTTTGATAATTTCTAATTCTGTTCTACTGATGATAGGATTTATCAATAACAATAGAAAACCAAAAATCGAAGCAAAACGCAAAAAAGCCAAAAGCCAATACACTTTAGATTGACTTTTGGCTTTATATAGGTATTGAAAATACGACAAAACAGCAGCTATAACTATTGAAAGAATCAGTAATAGAAGGGTGTTTGTTGTCATATTTTAATTATAATTGTAACATATTCTATCAATATTCTGAGTTGTTTTCAGATTCAATACTGAATACTAAAATCTGAATACTGAATACTTTTTCTAGGTAAGCATTCCACCACAAACGTTCAATACTTGACCTGTAATATAAGCACTCATATCTGAAGCTAAGAACAAGCAAGCATTGGCAACATCCTCAGTAGAACCTCCGCGTTTCAATGGAATACCTTCTCTCCAACCTTTTACTACATCTTCACTTAATTTTGCAGTCATTTCAGTTTCGATAAAACCTGGAGCAATAGCATTACAACGAATGTTTCTTGACCCTAACTCCAATGCTACAGACTTAGTAAATCCTATAGCACCTGCTTTAGACGCAGCATAATTGGCTTGACCAGCATTACCTGAAACACCAACAACAGAACTAATATTGATGATAGAACCTGAACGTTGTTTTAAAAATGTTTTTTGAATCGCTTTTGTCATATTGAAAACCGACTTCAAATTCACATCGATAACTAAATCAAAATCAGCTTCAGACATACGCATTAACAAATTGTCTTTTGTGATTCCAGCGTTGTTAATCAAAATGTCAACTGTTCCAAAATCAGCCAAAACAGCATCAACAAATTTTTGTGCTTCTTCAAAATCAGCTGCATTAGACTGATAGCCTTTTGCTTTGATTCCCATTGCGTTCAATTCATTTTCTAAAGCTTCTGCAGAAGCAACAGATGAACTATATGTAAAAGCAACATTAGCTCCGTTTTTTGCAAAAACTTCAGCTATTCCTTTTCCAATTCCACGACTTGCACCAGTAATTATGGCAACTTTTCCTTCTAGTAATTTCATTTTTAGTCAATATTTGTTTTTCGAAAATGGTTCACTCAATTTCTTCTTATTTTTAGAAAAAGCTGATTTCACTTTCAAAAGATTAATTATTTTCAAGAACTATATAATCTTATCTTTTAATAGGTAAGTATCAAAAGTATTTTTGGAGTGCCAAATATAAGATATTTCCTTTTTAAAAAAAATTAGCCTCCATTATAACCATCATTGCAATGCGAACTACAAAAAAAGTGGTTTGCACCACTTCTTGTTTTGAATGAATTATTTTTCTTTTCTTCTTTTTCGCTCTGCTTTTATCATCGACAATTCACGACTGGTTTGTCCAGCCACAGATGTATTTTCTTCTGCACGTCTAATTAAGTACGGCATCACGTCTTTAACTGGACCAAAAGGTAAATATTTAGCAACATTAAATCCGTTTTCGGCAAGATTGTAACTGATGTTATCGCTCATTCCATACAATTGACCAAACCAGATTCGGTTATCATTGCTTTTGATACCCTTTTTCTCCATCAATTCCATCAATTTATAAGTACTCAATTCGTTATGAGTTCCTGCAAAAATCGACATACTATCTAAATGCTCCATCATATAGGTCACCGCCGCATCATAATTCTCATCAGATGCTTCTTTTGACGCACAAATAGGCGTTGGATAATTCATTTCTTGAGCACGAAGATTTTCTTTTTCCATATAAGCACCACGAACTAATTTCATTCCAATAAAAAACTGATCGCGTTTAGCTTCTTCGTGTATTTTCTTCAAATAATCCAAACGATCCCAGCGGTACATTTGTAATGTATTGAAAATAATCGCTTTTTCTTTGTTGTATTTACGCATCATATCGGTAACCAAATCATCTGCTACATCTTGCATCCAGCTTTCTTCAGCATCAATAAGTAAAGCGACATCTTTAATGTAAGCTTCTTTACAAACAGCATCAAATCGTTCAACAACTTTATTCCATTCTATAGTTTCTTCATCTGTCAAAGGCTTTTTCTCACCTAATTTTTCATACAAAGCCAATCGCCCTAAACCAGTAGGTTTAAACACAGCAAAAGGAATGGCAAGTCTTTCCTTAGCAAATTCAATAGTCTTTAAAGTCATTTTTAAAGCAGCATCAAATTGCTCCTCTTCTTCTTTTCCTTCAACAGAATAATCCAAAACAGAAGAAACTCCTTTGGTATACATTTTATCAACAACCGTCAAACAATCGTTTTCATTAACACCTCCACAAAAATGATCAAAAACAGTAGCTCTAATCAAGCTTTCTACTGGTAAATTAGCTTTAATAGCAAAATTTGTAACCGCTGTACCAATTCTAACCAAGGGTTCACTAGCAATCATTTTAAACAAAAAATAAGCTCTATCTAGTTCTGTATCACTTTTTAAAGCAAAGGCAACTTGTGTATTATTGAATATATTTTTCATTATTTGTTAAATTTTAATGCAAATATAGCTAGAGTTTTGAATTCTATTAACTAAAAATTGCCTTATTTTGCTACTCAAATAATTTGAAAATTATGCAAACTATTACAGCCAACAACTACCCTATTTATTTTAATGAAAACGCTTATGAACATTTGAATCTTTTTTTGAAAGAAAACAAATATTCTAATCTTTTTATCATCGTTGATAGCAATACTACCGATAGCTGTTTGCCAAAGTTTTTACCTTATCTAGAAACAGATTTGACAATAGAAATCGTTGAATTTGAAGCTGGAGAGATAAATAAAAACATAGAAACGTGTATTGAAATTTGGAATGTATTGACCGAATTAGGTGCTGATAGAAAATCGTTAGTAATTAATGTTGGTGGTGGCGTAGTGACTGATTTGGGCGGTTTTGTTGCTTCAACTTTCAAGCGAGGTGTTGACTTTATTCATGTTCCAACAACGCTTTTATCTATGGTAGACGCTTCTGTGGGCGGAAAAAACGGTGTAGATTTAGGTAATCTAAAAAATCAAATTGGAGTAATTAATGTACCAAAAATGGTGTTAATCGACACTGCTTATCTTGAAACGCTTTCTCAAAGCGAAATGCGTTCAGGTCTCGCCGAGATGCTAAAACACGGATTAATTTATGACAAAGACTATTGGGAAAAGTTTTTAGACCTAACTTCGATTGATTTTGCTGATTTTGATGTTCTTATTCATCGTTCTGTAGCTATCAAAAACGAGATTGTAATGCAAGACCCTACTGAAAAAGGTATCCGAAAAGCTTTAAATTTCGGTCATACTTTGGGACACGCCATAGAAAGTTATTTCCTTGAAAGCAAAGACAAAACGACTTTACTACACGGTGAAGCTATCGCGATAGGAATGATTTTAGAAAGTTTTATTTCATTGAAAAAAGGGCTAATTTCAACAACCGAATACCAACAAATAAAACAAACGATAAATAGTATCTACGATAAAATTGTTTTTGAAGAAAATGATCTTGATCCAATCTTAGAATTATTGATTCACGACAAGAAAAATGAATACGGAACCATTCAATTCGCCTTAATTGAAGGTATCGGAGCCATAAAAATAAATCAATTGGTTGAAAACGAATTGATTCTTGAAGCCTTCGAAGATTACAAATCTTAATCTTTTTTTTAATAAAAAGCATTGCATTGCGTATATATTATTTTTTACATTTGCATCGATGAAAAAAAATCAAAAAAATAGCAACAACAAAGGGGATAAAAACAAACAAGAACGATTTTTAATTAAATCTTTCCACCGTTTTTATACTATGATTGGTTGCTTTAATTTTGATCCTTTTCAATACATAAAAACAGAAAACGAAAAACTACAGATTAGGTACGCTAACATTAGAGTTTGAACAGCAATTGATTTAGTTTAAATGCTTAATTAATTTCTATAAATATTCAAAACTAATGAATACAAAATATTCCGACTTAATCAATCAAACATACTATTTCCCTCAGGAAGAATTTAAATTAAATAAGGACAATCTACAGTTTCACAATATTGATTTGATGAAATTAGTAGAAAAATATGGCACGCCATTAAAATTCACCTATTTACCTCAAATTTCCAACAACATAAACAAAGCCAAAAGTTGGTTTCGTAAATCGATGGAAAAAAACAAATATGAGGCAAAATACTATTACTGTTATTGCACTAAAAGTTCCCATTTTGAGTACATAATGAATGAAGCTTTTAAGAACAACATTCACATAGAAACATCTTCTGCATTTGATATTAATATTGTTGAAAATTTGCTAGAAAATGGAAAAATCAACAAAAGTACTTACGTAATTTGTAATGGTTTCAAAAGAGACCAATACGTTGAAAACATTGCTCGATTGATTAATAATGGTCATAAAAATACCATTCCAATTATCGATAATTTCGAAGAATTGGATTTGTTGCAATCGCAAATAAAAAACAAGTTCAAAATAGGAATTCGTATTGCAGCCGAGGAAGAGCCTAAATTTGAATTCTATACCTCTAGATTAGGAATTGGTTATAAAAACATAGTTCCTTTCTACAAGAAAGAAATCAAAGAGAATAAAAAATTGGAACTCAAAATGTTGCACTTTTTTATTAATACTGGGATTAACGATAATGCTTATTACTGGAATGAACTAGTAAAGTGTATTAAAGTATATGTAGCTCTTAAAAAAGAATGCCCAACTTTAGATGGATTGAACATTGGCGGTGGTTTCCCAATCAAAAATTCACTGACTTTCGAATACGATTATCAGTATATGATTGATGAAATTATCAATCAGATTAAAATTGCTTGCGAAGAAGCCGAAGTAGATGTGCCAAATATTTTCACAGAGTTTGGTTCCTTTACTGTAGGAGAAAGTGGAGGTGCCATTTATCAAGTATTGTATCAGAAGCAACAAAATGATAGAGAAAAATGGAACATGATTGACTCTTCATTTATCACAACTTTACCAGATACTTGGGCGATTAATAAGCGTTTTATTATGTTAGCCATCAACCGTTGGAATGATACTTACGAAAGAGTTTTACTCGGAGGAATGACTTGTGATAGTGATGACTATTACAACTCTGAGCAAAATATGAACGCCATTTATTTGCCAAAATACAATAAAGAAAAACCACTTTATATTGGTTTCTTTAATACAGGAGCTTATCAAGAAACCATCGGTGGTTATGGAGGTTTGCATCACTGCCTAATTCCGCAACCTAAACATATTCTGATAGATAGAGACGAAAATGGTATTTTAGCTACAGAAGTTTTTTCAGAACAGCAAACTTCTGAAGATGTATTAAAAATTTTAGGATACGGAAAAAAATAAACATAATTTTAATTAATGTCAAACTTATAAATAGTAAAAATATAAATCAATTTTACTATTTTTGACACTCTAACTATTTGAAAATGAGTAAAGGACCTATCAGTCAGTTTATTGAAAAGCATTATTTGCATTTCAACTCTGCATCCTTAGTTGATGCTGCAAAAGCTTATGAGCAGCAATTAGCCAATGGAGCCAAAATGTTGGTAAGTATGGCGGGTGCAATGAGTACCGCCGAAATAGGAAAAATATTTGCCGAAATTATTCGCCAAGATAAAGTTCAAATTATTTCTTGTACAGGAGCAAATCTTGAAGAAGATATAATGAACTTAGTAGCTCACTCACATTACGAAAGAGTTCCTCACTATCGCGATTTAACTCCACAAGATGAGTGGGATTTGCTAGAGAGAGGATTAAATCGTGTGACTGACACTTGTATTCCCGAGCATGAAGCATTTCGTCGTTTACAAAAGCACATCTACAAAATTTGGAAAGATGCTGACGACAAAGGAGAACGCTATTTTCCTCATGAGTTCATGTATAAAATGTTGCTTTCTGGAGTCTTGGAAGAATATTACGAAATTGACTTAAAAGACAGCTGGATGTATGCTGCTGCTGAGAAAAATTTACCTATTATTGTGCCAGGATGGGAAGATAGTACTATGGGTAATATTTTTGCTTCTTACGTAATAAAAGGAGAATTGAAAGCCTCAACTATGAAGTCTGGTATTGAGTACATGACTTTCTTAGCTGATTGGTATTCTAAAAATTCGTCTAACGGAATTGGATTTTTCCAAATCGGAGGTGGAATCGCAGGAGATTTCCCAATCTGTGTAGTACCAATGTTGTACCAAGATATGGAAATGCACGATGTGCCATTTTGGAGTTATTTCTGTCAAATTTCTGACTCAACAACAAGTTATGGTTCCTATTCTGGTGCTGTACCTAATGAAAAAATCACTTGGGGTAAATTAGATATAAACACTCCAAAATTTATAATTGAGTCGGATGCTACTATTGTAGCACCATTAATTTTTGCTTATTTGTTAGATTTATAGAATATTTTATGAAAAGAGTAATTGTTGATTACGCCAAGCTAACTAACGAAATTTTAAATCTTTTAGTTGAGAAATTTCCTGACGGGTATGATGATTCGGATGTAATTCGTTTCAGAAATGCTAAAAATGAATTAGTTGAAGCAGTTGAAGTACGAACAGAAGACACTATTTACCTTGTTAAGGTAAGCACTAAACTTGCAGATCGTATAGAAAACTTTGATGACGACGAAGATATCGATGCAGTTGTTACTCCAATTAGTGGTTTAGAATTAGATGATGACGATGCTGTTTCTGATGATGACGATGAAGATGATAATTTAGACAAACCAGACTTAGATCCTGAGGACGATGAAGATGGTGACACTGATGTTGCTGACGAGGACGATGAGGATGACGAAGATTAGATTTCTCCAAAAAATACAAAGGAGCTCATAACAAGAGCTCCTTTTTTTATACATTTATACTTCAAATATAAATATAAGCCAAAATGACAATTAATTTACACGCCACTCTCAAAGAGAATTTTGGGTTTGAAAAGTTTAGACCCAACCAAGAAGAAATTATCAATTGTATTTTATCTGGACAAGACACACTTGCGATTATGCCTACTGGTGGAGGAAAATCTATTTGTTTTCAGCTACCAGCACTTGTTTTACCGGGAACTACCATTGTTATTTCTCCGTTAATCGCTTTAATGAAAGATCAAGTAGATAGCTTAAAAGCAAACGGAATCAAAGCATGTTTTATAAATAGTAGCCAATCTTCAGATGAACAACAATTTTATATCGATGCTTTACAGAATAACGAATTTAAACTCGTTTATATAGCTCCTGAAAGCCTTTCCTATTTAGACAATGCATTCAATAAACTCACAATCAGTCTTATTGCAATTGACGAAGCGCATTGTATTTCGGCTTGGGGTCATGATTTCAGACCAGCTTACACGAATTTAGGGTATTTAAAAAACCGCTTCCCCTCTACTCCAATTTTAGCCTTGACTGCCACAGCCGACAAAGCTACTAGAACTGACATTTCAGATCAATTGAATTTGGTTAATCCTAAAACTTTTGTGGCTTCTTTTGATAGGAAAAATTTAAGCCTAGAAGTGAGACCTGCTTTGGATCGCGTCAAACAAATCATTGATTTTATAGATACAAAACCAAATGAATCGGGAATTATTTATTGCTTAAGCAGAAAGACTACCGAAGAACTTGCTGAAAAGCTTCAAAAAACAGGAATTAAAGTAAGTGCATATCACGCTGGGTTGGATAATCGTACACGTTCAACAGTACAAGATGCTTTTATTAATGATGAATGTCAAGTAGTCTGTGCTACCATCGCTTTTGGAATGGGTATTGACAAATCAAATGTTCGCTGGGTTATTCACTACAACCTACCCAAAAATATTGAAGGATATTACCAAGAAATTGGTCGTGCCGGAAGAGATGGTTTACCTTCAGAAACGATTTTGTTTGAAAGCTATGGTGATATGATTCAGTTGCAAAAATTTGCTTCTGAAGGTTCAAATGCCGAAGTACAATTGGCTAAATTGGAGCGAATGAAACAATATGCAGATGCTTTAAGTTGTAGAAGAAAAATTTTGCTCTCTTATTTTGGTGAATTGGTTTCTGAAAATTGTGGAAACTGTGATATTTGCAAAAATCCTCCCGCTTTTTTTAATGGAACCATTATTGCTCAAAAAGCCTTGTCTGCTATAGCAAGATTGAAAGAATCAGAACCACTAGCGGTAATTGTTGACTTTTTGCGAGGCTCAAAAAATACTTCTATTTATGACAAAGAGTATCAGTTTTTAAAAACATATGGAATTGGAATTGATATTTCTTGGTACGATTGGAATCAATACATTATCCAATTGATAAATCTTGGTTTTTGCGAAATTGCTTTTCACCAACAAAACAAAATCAAATTAACTCCTTTGGCAAAAAAAGTATTATTCGAAGGAGAAAAGGTACAACTAACCACTGTACAAAAAATTGAAAAAACTAAAACAGAGACTAAGGAACGTAGTCCGAAAACAGCAACCAATTCTTTATTTGAAATTTTAAGAAAACTACGTTCTGAACTGGCTAAAGAAGAAGAAGTTCCTGCTTACGTAATTTTTAACGATGCAACGCTAAGACAATTAGAAAATCAACGACCCATGAGTGATTCAGAATTTTTAGCAATAGATGGAGTCGGAAAAGCAAAATTGGAAAAATATGGAGATATCTTTATAAAGACAATTATTGAGTTCCAAAAAAATAAAACAACAAAAACCAAAAAAGAATCTACTACATACAAAGAAACATTAGCATTGTTTCAGTCTGGTTTAAGTGTGGATATGATTGCAACTAAAAGAAACTTAGGTGTTAGCACTATTGCGTCACATTTAGCAAAACTTTATCTCGATGGACATCCAATTGATATTGAAAGTTACATCAGCACTGAAGAAATTAGCAACATTAAAGAAGCTAAAACCAAACTTGAATCACCAAATGCTTTAAAGCCATATTTTGACTATTTTGAAGAACAAGTTCCTTATGACAAAATAAGATTAGCACTTGCCATTATTGAAAAAGAAAATCAAGAATGACAACAATTGCTTCCTTTGCTCCAATTGTAGATGCTACAACTGAAATCCTAATTTTAGGTTCTATTCCTGGGATAAAATCGTTAGAAAAAGTTGAATATTACGGAAACAAACATAATCAATTTTGGAAAATCATTTGTACAATATTCAATAATGCGGTCGTACCCGATTGTTATAAAAACAAAGTAGATTTTTTACTTCAAAATCGAATTGGACTCTGGGATGTGGTTCGAAATTGCGAGCGAAAAGGAAGTTTAGACATTGCTATCAAAAATCAAGAAATAAATGATTTTGATACTTTTTTAAACGAACATCCAAAAATTACAACACTTCTATTCAATGGAAAAACAGCTTATCAGTTTTTCTATAAAAAATATGGACAAATAAAAGGCATTACGTATTATGTAATGCCTTCTACAAGTCCCGCAAACACAATGACATTCGAAAAAAAATTAAACGAGTGGTCTTTGATTTTGAGCCATTTATAAATATCGCTCTTCGAACACTTTTTGATGGTGCTTTTGATGTCCGATAATAATAAAACCAATGGCTCGAACCGAAATTTCATTTTCGGAAGCTATACCTATCCTAGCCAATTGTTCATCAGAAAAACTTTTGAACAACAACAAAGTAGCATGACGAACAGCTGATAATTCGGTAAGTAATTCCTGCAAACCTCTTTTGTTAGCATTGGTATTATCTACATAATTATTTTCGTCAAAACCTGGCAAAGGTGTTTTGTCATTTCTAGAAATTCGCAAAGCGCGATAACTGAAAACTCTTTCAGAATCAATGATATGCTGAATTATTTCTTTTATCGTCCACTTACCTTCTGCATAACGATAATCAAATTTATCCATAGGGATATTTTGGACAAATCGAATGAAATCGTGTAATGAAATTTCTAATTCATCGATTAATTCTACATTCATAGCTGCATTGATATAAGTAGCTTGAAATTTTGAATACTCATTAACTGGTAACTGATTTGAATTCATAATTAAAAAATTAAGCAGAGTTTCTACTCGCGTTTGTATTTCCGAAAAGAGATCTAGTTACTATTTTTTCATAAACCTTAATAAGTTCATCATTAGGTTGAGTCGCTTTGTTCAATTCGTTAATTCTTAATAAAGCATATTGCTGTATCGTTAAGAGCGGCAATACAATACGCTCTCTCATATCTATTGAAGCTTTACCATCAGGATAATTTTCCATAAGGTCTTTATGCCCTGCAATTTTCAACAACAAACGTTTTGTTTCTAAAAATTCATCGTAAATGATTTGCCAAAACTCACCAAACTCTGGGTCTTTTCGCATATAAGCTGTTAAAGGAAAAAATGATTTTGCCAAAGACATCATACTATTTTCCAATAATGTTTTTACAAATAATGAATTTTTATATAGATTATTAACTTTATCCCATTCGTTATTATCTTCGAAATACTTCAAAGCGGTACCCACTCCAAAAAAACCAGGAACATTTTGTTTCAATTGACTCCAAGAACCCACGAAAGGAATTGCTCTCAAGTCACTAAATTCTAAATTCTCGGATGTGCTTCGCTTAGAAGGACGACTTCCAATATTTGTTTTTGCATAGTATTTTAAAGTACTCATTTGCTCCAAATACGGTATAAACTTAGGATGATTCTTAAAACTCAAGTATTTTTCATATCCTAATTCAGACATTTTATCCAATATTGCTTTATCTTCCTGAGATAACTTGTTTTTGGTATTATTAAATACCTGATTGGTCACTCCAGCACTCAAAAGGTTTTCTAAATTATATCGACAAGAATCTAAGGTTCCAAAATTTGAGCTAATGGTTTGCCCTTGAATCGTAATCTGGATTTCTTTATTTTCAATTTGAGGACCTAACGAAGCATAAAACTTATGCGTTTTTCCACCACCACGAGCAGGAGGTCCACCTCTACCATCAAAAAATATAGCCTGAACATCATATTTTCTGGAGATTTCAGTAAGGGCTTCTTTTGCTTTATAAATACTCCAATTCGCCATTAAATAACCACCATCTTTTGTTCCATCAGAAAAGCCTAACATTATGGTTTGCTTGTTTCCTCTTCGTTTTAAATGTGCAGCATAAGAGGCATTGGTGTATAATTTCTCCATAATTTCATGAGCATGTTGCAAATCGTCAACAGACTCAAAAAGCGGAATAATATCAATAGTTGCTTCTTCCCAATTGCTTAATTTTATCAAAGCAAATGTTTCTAGAACATTCAATGCACTTTCGTTATTACTAATAATATATCGATTGGCACCAAATTCTCCATTGTTTACTTGAATAGTTTTCACAGCTTGTATTGATTCTAATGTTTGTCTTGTGATGACATTATCAAAAACATTTGGATCTAAATCACCACTAACATTTTCAAGTACTTCAAATTTTTCCTGCTCAGAAAGAGTAAAATAGTTATCAGGAAAAACTTCAGTATTTGACTTTAAATAAAAATTCACGACATCTTTAAAAACTGCATCATGTATTTTGCTGTTTTGTCTAATATCTAAAGTGGCGAAATGAAATCCGAATAAATTTACACGTATCAATAAGGCTTCCAAATCATCTAAATACAATGATTGATGTTGTTCAATAATGATGGTTTTGATTTTATGTATTTGCTCCTTGAATTCTTCTAAAGTGATAAAAATTTCCCCTTTGGAATAAAAAACAGAACGATATAATTTTTGCTCTAATTCAGAAATCAACACATCAACTCCAGAGAAAGTAAGTTTTCGTTTTAAATTTCTAATTTCAAAATAGTAGCACTTTAAAATTGAAGTTCTTAAACGCTCAGCTACTTTAATAGTAATTTCAGTAGTAACAAATGGATTTCCATCTCTATCTCCTCCTGGCCAAAAACCAAGTTTTATTAATGGATTTTGAATAGTCGTTCCATCAAAGACATTTTTTTCTAAATAATGAATCATCTCTCCAGATGTATTATAAAACACATTTTCTAGATACCAAATCAAACTAATTGCTTCATCAAACGGATTAGGCTTTTCGTTTTGAATAAATGGTGTTTTACCTAGTTGCGCTAATAACTGCTTAATTTGAATAAGATCATTTTCTCTAATTGCAGCTGTTAAATCATTAATTATTCCCAAAACAGGACCTGGATAGAACTGTGTAGGGTGAGCTGTCAATACAGTACGTACATTAAAGTTTTCTAAAAAAGCAATTAGTTCTTTTTGCTTGTTTTTAGCATCTGTTTTCTCCTTAATATCACGCAATGAACCCCTTCCTTCCATATTATTTACTGAAGAAAAAGCTGCATCTTCAATTGCATCAAACAGTACAATTTGTCTCTCTATATACTGAATGAAACGAAACATTAAATCGATAGCTTCATCCTCTGTAGCGTTGTTTAAATATTTAGCAGAGAAAAAATCTACAATTTCTTTTGGAGTTTGTTGTTTCTTGAAACCTTTTTCACAAATATCTGTAAACAAAGGAAGTAAAACTCCAGTGTTGTCCACAGAATCAAAAGGTAATGTTATAAAAACACTATTATATATATGATATTTAGACAAAACATCTCTATTGAATCGTTCAATTTTTGGGAGGGTATACATAATTAATTTAGTTGTTTATTTTGGCTTAATAGTTGGTTTGTATGGTGAAAAAAATAAAAATATAACATCAAAAATCATTATCAGCTACTAATGTAACAGTAAGCGGCTATTTTGATTCGTTTAAATTATTTTTTCATAAAAAAACCCCAAGAATCAACTTGAGGTTATATTAAAAATATAGCAATCAAGTCATTACATCTCCTTAAAGATGGTATGCATTAAACGCTTCTTATCATTGATACTTTCTTCTAATGAAATCATTGTTTCTGTTCTGTATACACCATCGATATCATCAATCATGAAGATAACATCTTTTGCGTGTTTAGTATCTTTTGCTCTAATCTTGCAAAAAATATTAAATTTACCCGTAGTTACAGAAGCTACCGTTACAAATGGGATTTCATTAATACGCTCTAAAACAAATTTAGTTTGAGAAGTATTATTTAAAAATACACCAACATAAGCGATAAATGAGTAACCCAATTTATCATAATCCAATACCAAAGAAGATCCCATGATAATACCAGCATCTTCCATTTTTTTAACTCTTACATGTACTGTACCTGCAGAAATTAATAATTTTTTTGCGATATCGGTGAAAGGAACTCTTGTGTTGTCAATCAACATATCTAAAATTTGATGATCTACTTCATCCAAACGAAATTTACTCATAATTCTTTAATTAATATTACTGTTTTAAGGCAAGAATGTCTACAAATATAAGAAAAAATCAATATTTTGATAAAAAAATTAAACTTTAATCATTCCATTAACAAAAACAACCGTGTCATCCAATGAAAAATCGGCTATTTGATTAACTTTAGGCAAATTACCTTGGTTGTCTGAATACAAAGCACCTTGTGCATCATATTCGTAATGACCAAAATAAGAGTCTAAATTATCGATTGCTGCGATGTAAGCTTTAAAATTTACTTTCCCATCAATCAATTCTTCCTTATATTGAACAGCAAAATTCGTTATAATTTCATTACCATCATAATTTATTTTGATATTTTTATACATAAAATCATAAAAAACCACTTTATTTTGAGGAATATTCAAATATTGACTTATTTCATTATCAACTACATCGTTTTCGAAAAGTGTAGCAAAACTCACGAGTAAAGAAATGAAGATATACTTTCTCGTTTCTTCACGTAAATAATCGTCAGGAAAATGCCCTGCTTCAAACAAAATTGTCGGAACACCCAAACTTTGAAACGTATCGCCAATACAATTAATATTAAAAGAATCATCAAAACGCCCCACTTGCCCTGGAATATAATTTTGTAAAACGCTATTAATATTGTTTATAACTCTAATAGCATCAAGTCTTGTTGCATTAATATCTCTTTCTTCATTATAAGAAGGAGCTAAAAAAGACACAGTTGCTGGCTTTCCAGAATCAGCAACTCCAAAAATTGTTCTTTGATCATGAAGATTAAAACAATAATCTGGCTGAAAAACCTCAAAAACACCTCTCAAAACTAAACTTTCAGGCTGCGTCAAGTCTTGAGCATCTCTATTTAAATCAACTTTATTGGCATTTTCACGAGTATACAAATATGCTCCATCAGGATTTAAAATTGGAATAGCCAAAAAAGTGAAGGCCTCCAAAAGCATTTTTGCCAACTCCGTTTCGCTATTCAAAAGAGTAATAAAATCCAAAAGTGCTTTTGTGGTCGTGCTTTCATTACCGTGCATCTGAGACCATAAAAAGATTTTTGTCTTTCCTGTACCAATTTGATAGCTATATATTGGCCTTTCTTGAACAGAGTTGCCTACGTGTTTAACTTGATTATTTGTATTATGTTTTTTTAGAATTGGCAAAATTGCTTCCAAAGTCAAATACCTTCCTTGTACCGATTGTTCCTTAAAATTGAGGAATAAATCTAACGCTTCCATATTTTTATTTTTTGTTTTACAAAAATATACATCTTTAAAATTACAATTGTAAACTATTATTTTTTTTTTAAAATACAATCATACAATTAAAACTATTCAATTTCCATCAAATCGTAAGAGAACAATAAAATACACAAATAATCAATTTAATATATTAAATAATCAATTTATTAAATACTATTATCTAAATTAAAATTTTAATAAATATTAAACTATTAGTCACTATTAATATGCTTAATTTGTTTTATGAGAACAATTAATTACATTTGTAAAGACTCATACTGTCAAAATAATTCACAATGGTAAACTTAGATATTTTCATTAAAAGACTAGAATATATCCTTGACTATTACAGTATGAATGCGGCTACTTTTGCCGATAGAATTGGCGTACAAAGATCTAGTTTGTCTCACCTCCTTTCTGGTAGAAACAAACCTAGTTTGGACTTTGTTTTAAAAATAGTAGAAGAATTTCCGGAGGTAAATCTATATTGGCTTCTAATTGGAAAAGGCAGTTTTCCTGATGAACAAAATTCAAATATAGAAAATCATACACCTCCTATTCTACCCAATCCTTCTGGATCAGAAAAAGAAAAATCTAAAATTCAAGAAGAAAACGCGACAAATGAAGTACCGACAAACTTTTCAATAAGTAGTACTTCAAAACAACAAATTGAAAAAATTATCTTTTTTTACAAGAATGGTTCTTTCAAAGTATACGAACAAGATTAATGTTTTTAAAAGAAGAAAAAACTAATTACCAATCATATCCATTTGTTGGAATTTTTCCTTCTACTCCAACGAAGTGTTTTTTTAACTCATTCAAGTCAGCTTCATAATTAGAAGTTGGAAAAAATGGTTCCCCTAAATTTACTTCTTTTTTTCCAAAATCAAATGCTACTGGAACAATAGGCACTCCTGCCTTTAGAGCTATATAATAAAAACCCGTTTTCAATTGAGATACTTTTTTACGAGTTCCTTCTGGAGCAACCGCTAAACGAAATTCATCTCTTCTTTTAAATATAGAAGCTATGGCATCAACTTTATTCAACCCTCCACTTCTGTCTAAGGGTTCACCTCCCATATATCTAAAATAATAATTAAACGGAAACGTAAAAAGCTCTTTTTTGCCAATCCAATTCATTTCTAAACCAACGATACCTCTTGTAAAAACACCTAAATAAAAATCGTGATTACTAGTGTGTGGCATTACCATCATAACACACTTTTTGACCTCATTTTCGATACCACCAACAATCTTCCAGCCCATTAGGTCAAAAAAGATCCACTTATAAATTTGCTTTTTCATTGTTTTATAAATATTGAGCAAAATAAATGATTAAAATGGTATTTTTGAATAAATTTAATTTGAAATGCTAAAAAAACTTTTTAGTTACCTTATCCCTATAAATATTTACAAATCGAAATCATCTGTTAGCAAAAGCATTGAAGTTACATGGACTAATGGTGAGCTACTGATTGATTCTGAAAACACAAACTATTCCTATGGTAGTTTGCAGCGCATCCTTAGAATAGGACTTCGAAAAATTGGTTTCAATACCATTCAATCTATGGATACTATTTTAGTCCTTGGTGTGGCTGGAGGCAGTGTAATTAAAACATTAGTTAATGAAATCGATTTTAAAGGACAAATTACAGGTGTTGAAATTGATAAAGAAATAATTGAAGTTGCAAATTCTTACTTCCAACTTGACCAAATTCCTAATCTAGAAATAAAAATACAAGATGCTCTCGATTTTGTTTTGAAATGCAAAGATCAATACAATTTGATTATCATTGATGTTTTTGAAGATCTTCAAATGCCTAATTTTTTATTTGAACCTTATTTTAGAGACAAAACTTTATCGCTTTTAAAAGACGGCGGCTACATACTTTTTAACACAATGACACTTAACGAAACCGACAATACTAGAAATAAAAAATTTATTGAAGGTTTTAAAAACACTAAATTCAAAATCAACTCCATCCCAAGAATCGAAAGACACAATGAGTTAATTTTAGTACAGCCAATCAACCAAAAGAGATTTCAAAAAAACTAAGCAAACATTTTATTGATCTTCATAAAAAGTAAAGTCCAAGAAACTTGAGAGCTTTCCAAAAAAAACTCCAAAATCTATTGACTTTGGAGTTTATTAAAATCTGTGGGCGATGAGGGGTTCGAACCCCCGACCCCCTCGGTGTAAACGAGGTGCTCTGAACCAGCTGAGCTAATCGCCCTATTGCGTGTGCAAATATACAGCTAGAATTCGTATTTGCAAGACTTTTTTTTAAAAAAAATCAAAAAAATCAAACCTAATTCTATTAAAACCTCACGTACAGCAATTTAGTTTTAAACAGTAAGTCCATTATTTTTTTGAATTCCATTTTCAGAATGGTACATTTGAAACATAAATAAAAACCAATGGGAAGATTTAAAGAAAACGATTTACCAAAAGCTAAAATCACGGCCTCTTCAATAAACAAAGCCAAAATTATTTTCAAATATGCAGGCAAAAATACTTGGAAATTTTACCTCGGATTATTATTCCTTTTACTAACAAGTGTAACAGCACTAGCTTTCCCTAAGTTTATGGGAATGTTGGTAGACTGTGTTAATAAAAAAGATAGCGGTTTGGCTAATCAAATTGCATTAGGATTAGGATTAGTGCTAATTCTACAATCTGTTTTTTCTTTTTTTAGATTGTCACTTTTCGTAAATTTTACCGAAAATACTTTGGCTAATGTAAGATTAGCATTGTATAAGAATTTGGTCAAATTACCAATGTCTTTTTTCTCTCAGAAACGTGTAGGCGAATTGAACAGCCGAATCAGCAACGATATTAGTCAAATTCAAGACACCCTAACCACGACCATTGCCGAATTTTTGCGTCAATTCATTCTGATTATAGGAAGTTTTGTGATGTTGGCTAGTATCAATATCAAGTTGACTATAATGATGATTTCTGTTGTTCCGCTAGTTGGTGTTGCTGCAGTGTTTTTCGGTAGATTTATTCGTAAATATTCTAAAAAAGTTCAAGATCAAGTAGCTGAAAGCCAAGTTGTAGTTGAAGAAACAATGCAAGGCATTAGCATAGTAAAAGCCTTTGCCAACGAATGGTATGAAATTGAACGCTACACTACAAAAATTAGAGAAGTCGTAAAAGTGGCTATAAAAGGTGGACAATTGCGCGGTTATTTTGCTTCTTTTATTATTGTTTGTTTGTTCGGAACAATAGTAGCCGTAGTTTGGTATGGTGTACAATTAAGCATTGCTGGCGAAATCACTGTTGGTGAATTATTCACCTTTATTCTTTATTCGAGTTATGTTGGTGCTTCCTCTGGTGGCATTGCCGAATTGTATGCGCAAATGCAAAAAGCCATTGGTGCTACCGAACGTGTTTTTGAATTATTAGAAGAAATTCCAGAAAAAATCAATAGCACAGAAAATCAAAATTTTCCAAAAATAAAAGGAGATGTATCATTCGAAAATGTTGCCTTCACCTACCCTTCTCGTAAAGAAATTCAAGTCTTAAAAGAAATAAGTTTTACCGCCTTATCAGGTCAAAAAATTGCTATTGTTGGGCCAAGTGGCGCTGGAAAATCTACTATTGCCTCTTTGTTATTGCGCTTTTATGACACTACAGGAGGTAGTATTACCATTGACAACAAAAATATGCTGGATTATGATTTGGAAGCTTTACGTGGCAATATGAGCATTGTTCCTCAAGATGTAATTTTGTTTGGAGGAACCATTAAAGAAAATATTGCTTACGGTAAACCCAATGCTACCGAAGAAGAAATTATGTTGGCCGCTAAACAAGCCAACGCGCTACAATTCATTCAAGGTTTCCCAGAACAATTTGAAACTGTGGTCGGAGAAAGAGGAATTAAACTTTCTGGAGGTCAAAGACAGCGAATTGCTATCGCAAGAGCATTGCTAAAAAACCCAAGTATTTTGATTTTGGATGAAGCCACTTCATCTTTAGATAGCGAAAGTGAAAAATTAGTCCAAGAAGCTCTTGAGATTTTAATGGAAGGAAGAACAAGCATCATTATTGCGCACCGTTTATCAACGATTCGTAGTGCGGATCAAATTTTGGTTTTAGATCAAGGACAAATTACCGAAAAAGGAACCCATCAAGAATTGATTGCCATAGATAATGGTATTTATAAAAATTTAAGCAACCTGCAGTTTAGCGATTTCTAAAAAAACTTCAAAAAAGGTTTATATTTCGATTTAAAAATTTCACTACAAATTAACAAATGTTATCACTTGAAAAACAATTGATTATACGAATTTTGATTCGTTAAAATCAACGCAACGATAACATTTTTAATTTGTAACAAAATGAAAAACTTAGCCTTTTTAACTGGAGTAATAACTGTTTCATTTTTAATTTTCACAATTGCCTTTTGTCAATTTGAAACTTCTTTTACGATTATGAATATTTTGTTCATAATTGGTAATTTTTTAATTGTTTTGATGGTGTATCGAGTACTGAAAAGTATGACTACTACCTCGAAAACCTTTAATGATTGGTATGAAGATCAACCAAAAATGAAAGATTAAACTAAACTATTTTCTATTCGGAAATAAAGCAAATCTTCAGAAGATGTTAAACAGCCATTTTTATGGAAGCATAACTCAATAATAGGTATATTTTACCTTTTTTAACAGCAGTAGCTTTCATCTTTTTACGGTCAATGGAAGAACCTTTTCCTAGAAAATTAACGGGAATTTTTAATTTTTCAATTTCAAAACTCACTTCAACTTTTTGAGGTAAAACGTCTTTTGCTTTTTGATACTCCAACGCCATTTGATACGCGCCATCTTTTTTGGTATTGATTTCAGTGGTATGCAAACGTTTCGCTTTTTGGTCCAACCATACAGTAGCTATCGAAAAATCGGCTTTAGGATCTGTGGGAATAATGTTAAGGACTTTACAGAGTCTGCCGTTTTTTACTTCTTTTCCCCTATCAACAGTGATATAAGGATATTCCGTTAGACTGTTAAGTGAAAAATCCAATCCTCTTTTGGGCAAAAGCACAAAATCTTTTGCATCAATTTTCATTCTCTTACCACGATTATAGTTTAATGTTGCTTGCTTTGTTGGCATATTAATAAAAGAAATATCAACGTCCAAGACCAATTTCGCAGTGAAAGAAGATACAGAATCCATTCGTTGCTTTAACAACAAAAAATCTTTGTCTATTTGTTGTGAAAAACAAGTAAAGCTAGTAATGACAAAAAGGGCAATGAAAAAATACTTCTGCATTATTCTAGGTCTTTTTTAATGAATAAATAACTACCAAAAAGTGCCGTTGCTACTGTATAAATGAACAATAAAACAGTATTAAAACTTACTTGCTCCCATTCCACTTCAGGATAAAAAAAGTATTGCCAACTGTCAATTAGTTTTACATAAGCCCACTGGTTTAAGAAAGTAGAATTTAAATCTATTTTTAGCAATAAATTAGTAAAAACCAGAAAAAAAGTAGCCGCAATCCAAGTGGCTGTGGCTTCTTTTATAATGATTGCCAATGTCATACTCACCACTGTATAAAACAACATTGAAAAACCTCCAGAAATAAAGGCAAAAAGAATACGCTCCTTCGCTTCTTCATTAGTGAAAAAATTAAGTGATTCTAAATACACAATCAAATCACCTTGTCCAAAAAGCATATTAGACAGCAAAACAGAAGTTAAAGCAAGAAAAGACAAAACAAGAATCGTTAGTTGCAATGCAACCAAATATTTAGACAGGATAAAACTCACTTTTTTCACAGGTTGCAAAAAGGTAGCTTGAAGTGTTTTGTCTTTATATTCTGTGGTCATCATTCCAGATACCAAAATCATCAAAATCAAAGGCAAATGAAACCAAAGTGTATTCAATAACAGATAAATCATTAGATTACCATTCAACAGTTTTCCTTTAAAATAAAAGGATTTTCGAAGGTTTTCCAATAACAATTCTATGATTTCTGTCCCTTGAAAATAAGCTCCCACCAAAACCAATCCTTCGATGATCAAAATGGCGGCCAATGCCCAATAGGTTCTTTGCTGTTTAAAAAGTTTAAACCATTCAATTCTCATTAACTGCCACATCATACCTATATTTCAAAAAGTTCTTTCATACTGTAATCAGGAATACAAGATTCTACACTAATACCTTCAATAAGTAAATCTTGCAGTAGTTTGCTAATTTTATCTGAGTCAATGGCTACCCACACCATTTGACCTCGTATCTTGAATGAATAGTTTTTTAGGGCTTGTGCACTACTTATTCCTTTTCCATACAGAGCATATCCAATGGTATGAGTTGAAAGAATGTCTTGGGTAGGACCACTGTGAATCATTTCACCACCTTTGAGCACATACAAACGGTGGCAGCATTTGGCCAATTCTTCAGTGATATGAGAGGATAAAATAATGGCTAGTTTTTTTTCTTCACAGAGCTCTAATATCAAATCACGCAAAGCAGCCACTCCTACTGGGTCTAACCCATTAAAAGGTTCATCTAAAACCAAAACCGCTGGCTGATTTAACAATGCTATTGCAATAGCCAACCTTTGCTTCATTCCCATTGAAAAACGACTTACAGGATCTTTACGTTTAGCATCAAGTCCCACTTGTAAAAGGCATTCATTAACAAAAGCAGTGGTCGCTTTTATCCCTTGCAAACCAGCAAACAACTTGATATTTTCTGCCGCTGAAAGGTATTCATAAAGACCTGGCTTTTCGATAATTCCACCCAATGGTTTTGCGTGATGTTGAGGCAAGGTTACCGTCCCACTATCTGGTTGAATGAGTCCAAAAATAATTTTGAATAAAGTTGTCTTTCCTGCACCATTGGCCCCCAACAAACCAACCATTTCACCTGGTGCACAATGCATAGAAACCCCGCGAAGTACTTCTAAATTACCATACGATTTGTAAATATTTTGTACATCCATTATTGCGAAATGTTCATTTGGATTGTGTTGAAATTAAACTTAGAACGATAACTTGGTTCCAAAAAAGTACGATTCCAAAACTTCTTTTTAAATAGAAACAAAGGATCATTTACCATAAAATAAGGGATAAAATGATACCATTTTACTCCTTTTTGTGTATAATATTCCATTACTTGTTTTTCCAATCCTAACTCTTCAGCAGCTACGAGTGCAGCCATCCGTTGGCATTTTGAGATGATATAGGTATCACAAATACGTCTGTTAAATCCGTGGATAAAAAACTGATCTTTGGCTCTTTTATAGTTTTGAAAACGAGACCAACCATCCGCTAAGACCAAAAAAATATGGAAAAAGGAGAACAAGAAACATGCTATCCATAAAATGATTAACAACAAACCTTGATGTAACAAAGCATAGCGCAATTGCACACCATAAAACCAAGCTTCAAGAACAAAAAGAATCAAAGAATAATACAACAATTTACCCACCTTCAAATAGGAAATAAATAATGGCGGTTGTTTGGGTAAATTTGCTATAATCATAAATTAAACTGAGGATTTATTTTCTTTGAACTCATTAGTATCAATCACCAAACATTTTCTTTATTGAGTTCTAAATAAATACTTTACCAAAATAAGAAAAAACTATTAATTAAAAACGAAATATTTTTTACAATAGAAAATAAAATATCAGCATAAAAAAATCCACTACCTACTTCAAGAGTAGATAGTGGATTGAAAAAATTGTTGATTAGTTTTATCCTCTAATCAATTTTCTGTATTTCAAACGTTTTGGGGTCAAATCGCCACCTAAACGTTTCTTTTTGTTTTCTTCATAATCAGAGAAACTACCTTCGAAGAAATACACTTCTGAATCGCCTTCAAACGCTAAAATGTGTGTACAAATTCTATCTAAGAACCATCTATCGTGCGAAATAACTACGGCACAACCAGCAAAATTCTCTAAACCTTCTTCAAGTGCACGTAACGTATTTACGTCCAAATCATTCGTAGGCTCATCTAAAAGCAAAACGTTACCTTCTTCTTTCAAAGTCATCGCTAGGTGTAAGCGATTGCGTTCTCCACCAGAAAGCATTGATACTTTCTTGTTTTGCTCGCCCCCTCCAAAGTTGAAACGTGACAAATAAGCTCTAGAATTCACTTGCTTACCCCCCATCATAATCAATTCTTGTCCATCGGCAAAATTTTCCCAAATCGATTTATTTGGATCTATATTTGAATGCGATTGGTCAACATAAGCGATTTTTACGGTTTCTCCAACAGTAAATTCACCGCTATCCGTTTGTTGTTCACCCATAATCATTTTGAAAATAGTTGATTTACCAGCTCCATTCGGACCGATAATTCCAACAATTCCTGCTTGAGGCAAAGTAAAGTTCAAGTTGTCGTATAAAAGCTTTTCTCCAAAAGCTTTGGCAACATTTTTCGCTTCAATCACATTAGTTCCTAAACGAGGACCATTTGGAATATAGATTTCTAATTTTTCATCTAATTGTTTTTGGTCTTCATTCAAAAGTTTGTCGTAGTTCTGCAAACGCGCTTTTTGCTTGGTTTGACGACCTTTTGCACCTTGACGTACCCAGTCCAACTCACGCTCTAAAGTCTTTCTACGTTTAGAAGCCACTTTTTCTTCTTGAGCCATACGATTCGATTTTTGATCCAACCAAGAAGAATAGTTTCCTTTCCAAGGAATACCTTCTCCACGATCTAATTCCAAAATCCAACCTGCCACATTATCCAAGAAATAACGGTCGTGTGTCACTGCAATTACAGTTCCTGCATATTGTGCTAAATGTTGTTCTAACCACAATACAGATTCGGCATCTAAGTGGTTGGTTGGCTCATCTAAAAGCAATACATCTGGTTGCTGTAATAACAAACGACATAAAGCTACACGACGACGCTCTCCACCTGAAAGATTTTTGATTGGTGTATCACCTTCAGGAGTACGTAAAGCATCCATGGCGATCTCTAATTTGGTATCGATTTCCCAAGCACCTAAAGCATCGATTTTGTCTTGTAAAGCAGCTTGACGATCCATTAACTTGTCCATTTTGTCTGGATCAGAATAGTTTTCTTCAAGACCAAACAAGTCATTGATTTGGTTGTATTCTTCAAGAACTGCCATAGTTTCAGCAACTCCTTCACGAACAATCTCAATTACTGTTTTGGAATCATCCAAAATTGGTTCTTGCTCTAAATAACCAACGGTATAGCCAGGTTGAAAAACAACATCCCCTTGATAATTTTTATCAACTCCAGCAATAATTTTTAAAAGAGAAGATTTACCAGAGCCATTAAGACCCAAAATACCAATTTTGGCTCCATAAAAGAAACTCAAATAGATGTTTTTTAATACCGGTTTATCTGCACCTTGATAGGTTTTGCTCAATTTCTGCATCGAGAAAATGACCTTCTTATCGTCTGACATATTTTAAGTTTATTTGTTTATTGTTTTATACACGTCCTTTCAAAGAGCTAAAAACCCAAGCATTGGCTAAAAATCCAATTCCAACCGCTGCAAATCCCCATCCAGATACGTCTCTGTAGCGAAAAGCCCCCAATGCTATAAGTAATAATCCCATTAAAATCATTATAAATGTAGCCCATCCTAAGATGGTATTTTTATTCATTCCCATAATCGTGGTATTTTATTTTTTTTCGGAACTGCAAATATCGTTATTTTTTATAGATTTTGGAACAAAATTCTTATTCCTGATATAAAATCATTGCGCTATGAGCAGGTATAGTGACGGTTTGATTTTGAGTATTCTCCCCTGATTTTAGAGAAATTGCTTCACCATTACAAGAAATTGTCCAAGTTCCTTCCAATGCACTTGTTTTTTCAACAGTATCACCATTATAATATACTCTTATATTTTTCCAAGCATCACCATTGGCATAATTTTTTAATGTATAGCCTACTAATAGAGGATCATTTGTACTTAAAAAATCCAAATGCTGTTGTATCATTTTTTCTGTAGTCATTTTAAAAGCGGGATGCGCTTTACGAAGTGCTACTAAATTTTTATAATAGTGATACAATTCTTTGTTTTCATGTTTCCAATTCCAATCGATTTTGTTAATACTATCTGGGGAATTATAGGAATTCTCAACTCCTTTTTTAGTACGTTTCATTTCAACACCCATATGCAAAAAAGGAATACTTTGAGAAGTCAAAACAATAGTATTCGCCAATTTATCCATTACCACCAATTCTTTTTCAGAAGCAGTAGGATTGGCAATTTTTAGCTTATCAAACAAAGTATTATTATCGTGGCAAGAAACATAACCAATAACTTTAGTTGGGTTATCAGCATATGGAAACTGTGCATAACTTCTGCTTTTATCATACTTTATTTGTGGATGATTAGTAGAAGCAACGATACCAAATTCTACTATTTCTTTGAGATTTTTATTCCCACTTACAAATCCTTTATCTTCAACATTAGACCAATGTCCTTTTACCCCATCTCTTATATCATCTGAAAAAACGGCGATATCATTCAACTGCTTCACATGGTTTTTCAAGGCTCTTTTCTCGAAAGGAAGTGGTGAATCTCCTGCCGTCCAGCCTTCTCCGTACAAGAAAATGGTGGGGTCAATTTTTTTGAGTTCTTTTGAAATCAAATTCATAGTTTCGATGTCATGAATAGCCATCAAATCAAAGCGAAAACCACCAACGTGATGTTCCTTTACCCAATATTTTAGCGATGAAAGCATGAATTGACGCGCCATAATTCTGTCAGAAGCAAATTCATTTCCACAAGCCGAAGCATCGGAACGTTTACCATCAGTCCAATTTCTGTAATAATAACCTGGAACCAATTGGTCAAAAATATCAGTGGAGCTAGTGTGATTATATACTACATCCATCACCAATCGAATATTGGCTTGATGCAACGCAAGCACCATTTCTTTATATTCTTTAATCCTCACCAACCCATCAAAAGGATCGGTTGCATAAGAACCTTCTAGAGCATTATAATTTTGTGGATCGTACCCCCAATTGTATTGTGGCTTATCTAAAGTAGCTTCGTCAATAGATTTGTAATCAAAAACTGGAAGCAAATGAAGATGGGTAATTCCCAATTCTTTTAGATGATCTAATCCAGTACTTTCGCCATAACTATTTTTAGTGTTGGTTTCTGTTAAACCAAGAAATTTACCTTTGTTTTTGATACCTGAAGAGGGATCTATAGAAAAATCACGAACGTGAGCTTCATATAAAACAATATCAGCAACAGATTTCAGTTCAGGCTGTTTGTCCTTTTTCCAATCTGTTGGATTTATACTTTTTGGATTAAAAATTAGCCCACGGTTACCGTTAACCCCAACTCCTTTGGCGTAAGGATCGGGCATTTCTTTAGACCATTTACCTTCATTTTTTGCTTGTAAAGTGTAATAGATATTATGGTAATCTCCTTTTAATTCGATTACCCAAACACCTGTCTTGGTTTCGTAAGTTAAATTTTTTGTAGCAATAGCATTGCCTCCATTGCCTTTTGCATAAAGATGTAACTGAACTTCTTCAGCATTAGGACTCCACAGCTTTAAAATCGTCTTTTGGGGAGAATAAGTAATCCCTAAATCCTCTTTTAAATACACTGGATAAGCATCAAATGAGGTGTATTTTATAGTATTCGTTTTAGAATTTTGAGCTTTAGCCCAGGGCATCATTAAAAGTAATCCAATACTCAAAATGATATTTTTTAATAAAGTAGTCATATGTACTTAATTGAAAATTTTATACAACATTTCTTTTAGCAAGTCACCATTCGAAAGTGCATTGGCTCCTACTCCTTTGCTTTTTACATCGATATCTCGTAAAGAGCCAACAATTTGGCTAACTTTTCTCATCGGATAATTTTTAACCGCCACATCATAATCTTTTAAGAAATATGGATTAACACCTAATACAGCCGCTACATTTTTTGGATTTTTATCTTTCAATCCATGATATTTGAGTAGTTGCACAAAAAAACTAAAAATCAATCCTGTTGTCATTACTAAGGGATTGTCTTTGGGATTTTGTGCAAAATTCTCGGCAATGGTATACGCTTTTAGTTGATTCCTTTCTCCAATCGCTTTTCGAAATTCAAAAACATTAAAATCTTTACTTAAACCTATATTCTCCTCAATATGATGCGCTGTAATGGTACTTCCAGCAGGCAATATGATTTTAAGTTTTTCAAGCTCATTGTTGATTCTGCTCAAATCGGTACCTAAAAATTCGACCAACATCGCTGAAGCTTTGGGTTCGATAGCGTATTTTTTTCCTGCCAATACTCTTTTAATCCAATCTCCAACTTGGTTTTCATACAATTTCTTGCTTTCGTACACCAAACCATTTTTAGCCAAAACTTTGGTGACTTTTTTTCGTTTATCTAGTGTTTTATACTTGTAACAAAACACCAAAACGGTTGTAGGCATTGGATTTTCGGCATAGCTTTCTAACTTATCAATGGTTCTCGAAAGTTCTTGAGCTTCTTTTACAATCACCACTTGACGTTCTGCCATCATTGGATAACGCTTGGCGGTACTTACAATATCTTCTACAGAAACATCACGACCATACAAAACCGTTTGATTAAATCCTTTTTCCTCTTCGGTTAAAATTGTTTCCTCAATATAATCAGATAGTTTATCAATATAATAAGGTTCTTCACCCATTAAAAAATAAATAGGTTTAATATTTCCAGCTTTTATATCGTTAACAATCTTTATTACTTCGTCCATTCTATTTTTATTCGAGTTTCTAATTTCAGGCCTTGTTTCAACAACGTGAAACTTTAGACTCAAAACCTAAAACAATTTTATATTTTTGCAGTATGCAAGAACTTAATTTTCCTTCTTACTCTTTCCGATTCAAAAATAGCGAAAATAAAGTGTCTATTTTTGATGAAATACGTAAAAAGTTTATCATTCTTACTCCTGAAGAATGGGTACGTCAGCATGTAGTTCAATTTTTGATGCAAGAAAAAAAATACCCAAAATCCTTAATAAATGTAGAAAAAGTGCTACACGTTAATGGTTTGCGAAAGCGCTATGATATTGTAATTTTTAATCCTAATGGCGCTATTCACGCATTAATAGAATGTAAAGCTCCACATATCACTATAAGTCAAGCTACTTTTGATCAAATTGCACAATACAATATGACATTACAATCCCAATTTTTGATGGTAACCAATGGTTTGAATCATTATTATTGCACAATGGATTTCGAAAATGAAAAATACGAATTCCTAAGATCAATCCCAGAATATGGTCCTATATCTCAACAAACTTCTTAAATTCAACCATGAAATTAGCCGTAGTTATACTTAATTGGAATGGACAATCTCTTTTAGAACAATTTCTTCCAACGATTATTCAATATTCACCAGAAGCCACCATTTATGTGGCTGATAATGCATCTACAGATAATTCTGTGGCTTACGTGAAAGCTAATTTTCCCTCAGTCAAAATCATTATCAATAAAGCCAATTATGGATTTGCTGGGGGCTACAACGAAGCTTTACAGAATGTAGACGCCGATCTGTATGCTTTGGTAAATTCAGATATTGAAGTTACTGCCAATTGGTTACAACCAATTATCGAAACGTTTAAAAACGAGCCCAAAACAGCTATCATCCAACCCAAAATATTAGACTTTAAAAACAAAGAATACTTTGAGTATGCTGGTGCTGCAGGTGGTTTCATTGACAAATATGGTTTTCCGTTTTGCAGAGGACGTATTTTTGATACGCTTGAAAAAGATAACGGACAATATGATAATAGTATCGAAATTTTTTGGGCATCTGGAGCTTGTTTCTTTATTCGCTCAGAAATTTATCACGAATTAAACGGATTTGATTCCGATTTTTTTGCGCATCAAGAAGAAATCGATTTGTGTTGGAGAGCCATCAATTTAGGTCATATTATAAAATATGTTCCAAATTCCGTTGTTTACCACGTAGGAGGAGCAACATTACAACAAGGTAATCCAAGAAAAACAGAATTGAATTTTAGAAATTCATTGTTTATGTTGACCAAAAATTTACCAAAAGCAACTTTATACCAAACCCTTTTTCTTAGAATGGTATTGGATGGAATTGCAGGGCTACAATTTTTAGCAAAAGGTAAGCCTAAACATTTTTTGGCAATTTTGAAAGCGCATTTCGCTTTTTATCAGTATTTTAGCAAGCAATTTAAAAAGAGAGGAGCTTATCAAAAAAAGTCATATTACAAGGTAAATAGCATCGTCTATACTTATTTTATTAAGAATGGCACTGTTTTTGAAAGCTAGTTTAACAATATTTTATACCTAGGTATTCATATTAAGATTTAACTTTGTAAAACATCATTAAAATAAAAATTATGAGAAAAATAGTAATTGCTTTGTCGGTTTTAACTTTGTTAACCTCTTGCGTGTCCAAGAAAAAGTACACAGATTTGGAAGCTAAAAACAAAGAAACTCAAGATTTATTAAATTCTGCTACAGTTAAATTGAACTCTTGCTTAGAAGAGAAAGCAGGTTTAGCAGCTACTGTAGAAGGTTTGAAAGAGAAGAATCAATTATTGATCAATACTTCAAAAGATATGACAGTTCTTACTACAAAAGGAGCTGAAAACATTGAAAAAGCCTTAGAAACAATCAAAGAGAAAGATTTAAAAATTAGTAGAATGCAAGATGCATTAACCAAAAAAGACAGTGTGACACTTGCTTTGGTGACTAGTTTAAAAAGTTCTGTTGGAATTTCTGATCCAGATATTGAAATTAATGTTGAAAAAGGAGTTGTTTTTATTTCTATTGCTGATAAATTATTATTCAAAAGCGGTAGCTATGAAGTAACTGATAAAGCTAAAGCTGTGTTAGCCAAAGTTGCCAAAGTAGTAAATGACAAGCCTGATTTTGAATGTATGGTTGAAGGTCACACTGATAATGTTCCTTACAGAAGTAATGGAGTTTTATTAGACAACTGGGATTTGAGTGTAAAACGCTCTACTTCTATTATTCGTGTATTAACTAATGATTTAGGTGTAAAACCAGCTCAATTAATCGCTGCAGGTAGAAGTTCTTATGTTCCATTAGTAGAAAATGACACACCTGAGAATCGTTCTAAAAATAGAAGAACAAGAATTGTAGTTTTACCTAAAATTGATCAATTCTATGATATGATTGAAAAAGAAATGAAGAAACAACAATAAATGTTTATTCGATACTATTTAAGAGCGTCTTTATAAGACGCTTTTTTTATGCAAAAAAGGCAGGTCTTTCGACCTGCCCATTATGTACCCTCAATATTGTTTTAATAACCAATTAAATATATCAAGAATAACATACTATTGTATGCTTTAATTTATTTCAATAGAATCATTGTAGTAAATATATGAAATATTGCAAAAAAACAAAGTTTTTATTCAATATTTTAAGAAAAATTCGACATTAAAGCCATTCCCTTTTATAAAATATCTAAAGTCCCTTTTCCTTCCCTTACAACAACTGGCTCATAATCAGACAAATCCACAATAGTTGAACCAATATTATCTCCATATCCACCATCAATCACAATATCAACTAAGTTTTGCCATTTTTCAAAAATCAACTCAGGATCGGTTGTATACTCAATAACATCATCGTCATCACGAATGGAAGTAGAAACAATAGGATTCCCCAATTGTCTAACTAATTCTAAAATAATATTATTGTCTGGAACCCTGATTCCAACGGTTGTTTTTTTCTTGAATTCTTTTGGTAAATTATTATTTCCAGGTAAAATAAAAGTATAGGGACCAGGCAAAGCTCTTTTTAAAATCTTAAAAGTAGCTGTATCTATTTGTCTGACATAATCCGACAGATTACTCAAATCGTGGCAAATAAACGACCAATTGGCTTTTTCTAATTTGATTCCCTTAATTTTTGCAATTTTCTCTAATGCTCTTGAATTGGTTATATCGCAACCCAAACCATATACAGTATCTGTTGGATAAATGACTAATCCACCATCACGAAGTACTTTAACTACTTTCGCAATCGCAGCTTCATTAGGCTTATCTTCGTATATTTTAATAAATTGTGCCATCTCGGATTATGTTTTTATTTGAAAAATCGAATTTATACCAGTAATTTACAGATTTAATAAGTAAAAATAGTACAATTTCTTATAAACTTTTAACTGCTTTTATCCGATCACTTCTAATTTTGCGAATCGCAACAATAATTTCTTAATTCCTCCTACTTCAAACTTAATTTCGGCTTTTTTATCTGCTCCAACTCCTTCTAAGTTTAGAATCTGTCCTTTACCAAAACGTTCATGCATTACTACATTTCCAACCACTAATTGATTGTCAAACAAATTGGTGCTTCCAGAGGAAGTTGAAGTTCCCATTGGCTTTAACTTACGAATAACAGCTTCAGGTTTTGGCTCATTACTAGTAATATACTTAGGAGGTGTACCTGCAACGGGTTTAGCTAATCTTAGTTTTGATTTATCTACATCACCAAAAATATCACTATCAATTTGTGGCTTATAGCGATAATTACTCTCAGCTGGAGTTAAATACTCTAGATACTGGCCATCAATTTCCTCAATAAATCGTGATGGTTCGCTATCTGTTAGTTTTCCCCAACGATAACGAGATTGCGCATAAGTCAAATAAGCTTGATGCTCTGCACGTGTTAAAGCCACATAAAACAATCTTCGTTCTTCTTCTAATTCACTTCGAGTACTCATACTCATGGCACTTGGAAACAAATCTTCTTCCATTCCAACTACAAAGACATGAGGAAACTCCAATCCTTTTGCTAAGTGAATCGTCATTAAAGCTACACGATCTTCATCGCTGGTATCTTTATCTAAATCGGTTGCTAAGGCAACATCTTCCATAAATTCAGACAATGCACCACGAGCTCCATCAATTTCTTTTTGCCCTTCGGTAAAATCTTTAATACCGTTTAAGAGCTCTTCAATATTCTGAATTTTAGCCATTCCTTCTGGAGTAGCATCTTTTTTTAATTCTTGAACCAAGCCTGTTTTTTTAGCGACATGATCGGTAATATAGAAAGCATCTTGATTCTCATTAATGACTTGAAAACTCTGAATCATTGTCACAAAATCGGCTAATTTTTGTTTTGTCCCCGAGTTTAATTTCAAATCAATTTTATCTACATTTTGCATGACTTCCCAAATCGAACGCTTGTAATGATTGGCTGCAATCGTCAACTTTTCGATAGTAGTATCCCCTATTCCTCTCGCAGGATAATTAATCACACGAATCAAAGCTTCTTCATCTTTTGGATTAATTACTAAGCGTAAATAACACAAAACATCTTTGATTTCTTTCCTTTGATAAAAAGACAATCCACCGTAAATACGATACGGAATATCTCTTTTTCTCAAAGCGTCTTCCATTGCTCTAGATTGCGCATTTGTTCTATACAAAATGGCAAAAGCACCGTTATGCAACTGATTTTGCATTTTTTGCTCAAAAATAGTACTTGCTACAAAACGGCCTTCTTCTGCGTCAGTTAAACTGCGATTTACTTTTATTTTGGGACCAAAGTCATTGGCTGTCCAAACCACTTTGTCCAACTTGGTTTTATTTTTATCAATGATAGTGTTGGCGGCCTCTACAATATTTCGGGTAGAACGATAATTTTGTTCCAATCGAAACGTTTTTACCCCTTCATAATCTTTTTGAAAATTCAAAATATTATTGATATTGGCACCTCGAAAAGCATAAATACTTTGTGCGTCATCTCCAACCACACATATATTTTGGAATTTGTCTGATAAAGCACGAACAATTAGATATTGTGAATGATTTGTATCTTGGTACTCATCTACGAGTATGTATCGAAATCTATTTTGGTATTTAGCCAAAACCTCTGGGAATCGAGTTAACAACTCATTGGTTTTCAACAACAAATCATCAAAATCCATTGCGCCAGCTTTAAAACAGCGTTCAACGTATTGTTGATAAATTTCTCCCAAGCGTGGTTTTTTCGACATGGCATCGGCTTCCATCAATTCTGGGTTATTAAAATAGGCTTTAACCGTAACCAAACTATTCTTATAACTCGAAATTCGACCCAACACTTGTTTTGGTTTATAAATATCACGATCTAATTGCATTTCTTTAATAATTGCAGAAATCAATCGAGCAGAATCTTGAGAGTCATAAATCGTGAAATTAGAAGGATAGCCCAGATGATCTGATTCTGAACGCAATATTCTTGCAAAAACTGAGTGAAAGGTTCCCATCCATAAATTCTTGGCTTCAGAAGATCCAACAATCTGAGAAATTCTATTTTTCATCTCTCGAGCCGCTTTATTGGTAAACGTCAACGACAAAATATTGAAAGCGTCAATTCCTTGATGCATTAAATAGGCAATACGAATGGTTAGAACCCTTGTTTTTCCAGACCCTGCACCAGCGATGATAATCATTGGTCCATCTTTTTGAAGTACTGGTTCACGTTGGGCTTCGTTAAGCTGATCGATATATTGATGCATGAATGATTTTTATTAAAGATAGGCAAAAATAAGGATTTAAGTAGGAATTCCGAATGGCTCCCAACAATTTACTAAATTTAAAAGTAATGACTTTGAATACAAAAAAAAAGGCGTAACCAAAATAATGGAAATTCAATGCTGAGCGTTTGAGATCCAGCAATAGTAGATAAATCAGTTTAAGATATTTCTTATATGAAATAAAAAAATTACTAATGGTGATTGATAGTATTGGAGAAAATGTAAACAGAATATAAATACTAATGTCCCGTTTCTATCACATCAATTTGATAAACGTACTTAAGATAGAGAAAGAAAAATGCAAGCGAGAGGAATAAAATAGCAAGCCCAATAACTCCAGTATTGATTTTGAGGCCCGTCTGTGAAATTTCAATATTGGTGTTTTCAGATGCTACATCAATAGTTTCAGATTTTGGTTTAGAAATATTAGATTTTATTTGTATTTCCGTGAGCTTAAATTGTTTATACGACAAGATTAGTCCCATAATTACAATAAAAATTACCATAACAAAAATGATAATACTACTATAGAACTGCCAGGCAAAGCTTCGCTGTTGGTGCATAGCGGCAAAATCATACTGTTTTAACTGTCTAAAAAATTGTATGGAATCTCGTACTGAATCTCCAGTTGGGGTTTCCAACGCAAATTCCAGTTTGGGCGGGCTTTCTACAGTTATCTTTTGTTTCTTTATCGAATCATGAGTTGATAAGAATTCAGTTACTATATCATCCTTCGATTCATTTGCTTTTTGTGCTTGCACATTAACAACACTTGCAAAAAATACTAGTAATAAAAAAAATGTGTTTTTAAATTTCATTTCCATACCATATCATATTTTTTCTTGAGAAATTGGATATATTGAATTCTTAAAGTAATCTTTTCATCAATCGTGGGTTTTGTGTAGGCTTTTTTTTCAATTTTCATATAATCCCCTAGAACGTCTGAAGTATATCCCACAGACTTCATTGCGCCACTTAAAGCAGAAGAAATCCAATCAAGTAACTCATCGGCATACTTTTGTTTACTTTCTAAAGATTTTTTTTTAGTGTTGGATAAGTCAGACGGAAATTGAAGCTTTGGAACACCCATAAATTGCAAAAACATTGGAGCTAATTGCTTGAATTTAAATACAATTTTTCCACTTTTTATCTTTTTGAAAATATTGGGATATGCTTTTTTAAGAATAGCATCACCATTATACATTGAGAGTCCAAAATCTTTTACAGGAAAATCATTAAAATATGGATTCATATCATTAGATGAATCAATAAAGATTGTTATTGGAAAATTAGTTCCAGTTGGTGGTATCTCAATGAGTGACCAATCGTCAACTAACCAAACATTACGCATTTTTGATGTAATAAACGGATCTAATTCGGATGTGTCTGGTGTAACTCCAAATTCAAGCTGATCAACTATTTTTCTATATAAATATTGTCTCACACAAAATTCCTCCAACATTTTGTATTCTTGCGTTAAATTCCTCAAATCTCCTTGTGCTTTACCAATTTCATAAGTCAGTTGATTAACCTGAGAATTCAAACTTTCAACTGGGTCAATTGCTTTTATACTATCCAGAAGATTGAGTACGTCTTTGTCGTCAGATTGAGAGAAAGTGACAAGTGAAGATAAAAGTAAAAAAAGGACTAAATATAATTTCATACTAACCTATTTTAGTATTAATAAAAATGTAGGTTATGAATTATTGCTGGGCAGTGTTACGATGCTAAAAAAAACACAAAATACTGTTAATCAATTAGTTCAAATATACAAATTAATATTAAAATCATTTCATCAATCATGATTATATTCTCATAGTATGGTTTTGTACCTAGTATCAAAATACCATTTAGCTATTGTTATAAAATTGAAAAAGAAACAAAACCATATTAGTTAAACAGAATTGTTTAAATTTATCCAAAACAATTATTATCCATCAACTATGACTAAAAAAAGCTTACTATTTGTTGTTGCAATGCTTATGACCTTTTCTGTCCAAGCTCAAAACAGCAACAAAACACTTACGGAAACCGATTATGAACAAGCGGTAAAATATTTAGGATTCAATACCAATAAATTGGTTTTCAATAGCAACGTAAACCCAAATTGGTTAGCCAATGGTGATTTTTGGTATAACAATACTACTCTCAAAGGAAAAGAAATAGTAGTAATCCATACAGTTGATGGCACTCGAAAAACAGGCTCAGATTTAAAATCGTTACTTCCTGAAAACAACACTCCTACTACCCCAACTTATACAGTTACTCCTTTTGAAGTAAAATCTCCAGACGGCAAAAAAGCCGCTTTTATCAAAGATTGGAATCTTTGGGTCAAAGATTTGGCTTCACAAAAAGAAACCCAACTCACCTTCGATGGCGTAAAAGATTACGGCTATGCCACCGATAATGCAGGATGGAAACATAGCAACAAAGCTATTTTATTATGGTCTCCCGATTCTAAAAAAATTGCCACTTTTCAACAAGATCAACGTCATGTAAAAGACATGTATTTGGTTTCAACCAATGTGGGAGCTCCTAAATTAGAAGCTTGGAAATATCCGCTACCTGGTGATGAAAAAATAATTCAAATTGAGCGTGTGATTATCGAAGTCGAAACGCCAAAAGTTATTCGCTTCAATATGGCTCCCGATCCACGAAGAGGAACCTTATGTGATGATATTTCGTGTTCCGGTTCTTTTGATGATAACGAATGGAATGCTGACGGAACAAAATTAGCCTTTGTTTCTACTTCTCGAGATCATAAAGAAGCCAAAGTCAGAATTGCCAATGCACTAACAGGAGCTGTAAAAGACATCTTTGAAGAAAAAGTGGCTACACAATACGAAAGTGGTCAAGGAAAAGTAAATTGGCATTATTTAGAAAGTTCCAATGAAATCATTTGGTACAGTGAACGTGACGATTGGGGACATTTGTACCTGTATGATGCCAAAACTGGTAAATTAAAATCACAAATTACCAAGGGAAATTTTGTAGTGACCCAACTTTTGAAAGTAGACGAAAAAAATCGTATACTTTATTTTAAAGCCAATGGAAGAGAAACGGGTCGTAATCCTTATTTTAGTCATTTTTACCGAATTGATTTCAGTGGAAAGAACCTTCAATTGCTTACTCCAGAGGATGGAAACCACACCATTTCATTATCACCGAATGGAGACTATTTTGTCGATACTTATTCACAACCCAATGTGGCACCCGTTTCGGTGTTGAGAGCTGCTACTGGAAAACTAATTGCAACCCTTGAAAAAGCTGATATCTCAAAACTAGTAGCAACAGGTTGGAAAGCACCCGAACCCATCAAAGTAAAATCAAGAGATGGCAAATGGGATTTATACGGATTGCTCTTTACTCCTACTCATTTGGATGCAACTAAAAAATATCCAGTAGTTAATTACATTTATCCTGGACCTCAAGGTGGCGGTGTAGGTAGTCGTAATTTTTTCTCTGCTAGAAGTGATCATCAGGCTTTGGCCGAGTTAGGTTTTGTAGTCGTGATTATTGATGGAACTTGTAATCCAGATCGTTCCAAATCATTCCACGATGCCTGTTATGGCAATATGGCCGATAACACTTTAGAAGATCAAATTTCGGGGATGAAGCAATTAGCCACTAAATACCCCTTTATGGATTTAGACAAAGTGGGGATTTGGGGGCACTCAGGTGGTGGTTATGCTACAGCGGCAGCCTTATTTAGATATCCTGAGTTTTATAAAGTAGGAATCTCCGAATCTGGTAATCATGAAAACCGAAATTATGAAGATGATTGGGGTGAACGATACATTGGCCTTTTGACTAAAGATGCCAACGGAAAATCAAACTATGAAGATCAAGCCAATGCTAATTTTGCTACAAATTTAAAAGGAAAATTATTATTAGCGCATGGCGGAATGGATGACAACGTACCTCCTTACAACACTTATCTGGTGATTCAAGCTTTACAAAAAGCCAATAAAGATTTTGATTTTATCCTTTTTCCTAATGCTCGTCATGGTTTTGGTGGAGACACTTTTTATATGATGCGCAAACGATGGGATTATTTCGTAACTCATTTGCTGCAAGCACAACCTCCGAAGGAGTTTTTGATTCAACCGAAATAACAATAATGGCTTAGCACCTAGCGACCTTAGTCACGTTTTTGTAGCAACAAAAAACATTTTACCTATTGTAAAGACAAAAGGAAAAAAATAAACCAAAAAAACGCGCTACGCAACTCATTTTATCTGAGTGTGTAGCGCGTTTTGTTATTCTAAAATGATAAGACTCTTCTTAGAACTTATCATTTTTACTTATCGAATTCCTTTTTGGAGTTAAGACTTAAATAACTTGTCAAGTTCAACATAAAACCAATAGTGGTAATTCCGCCAGCAATTAATCCCATTCTTCCTGAATTTGGATATTCTGACAATAGAAAAAAGGCAACGCCTAGTAGTAGCAAACTTATGATGTAGCTAATCGTTCTCATTAAGAGTTTGTTTTAAGGGTTATATTGCATTGGAATTAAAATCACCCATTGAGTTCTATCCATAATTTGATAAAATTTCGTAAATTAGAGCTAAATATCCACAACTAAAAATAAAAAACATGAAAAACAATTTTTGGATTTACATGATCATTTCGTGTTTGGGATTAGCAAGTTGCAAAAAAGAAGGAGACAATTCAAAAGCAATTGAAGAACCACCTTTGCAAGTAGCTTGTTACCAAGCGGTGTATGAAAAGGACACAGTTACTTTAAAACTTAACACCCTAAAAGATGGAACCATCACCGGTAATATGGTGATGAAAGAATTTGACTCTCCTATTAAAGATGGAACTATCACCGGGAAATTTAGCGGAGACACCTTACTAGTTGATTACGCTTATGTCTCCGGTATTACTGACAAAACGATCTTTAAAAACCCCTTAGCCCTACTCAAAAAAGGAAACGAACTCATCCTCGGTAATGGCAAAATAGAAACGTATTTAGGGAAAACGTATTTTGTAAAAGGTCAACCTATCGATTATGAAAAGGTAAAATATAAATTCTCTGAAACGGATTGTAAAGAATAATTAACACAAAAAAGGAGATAAACATCTCCTTTTTTTATTTGTAAAAAACGTCGTAGGCAAATCGGATTAAGGTGCCAATGACTACCACTAAAAAAAAGATACGGATAAAACTATTGCCTTTGTTGATAGCCAATTTGGCGCCCAACCATCCACCGAGGGCATTACTAGCAGCCATAGGAATCGCAATCGCCCAAATGATTTTGCCTTTAAGCATAAACAAGCAAATCGAACCAAAATTGGTCGCTAGGTTGACCATTTTCGCATTCGCGGAAGCGTGCAAAAAGTCGAATCCCATAATAGCAATAAACGCCACAACCAAGAAACTTCCAGTGCCCGGACCAATGAATCCGTCGTACAGACCCACTACAAAACTGATGGCAACAGCATTGAATAGTTGGCGTTTATTAGAAATATTTTTTTCTATTTGCTGTCCAAAATTTTTCTTGGCAAAAGTGTAAACCACCAAAAACGAGAGCACGACCAACAAAAGTGGTTTCATAAAATCATTGCTCACATACGTCAGCAAAGTCGAACCCAAAAACGCAGAAGGAAATGCCAAAAGCATCATAATTCCGAGTAATTTCCAATTTAAATCCACTTTCTTCAAGTACTGAAAAGCTGCAAAAGAGGTACCACTAAAGGCGGGTACTTTTAAGGTTCCAATTACGGTCGCGACTGAAAGACTTGGCAACAGAATGAGTCCAACAGGTGTTTGTATGAGTCCACCTCCTCCTACTATAGCATCTATAAATCCCGCGGCAAAAGCGGCTAAACAAAGTAAAAGTAAAATGGTAACGTCCATTGAGCGGTGGTTTTTTATTGGTTGCGGCAAAAATAGGGGTATCAAATGATTTTGAGTATCAATTGAGGAAGAAAATTTAAATTTTAACCGTTAGATATAAACATATAAGTCATAACAGTTTTTTAAAATACCTATTTATTTTGAACCATATAAGACAAATAAGGACATATAAGTAGCTATCTGTGGAATTTGTGTCTAGTACTTAACCCCAAGGAGCGCAAAGCTTTACGCGAAGGTCGCTAAGAGAATTACAAAACTTTGCGTTTCTTGGTGTTTTCTTTGTGTTCTTAGTTGTAAAAAAAATTAACCGCAAGGAGCGCAAAGTTTAACCAAATTTACAACTGTAAAAATCCGTAGCATCCGTAAAATCCGTGGCTGAATTTAGTACAAAGTTTAACCGATTACCTAGTCAACCAATTAACCAATAATTCAACTAAGCAACTAAACAATTCTAATTCAAAAAAGTTTATTTTTGTGCCCCAAACCCAATTATACTTATGGACGCAACAAGAATTATTGAACTAGCTAGTTACACTTTACCCTCACTAATTACTGGAGTGGTGGCCTATCAATTTTTTAATTTACATACCAAAGACGAGGCGGGACGTCGTCGTTTTTTATTGCATAGAGAAGCTCAAAAAACGGCTTTGCCTCTACGCTTACAGGCGTATGAGCGTATGACTTTGTTCTTGGAACGCATTAGTTTGAATCAGTTATTGATTCGCATTGCTCCTATTTCGACTGAAAAAAATGATTATGAGCAATTGATTATCGCTCACATCGAACAAGAATTCGAACATAATTTGACGCAACAAGTGTATATGTCGGATGAATGTTGGAGTATTATTTTAACTGCCAAAAACGCAACTATTCAAATGATTCGAATGGCTGCCAAAAAAGAATCTATAGAAAACGCCAATCAAATGCGTGAGTTGATTTTGAATGATTTGTTAGAAAAACAATCGCCTAGTAACGCGGCTTTGGCGTTTATCAAACAAGAAGTAAGTGATTTATGGTAAAATGATTTCGCTGTAGTTTTCATTTTTACTTTGGGCATAATCAAAACCTATTTTCCACCATTTATGCATTTCAGTGCTATCAAATACTAAGGCATTGTCGGTAAGTTGTATGGGGGTATAATACAAGTTGAGTTGTACATTTTTGATGGAAGCCATCATTTTACCCAAAGTAATATCATAGCGTTCTATTTGGTCAAGAGTCACTCTAAAAATATCTATTAAAAGTGAAAAAGGGTTTCTTCCAATCCCAATTCGATTGCATTGATGTTCAGATTCCAAGATGATGACATCAATTTCTGTAGCTCCTCTTGCAATAGCTTCATTAATAGGAACCAAGTTAGAAAAACCACCGTCACCATATTCACAACCGTTTTTCTTCACCAAACTCATAAAGGGAATATAATTACAAGAAATCCAAATCCATTCGCAGTATTCTTCATAAGTACATTCGTGAATGGATTTGTATTCTGAGGCGTTAGTTGAAATATTCGTCACAGTAATAACCACATCGGGTTCGCTATCTTTAAGCGTTTGAAACTCTTCGCGAGTTAAATTGTTTTGAATGAAATGCAAGAGGTTTTTACTTTCTCCAAATGTTCGTCTTCTTTTAAGAAATTGAAGCAAAACATTAAAGTGATTGATTGAAACGGAGGTAAAACCTCTTTCTTTTTTGATTTTAAAAGGATTGATATTAAAAATATCGCTCATTCCAACATTAGTGTAAATCTCTTTGATTTTGTCAACTTTTCCAACAGCCAAATGAGAAATCAGCAAACTACCTGTTGAAGTACCAATGTACATATCGTAGTGCTGCTTTTTAATATTCAATAAAAACTCGGCAACTCCTCCTGCGAATGCCCCTTTACTTCCACCGCCAGAAATCACTAATGCCCTCATATTGGCTTATTACTCGTTCAACAATCTATTGATAATTTCTCGTTCTTTTGGTGGCAAATTCAAAGCCACTTCTTGTAAAGCCTTCCTTTTATTTTCTTGTTTGATTTGCTTTCGGATGGCATCTCGAGCGAATTTAGAAAATTGCCATAAATGATGCGTGGTAGCATTTGCTAAATTTTTCCAAATAGTTGTGTTAAATAAATCTAAGTAAATCAAACTCTCTAAAGCATTCTGACGCGTACTCGCTTCAAAATCTAGAGAAGAATACTGAATCAATTCTTTGGACATAGCGGCAGTATCTGCATTGTAATTGGGCGTATTTAAAGCCAAAGCCAACCATAAAATTCTCAAGTTATAATCGTTAAAACCTATCCAATTTTTGGTTTGGTCCAAATAACGAATTCGGTCATTCTCAAAACTGTTCCATAATTGAAACAATGCTATTTCTTGCGTTTGATAAGAAGCATCTGTTAGTAAGGTTTCATAATCGGCTTTGAAGGCTTCTGGAACTTTGGAAAATAGGTTTGCTATTTTCTGTCGGATAGACCAATTCTTTGTCGCCATAGCCACAGCTAACAACTCTTTTATATCCTCATAGGACTCTTTTCGAAGCTGAAAAATTACACTTTCTTTGACCGTATAATAGACATCCGATTGCAAAACTTTCATCAAAAAATCTTTCTTTTCTGCAAAAGGAGTATTACGATATTGGTCTAGTTTCAATTGGATTTTTATAACTGTATTTTTTTTAAGTAAATCATTAGCTTCTAATGCATTGAACTTATAATCCTCAAGCCATACTTTAGAAAATAATTTGGTATCAAAAGCGGCAACTTTTTCAATTTCTGCAAAAAAATCATTGGTATTTACTGTTTGAAAAGCGTGCTTCTTGAGGTAGTTTTTTATTGCTTTTTTAAAAGCCTTATCTCCTATTTTCTGATGCAAAACAAATAAAGCCCAAGCCCCTTTTTCGTAAAAAGTCAAAGAACTCGCTTTTGCATTCAACACCGGAATAGTATCCGTTCGAGAGGCAAATTTAAGTTGTTGTGCTTTTTCGTATAAATAACTATAAAAATAATCTTCACCGTACAATTCCCTCTCAGCCAACAGCGCATAATAAGTCGCAAAACCTTCTTGCAACCAATGATGTTTGCTGCTCTCAGCAGTTACCAAATCACCAAACCACTGATGCGCCAATTCGTGCGCATTGACATTGGTATATTTTCGGTCGTTAAACCCAACAGCATCCACCACATACCGACTCGAAAAAGTGGTTGCCGAAGTATTCTCCATTCCTGCATACAAAAAATCTCTAACGGGCACCTGCTTGTAATTTTCCCAAGGGTATTTAACACCTATTTCTTTTTCCAAAAAATTAAAAATAGCCTCCGAATGGCGATACGTAGGTTCAAAAAACACCGCATCTTTGGGTTCATAATACCATTCTAAAGGCACGCCAGAATTGGATTGTTGCGTTTTTTTATCAAATCTCCCAATAGCCATCATCAACAAGTACGAACTCATAGGCTTTTGCATTCTATAGCGCCAGTAAGTGTTATTGCCATTCGTTATTTTCTCTTTCAAGGTTCCATTGGCAATGACTTGATAGTTTTTATCAAAGACAATCTCCAAGTTAAAAACCACTTTTTCATTTACATCATCAAAACTCGGAAACCAATTGCTGGTGTATTTCCCTTGTCCTTGCGTCCAAATTTGTAAATTGGCGTTCTCTTCAGAACCTATAAAATACAAGGTTTGCTTGGGTTTGGCATCATAAGAAAACTGCACCCATTTTTTTCCTTTTTTAAACGGATAAATTAACAACAGTTGTTTTCCATTGGTAACAAAAGAAACTGGCTTGTCGTTCAATTTCACATTGGTAAACTGCATATTTTGCGCATCAATCTTAATCGTATCGATGGGTCGCAACACATTAAAATGATAGGTAACAGTACCCGAAATCGTTTTATCCTTTGGGTTAACAAACAATTGAACCTTAGCTGTTTTAAAGTCAACCGATTGCGTTTGTTGTGCAAAAATAAATGAGGTTAAAAAAAGAAAAATATATTTCATCTAAACAGATTTTCGATAGGATTTGAATTTCAAAGTTACAACAGGACTTCGGCTTTTAAAAATATCCGCCACGAATTCACTAATGAATCTCGAATTAAAATGTGTTTTAATGACACGAATTATTAATGTTAATTGATTAATTACGAATAAAAAAAATAACCACACAGAATCATCGATTAAAGCAAATCAACAGATTGTACTAGAATTCGAGTAATTTGATTATAATCATAAAAAATTAGTGGCAATTGGTGTAATTAGTGGCTACTTTCTTAATTTTACAACTTACAAAAACAAACCCCAAATTGAAAACAAAAGCTTTATTTAACTGGAGCAGCGGCAAAGACTCTGCACTTGCTTTATACAAAACACTACAAAATCCCGAGTTCGAAATCGACTGTCTTTTGACGAGTGTCAACCAAAAATACCAACGTGTTTCTATGCACGGTCTTCGTGTTGAATTGCTGCACTCACAAGCTGAAAGCATCGGCTTACCACTCGAAATCGTCGAAATTCCAGAAATGCCCACGATGGAAGTTTACGAAAATGCCTTAGCTACAACTTTGAGCCAACTCAAAACCAGAGGCATCACCCACTCGATTTTTGGCGATATTTTCCTTGAAGATTTGCGCCAATACCGCGAGGACAAACTCGCCACGATGGACTTAAAAGGCGTATTCCCGTTATGGAAAATCCCAACAAAAGACCTAATTCAAGAATTTATCGATTTAGGATTCAAAACCATAGTCGTTTGTGTCAACGAACGCTATTTGGACAAAAATTTTGTGAGCCGCATCATTGACCAAGATTTCATCAACGATTTACCAGAAAACGTCGATGTTTGTGGCGAAAACGGCGAATTCCACACCTTTACTTTCGATGGTCCTTTGTTCAAACAGCCCATTGATTTTGAAATCGGAGAAGTTGTCTACCGAAAATACGAAAAACCAGCCACCACCGATACGTCCGATACCGCTTGCGACACCAGCGCCTCAGATGCCTTTGACTATGGCTTTTGGTATTGCGATTTAATTCCTAATTAAGCATTGTATTAGGAGCAGGAAGAATGGGGCTTTTTAGCCATCAATGGTCCCGTGATTCGCTATATCTTTGCTTTTCTAAAGAAAAAAAGCAAAGGATGCCGCTACTCCCGGGGCTAAAAGGTTACATCCGTACTTTTTGGGTAAATAGTCTTAAAAAAAAGAGAACAATAAAGCAAAAGCTCTAGAGTTCTCTTTAAGGTGCCGTCATAATTGAAATTAACCAAAAAATCAAATTATAAACAATTTAAGCTGTAGCCCAAAGTAGTCATTGTGGTAACAATTGTATCCTACTACAAACTGCATCTCTTAGCTTAGATTGTCATAATCGAAAAAGGTTGCGTCAATTATTTTATTTTTTTTTAGATTTTATCTTTCTTCGAACAACTTAAGAAGCTGAGTCACTGTATTCCAGTTTCTTATCGTAGCAATCAGGTTTAATTTTTTTTCAATATATTTTTGGTCGAATCTCGTTTTTCCGGCACCCACAGCGTATTTAATGTAAATTCTACTAGCATCAATCTGTGCTTCGTCGGGTTTCACTTGACTCATTTTTAAATCGTTGATACTGTCACTTTTCAATTCCATCGAAACAAAAGCCACATACAATTTTTTTAAATCCACTTCTTTTTCCTTCAAAAAAGAATTATTGGCAAAACAAGCCTCCAAATCCAATTTTCCTATCACCACCACAGGAACTTCAAGACCAAGCGCTTTAAATAGTTCTTGCTTAATCGTAAAACCAACTTTTGCAGGATTTTCTTCTTCTGTATCAACAAAAACATTTCCAGACTGAATGTAAGTTTGCACGTTCTTAAAACCAACGGCTTCAAGAGTCGTTTTCAAAACCTCCATTTTAATCATATTATGCCCTGAAACATTGATGCCACGGAGGAGCGCTAAGTGTGTTGTCATTCTTTTTTGAATTAAATTTTAACCTTCACCACTACTTTCTTCACCTTCGAAACCACACCAGCTTTTACACAAGGACGGTGCAAATCTTCGGGGAAAAACAAGGTAAACATACCTTCTTCCACTCGTAATAACGAAGTGTCACCTTCATAAAATGTATAATCCTTTTCTAAGTCTTCTTCCACCATTTTCTGGTTGGTCAAAGGCGCAAAACCCATCAACTCTACTCCACTGATGACGTATTGAATATCAATGTATTTGTGATGCCCTTCTAGCACACATTCGGATTCGTATTTCGTATCATATTCTTGTACAATCGCAAATATTTTATCCGAATCAATTTCGTGCTTTCCTGAGGCAATAGCCTTTAAATCGGTGGTAGTTATAAACTCAAAACCTTTGGCCAAACGTTGAGTCAATTGGCTGTATAATCGGTAATTCTCTATTTTATCAATAACCATATTTCTAGTATTTAGTTTCCAAAGATATTGTGAATTGAAGGAATTTCCTAAACAAACCCATTTCCAAATCTAGAAACAATCTAGTATCTTCGCTTTGCGAAAAAAAAATTGAAAGTAACTCATAACTGACAACTCATAACTGATAACCGATAATTCAAAAATGTCCAATAACCTCCTAGAAACTCCCATCGAATACTTAAAAGGCGTTGGCCCCACTCGCGGGACATTACTTCGCAAAGAATTGGGTATTCACAAATTTGGAGATTTGGTCAATTTTTACCCCAATCGCTACATTGACCGTACCCGTTATTACAAAATCAATGAATTGCAAGGCACCACAGCCGAGGTACAGATTGTTGGTAAAATCATCCATATCAAAACGGTGGAGTTTGGTAAAAATCAAAAACGTTTGGTGGCTACTTTCGTTGACGAGACAGGACAAATGGATTTGAATTGGTTCCAAGGACACAAATGGATTAAGGAGAGCTTAAAACTCAATGAAATGTGTGTTGTTTTTGGGAAATGTACCCAATACGGCAGTCAGTTCAGTATAGCGCATCCAGAAATTGAGTTACTCGCTGAGCACCAACAAAGCTTGCGTTCGGCTATGCAACCCGTGTATCCGTCTACTGAAACTTTGACCAACAGAGGAATTAGCAACAGAGTCATCAACAAAATGATGCAGCAATTGTTTTTGGAAACACAGGCTTTGTTTACCGAGACTTTACCGAAATATTTGCTTGAAGAGTTGAAATTGATTCCAAAGAATGCTGCGTTATTCAATATCCACTTTCCCAAAAGTAGCGAAGCCTTAGCCAAAGCGCAATTCCGTCTGAAGTTTGAAGAGTTATTCTACATTCAGTTGCAATTAATAACCAAAAATTTGATTCGCAAACACAAAATCAAAGGTCATCCCTTTTCAAAAGTAGGAGAATTGTTCAACGATTTTTATCAAAATCACCTGCCATTCGATTTGACAAATGCGCAAAAAAGAGTAATCAAGGAAATCCGAACCGATATGGGAAGCAATGCCCAAATGAATCGTCTTCTTCAAGGAGATGTGGGTTCTGGCAAAACAATTGTGGCTTTTATGAGTATGCTTTTGGCTTTAGACAATGGTTTTCAGGCTTGCTTGATGGCGCCCACGGAGATTTTGGCCAATCAACATTTCATTGGACTTTCAGAATTTGCCAATACCTTAAATATTAATATCAAAATCCTAACAGGTTCAACCAAAACTGCAGCACGTAAAATCATTCACGAAGAACTCGAAAATGGAAGTTTACAAATCTTAATCGGTACTCACGCGCTGTTGGAAGACAAAGTGCAGTTTCAGAATTTAGGCTTAGCCGTAATTGATGAACAACATCGTTTTGGAGTAGAACAACGCTCAAAGTTGTGGAAAAAGAACTCCATTCCACCACACGTTTTGGTGATGACGGCTACACCTATTCCTAGAACTTTGGCGATGAGTTTGTATGGCGATTTGGATGTTTCGGTTATTGATGAATTGCCTCCTGGTCGAAAACCCATTCAAACTGTACACCGTTTTGACTCCAATCGATTGAAAGTTTGGAAATTTATACGTGATGAAATCGCTTTGGGACGACAAATTTATATTGTGTATCCTTTAATTCAAGAATCCGAAAAAATGGATTTTAAAGATTTGATGGATGGTTACGAGAGTATTTCGAGAGATTTCCCCCTACCCGACTATTCCATTTCGATTTTGCACGGTAAAATGAAACCTGCAGAAAAAGATGCTGAAATGAAGCGCTTTGCCGAAGGAAAAACAAATATTATGGTAGCCACTACTGTAATCGAGGTAGGTGTAAATGTACCGAATGCCAGCGTAATGATTATCGAGAGTGCCGAACGCTTTGGACTGTCTCAACTCCACCAATTACGTGGTCGTGTGGGTCGTGGTGCAGATCAAAGTTATTGCATCTTGATGACTTCTTACAAACTGACTAGCGATAGTAAAATCAGAATGGAAACTATGGTCAATACCAATGATGGTTTTGAAATCGCAGAAGTAGATTTGAAATTACGCGGACCAGGAGATATAATGGGAACCCAACAAAGTGGGGTTTTAAACCTTCAAATTGCAGATTTGGTCAAAGACAAAGACATATTGCTTTTGGCTAGAAATTACGCTTTCAAAGTATTGAATGACGACCCTTCTATGCAAAAACCAGAAAACACTATCCTTAGAATGGTTTTTATGGAACTCACTAAGAAAAAAAATATTTGGAACTATATTAGTTAAATCTATTATTAAATTCTCTTTGTTTTTAAGAATTTATGATTTAAAACGAAACGATTCCGAGTTGTTTTATTAATTTGTATGTACAAATGTTAAATTATTTTTTCTTATTATCGCTTTCTTACAAATGCTTTACTTTTGTTTTTGAACTTTTTTTTTCAAACCAATTAAACCATTGGTTATTTCTGATGTCTCATCTAATCAATTAATAAAAAAGCAAGTTTAAAATTCAATTTATCTTACTTTAGAAGGTTAAAAACAAACTGCTTTCCACACCCAAAGAATTACCAAAAAAATAAATGACCTTATGAAAATAAAAAACCTTGTTTACACGCTTTTAGTTCTTATCATTGGAGGTTTTATAGCCTACAGAGTAGTTTCGAATTCTAAAAAAGGAGGCGATTCAAAAGACAAAGGAGGAAAAGACAAACCGATGAACGTAAGTGGAATTGTAATCAAAACACAAGTTTTTGAGAACAACTTATCCCTATCAGGTTCAATAGAAGCAAATGAACAAGTCGAAATTCGAAGTGAAGTTTCGGGAATTGTAGAAGCCATTTCGTTTCAAGAAGGAAGTTTTGTAAATAAAGGTCAAGTATTATTTAAAGTAAACGATCTAGAATTAAAAGCCCAACTCATACAAGCGACAACCAAAGAAGGTTTAGCCGCAGAAAATTCGAGAAGAGCTAAATTACTTTTGCAAAAAGAAGCCATCAGCCAAGAAGAATATGATGTCGCAAGAGCCGAGCACAAATCGACGCAAGCACAAGTGCAATTAATTAGAGCTCAAATTGCAAAAACATCCGTAAGAGCTCCTTTTTCTGGAAAAATAGGATTGCGTTCTATCTCTCCAGGAACCTACATTACACCTACTACTCTAGTTGCGAATTTGGTTAATATCGGGAAATTAAAAATTACCTTTTCAGTTCCAGAAAAATATGCTTCTCAAATTAAGTTAAATACCAACATCACTTTTTCTGTTTCTGGTACCACTGAAAAATACCACGGTGTTGTTTATGCTATCGAACCTGAAGTGGCCACTGCAACCCGAACTTTACAAGTTAGAGCTATTGCCGACAACAAAGAAGGAAAGCTTTTCCCTGGGACTTTTGCTAATGTTGAATTGCCTTTAGATGTTATTAAAGATGCGATTGTTGTTCCAACTGAAGCGATAGTTCCGATTCAAAATGGTAAAAAAGTATTCATTTCTGAAAACGGAATGGCAAAAGAAGTAAAAGTAGATGCTTCTACCAGAACAGATGCTTCGATCTTGATTCTTTCAGGATTAAAAGCTGGAGATACATTACTTACCACAGGCGTAATGGCGTTGAAAGATGAAACACCTGTAAAAGTTAAAATAAAGTAGTGTTTTTTAGTAATTAGTAGCTAGTCATTAGTGATTAGTCATAAACAACTGAAGATTAAAAACCAAGAACAAAAGACTAAAGACTAAAGACTAAGGACTGAAGAACTAACCACTAAGGACTTTAAAAGAAAAAATAAAACAAATGAGTTTATCCACCATAAGCATAAAAAGACCCGTTCTAACGATAGTTTTGAATCTAACTATCATTTTGTTTGGAGTCATTGGCTACAGTTTTTTGGGAGTTCGAGAATTCCCTTCTATCGACCCTGCTCAAGTTTCAGTGAGAACGAATTATACTGGAGCGAATTCAGATATTATCGAATCTCAAATTACTGAACCTTTAGAAAAAGCCATAAACTCTATAGATGGTATTCGAAATGTTACTTCTTCGAGTATTCAAGGAAGTAGTAACATTACTATTGAGTTTGATCTGAGCAAAAATTTAGAGGAAGCTGCCAATGATGTACGCGATAAAGTATCACAAGCTGTTCGTAGCCTACCACAAGATATTGATGCTCCTCCAGTTGTTTCGAAAGCTGATGCCAATGGGGAATCTATTATTTCTATGACGGTTCAAAGTGACACGAGAAATGCATTAGAATTAAGTGATTTTGCTGAAAATGTAATTGCGCAACGTCTAGAAACCATTCCTGGTGTAAGTGGTGTACAGATTTGGGGACAAAAAAGATACGCTATGCGTTTGTGGATTGACCCAGTAAAATTAGCAGCTTATGGGTGTACTGTTGCAGAAGTTCGTACCGCTCTTAATAAACAAAACGTAGAATTACCTTCAGGAAAATTAACAGGAAGCAATACTGATTTAACAGTAAAAACAGTTGGTAATCTTTCTAAACCTGAAGAATTCAATAATATCATCATTCGAAGTGAGGGCGATAGAATTGTCCGTTTTAGTGATATTGGAAATGCTGAACTTGGTGCTGAAAATTTAGAGACCAAAATGAGTCAATCAGGGCTTCCGTTATTGGGTGTGGCGATAGTTCCACTGCCAGGAGCCAATTATTTAGATATTTCCAAAGAGTTTTATAAAGTTTACAATTCTTTGCAAAAAGATTTACCAAAGGATATCAAATTAAACATTGCGATTGACAGTACGATTTTCGTAAAAAAATCGGTAGTTGAAGTAGCTGAAACTCTTGGTATTTCTATCATTCTGGTAATTTTAATTATCTATTTATTCTTTAGAGATTGGGCTATAGCCTTTCGTCCGTTAATTGATATTCCCGTTTCCTTAATTGCAACATTCTTTATTATGTGGCTTTTTGGATTTTCGATTAACGTGTTGACGTTGTTGGCAATTGTTTTGGCTACAGGATTGGTAGTTGATGATGGAATTGTAGTAACCGAAAATATTTTCAAAAAGGTAGAAGAAGGAATGTCGCCTATTGAAGCAGCAATAAAAGGGTCGAATGAAATCTTTTTTGCGGTAATTTCGATTTCGATTACGTTGGCAGCAGTATTTCTTCCTGTTATATTTTTAGAAGGCTTTGTGGGACGATTGTTTAGGGAATTTGGAGTGGTCATTGGTGCAGCAGTACTAATTTCAGCTTTTGTTTCTTTGACATTGACTCCAATGCTAAATGCCTATTTAATGAAAGGTGGGGTTCAAAAGAAATCCAAATTCTATTTGATGACCGAACCTTATTTTGAAAAATTAAACAGTAACTATGCAGAATCATTAGGCCGTTTTATGAAAAAGAAATGGTTGAGTTTCCCTATTTTGATTGCTTGTTTTGGATTGATTTACCTTTTCTTTTCGCTTTTGAAAAAAGAAACAGCTCCTTATGATGACAGAAGTGCCATTGTAATGTCAATGACTACTCCAGAAGGCGCTTCTTATGAATATACTGACCGTTTTATGCAGGAAGTCTCTAAAATTGTAGACGATTCCATTCCAGAGAAAAATGTTTCGCTTATCATAACATCACCAGGTTTTGGAGCCTCTACGGTAAACAGCGGACGTGTTCGTATTGCCTTGAAAGCACCAGAAGAAAGAAAGCGTTCTCAAAAGGAAATTGCAGAACAATTAACCAAAATCACCAAACAATTTCCTGAAGCTAAAACAGCAGTTATTGAGCAACCAACAATTGCCGTGAACCGTCGTGGAGGATTGCCTATTCAATACATTATTCAGGCGCCAAACTTTAAAAAATTAGAAGAGAAAATTCCATTGTTTATGGAAGAAGCCGCTAAAGATTCCACTTTTGCGATTACGGATGTGAACCTGAAATTCAACAAACCTGAAGTCACCGTTACCATCGACAGAGAAAAAGCAGAAAGCTTAGGAATTTCGGTTTTGGATATTGCACAAACCTTGCAACTTTCGTTGAGCGGACAACGTTTTGGTTATTTTATGCAAAACGGAAAACAATACCAAGTCATTGGTCAGTTCAACCAAGAAGACCGTACCAAACCACTTGATATTGCTTCTATGTTTGTCAAAAACAACAAAGGAGAATTGATTCAGATGGACAATGTGGTGACCATTCAAGAACAAAGTAATCCACCGCAATTGTATCACAACAACCGTTATATGTCGGCCACTGTTTCGGCGGGATTAGCGCCAGGCAAAAGTTTGGGCGAAGGAATTGAAGCGATGAATAGAATCAAAGCCAAAGTTTTGGACGATACGTTTACTACTGATTTAGGTGGAGAATCTCGAGATTTTGTAGAAAGTAGTTCAAATACTTCCTTTGCTTTTGGATTGGCTTTAATCTTGATATTTTTGATTTTAGCAGCACAATTTGAAAGTTTTATTGACCCGTTTATTATCATTTTGACTGTTCCGATGGCGGTTGCTGGAGCTTTGTTTTCGTTGTGGTTGTTTAATCAAACTTGGAATATTTTCAGTCAGATTGGAACCGTAATGTTGATTGGGTTGGTGACCAAAAATGGTATTTTGATTGTAGAATTTGCGAATCAATTACGAGAACAAGGCAAACCAAAATTTGAAGCGATTATGGAAGCTTCTGAAGCGCGTTTGCGTCCTATTTTGATGACGAGTTTGGCGATTTCGTTAGGAGCGTTGCCAATTGCTTTGTCACTTGGAGCAGCTTCGACTAGTAGAATTGGTATGGGAGTCGTGATTGTTGGAGGAACCATTTTTTCATTGGTGTTGACTTTATTTGTAATTCCAGCGTTGTATTTGATGTGGTCTAAAGCCAGAAAACATTATCCTGAATTTGACCATATTGCAGAATACGAAGCCGAATCGAAATAATTTTGGCTACGTTTTATGAAAATGAAACGTGTAGTCTAGCCCCGATAGCAGCGGCATCCTTTTTTTATTTTTCTTTTCAAAAATAAAAAAAGATATAGCGGATAGCGGGAGGAATCGTGTTTTGATAACAAATGTGGTGCTCCTCAAATAGAAAATTAGAATTTAATTGGTAGTTGAAAATAAGAAATGAAAAAAAATATAATTGCTTTTTTGGTATTGCTTGGTAGTGTTTTAGGAAATGCTCAAGAAGTATTGACGATAAAAGACGCGGTGGCAATAGCCTTGGAGAATAACTTCGAAATAAAAATTGCGAGTAATAACCTAAACATAGACAAAGTCAATATGTCTGAGGGAAATGCTGGTATGTTGCCTACGATAACGGGTTCCGTGGTGGACAATAATAGGGTTCAAAACAGTTCTCAAACCTTGCAAACGGGTCAGGTAAATTCTTTGAAAAATGCCAAAAATAACAGTTTGAATTATGGTGTGAGTTTGGATTGGACCATTTTTGATGGTCTGAGAATGTTTGCAAGATACGATCAATTGAAGGAATTGCAAAAGTTAGGAGAGACAAGATTAAAGCAAACGATTTTGCTAAAAATTGCTGAAGTAAATGCAACGTATTTTGATTTGGTGCAACAACAACAGCAATTGATAGCCATTGATAGTACCTTACTGATTTCATCGCAGCGATTACAATTGGCTGAAAACCGATTCAAAATTGGGAAAGCTTCAAAATTAGAGGTTTTAAATGCTCAGGTAGATTTAAATACCGATAAAGTAACCTTATTGCGACAAAAAGAATTGTATGCCAATACCAAAATTAAATTGAATCAAATTCTGGCTAGAGATGTCAAGAAAGAATTTACGGTTTTGAATGATATCAAAGTGGATAATTCTTTGGTATTACCACAATTGATTGAACTTGCCAAACAACAAAATCCGCAATTGCAAACCCAAATTATTGCCAAAAATGTTTCGGAATTGCAACTCAAACAAGTCAAAGCCGCTAGATATCCTGTAGTGAGTTTGAATACAGGTTACAATTTTCAAAATACCGAATCAAGTTTGGGATTTACTAGAGAATCTTCTGCAAGAGGATTCAATTATGGTTTTTCTGCAACCTTAAATATATTTGATGGTTTTGCTCAAAATAGAAATGAAAAAATAGCCAAGTTTGAATTAGAAAATACAAAACTAGCTATCGAGCAGCAATCTCAAGTATTGGAATCGCAATTGTCTACGTTTTATCAAACCTATTTGACCAATTTAGAATTAATTAATTTGGAGCAAAATAACGAAGCGATTGCCAAACAAAATCTTGCTATTACAATTGATAAGCTAAAAATTGGTACCATAACTACTATTGAGTTCCGTGCCGCTCAGCTGAATTATGTGAATGCAAGAGTAAGAAATAGCAATGCACAATACCAAGCGAAATTATCTGAAATTGCGCTAAAAGAGTTAGCAGGAAACATCACTTTCTAGTTTTTTTAAATTATTATTTTCCTAATTTCTTTTAAATGAAATCATACAACCCCAAGGATTGGTTTGGATTTATTTTCCATTTCAGCAAAGGTGATACTTTTAGAAAACTAGCCCCTGTTATGTTTTTTATTGGTAGTTATTCAGCTGGAGTTGCTTTTTTAGAAATAGAATATTGGCATTTACCAGAAGATAGTCACGTCAAAAACATTTCGATGATGCACAGTATGCTGGGATTTGTAATTTCGTTGTTACTAGCATACCGAACCAATACAGCTTATGACCGCTGGTGGGAAGGACGCAAAATGTGGGGCGGTTTAGTAAACAATAGTAGAAACCTAGCTATTAAATTGTCTGCTATTTTGCAAGACGAGAAGGATAAAGTATTTTTTAGAAAAATGATTCCTGGTTATGCTTCTATTTTGCAAAAGCATCTCAATGACGAAGAAACTGCACAACAACTGTTTGATGATGTAGATTTAGAAATTGACCATCATAGACACCGTCCTAATCAAATAGCACAAATGCTCTTTAAGAAAATCAATGATTTGTATACTTCCAAAAAAATAACTGGTGACCAACTGATTATTCTAAATAACGAAATCCAATCATTTACAGATATCTGTGGTGCTTGTGAACGCATAAAAAACACCCCTATCCCCTATTCGTACAGTGCATTTATCAAGAAATTCATTTTTATCTATGTACTTACTTTGCCTTTTGGCTATGTTTTTAGCTTAGGGTATTATGTAGTTCCTGTAGTCGTTTTTATTTTTTATGTCTTGGCTAGTTTAGAATTGATTGCAGAAGAAATTGAGGACCCTTTTGGTTCTGATGCGAATGATTTGCCAACTGCAAAGATTGCTTCCAACATTAAAAAGCATATTGAGGAGTTGTTGCAGTAGATTTTTTTTTAGTGTGTTTCAAATTTCAAAACTTATTTTCCTTAAATTTAAAGTTCTGTTTTTGAAAGCATTTCTATGAAAACCAATCGAGCCTTATTGATTCCTCCTAGTCTCACGAATGAAAAGTCGCTAAAAACTTTAGTGGAGAATAGAACGGTATATTCCCTTAATCACTGCGAATTAAACATTTTCGAAACGTATGAATCTTCTCAATTGGTTCCTTTAAAATTCAATGATTTGGTTGTAACTAGTATGCTTCGTGGCAAAAAAATTATGCACTTGTTTGATGACCCCAGTTTTGACTATTTACCAGGCGAAACAGTAGTAATTCCGTCAAATGTTGAAATGAAAATCGACTTCCCAGATGCTTCAAAAAACAACCCAACGCAGTGTTTAGCTTTAGCAATTGACCAAAGCAAAATCAAAGAAACTTTACATTTTTTGAATGAGCGTTACCCAAAAGAAGGAAGTAATCAGTTTTGGCAATTGAACTATCAAAACTATTTTTTCTATAATAATATCGAATTAGCTACGACAATCAACAAATTAGTCAAAGAATGTATGAGTACTGCAATCACTAAAGATGTATTGGCAGATTTGACGTTACAAGAATTGCTAATTCGGATTATTCAAACTCAAACCGTAAAATCTTTTGAAGAAGGAAAAATTCAAGACTCCAATAACTCTATCGCGCAAGCAGTAGAATACATTCGATTAAATTTGAATGGCAATATGAGTTTGAAAAAACTCAGCGAACAATCGTGTATGAGCAGTACCTCTTTTTATCGATTATTTAAAAGAGAGTTAGGAATGAGTCCAATAGAATTTGTTTTGAATGAAAAAATAAAATGCGCGAAACAACTACTAAAAAATCAAACCATTCAAATTAATGAAGTTTGCTATTTATCAGGTTTTGAGGACGCTAATTACTTCACGCGACTATTCAAAAAGTATGAAGGAATAACTCCAAAACAATATCAATTGTTATATGCAAACTAGCTTATTCCATAAACCGCAAAGGTTCTAAATTTTGAGTTTCTTCAGCAGTAAAAAGACGGTACTCAATTCGAAATGTCTTTTTCATTGGAGTTTCTAATGAAAATCCTCCAGCACCAAAACCATCAATCAAATCTAGTGTAAAATGTGCGTGTTTCCAGTATTGGAACAAATCATTATCAACCCAAAATTCAGTATTCTCAATAGTTCCAATGCATACATCCCCTGTGCGTAGGTAGAAGCCTCCTTTTTCAAAACACTGAGGTTGTGTCCCTTCACAGCATCCTCCTGCTTGATACAACATAAGTTCACCGTGTTTTTCTTTCAAAATTGCAATCATTTCAATAGCACTTGCTGTAGCCGTAATACGCTTTATCATAATTCATTCATTTAAAGTAAGAAAACCTGACGTTCACAAAAGCAAAACGCCAGGTTTTTTGATTAACCAATAATCACTATTTAATTTATGTAAAAACTAAAAGAAACCTAATTTATTTTTATCATAAGAAATCAGCATATTTTTAGTTTGGCGATAGTGTCCTAACATCATTTTGTGATTTTCGCGACCAATACCTGATTGCTTGTATCCTCCAAATGGCGCTCCTGCCGGATACGCATGATATTGATTTACCCAGACACGTCCAGCTTTAATCGCTCTTGGAACTTGGTAAATTTCATGAGCATCTCTTGTCCACACTCCTGCTCCTAAACCATACATAGTATCATTAGCCAAGGCAATAGCTTCTTCAGTAGTTTTAAATGTAGTTACCGCTAGAACAGGACCAAAAATTTCTTCTTGAAAAATGCGCATTTTATTATGCCCTTTAAAGATAGTAGGCTGAATGTAATATCCGTTTTCAAGCTCTCCTTCTTGCTTGTTCTCATCGCCTCCTATCAAAACTTCAGCGCCTTCTTCCTTACCTAATTTCAAATAAGACATGATTTTTTCTTTTTGAATAATAGAAGCTTGAGCCCCCATCATACTCGATTTATCCAGCGGATGCCCTAATTTAATTGCAGCAGTTCTTTCTATAACTTTTGCAATAAAGCGATCATAAATAGCTTCGTGAATTAGCAATCTGGAAGGACACGTACAAATTTCGCCTTGATTCAAGGCAAACATCACTGCACCTTCTACTGCCTTATCAAAAAACTCATCATCGGCATCAGCCACGGAAGGGAAGAAAATATTTGGAGATTTCCCGCCAAGTTCAAGAGTTACAGGGATAATGTTTTCAGTTGCATACTGCATCACCAAACGCCCCGTTGCAGTTGAACCTGTAAATGCGGCTTTAGAAACTTTTTTGTTTGTGACCAATGCTCTTCCCAACTCAGCTCCAAATCCATTCACTATATTTACAACTCCAGGAGGCAATAAATCCCCAATTAATTCCATAAGTACCATTATAGAAATAGGTGTACTTTCGGCAGGTTTCAAAACTACTGTATTACCAGCTGCAAGTGCTGGAGCTAATTTCCAAACAGCCATCAAAATAGGAAAGTTCCAAGGAATAATTTGAGCAACAACCCCCAAAGGCTCACTTAAAGCTATGGATACCGTTTGTGCATCTAATTCACTAATTGAACTTTCTTCAGCACGAATAACCCCAGCAAAATATCTAAAGTGATCTATGGCCAATGGAATATCAGCAGCAAGAGTCTCTCGTATTGCTTTACCATTATCAATAGTTTCTACTGTAGCTATATATTCTAAATTATCCTCTATAACCTGCGCAATTTTATTCAAAATTATGCTTCTTTCTGTTACAGAAGTTTTTCCCCAAGTTTTAAATGCTTCATCGGCTGCATCAATTGCTAAAGTCAAATCCTCTTTGGTTGAATGTGCCGCTTGAGTAAATACTTTACCGTCTATCGGAGAAATTACATCAAAATAATTTCCAGCTGTTGGAGCAATGAATTTTCCACCAATGTAATTGTCATACTTTGCCTTAAACGTAGGTCTTTGTGCTATATTACTCATAATTAAAAAGTTTAGTTTGTTCAAAAGTAATCCGATTGTCAACACCAGAATAGCACAATTATTTCAAATAGTAGCATAAAATTAGCATATGTGTATTTTTTATGTATTTATTTTTAATTTATCATTTTTTATATATTAATTTTTTATACATATATCAATAAAAACCACATCATTATAACAAACAAAGCAATAGTAAAAACCAAAAAAAATGTTTCTATCTCAAAATAGCAATCCTTATATTTGCAATCTTATTAAAAATGACAAATGAAGATATCATATAATTGGCTCAAACAATTCATTAAGATTGATTGGAATTCTGAAGAAACAGCAGCATTACTAACAGATTTAGGACTTGAAGTAGAAACTGTAGACAAATACCAATCTGTAAAAGGAGGTTTAAAAGGCATTGTAGTAGGACACATACTTACTTGTGTACCGCACCCAGATGCTGATAGATTAAAGGTTACAACAGTAGATTTAGGAGATGGGACACCCGTTCAAATTGTATGTGGAGCAAGTAATGTAGGTGCTGGACAAAAAGTACCTGTTGCAACTATTGGAACGGTTTTGTATGATAAAGAAGGAAATCCATTTACCATAAAAAAGGGAAAAATACGCGGACAAGAAAGCCACGGAATGATTTGCGCAGAAGATGAATTAGGTCTTGGCGAAAGTCATGATGGAATTATGATTTTAGATGAAACTTTGGTTCCAGGAACTAAAGCAGCCACCGTGTTTAAAATTGAAAATGACGAAGTTTTTGAAATAGGCTTAACACCAAACCGTGCTGATGCTATGAGTCATCTTGGAACCGCAAGAGACCTAAGAGCAGGAATGCTACAAAGTGGTGTTAACGTAGAGTTAATCACACCATCTGTTAGTAATTTTAGAGTTGATAAACGCACTTTAAAAATAGATGTTGATGTAAAAGAGAGCAAATTAGTACCAAGATATTGCGGAGTTACGATATCCGGAATTACCGTAAAAACTTCGCCTGAGTGGTTACAAAATCGTTTAAAAGCAGTAGGAATCAATCCGAAAAACAATATTGTTGACGTAACCAATTATGTTTTACACGATTTAGGACAACCTCTTCACGCTTTTGATGCTAACAAAATTAACGGAAAAGTACAAGTAAAAACGTTGCCTACAGGAACAAAATTCACTACTCTTGATGATATCGAAAGAACTTTGCATGAAGAAGATGTAATGATTTGTGATGACAAAGGACCAATGTGTATCGCAGGTGTATTTGGAGGAAAAAATTCTGGTGTATCCGAAAACACAACAGCAATTTTCCTTGAAAGTGCCTACTTTAATCCAGTAAGCGTTCGAAAAACTGCTAAAAGACATCAATTAAACACCGATGCCTCTTTCCGTTTTGAGCGCGGAATAGATCCAACCATCACAGAATATGCTTTAAAAAGAGCGGCACTTTTGATTCAAGAAGTGGCAGGTGGAGAAATCACATCTGATATTGTGGATGTATATCCAAAGAAAATAGAAGACTTTACGGTATTCTTAAACTTTAGCAAAGTTGCTAAAATCATTGGTCAAGAATTACCAAAAGATACCATCAAACAAATTTTGGCTTCTTTAGAAATAAAAGTAAACAGTGTTTCTGATGCTGGTTTGGGATTAACAATTCCAGCTTATCGAGTTGATGTTCAAAGAGAAATAGATGTAATCGAAGAAATTCTTCGCGTTTACGGATACAACAATATTAGTTTATCCAAAAAAATCAATGCTTCTGTAGCCAATTCACCAAGAACAGAAGATTATAAAGTTCAAAACACTATTGCTTCACAATTGAACGCACAAGGCTTTCATGAAATGATGGCCAACTCGTTGACTACTGCTGCTTATGCAGAACTTTCAACTGTACTAAAAGAAGAACACAATGTAACGATGCTAAATCCATTAAGTAGTGATTTAGCAACAATGCGACAATCCTTATTGTTTTCTGGATTAGAAGCATTGGCTTACAACATCAACAGAAAAAATGCCGATTTAAAACTATTTGAATTCGGAAAATCATACCACAACTACCCTTCTGGTTACGAAGAAATCAAACATTTGACTTTGTTCCAAACCGGAAATAGAAATCAAGAAAGTTGGACACAAGCATCACAACCATCCAATTTCTTTTTATTTAAAGGTTTTGTTACTGCAATTTTAGAAAAATTAGGAATTCAAAAAACCAATTGTATTCCCGTAACTTCTGATGTTTTTTCAGAAGGAATTGCTTTTGGATTAGGCCAAGAAACTTTAGTTGAATTTGGTGTAGTTAAAAAGTCAATTTTAAAGTATTTTGGAATTAAACAAGAAGTTTTTTATGCCGATTTCAACTGGGCACTTGTTTTAAAATTAGTGTCAAGCAAAATTAAATTCACCGATATTCCAAAATATCCAGAAGTTCGTAGGGATTTGGCTTTGTTATTAGACAACGAAGTCTCTTACGATGCTATTTATAAAATTGCAAGACAAACTGAAAAATCATTGCTAAAAGAAATCAACTTGTTTGATGTTTATGCTGGGTCAAATTTACCCGAAGGTAAAAAATCATATGCCTTAAGTTTTACAATTCAAGATACTGCAAAGACTTTAGAAGACGCTCAGATTGATAAAATCATGTCTAAATTGCAAAAGAATTTCGAAACAGAACTTGGAGCAGTTTTGAGATAAATAGTCATTATTTCAAAAAAGCCCAATTCTATAGGAATTGGGCTTTTTATTTTCTAAATAGTTTAAAAAAACTATAAAAGCAAAGGAATTACTGCTTAGGCAACACTACAGTATCAATAACATGTATAACCCCGTTTGACTGATTTACGTCAGCGATGGTTACTTTTGATTTGGTGCCATTTTCATCTGATAAGTACAGAGCATTACCATCCATCCATACAGTTAAGGTTCCACCGCTAACAGTTTTTAGCATTGCTTTTCCATTCCCCAATTGAATCGCTTTGGCTATATCAGCAGCATTCATTTTGCCAGCAACTACATGGTAGGTTAAGATAGTTTGTAGCATTTTTAAATTTTCAGGTTTTACTAATGTTTCTACTGTGCCTTTGGGCAATTTATCAAAGGCTGCATTCGTTGGAGCAAAAACGGTGAAAGGTCCTTTACTTTGTAAAGTTTCTACAAGACCAGCAGCTTTAACAGCTGCAACTAAAGTAGTGTGATCTTTAGAGTTGACTGCATTTTCAACAATGTTTTTTGATGGATACATTGGCGCTCCACCCACCATTACTGTTTTTTGAGCAAAAGAAGTAACAGAAACTGCTACAGTAAAAAATGCAACCGATAAAAAATTTCTAGTTTTCATAATATCTATATTTTAAGTTATATAGACATTTACGGAGTAAAGTGGAATATGGTTTTAAAAGAAGCGTTTTTTTTAAAAAAAATAAAAACATCAAAAATAGGTCTAACAAAAAAAGCCTCGCAAATTGCGAGGCTTTTATATTTAGAAAATCTAGAAATTATTTTTTCTCTGATTTTTCCATTTTAGCTTTCAATGCAGCTAATACATCATTGTTATCTCCTAAAGTTGCAGCTGGTGCATTAGTAGAAGCAGATGAAGTATTTTCAGTTGCAGCTTTCACATTTTTCTCTTCTTCTTCACGGAAGATAGCAGTGTGAGAAGCAACTACTCTTTTGAATTCTTTATTGAATTCAATTACTTTGAAATCTGCAGATTCGCCTTTTTTCAATTTCTTTCCGTCTTCTTTTTCAAGGTGACGAGTAGGAATAAAAGCAACGATATCATCTCCAAATTCTACAGTAGCTCCTTTGTCAACGATTTCAGAAATTTCACCATTGTGGATAGTTCCTACAGCGAATGAATCTTCGTATTGATCCCAAGGATTAGCAGTAGTTTGTTTGTGACCTAAAGATAATTTACGTCCGTCAACATCTAATTCTAACACAACTACGTCTAATTTTTCACCAACATTTACAAATTCAGATGGGTGTTTGATTTTCTTAGTCCAAGAAAGGTCAGAAATGTAGATTAATCCATCAATTCCTTCTTCTAATTCTACGAAAATACCAAAGTTTGTAAAGTTTCTAACGATACCTGTATGTTTAGAACCTACTGGGTATTTAGAAGTAATATCAGTCCAAGGATCTTGAGTCAATTGTTTGATACCTAATGACATTTTACGGTCATCTCTATCCAAAGTTAAAATAACTCCTTCAACGATATCTCCTACTTTTACGAAATCTTGTGCAGAACGTAAGTGAGTAGACCATGACATTTCAGAAACGTGGATTAAACCTTCAACACCTTCAGCTACTTCAATGAAAGCACCGTAATCAGCGATAACTACAACTTTACCTTTCACTTTGTCACCAACAGTTAAGTTAGCATCTAAAGCATCCCATGGGTGAGCGTTTAATTGTTTCAATCCTAATTGAATTCTTGTTTTCTCATCATCGAAATCAAGGATTACAACGTTTAATTTTTGGTCTAATTCAAGAACTTCACTTGGGTGGTTGATTCTACTCCAAGAAAGGTCAGTAATGTGAATTAATCCATCAACACCACCTAAGTCAATAAACACACCATAAGAAGTAATGTTTTTAACAACACCTTCTAATACTTGTCCTTTTTGTAATTGACCGATGATTTCTTTTTTCTGTACTTCAATATCCGCTTCAATAAGCGCTTTGTGAGATACTACAACGTTTTTGAATTCGTGGTTGATTTTTACCACTTTGAATTCCATGTTTTTGTTTACGTATACATCGTAATCTCTAATTGGTTTAACATCAATTTGAGATCCTGGTAAGAATGCTTCAATTCCGAAAACATCAACGATCATACCACCTTTAGTTCTGCATTTTACAAAACCAGTAACGATTTCACCTGTTTCGTTTGCAGCAATAACTCTATCCCATGATTTAATAGTACGAGCTTTTCTGTGAGATAATACCAATTGACCAGTTTTGTCCTCACGGATGTCAATTAATACTTCTACTTTGTCTCCAACTTTTAAATTTGGGTTGTAACGGAATTCATTTAATGAAATAACACCTTCCGATTTAGCGTTGATATCAACGATAACGTCTCTATCTGTAATTCTAACAACTACTCCTTCAACTACTTCTTCTTGATCTGTAGCGATGAAAGTTTTTGATACTAGTTCTTCGAATTCTAATAAGTTTTTCTCATCTACTGCATCGATACCTTCTTCGAAGTTATGCCAGTTAAAATTTGCTAAAAACTCTTCTTGTGATTTTAATTGTTCAGACATGCTGATAAAAAATTTGTATTCTGTTTTTCTTGAGTTTCTTAATGCGAGAGAAAAAACAGAAGTTGTTTTACATAAATAGTTGATACCTAAAGGAAACTCTTATTCACCAAAAGGTGTGCAAAAGTAAAACAATTAATCAATATGACAAAATATTTAATCTTAGATGTTTAGTGCATTCTATGAAAGTAAGACAACCTTATGAACCAAAGTAATTTTCAAACACTATTCTTTAAGGATATTTGTTTCAATGTGCACCATAAAACATAACAAATCAATTAATTACATTTTAAAATCGAAACAACCAGAAAACTAGCAAAATTAAAAAATCACATTATCATTAATTTTGTAGTATTGATTTACTGATTTTATTTAGTTTTGCTTTAGGCAAAATTAGTAAATATGGATATCGTTAAATTCAAAATCACACCCAAAACCATTAAAGTAGAGGTTCGTAATTCAAATAATTACGTGTTTAATTTTAACAGTGCTGTAGAAATCGATAAGCAAGACCGAGACGTTTTATTAAAACTATATAACGCATTAGACCTGTTGTTCAAGAAAGAAACTACTAATGACCCTAAAAATTATATTTCGCCAAATCAAACTAACATCTTAGATCAAATCAAGGAAGTTGGTGCTGCTGATGAACAATTGTAAATCAAAATAAATTAACACTTATAACTAACTTAAATTAAAAAATGGGATCAGGTTTTTTTGCACTTTTAGATGATATCGCAGCAATTATGGATGATGTGGCAGCAATGAGTAAAATTGCTACCAAAAAAACAGCTGGAATTTTAGGAGACGACCTAGCTGTTAATGCCGAAAAAGCTTCAGGATTTGTTTCTTCAAGAGAATTACCCGTTTTATGGGCCATTACAAAAGGTTCGTTTTTGAACAAACTAATCATTCTTCCAATAGCCTTTGTGCTTAGTGCTTTTTCGCCTTTGGCTATTAAAGTAATTCTAGTTTTAGGAGGTCTTTATTTAGCTTATGAAGGTGCCGAAAAAATTTATGAATATTTCTTTCCGCATCATCATCACGAAGCTGAAATTTCATTAACCCAATCTTTTACCGAAGAAGAGATTCTTGCACAAGAAAAAGGAAAAATAAAAGCAGCTATTGTTACAGATTTTATCCTCTCTGTTGAGATTGTAATCATTGCCTTAGGAACCGTTTTAGAGAAATCAATTACAACTCAAATTGCAGTAGTATCCATTGTTGCCATTATTGCTACTATCGGTGTATACGGTATAGTAGCTTTAATTGTTCGTATGGATGATATGGGATTCAAACTAATGCAACTAAGCAGTAAAGAAAATGGCTTTTTGACCAAAATTGGAAACTTTTTGGTAAACGCTTTACCTAAAGTCATTAAAAGTTTAGCCGTAATTGGAACTATTGCTTTAATTATGGTAGCTGGTGGAATTTTTGCTCATCAAATCGATTATTTACATCACGTTCTTCCACAAGTTCCTAGTTTCATCAAAGAGCCTTTATTTGGCTTAGTATTTGGTGGAATTACACTACTCGTAGTAACAATCATAAAGAAAATTTTGGGTAAAAAATAAATAACAACCCTATTTTCAATTAATTACAAGTTAGCTTTTGTTTTATTTACAAAATAAAAGCTAACTTTATTTTTTATACTAATTTTAAAGAAAATGGCGCAAAAAACTATCGAAACAGATCAAAGTGTGGCTGATTTTATTGAAAAATTTGCCGATTCAGAACAAAAGAAAAAGGATAGTCATCAATTAATTGAAATTATGCAGGCTGTTTCTGGTTGCAAAGCTACAATGTGGGGAGCATCAATAATTGGCTTTGGCAAATATCACTATAAATATGAAAGCGGACACGAAGGGAATGCACCGCTACTTGGCTTTTCTCCAAGAAAATCTGCAATTTCGCTGTATGTTTTTACTGGACTCGAAGAGCACGAATCTCTTTTAACAAGTTTAGGAAAATTCAAAAGAGGAAAAGCGTGTTTGTATGTAAATAAGCTCAGCGATATCGATTTGGATCAATTGCAAAAAATTATGAAAGCCAATATCGAATACTTAAAAACTCGGTTCGAGTCATAAATCAAGAATTAGAAAGAGCATTTCACGGAAATTAATAGATTATTATACTGATTAGCAACCACCAACCAAACTTAGCGACCTCAATAAATTTTAAACTAGGAAAATAATTTTATTCTAATGAAAAAGCTTTTTATTGTTTTATTATCCATTTTATTTCCTTCAATAGTTTTCAGTCAAAATGAAAATAAAAAAGAAAAAGACAGTTTATACATTGAAGCAGTAGAAAACAAACTACATCCAGATAAAGTACTTCACGCCGAGCCCCTTTATATTGATTTAATTAGAGATTTAGGTGCCCGAAAAGGCGAAAAAGAATGGAACGTAGGATTTGAACTAAAAGACAACAATACATTTGATTCATACAATGGATTTGTAGAATACGAGTGGGCAGTCATTGATCGTTTAGGTTTAGAAATTGAAGTCCCATTCACTTTTTATTCTCCAAACAACAGCGGTGCTACCATTCCAAAAAATGCCATAGATGGATTAAAACTAGCTACACAATACTCATTTTATGTTTCTGAAAAAAACAAAACCACACTAGCAATTGCCTACTTAAACGAATTCGAACTACCCAGTTTTTCAGATTATGGAAAATCGAAAGCCATAATTGGTAATATTTACAATCCTTTTTTTGTTGCCGCAAAACGATGGGGAAACAATTTTCATACTTTACTTTACACAGGACCCGTGATAGAACACGAATTTGAAAACAATCATATCGAAACTACGTGGCAAATCAATACTAATTTTCATTATATGATTCCTGGAACTAGTAACTTTATTGGAATAGAATTGAACAAAGAAATTCATAATGGCGCTTTCGATATGGTTATAAGACCACAAATGCGTGTTGGAATAATTGACAATTTATTAATTGGTATTGTAACTGGAATCCCAATAAGCAAAGAAAACGAACGCTTTAGTACTTTCTTACGACTAATTTATGAACCCAAAGGCATACATTAAAAACAAAAAAAAATGCAATTCAAAACCAAATCCATCCGCCCATTTATAGGATCCAAAAACTTTACGGAATCTAGACAGTTTTATAAAGATTTAGGCTTTAATGAAAGTATTCTCTCAAGCAATATGAGTTATTTCAGTACCGCTAATTTTGGCTTCTACCTACAAGATGCTTATGTAAAAGACTGGGTTGACAATACTATGGTTTTTATGGAAGTTGAAAACGTTGAAGAATTTTGGGAATCATTAGTAGCATTACATCTGACGAAAAAGTATCCTACTGCCAAATTAGTCCCTATTCGCCATCTCGACTGGGGAAAGGAATGTTTTTTACACGATCCTTCTGGCATTCTTTGGCATTTTGGAGCATTTACTCCTCAATAAAAAATAAATTCTATTTACAATTGAACTTCAACAAAACCAATGATAGCTTGATTACAAACTAAACTTTCATTTTACCTCATTAGAACTCTTTAGAAAAAATAACTACTTTTGCACTCTAAATTTTAAGTTATGCCTAATAAAAAATACAAAATAGCGGTTATCCAATTAAACCTCAACGATGTTGCTGAAAACAACTTAAAAAAATGTTTACACTGGGTTCGAGAGGCAGCAAAACAAGGCGCAGAAGTCATTTCGTTACCAGAATTATATAGCAGTCATTATTTTTGTCAAAGCGAAGATGTAGATAATTTTGCCTTGGCAGAACCTTTATACAGCACTTCATTTATTGCTTTTTCGGCATTAGCCAAAGAATTAGGCGTGGTAATCATTGTTCCTTTCTTCGAAAAGAGAATGGCGGGAATTTATCACAACAGTGCTTACATCATTGATACAGATGGAACCGAAGCTGGACTGTATCGCAAAATGCACATTCCAGACGACCCACATTTCTATGAAAAATTCTACTTTACACCTGGCGACATTGGTTTCAAAGCTTTCCCAACTCAAAAAGGAAAAATTGGAACCTTAATTTGTTGGGACCAATGGTATCCAGAAGGTGCACGACTTACTGCTTTGCAAGGAGCTGAAGTGTTGTTTTACCCAACCGCAATTGGATGGCATCCTTTAGAAAAAGAACAATATGGCGAAAACCAACACGGTGCTTGGATGAATGTTATGAAAGGTCACGCGGTAGCCAATGGTGTGTATGTAGCCGCCGCCAACCGTATTGGTTTGGAACAATACATCGAAGGAACAGCTGGAATTGAATTCTGGGGTTCGTCATTTATTGCAGGACCACAAGGCGAAATTTTAGCACAAGCTTCACACGATAAAGAAGAAATACTAATTGCAGAAGTTGATTTGGATTTACAAGAAAATGTACGTCAGAATTGGCCGTTTTTCAGAGACAGACGAATTGATGCTTTTGGGGACATTACCAAAAGAGCAATAGACTAAATTCAAAAAAATCGCTAAAAAATTAAGCGTCTGAAATTCTAAGAATATTTTAAACTTAGAATCTCAGACGCTTTTCTATTGAAAACCTTGAGTTAATTCAATTCAGGCTGGAAAATCTTAACACTTCCATCCCCTTCACTACTTACGATAACCATACTTTTCTTGTTCGGACTTTTAGCTGCTGGAATAAAAGTAAGTCCTTCAGGTGCATCTCCCGTTTTGATGGCTTGTAAAAACTTGGGAGCGGTTGGAGAAGTTACATCATAAATCATCAAAGCATCGGCTCTTTCTAGACCCACAAAAAGAATTTGCTTATTTCCCATTTTGGTTACATAAACCGCCTCAGGTTCTACTCCTTTATCATCACTTCTATTGTCATCATAAAGTCCCAATTCGTGTGCTTTTTTATCCAATTCATTTTTACTATCAAAAACTAAAGCACCGGTATTGCCATTCCAAATCGAAAATGAACGAGCACCAAAACTTACCAATTCATCAAAATCGCCATCGCCATCAGTATCTCCCATTTTGGTATTAATATTCAAACGTCCCAAAACACCATCCACTTTCATAGCAGCCGCCGTTGGAAAAACCGTTGGATCCAAAACCACAGAAGAGTGATTGATTCTTCTAACATCTACAAAAGCACTGTATTCGCTGGCGTCTCCTTCATTGGCAGTAACCAAATAAGGAATGGAATTACTCTCAAAATTAGCAATCGCATCCGGTTGAAACATTCCTTTCACCCTCCAAGTGGCAAAAGCAATTGCTCCGTCTTTATCGCTTACATCTATAGCGTTATCTGCTAAAGAATAGTCTTTATATCCTAATGGAAAAAGTTGTATGTTCTTTTTGCCTGCCAAATCAATTTTAGCAATTCCATTATTTTCTTGCAAAGTAACCCAAGCCGTTTTTGAATCCGAAGAAATCGTAACATATTCTGGTTCAATATCGTTAGCAAAATTATTGGAAACACTTGCTATACGAAATCCTTTGGTTTTTAAATCGGAAAGTTGCGAACTGAATTGAGCAAAATTTAAAGTCGTTACAGCATAATTCGCAGCAACATCTATAATCGAAACAGAACCTTCTGGATCCAATGAATAGGTATCATTAGGCTCACCTTCATTGGCAGTAACAATAAATTTTCCGTCTGGTGAAAAAGTAATCATATCCGGCAAAGCTCCTACGGTGATTTCTTTAATCAAAGCATAAGTCGAAGTATTAAAAACTACCACTTTTCCTGCCTCCTGTTTATTCGATTTAGACTCTAAAGCTACAGCCAGTTTTCCTCCATAAACCGCAACGCTATTGGCAGCACCATTGTAGGTCGCCATATCAATACTCGTTAGCACAACCGGTTTTGTAGGATCGGTTAAATCAATTACATCAATTTTGTTAGTTGAGCTGTTGTTTACGGTAAAAAGCCTTTTCGTAGTTTCATCAAAAGCGCTAATTTCTGCAGCACCAGTTCCACCAATTGTAATCGTACCTACTTCTTTAAATGAAGCTGGGTTTTCATTATATCCTAATTCTGAGCTAGGATTTTCGTCATTGTCATTTTCACAACCCACTAATAAAAATAAGGCTGCAAATACTGCTAGAGTTTTCTTAATCATTGTTTTAAATTTAGTTTTTTTCAAAAATAGCGCGACCTAAAGGCTCAAGCATTACCTAAATATTATATAATCTTTAACATAAAAAACAAACACAGCAAACCAAGCTTTCTAAAATGTATGAACTTCAATTCTATTTTAATTCTTGGGAATGTTTATCTTTGCCCGAAGTAAAATTGGCATCTATTTATGACTACAACCTCAAGAAGATTTCCCGCAGAATGGGAAAAACAACAAGGAATCCTATTATGTTTTCCACATAACGGAAAAGACTGGCCTGGAAAATACGAAGCGGTACAATGGGCTTTCGTAGAATTCATCAAAAAAGTAGCCACCTACGAAACTGTTTTTTTGGTAGTTGCCGATGAAAATCAAAAAGAAAAAGTCACTGAATTGCTAACAATGGCTACAGTAAATTTAGAGCAGATATCCTTCATCATTCATAAAACCAATAGAAGTTGGATGCGTGATTCTGGTCCAATCATTGTGAAGAACGGTAATCAAAGAGAAGCCTTGAATTTCAATTTTAACGGTTGGGCTAAGTATAAAAACATCAATTTAGACAAACACGTACCGAGTAAAGTTGCTGAACATTTACAACTTCCCTTAACTCAAGTGACTTACAAAGGAAAACCCGTAATTGTAGAAGGTGGCGCCATAGATGTAAATGGACGTGGTACCTTGTTAACTTCAGAAGAATGCTTAATGCATCCTACGATTCAGGTGCGTAACGAAGGCTTTACAAAAGAAGATTATGAAGCGGTTTTTAAAGAATATTTAGGTGTGACCAATGTCATTTGGCTTGGAGATGGTATCGAAGGTGATGACACACACGGACACATCGATGATTTGTGCCGATTTATAAACGAGGACACTATTGTCACCATTATAGAGACTAATCCAGAAGACAGCAATTACAAACCTTTGCAAGACAACCTAAAACGTTTACAAAATGCGAAACTAGAAAACGGTCAAGCACCTGTAATTGTTACTTTACCTATGCCGAAACGCATTGATTTTGATGGATTGCGTTTACCTGCGAGTTATGCTAATTTTTTGATTTTAAATAACTGTGTTTTAGTACCTACTTTCAATGATGTAAATGACAGAGTAGCTTTGAATATTCTTTCAGAATGTTTCCCTGATAGAGAAATCATTGGCATTAGCGCTATTGATTTTATTTGGGGATTTGGAACTTTGCATTGCTTGAGTCAACAAATTCCAAAGTAATACTAAACACTATTTCAATACAGTCCAATCGTATTTTTGTCTTATCGAGCGCAGTCGAGATATAACAAAGGTTCTCGACTGCGCTCGAACTGACAAAATGGACTATTTTATATAATTTAGTGGTATAGATACAAATTTAAAGTAAATAAAAAACGACTGTTAGACAAATCTAACAGTCGTTTTCATTTAATGATAATTGATTATTTTTCTTTGGTAAAAGGAATCACTTGTCCGTTTCCTGTAATCACCATATCAAAACCTGTTTTTGCTTCATTGAACTTGAATTTTAATCCAGCCGCAGGAGCCTCAAATGTATTTGCTTCACCAGTTACTGGAGTCGCTGTAAAAGAAGGGTACCCTGATATTTCAACATTCAAAGCACTATTCTTTTCCGTCAAAGTTATTTTCAAAGGCGCATTGGCTGTAGCATAAACCCCTAAATAATCATCAAGAATAACATCTTTTTCTAATTTACCAGTAGCAGCAGTCCAAGTATTATTAGCAGTATTTGAATCTGGGAACACGTGATCTGGATCAATTACAACACTTTCTATTTCTTCGGTAGAATTGTGTTTGAATGACCAATCCTTGTTACGTTGCCAAATTTCAACTGGTAATTTTACTCGAGTAACTTTACCACTTTTGGTTTTAATATCAACAACTATCGGCATCGCCATTTTTTCGAAATTCTCAATAGTGATAATGATTCCTTTTTTCGGGTCATTTTTCACATATTTTACTGAGTTTACACCTTGATCCAAACGCCAGTTGTATTGGAACCAACCTCTCCAAAACCAACTCAAATCTTCACCAGCAACATTCTCCATAGTTCTAAAGAAGTCATCAGGAGTAGGATGTTTGAAAGCCCATCTTTCCACATAGGTTTTAAAAGCCGTATCAAAACGCTCTGGCCCTAAAACTTGCTCTCTCAAAATCACTAAACCAGAACTTGGTTTAAAATAGGCCAATACCCCAATGTTTTTCTCTTTCATATTATCAGGAGAACTCATAATGGTCTCTAGTTTAGGGCTAGTCAGCATTTCGCTAATTTGGTGCAAATCTGATGGTCCATCTTTGTATTCTCCTTTGTTAAAATCAACACCACTTAAGGAATTGATAAAAGTATTGAAACCTTCGTCCATCCAAGCGAATAAACGTTCGTTAGACCCAACAATCATTGGAAACCAAATATGTCCAAACTCGTGGTCTGTCACTCCCCATAAATCTTTTCCTTTGGACTCCCATCCACAAAAAACAATCCCTGGATATTCCATTCCGCCCTCATTTCCTGCAACATTTGTCGCTACTGGATAAGGATATTCTAACCAACGTTTAGAATAATTTTCGATAGAACCTTTTACGTATTCGGTAGAACGTCCCCAAGCCTCGTTGCCTGCAGATTCTACTGGATAAGCTGATAAGGCTAATGCTTTTTTACCGCTAGGCAAATTCATTCTCGCTCCATCTAGGATAAACGCAGGAGAAGAAGCCCAAGACATATCACGAGCGTTTTTAATTTGATAATGCCAAGTTTTTGTAGCTGATGCATTGTTTTTTGCTGTAGCATTTACTTCATCCGCAGAACGAATCACCACCGTTTTATCACTAACTAAAGCTGCTTTGTATTGTTTGAATTGCTCAGCAGTATAAACTTCAGCTGGATTCAGCAACTCACCTGAACACACCACCATATGATTGGCTGGCGCAGTAATTTTAATATCAAAATTACCATACTCCAAGTAAAATTCTGAAGCCCCTAAATAAGGATTCGTATTCCATCCGCGTACATCATCGTACACACACATACGAGGATACCATTGTGCCATTGTGAAGATTTTTCCGTTTTTAGTTTCCAAAACCCCCATACGGTCAGAACCTTCGTTTGGTGCAATAAAAGAAAACTCGATTTTCAATTTCACACTTCCTCCTTTGGCAGCAATAGCTTCAGGAAGAAAAACTTGCATACGAGTATCTGTAATAATAAATTTTACATCGGTTGCTGTTTTGGCTTTTCCAGAGATAGCTTTAACCGATTTAATTTTAAAACCCGCGTCAAAAATTTGTCCTTGACCTCCATTTCTACTTCCTGTCAAAGGAACTAAAGCCGTTCCCCTTGAATCTTGTTTGAACAAATTCTGCTCTAAATTCAACCAAAGAAAACTTAATTTATCAGGGCTGTTATTAGTATAAGTGATTTCATCTGAACCTATGACTTCATTGGTAGCATCATTTAATTTAGCCGTTAACTGATAATCAGCACGGTTTTGCCAGTAAGCAGGTCCAGGTTCACCACTTGCTGAACGCGTAGAAGTACCGTTTTTAGTATAAAAATGCGGTGCAAACGCATCGTGATAATCGTACTTAGAAACTAGTTCTTTTGTTTCAGCTGGAGCAGGTTGCTGACCAAAAACGGAGAGTACTCCGAAAAAAATGCCCAAGCAAGAAAGCCACTTTGTCTTCATAATATCTATAATTTGTGTTAGTGTAAGCACAAATTAAATGAAAAAATAATTATTTATAACATTAGCTCGAAACAAATTAAGATAATTCTTAAGGTTTAGTGTATTCAGCTTCTCTGTTTATAGGAATATCAATATCTTTACCTTTCATTTATAAAATAAAAAAATCGTGACTACAATTTCCATAAATAACGACCAAATAACGGCTCAATTTAAAACACTTGGAGCCGAATTATTTTCTTTAAAAGATAAAAACAACAAGGAATTCATTTGGGAAGGTGACCCTAATTTTTGGGGAAAGCACTCCCCTATTTTATTCCCAATAGTAGGTTCTTTAAAAAACAATACTTTTGAATATAATGGTAACTCCTATTCACTACCACGTCACGGATTTGCTCGTGAATTGACTTTTGAAGTAATAGATAAAAAGGAGGACAGCGTTACTTTTTCATTACAATCCAATGAAGAAACGTTAAAAAAATATCCTTTTTCGTTTGAACTTCAATTGAGCTACACCCTAATTGGTAGTTCATTGCATTTAGGATACAAAGTCATCAATACATCGGATACTGTACTTCCATTCTCGATTGGTGGACATCCTGCCTTTGCTTTACCAAAAGCATTCGATAGTTACCAATTACAATTTGACGGTTTAGACTCTTTAACTTTTAACTTATTAGAAGAAGGGTTGATTTCGGATCAAACGAAAACCATCGAAATCCCAAATCAACAATTGAATTTGGAGTATCCGTTATTTGAAAATGATGCTTTGGTGTTTAAAAATATACCTTCAAAATCTGTAACAATTTTAGAAGAAAACCAACCCATACTCAAAGTAAACTATGCCGATTTTCCAGACCTTGGTGTTTGGACACCAGTAAATGCTCCTTTTATTTGTATTGAACCTTGGTTCGGTTATTCAGACACCCCAAATAATTCAGGAAAAATTATTGAAAAAGAGGGGATTCAAATGGTCGAGCCAAATTCTTTTTTTGAGTCAAATTATACAATAACGCTGCTTTAAATTAAATAAAATGTTAACCATCAACTTCTCTCCTTTTCCGAATTTAGAAACCGAAAGACTCATCTTAAGAAGAGTGCTGCCTTCTGATGTCAAAGAAATGTTCGAATTGCGTTCCAATCCAGAAACTATGAAGTACATCCCAAGGCCTTTGTTAACGAATCACGAAGAAGCCTTAGCTCATATTCAAATGATGGAAGACAAAATTGAAACCAATGAAGGAATCAATTGGGCTATTACATTAAAAGGTGATGATAAGATGCTAGGAGTTATTGGACATTATCGCATCAAACCCGAACATTACAGAGCCGAGGTTGGCTATATGATTTTACCTGAATATCACGGAAAAGGAATTACTTCAGAAGCAGTTCAATGTGTAGTAGATTATGGCTTCAACACTATGCAATTGCATTCTATAGAAGGGGTAATTGACCCTGAAAATGAAGCTTCTCAGAGAGTTTTACAAAAATGTGGATTCGTCAAAGAAGCACATTTTAAAGAAAATGAATACTTTGATGGTAAATTTATTGATGCTGTAGTATATTCGAAACTTAACCCTATTTAGCATTTAATGATACCCAAAAAGAAGCATAAAAAGATTCTCAGTACATACGCAATGGTCGTAATGTACTGTTTGGGTCTTTTTTTTTCTTTTACAATGCTAATTTTACAGGAATGGCAACATATTCATTACCAAAATCAGCTTAACCAAACTGACAAATTTCAATTGCTCCATTTTACTGCAAAAGAATGGGATGCCAAAGACAATAAAAGAGAGTTTCAGATTAATGGTGTATACTACGATGTGCAATCCATCAGCTACAAAGAAAACGGAGTTGTTGCCAAAGTAGTAAAAGATGAGTTAGAAAATGAAATCAGGCTTTTGCTTACTCAAACTTTTCAAAAACAAAAATCTATTCCTGCTCACAAGAAAAAAGGGCATTTTTTATCCGTACACGAACCTACTTCAACCCAATGGAAAATAGAAAATAGTCCCGAATTTTTCATAACTAAAAATTCGATAAACAATAAAAAAAATATCTGCAATTGGCTTTTAAGCCAAAAACTATTTCGTCCACCCTGCTAGTTTAATTTTTAAATAGATTTTTTATAAAATTAAACCAAAGCAACTATGAAGAAAACAATCACTTTGTTGACTTGTCTATGCTCATTTATGGGCTTTTCGCAAGCAACAAAAGACAGCGTGAATGCTGTTGAATTAAATGAACTAGTGGTCAGCGCTAGACGTTTTGCACAACCAAAAAAGAAAATGACACAGCAATTAGAAACGCTGTCCAAAAAACAAATCGAGTTTCAAAACTTTCAAACCAGCGCTGATGCACTTGCGAATTCTGGAACATTGGCGGTTCAAAAATCACAACAAGGTGGCGGTAGCCCAATCATTAGAGGATTTGAGTCAAGTAGAATTTTATTACTCGTTGACGGCATCCGAATGAACAACCTTATTTATCGTGCGGGGCATTTGCAAAATATTATCACCGTTGATAAAAATATGCTAGAAAACATTGATGTGCTCTTTGGCCCTTCTTCTACCGTCTATGGAAGTGATGCAATGGGTGGAGCGATTTTTCTTCAAACCAAAAACGCCCGTTTACTTGACGAAAATGACAATAAAATGTTTTCAGGAAACGTATTATCTTCTTATAGCACTGTAAACGAAGACAAATCAGGACATTTTGATTTTAATTATGCTGGCAATCGATGGGCAAGTCTAACCTCTTTTTCTTATAATGAATTTGGAGATTTAAGAATGGGAAAAAACAAAAATAGAAATAATGCCTTCTTTGGAGAACGCCCTTTTTATGTAGTAACCAATAACGGAGTAGACACTCAAGTGGCTAACACAAATAAATACATTCAGAAATTCTCTGGCTATACGCAATATGATTTTATGCAAAAAGTAGTTTTTAAGCAAAACGAATCTACTAAACATCAATTGAATATTCAATATTCCACTACTTCTGATATTCCAAGATACGACCGCTTAACAGACACCAATACAGCAGGCAAATTAAGGTCGGCAGTTTGGAACTATGGACCACAAGACAGATTTTTATCTGCCTACAAACTTGTAAAGAAAGACATTTTTGGTTCTACAACCTTGAACTTAAACGCTAGTTATCAACGAGTAGAAGAAAGCAGAATTACCAGAAGCTTTGGCAGTGCCAACCAAACTTCAAGAATAGAAAAAGTAAACGTGTATGCTTTGACTTCTGATTTTAAAACTAAAATTGGGAATGGTGATTTGGTATACGGTGCCGACTTTTATTATGATGATTTGCAATCAAAAGGAATTCGTAAAAACATCCTAACTGGTGTCGAATCCGTTACAGATTCACGTTATCCTGATGGAAAAAACAATACACTTAGAGCCGAAGCATTTGCTTATTTCAATAATGACATTACTGATTTGACAACATTCAATACTAGCTTTAGAGGTGGTTATACACAATTGAATAGCGAAGCAGACACTAATTTTTTCAAACTTCCTTACACCACTGTTAAACAAGAAAATTTCACCTACAGTGGTGCCGTTGGAATTGTTCATAACCCTAGTAAGAATGTGAAATTAGTATTCAATTTCGCCTCAGCTTTTCGAGTACCTAATATCGATGATTTGGCTAAAATTTTCGAATCCGTTCCTGGAAGAGTCATTGTACCCAATCAAAACATAAAACCAGAACAATCTGTAACTGCAGATATGGGCATCACCATTTGGGAAGGCAAACGCTTTCAACTAGAAAATACTTTCTTTTATACTAAATTGTATGACGCTATTGTAACTTCGCCTTTTACACTTAACGGTCAAAATAGCATAATTTATGAAGGACAAGTAAGTCAAATCTACGCGAATCAAAATCAAGGAAAAGGCGAAATTGTGGGGCTGTCAACTTCACTCAAATGGTATCTGCTACCAAAATTACTTTTGTATGGTAACTTCAATTATACCAACGGAAAGGTTGAGAATAATTCAGGTCGATTTCCATTAGACCATATCGCTCCAACCTATGGAAAATCTGGCTTGAGTTATGAAGCCGATAAGTGGATGGTGGATGCTTATGTTTTATACAATGGCAAAAAAAGATTAAAAGATTATTCTCCAAGCGGGGAAGATAATTTACAATATGCGCCAGCCAACGGTATGCCTTCTTGGGAAACCTATAATTTAAAAGGAGCTTATAAATTAATAAACAATCTTACTGTTTTTGCTGGCCTTGAAAACCTATTAGACACCCAATACAGAACCTTCGCTTCTGGAATAAATGCCGGAGGACGAAATTTTTACCTTGGCGGAAAGTATACGTTTTAACCAATTGAAATAACAAGTGTTGATTAATTTATATCTAAAAAATCAACACTTGTTTATTATTAATCCATATTCGGCTCAGAATTTTCCCAAAATTAGATTTACCTTTGCCGCAAATTAAACAAATATGAAAAAAATTATTGCTTTAATATTTCTACTAATAGTCTCTACAAGTTTTAGCCAAACCTATATCAAATTTAATGGTGTAACAGCACTAGTTGGAGTTCCTAATATTGGGGTTGAAACAAGCATTGGGAAAAAATTGACTTTTAGTTTTGATGTAATGGCTTCGTTCTGGAAATCCTTTGATGGTCATCATCCGATGCAATTTTACACCTTTACCCCAGAAGTTCGCTACCACTTCAAAGAAAAATATAAGGGTTGGTATTTTGGTGGACATATAGGTCCTGATATCTACAAAATTCAAAAATGGAATTATTGGAATACCAATAAATACGAAGATGGTTTTGGATATAGAATTGGAGCTACAATTGGTTACAATTTCAAAATCACTGAAAAAATTAATCTAGATGCTTTTGTTGGTGGCGGTTGGCATCAGGGTTTTTATAAAGGATACTACAATGATGGTACACCAGGACGCTATGAAAAAGCAGAAAAATACAACAAAAGCGGGGAATGGTTACCATATCGAGGAGGTCTAATGATTACCTACAAATTGAACTAAAACTTTGACAAAGAGCGCAAGTATAGTTCTTCAACTTTTTTTCTAGCCCAATCCGTTTTTCTCAAAAATGCTAAACTAGATTTTATACTTGGATTGGTAGTAAAACATTTAATTTTAACCAATTCACCTAAAGTATCAAATCCATAAAAAGCGATTAATTGCTCTACTATCATTTGTAAAGTAACACCGTGTAGAGGGTCTTTTGATTGTTGTTTCATAAAGCAAAAATACAATTAATGATTCAAAATAAACATAAAAAAGGTGTTTACAATTTGTAAACACCTTTTTACTTTTTAACTAATCTAAAAGAATCATAATAATTCATCAAAAACTTAATAACTCAAATTCAAAACAGTTTATCATTACAATGGAGTAACTCTTACATAAAAATTGTTTTAAGTTGTATGTCAAAAATAGTAACTAATTCTATGGTAATGAATGATAAAAATCAGGTATTAAAAAAAGAACTAAAACTATATTTCCAATATTTTTATTTTTATCCTACATTTGCTGTCCTATGCTAAAATCAGTTAACATTCTCAACAAAAGAGCGCGCTTTGATTATGAAATAATCGAAACCTACACTGCTGGAATTGTACTTGTAGGTACCGAAATTAAATCTATTCGTTTAGGTAAAGCCAATATTACCGAAAGCTTTTGCGAATTCAGTAATAATGAATTATTTGCCATCAATACATATATCGAAGAGTATGCTTTTGGAAACCAATTCAATCACAAAGCCAGAAGTGAACGTAAATTGCTATTGAACAAAAGAGAGTTAAAAACCTTAGCTCGAAGTGTTCAGGCTAAAGGACTAACTATTGTGCCGCTGAAACTATTTACCAACGAGAAAGGTATGGCAAAACTGCAAATAGGTCTTTGTAGAGGAAAGAAAAATTACGACAAAAGAGAATCTCTAAAAGAGCAAGACACTAAAAGAGATTTAGATAGAATAAAAAAAGCGTATTGATTTTTAACTTTTATTAAGTATAATCGTTATTTTTACTGTTAAAACCAAAAAAATAACGATTATGAAATTGTATTTAACTTCCCTATTTTGTATTTTACTTGTTAGCTGTGGTAGCAATACTGCAATTGTAAACAGTTGGAATGACCCAGAAACGACAATCACGCAAGAACAATTCAAAAAAGTTTTAGTAGTAGCTTTAGTAAAAGACGAAGCAACTCGTAGAACAACTGAAAACAGAATTGCTTCAGCAAATCCTATTTTCAAGACTTCTTTTCAATACTTGAATGGCACTAACCTTCAACTAACAAATGAACAGAAATTAAAAATCCTTAAAGACGAAAACTTTGATGGAGTATTAACTATGCGTTTGGTTAGTACAGAAAAAGAAACCAATTACGTTCCTGGCACAAATACTTCCATTTATTATGGAGGAATTGGAGGAATGTATACTGGAATGTATGGATATGGTTTCGGAAATTGGTATGGAATGTATTCCCCAAATTTCTACTCTCCGGGTTACTATCAAGAAACTACGTATTATATGGTAGAAACTAACATTTTTTCTCTGAGCAAAAACAAATTAATTTGGACAGGGACTACAAAATCATCTTACATCACTGATATAGGATTAACAGTTGATGAAATCATGAAAACACTTTATAAAGAAATGATAAAAGACGGTTCTGTAACAAAAAAGTAGCATTTGAATAACCATAAAAAAAGGGATTTGAAAATTATTTTAAATCCCTTTTTCCATTTAATTTTTATCTTCTAATAAAGGGACAAATCGAAACTCTCCAAACTCGTGCTTTTCAAATTGAGTGGCATTTTTCCGAATTAATAATGTCATTATTTGAACATCTTCCCCTAAAGGGATGACTAACCTACCTCCTATCTTCAACTGAGCCATTAAAGGTTTTGGAATAATAGGCGCGCCAGCCGTTACAATTATACTATCAAAAGGTGCATGCAGTGGCAAACCTTTATAGCCATCGCCAAACGACAAATGCTTGGGCCTTAAGCCTAATTTAGGAAACAAAACTGAAGTTTTTTTGAACAATTCATTCTGACGTTCTACACTGTACACTTTTGCTCCCATTGTACACAAAACAGCCGTTTGATATCCTGAACCCGTGCCAATTTCTAATACTTTATCATCTTTTTTAACCTCCAATAATTGGGATTGAAAAGCGACAGTGTAGGGTTGCGAAATCGTTTGGCCAGCTCCGATAGGAAAAGCCTTATCTTGGTAAGCATAATCCTCAAAACTAGAATTCAAAAAAAGGTGTCTTGGTATCTTACTTATTGCATCTAACACGTTCTTATCAGTTATTCCTTTTTGTTGCAAAAGGCTTACTAATTGATTTCGAAGTCCTTGATGTTTGGCAGTATCTTTCAAATCTAAAACAAATTATTTCGGTAAAAATAAACTAAAAATTCAAATTCCAAATGAAAAAGAAAACCAAATAAAAATTAGCTTTTTTTAATAAAAAGAGGCTTTAATTTGGAATTGTAAAAATTGGAAATTCTCATTAAATTGTTATTTTTGTAGAAAGAACATTCTTATGCTAAAAATTGGAGTATTGGGTGCTGGTCACCTAGGAAAAATACATTTGCGTTTGTTGCAACAATCAGAAAAATACGAGTTGGTTGGTTTTTATGATGAAAATCTAGAAAATGGTCAAAAAATTGAAAAAGAATTTGGCTACAAACAATTCAAAACTATCGCTACTCTAATTCATGCTGTTGATGTCATTGATATCGTTACACCAACGCTTTCTCATTTTAAATGTGCCAAAGTTGCCATTAAATCTGGAAAGCACGTCTTCATAGAAAAACCTATTTCTAATACCGTTGATGAGGCTCTTGAAATTATCGCTTTAGCCAAAGAAAATAATGTAAAAGGACAAGTGGGCCATGTAGAACGATTCAATCCTGCGTTTATTGCTACCAAGAACATGATTGAAAACCCAATGTTTATTGAAGCCCATCGCCTAGCCGAGTTCAATCCGCGTGGGACAGATGTACCTGTTGTACTCGATTTAATGATACACGATATTGATGCCATTCTAAGCGTAGTTCAGTCCAAAGTAAAAAATGTAAGTGCTAGTGGTGTATCTGTTATTAGCGAAACTCCAGATATTGCCAATGCAAGAATTGAATTTGAAAACGGTTGTGTCGCCAATTTAACCGCCAGCAGAATTTCGATGAAGAATATGCGTAAATCAAGATTTTTTCAAAAAGACGCGTATATCTCTGTTGACTTCTTAGAAAAAAGATGTGAAGTGGTTAAAATGAAAGATGCTCCGGAAGTTCCTGGTGATTTCGATATGATTTTACAAAATGCAGAAGGAGTAAAAAAACAAATCTATTTTTCTAATCCAGAGGTAGAACAAAATAATGCTATTTTAGACGAATTAAATTCTTTTGCAGACGCAATTAACAACAATACTACCCCAGTTGTTACTTTAGAACAAGCAACAGAAGCCCTAAGTGTAGCCTATCAAATTATTGATTGTTTTAATAAGCAGTAGGCTTTGAATGGAAAACAAATTAGAAATTAAATTCAGAAACCAAAAACAATCCTTTGAAATTATTGAGGAGGAAATTATAGTTGATTTAGAAACTTCAAAGCATAAGTTAAAATACAATATTCCTCTCGAAGAAATTAAGAAAACTCATTTTATAACTAAATCTAAGGAAGACGGATTCTTTTTAATTTGTTTATTTTCTTTTGCTTTAAATTTTCTATTTCTAAGCTATTTCATTATTGACAATTATAAATTGGGAAATGTGTTTTTACAGAGTAGTCTTTTAACAATTTCTCTAGTACTTATAGCGATTATTAAAGCCTTTTTTGATGGACATAATGAAAAACATATAGATGCATCCAAACTTTTGTATTTTATATATACCAAAAAAAATGCTAACGAGGTAGATCAGTTTATAGAATTGATTTATATCAAACAGAAAGACTACTTTAGAAAGAAATATTTTGTAATTGACACAGTACTTCCCTACAACATACAATACGAAAGATATCTTTGGCTATATACCAATAATTACATCAACGATCACGAATACGAAATTATTAAAGAAGACTTAGACAAGTACTTCAATTTTAACCCAACCATTTAATTATGAAAACAATAGCTGTTATAGGTTCAGGAACTATGGGTAACGGAATTGCCCACACTTTTGCACAAAGCGGATTTACAGTAAAATTAATTGATGTTTCTGAAAAAGCATTAGATAAAGGAATGGCAACCATCGCTGCCAATTTGGACCGAATGGTAAGCAAAGGCACCATTACAGAGGAAGACAAAGCCAAGACCATTACCAATATTATTACGTATACAGACATCAAAGACGGAGTCGTTGGTGTAGATTTAGTGGTAGAAGCCGCTACAGAAAACGTAGATTTAAAACTGAATATCTTCAAACAATTAAATGAAGTTTGTTCTTACAACACCATTTTAGCGACCAATACCTCATCAATTTCAATCACACAAATTGGAGCTGTGGTAAGTCATCCAGAGCGCGTTATCGGTATGCATTTTATGAATCCAGTGCCTATTATGAAATTAGTTGAAATCATTAGAGGATACAACACTTCTGATGAGGTTACCGAAATTATCATGAAATTATCTGAAAAACTAGGAAAAGTACCTGTTGAGGTGAACGATTATCCTGGTTTTGTGGCGAACCGAATTTTAATGCCTATGTTAAATGAAGCCATTGAAACTTTGTACAATAAAGTAGCAGGCGTTTACGAAATAGACACTGTGATGAAACTTGGTATGGGACATCCAATGGGACCATTACAATTAGCTGATTTTATTGGTTTGGATGTGTGTTTAGCTATTTTAAATGTAATGTACGAAGGATTCAAAAATCCAAAGTATGCGCCTTGCCCATTATTGGTCAATATGGTACGTGCTGGAAAGTTAGGAGTAAAATCAGGAGAAGGATTCTATGACTACAGTGAGAGCAAAAAAGCTGAAAAAATTTCAAAAATGTTTTTATAATTTTTTATTCTCTAAAAATAACAAACCCCAAAATCATTTGATTTTGGGGTTTGTTTTTATATAAGCTTTCCAGTTTACAATAACGAATGACTTGTCATCACAGCAGGTTTTTCAATACCCATCAATTCTAAAATTGTTGGAGCAATATCACCTAACACACCATCATTAATTTTTTTCAATTCTTTGTCAACTAAAATAATTGGCACTGGATTCGTAGTGTGCGCTGTATTTGGACTACCATCAGGATTAATCATCGTTTCGCAATTTCCGTGATCCGCAATTACGATAGTAGTATAATCATTTGCCAAAGCCGCTTCAATAACTTCTTTCACACAAGCATCTACTGCTTCACAAGCTTGAATAGCAGCACTCATTACTCCTGTATGACCAACCATATCACCATTTGCGAAATTCAAACAAACAAAATCAACTTCACCTTTATTCAATTCAGGAACCAACGCATCTTTCAATTCATATGCGCTCATTTCAGGTTTCAAATCATAAGTGGCTACTTTTGGGGAATTCCTCAAGATACGAGTTTCTCCCTCAAATGGAGTCTCTCTACCACCGGAGAAAAAGAACGTTACGTGTGGATACTTTTCTGTTTCTGCAATACGAATTTGTTTTTTATTCGCTTTTTCTAAAACCTCACCTAAAGTCTCAGTAATATTATCTTTGTTATAAACCACTTTTACATTTTCGTAAGTTTCATCATAATTCGTCAATGTAACATAATACAAAGGCAGTTTATGCATGTTTTGCTCATGAAAATCTTTTTGAGAAAGAGCTTCTGTTAACTCTCGGCCTCTATCAGTTCTGAAGTTGAAAAAGATTACTACGTCATCAGCCTGAATAGTTGCTAAAGGTTGATTATTAGCATCAACCACTACTAACGGATCAATAAACTCATCTGTAACATCTTTTGCGTAACTTTCTTCAATAGACCCAACAGCATCTTGAGTAGGCTTTCCTGTTCCGTTAACTACTAAATCGTAAGCTAATTTTACGCGTTCCCATCTTTTATCACGATCCATAGCATAATATCTACCTACAACAGAAGCTAATTTAGCTGTAGTTGGTGCCATGAAATCTTCTAAATCTTGGATGTATTGTTTTCCTGACTTTGGATCTACGTCACGACCATCGGTAAAAGCGTGTACAAATATATTTTCTAAACCATATTCTTGAGAAGCCGTAATCAATCCGCGTAAATGCGAAGTATGAGAATGTACTCCTCCATCAGAAACTAATCCTAAAAAGTGTACTTTTTTGTTGTTTTCTTTGGCATAAGTAAAAGCATCAATTAGAACAGGTTCCTTTGCTAAAGTATTATTGGCTACAGCCAAATTAATTTTAGCCAAATCTTGATACACGATTCTTCCTGCACCAAGGTTCATATGGCCTACCTCACTATTACCCATCTGACCTTCTGGCAAACCAACGTTTAAACCATCAGTTCTTAACTGTGCACTTGGATAGTTGTCGTATAGACTATTTATAAAAGGAACATTTGCATTGTCTATTGCAGATACTTTAGGATCAGGAGATTTCCCCCATCCATCAAGAATCATAAGTATAACTTTCTTATTCATGATAATTTTTTTATCAAAGATAAAGAATTTTCAAAAGCCGAAAAAGGTTTCAAAATATACCTAAAAATTTCAATCGTTGTAGGGGATAAATAATCACAAATAAATAGCTAAATATTGAATTTAGCTTTTTACAAATTGATTTTTGATTTCGTTGTAATCAATAAAATAGCGAACGCTTACCGAAAGCGTATGTTGTAATTTTTCATTAGTCAAAAGAGCATCAATATTGTCTTTATAATTTTTATTAATGACATTTTCAAAAGTAGCAGAACTATTTCTGTACAAAAATGAAACTTGGCTTCCAGGAGCAAACCACCAAGAATACGACAAGTCCATATTCCATGAATAAAAACTAGAATTTTTATTTTGATTGTATCCCAAATAATCTACCAATCGACCTTTATCTGTCAATGAAAGAATATTTTTATTTTCCGCATAAGACCAATATTGACGAAGTGATAAATTAAAATTCATTTGACTGTTAATTGAATACTTCCCAGAAATAATATGAGCATATGTAACTACGTTTCGATTAGCGAACAATATCACATTGTTGCCCGAAGAGTCAAAAACATTGCCTAAAACATCTATAAAACCTTTATTATTGTTGCGTCTGGAATAACTAAAATCATAAACCATAGCCAATTTATCATTGAAACGATATCTTGGACTAAGAGTAATCCCAATAAAATCTCTCCCCGGCTCATCTGCTTTTGAATATTCTGGATTGATATCAAAGGCAAATTTATAGTTATAGTTACGAGAATAATAAGCCCAAAAACTGTAGCTTGTGGGCGTAATAACAAATCTTCCAGCTTGACGTGGTTCGTAATAATCATAACGTTCAAATGGATTGCAATTGATTCCAAAACCATAAGAATTATTCTTCAACGTTTCAATATTGGTGTTGATGTTGATATTGCTTCCCTGAACTTGCCCCGTTTCTTTGTTAAATTGAATGAAGTTATTATAGTTCACTCTAAAACCATTAAAACGCTTGGTTGGGTTTAGAATTCGATAATTGGCATTTCCATAAAAACTGTAATAATTCGTCTCAAAATTGATTCCCAAATCATTGTTATCAAAATCTTTGGTATACATATCGGCACCTAAACTATAGCGATAGTTCCCAGATGTTTCTGCAAAGTTTAATTGAGTAGCAATACCCGTTTTAATTTTATCTTCATTAACATAACTGTATTTAAAATCGCCAGACAAGTTGTAGGTATTGGCTTTGGTATTCAAGTCCCAAACCAAAGCAGAAACATTCCCGTCTCTAAAATCACCGTTTCTGGTCACATTAGTATTTACAAACGCAATTGACGAATTTTTTCTAAAACGCTGGTCCAAAACCAAGACATTATAATTCGCTAAAGGTTCTACCACTTCTTTGCGTGAATCTCCCGTTACAGTATTTGTAATAGTTGCTGTGGTCTTTTCAGTAACCGCATTCAAAACTCCAATACCAAGACCACCTTTGGTTCTTCCTGATATTTTTAAAGCATTAATCAAGTTTACACTTGCAGGATTATCTGTAATTATTTCATTTGTTCCTGTGATAGGATAATTAGTCGGTGCGCCACCAATTCGTCGAGAATACAACAAATTCCCTTTGCTAAACAAGTCTGTTCCTTCTGTAAAAAAGGGTCTGTTTTCATTGAATTGTTGTTCGAATGGACCTAAATTTAAAATCACATCATCATATTTGGTTTGACCAAAATCTGGAATCAAAATGGCATCAAGCGTAAACGCATCGTTAATTCCGTACTTCAAATCTAAGCCTCCTTTTAAAGTACCTTTCGTTTTTTGTTGGTCATTGGCATTCAAATAAAACGAAGAATACGGTAAAAAGAACAAACGTGTTGGGGTTTCTATATTTGCTATACCCTTTAAAACCCCATTTTGTTGCGTGAACGTTCCTAATTTTGAGTCAATAAAATTCCAAGAATACTTTTGACGGTCTCTACGTATTTCTCTAAAAAAGTTAACGCCCCAAGTTTGCACTTTTTCAGGAGAAAAACGCAACGCGGCATAAGGAATTCGCATTTCAACTACCCAACCAAAATCGGTAATTACGGCTTTACTGTCCCAAACCGCATCCCAAGAATAATCTTCTCCATTTGAATCTGTTGCCAAACAATCGGCTTGTCCGTCGGCGGCATTGACAAAGAATTGAAAATTTTGCTGTCCGTCATTGTAACCGTTAATGAAAATTCCAAAAAAGTCAGCCGTACCAAAATCATCTCTTTTTGAAATTTCTCTCAAGATTTTATTAGGCTCATTATCATACATCTTTGCAGCGATGTAAATAGCTGTATTATCATAAAGTACTTTAACTTCTGTTCTTCTTTCAGGAATAACAGGTTTTCCGTTATCTGGTTGAAACATCACGAAATCGGTAGCAGAAGCAACTTGTTCCCAAGATTGCTCGTTTATTTTACCATCAATTACTATGGGAGTTGTGATAAACTTTGTTTCGAGGTTTTTCTTTTGGCTATAGCCAAAAAAAGTAAATAGAAGTCCACTGATAAGAAGAAAAAATCTCATAGAATCTGATTGATTGATGATGAATGCGTCTGAATTTCATTAATAGACTTACTAAATTAAAGTTTGTTACAGTTTTACAAACTAATTTTCATTTCATCATTTCAAAACGAATCTTGATTATTAAAAAAGTCATTATTTTGGCTACAAAAACTAAAAGCTATTCTTTATGGTATTGTAGTCAATAAAATAACGAATACTTACAGACAGATTAGTGGTCAAATTGTTATTTAAAACATTTTTGAAATTGGTCGAAAAATTCTTTTCAACAGCATCTGTTCTGTCTAAAGCAAAGTTTCTATATAAAAAAGACAATTGACTACCTGGTGCAAACCACCAAGTATAGGATAAATCAAAGTTCCAAGAATTAAAATTTCGATTTTTGTTTTCGTTGTATAAAGTGTTCGGAGCTAACTTTCCGTCATCTTGTAATGTTAGAAATTCATGATTCCTAGCATAAGACCAATAGTAACGTGCTGTTAAATTTACAGTCATTTTCTCGTTTATTGCATACTTACCTGTAAAATCATGTTGAATGTATTCTCTATTGCGTTCAGCAAAAATAATTCCATCAGTTGTAGTGTCTACCCATCCCCTATCATTTTTTTTATTCAAATAATCGACTGCATAAGCCAACGACAATTTATCATTAAAGCGATACTTTGGACTGGCATAAAAACCATAATTATACCTTCCTTCTTCATCAAATTTAGCACCTGAAATGGTTAAATCAAATGTAAAAGGATGATTTCTGTTCATTTCAATTCCAAAATAAGACGATACTCTTTTGGGAATAAAAACATAACGATTGTACTCTCTAGGCTCGTAAAAATCATATGTTACCAATGGATTAGCAACAAAAGCAAACTCAAAATAGTCATTGTTTAAAGTAGTTCCTTTTAAAACCGTCTTATACCAAGCCTCCTGAAGTTTTCCAAATGTATTTTGAATCTCGGCATTGAATTCTTGTTCTACTTTAAAAGTATTGAAGACTTTGGTTGGATTGACAATTCTATAACTTCCATTAGCTAGAAAACCGTGATAATTGGTATAAAAAATAATCCCTAAATCATTGATATCATAATTTTCAGAAATGTATTTACCTGAAAATAAATAGCGATATTTTCCACTAGTTTTGGCAAAATTTATTGCGGTTTTATAACCGTTATAATCTTGAACATCATTAATAGTACTGTACTTAAAATCTCCATATAAATTATACGAATTTGCTTTGGTACTTAAATCAAATAAAAGCCCAGAAACATTGGCATCTCTAAAACCTCCATTTCGTGTAGTATTCGTATTGATAAAAGTTACCGATGAGTTTTGATTAAAACGCTGGTCAAAAACTAAAACATTATAATTCGTAAGAGGTTCGATTACTTCTTTTCTTTGAGAATTGGTGATTGTATCTCTTATAGTAGCAAATGTTTTTTCGGTAACAGCATTCAAAAAACCAACACCCAATCCTTTTTGGGTTCTACCAGAAACTTTTACTGCATTGATTAAGTCTACCGAATTAGGATAATTGGTAATTTCTTCATCTGGATTAAGATTGACCTCGGTTGTAGGTGCGAGACCAATTCTTCTGGAATAAAACAAATTCCCTTTTGTAAACAAATCGGTTCCTTCAGTAAAAAAAGGGCGGTTTTCTTGAAATTGTTGTTCAAAGGGCTCGAGAATCAGAATGGCATTATCAAATTTAGTTTGACCAAAATCCGGAACTAAAATAGCGTCTAAAGTAAAGGAATCATTTATACCATATTTCAAATCCAAACCCGCTTTAAAAGTCGTTTCTGAACCAATGTCATTTCTTTGATTGTATATGGATGAATAAGGGATTAAAAAAAGTCGGGTTGGTGTATCAATATTAGAAATTCCTTCTAATATTCCAGCTTGAGGAATCACTGCTCCAATTTTGGTATCTACTAAATTCCAAGTATATTTTTGAACATCCCTTTTGATTTCTCGCATGAAATTAATTCCCCAAGTTTGCTTTTCTTGATTTGAAAAACGCAAGGCAGCATAGGGTATTTTCATTTCAACAGTCCAACCAAAATCTGTCAGAACGACTTTACTATCCCAAATCGCATCCCACGAAAAATCCTCAAAATCTTCTGTAGCAAGACAATCCATTTGAACTCCAGCAGCACTAACAAAAAATCTAAAATCTTGTTGCCCATCATTAAATCCATTAATAAAAACAGAAAAATGGTCCGAAACTCCAAAAACATCTCTATTGGTTATTTCTCTTTGAATTTTGGCAGGTTCATTATCATACATTGAAGCTGCAATGTAAATTGCATTGTTATCATAAATAATTTTAATCTCTGTTTTCTTATCGGCACTTATTGGCTTACCATTATCTGGTTCAAACATCACGAAATCAGTCGCTACGTCAGCGTTAATCCAAGCTTTCTCGTTAAATTTCCCATCAATAGTTATGTTTTCCGTAGTAGATTTCGTCACTAAAACTTTTTTTTGTGACCAAACTATATTTTTTGAAATAATCAATAAAACAAGTAAAAACAAGTACTTTTTTTTCATTTTGGGGTGCTTATATACAGTAAAAATATAAAATTTAACATATAAACAAGCTAATGTTAACTTTATTTCACAATATTCTTTTGAAAAATACAAATCGATGAAGTGTTAAATTTTATCGACGTACTACACTTTTTTAATCATAAAAGCGTTTTTGTTGTATATTTGCAAACCAAAAACAAGTGATTAATTAAAAGACAATCAATGATTTATAGCGCTTTCCTTACTATTGCCTTATTCTTTTTGAGTTCCTTTTCAATTAACAACTCAGTATCTGAAGAAAATAAAAATCGTAAAAACAAATTTGAGCATGCAACCAACTTAAAATCCAAAGCTGATTTAATAGTTGAGTCTGTCTATCATAATTTAAACGCTAATCAATTTATCCTTCCTCAATTTGATAGCTTTTCAGAAGCATTAAAAGGCTATTATAGACTAAAAGAAAAAGGATTGGTTAAAAAAGAAATTTTAACCTTAGTTGATTTTAGTTTGTCATCAAATACAAAAAGACTTTGGGTAATTGATTTAGCAACAAATACAGTATTATTTCAATCATTAGTAGCACACGGAAGAAATACTGGAGAAGAGTTTGCAACGAATTTTTCAAATAAAACATCTTCTTTCCAAAGTAGCCTTGGCTTTTATGTAACGGGAGAAGTATACAAAGGAAAACACGGATTGTCTCTTAAATTAGATGGTTTAGAAAAAGGGATAAACTGTAATGCACGTTCTAGAGCAGTGGTTATTCACGGTGCTGATTATGTTTCTGAATCTTTTATCAGGCAACACAAAAGATTAGGCAGAAGTCAAGGATGTCCAGCATTACCAAATGATTTAACTTTACCAATCATTAATACTATTAAGGAGCAGTCGATTTTGTTTATTTATCATCCTTCAAGAAAATCTGAAGAGGTAATAGAAAAATTAAGTTCTTAGTTTTTCATACAAAGCAGCGTCATAATCATAAATATCTTTTCTGAATTGAAGCTTACCATTTAAACTCCAAGCTGTCCAATACCAGATATAAAGATTGTATTTTTTCTCAATTTTCACATAATGTGTTTTTCTTGTGGCAACAACAGAATCAATTTTTTCTTTGGACCAACTTTCAGAATGATTCAAAAAATACCCAGCTAATTCAAGCGGTTTTTCTACTCTAATACAACCCGAACTCAATGAACGATTGTTCAAACCAAATAAGTTACGATGATTCGTATCGTGCAAATAAATGCTATGATGATTGGGAAATAAAATTTTCATTTCTCCAAGCGTATTATTAGGACCAGGCTCTTGGACATATCTATAGTTATGAGGTTTAGAGGCATTCCAATTCTCTGGGGAAACTACATTATTACTCGCATCATAGATTTTAATATTCTTATTTGAAAGATAATTACGATTTCTTTTCATAGCCGGAACTACATCTTCTTTCAAAATAGTTGGAGGTATGGTCCAAGTAGGATTTAACACAACTGTTTTTAAATACGAATTCAATATTGGTGTTTTTCTTTTATTTGTACCCACTACAACTTTCTGAGTAATTGTAGTATCGTTATTTTCTACTACAATTAATTTATAATCCGGAATATTAACAACTATATAATCTTCATCTGGAACCATCTGAAACCATCTCCAACGCTCTAGATTAGCCAAAATTTGCTTCTTCCTACTGGATTTAGAAAAATTTAATGCCTCAATTGTTCCTGCTCCAATTACACCATCTGGAGCAAGTCCGTGTCTCACTTGAAAACGTTTCATTGCAGCAACAGTTTTAGAATCATAAATTGCCGTCAAACTATCTGAACTATTCAAATCATTCCAAAATAATAATCTTTTTTTTATGCTTATAATTTTAGGATTAGTATCATTGGCAACTATTTTATCTGTAAATGCAATAGAAGAAAAATCAGAATCAGAAAACTCCTCAATCAACTCTAAAGCTTTTTTTAATTGATTGTAAACTTTTGAATTTGGCTTGCAACTATCAATTGTTGCTACAAAATCTTTTTTAGCAAATGATTCAGCGAGTAATTCGTTTACATCAAAAGGTGCTCTCTCAATATCCCAATTATTGTATATTTTTTTTGGGTCTAACTTTCCTAGTTTTAAATGAGTTAAAAACAATTGAGTATTTAGAGTTAATACTAAATCATAGTTAATCAAATCCTTCTTTTTAAGAAGAGCGTGTTTATTTTCTAATGCTTCTAAAACTTTTATTTTATAATCATCAGGAAACAACCCTTCTTTATGTGAATCCTTTATGGCATTCAAAACGACTTTACGGAGCATATCTGATTGCCATACGGTTTTAAATCCTGTAGCTCTATAAAATTCAAGTAGTTTTTTATTTTCGAAAGATAAAACTACAGCGCTATCAATTTCAATAGCATTACCTTCTACCTTAATTTTCGGTATAATTTCAGCTTTAGTTTTTATTGTTTTTACAGAAGTGTCTGTTTGTTTATTACAACTTAGCAACAATAAAAAAATAAGCAAAAGGTAAAATTGTTTCATATTAATTGATTTAAACACAACAGAACGAGAATCATAATCATAATTCAAATCCCTCATTTCATTTTGATTTAAAATTGATATACTTTGAAATTATGACTATTTAAAATATATGATTACTAAAACAACTTTCGGGAAAAATAAGTTATGCCTAAAAATCATTTCAAGGCAAAAATGGAAAAAAAAGAGATTTCATCTATCATCACTTTCAAAATAACAACATACAATTGACTATTCTTGTCACACTATTTGGGTGTATTGATACAAAAGTAACTGCTAATTCATTGTTTTCTTCTATGTGCATCATTTTTTTTATAAAAAAATAAATGTATAACAATTTAGTTTTAAATTAATTATAAACAACTGCCTTTTTGGGGTGATTTTTTTTTGTTCTAAAATTTGCAAATAAGTGAAATGTTTATCTATATTTGCACCACAATAATGCGAAAGTAGCTCAGTTGGTAGAGCTCCAGCCTTCCAAGCTGGTTGTCGCGAGTTCGAGCCTCGTCTTTCGCTCTAAGTAGAATTCGATTCTATAAGTTCTTATAAAATTTTTAAATTTTAACTTGACATAAGTTTTAAATTTATTTATTTTTGAAAAAAATTAATGCGAAAGTAGCTCAGTTGGTAGAGCTCCAGCCTTCCAAGCTGGTTGTCGCGAGTTCGAGCCTCGTCTTTCGCTCTTTAAAAAGCCGAAACATTTTGTTTCGGCTTTTTTATTTTAAGCTACTCAAGTCAGAACCTGATTCCAACTCAACAGGTTCTTGGTTTTGTAAAAACAAACGAGCCTTTAAATCTCCTTTTAAAGCAACAACATCTCCTTTTACTTCAAGCCAGCTCCCCTCTCTTAAACCTAAAACTGGTATTGCATTAAAAGCATGAAATTCTTTAATTCTAGTTTCACGTGTTTCTCCCATATGAGTAGAACCTTCAATAGGATCTAAATAATGCGGATTAAGATTAAACGGAACAATACCTAACGTTTGGAAACTTGGAGGATAAATAATAGGCATATCATTAGTTGTCTGCATACTCAAGCCACAAATATTACTTCCTGCACTCGTTCCTAAATATGGTGTGCCTTTTTTTACAGTTTCAGACAATAAATGCATCAAATCAAATTTGTACAACTGACTTACCAAAAGAAAAGTATTACCTCCTCCAGTAAAAATACCTTTAGCATCTTGAATCACTTTTTTAGGATTTTCAAATTCATGAATTCCTCTTACTTCAATATCAATTTTAGCAAATGCCTGAGCAACTTTGAGCGTATATTCATCGTGTGTTATACCACTTGGTCGTGCAAACGGAATAAACAAAATACTTTGACATCCAGCAAAATGCAATTTTAAATCAGCCATTAAATAATCCAAATACCCACCACCGTGCAAAGTAGATGTACTAGCTATAATACAATTTCTCATTTTTCTTTTTTTTTAAAGTGATAAAGGTATAAAAACGAATTTTTAATTAACAAATTTTTACCAAGGCCTTAATAATTATTTGGCAACGGATTGAAATACTTTTACCACAATTCAATTTAAAAGCTGGAATGAAATTTTGGTTGACTTTATTTTTTCAAATAGCCATTCTAACTATTGCTAAGGGACAGCAGCAAAAGGAAATAATGCTATCTGGTACTGTCTTCTTGAACAACAAAGAAATTGAAGATGTTTTTGTCAAAAATGAAAACTCAAACGAAACAACAAATTCTGATGCAAATGGACGTTTTACCATCAAATGCCAATTGGGAGATATTTTGAATTTTTCATCAATAAACACAGAAACGAAAAGAAAAAAAATAACTAAAAGCGAGTACCAATCCAATAGTTTAATCGTAACTATGACTTCAAAAACAATAGATTTAAACGAAGTGATTATCAATAAAAATGCAATTACTGCTGAAAAAATTGGTATCATTCCTGAAAATCAAAAAAAATACACTCCAGCTGAAAGACGCTTAAAAACCGCAGGAGACTTTAAACCCATTCATCTTTTGAGTATCTTAGGTGGCACTTTACCATTAGACCCAATTATCAACAAAATAACAGGAAGAACGAAAAAACTAAAGAAAGAACTTGAAATTGAGAAAAAAGAACGTTTATTAGAACGGCTAAAAACACTTTATAAAGATGATTTTTATGTGATGAATTTAAAAATTCCAAAAACATATATAGATACGTTTAGATATTTTTGTATCGAAAATCAATATTTAGTTTCTTATTTAACTTCTGGAAACAAGCAACTATTAGAGCTATTAATGAGTGAATTAGCGGTTACCTTTAACAAAAACCTATCTAGTGAAGAATAATTTTACCTTTTTAATATTACTTTTTTGGACGTCAATCTTCGTGGGGCAAACCCTCAATGAGCGAACAATTCAGGGTAGAATTTCGGTAGAATCTAATTTTATTGATGGCGTAAACATCAGAAACGAAACTACTCGCCAAGCCACTACAAGCAGAATTGAAGGCTACTTCAATATTCCAGCCAAAGAAGGCGATATTATTGCCTTTAGTGCCGTCAATCTTGAAACCTTAACAAAAGTCATTACCAAAGCAGACCTTTCGAATAAAGAGCTAAAAATTGAAATGACCCTAAAAAGTATCGTTTTAAAAAACATAACCATCAATAGTCATCCTGAAATTACCTCAGAAAAACTAGGCATTCCAAGTGCAACCAAACATTTCACACCCGCCGAAAGAAAATTACAAACAGCCACAAAAGGCAGCCTTGACGGAATTTTAAATGGTATTTCTGGAAGAACTGCAATGCTCAAAAAAGAAGTTCAAGTAGAAAGAAAAGAAAAACTCCTTGAAAAAATAGAATACCTTTTTGAAGAGGAATTTTACATACAAAAACTTAAAATTCCCAAAGATTACATCAAAGGGTTTCAACATTATTGTATCGAAGACCAAGCTTTTGTCAACTCGATGAAGACCAAAAACAAAACAATGAGTGAGTTTTTAATTATCAAACTAGCCGAACGCTACAACCAAATCATTTCAGATGAAAATAAATAAAACGAAAACGCTTTTTTTCTTTTTAGCGACTCAATGTATTTTAGGTCAAGCAAAAGAGGTGAAAACAATTAGAGGAAGAATTTTGGCCAATTCAGGTATTTTCACAGAAATTGAAGTAGTCAACTTAAATTCTGAAAAAAGCGCAAAAGTAAATGAAAATGGGGAATTCACTATTGAGGCAGAAATTAACGATGTTTTATTTTTTGCATCCAAAAGTTTTGAAGCCTATCGAAAAGTAATTCAAGCCAATGATTTTTGTGAAGACTTTATTAGCATTGAAATGATTCCAAAAGGCATCGAATTAGACGAAGTAATTATCAATCAATATGCTACTATCAATGCTCGAGACCTTGGAATTATACCCAAAAACCAAAAATCGTATACCGTAGCTGAAAGAAGATTAAAAGCCAACTCAGGCGGCATAGGAGGATTAATCAATATGCTTTCTGGCAGGAAAGAAATGCTCAAAAAAGAACTAGAAGTAGAGAAAAAAGAAACCAATTTAGCCAAATTAAAACGCTTATTTACTAGTGATTTTTACACAAAATCATTTCATATTGCAGCTGACAAAATCAACACCTTTCAGTATTATTGCATTGAAAACAAAAGCTTTGCGAAGTTAATAGAAACCAATAATAAAGCCCAAATGCTGGTGGCTATGCTTCAATTAGCCTCGACTTTTAATGAACTCAATAGCAATGAAGGAAAATTATAGACTAATCTTGTTCTTCTTTTTTGCTTTTGGAGTCGCTTTTTCGCAAGAAAGAAGCAATTTAAAAGGAAAAGTAGCCAATAGTATGGGAGCTGTTGTGAATGGTTCTGTTGTCAATTTGAGTTCCAAAACAAGAACAGCAATTTCAGAGCAAGGCTATTTTGAAATTTTGGCTCAGCCTAAAGACACGTTACTGTTTGCTAGTTTAGCTTGTATGCCAAAAAAAGTAATTCTTAGCAGCAAAAACTTCGAACTTCCATTTTTAGAAATAGAACTTGAATTATTTGATAACGAGTTAAAAGAAGTTATTGTTCTGAATCAAAAAGAGATTCGACCTTTGAATCCCAATCTTCAAAATTATATCGATAGAAAATACTATGATGACGCTCAATCATCACCTACCAATCCTTTGATGCCACCAACAACAATTGCTAACGGAACTGACTTTGTTCGACTTTTTAAGGATGTCAAAAAGTTATTTAAAAAGAAAGCATTACAAAAAGAGAGAGAAGAAAAACCCATCAATTACTATGTAGAAGTAATCAATAGAGTACACACTGACTTCTTTTCAAAAACCTTACAGCTCAAAGAAGAAGAAATTATCTTATTTCTTTCTTTTTGTGAAGCAGATAAAAACGCTGTAGCTATTTTGATTCAAAACGATTCGTTTCAGTTGTATGATTTTTTGATTAGCAAGAACAAAGAATTTAAAAGTTTAACTACTTTTGGAAAATGAAAAAAACTGCTTTATTCTTCGGACTATTCTTCTTAACCATTAGCCTTTCGTCCTTTGAAATGCATAAATTTTATGTGGCTATATTTCAAGTTCAATTTGTTCCTGAAAAGAAGAGAATACAAATCACTTCTAGAATTTTCTTAGATGATTTAAACAAAGCTTTAGAAAAAAAATACCATAAAAGAACTTCTATTGGAATAGGCACTGAAAAACCAGAAGAACTGCTTTTGCTAAAAAAATACTTTTCAGAAAATTTAATTCTAAAAGTAAATGGACAATCTCAATCACTAAACTACCTATCAAGCGAGGTTGAAGAAGATGTTCTGGTTACTTATCTGACAATTAAAGAAATTACAAAAATTCAAAACCTAAACATTCAGAATTCTTTATTGATGGATTGGAACTCAGAGCAACAAAACATCATGCATTTTACAGCAAATGGCACAAAAAACAGCCTAAACTTTAGCGATTCATCAAAGATACAAATGTTAAAGTACTAATAAAAAGAAAGTAGTTCCGTTAAAATTGCTATTTTCACGGACTTAAATTTCTATTTTATTTATGAAAAAAGCTACCCTACTCCTACTCTTTCCAGCAATGCTGTTTGCCCAAGAAAAAACCACCCCAACACCACCAAAACAACAAGGTAAATACGATACCAATAAGTTCAGCCAAATGTATGATTTGTTGGCTACACCTAATATGTTTCGTACTGCAGCAGGAGCCCCAGGCCCAGCCTATTACCAACAACAAGCTGATTACAAAATAGACATCGAATTAGATGATAAAAATTCAAGATTAAGTGGTGCAGAAACCATTACTTATTACAATAATTCTCCAGACAAACTAGAATACCTTTGGTTACAAATGGACCAAAATCAAGCCGCAAAAAACTCTCAATCACCTCTTGCTGAGAGTGAACGAATTGAGACGACTATGGCTCCAAGTAAATTCGCTAATGAGTACTTAAAACAAGGTTTAGATAGAGGATTTAAGTTAGAGTATGTAAAAGATGCGAAAGGCAATCCTATGACATACACTGTAAATCAAACGATGATGCGAATTGATTTACCAACACCAATGAAACCAGGAGAAAAAATCACTTTTTCTGTAAAATGGTGGTACAACATCAACAATTACCAACAAGATGGAGGTCGTTCAGGCTATGAATTCTTTGAAAAAGATGGCAATAAATTGTATGTAATTGCACAATTTTATCCAAGAATGGCAGTTTACAATGACGTTGAAGGATGGCAAAACCAACAATTTTGGGGAAGCGGAGAATTTGCATTGCCATTTGGAAATTTTGACGTAAACATTACTGTTCCCGCTGATCACGTGATGGAAGCAACAGGTGAATTATTGAACCCCGCAGAAGTTTTTACAGCAGAGCAAATGAAACGTTACGAGCTAGCTAAAAAGAGTTTTGATAATCCAGTAGTAATCGTAACACAAGCGGAAGCGGAAGCTGCTGAAAAAGGATTCTCAACCAAAAAAAAAACGTGGAAATTTAGCGCCAAAAACGTAAGAGATTTTGGAATTGCCACTTCTAGAAAATTCATTTTTGATGCAATGGCAGTAAAACTTAGTGAAAAAACTGTAATGGCTACTTCAGTATATCCAAAAGAAGCCAATCCATTATGGGGAGAGACTTCAACTAGAACCGTTGCTCATACTTTAAAAAGCTATTCATCACATACTTTTGATTATCCTTATCCAAAAGCAGTATCTGTTTCTGCAGAAGACCAAGGAATGGAATACCCAATGATTTGTTGGAATTTTGGTCGTCCAGACGCAAATGGCGTAACGAGTCCACAAGTAAAAAATGGAATGATTGGTGTAATTGTTCACGAGGTAGGACATAACTTCTTCCCTATGATTGTTAACTCTGACGAACGTCAGTGGACTTGGATGGATGAAGGATTGAACTCTTTTATGGAATATATGGCGGAGCAAGAATTAGGTACTAATTTCCCATCCAGAAGAGGGCCAGCAAAAAATATTGTTCCTTATATGAGTGGAGACCAAAAATTCTTAGAGCCAATTATGAGTAACTCTGAAAGTATTATTCAATTTGGAAATAATGCTTACGGAAAACCAGCAACGGCATTGAATATTTTGAGAGAAACAGTTATGGGTCGTGAATTATTCGATCATGCTTTCAAAACTTATGCAAACCGTTGGAAATTTAAACATCCAACTCCAGAAGACTTTTTCAGAACGATGGAAGACGCTTCTGCATTTGACTTAGACTGGTTTTGGAGAGGTTGGTTTTACTCAACCGATTTTGTTGACATAGGAATAAATGAAGTAAAACAATATTATGTAACTGATACTCCAACTACCGAATTAAAAAACGCAAAAGTTCGTAGAGGTCGTTTTGGTGAAGAAAAAGGACCATTTGTGTACTTAGTTGAAGGAACAAATGCTGAATTAAAAGAATCAGATAAAAAAGCATTGAAAGTTGAAGAATTCAAGTTACTAGCTGACTATGTAAATGAAAAATTGACTGCAGAAGAAAAAGCAAGTCTAAATGCACCTAAATTCTTTTATGAAGTAGAATTCAACAAGCCTGGTGGGTTGATTATGCCTATTTTAGTAGAATTAACTTATGAGGATGGTACTACTGAAAACTTTAAATATCCAGCACAAATTTGGAGAAAAAATAATGATACTGCCAAAAAAGTATACGCTACTTCAAAAGCAATTAAAAAAATACAAATCGACCCAAAATTAGAAACTGCAGACATTGATGTTACCAACAACAGTTGGCCAAAAGCAGAAGTAAAATCAAAATTTGATTAAGTAAAATATCATAAACTAACAAGCCCGATTTATTCGGGCTTGTTTAGTTTTATAGAACAACGACTGTCTGACAAAAACGATGTGACAAAAAAACCGTTAAAAAAACAATAAATTTCAACAACACATCAAAGAAGATATACCATGCAGGAGGAAAACAAGTATTAATTTAATAAGTTTGCTTAGTGTTCCTAAATTCTGGAAACTTGCTAAAAAGAATTAATACAAAAGAAATGGCAATAGCTGAAAACTTATTAAGTATAAAAGAATCGCTTCCTGAAAACGTTATACTTGTAGCGGTTTCAAAAACAAAACCCGTAACCGATTTAATGGAAGCCTACACAGCCGGGCAACGCATTTTTGGCGAAAATAAAATCCAAGAAATGGTCGACAAGTGGGAACAAATGCCTAAAGATATTGAATGGCATATGATTGGGCATGTTCAAACCAATAAGGTAAAATATATGGCTCCGTTTGTAACATTAATTCATGGAATCGATAGCTTAAAATTATTAGAAGAAATCAATAAACAAGCTCAAAAAAATAACCGAATTATAGATTGCTTATTGCAAATTTATATAGCCGAAGAAGAATCAAAATTTGGTCTGGATGAAGTAGAATTACAAAATTTACTCAACTCCACTTCTTTCAATCAAATGAACAATATTAGAATAGTTGGATTAATGGGAATGGCTACCTTTACAGATAATCAAAACCAAATCAAAAAAGAGTTTACCCATTTGAAATCTATTTTTGATACCCTACAAAAACTGGAGCCTAAAAACTGCCACCTGAATACCATCTCAATGGGAATGTCAGGCGATTATCCATTAGCTATAGCATGCGGCAGCACTATGGTTAGAATCGGAAGTAGTATCTTTGGCGGAAGATAATTATATACCGTCCCTGATTAAAGATTTAAGATTTATAAACTGATTACTAAAAACTGTAAACTGAACACTGAATTTGTACGCAATACTTGACATAGAAACCACAGGAGGGCAATTTAACGAAGAAGGAATCACAGAGATTGCGATTTATAAATTTGACGGACACGAAATCGTAGACCAGTTTATAAGTCTCGTCAATCCCGAAATTCCAATTCAACCCTTTGTAGTAAAGCTTACTGGCATAAACAATGCTATGTTGCGTTCTGCTCCAAAATTTTTTGAAGTTGCCAAACGCATCATAGAAATCACCACAGACTGTGTTTTGGTCGCTCACAATGCCAGTTTTGACTACAGAATCTTAAGAACAGAATTTCGCAGATTAGGGTATGATTTCAATCTAAAAACACTTTGCACTGTTGAATTGTCTCAAAAACTATTACCCGAACAACCTTCTCATAGTTTAGGAAAATTAGTCCGAGCATTGGGAATTCCAATGGCAGATAGACATCGTGCGAGTGGCGACGCTATGGCAACCGTAAAACTCTTTAAGTTATTACTCGAAAAAGATGTCGAAAAAACAATCATAAAAGAGCTAATCAAAACCGAAATCGAAAAAGGAATCGCTCCAAAACTCTTGGATATTGTACAAAGTATGCCTTCTAGAACCGGAATTTATTACATCCATAACGACAAAGGCAACTTAATTTACATTGGCAAAAGCCGAAATATAAAAAAGAGAATCAACCAACATTTTACTGGAAAATCCAATAAGTGCAAAAAAATTCAAACCGAAGTTTTTGCCGTAACTTATGAAGAAACAGGAAGCGAATTGATTGCATTGCTTAAGGAAAGTGAAGAAATAAAAGTCAACAAACCCATATTGAACCGTGCACAACGCAAAAGTATTTTTCAATTAGCACTTTATAGTGAGAAAGATAAAAATGGTTATTTGAATCTAAAAATTCAAAAATACGATGGACGTAAAAAAGAAATCACTTCATTTTCTTCTTTGCAGGAAGCCAAAAATACCTTGTTCAAGATTACAACTAAATATCATTTGTGTCAAAAATTGACAGGCTTGTATCAATCCAAAAAAGAATGTTTTCAATACGGCATAAAAGAATGTGACGGAGCTTGCATAGGAGAAATCACACCCGAGGAATACAATCAAAGGGTACATCAATTCCTCAAAGAAAATGATTTTGAGACGCAAAATATGATTGTAATAGACAAAGGTCGCAACATCAGCGAGCGTTCCGCAGTACTTATTGAAAACGGAATTTACAAAGGATATGCTTTTTATGATTTAAATTATCAGATTACAAATCCAGAAATATTAAAAAATATTTTAGTGCCTATGCAAAACAATCGAGATGCTAAAAATATAATTCAAAGCCAAATTCGAAAAAGTAAAACACTAAAGATTATCCACTTTTAATAAAGAGCTATTCCTGCTGTACATTGCAACTCCTCGCGATTAGAGTAGTTTTTCTAAGGCATAAAAGGAGCTTCCGTTGGTCGCTCTTTTCTACCAAGAAAAACAAACTCCAATCCCTCCGGGGTTTTCATTCCCATCAGGGCTAAAAAAAATGAAACATTTAATTACCATTATAGGACCCACAGCTATTGGCAAAACCGCTTTGAGTATTCAACTTGCGCAGCACTACAATTGCGAAATTATTTCGTGCGACAGCAGACAATTTTTCAAAGAAATGACCATAGGAACAGCCGTGCCTAGCAACGAAGAATTAAGAGCCGCTAAACACCATTTCATACAAAACAAATCCATTTTTGAGAATTATACCGTTGGAGATTACGAAAGAGAAGCCCTTTCTAAAATCAACGAATTGTTTCAAACCAATGATTATGTGGTATTAATTGGAGGCTCAGGCTTATATGTAGATGCTGTTTTAAAAGGTTTTGATGCTTTTCCAGATATAGACCCAAACGTAAGAACGGCTATTCAATCTCATTATGAAACTGATGGAATAAGCTATTTACAAAAGCAACTTAAGGCTTTAGACCCTATTTATTATGAAAAAATAAACAATGAAAATCCTCAAACATTACTCAATCCACAACGAATGATGCGCTTTGTAGAAGTTTGTGTAGGCACAGGAAAACCTTATTCTTCATTTTTAAATCAACAAAAAAACAATAGAAATTTTAACCCAATTCTAATAGGTCTCGAGGCAGAAAGAGCAATCATCTACGACAGAATCAACCTAAGAGTCGATATAATGATACAACAAGGCTTGGTAGAAGAAGCTCATAATTTATACCCTCACAAATCGTTAAACGCCTTGCAAACTGTAGGATATCGAGAACTGTTCAGTCATTTTGATGGCGAATGGGATTTACCTTTTGCTATCGAAGAAATAAAAAAGAACACCCGACGTTTTTCAAAAAGACAACTCACTTGGTTCAAAAGAAACGAACATACTCAGTGGTTTGACTTTAAAACGGCAACAGCAACAATCACTGACTATATTGATTCACAAATTCAACAAAGTATAACCCTTTAATATCTGTACACCCTTTCTAATTATTATGAAATATTTAAAAGTAATACGTTATCAAAACCTGGTTTTATTAGCACTAATGCAATTAATTTTGCGTTTTGGTTTTTTGAACGAACAAAATTGCGATTTAGCATTAACTAATTTTCAGTACATTTTATTGGTAGTGACAACACTTTTGATTGCTGCAGGTGGCTATGTTATCAATGATATTTTTGACCAAGATACCGATGCCATTAACAAACCCGAAAAAGTAATTGTAGGAAAAAGTATAAAAGAAAGTGAAGCATACAATCTGTACGCTGGACTAACGATTACAGGAGTAATGATAGGTTTTTATCTCTCAAATGTGATTGACAAACCTAATTTTGCAGCATTCTTCATATTAATAGCAGCAAGTTTATATTTTTATGCAACAACATTAAAACAAATGCCAGTAATAGGTAATTTAATAGTAGCTTTGATACTTGCTTCAAGCGTGATAATCATTGGTGTTTTTGATATTTTTCCAGTAACTAATGCCGAAAATCAACGCCAAATGGGACAAGTTTTTAGCATACTACTGGATTATGCCGCTTTTGCTTTCTTATTGCATCTGATTAGAGAAATGGTTAAAGATTTAGAAGATATAGAGGGAGATTACCATCAAGGAATGGGTACGTTGGCTATTCGTTTAGGCATTTCAAAAACTATCAAAGTAGTCGCTTTATTGAGTCTTCTTCCTATCGGGTTATTTCTCAATTATATGTATCACTATTTTGTTTTAAACGATTTACAACTCATCACTATTTACAGTTTGGTTTTTATTATTGCTCCTTTTTTATATTGCACTATAAAAATTACGACTGCAAAAACAAAAACCGAATTCCATCACATAAGTACCGTTCTTAAATGGATTGTATTTTTTGGAATTTTTATATTGCCTATTCTTAATTATAATATACAACAAAATGCTTAAATCAAAATTGTCCGCTTATTCAATTATATTGGCTTCTGGTTCTCCAAGAAGGCAACAATTTTTTAAAGACTTAGATTTGGATTTTGAAATTCGGCTCAAAGAAGTAGAAGAAATTTTTCCAGAAACACTAAAAGCTGAAGAAATAACAAATTACCTATCTATACTGAAGGCCAATGCGTTTGAGGACGAATTACAAGATAACGACCTTCTGATTACAAGTGACACAATTGTTTGGCACAAAAATTGTCCATTAGGAAAACCGAAAGATGCACAAGAGGCCTTTGAAATTTTGAAGTCGTTATCAAACAACACACACGAGGTCATCACTTCGGTATGTTTCAAAACAAAAAACAAAACAGAAGTCATTTCGGAGACCACGAAAGTCACATTTAATGCATTGAGTGACGAAGCAATTCAATATTATTTAGACAATTACCAACCTTTTGATAAGGCGGGAGCCTATGGAATTCAAGAGTGGATTGGATTTATTGGGGTATCAAAAATAGAAGGGTCATATACTAACGTAATGGGAATGCCAACCGATAAAGTATTTGACTATCTAAACAAACTTTAAGTTGAAAATTATGGACTTTTTTAATCAATATCTTAAGGAAGAAATTAGTACAGGAATACTTTTACTCCTTGTTTTTCTAGCTCGAACGTTGATTGCAAAACTAATAAGAAAGTATGCAAAAACGAGCGAAATAATTGAGAGAAGAACTAACTTGGTCATCAAGTACATTAATATATTGATTAATATTTTAGCGGTTATTACCTTAATATTAATTTGGGGAGTACAACCCAAAGATATTTTTATTACCATTTCATCAGTAGCAACAGTTATTGGTGTCGCTATGTTTGCACAATGGTCTATTTTGAGCAATATCACTGCGGGAATTATTTTGTTCTTTTCGTTTCCTTTCAAAATTGGTGATATTATTTTAATACACGACAAAGAATACCTCGTTGAGGGAGAAATTGAAGATATTGGTGCTTTTCACGTAACTATCCGGTCCAAAGAAGGTGAAATGGTTATTTATCCCAATAATTTATTTTTCCAAAAAGGAATTTCAATCGTAAAAAAGAGTTCCTCCGATACCAATAATGAATTTACAGATTAAATTATAATGAATATTAACCAAATCTAAATACAATGAAAGCAATTAAATTATTTATTATTGGAATCTTACTCTTTGGAGCAACTGCTACCAAAGCTCAGGTTTCAATTAACGTTAATATTGGTACACCACCGGCCTGGGGCCCTGTGGGTTATGACAACGTAGCTTATTATTTTTTACCTGATATCCAAATTTATTTTGATATTCGCAAAGGAGAATACATTTATTTTGGTAACGGACGATGGATACGTTCACACAGATTGCCAAGCTATTGTAGGAACTATGATTTGTATCGCGGATATAAAGTGCCTTTAACCAATTATAGAGGAAACACTCCTTATGTATATTACAATGCTCACAAAGTAAAGTATTACAAAGGATACAAAGGAAAACCTCAAAAAGCAAGAGGACATTACAAAGAGGAACATCGTTATGAAGAGCGTCATGACAATCGCCGTGATGACCATAATGATAGAGGTCACGGAAAACATCAAGATAAAGAAAATCACGGAAGAGGAAGAGATTAAGATTTCTTCCTATTTAAACTACTATAAAAACAGTACAGACTATGCTTAAGAAAAGAAATTTTGCTTTACTAGTTGTACTGTTTTTTTCATTTCAGTTGAGTTATTCGCAACAAGAAAAACCAAAAGCGGATAGTGCCAAAATTTACAAAAACATCCAACAATTTTCTGAAAAGAAAAAAGCTACTAGTTTTTTGCATCGCTTAATTTTTAGACCCATAAAACCAAAGCTACCCAAAAAAAAGGTTAGCAAAATAAATTATAGTCCGTATCAAGACAAAATAATTAGAAGCATTACAATAACTACTCTTGACCCTTTTGGAAAAAGCGTACAAAATATCGACACAACCACCTCTCAAAAGGTTCTAAATACTGCTGAGGAATGGGGCAACAAATTACACTTAAAATCCAAAGACTATACTATCCGCAAGGTATTGCTTATCAACGAAAATGAACCACTAGATTCCTTAATGGTTAAAGAAAGTATGCGTTTGATTCGAACACAACGCTTTGTCAACAGTGTGGCAATACATATGGAAATTGTAACCGAAAATCCTGAGTTTGTAGATATTTTTATTCAAGTTTTGGATTCTTGGAGTTTAATTCCAAATGCTTCTTTCAGCAATACTGAAACAACCCTAAAACTTAGAGAGCGTAACTTTCTCGGTCAAGGTCACGAAATTCGGGGGGAATATACCAATCGTTTCAAAGATGGTCAAAACGGTCATTTGTTGCAATACACGGTAAATAATTTCCGAAAAACGTTCATCAAATTACAAGCAACCAATCAAAAAGAGGTATCAAGCAATTACAACAGGAGCTTAGAAGCTTCTAGATTATTTGTTTCTCCTTTGACCAAATTGGGAGGCGGTATACTTTACGAGCAACGTTTCATACAAGATACTTTGGCTGATAAAAATGGTATTTTTGCACAACAACGCTTCAAATACAATACTGATGATTATTGGCTTGGACATGCTTTTTCGCTGGATAACGACAATTCAGAAAAAAGTAAAATCACCAACTTGATTGTGGCTGGGCGTTTTCTGAACATCAATTTTTTAGAAAATCCTCTTGTAGCTTATGACAGCATTGGATTTTATACAGACGAAAAATTACTGCTAACAAGTGTTGGTATCAATGCAAGAAACTTTATCCAAGAACGCTATTTATTCAACAACGGAATTATAGAAGATGTACCTATTGGAAAAGCCTACAGTTTGACCACGGGATATCAAAGAAAAAATCATATTGGGCAGTTGTATGTAGGCTCAAGAGCTTCGTTTGGAAATTACTATCGTTGGGGATTCTTTAGCTTAAATGCCGAATGGGGAGCTTTTTTTCAGAATTCCAAAACATCTCAATCAGCATTCACATTTCAAGCCAATTACTTTACCAAATTATACGAAATTGGCGATTGGAAAATCAGACAGTTCTTAAAACAACGAGTCGTCATAGGTAGCCACCGATTGGCGTCAACTGGAGACCAAATCACTTTAAATGGTGAAAATGGAATTCCCGGATTCAACAATGCCTTGTATGGAACCAAAAAGATGGTTTTTAGTGCGCAAACACAAAGTTATTCCCCTTGGAATCTCTGGGGTTTTCGTTTGAATCCGTTTTTTAATTATACCATTGGAGTCATCGGAAATGATAAAAAAACAAACTTGAAGAATCAAACCTACTCTAGTATTGGATTGGGTTTTATCATTAATAACGACTATTTGGTATTTAGCTCCTTTCAGTTGTCGTTTGCTTACTATCCAACTACTTTTGGTCCTGATGATAAAAACCTAAGAACGAATGCTTTTGAAACCGGTGATTTTGGCTTACTTGATTTTGAGTTGAATAAACCTCGAACAGTAATTTACAAGTAAAGAATAATCCGTTGGGTGAAACTCAACTAAAGTAAAAATATAACCACATAGAATCATAGATATAAGTAAAATTGTTAAAGAATGAATAGAAATAGCTTTATTTCACACATAGTATAGCTATGTGAATAGTAAAATGTCTATTTTTTCTTTAATGAAACTATAAATTCTATGTTTCTATGTGGTAAAAATAATTTCACCTAACAGGTTAAATAAAAATCATTTTATAATTTGCTTTAACCACTCAAACAAAGAAAAATATACTTGTTCCCGAACCTGAAGGGGTGACAAAATCAAATCATGCATTCCGCCTTCTATTTCTATGATAGTACGTTTTGGAGCAACAATCCTCTCTGCTCCTGCTTTAATATCTTTTACATTCAAAATGGCATCTCCTTCAAAAAAAGAAGCATTCCAATCATTGCTATAAATCGATTGGTGAGAATGCATCACCAAAATAGGTCGGGTGAGAATTACTCCATTTTTAATTTTTTTATGCCCTTGATGTATTGCACTAATCCAACCTGCATTTAAAGCAGGAACCAAATGCGGTTTCCAAGCCAAATTGTAATCCCATTCTCCTTTCTTTTCACCATGCAGGCTATGACCATACCATTCTGATATTTTTCCAGGAAGTAACACATCTGGAAAATACTTTCCAAAAAGCGCTACCAGAGGAACTAGCAAGCGCTTTTGATAGCCAGGCATATTCATATCATAAAAAGGACTATTACAAAAAATAGCGTCAAATTTTTCATTACCAACTCGTTCTGAAGCATACAAGGTAACCAATAAACCACCTGTTGAATGGCCCGATAACAAAACTTGTTCATTGCCTTCTTGTCGCATTATAGCTAAAGCTTCATCCAAATCGGTAAAATATTCTGTTAAGCTACGCATGTTATTAATCTTTTGATGGTGCAAAGTAGAACGTCCGTATTTACGCAAATCAACAGCATAAAAATGAAATCCTTTTTCATTAAATTTTTGAGCCATCTCCGACTGAAAGAAATAATCATTAAAACCATGTACATATAACACCGCTTTGTTGCTCGGCATACTGCACTGTTTTCTGATTACAGTTGCAACGACTTTACCTTCATAATCATCGGGTTGGTTAATAGTCGCAAACTCAAATCCGTTTCCTAAATAATCTGATTGATACAATATTGTTTTCATAGCATAAATAAGAAGTGACTCTAAAGTAGTGATATTATCAGTAAAAATAGTAATGCGTGGTGTAAAATCATAAATAATCAGCATTAACAAAAATTAACAAAAATTACCAGCTCTTAATTACTATTTTTGAATCGTATCAATAACAAAAAAATTCTATGCAGCAGTCAATAGTTAAAACGGCATTCCTTTTATTACTATCCACTACCCTAGCTTTTGCACAAAAACCTACAAAACCTAACTCGGTTGAAATTTACAACCAAATTCAAAAACTCAATTTTCTGGGTTCCGTACTCTATGTAGCGGCTCATCCAGATGATGAAAATACCCGATTGATTTCCTATTTAGCGAATGAAACCAAAGCCAGAACTGCTTATTTGTCGCTAACTCGAGGCGATGGTGGGCAAAATCTAATTGGTGCACAACTGCGCGAACTACTTGGAGTTATTCGTACTCAAGAACTTATCGAAGCACGAAAAATTGATGGCGGAGAGCAACTTTTTTCTAGAGCCAATGATTTTGGATTTTCTAAAAACCCTACCGAAACCTTGACGATTTGGGACAAAGAAAAAGTCCTAGCCGATGTAGTTTGGGCGATTCGTAAATTCCAACCCGATGTAATCATTAACCGTTTTGACCATCGTTCTCCAGGAACTACTCACGGACATCACACTGCTTCTGCAATGTTGAGTGTGGAGAGTTTTAATTTGACCAACAATCCTTCAGTTTATCCTGAACAGCTTAAATACCTTCAACCTTGGCAAGCCAAACGCCAGTTTTTCAATACCTCTTGGTGGTTTTATGGCTCACAAGAAAAATTTAATGCCGCGGACAAAACCAATCTAATTGCAATGCAAACTGGGGTTTATTACCCAAACATTGGAAAATCCAATCAAGAAATTGCCGCATTGAGCAGAAGTTCCCATCAATCACAAGGATTTGGAAGCACAGGAACTCGTGGTGAAGAAACGGAATATTTAGAGTTTTTAAATGGTGAAAGAGTCCCTGCTAATGGTTCTCTTTTTGATGGAATTGATACGAGCTGGAATCGTGTCAAAGGAGGAAAAGCCATTGGAGAACTTCTAAATTTGATTAGCAAAGAATTTAATCATAACAACCCTGCGGCTAGCATTCCAAAACTAGTCAAAGCCTACCAAATGATGTTACAGTTAGACGAAAATCATTGGTCGAAACAAAAAGCAACCGAAACCAAAAAAATAATTGCAGCCTGCGCTGGATTATACTTAGAAGCCGTTGCTCCAACGCAAGAAACGACACCTGGAAGTAGTTTAAAATTAAAGATAGAAGCCATCAATCGTTCTGCAATTCCGATGGTTTTAAAAAGTGTGACTACATTGCCCAACCAAATCTCAACGGTACAGAATGCAACTTTACAACCTAACAAACTGCTCAACTTTGCCCTTGATTTGCAACTACCAGAAACCATAGCCTACACACAACCGTATTGGTTGGCTGAAGAAGCTACTGTGGGAATGTACACTGTGAGTAATCCAACTGAAATTGGACTACCCGAAAAAGAAAGAGATGCAAAAGTCGTGTTTACTGTAAGCATTGAAGGTGTTGAAATTCCCTTTGAACGTACAGTAGTTTACAAATACAATGATGATGTAAAAGGAGAAATGTACAATTTCTTGGATATCGTTCCAGAAGCCACATCAACCTTTACCGAAAAAGTTTTGTTGTTTACCAATGAAAAAAGCAAAACCGTTGGTGTGAAAGTCAAAGCTGGTAAAGATGCAATAAAAGGAATCGTTCAATTGGATTTAGGAAAAGATTGGAAAATAAATCCCGCTTTTATCGAAGTAAATTTGGATAAAAAAGGGAACGAAAAAACCGTCTATTTTACCGTAACCCCACCTAAAAACAATCAAGAACTGGTAGCCAAAAGCATTATTGTTATTGGAGACAAACAATTGAACAAAAGCCAAATCAATATCGACTTTAATCATATCACTAAACAACAAGTTCTTAAAAATGCCGAGGCTAAGTTCTTGCGTGTAGATTTAAAAACCAATAATGAAAAAATCGCCTACATTATGGGCGCTGGCGATGAGGTTCCAGCGAGCTTAGAGCAAATGGGCTATCAAGTCACTATTTTGAAACCCGAAGAAATTACTCCAGAGCGTTTGGCTACGTTTGATGTGGTGATGACAGGAGTTCGAGCCTACAATACCGTTCAAGCTCTGGCCAACAAACAATCGCTTTTATTTGATTTTGTAAAAGAGGGTAAAACAATGATTGTTCAGTACAACACGACCGATGATTTAGTGACCACCAACCTTGCGCCTTATCCGCTAAAAGTTTCTCGTGACCGAGTAACGGAAGAAGATGCCGAAGTTCGTTTCTTGGCTCCTAATCATCCGATTTTGAATTATCCTAATAAGATTACAGCCAATGATTTCAAAGGCTGGAAACAAGAACAAGGATTGTACTATCCTAATACGTTTGATGCTGCCTTCACTCCTATCTTATCCTCTAATGACAAAGGCGAAACTTCAAAAAACGGGGCTTTATTAGTAGCACCTTACGGAAAAGGCAACTATATTTACACTGGATTAAGCTTTTTTAGAGAACTACCCGAAGGCGTTCTTGGTGCTTTTAAATTGATGGCCAATACCATTTCTGTAAAATCAGAAACCAAAATGCCTGCTCCAAAAATTAACAACTAACCCCGTACTATGGAACCCAATAAAGAAAAAATTTGGAAAAAGGACTACACCTATGTATTGGTGGCCAATATTGTCTACATATTGATTTTTTGTCTCATTATGAAATTATACGCCTAGCTTATGCAAATATTTGATTGGATTATTTTATTGACCACCCTTTTATTCATTGTCATTTATGGCGTTTGGAAAACCAAAGGAAGTAAAAACGTTGAAGATTTCATTTTGGGTAATAACGAAACGCCTTGGCACGTAGTTGGTCTTTCTGTGATGGCAACTCAAGCCAGTGCAATCACATTTTTATCCACTCCTGGGCAAGCGTATCACGATGGTATGGGTTTCGTACAATTCTATTTTGGATTACCCATTGCAATGGTATTAATATGTGCTACCTTCATTCCTATTTATCACAAATACAAAGTCTATACAGCCTACGAGTATTTAGAAAAAAGGTTTGATTTAAAAACACGTTCCTTAGCTGCGGTTTTATTCTTAGTACAACGCGGATTAGGTACAGGATTAACCATCTATGCACCTGCTATTATTTTATCGGCTATATTGGGTTGGAATTTGACCTATATGAACATTTTCATCGGAATTTCGGTGATTATTTATACTTTTTCTGGAGGAACCAAAGCCGTAAACGTGACGCAAAAACAACAGATGTTTGTCATTATGTTGGGAATGTTCAGTACTTTTTTCCTGATTTTACATTATTTACCCAACGATATGACTTTCTCTAGTGCCTTGCACATAGCAGGAGCCAATGACAAAATGAATATTGTAGATTTCTCTTTTGACCCAGAACAAAAATATACGTTTTGGAGTGGAATTACGGGAGGCTTTTTCTTGGCTTTAGCTTATTTTGGAACGGACCAATCGCAAGTAGGACGGTATTTGTCTGGAAAGTCGGTTCGAGAAAGTCAGATGGGGTTGATTATGAATGGGCTTCTCAAGGTACCAATGCAATTCTTTATCTTATTGACTGGTGTTATGGTTTTTGTCTTTTTTCAATTCAATCCTGTTCCGCTTAACTTCAATCCGAATAACAAAACGGTGATTGAAAATTCGAAATACAAAAAGGAATATCAAGCCTTAGAAAACAAACTTAATGCCTTATCAGAAGACAAAAAAGTTATCAATTTATTGTATATCGACCAATTGAATCAGGATTATGACAATCCTACACTACGCAAGGAATTGGTAGCTTTATCAAACAAAGAAAAAGATTTACGCGACCGCGCCAAAGATATTATTACCAAAGCCGACCCCGATAGCGAGACCAATGATAAAGATTATGTCTTTTTCCATTTTGTGCTCAACTATCTTCCCAAAGGTTTAATTGGTTTGTTATTAGCGGTTATTCTTTCGGCGGCTATGTCTTCAACTGCTTCTGGATTGAGTGCTTTGGCTTCAACCACAGCAATTGATATTTACAAACGTAATCTGAAGACCGAAAAATCTGAGACACATTATTTGAATGCTACGAAGTTTTTTACTTTGATGTGGGGAGTAATTGCTATTCTATTTGCTTGTATTGGAACATTATTCGAGAACTTAATACAGTTGGTTAACATCATTGGTTCTATATTTTACGGTACTGTATTAGGGATATTCTTAGTTGGTTTTTATATCAAAAAAGTACAATCACAAGCCGTGTTTTATAGTGCAGTAATCAGTCAAATTACCATATTTATCATTTACTATTTTGCGATTTTCATCTATCCGAGTGGTGAAGAAAAATTAGGGTATTTGTGGTTGAATTTTATTGGTGCATTACTAACTATTGTTCTATCTATTGTGATTCAAATGCTAGTACCAAAAAAAGAAATAGCCATTGAGGGTGAATAGCTAAATGATAAAAAATCATTGGAAGCTATACTTTTTATAAAACAAATTCTATACAGATGAAAGCTATCAAAAAAAAGAAACTATTGGGAATAAGCTTAGTCGTACTGTTTTTGGCTATGGCTCAAAATACTAGAGCACAAGAAAAAAAGCAAATGGTTCGGATTGCAAAAATAAAAGTGCATCCAAGACATCTTAATGCTTATAACAAAGCTTTAAAAGAGCAAATGAATGCGGCCATTAAGCTAGAATCAGGAGTACTAACTTACTATGCAGTTTCGGATAAGAATGCACCAACTAACATTACCATCTTAGAAATCTATGCTGATACAATTGCTTATCAATCTCACATTGAAACAGTTCACTTTAAAAAATATAAAACTACTGTAAAAGATATGGTACAATCGTTAGAACTCGTGGATGTTGACCTTATTGCAGCAGCAGTAAAAAATAAAAAATGAGTTTTTACACGAACTCCAAAAGCAAAAAAATCCCGTTCTTGTCATAAGAACGGGATTTTTTATAAGATAATAATTGCGAGTTATTTTTTACTCCACTCTGCAATACTGTCTTTGTTCATTTTTACGTAATCTTGATTTTTAGCTGCCTCAGCTGCTGCAAGAGATTGTTTTGCAGTTTCGATAGCACCAGCTTTGTCTCCTTGTTTCGCTTGAATCAATGATTTCAAACGCAAGAACCAAAATGGTTTTTCAGTGCTTAATTCTAAAGCTTTGTCCACATACGTTCTTGATTTTGTAATATCTCCATTAGCTTGGAATAAATATTGAGAAGCGGAAAAATAATCATTCGCTGTTGGACCAGCTAATACTTTTTCAATACTTGCTGTAGCTATTTTTTGAGTTGGTACTTCAAATTTCATTGATACTGAAGAATTTTCCCAAGCCATATCCAAATGTCCTGAATTCAAATCTAGATTATTGATTCCGATAGTGAAAGATTCTACTGCTTTTGGCAAAGCTTCTTCTTTTACAGTAGTTCTCAAAGCCACATTAGCTTCTTTGAATTCTTCTGGCAATCCCCAGTTATCAGTAGTCGTGTAGAAAATAATCTCCCAGCTTTCGATTTTTGGAATAGTGTACAAAGCATATTTTCCTTTTTTCAAGGTTTTACCATCAATCACTACATCATCTGAAAATGAAATAATAGTATTGGCATTTGCCCCAGTTCTCCATAATTTTCCAAAAGGAACTAAGTTTCCAAAAACTGGTCTTCCTTTCGCTGCAGGTCTTGAATACACCACCTCAACATCTGTCAAACCTACTGTTTGCATAATGGTCGCTTTCGGGCTTGGCGCTGGTGTTTTTACTTGTGCTTCAATCGTGAAATTAGCAATAAAAATCGCTAAAGCAATAATAATTTTTTTCATCTGTCTTAATTAAGTTAGTGGCTCAAATTTACAAATAAGATTCAAATATTTTCACAATTTAATTTTAAAAACCAAATTTTGAAACAGTTTTTGCATTCAATTCATTAAAATCGTTTATCACAATATCTGCTGTAACTAAATCTTGGTCTTTAGAATAAAAACTCTGATACCCAACACAGAAAATGCCAGCGGCATTGGCGGCTTTCACTCCATTGGTACTGTCTTCAATAACGATACAATTTTCCTTTGGAGCAGTTGATAAACTGGCTGCGTGCTCAAAAATAGCTGGATGCGGTTTGGATTGTGGAAAATCTTCTCCGCTCACAATATGAGAGAAATATTGATGCAAATTGAAACGAGTAAACACCCTATCAATCGTCACTTTTGAAGCTGATGAAGCTACGATTAACTGCATTCCGTTTTGATGCAAATCTTTAATCAAATTTTCTACGCCATCCAATAAAGTCAAATCCTCTTTGGTATCAAAAGCATCATTGAAGCGGTTGCGTTTTCCTTGAATTAAATCTTCTACTTCTTGTTGTAGACTAAACTGATTTTTCAAAAATTGAAACGTATTACGAGTCGAAAAACCAGTAAAAGAAGTATACATTTCCTCGGGAACGGTAATATTTAATTCGTCAAATAATTGGTAATAAGCATAACGATGAACAGGCTCTGTATCTACAATTACCCCATCCATATCAAAAATCACAGTTTGTATCATATTTTTTTAAGTTGCTAAGTTGCTAAGAAGCTAAGTTTCTGAGTCGATTTGTTTGTATTGAACTAATTACTAGGTTCTAAGGACTAATTCTTCAGTAAATGACGAATAACTGTTTCGGCGGCGTGCAAACCAAAAAGACCTGGCATATAACTGTTAGTTCCGTAAAAAGATTTCTTGAAATTAGAACCATCAGTCATTCGTAAGCTATTGGGGTCTTGAATTTCTGAAGAGAAAACTACTTTCAATTTGTTGATTTTCAACTCTTTTAAACGACGTCTTATGGTTTTGGAGAAGTAACAATTCATTGTTTTGGAAATGTCTGTGACTTTTACTTTTGAAGCCAACATTTTTCCTCCTGCTCCCATACTACTGATGATTTTGACTCTGTTTCTTTTGGCAGATAAAATTAAATTCAATTTTGGCGTTACGCTATCGATACAGTCCAAAACATAATCATAATCGGTAGAAACAATTTCTAAAGCGCGCTCTGGAGATAAAAATTCTTGTACTCGGGTAAGATTAAGCGCTGGATTGATGTCCATTAATCGGTCACCAACGACAGTTACTTTGGGTTGCCCAACAGTGGAATGCAAAGCTGGTAATTGACGATTGATATTGGTAATGTCTACCACGTCTCCATCGACAATGGTCATATTCCCTACGCCTGCTCTTGCCAAAAACTCGGCAGCAAACGAGCCTACTCCTCCTAGCCCCACCACTAGTACATTGGCGTTTTGTAATTTTTGTAATCCTTCGGCTTTAAATAAAAGCTCGGCTCTTTCTGTCCACTCTGCCATATTCTTTGTTTAAAGTTATTCTTTGTTATTTGATTATTTTATAAACATTTGAGTCATTTTAGTTTTTGCTACTTATTATTTTAAGCACAATGAAAGTGCATAAAAGTTAAACTTTCAATGACTGATATGTTTCTTTCTTTTTATTTGAATCTATTTTTATTTTTTTAAATGTTTCCAAAAAATCACCAATCTTCCCTCCTAGCCCCGGTAGGAGCGGCATCCTTTGCTTTTTTTCTTTAAAAAAGCAAAGATATAGCGGATAACGGGACTTTGCTGGCTAAAATGCCTATTTTTCTGCTCCTAAAAACTCATTTTATTCTAAAATCAATCGAGAGTTAGCCCAAAAACTCGCTTTATGTTTCCGTTGATTTGTTGCTGTATGGCTTCAACGGTTGTGTTTTTGTACTGGGCGGCCAAAGCGTAGACTTCTTCGATTCCGTTTTCGATGGTATCGGTTTCTAGAAAGAACTGATTGTCTGGCACTTTTTGAAAAACGCTTGCCAAGGCTGGATTTTGAACCAAATACTTCCCAAAAGACAGATAAAATCCGTTATTGAGTAACGATTGTGCCACGGTTTCGTTCTTTGAGAATCCGTGAATGAGTAGCGGAACGCTGATTTTTAGCTTTTTACTACAAGCAATTACCTCCTGATACGCCGCCACACAATGAATCACCACGGGTTTGTTATACTTTTGCGCCAGATGCAATTGTTGTTCAAAAACGGATTGTTGTAGCTCCAACGGAATGGCAATTCGCTTGTCTAAACCGCACTCGCCCAAGGCCAAACAATTGGGGTCTTGGAGTTGTTGCTCAATGATTTCTAAATCGCTTGCTATCCGTTCCTCCACAATATACCAAGGATGAATGCCTATGGAATAATAGGGAAAAGAGTTCTCGAACTCGTTAGGATACTGATTGACCAACTCGATTCGGTTGGGATTTTGGGTGGCTTCGTGCGTATGTAAATTGAAATACTTCATTTAGTCGTGAAACTTTTTTACTCCTGCATTTATGGCTACTGGCACATCATTTTCAAGCGGTACTATGGGGCAAGAATACTTGTGATTGTATGCGCAGTAGGGATTGTAAGCCGTATTGAAATCGATAAAAATGGTTTCAGTTGTTGGGATTTTCAAATCGATGTAACGTCCGCCGATGTAACTTTCTTTACCGCAAGTCAGGTCAGAAAAAGGCAAAAACAAGTAGTCTACATATTCTTTCTTTTTAGAAAGTTCGATGTTTTGATAAATATTTAGCACTAAATCTTTCCCATCGATTGTGAAATGCGCTTCTCCGAATTTAATATACAAGGGTTTTCTTGTCGTAGAGGTTTTCATTTCGAACACTTTTTCATTAGGCGTACGAACGAAACGAGCTTCAATTTGCAAGTTGGGATTGTAAGGAAAAAAATCCAAGCTTTTGAAAACGGCTAAATCCTCTTTGAGCAAAGGACTTTTTTCAGGGGAAGCATATTCTGCATTGAGTTCTTTTTGGAATTTTTCAACGGCTTCGCTACCTTTTTGAGCTTGTCCGAAAGTCCAATTACAAAAAATAATCATCAATACAAGAAGTACATTTTTCATTTTTAATTCGTTTTTGGCAAAAATAACTTAAAGTTAGCAGTCAGCAAAGTGCTTCCAAACAAAGTTACTACCTTTGGCAAAACGAAAAAAAAGATGCTGACCACTGCCATTCAACGCTATTTTGACAATTACCGAGGCTTTTCGAGAGAAATTTGGATACTTACTTTAATGACTTTTATCAATCGAGCTGGAACGATGGTGTTGCCTTTTTTGTCCAAATACTTGAAAGAAGACCTTGGTTTTTCGTTTGGGCAAGTCGGTTGGATTATGGTATGTTTTGGTTTAGGCTCTATGCTCGGTTCTTGGCTAGGTGGAAAACTATCTGACAAGATTGGTTTTTACAAAATAATGATTTTCAGTTTATTTACTACTGGAGTGTTGTTTTTCTTCGTTCAATATGTCACTTCCTTTTGGGGATTGTGCTTCAGTATGTTTTTTATTATGTCCATAGCCGATATGTTTCGACCCGCGATGTTTGTTTCGTTAGGTACTTATGCCAAACCAGAAAACAGAACGAGAGCCTTGACATTAGTGCGATTGGCCGTAAACCTTGGATTTGCAGCTGGTCCAGCGCTGGGAGGTTTAATCATTATGGGGATGGGTTATCAAGGATTGTTTTGGGTAGATGGTACTTCTTGTATTATTTCTATTTTGATTTTTGCCCTTTTGGTAAAGGAAAAGAAAAGCACTATCGACAAAGAAAAACTGAAAGAAATCAATGCTACAAGAATATCTGTATTTAAAGACACTGTTTTTTGGATTTTCTTGTTTGTGTGTTTCATTACGGCGGTGTTATTTTTTCAACTATTTACAACTTTGCCTTTGTACCATAAAGAACAATTTGGATTGACTGAATTTCAAAGCGGTTTGCTATTGTCGTTGAACGGATTGATTATCTTTTTCCTAGAAATGCCTATCGTAAGTGCGTCACAACGCAAAAATGTGAACAAACTCAAAATCATTCTTTGGGGCTGTGTTTGTATGTCATTTAGTTTCCTAGCATTGTTGTTCAATTTTTGGGTTGGCTTTTTAGTGATTAGTTTATTGTTTATCACTTTTGGAGAAATGTTCATTTTTCCTTTTTCGAATTCTTTTGCTTTGAGCCGAGCTCCCAAGGGACACGAAGGGCGTTATATGGCACTTTTTACGATGAGTTTTAGTTTGGCGCATATCGTTAGTTCCAAAACTGGAATGGATATCATCAGTCGATTTGGCTACCAAAACAATTGGATTTTTATGGCTTTCTTGGGTGCGGTATCCATTTTTGGTTGTGTTTGGGTAATGCGATTGGTTAAAAAAGAAAACCAATAACTACCTATTTTACTGCATTTTGCGATAGTAAATTTTTAACTAACTTAAAATTTAGTTAAATAACTATATTTTTAGTTTGTCAACTACAAAAATAGTTGTAGGTTTGTTTTATCATTAAATCAAACCTAATCAAGATGCAAAAATTAACCAACAAGGAAGAAGAAATTATGCACATTTTATGGAAGCTTAAAAAAGCTTTTGTAAAAGAAATTCAAGCAGAAATCACAGAAGAACAACCCCACTACAACACCCTTTCTACCATTGTCAGAAATCTAGAAGAGAAAGGATATGTGTCGCACAACGCTTTTGGAAATACGCATCAATATTTCCCTGTCGTTAAGATTGAAGACTATCGCAAGAAATTTATGTCGAATGCCATAGAGACATTTTTTGGTAGTTCATATAAGAATATGGTTTCGCAATTTGCGAAAGAAGAAAAAATATCTGCTGAAGAGTTGCGAGAAATATTAGCGATGATTGAACAAAAATAAGCGTTATGGAAACCATCTATCCCTACTTACTAAAAGCAAGCGGTTTAATTGCCTTATTTTATTTGGCTTACTATTTCTTGTTACGAAAAGAAACTTTCTTCACAGCCAATCGCTTTTTCTTACTCGCTGGACTTGGAACAGCTGTGGTGCTTCCGTTATTTTACATTACCAAAATCGTTTGGGTAACCCCTACTCCACTCACTTTTCCTATTTCAGACCTGCCGCTGCAGCAAGCCTCTCCTGAGGAAACCTTTGAAATAAATTGGTATTTGACTGCTATTGCCATTTACATAGTAGGCTCTGCTTTGTTTTTCATAAAATTCGGAATGGATTATTGGAGTTTGAATCGCGTTTTATATAAAACGAAAGCACAACAACAAGCCGACTTCAAACTGATTGATGTTCAGGAGAAAATAGCACCGTTCTCGTATTTCAACACGATTGTTTTCAATTCTTCTTTGTATTCGCCATCAGAATTGCAAAGTATTTTAGAACACGAAAAAGTGCATAGCGAACAGCATCACACCATAGATGTTTTGATTATTCGCTTTTTTAGTATCGTATTTTGGTTCAATCCTTTTATCTGGCTGTACCAAAGAGCCATACTACAAAACCTTGAGTTCATTGCTGATAGCGAGGCAACTAAACGACTTAACGACAAAAAGGCCTATCAAATGGCACTTGTAAAAATAACAACACACGAAAATTGTGTTGCCCTTACCAATCATTTTTATCAATCATTAATCAAAAAACGAATCGTTATGTTAAACAAAAATCAATCAAAAAAATGGAATTCGTGGAAGTATGCGCTGATACTTCCAGCATTAATTGCCTTTGTATTTATCTTCCAAATTAAGGTTTTAGCACAGGAAAAAACAGTAACACACACTACAACATCCAAAACAACAACAGAGGACATCATTTTAGTAATAGACAAAAATACTTCTGATGCCAAGTTAAAACAAGAAGCACAATTACTGAAAGACCTGCACGGCATTAACCTAAAAATTTCGAAAGTTAAGCGTAATGCTAATCAAGAAATTACGGGAATCAAATTACAATTTGATGACAAAAACGGTAACAAAGGAACCAATCAGGTTGACAGCGACCGTCCGATTTCACCTATCACTTTTATAAAAAATACCGATAGCAACGGAAAATCAAGTATCGGATTTTATACTGGAAAAGCCAATCCTAAAGGAAAAATCAATAAAAGAATAGTACTAAATTCTTCTGATGATGAAGAATCTAACTTTGCTTTTTCTTTTAGTGATGACGAAGATGATTTAACTCCACCTGACGCTCCAAGTGTTCCTGATGTAGAAGACGCCATAGACGCACCAGATGTGCCAGATGCTCCAAACGCACCAAAAGTTCAAATCCAAAAAAGGGTAATCGTAACCAGAAGTAAAAATGGTGAAAAACCAATAGTTTACATCAATGGAAAAAAAGTGGATTTCACTATGGAAGAATTAAATTCGAAATTAGACCCTAATTCAATCGAAAGAATGGATGTTTATAAAGGAGACATATCTATTGAAAAATATGGAGACGATGGTAAAAACGGCGTAATCGCAATTACAACTAAAGATGGAAGAACTGAGGTAAATGTGAACAAAATAATCAAAAGAGCTCAAGCTGATATAGAACGTTCTTTTAGTGAAAGAGAAAATATGCAAGCCGATATGGAACGTGCTAGAAAGGAAATGGAGCTGTCAAAAATTGAAATACAAAAAGCAAAAATTGAAATTGAGAAAGCAAAACAAGAAATTCAAAAAGCCAAAAAAGAAATAGAAAAGGCAAAAACTGATACTCAGAAAAATCAGAAAAAATAATCTCAAAAGACGGTCTCATTACAAGACCGTCTTTTTTTATATCTTTGAAAAAAATATTTTTATGTACAAAATTTTAGCTCAAATCAACAAAATACTATTACCAAGTTTTACAAAACAACGCTTAGATATTAGCAAAGCTAAAAAATGGCAAATGGCTATAATAGGCTACAGATATTACGTTACCACCAGAGCATTAGATTGCTAATAGCAATAAATGAATTAATAAGTAATCGCAGCAAAAATTTCGTTACTTCCTAATTTTTCTCTTCCGTTTAAGAAAGTGAGCTCCATAATGAAGTTACACTGAACAATTATACCTCCTAATTGTTCTACTAGTTCACAAACAGCCTTCGCAGTTCCACCTGTGGCCAATACGTCGTCGTGAATAAGCACTCGGTCGCCTTTTTGAATTGCATCTGTATGAATTTCTAAGGTGTCTGTTCCGTATTCTAAAGCATAAGAAGCCGCAATTGTATCATAGGGCAATTTATTGGGTTTACGAACAGGAACAAAACCTGCATTTAACTCTTGCGCAAGTAGCGTTCCAAAAAAGAAGCCTCTACTTTCTACTCCAATTACTTTGTTTATGCCTTTATCTCTCAAGTTCGAAACCAAGATATCCAAACATTCTTTTCTTGCAGAGGTATCAATTAATAACGGAGTAATATCTTTAAATAAAATTCCCTCCTTAGGAAAGTCCTGAATATCACGAATGTACTTATCGACTGTCATTTTTTTTTATTTTTATACAATTTTACTCTTGCAAGTTACACATTTATTCCTATATTTGCACCCGCAATAAGGCACTAGTACTTTTTTAAAAAGTCCCCTTATAAAGCAAAAAAGGCCTCGTGGCGCAACTGAATAGCGCATCTGATTACGGCTCAGAAGGTTACTGGTTTGAATCCAGTCGAGGTCACTCTAAAATTAACGTTAAATCATTCGATTTAGCGTTTTTTTGTGCCTTTTTCGTACTTTTTAGTAAGTTTTAATTTATAAATATAGGCGGTTTGGAAATCCAGCCGGGGTGACTACTCAGGATTCAAACCAAATATAAACTGTTGATTTACAGCTAATAAATTATTTTTACTGCCTTTATTTAACACAATTTAGTATTAAAAAGTAAATTTATGGAATTTGTTGATGAAGATAATAAAGGGAAAATTTCACCAAAAAGGAAAACTAATAAAAGCTTATAAAAGAAGAAATAATATTACAGTTATAAATTTTTCATACATCCATATAACAGTAAAAGAAAAAAACAAATTAGCCACTAATATTAAATTATAATACTATTTCAATACTTCGCAACTTTACTGTTGTATTGCTCTTCATTTACTTGTTCCAGCCAAATCGTCTCCCCTTTTTCCCTCCCAGTAATTGCTATCTGGACAAATTTTGTTTCTGGAGAGGCACCATGCCAATGAGGAGTATCCGGAGGGCATCTCACAACATCACCCTTGCGAATAATAATTTTCTCTTTCCCTATTTCCTGATAATACCCAATCCCATCGATAGCCAAAATAATCTGTCCCGCAGGATGCTTATGCCATTTTGTTCTTGCACCCGGTTCAAAAGTTACGCTACCTACCGCATTCTTATTAATACTGTCATCCAGAACTAAATTATTCAACCAAACTGTTCCTGCAAAATTATTATTTGCAACTTTTTTGCCTTTTGGAAAAATCAAACCAGCATCTGATGTCTTGGTATCAGCCTGTTGTTCTTTGCTATTATTACAGGACATCACTCCTATTGAAATATAAGCTATAAAAGCAATTGACACATTTTTTTTAAAATTTATTTTCTTCATTTTTCCTTTAGTTTAATATTTTGAAACAGCAATTTTTATTAAATTAAATCCTAAAGGTCGGTTTGATAAAAACTTACCAATTTAGTCACGATTTGTGATACATATTCTGGTTTCCAATAGCTTTGTATATGAGTCGCGCCATCAATAATAAAAAGCTCTTTAGTTTTTGCATTTGTTGCTTTGGGAAATGCTTCGTCTGTCATATATTTTGTATCTGCTTTACTTCCGGTTATCATCAACAGGGGCTGATTGATTAAATCCATATTAGTGGCAGCATCCCAAGACATTAAATCCATAAGACTGCTCATGGTATATAAAAAAGTTGAATTTGGGTGCGCATGAGTTCTGTAATAGTACTCATATCCCTCGCGATAAAGATCAGTGTTAGTCTTAGCGATTTCTTCATCTGTTATAGTCGCTACTCCTGCATAGATCATTTTTCCACCATTGGCTTCTTGCGCACGGGCATCTGACGCTTTCTTTAAACGCTCCTGTATAGTTCCTAATTGTGAATTTTGAAAGCCATTACGCCTTACCTCACCCGAATTAAACATACTCAAAGTGGCAACAGCCTTAAAACGTTTGTCTGACTGTGCAGCTTTTAGCGTATAGCCGCCGCCGCCGCAAATTCCCAAAACACCTAGTCGGTTTGCATCTACACCTGCATATTGAGAAATAAAATCGGCCATACCACGGATGTCTTCGATACGGTTTGCAGGTTTATCAGTATGGCGCGGTTCGCCACCACTTGCACCCTGATAGGCTGCGTCGGCAGTAATAGTGATATAGCCCGCCTCAGCCAAACGTTGCGAATACAATCCGGCTGTTTGTTCCTTAATACCGCCGTTAGGGTGAGCAACAACTATAGCAGGATATTTTTTTGAGAAATCGTAATTTGCCGGTGTATACACATTGGCAGCGATTTCAATTCCATTGAGTTTATACTTTACAGGATGGATATTTACTTTTCCTTTTTCATTTTTGATTATGGCTCCGTCATATACCAGAGTAAAAGGATTTTGCTCATATCTCTTTTGGATAGATTGTGCATTTGCCATGTTAATAATCATAATTGTTATTATAATTAATGCTATTTTTTTCATCCTTATTATTTTAAATTTTACTTTTTGCTTTTGAGTACTTCGTTCAAAACTTCCTGGGCAGCAATTGCTTCTTCATTTCCGACTGATGATTTTATAACTCCTATAAACTCCTGCAGCTGATTTGGACTCAACCCAACATTCAGGCATATTTTTAGATGCGAATTCAGCATGGGTTCCACCCCACCAATACTGCTGAGAACCGATACTGTAACAAGTTCCCTTTCGGAATAGGTCAAAATATCCCGCTCAAAAATATCAGCAAAAAGATGTTCCTTCAGAAAAACGTCCATCTCGGGAGCAAATGCCGAATAGCCAGATTTTGGACCATCTTGTGATACTCCCGTAAGTTCTTTCAAGATCACTTTTCCGCGTTCATATTTACTGTGTTCTTCCTTTATAGTTGATGCTTCGGTCCCTACTACATCATTAATTCCTTTGGCTTTGCGTTCCTCCAACACAACCATAAAAGTCTGTAGTCCGCGAATGCTTCGTGGAAAACCACAATAAGCATATAAATGCACCAAACTTTCCTTAATCTGGTTGATTGTTAATCTATCATCCAGCCCACTATTAAGTTCAATTTTTAATTTTTCTAAATCTCCTTTCGCTGTAACTGCGGCAATTCTTATGATAGCTTGTTGTTTTTTATTCAGGTTTTGAACTGCTTCAGTCTGTGCATTCACAGTTGAAACATTTGCGATTATGATTACCAACATTATTAATTTTGAGAGTGCCTTCATTCCGAATTTCTTATTTAATTAAACTTAATTCTTTCAGCCAATTTTGGATTTCTACATCAACCTGTTTTTCCTTTTCACCTTCCATTACAAATAAAATTCCATCCCTTTCTACCCCGCCTTTGGTAGAAAACCCCTCCACAACAGTGCTTTTAGGGCAGAGCTCTTTTACCGTTTCAAAGCTGGTACCAATTCCATAACCCGCATTGGTATTAAATGAGACAATTGTTTTTCCTCCTAAATTGTATTGCTTCAAAAAACTTTTCATTGGTGGTGGCAATTGCATTCCCCAAGTTGGAAACCCCACAAATACCACATCGTATTTTTCAATATTGGCAATTTTTGTTTTAAGCGGAGGCAGATAGCCCGTTTCGTTTTCTTTTGCAACCTGACTCACTATCATTTTGTAGTCTTGAGGATATGGCTTTTCCAATTCAAGCTCCACTAATGTTCCTCCGACCTTTTTATGAATAATCTCTGCCACAACTTTGGTGTTTTTAGTTCGTGACAAATAAACAATCAATACATTTTTATCCGTTAGGGATTCATCCTTATTTGGGATTCTCTCTTGCGCTTTACTACAGCCTGAAAACATAAAAACAAGTGCAGTTGTAATAAACCAAAATGTCGTTAGCTTTTTCATTTTATATCTAATTACTTATCCAGTCCTTTTTCTTTTAACCATTTAGACATAAGATCTGCAATTTGAATATTATTCAGATCGGAAAACGGAAAATGGGTATTTCCTTTAATTCCAATTTCAGGAAGATGAACTACAGTAACATCTCCACCATACTTATTTACCTTATCCCTCCACAATTTCGCCATTTCAAGTCGAACCCTCCAGCCATCCTGTCCTGGATTTTTAATAGGGTTTGATGGAATATTGTCGCCATAATAGATAATGATTGGAATTTTAGTAAGTTTCATAAAATCCGACATTGAAATTCCCGATGCTTCAAGTGTTCCGCCTGCGCTGAGTTTTGGAGCAGGGACTTCCCCTTCAGGGAAAAGAAATCCGCTTCCGGGTTCGTAAGAGACTATGGCTTTTACGTTTTGATTTTGAATAGCTGTCAGCCAGCCCATTCCACCCGAATGAGAATGTGTAACAAGAATAGCGGGGCCTATTTTAGTAAATAAAGCAGACGCTGCACTGGTCATAATAGGTATTTCGATTGGTCCAATACTAGGCGTCATTGATCTGAAATATTGATTGAGTGTCGCTGGATCTTTAGCAAACTGAACACCTTCAAAGTAATTTGGGTAAATACCAATTCTAAATATTCCAAACCATTGCTGCTCATCCGGAGTAGCAGTTATTGTTGCTGTTACAGTACTGCGTCCCGCATCTCCTCTTCTTGGCTGATCCATTACATAAACACCAAAACCTCTTCTTAAAAAAATATTCTGATACCCTTCACGCCCATCGGGAGTTGTTTCCCATGTTTTGGAAAATTGACCGATTCCGTGCCACATGACCAAAGGGAATTTTCTCGCGGTAACAGGAATTTGATAAAAAACATAAGCGTGATCTCCTCGCAATGTTTGACCGGTCGGTGTCGGGTTGTATGGATCAAAAGTACCCGGATTCTCAATTATTGTTCCTCCAACAGCAAAACTACCCTGTTGTTCTATAATCAATGGCTTTTGTTTTTCCTGTGCTATAATTGGACCACTGGCCAACATCAATAATAAACAGGCAGTATTCCAGTAATTATTAATTTTGTTTTTCATCTTACTTTCTTTATTTCTATATAAAAATACTATTTTTTATCATCTGCCAGTTCCATGACATCGAGTCGTGCTTTCCTATTGTCTTTAATAATGCCCGCCGATCCATCTTGCCCAAACTCGAACACCTCATTCTTTATTGTGTCGTAAAAAGTCCATTGCGGCAAACCTTTCGCATTTGGATTTCCAGTTTTGGCGAAGTTGACCCAATAGGCATTCATTATTTTTGCAACTTCCTTATCTTTTGGGGAAATTGTATAACCATTGCCTTCGACAAGATTATCAAATACATATGGAATCTCAGATCCATGAGAAGCTCCGTACTTCATCCTTTCTTTCATGGATAAAGGCACGTATGAGAATAAATACAAATAAGCAGGTATTCCTTTATCTGAAAGAGTTCTTGCTGTAAAACGAGCCGGTTCTGCCCAAACTTTATCTGTGTTTACAAGTGTGAGCATCATGCCGAAGTCAGCTTTACCATCAGGATCATAGGCCTTGGAAACCGCATCTTTGTGACTGTCAAAAACTAAAAACAATTCTTCCTTCGTACCAGCATTCACAAAGCCTGCCGGCACTTCTGCACTGTTCGAACCAATAATTAACGGAACTTTATGTTGCCTCCCCGCTTTATAGGAACTCTCAGCTGTTTCCGTTACCAAACGCCCGTCAAGAATAGGTCCCGAATAAGTAGGTATCCCATTAACAGTTTCTTGTCCATCGTCAACAATTTCAGAAGCTGTGAGTAATCGCAATTTCTTTAGTGCTTCAGCATCTGTACCTTCAATATCATATCTTTTAGCAAAATTAATTCCGATACTTTCAGCAGAAACAGGATAATATGGGTCAGCATTTTCTTTGTCAATCGGTCTGGCGGTGAGTACTCCATCTCGGCCACCTCCAGATTCAATAATCGCTTTTTGAAATAATCCTTTTGCTGACGGAATAGTCATTAACGAATGTATGGATACCCCACCTGCGGACTCTCCGAAGATAGTTACGTTCGTCGGGTCTCCACCAAAAACAGCAATATTTTTCTGAATCCATTCCAGTGCAGCAATCTGATCCATGTAAGCATAGCTTCCTTTATATTCATTTGGATTCTCTTTACTTAAAGCAGGAAATGCAAAAAAACCTAAACGACCCAAACGGTAATTGATAGAAACAAGTAGTACGTCTTGTTTTGCAAATGCAGTTCCTGAAAAACCTGCGCCACTCCCAAACACAAATGCTCCGCCATGAATCCATACCATAACAGGTAATTTTGTTTTTTTTGATGTTGTGGCCGGTTTCCATATATTCAAAAACAAACAATCTTCAGAGGAACTTTTAGACATACCAGAACCTCTGGGCCAGCCTGCTTGTGGACAATCTGCGCAAAATTTAGTTGCATCCCGAACATCTTTCCATGGTATTACTGGCTGCGGTGAACGCCAGCGATTTGCACCAACAGGTGGTGCGGCGTATGGAATACCTTTAAAGACACAAACTTCACCTTCTATTATTCCACGTACATTTCCTGAGACAGTCTGGATCTCTATAGGATCGATTGTCTTTTGTTGTGCATTTAAATATAAAGTCATCCAGAGCAAAATAATGCTAGCAAATAGTTTTTTCATATTTTATAATTTAATTATGGAATGACAAGATTAACTTTTAGCCCTTACTGATAATCTGCTCATTTGCCTACTCTATCCTGTAATTGCTGAGGGTAACGAGCACCAACAATTTCTATATTTTTAAGTGCTGAATCAATATTGTCTAATTCTTCTTTGCTCAAATGAATTTCTGCTCCACCAATGTTTTCATGTAAACGATGCAGTTTGGTAGTCCCTGGAATGGGTACAATCCAAGGCTTTTGTGCTAATAGCCATGCTAAAGCAATTTGTGATTGCGCAGCCGTTTTTTCAGCTGCAATTGATTTTACTAAATCTACTAATGTCGAATTAGCCTTTCTATTTTCTTCAGAAAATCTTGGCACTATGTTTCTAAAATCAGAAGCTTCAAATTTTGTCTCCGCATTTATTGCACCAGTTAAAAAACCTTTTCCCAACGGACTAAAAGGCACAAAACCGATTCCCAATTCTTCTAAAACGGGAATAATTTCTTTTTCTGGTTCACGATAGAATAACGAATATTCACTTTGCAATGCTGAAACTGGCTGTATAATGTGGGCTCTGCGGATAGTATCAACACCAGCTTCTGAAAGACCAAAATATTTAACTTTACCTTCCTGAATTAATTCCTTAACCGCTCCGGCAACTTCTTCGATTGGCACATTCGGATCAACTCTGTGCTGATAAAGCAAATCAATACAATCTGTTTTTAATCTTTTTAGTGAAGCATCAACAACAGATTTTATTCTTGCAGGACTGCTGTCTAATCCTTTTGTAGAATCACCATTCTGAAAACCGAATTTTGTTGCAATTACTACTTCTTTACGAAATGGCTCTAAAGCTTCTCCCACTATTTCTTCATTTATAAAAGGACCGTAACATTCTGCAGTATCAAAAAAAGTAATGCCTTTTTCAAAAGCCGCTCTGATTAAAGTTATAGCTTCTTTTTTTTCTGTTGCTTTCCCATAACCGAAACTTAATCCCATACAGCCAAGGCCTAAAGCCGTAACTTCAAGGCCATTATTTCCTAAAATCCTTGTTCTCATTTTTTTATCTGCTTAATTTAATTATTAGGTGTCATTAGCTTAGTAAACGACAATGAGCCCAGTTTCCATCCATTATTTTCTTTTATATATACTTCCGTTACAACAAACGGATTGGTAACTTCATTTCCTCCCACTACTGCTAATAATGTGATTTTGTTTAAAAGTATCGCCGTATTACCGATTATATTTACTGAAACTTCATGGATATCTGCTTTCTTATAATGAATTCCTCCACTTTTAATCACATTAATTTCTTGTGTTTTTCCCCAACTTCCTCCCATATGAACAAAGACAGATTTATCATCAAACAATGGAGTAAGTTTATCGACATTTTTATCGGCCATCCATTGCCATTTATCTTTAGATAGTTGAATAACTTCTTGTTCGGTCGTATTCTGTGCAAAAGTATTAGCTGTAAATAAAGCGAACATAAGTAGTCCGAAAATTGACTTTTTCATAATGTGATTAATTTTTGATTAGTTTATTTTTCCTTTTTTCTATTTCTGAATTTGATGGGTGTCCCGCACACTACTAAATGTTAAGGCTAAAAGTTTCCAATCATTACCATGTTTTTGATAAACTTCCGTTACAGTAAATTCAGTCACCACATCAGTCCCTCGTACATTGGCCTCAAGTGTAATTCGGTTCCATAAGATTGCCATTTTTCCAAAAGTTTCAATTGCTACATCATGGACTTTCGTATTCTTGTACCAAATTCTACCTGTTTTAATGATATCGAGTTCTTCGTCCTTTTTCCAAGTGCCACTCATATGGACAAATTTTGATTTGTTGTCAAAGAGAGGTTCAAGTTTGTCGACATTTTTATCAGCCATCCATTGCCATTTATCTTTAGAGAGCTGAATAACTTCTTGTTCCGCTTTTGTGTAATTCGTAACTACAGTACTTGTTTTATTTTCTTGAGCTGAGGAATATTGAATACTTGCAATTGCAAACAATGCCATAATAAACATCTTCATATAATCTAATTTAAAGTTAAATTGTAATGGTGCGTTTTAATTTTTATTTCTTTAATGGTGCTTCCACATCAGAAAACGCTTGTACAAAGGCGGGCAATCTTTCACCCAAAATTTGAATAGCATCCAATTGTTTATTGAATTCCTTTAATTCATCTGTAGTAAATTTCACATCTGCAGCTCCAATATTTTCCAACATATGAGCCATCTGTGTTGTACCCGGTATTGGAACAATCCAAGGCTTTTGCGCCAATAGCCAAGCCAACGAAATTTGGGCAGGAGTAGCCTGTTTTTGGGCACCCCATTTTTTTATTAAATCTACAATTTTCAAGTTATTCGGTAGATTCTCTGCCGAGAAACGAGACTCATTTCCTCTAATATCACCTTGAGCAAAGTGTGTATCGGCATCAATAGCACCAGTTAGAAAACCCACTCCAAGCGGACTCCAAGGAACGAAACCAATACCAAGTTCCTCACATAGTGAAATAATTTCTTTTTCTGGTCCACGCCATAGCATTGAATATTCATTTTGAATAGCTGCAATGGGATGAATGGCATGTGCTCGTCTTACAGTTTGAGATCCTGGCTCCGACAATCCGTAATGCAATACTTTGCCTTCTTTTATCAAATCCTGAATAGCCCCAACTACATCTTCAATTGGTACTTGCGGATCTACACGGTGTTGATACAATAAATCTATTCGATCAGTGCGAAGACGTTTCAGCATTCCTTCCACCACAATTTTGATGTGTTCAGGACGACTGTTTAATCCCGGTAATCGCTTACCCGTTTCCTGGTCAATATTCCAGCCAAACTTTGTTTCGATAACTATTTTGTCGCGGAAAGGGGCTATACCTTCTCCAAGAATTCGTTCCACTTCGAAAGGGCCGTAAGCTTCCGCTGCATCAAATAGGGTAACTCCTTTATCAAAGGCTGTTCGAATGATGTTGATCATTTCTGGTCGCGAGGGAATTGTAGTTTGATACGTGCGGGTCATGTTCTGAACACCGAGTCCTATGCTTGAAACTTCAAGAGATTTACCAAGTTTTCTCTTGCTAGGAATTGGTTCCAATGAGTTGTCATTATTGAAAGGTTTAGTTTCCGAATTTGAAGATTGAGCGAAAGAAGATAAAGGCACTAATGCACTTCCGGCTATTGCAAGTCCTGCAGTTTTTAATAAATTTCGACGATTCATAATTATGTTTATTAGAATATTTTATAACACTACTTTATATTCGCTCAGCCATTTTACCATATTTGGATCTCTATGGTCAAAAAACAAACTTTCTTTAGTGTCTAGAGTCTGAATTGCCTCAATATTCTCTGTCGAAAGTTCAAAATCAAAAACATTGAAATTCTGAAGCATTCTTTCTTTACGAACTGATTTAGGAATAGCTACAATATTTCGTTGGATTAGCCAACGAAGTATTACTTGTGCTACACTTTTATCATGTTTATTACCAATTTTAGTCAAAAGATCATTATGGAAAATATTATTTTTCCCTTCTGCAAAAGGACCCCATGACTGGATTTGCACATTGTTTTCTTCTAAGAAGCTTTGCGTTGTGTTCTGCTGATTGAATGGATGCGTTTCTATCTGATTAATTGCAGGTGTAAAACCACTATTTATTATCAAATCCATTACTCTATCTGGATGAAAATTGGCTACACCAATAGCCCTTACCTTTCCCTGTTGATACAATTCCTGCATAGCTTTCCAAGATCCAAATACATCACCATACGGTTGATGAATAAGATATAAGTCCAAATAATCTAGTTGCAACTTATCCAAAGATTTTTGAAAAGCAGCTTTTGTCTGTTCATATCCCGCATCCTGAACCCAAAGCTTGGTCGTGATAAACAATTCTTCACGGGCAATGCCACATTTTTTTATTGCTTTTCCTACAGCAACTTCATTTTGATAAGAAGCCGCTGTATCAATTAAACGGTAACCGCTTTCAATAGCATCTATTACAACTTGCTCACATTCAACAGCATCTGGAATTTGAAAAACTCCAAAACCTAAAATTGGCATTTCAACACCGTTATTTAATTTTACATTAAACATATTACAATTACTTTAAAGTTTTAAACAATTCTGTTACAGCAAATTTCAGAACTAAATGCGAGGGCAATGGTATATGGATTACTGAATCTGCTACCAAGATTACTGATTGAACTCAAACTGCTATTAAAACTACGCACAATTACTTAAATTTGTACAACAAACAATAAAAAAGACATGGAACAAGTATTTAATTTTGAGACCATTAGTGAGTACAATGCTTTTAATAATCATGCAACATTGCACCCTTTGGTTAGCATAATTGATTTTTCAAAAGCAAAGGAAAGAACCGGTTCTAAAATGAACTTCGGGCTTTACTGTGTGTTTTTAAAACAAGTGAACTGTGGCGACTTAAAATACGGTCGCAATTATTACGATTATCAGGAAGGAACTTTGGTTTTCATATCACCGGGTCAGGTAATTGATGTAGAAAACAAAATAGACTATTACCAGCCTGTGGGACATGGATTGGTTTTCCATCCTGATCTGATACATGGTACCTCTCTTGCAAAAAGCATTAATGAATATAATTTTTTCAGCTACAACACTAGTGAAGCACTTCATTTATCAGAACAGGAAAAACAGTTGGTGTTTGATTGTTTTGCTAAAATCGAAATGGAGCTAAAGCAATCGATCGACAAACACAGTAAAAAACTCATAGCTTCTAATATTGAATTGTTTTTAAACTATTGTGAAAGATTCTATGACCGCCAATTTATTACAAGGGATAATGCTAATAAAGGAATCGTTGAAAAATTTGAAGAATTATTAAATAGTTATTTTTCATCTGACAAACCGAATATCCTAGGTTTGCCTTCAGTGGCTTATTATGCCGCTGAGCTAAATTTATCTCCCAATTACTTTGGTGACCTTATCAAAAAAGAAACTGGAAAATCTGCACAGGAATACATTCAAAACAAAATTATTGATGTCGCCAAAGATAAAATATTCGATTCCACTAAAACCATCAATGAAGTAGCTTATGAGCTAGGCTTTAAATATCCTCAGCACTTCACTCGCTTTTTTAAGCAACACGTTGGTAATACTCCTAATGAGTATAGGAGTTTGAATTAGACACAAAAAACACGAAAATTAAATAAAGCTTCGTTTCCATGGTAAGGATGAATCGAAATTATAATATCTCACCGTTAAGTTGCATCTGGGTAATCTCTAACTTTTGAAACTGTAAATAGTTAAATCATTTGTCCAGCTTTTAGTCTCTAATGCAAGACATGATAGGACTATTTTAAATTATGCACATTTTGATTCTTTATAATGGGATATTTGAAAAAGTAATAAAAAAATTAAAGTTGTATTTTTTTTTTCAAATACTCATTCTCATATGATCCAAAAAATATCAATCCCCAACAGGACGTCCAAACCAAATTATTGGTACCATTCAAAGACAGACCCTACATATAATAAGCCAATATCTTCAAATCTTCCATAAAATGATTTGAAATTTGTCCTGTAGGGGTCACTAAAAAACGCAATTGTCTCTTGATAATTGCGTTTTTTGCTTTAAAACACTTCCTTTGCGCATGCCAAACTACAATCTAGACCAACATTACCAAAAAATCATTTATAACAGAGACGAATTAAATCACAATGAATTCGAATGTTGCACGTTTGAAAATTGTGATTTTACGGCTTGTAATTTTATGGATGTTACCTTTATTGATTGTGTGTTTACAAAGTGTAATTTTAATGGAGCACACATCAATCACGTGGCGTTACGAACCGTTACTTTTAACCATTGTCAAATCAGAGAGGTTAATTTTGCAATGTGCAATAAATTAATTTTTGAAGTACATTTTCAACATTGTGTATTAGACTTTTCAAAGTTTTATACTTTAAAACTAAAAGGCACCACATTCAATACTTGTAGTTTACTTGCCGTAGATTTTATGGCAACTGACTTAACCGAAAGTATTTTTGATAATTGTGACCTTTACCGCGCTGAATTTGACAAAGCAATTGCCAACAAAGCGAATTTCAAAACAAGTTATAATTACACTATAGATCCTTCCAAAACCAAACTCAAAAAGGCGATTTTCAGTCTCAACGAAGTAAAAGGCTTACTGTATAAACACGAGATTGTAGTAGATTAACTTTTTATGATTCGACCGTCTTGCATAGTTATCGTTCTATCTGAACGCTCTGCAAAATCATTATCATGCGTTACAATCAATAGCGTCTGTTTCTGCTCATGGGTCAATTGCTTAAAAATATCAAACACTAAGTCGCTGTTTTTTTTATCTAAATTTCCTGTAGGTTCATCTCCCATAATGATTAAAGGATCATTGATTAACGCCCTTGCAATAGCTACCCTTTGTTTTTGTCCACCACTCAATTGATTGGGTAACTTCAAAGCATGTTCGTGCATGTCTAATGTTTTCAGATGCTCCATTGCACGATGCTCCACTTCTTTTTCAGAAAATTTAGCCAATTTCAATCCCGGAAGCATCACGTTTTTAAGTACATTATATTCATTGAGCAAATAATGAAATTGAAAAACAAAGCCAATTTTTTCGTTGCGTATCAAAGCCAATTCTTTATCTGATTTTCCAGTAATCAGTTGATTATTCACAAACAATTGCCCGTCATAATCTGTATCCATAGTCGAAAGCAAATACAACAACGTTGACTTTCCACAACCTGATTTACCAACAATTGAAACAAACTCGCCATGATTGATACTCATATCAATTTCCTTCAATACTTGAAATTTTACGGGATCATAAAAATATTTACTCAATCCGATGGTTTGCAGTACTTTATTTTCCATTTTATTTTCCTCTAATAATTTCTACTGGATCTACTTTGCTGGCTTTTAAAGCAGGAAACAAACCTGCAATAGTCGTGGTGAACAAGGCAAATACAATTCCGATGATATAATACAAAATATTGAAATTAATTGGATACGTTTTGACCGTTGGTAAAGCCGCAGTTTCAAAAGGAATCACATCAATAATTGAAGTAAAAATAAAGCCAAAAATGAGACCAAAAATACCTCCAGCCAAACCAATAATTATAGATAACGAAGTAAAAATCCACTTGACGTCATTTCCTGAAAAGCCAGTCGCTTTCAAAATAGCAATACTGTCCATTTTCTCGTAAATCATCATGTTTAGAATATTATAAATTCCAAAACCAGCCACTATCAACAATACAATCCCAACAGCATAAGAGATAATGGTTCGTACTGAACTGCCAGTCTCAAATTGTGAATTGGCTGTTTGATAATCGATAGTATCTAGTTGATAAGTTACCTGCAATTCTTTGGCTACAACAGGTGCAGAAGCCATATCATATAATTTGATTTGAATATCTGTGATGTAGTTTGTGGCTTCTCCCAACATTTTCTGAGCGGTATCTAAAGAAGTATAGGACATCGTATCGTCTATTTCTGCAATACCAATTTGAGAAATCCCGACTACTTTTAAGGTTGCCAAATTCCCTTTGGATGTGGTGACTTTAATTCGGTCTCCAACAATCAATAGCATTTTATCCGCCAATCCTTTACCTATAATAATACTATTGTTTTGCACCAAATCGGTAATCTTGCCTTCAATAATATAATCGCTGGTTTGAAACAATTTTTCTTCTGCCAAAATAGCTATCCCATTCACAACTCCTGAAATCTCAATAGTTCCCGAATTAAAAAAAACAGGAGCCACTACTTTTGGAGCCACATCAATGATTCGTTTGTCTTCCTTAAGAGCTTTGATAATTGGAATTCCGTTATATATTGATTTCCCTCTATCTTTAGGCTTTACCGACCGGATAAAGTTGGTAGTATTTTTATAGCGATTCGACAAATCAATCGGTTGATTAGCCGTAGGTTTTATTTCGTTATACAAGCGAACATGAGGTGTTCTATTTAGCATCAATCCATCTAATAAATCATTGAGCCCGTTCATAAAACTCACCAATGCAATAAACATAGCGATACTAAACGTAACCCCAATTGCTGCCACAATCGTTTGTTTTAAGCGGGCACGCAACAAATGCAAAGCGATGTTTAAGATAAGTTTGTAGTTCATTAGTTCGGTTTATAAAGCGTTTCGTTGGCTTGCAACCCTTCTAAAATCTCTACTTTTTTGTAATCACTTAAGCCGACTTTTACTTTTCGTTTTTCATCTTTATTGACCAAAACATAAGTCCCATCAATTAGATATTCTTTCGGAATAGTGATGGCCTTTTTTTTGGTTTGAATAACGATATTCGCTTCTGCTGTTAAATTAGGATACAACTTGGGTGGAGCTTTTGTAAACTGAGCTTCTATCTTGAAAGTTCTCGAACGCTCATCCATTATGGGATAAATTTTTGAAACTACTGCATCAAAAACAGTTCCTTTGTAACTATCCATAGTAACAACGATATTTTGTCCCAACACCACTCGAACCATATCGTTTTCATCCACATCAAATTCAAGAATGAAAGTATTGCTTTTCCCAATCGTAGCAATTGGTGTTTGGGGTGTCACCAAAGTACCTTCTTTGACAGGCAGGTCGAACAATTGACCGTCAAATTCACTTTTTACAGCAAAATCGCTTTGACTTTTTTGACTAATTTTTAGATTGATTGCATTTTTACTTTGGTCATTTTGCAATTGGCTTTTGAATTGTGCCAATTGTTTTTGTGCCATTTCAAAATTACTTTTCGAGCTTTTATAGGTTTGCACTACTCTATCAAAATCTACTTGGGAAATCCCTTCATACTGCAATGCTTTTTGATTCCTGTGATAAATAGATTCATCCAAAATTAATTTGTCTTTCGCCGCCAAAACTTTCAACTCTAATTCGGCAATTTTATCTTGAATGTAACGACTATCTTTTTTGCTCAATTCATACGCCAATAAAGCGTTTTGAGTATTCAAATCGGCTTTGTCGCTATCTAGCTCAAACAATAATTGTCCTTTGCTGATTTTTTGACCAACTGCCACTTTTGTTTTTTTCAAAATCCCACTTACAGTAGGATAAACAATGTATTGGTCCTTGGCTTTTATTACGCCAGATGCATAAACACTTTCGGTAATATCGCTTATGGTAGGCTGAATTTCTTGAGATTCTTTTTTGGAACAATTTATTAATAGAAAAAAAACACATCCCAATACTAGTATTAATTTTAACCTCATTTTATATTTTTTGAAACTTATTTATACGAAAACTGATATAAATATACGACTTAAAAAAATGTAAAGAAATAATGATTGTTACATAATTACTAGTTAACAGTAGTCTGAAAAATGATTAATATAAAAACCTTTACTTTTCATAAAAAACGCCCCAAATAGTGTCTAACTTTTTGAGGCAAGTTCAAATTGACTTTGATTTTTAGTATTTTTTGGTATACTAAACTAAAGCTTTTTTAACCAAATCTTTTTTATTGCGTGAAACAGGAATTCGAATCTGATCAAAAAGCAGCAAAGTATAGCCCTCTTCTTTTAGCAGGCTTTTTACGTATTTTTTATTTACCAAATGCGATTGATGACAACGAATAAATCCATAAACACTTAACATTTCATCATATTCATAAAGTGGTACCGTCGAAATAATGGTTTCGCCTTCATCTGTAAAAAATAATGTATAGCTATTTTCGCTTTCACATCGGACTATGTTTTTCACATATACAAAACGGGTTTCTTTGAGCGATGAAATAGCTATTCTGTGATCGGAACTATTATTACTTTGTCTTAAGTGATGAAGCAAATTTTGCAATTGCAGATTTTGATTTTTATGTTTTAATCTCTCGCTTGTTTTTACAACTGCTTTTTTTAACTCTTCAATATCAATTGGTTTTAGTAGATAATCAATTGCCGAAAATTTAATTGCCTGAATTCCATATTGACTAAAAGCCGTTACAAATATTACTTCAAAATCATACAAATTAAGTTCCTGCAAAACCTGAAATCCATCCTTGTCAGGCATTTGAATATCTAAAAAAACCAAATCAGGCTGATTGTTTTTAATGAGTGAAATACCTTCGTTAGCATTTGATGACGAAGCAACAATCATCACTTCTGGACAATATTTTTCCAACAATCTACGCAGATTGGTAACATTGTGTGGTTCGTCATCTATGATGATTCCTTTAATCATTTTTAAGCCAGTTTTTATAATAAACAGTTATCTGTGTTCCAGATAAATCACTTTGAATCTTTATGTCAATTTTCATTTTTGCAGAGGATTGATTAAATAACGTAATTCTATCTTTTACCAATTTTAAACCAAAACCCTTTTGCTCCTCTAATATATCAAAACCTTTTCCATTATCGGCTATTTCAAAAATTAAGTCATCTTCTTTTTTTGAAATAGTGAGCGTTATTTCTGCATTTTCTTTATTTGAAATACCATGTTTTATAGCATTTTCTATCAAAGGCTGCATCAAAAGTGGAAGCGTTTGTACTTCGTGAATATCTATTTTTTCATCAATTGTTAAACGATACAAAAAAGGATTTCGCAACTGTTCTAACTCGATATAATTTTTGATGCTTTTTATTTCTACCTCAAGACTCTGCATTTCCTTTTCACTAGAAATAAGTGTATTTCTTAGTAGTGAACCAAAACCAGCCAAATATTGATTTGCTTTTTCTATCTGATTATCGTTAAGCAAGCCCTGAATAGAACCTAAGGCATTGAATACAAAATGTGGATTAAGTTGGGCATACAGCATTTTTATTTTAGATTTTTGCTCTAATCGCTTTCTTTCTGCTATTTTTCTAATCCAGAAAATATAAATAACCGAAAAAATCAAGAGAGAAAACATTCCAATAACAATCTTAAACCAAAGCGTTTGATACCAGTCGGGTTCAGTGTGAAATCTATAAACAGCTACATATTGTGGATTGTCTTTGTACTGGACTTCAAGTTTATATTTTGCTCCAGATTCTTTTAATTCCAAAAAAATGATACCATTCGACTTTGTCCAATCACCAATTTTTGAATTTATGCTAGTGCGGTATTCAAAACTATTATGAGTTCTTTTTTTACCATTTGGCTTTCTAAAAACCAAACAAAACTTTTCATTTTTAAAATGCCTGTTTGTATTTCCTATTATTCTTGGAAAATAATCTTCAGGCCAATCATCATAAAAATTTGATTTATCTAAGAGTCTATCTTTTTGCAATTTCTCTATTGATTCCTGAATAAAGCTTTCAAAACTTTCTGGTTTATTTAAGTCTAACGAAATCGTTTGTATAATAAAAGGTTTTCTAGCGCTTTCTTTTTTCTCAAGATTCAATTTTAGAAAACTTTCCTGTCCTTTTTTTCTAAATAAAATTACTAGCTTATCGCCATTAATTAATGAATCTTCATAAGGAACATAACCCTTCTGAAAATAGTCTCTCCCATCATAAAGAACATTTCTTTCATTATACTTTTTTGACTGAGTGACAAAAGTCCAATTAATTATGGTTTTATTATTTTTTAAAATCTTAATTTCTAGATTTTCAATTCTATATAAATCGTTATTAGCTTTGAGAGAGTCTATATGAAAATATCCTACAAAAAGTGAATTACAATCAGTCGTTATTTTAAGCCTAATTTTTTTACCTAATACTGTAAAATAATACCCTTTATTTGATAAATCAGTGAAGGTTCCTGATTCTTTATTAAGTCCTCCCCTTTTCTCATTTGGCGCAATATATTTATTAATGATAAAATTATTTTCAAATAGAACAGCAGTTTCATTTAAAATAAAATATTCATTCGCTGGGAGATGCTCAATTGTCTCTTCTGATTGGGCTATACTTAATGAAGAAATGAAGAGTAATAAGTAAAAGATTTTTTTCATAGTTTCATTTTTATTGAATAATACATTTTTTTATGAAGCAAATGTAAATGCACTATCTCAATAAAAACTGGAGTTCTTGAATTTGGCAACATCCGTCTTGAATCAAACAAAATACAACAACCTAGAGTTTTTTCTCCATCACATAATCCTCCATCAAGTAGCCATGTTCTAGCTCGATATTTACCTCGCTAGTGATAGAAAAACCCATTTTTTCATAAAACGTAATCGCTTTATTGAAGCGATTGACATTTAGACACAAGGTAAGAGAACCTTGCTTTCTCGCTTCAGTGGCGATATAATCTATAAGTACTTTACCTACTCCTTTACCTTGGGCGGACGGAAGTATATAAATTTTATGAATCTTGGTTTGTTTTTGATTGTCGTAATTCCATTCAAAAGAAGCAAAACCTAAGGTTTGATTTCCTTCATTTGCCAATACAAAATGATGCCCTTTTTGCGACACACTTTCCTTTAACGAAGTATCATTATAAAATGCGCCCAACATATAATCTAACTGAGCTTTTGACAAAATTTCACCATAAGCTATTGGCCATGTTTCGTAGGCAATAGAACGTATGGTGTCAAAATCCGCTGCGGTTGCTGGGAGAACTGTAATCATAAAACGAGTAAATTGGAATTAGACTTAAAAAATGGCTGCTATTATTTAAAAATTAACCATGAATGGTTTCATTCTTTCCATAATTTGATATGACAGATTCTTCAAAAGCCAACCATTCTCTCCAACGTTGCTCAACATCAATGCCGACTCCGTATTTACGAGCATAAGTTATAAAAGTAGTATAATGTCCCGCTTCACTTTCCATTAAATCTCTATAAAAAGAAGCTAATTCTTCGTCCTTAATGTTTTCTGAAAGCACTTTAAATCGTTCACAGCTTCTTGCTTCAATCATGGCAGAAAACAATAATCGCTCAACTAAACCAGAAACGCGACTACCATCTATGCTCTTTTTCATATAAGCATACAGTTCATTAACATAATCATCCTTACGTTCTCTCCCAAGTTTTAATCCTCTTTTAATGATAATGTTATGGACTTGCTCAAAGTGGTCGATTTCTTCTTTGGCTAATGCCAATAAATCTTGCACTAAATCTTGATGCTCAGAGTTATTCGTTATAATTGTAATAGCATTTGTAGCCGCTTTTTGTTCACACCAAGCGTGGTCAGTTAAGATTTCTTCAATATTTTTCTCAACAATATTTACCCATCTAGGGTCTGTTGGCAATTGTAAACGCAGTACTCCCATTATTTTATTTTTTAAAAGTTTAAAAAAATGTTTAAAGCTGTTTTAAAAATGAAAAAAGTTTAAAGTTCAAATTCTTTGTGACAACTTAATGTTAGCACAAACCTTCAAACTTTAAACCTTTAACAATTTATACTTTTAAACCTATTTAGAAAACGAAAATTGCTCTTTCGCTCATCATTTCATTTACTTCGGCTGCTACTTCTTCAATAACATCCTCATTTGTATGATTCATTAATACTTTATCAATCATAGCAACAATAGTTTCCATATCTTCTTCAACTAAACCACGAGTTGTAATAGCTGCAGTACCTACACGGATACCTGAAGTGACAAAAGGAGATTTATCATCAAAAGGAACCATATTTTTATTAACCGTTATTTCAGCTTTTACTAATGCATTTTCAGCATCTTTCCCTGAAATATTTTTATTTCTTAAGTCAATCAACATCATGTGATTGTCTGTTCCACCAGAAATGATTTCGTATCCTCTAGCAACAAATGCCTCAGCCATAGCTTTAGCATTTTTTTGCAATTGCATGGCATAAGTAAAGAATTCATCTTGTAAAGCTTCACCAAAAGCAACTGCTTTAGCAGCAATAATATGCATTAATGGTCCACCTTGATTACCAGGAAAAACAGCTAAATCCAATAAAGAAGACATCATACGAATTTCACCTTTTGGCGTTTTGTGTCCCCAAGGATTTTCGAAATCTTTGCCCATCATAATCAAACCACCACGTGGTCCACGAAGTGTTTTATGAGTAGTAGTTGTTACAATATGACAATGTGGAATTGGGTCGCTCAATAATCCTTTTGCAATAAGTCCTGCTGGATGAGAAATATCAGCCATCAAAATTGCACCAACACTATCCGCAATTTGTCTGAAACGAGCAAAATCCATATCACGAGAATAAGCAGATGCTCCAGCGATGATTAATTTAGGCTGCTCTTTTGTAGCGATTTCTTGAATTTTATCGTAATTCAAACGACCAGTTTCCTTATCTACACCATAAAAAACAGGATTGTACAAACGTCCTGAAAAATTAACTGGAGAACCATGTGTTAAATGTCCACCATGAGACAAATCAAAACCTAGAATCGTATCACCTGGTTTTAAACATGCGTGATAAACAGCTGTATTTGCTTGAGAACCTGAGTGAGGCTGAACGTTAGCATACTCAGCACCAAATAAAGCTTTTGCTCTATCAATAGCAATTTGCTCAACTACATCTACTACTTCACAACCTCCGTAGTATCTTTTACCAGGATAGCCTTCAGCATATTTATTAGTTAAAACAGAACCCGCTGCTTCTAATACTTCATCACTTACGAAGTTTTCTGAAGCGATTAGCTCTAATCCGTGTATCTGTCTCTCTTGTTCTTCAAGAATAAGGTCAAAAATTTGTTCGTCGCGTTGCATTTCTTTGTTTTTCGTTAATATGGTGCAAAAATACAAAAAAACGTTTGGTTAGTACTTAGATTATAATATATTTGATGTGGAATTTTCAACAATATAATTAACACATTATGCCAATAACAGCAAATAATCCAAATAGAAAGTCATGGTTAGACGTTCCTGTTGACAGTGATTTTCCCATTCAAAACATCCCTTTTGGTGTTTTTCTTACCAAAGAGAATATAGTAACAGTAGGAACGCGTATTGGTGATTATGCAATTGATCTTGGTGCGTTACAACAACTCAATTATTTTGAAGGTATCGAATTAACGGACGATATGTTTATGCAAGATACACTCAATGATTTCATATCTGATGGAAAAAAAACTTGGAGGTTAGTAAGAAACAGAATTGCTGATATTTTTGACGAAACCAATCCAAAATTACGTGACAATGAAAAACATAGAGAAGTTGTTGTTTTCAAAATTTCAGAAGTAGAAATGCAACTCCCAGTATTAATCGGCGATTATACAGATTTCTATTCTAGCAAAGAACACGCAACTAATGTTGGGAAAATGTTCCGCGACCCAGAAAATGCACTATTGCCTAACTGGCTTCATATTCCTGTAGGTTATCATGGAAGAAGTTCTACCATAATCCCTTCTGGAATACCCGTTCACCGTCCGATGGGACAAACCTTACCTAATGGAGAAACAACTCCAGTTTTTGGCCCTTCTCGATTGGTTGATTTTGAACTAGAAACCGCTTTCATTACAACCGACGTAAACATTATGGGAGAAAATATTCCTGTTTACGAAGCTGAAGACTATATTTTTGGTATGGTTTTATTAAACGATTGGAGCGCTAGAGATATTCAAAAATGGGAATATGTTCCTCTTGGACCTTTCTTAGCTAAGAATTTTGCATCGTCTATTTCACCATGGATAGTAACACTTGACGCTTTAGAGCCTTTTAGAACCAAAGGACCAAAACAAAATCCTTCACCATTACCTTACCTTCAATTAAAAGGCAAACACGCTTTTGATATCAATCTTGAAGTAGCAATCACACCTAAAAATGGTGTTGAAAACGTAGTCTCTCATACCAATTTCAAATATATGTATTGGACGATGAGTCAACAATTAGCACATCATACTTCAAACGGTTGCCGAATCAATTCAGGCGATATGATGGGGTCAGGAACTATCTCTGGACCAACTCCAGATAGTTTTGGGTCTATGCTTGAATTGACTTGGGGAGGAAAAAATCCTATTCAAATGAATGATGGAAGTGAAAGAAAATTCATCAATGACTACGATACTGTTACCATTAAAGGCTACAGTAAAAACAATGAGGTTCGAATTGGATTCGGAGAAGTTTCAAGCCAATTATTACCACCATTTGTAAGACAATAAAAAAAATAAATCCTAAAAATAAAATCCGACAAATTGAATTGTCGGATTTTTTTTGGCACTATATTTGGCATCTCCAAAAAAGAGCCAAAATCAAACCTTAACCCTAGAAATTACATCAAATATGAAGAAAACTACTCTAATCCTATTCCTCCTTTTTATTATTAGTGGTTGTGGAGTAAAACAAACCCAACAATTAGTTAGCACCGGAAATTATGACGAAGCCATCAACAACGCATTGGCTAACTTAAGAACCAACAAAGACAAAAAGGGAAAACAAGACTACGTTTACCTACTCGAAGAAGCCTTTGCTAAAGCCAAAGAAAGAGATTTGAACAACATTCAAATGCTAAATATTGAATCCAATCCCAATCAAATCGAAAAATTGTACAATTATTACGTGCAGTTACACGACCGCCAAGAAAAGATAAAACCAGTACTTCCTTTGTTTTTAATTAAAGAAGGACGCAATGCTATTTTTCCTTTTGAAAATTACAACAGCCAAATCGTTTCAAGTAAAGCTGCGCTAGCCGAATACTTATACACAAAGGCGCTTCAATTGATGAAAACCAATACCAAAGTAAATTTCAGAAATGCTTTCGATGAATTGACTTATCTCAATAAAATTAGCCCTAACTACAAAGAAGTAAATCGATTATTAGACGAAGCCAAATTCAAAGGAACTGATTTTGTTTTGGTAAAAACTAAAAACGAAACCAATATGATTATTCCAGCGCGTTTGCAAACCGATTTATTGGACTTCAGTACTTATCGTCTGAATAATCCTTGGATTGTGTATCACAATGCACCTGAAAAAGGAACCAAATACGACTTCTCTATGATGATTTTGTTCAGAAACATTTTGGTATCACCAGAACAAATCAAAGAACGCGAATTCATCAAAGAACGCGATATTAAAGACGGTTACAAAAAAGTATTAGACGCTAACGGAAAAGCAGTGTTAGACGAAAAAGGCAAAGAAGTTTTGGTCGATAATTTCAAAAAAGTAACGGTTCAAATCTATGAATACCGTCAACTTAAAACGTGTCAAGTAACGGCTAAAGTAGAATTTGTTACTACAAAAGGCAATCAATTGCTTCAATCCTACCCTGTTACAAGCGAATTTGTTTTCGAAAATATTTATGCCACCTTCAAAGGAGACCGAAGAGCTTCTGAAGAAAGCTATTATTCTAACTTTGACCGCAGAGCTGTTCCATTTCCTACTTCAGAGCAAATGGTGTATGATACAGGAGAGGACTTAAAGTCAAAAATCAAAGATATTATGAATTCTAACCGATTCGAATAAGAAAAGTAGCTTTTGAAAAAACAATTCTTCCCCCTATTACCATAAAAAAAGTGATTTTGACTTTCAAAGTCACTTTTTTTGCTTTAAAAAATAAATTTTGTTGAAATTTAACAATTTTAAGTAAAATTTGATTTTTTATAAAATTTTATATCGTAAATTTGCATCGATGAAAAATACAAGTTTACATATAACTTCTATCTACCGGATAAATTTACTTGCTACTTCTCCCGAAGTGCGGATGCTATGCCTATAGTCTCCAAAAAAGTGTTTTCTATATTTTATCCTTTTTCATTTTACCATTTTGAAATCAAATCCATTTTTTAATGGAGTTTCAAATCTGACTGAAACTCAATATAATTTTATAAGTAACTACATTTCAATTATTTACAATAAAATATTTGAAAAAAATGTGGTACTTTTAATAGCTCATTGACTATGATTGCTTTAAAAAAAAGAACCAAACGATTTTTAACCTCTAAATCGAATTCCGAAATGAATATTTCTATAGTAGTAGCACAAAAAGAGCACTATACATTTGCTGCAGAAATTTGTGATACAATTGAAACCTCGGCCTTACAAAGAGGAACGGGAATAGCCAAAAGAACCCCAGAATACATCCAAAAGAAAATGGAAACCGAAAATGCGGTTATCGCCATAATCGATGGAAAATTTGCAGGCTTTTGTTATATCGAATCTTGGCAACACGGACAATTCGTCGCGCATTCAGGATTGATTGTACACCCTGACTTTAGAAATTTAGGATTAGCTAAAAAAATCAAAACCTTCGTTTTTGAGTATTCTCAACAAAAATACCCAGAAGCCAAGGTTTTCGGTATCACCACTGGATTAGCGGTAATGAAAATCAATTCCGATTTAGGATATAAACCCGTTCCTTTTTCTCAATTGACTACCGACCCTACTTTCTGGAAAGGCTGTCAAACTTGTACCAATTTTGAAATCCTAAAAAGCAAAGACTACAAAATGTGTTTGTGCACAGGAATGCTGTATGACCCCAAAGAAAAACAAAAAAATCCACCAAAACACCCTTTCAATGTCCGGATTTGGAATCGTTTAAAAGAGATTAAACAAGCCCTTTTCTTAAAAAAATAATAGTTCAAAAAATAAAAATCAACGTTTTGTCAGACACAAAACATTAAAATATATACAATGGAAAATAAAAAAGTAGTATTAGCCTATAGCGGAGGATTAGACACTTCGTATTGCCTAAAATATTTAAAAAACGAAAAAGGATTCGAAGTACATACCGTATTAATTAACACGGGTGGATTTGATGAAGCAGAATTAAAAGCCATCGAAGACAGAGCTTACGAACTAGGAAGCGCCAAACACGCCAATCTTACCATTTTAGACAAATATTACGACAAAGCCATCAAATATTTGATTTATGGGAACGTCCTAAAAAACAACACCTATCCTCTATCTGTGAGTGCTGAGCGTGTTTTTCAAGCCATCGAAGCCATAAAATACGCCAAATCCGTTGGAGCCACAGCCATCGCACACGGAAGCACCGGTGCAGGTAATGACCAAATTCGTTTTGATTTAATTTTCCAAACCATCGCTCCCGAAATCGAAATCATCACTCCTATTCGTGATTTAAAACTTTCTCGTCAGGAAGAAGTAGATTATTTAGCCAAAAACGGCGTGCATTATTCTTGGGAAAAAGCACAATACTCTATCAACAAAGGCCTTTGGGGAACCAGCGTGGGCGGAAAAGAAACCTTAACATCGGGACAACCTTTACCAAGCGAGGCCTACCCTTCGCAATTGCAAAAAGAAGGTGAAGAGAAAGTAACTTTAGAATTCCAAAAAGGGGAATTGGTTGCAATAAATGGTAAAACCGACAAGCCTTCGAATAATATTGTAGCCTTAGAAAAATTGGCAAGCGCTTACGCCATCGGAAGAGACATTCACGTGGGCGACACCATTATCGGTATCAAAGGAAGAGTTGGTTTTGAGGCCGCAGCCCCATTAATCATCATCAAAGCGCACCATTTGTTAGAAAAACATACACTCGGCAAATGGCAACAATACTGGAAAGAACAACTGGGCAACTGGTACGGTATGTTATTCCACGAAGGGCAATTTTTAGACCCAGTGATGCGCAACATCGAAACGTTCTTAGAAGACACGCAAAAAACAGTTAATGGAACCGTAACTGTCTCTTTAAAACCGTATCATTTCAGCTTAGACGGTATCGAATCACCAAACGATTTAATGAACACCGGCTTCGGTCAATACGGCGAAATGAACAATGCTTGGACGTCTGATGATGCCAAAGGTTTTATCAAAATTCTAGGCAATGCACAAAACATATTTTCATCTGTGAATCAAGAAACTTACGAATAGTATAGTTACTGATTAGGAGCGAAAGTTCAGGTATTTTTGGAGACATTAGTTCCCGCTATCCGTTGCAATATTTACAGGCTGAACACCAGCCCACAAAGGATTTCCACTACTATCGGGGCTAAAAGAGAAAAAATAGAAACTTTTGAATAACAAACTTACATTCTATAAACAAACCCTTAGCGCTTTGGCGTCTTTGCGGTGAAACAAAATAAAAATTATGATTAATGTTGGAATTATTGGCGGTTCGGGTTATACGGCTGGCGAACTCATCAGAATCTTGATGTTTCATCCCAACGCCAAACTCGACTTTGTGTACAGCACCACCAATGCGGGGAAACCCCTTTCGGTAGCGCATCAAGATGTGTTGGGCGATATCGAAATGAATTTTACAGATACCATCAACCCAAATGTAAATGTTCTATTTCTGTGTCTAGGTCACGGCAAATCCAAAGCCTTTTTATCCGAAAATACATTTGCCAGCCATACCAAAATCATTGATTTAGGCAATGATTTCAGGTTAGAAAAAGACGAAGTGTTTGAGGGTAAAAAATTCATATACGGCTTACCAGAACTGAACAAAAAAGCCATTAAAAACGGGCAATTCATTGCCAATCCCGGTTGTTTTGCTACCGCGATTCAGTTGGCATTATTGCCTTTAGCGAAAGCCAAATTGCTCAATAGCGATGTGCACATCAATGCCACAACGGGAAGTACAGGAGCTGGAGTGAGTCTTTCAGAAACTTCACACTTTAGTTGGAGAAACAACAATATGTCGCATTACAAAGCTTTTGAACACCAACATTTGGGAGAAATAGGCGAGAGTTTACATCAATTGCAGGAAGATTTCAACAACGAATTGCTTTTTATTCCCAACAGAGGGGATTTCCCAAGAGGAATTTTTGCCACCTTGTACACGCATTGTGAGGAAAGCTTAGAAGATATCGTGGCCAAATATAAAGCCTTTTACAAAAATGAACCATTTGTAACCGTTACAACTACCAACATCAATTTAAAACAAGTCGTTCAAACCAATAAATGCATCATTAGTTTGATGAAAAAAGGCAACCGCATTTTGATTACTTCGGTTATTGATAACTTAGTCAAAGGCGCCTCAGGTCAAGCCATTCAAAATATGAACTTGCTCTTTGGACTCGACGAAAGTACCGGTTTGCATTTGAAACCAAGTGGATTTTAAAAAAAGTGGATTCGGTTAATCGTTTATTTGTTTAATCGATTAACCAAATCAACAAATTAACGATTAAACAGCAACCATGAACCTATTCGACGTTTACCCATTATACAACATCACACCTGTAAAAGCAGTAGACTGCACCATTACAGATGAAAACGGTGTGGAATATTTAGATTTATACAGCGGCCACGGAGTCATCTCCATTGGGCACACCCAACCGCATTATGTGGCGAAAGTAAAAGAACAATTGGACAATATTGGATTCTATTCTAATGCCATCCAAAATCCATTACAAGTAGAATTAGCCCAAAAACTAGGTGAATTATCAGGCTATGATGATTACGCTTTGTTTTTGTGCAGCTCAGGAGCCGAAGCCAATGAAAACGCACTAAAATTAGCCTCTTTCCACAACGGAAAATCGAGAGTTATTGCGTTCGATAACTCTTTTCACGGAAGAACATCGGCAGCTGTGGCGGTAACCGATAACAAAAAAATTGTAGCGCCCATTAATGCCCAACAAGTGGTTACTTTTTTACCACTAAACCAAATTGATTTGGTAGAAACCGAATTACAAAAAGGCGATGTGTGCACCGTGATTATTGAAGGCATTCAAGGTGTGGGCGGATTAGATGAAGGAACGACAGAATTCTTTCAAGCCTTAGAAAAACTGTGCAAACAATACGAAGCGGTTTTGATTTTAGACGAAGTCCAATCCGGTTATGGCAGAAGCGGGAAGTTTTTTGCTCATCAATACCATGACATCAAAGCGGATATCATCTGCTTGGCCAAAGGAATGGGCAACGGTTTCCCAATTGGTGGGATTTTGATTGCACCACATTTCAAAGCGAGTTATGGCTTATTAGGTACTACTTTTGGCGGAAGTCATTTGGCTTGTGCCGCTGGAATCGCCGTTTTGGATGTAATTAAGAGTGAGAAGTTAATGGATAATGTAAACGCCGTTAGCGAGTACTTTATGAAAGCCATCCAACAAGTGCCTGAAATTATCAAAGTGAAAGGAAAAGGATTGATGCTGGGCGTAGAATTTGATTTTGATGTGAGTGCTTTACGCAAGAAAATGATTGTGGAAAAACATATTTTCACAGGAAGTGCTAATAATAAAAACCTGTTGAGAATTTTACCGCCCTTGACCATTACCACAGCAGCAATTGATACCTTTATCGTTGCTTTGAAAGAGTCGTTGGCTGAATTGAAATAAGAAACTGCGTGAATATTCCTTGCCAGTCCGCTGCGTGAGGGAGAGCAGTGGAGCTCTCCCGATTTTTCATCGGGAAGCGGGAACGGATAGCCCGACCCGACCTTTTTTGGGAGGGGCACGCCCAAAAAATTAACTAACCAAAAACTATGAATACACTACTAACCATCGAAAAGAGAAACGCCGTTTTAACCACGATGGCGGCTTTGCTAGCGCAGGAACGAACGGCATTGAAAAGTAGTAACCAACAAGATTTAGCCAATTATTCTGGAGAAGATTTGGCGATGGAAAAACGTTTGTTGGTCGATGATGCCAAAATTGACGGTATGATTTTGTCCTTGCAACAATTGGCCAGTCAAGAAGACCCTGTGGGGAAAATTCGCTTTGAATTTGTTCACGATAATGGTCTTAAAATTTATAATAAAACTGCTGCATTTGGCACTATTTTAATTATTTATGAGTCCCGACCTGATGTAACAGTTGAAGCGGGTGGTATTGCTTTTAAATCCGGAAATAAAATCCTTTTAAAAGGCGGCAAAGAGTCATTACTGTCGAATCAAAAAATTGTAAGTCTTTGGCATCAAGCTTTGGAAAGCAATGATGTAGCAACGGATTGGGTGGAATACCTGAATTACGATAGAGCACAAACCCAAGTTTTTTTGGAAAAACCAACTCAAAAGGTTGATTTGATTGTGCCTCGTGGCGGAGAAAAATTAATTGAATTCACCAAAAAACACGCTACTTGTCCAGTGATTGTTAGTGGTCGTGGAAATAACTTTGTGTACGTAAATGCTGATGCTGACTTAGACAAAGCAACAGCAGTGATTATTAATGCAAAGACCTCAAATATATCAGTTTGCAATGCTTTAGATAAAGTAGTAATTGATGTTAATTTACCGAATTGGGAAGTCTTTTCTAACCAATTAATTCGTGCTTTGCAGGAACGAAAAGTGACTGTTTTGGGAGATGCCACAATTGCCAAAACAACTCAAATTTCCCAAATTGATTCAGACGACATTTGGTATGAAGAATTTTTGGATTACAAAATTGTAATTGGCACTGTTTCTTCTAATCAAGAAGCAATAGCTAAAATCAATAAATATTGCGGAGGTCACTCAGCTGCTATCATCACCGAAAGTGAAACAACAGCCCAAGAATTTATGGATAACGTTGATACTTCATCCGTTTATCATAATGCTTCGACTCGTTTTACCGATGGAGGGCAATTTGGTTTAGGTGGAGAACTCGCTATCAGCACAGACAAATTACACCAACGCGGTCCCATTGGTTTACAACATTTGGTCACCAACAAATGGTATGTTTACGGAGAAGGACAGGTTCGGTAGGGACAAGTCGCGACTTGTCCTTACTTGAAATCAATGCACAATCTGTTTGTAAAAAAATACAAAATGACAAAAAAAAGAATATTATTAAAATTAGGCAGCAATACCTTAACCAAGGAAACCAATCATATCTCGAGAGGAAAGATTGAGGATATTGGAATGCAAATTGCCGCGCTACAAGACCAATACGAATTCATTATTGTAAGTTCTGGGGCGATTGCCGCTGCCAAACAGTTTGTTAAGCTAGACAATAATGACCAAGAAGTCTTTGTAAAACAAGCCTTGGCTTCCATTGGGCAACCCCATTTGATGCGTATTTACCACGAAAATTTCAGCGATTTAGGATTGCATATTTCACAATGTCTCCTCTCCTATTCTGATTTTGAAAAAGAACAATCCAAAGTCAATATCGTGAACACCATCAATGTGTTGGTCAAAAACAATTACATTCCCATCATTAATGAAAATGACACGGTGGCTACGGACGAAATCAAGTTTGGTGACAACGATAAATTAGCCGCTTTGGCAGCCGTATTGCTAGATGTCGATATTTTGATTATTGCTACGAATACCAATGGTATTTACACCAAAACTTCTATCAACGATGCACTTCCATCAACGATTGAACTAGTAACGGATTTGTCATTGTTACAAAAAGAAATAGGTGATAAAAAGTCGTCTCACGGAACTGGTGGTATGCAATCTAAAATAGAATCGGCAGCAATTGCCAAAAAAGCCAATATTGAGACTTGGATTGTGAATGGCCTAGAGGATGATTTTATGCGGAAAGCGCTGCGGAATGAAATCCCTTTCACTAAAATTATTTAACTTAGAACCACTAAAAATCACAAACTACAAATCCGCTTATTCAGCATTCTAATAAGATAAAGCTATGAATTACACCTCAATAAAAGAAATCGATTCACTAAAGAAATGGGTAAAACAAGCCCTTAAAATAAAGAAAGACCCATTAAAAAATCAAAGATTGGGTAAAGACAAAACATTGGTTATGCTCTTTTTCAATCCAAGTTTGAGAACGCGTTTGAGTACTCAAAAAGCGGCCATCAATCTAGGAATGAATGTTATGGTGATGAACTTTGGAGCTGAAGGATGGACTTTGGAGTTCGAAGACGGCACAATTATGAATCAAGGCGCCTCCGAACACATTAAAGAAGCCGCCGAAGTCGTTTCGCAATATTGTGACATTATTGCTATCAGAGCTTTTGCGGGACTAACGGATAAAGAAAAAGATAATGCAGAAACCGTTTTGAGTGGTTTTGTAAAATACGCCACTGTGCCTATTGTTAATATGGAAAGTGCTACGGGTCACCCGCTACAATCCTTGGCCGATGCCATTACAATGGCCGAGTTCAAAACCAAACACAAACCTAAAGTAGTACTGACTTGGGCGCCACATCCTAAAGCATTACCTCAAGCTGTGGCCAATTCGTTTGTAGAAATGATGCAACTGCAAAGAGATATGGATTTTGTAATTACGCATCCAGAAGGTTATGAATTGAATCCTGAAATCACCAAGGATTCGGTAATTGAATACAATCAGGACAAAGCTTTTGAAAATGCTGATTTTATTTATGCCAAAAACTGGAGCAATTACAACGAATACGGGAAAGTGACGAATACAGACGAAAATTGGACCGTTACGGCTGAGAAAATGAAATTGACGAACAATGCCAAATTTATGCATTGCCTTCCAGTGCGTCGCAATGTGATTGTAGCCGATGAAGTAATTGATAGCGAAAACTCTATTGTGATTCAGCAAGCCCATAACAGAACCTATTCAGCACAATTGGTTTTACAAAAAATACTGAAAAGATTACCTAATAAAACCAAAAGTTTAGAGTATTAATTCAAAAGAATGGAACAACTAACAATAGTAAAAATCGGTGGCAATATCATCGATAATCCAGCCGAACTACAACAATTTATTACCGATTTTTCAAAAATAGAAGGCTATAAAGTGTTGGTGCACGGCGGAGGAAAATCAGCTACCAAAATGGCGAAAAGTATTGGTTTAGTCCCTCAAATGATTGATGGAAGACGCATCACCGACCAACCTATGCTTGACGTTGTGGTGATGATTTATGCCGGCGAAATCAACAAAAACATCGTAGCACAATTACACGCAAATGGTACTAATGCTATGGGCTTTTCTGGGGCAGATGGCAACTTGATTCAGTCTACCAAAAGAAATCATCCCACGATTGATTACGGTTTTGTGGGAGATGTGCAAAAAGTAAACACCTCGCTGCTAGAAACATTGATAAAAAACGAGATTACCCCTGTTTTTTGTGCTATTACACACGACAAACAAGGACAATTATTGAATACGAATGCTGATACGATTGCCAGTGAATTAGCCATTGCTTTGTCGGAAGTTTTTGAAGTAACTTTAACGTATTGCTTCGAAAAATCGGGAGTTTTGTATGATGCAGAAGACGACACTTCTGTCATTGAAAACATCAATAAAGAACTGTATGACCAATTAAAAACAGAAGGCGCCATACATTCAGGAATGATTCCAAAACTCGACAATTGCTTTAACAGCTTGTCCAAAGGCGTTCATAAAATAAAAATTGGACATCACAGACTATTGAAAGACAACAACATACTTTGTACGAGTATAACATTATAGATTACTAACAACCCTTTCAGAATTCAGAACTTTGAAAGGGTTAAATTAAAAATTTTGAAAACCATAACAACCCTTACACAAGAAGCCATCGCCTTACTAAAAGCATTGATTGCTACTCCTTCCTTTTCTAGTGAAGAAGCACAAACTGCGCTTTTAATAGAACAATGGTTCCAGCAAAATAACATTCCCTTTGAGCGGGAAAACAATAATATTTGGGCGTACAACCAACGCTTTGATGCGGCTAAACCTACCCTTTTACTAAACTCCCATCACGATACTGTAAAACCCAACCAAGGCTATACGAACGACCCTTTTGAACCTATTGAAAAAGACGGGAAATTATTTGGTCTAGGCAGTAACGATGCTGGAGGTTGTTTAGTGGCTTTATTGGCCACTTTTGTTCATTTTTATGCTCAAGAAAATTTGCCTTACAATTTGGTTATGGTGGCTTCTGCAGAAGAAGAAAGCAGTGGCAAAAACGGATTGAATAGCGTACTAAAACATTTACCAGAAATTGATTGCGCCATTGTGGGCGAACCTACCTTAATGCAATTGGCGATTGCTGAAAAAGGACTTTTGGTTTTGGATGTAGTCGTAAAAGGAACCGCAAGTCACGCGGCACACCATAATCCTGACAATCCTATTTACAATGCAATGCCTATCATCAGTTGGTTTAACAGTTACCAATTCGAAAAAATATCAGAAGTTTTAGGGCCTGTAAAAATGACGGTAACCCAAATCAACGCAGGAAAACAACACAATGTAGTACCCGCTGAATGCCATTTGGTAGTCGATATTCGAGTAAATGATTGTTATAGCAATGCAGAAATATTAGACACGGTTCGTCAACTAGTGAAAGCTGAGATTACACCGCGTTCTATGCATCTCAATGCTTCTTCTATTCCTCTTTCACACGGATTAGTACAAGCAGGAATCGCGTTAGGCCGCACCACCTACGGCTCTCCTACGCTTTCGGACCAATCGGTGTTGAGTTGCCAGTCGCTAAAACTTGGCCCAGGAGAAACCCTGCGGTCACACTCGGCTGACGAATTTATTTACATCAATGAAATCGAAGAAGGAATTGAATTGTACATTAAAATATTAACAGATTTTTTTAGGAGCTAATCCCGCTATCCGTTACAATCTTTTATGGCGAACCCCGCCATAAAAGGATTTCCACTACTATCGGGGCTAGGAATAAAATAAAACGAGAACATAAATCTAATAAAGACACTTTGCGAACCTCTGTTCACTTTTGTAGTGCTTTGTGAAAAATAAAACAATATGAAACTCTGGGAAAAAGGAATACCAACCGACAAACAAATCGAACATTTTACGGTAGGAAATGACCGTGAATTGGATTTGGTTTTGGCTAAATACGATGCTTTAGGCTCTATCGCTCACGCTAAAATGTTGGCTCAAATAGGATTATTGGATGCTACAGAAGCTAATGACTTAGTTTTGGCCTTACAAGATATAATTACAACTATTGAAAAAGGAGATTTCGAAATCGAAGACAGCTTTGAAGACGTACATTCCAAAATAGAATACTTATTGACAGAAAAACTAGGCGACGCTGGTAAAAAAATACACACGGCACGTTCTCGAAATGACCAAGTATTAGTAGATGTCAATTTGTATTTAAAAGATGTGGTTATAGCCCTCAAAGAACAAGTAAAAACGCTTTTCGATTTGTTGATGGAATCCGCTGAGCAGTATCAAAATGTACTGTTACCTGGCTATACGCATTTACAAATCGCTATGCCATCTTCCTTTGGTATGTGGTTTTCTGCTTACGCCGAAACTTTGATAGATGATATCACGATGTTGAATGCAGCATTGAAAGTGGTAGATCAAAATCCGTTAGGTTCAGCCGCAGGATATGGCAGCTCCTTCCCTATCAACCGAACCTTTACCACTAAGGAATTAGGCTTTGCTACCTTAAAATTCAATTCGGTAGCAGCACAAATGAGCCGTGGCAAATCCGAAAAAACAGTCGCTTTTGCTATGAGTAGCGTGGCTGCAACTTTAGCAAAATTCTCTATGGACGTGTGTCTATATATGAGCCAAAACTTTGATTTTATTAGTTTACCAGCGCATTTAACTACTGGTTCAAGCATTATGCCTCACAAAAAGAATCCAGATGTTTTTGAATTAATTCGTGGGAAATGCAATAAAATTCAAGCTTTACCTTATGAAATCACTTTAATCACAAACAACCTTCCTAGTGGCTATCACCGTGAATTTCAATTGTTGAAAGAAGGATTATTTCCCGCTATACAAAATCTGAAAGCCTGTTTGGATATTGCCATTTTTTCCATCAAAGACATCAAGGTAAAAGACAACATTCTAGCCGACCCAAAATACAATTACCTATTTACCGTAGATACTTTAAACGAAATGGTAGTTGCAGGAATGCCTTTTAGAGATGCCTATAAAGCGGTAGCGGAACAATTAGAAAATGGCACGTACCAATCACCAAAAGCCACCCAACACACACACGAAGGAAGTATCAATAATTTGTGTTTGACTGAAATTAAAGAAAAAATGCAAAACGCTTTTTAAAAGAAATATGCAAATAGCTAAAGCCGTTCTACTTTCTGTTGGAACGGCTTTTTTTTTGGTTCATTGTAAAAAAAGAAAGAATAAGAAGACTTTTAATGTGACTTCAAAACAAATATCTTATTTTTGATTAAGCCAGAATCCAAATTATGAAAACAAAAACTTACAAGAGTAAAATCGCAACTGCTTTGCTAGAAAAAGGCTTTATGACCAATAAACAGCTAGATACCATTGAAGAGTATCAAAAACTTGGCATTTTTTCTTTGCATACTGAATTAAGACTTCTGCTTTATTTATCAGTACTTCTTTTTACCTCAGGTGTTGGAATACTAATTTATCAAAACATTGACTCTATTGGTCACGATGCGATAATCATCTGTCTTTTTTTGCTAATTACCGTTTGTCTTTATTTTTGTTTCAAAAAAGCAAAAGGATTTCATAAAGAAGAAATTGCCTTTGATAATCCAATCTATGACTATTTAGTCTTGCTTGTTGCCATTCTAAGTTGTATTTTCATCGGGTATTTACAATTTCAATATACGCTCTTTGGTGAAAATTATGGAATAGCCACACTTGTCCCAACTATTCTTAGCTTTTGTTATGCCTATTATTTTGATAACAAAAGTGTCCTTAGCATTGCAGTTTCTGGTCTCGCAGCTTGTATCGGTCTGACAGTAACTCCACAGAAAGTTCTTGATACCGAATTTTATTCCAATGACACGCTAGCATTTTCTGCCATAGGTTTAGGGTTATTGCTTATTTTATGGACCATTTACAGTTCAAAAATTAAATTGAAAATGCATTTTAATTTGATTTATCTCACTTTCGCTCTACATCTAATTTGTATTGCTACAATTAGCAAACTTTCAGAAAAAGAAGTTCCAATATGTTTTCTATTTGCCTTGCTTTTAGGAGGAGTAACTTATTATTTTTACAAAATGAGTAAAGAATATGATGCCATTTCACTTTTTGTATTCGCTTTACTTTACGGTTATGTAGGCTTCAATGTGCTTTTATTCGAAGTAATTGATGCTATTAATTTTAATGGATTATGGGAGCTTTTGATTTATTTGTTTCCTGCTTACTTCATCGGCTCTATCTATTTATTCATTCAATCTGTAAAAAAGTTTAATCAACAAAAAAACGAGTAAAATGAGAGCTTACAACGAAAATAAATTAACAAACATCGTTTTAATTGAGGAAGCTGATACTTTTTTGAATGCTGATTTTATCACTCAAGAACAAGCGCATAGTATAAAATACAATTTACCCGTTTTTAAGACACAAAACAACCTACTCCTTCGCCTGGCATTTTTTATACTTGGAAGCCTGCTTTATGCTTCAATTTGTGGCACCATCTCAATCATTGGAATGCAAATTGGAGAATCCTATTTTCAGTTTTGTTTTTACTTATTTGCAATTATAGGATGGACTGCTGCTGAGTTTTTGGCTCGAGAAAACTACAAAAATTATGGTGTTGACGACGCGTTTATTTTAGGAAGTATTTTAAACCTTGCTATTGCTATTGGAATCAATTCAGAGTCTTTTGAACTTCTAATTGCATTCTTTGTTTCAATTAGTGCCTTAGTAATGTATAAAAGATTTATACACAACATATCCCTCCTACTATTTTGCTTAGCAACAACGGCAACCTTATTCTATACTTTGTTAGAAATAGGTACTATTGGCAAGACCATTTTACCTTTTGCAACCCTTATCTTTGCGGTTGTGTGCTACTTTTTTACTAAAAGAAAACTGACACAACTAAAAGAGCTCTATTATCACGAAGGATTAGTAATCGCAAATAGTTTTTACCTCATCTTAGCCTATCTTTCTTGTAACTATTTTGTAGTTAGAGAACTCTCTTCTGAATTACTAGGCATAAATTTAAAACCAAATCAAGACATTCCATTTGCTATTTTCTTTTACTTTTTTACAATAACAGTTCCGATTGTTTATGTTATGACTGCATTAAAAACAAAAGATCGCTACTTGTTATGGATTGGTGCTTTGTGTATAGGATTTTCCATTTTTACTATTCGCTATTACCACTCAATTCTACCAGTTGAAGTTGCTATGACTTTGGGCGGAATACTTCTTTTTATCATTTCTTATTTTTCAATTCAAAAATTAAAAGATAAAACAAGTGGAATCACATTTGAACTAGATCGACTAACTCAGAAAAAAGATCTTAAAAGTACTGAAGCCCTAGTGGCTGTTACAGCTTTTGGCATAAAACCAGAAACCAAAATAGAGGAATCGCCTATGAAATTTGGAGGAGGTGATTATAGCGGTGGTGGCGCTTCTGGAAGTTTTTAAAGACAAACTTTGCAAAAAGAAACAACTTTATCTCATTCTAAAAACGGTGTTTAAAATATCATTCCATTAATATGTAAAAACAAAAAAAGAGTACATCAATGTACTCTTTTTTATTCATTATTACTTATTCGTCATAGCAAACAAAAAGTAATTATACAGTTAGATGTATTAGAAAGCTACATTCCATCTAGGAAGTTTTCCGTTTTCATCTAAAAAGTTTTGCAAAACTTGCCCTTCAACACTTGTTGGAATCCCTTTTACATCTGCGTTAAAAGTTTCGTACCAAACGACTTCAAGAGAAGAAATACCTTCTAACTTCATTTGAGCAGGCCAAGAATACTTTCTTCCTGTTTTAGCAAATTGATGTCCTTCAACAATTTTATCTGCCAAACCTCCATTTTTTATTTTGAGAGTTCCATTGTTTTGAACGGTTCCTGTAGAACCCACCATAATTAGTTCTTTAGCTGTGGTCAAATCATAAACCAAAAATACTCCACAACCTTCAGATGCATTGCAAACTTGCTCTAAACTATCCTCTGGAGAAAACACAAAACTGTTGGTTACTTTAAACTTTTCTAATTCTTTATACATATCTTTTTATTTAAACAAAATGCCTCACAAAATCGTGAGGCATTTTGAGATTTATAATTTTGAAATCAGGAAATTATCCTAAAACTTCTTTTACTTTTTTACCAATTTCGGCTGGTGAATCAACAACGTGAATACCGTTATCTCTCATAATTTGTTTTTTGGCAGCAGCAGTATCATCAGATCCTCCAACAATTGCTCCAGCATGCCCCATTGTTCTTCCAGCTGGTGCAGTTTCTCCAGCAATAAAACCTACAACTGGTTTACGGTTACCGTCTGCTTTAATCCATTTAGCAGCATCAGCCTCTAATTGGCCACCAATTTCACCAATCATAATGATAAGTTCAGTCTCTGGATCATTCATTAATAACTCAACTGCTTCTTTTGTAGTAGTTCCAATGATTGGATCTCCACCAATTCCAATAGCTGTAGTGATTCCTAATCCTTGTTTCACAACTTGGTCAGCTGCTTCATAAGTTAAAGTACCAGATTTAGAAACAATCCCAACTGTACCTTTTTTGAAAACAAAACCTGGCATAATCCCAACTTTAGCTTCTCCCGGAGTAATAACACCTGGACAGTTTGGTCCGATTAATCTAGCATTTCTTTCTTTTACATAAGCATTAGCTTTGATCATATCTGCTACAGGAATTCCTTCTGTAATTGCAATGATAACTTTAATACCAGCATCTGCAGCTTCCATAATAGCATCAGCAGCAAAAGCGGGTGGAACAAAAATAATTGTAGTATCAGCACCTGCTTGTTCTACAGCATCTTTTACTGTATTAAAAACTGGCAAATCTAAGTGTGTAGACCCACCTTTTCCTGGAGTTACACCACCAACAACATTTGTTCCGTATTCTATCATTTGAGAAGCGTGGAAAGTTCCTTCGCTACCTGTGAATCCTTGAACAATAATTTTAGAATCTTTATTAACTAAAACACTCATGATATATTTTTTATGTAGTTTTTAAAATTGTGTTGCAAAAGTAAGGTTTTTGAAATTATTTCAAACCCATTTAGTATCAAATTATTTAGGATACTTGACTCATTTGATAACCTCTGTAAAGTTTATCATCTTTAATCTCCCAAATCATCATAAAATGAGCCAATAACATTTCTTCTCTAGGGTTTTCTATCGTTTTCACAAAATGAGAATATCGTACAGAAATTAGATTATTTTCTTCAATAATATGACTAATTCGCACCTTAGACCTTACATAAGCTTTATGCAACTCATCCGCTAAATTAATCAAGGAATTATAGTTCATTTGAACATAGCCTTCTGTAGAATACCAATCAATTACAATCTCTGGATGAATAAATTCCTTTAAAATTGTACTATCAATCAAAGCATCCGATTTGTAAAATGCTTTAACAAAATCTTTTGCAGACATATTATTTTAATTTGTTTAAAATTTCTGGAATCTTTTTGATATTAGCTAACTGTTTCAACTTCTCTCTTGATTCTTGGATTGGAGTACCAAAATATGATTTACCACCTTCAACAGACTTAGTAACACCAGTTTGGCCCATTACAACCGCTTTAGATCCAATGGTTATTCCACTTGTTGTTCCAACCTGACCCCATAATGTTACTTCATCTTCAATAATCACGCAACCTGCAATACCTGTTTGAGAAGCAATTAGACATTTTTTACCAATAACAGTATCGTGTCCAACATGTACTTGATTGTCTAACTTAGTACCTTCTCCAATTCTTGTATCACCTGTAACACCTTTATCTATAGTGCAAAGCGCTCCTATTCCAACGTTACTCTCAATAACTACTCTTCCTCCAGAAATTAATTGATCAAACCCAGTGTCTCTTTTTTTATAATAAAAAGCATCGGCTCCCAAAACAGTACCAGAGTGAATAATAACATTATCGCCAATAACGGTGTGGTCATATATAGCAACATTAGAATGAATCAAGCAATTATCTCCAATCACAACTTCATTTCCAATAAAAACGTTTGGTTGAATTACAGTATTAACTCCAATTTTTGCTGACAAACTTATGGTAACATTTGAAGCTACAAAAGGCTTAAAATGTCTTGTCAACTTATTAAAATCTCTAAAAGGATCATCAGAAATCAAAAGTGCTTTTCCTTCTGGACACGCAACTTCTTTATTAATTAAAACAATAGTAGCTGCAGATTGCAAAGCTTTGTCGTAATACTTTGGGTGGTCAACAAAAACAATATCTCCAGGTTCAACCACATGGATTTCGTTCATACCCAAAACAGGAAAATCAGGGGCACCCACAAATGAGCACCCGATTAATGAAGCGATATCTTGTAAAGCAATTTCTTTATGGAATTTCATAACATATTAGTTTTTAATCACAGTTTCTAGTAGCAGTTTTCAATCATCAATGCACTGACTAAAAACTAAAAACTTATAAAAACTATTCTTTTACACGCTCCATGTAAGAACTAGTAGCTGTATCAATCTTAATTTTATCACCTTCATTAATAAAAAGAGGCACGTTGATTGTAGCACCTGTTTCAACTGTTGCTGGTTTTGTAGCATTTGTTGCCGTGTTACCTTTAACACCAGGCTCAGTGTAAGTTACTTCTAATACAACAGATGGCGCCATATCAACAGAAAGAGGTAAATCAGTCTCTGTATTAATTTGAATCATTACATTTTCTCCTTCTTTTAATAAATCTGGAGCATCCAAAACGTTTCTGTTTAATGTAATTTGTTCGAATGTTTCAGCATTCATAAAATGAAATTCATTTCCTTCTGGATACAAAAATTGAAAAGTATGTGTTTCAACACGTACAACATCGATTTTATGTCCCGCAGAAAAAGTATTATCTAAAACTTTACCATTAGTAACAGACTTTAATTTCGTTCTAACAAAAGCAGGACCTTTTCCTGGTTTAACATGAAGAAATTCAATGATTTTATATATATCGTGATTATGTTTTATACAAAGTCCGTTTTTAATATCTGAAGTAGATGCCATTTTTTTTTATTTAATATTGTTACTTTTTTAATTCTTATACTGATAAACTGTTTTTTCTAAACAATTGAATCAATATGTTACTTGTTTTTAATAATTCCCAGAATAGCCTTTCATAACTCCTCTAGATGAATTACGAATAAAATCTATAATCTCATCACGTTCTGGTGTAGCTTCCATCTCTGCTTCGATAATTCCCAAAGCTTGAGTAGTGTTATAATTTTTTTGATACAAAATTCTATAAATATCTTGTATCTCTTTGATTTTTTCGGTAGTAAAACCTCTTCTTCTTAGACCAACTGAATTAATCCCCACATAAGATAAAGGTTCTTTAGCTGCTTTTGTAAAAGGAGGCACATCTTTTCTTACCAAAGACCCACCTGAAACCATTGCATGATCACCAATATGAATAAATTGATGAACTGCAGCTAATCCGCCTATTACAGCATATTTTCCAACAATTACATGACCTGCTAGAGCAACTCCATTTACTATAATCGCATTGTCACCAATATGACAATCGTGGGCAATATGAGCAGTTGCCATAACTAAACAATTATTACCTAAAGTCGTTTGACCTGAAGCAATAGTTCCTCTATTGATGGTTACACATTCTCTAATTGTACAATTATCTCCAATGATGGCCAAAGAATCTTCTCCTCCAAATTTTAAATCTTGAGGCACTGCTGAAATAACTGCCCCTGGAAAAATATTGCAATTTTTACCAATTCGAGCACCTTCCATAATTGTGACATTCGAGCCTATCCAAGTACCATCGCCAATCACAACATTATTATGAATTGTTGTAAAAGGTTCTATCACAACATTTTTGGCAATTTTTGCCCCAGGATGTACATATGCTAATGGTTGATTCATTTTTTCTATTTAATCGTTAAGCTGTTTAATGATTATGGAGTATACCATTTAATCATATAAACAAAGAAAATTATTGTTTTCTAGCAATTTGAGCCATTAATTCTGCTTCAGCTACTAATTTACCATTAGCATAAGCATTAGCTTGCATATGACATATTCCTCTTCTGATAGGTGTAATCAAATCACATTTAAAAATTAAAGTATCTCCTGGAAGTACTTTATGCTTGAATTTAACTTTATCAATTTTCATAAAGAAAGTCAAATAATTTTCAGGATCTGGAACTGTACTCAATACTAAAATTCCTCCTGTTTGAGCCATAGCTTCAACAATTAAAACTCCTGGCATAACTGGAGCGTCTGGAAAATGGCCTACAAAGAAATTTTCATTCATTGTTACATTTTTCATTCCAGCTACATAAGTATCTGTCATTTCAATAATACGATCAATCAACAAAAATGGAGGTCTATGAGGTAAAACCGACATGATTTTATGAATGTCCATCAAAGGTTCTTGATTCAAGTCATAAACAGGAACAAAATTACGTTGTTCAATTTTAATCAATTTTGCCATTTTTTTAGCAAATTGAGTATTTACGTAATGACCTGGTTTATTTGCGATAACTTTTCCTTGAATTTTTGTTCCAATAAGCGCTAAATCTCCAACTACATCTAATAATTTATGTCTTGCTGCTTCGTTTGGATAATGCAATGTTAGATTGTCTAGAATTCCATTTGGCGTTACAGAGATAGAATCTTTACCAAAAGCAACTTTAAGATTTTCCATAGTACTTGCAGAAATTTCTTTATCTACATACACTATCGCGTTATTAAGGTCTCCTCCTTTAATTAATCCATTATCTAGAAGAGATTCTAATTCATGTAAAAAACTAAAAGTTCTTGATTCGCTAATTTCAGTTTTGAAATCAGCTATGCTTTTCATAGTAGCGTTTTGGGTACCTAAAATTTTAGTTCCAAAATCTACCATAGTTGTTACTGAATAGTGATCATTTGGCATTACAAGAATTTCACTACCAGTAGCTTCATCAGTAAATGAAATAATTTCTTTTACCACATACACATTACGTTTGGCATTTTGTTCTTCAATTCCAGCTTTTTCAATTGCTTCAACAAAATACTTTGAAGAACCGTCCATAATTGGTAACTCAGAAGCATTCAATTCGATAATAATATTATCTAAATCGCAACCTTCCAATGCCGCCAAAACATGTTCAGGAGTTTGAATTTTAACCCCTAATTTTTCAAGATTAGTTCCTCTTTGTGTATTTACAACATAATTAGCATCTGCTTCTATGATTGGTTGCCCTTCAAGATCAACTCTAACAAATGTAAAACCATTATTTACTGGAGCAGGTTTAAAAGTCATAGTAACTTCTTTCCCTGTATGCAATCCAACACCAGTTAAGGAAATCTCCGTTTTGATGGTTTTTTGTTTAACCATTATTTCCATTTTTTTGATTTATTATTTTTTTTAATTCTTCTATTTCTGCCACTAACTGTGGTAACTTTTTAAAATAAACATACGACTTATTAAAATCATTGTATGTAAATGCTGGTGTACCTTGAATAACCTCATCGTCTTTGACATTTCGTGTCACACCTGATTGGGCCTGAATTCGAACATTATCTCCAATAGCTAAGTGTCCAACTATACCCACTTGACCACCCAACATAGAATTTTTTCCCACTTTTGAAGATCCTGCAATACCAGTTTGAGCTGCAATAACAGTGTTTTCACCAATCTCAACATTGTGAGCAATCTGAATTTGATTGTCTAACTTAACTCCTTTTCTTATTATTGTTGAACCTAAAGTAGCTCTATCAATCGTTGTGTTTGCTCCTACGTCTACTCCATCTTCTAGAATTACATTCCCTATTTGCGGAATCTTATCAAAAGTACCGTCTGGTCTTGGCGCAAAACCAAATCCGTCTGAACCTATAACAACTCCAGAATGGATAACGCAATCATTTCCTATTATGGTTTCAGAATAAATGTTAACGCCGGCAAAAATAGTAACATTATTGCCAATCACAACATTATCACCAATAAAACTATTAGGATATATCTTAACATTTGTACCAATCACAACGTTTTGTCCGATATAACTAAAACTTCCCAAATACAAATTATCCCCGTATTTTACATTTTCGGAAATAACAGATGGTTGCTCAATTCCTGATTTATTTCTTTTTACTTCGTTATAAAACTCAAGCAATTTGGTAAAAGAAGCATAAGCATCTTTTACTTTAATAAGTGTAGTAGTTATTGGAGACTCTGGTTCAAAGGTTTCATTGACAATAGTTATTGACGCTTGAGTCGAATATATGTAGTTTAAATACTTAGGATTAGACAAAAAAGTCAACGACCCTTCTGTTCCTTCTTCAATTTTTGATAATCTAGACACCGATGTATTTGGATCACCAACCACTTCTCCTTCTAAAATACCTGCTATTTGTTCTGCTGTAAATTTCATCCCGACAAAAATATAAAAAATAGGTTTTAATTGTTAAAAATTATAACAGTTGTTTTGGAAAACAGATGTAATACTTTGTAACAAACTTAGATACAGATTTAAAATTCAATTGATCAGAGGCTTCGACAATATCTTCAATTGTCTTGTCTTTTTTGAGAATACGTATAGGCTCAGCTTCTTTACTATAGGCTTGATTTTTGATTTTTCCTCTAAAAATAAAGTAATTAGCCTCAGCTAATGTAATCCCATTTTCTAACACAAATCGCTCTTTGAGTGGCAACAATTCTTCGCTAGCAACTTTTTCACTGCTCAACTTTATTTTCAATAAATCGCGATTAATAATCATTTTACTCAATGACGATAGAATAAAATCGGGATGGTCTTGCCAAGATTTCAAAGCGCTGATAATGTCAAAATCATCTAATTTAGAAAACAAATTCAAGGTATCAGCATCAAAAGTTTCCATTGTAACCTTATTATGCATAAAAAAAGACAATGGTGAACTTGCCGTTAACTCCTCACCTTTTAAAGTAAGCTCCTTTGCTCTTTTTAAAATTTTTGTCAAAATAGACTCAGCAACCAAACTCGTTTTATGCAGATACACTTGCCAATACATCAATCGACGAGACATTAAAAACTTTTCTACAGAATAAATCCCTTTTTCTTCAATCACTAAAACGTCATCGACCACATTCATCATTTGGATAATTCGCTCAGAATTAACATTTCCCTCTGAAACTCCAGAATAAAAACTATCTCTTTTTAAATAATCCATTCGATCCATATCCAATTGACTCGAAATCAATTGCAACATAAACTTGCGATGGTATTCACCTTTGAACACTTGTATAGCTAAACTCAATTTACTATCGAATTCTTTGTTCAATTGCTGCATAAACAACAAAGAGATTGCCTCATGATGAACATCTTCTACAATACTACTTTCCATTGCATGAGAAAAAGGTCCGTGACCAATATCGTGCAATAATATAGCTATATATAAAGCGTTTTCTTCTTCGGGAGATATAACTACTCCCTTAAAACGAAGCGACTCAACAGCCTTTTGCATAATGTGCATACAACCTAATGCATGATGAAAACGAGTATGATTGGCTCCTGGATAAACAAGATAAGATAGCCCCATTTGAGATATACGACGTAATCTCTGAAAATAAGAATGCTGAATTAAATCATAAATTAATTCATTCGGAATAGTAATAAATCCGTAAATAGGATCATTGAATATTTTGAGTTTGTTGATTTGGCTCACGTCAAGTTTCTTTTTAAGGAGAACAAATATAACTAATTTAGACTTTACAAGATTTTAAGACAAGCATTTAATAAATTCAAACACAAAGTTAGACTTAACATTGAAGTCCTTTAATTAAAAAAATATTAGCTAAAAAAATCACAATTGTACTATACTGCCTTATATATTTAATTAATTTGGCTAAAAGTTTTATTAATTTTGAACGTTTTAACACCAAATATGGACACAATAAAAATTCTTTGGGTAGATGACGAAATCGATTTACTCAAACCACATATTCTCTTTATAGAAAAGAAAAACTATAGCGTAACCACCTGTAATAACGGTCTTGACGCTATAAGTATTTTTGAAGAAAACAATTTCGACATTGTTTTTTTGGATGAAAATATGCCTGGAATGAGCGGATTAGAAACCCTTTCTGAAATGAAAGAGAAAAAATCTGCCATACCAATGATTATGATTACCAAAAGTGAAGAAGAATACATCATGGAAGAAGCAATTGGTTCTAAAATTGCCGATTATTTGATTAAACCCGTAAATCCAAATCAAATCTTATTGAGTTTAAAGAAAAATTTAGATCACTCAAGACTAATTTCTCAAAAAACCACCCTAGATTATCAGAAAGAATTCAGGAAAATTTCTACTGAAATGGCGATGGTTAATTCTCATGAAGAATGGATTGAATTATATAAAAAATTAATCTTTTGGGAGCTTGAATTAGAGAATATTGACGATCAAAACATGATTGAAATTCTAGAGTCACAAAAAATTGAAGCCAATTCTCAATTCGGAAAATTTATAGAACGTAATTACGAAGATTGGTTTGCTCCTAAAAGCGATAAACCCATACAATCCCACAATTTATTCAAAGAATTAGTGGTCCCTGAAATACAAAAAAAAGACAGACCTATTCTTTTTATTGTAATCGACAACCTAAGATACGACCAATGGAAAGCTTTTGAAAATGTTGTTGCTAATTATTACAAACTAGAAAAAGAAGTTCCTTACTATTCTATACTTCCAACAGCAACCCAATATGCTAGAAATGCGATTTTTTCAGGCTTAACGCCATTAGAAATGGAAAAAAAATTTCCTCAATATTGGAAAAATGACCCCGACGAAGGAGGTAAAAACCTATATGAAGCAGAATTCCTAAGCGCACAATTAAAAAGATTAGGACTAAACTTAAAGGAAGATTATTTCAAAATAACAAACCTCGCTGGTGGAAAAAAACTAGCAGAAAGTTTTAAATCATTAAAAGAAAATGATCTTGTAACCATTGTTTATAATTTTGTAGATATGCTATCACATGCAAAAACCGAAATGGATGTGGTGAAAGAATTAGCATCAGATGATAAAGCGTACCGCTCACTAACATTAAGTTGGTTTAAGAATTCACCTTTATTAGAGATTATTCAACAAGCTCAAAAATTAGGTTTTAAATTGATTTTAACAACCGACCACGGTACAATAAATGTCAAAAACCCATCTAAAGTTGTAGGTGATAAAAACACGAGTTTGAATTTAAGATACAAAACAGGAAGAAGCTTGACTTATGAGCAAAAAGATGTTTATGCAGTAAAAGACCCAAAAGAGATTGGACTACCTGCTATAAATATGACTAGTTCGTATATTTTTGCAAAAAATGATTTGTTTTTGGCCTACGTTAACAATTATAACCATTACGTGAGTTACTATAAAAACACCTATCAACACGGCGGAATTTCATTAGAAGAAATGATTATTCCATTTTTAGTTTTTAATCCAAAATAATTTATGCCTAATAGTTTATATTAAAATAGTAAAGTGAAACTATAATCAATAAAAGGCATTCAGCAATCCGTAAATTTTTCAAGAATGACAATCACATTTTCAATCGAACAACTTGACCAAGTTGCTAAACAGCTACTAGAGCAAAACCCAAATAAAGTACTATTATTCAATGGGGAAATGGGTGCAGGAAAAACTACCTTGATAAAAAAGCTTTGTGAAAATTTAGGAGTCAACGAACCAACAAGTAGCCCAACCTTTTCTTTAGTTAATGAGTACTATACCACTAACAATCAATATATCTATCATTTTGATTGTTATCGATTAAAGACAGAAATCGAAGCACTTGATATGGGAATTGATGAATACCTATATTCTGGACATTGGTGCTTTATCGAATGGGCTGAAAAAATCACTAATCTAATTCCAGAACAACATTCAGTAATTACGATAGAAGTACTTGCTGACGGAAATCGAAAACTGGTTTTAGAATAAAGAGCAGTATCCAAAATGAAAAATCCAAAAACCAAGATAGATATCATCCCTTTTTCGCTAACCCACAAAGAATCCATTAAAACATTAAATTTAGAATGGTTGCAAAAATTTTTCAAAGTAGAACCTAAAGACGAATTGGTTCTAAGTAACCCTGTTGAAGAAATAATAAATAAAGGCGGAAAAATATATTATGCTCAACATTTAGATGAAATAGTAGGGACTGTTTCATTATTAAAAATTGACACTACTACTTTCGAATTATCCAAAATGGCAGTCACCGAAAAAGTTCAAGGATTAGGAATTGGTAGACAACTAATAGAATTTTGCATAGAGGAAGCTCAAAAACACGGTATTCAAAAATTAATTTTATATTCCAACCGGCAATTAAAATCTGCACTGCACTTGTATGAATCATTTGGTTTTGAGGAAATTCCAGTAGAATCTGGTGTATACGAAAGAGCCGATATCAAAATGGAACTCCTTTTGTCTCAGTGAATAAGAGTTCCTGCATTCTAAACCCAAAAAACTTAAATACTTTTTGTAAATTGTACGCTTAAATTTTTAACAATTATGTCGATTAGCCCATTCACCAAACAACAGTTGATGCCCCAAGAAGAGAAATTGGAAGTTGCAAGACATAAAAGTGAGCTTTTCATTGGGATTCCTAAAGAAACCAGCTATCAAGAAAAACGAATTTGCCTAACTCCTGACGCTGTTAATTCGCTAACCTTTCAAGGGCATCGCGTAATGATTGAATCGGGTGCTGGCGAAAGTTCAAGCTACAGTGACAAAGAATATTGTGATGCGGGTGCCGAAGTAACTAAAGATACTGCCAAAGTCTTTAGTTGTCCAATGATTTTAAAAGTTGAACCACCTACTCTAGCAGAAATAGAAATGCTCAACAATAAAGCGATTGTTCTCTCTGCTATTCAATTAAAAACAAGACAAAAAGCTTATTTTGAAGCTTTAGCCAGAAAAAAAATTACAGCTTTAGCCTTCGAATATATTAAAGATGAAGACGGTTCCTACCCAGCCGTAAAATCCTTGAGCGAAATAGCTGGAACCGCTTCCATACTCATTGCCTCAGATTTAATGATTACTACAGAGTTTGGTAAAGGTTTATTATTTGGCAATATCACAGGTGTACCTCCAACCGAAGTAGTGATTCTTGGCGCGGGAACTGTGGGTGAGTTTGCAGCCAAAACAGCCATTGGACTTGGTGCTAATGTAAAAGTCTTTGACAACTCAATTACCAAATTAAGACGTTTACAAAACAATTTAAACCAACGCATATTCACTTCTACCATCCAACCCAAAGCATTATTAAAAGCATTAAGAAGGTGCGATGTAGCTATCGGAGCTATGCGTGGCAAAGAACGCTGCCCAATTGTGGTAACAGAAACTATGGTCGAGCACATGAAGAAAGGTGCAGTAATCGTTGATGTAAGTATTGATACTGGTGGTTGTTTTGAAACCTCCGAAATAACAAGTCACGAAAAACCAACGTTTATTAAAAGCAATGTCTTGCACTATTGCGTTCCTAATATTCCATCTCGATATTCTAAAACTGCTTCCCTTTCTATTAGCAACATCATTACACCTTATTTACTTCAAATCGCCGAAGATGGTGGTTTAGAGAGCGCTATACGTTGCAACAAAGGTCTAAAAAACGGAGTGTATTTGTACCACGGCATACTAACTAACAAAGCCATTGGTGATTGGTTTGACATTCAAGATAACGATATTAATTTAATTGTTTTTTAAGCTAAGTTTCAATTACCTTTGCAAAAAAAATACTTCATGAAGTTTACATATCGTTTCGCTTATTATTTGATTGGTCTATTGATGGGATTATTTGTTGTAGCCGCTATCTTTTCTGGCAAAGACACCCGATGTAATTATTTTCCAAACGCCCGTGTGTTGAATGACTTAAGAAATAAACCTTTTGTTTACTCAGACAAAGCTTCTCAAATTCTAAACGAAAAATGGGTAGACACCGCAGATATTAAAAATACTTTACAATTTGGAGACGTCGATTTTGATAAAAGTAATATTAGTGTCGAAAAAGGAAAGCTATATACTGTTTACGGAAAAACTGCCAAAAATCAAGAAATCACAGTAGAAGTAATTAATTACTCAGACAAAGCAGTTTTAAGAGATATTATCAAGAGATAATTACAACCAATCAATAGGTTGCAACCCTTTTGAAGTTAAATAGGCATTGGTTTGTGAAAAATGTTTATTTCCAAACCATTTTCCTTGGTTAGCACTCATTGGTGAAGGATGTCCCGATTCTAATACAAAATGTTGATTTCGGTCAATTTTATTGCCTTTCTTTTGTGCAAAACTTCCCCAAAGCAAAAAAACGAGCTGCTTTTTTTCAGAAGCTAATTTTTCGATAACTGCATCTGTAAATCGACTCCAAGCTAAGTGTTTGTGGCTATTGGGACTGTCTTTTCGAACACTCAAAGTTGCATTCAACAACAAAACTCCTTGTTTTGCCCAAGCCTCTAAATTTCCCGAAGTAGGCATAAAAATAGCGCCCAAATCATCTGTTAGCTCTCTATAAATATTGCGCAAAGACGGTGGAATTTTAACTCCATCATTCACCGAAAAACTCAAACCATTGGCCTCGCCCTCTCCATGATAAGGGTCTTGACCAATGATAACCACTTTTACATCTTCTAAAGCACAATGATTAAAAGCGGAAAAAATCAAGTCTTTTGGCGGAAAACAGATATAATTGTGATATTCTTCATCGACAGCTTGCATCAAATTCAAGAAATAGTCTTTTTCAAGTTCTTCTGATAAAAAGGTTTGCCACGAAGGATTAAGATTGGATAGCATATTCAAAATTTATTCTACAAATATACACTAAGAATCAGAAAAAGGCTCCGATAAAATACGATACAGCATAACGTAGTAACTTTGTGAAGCTGCGTGAAATAACATTATGTTTCTCCTTGAAATAGTCTTATTTTTGCATACCAAAATTAAACGATTTCATGATTGCTATCACCGAAAAAACATTACAAGATTTACAATTTCCCACTGTACTCGAAACCCTATCGGATATTTGTAATACCGATATTGGTAAAGAGAAAGCATTAAAAATAACGCCTTTCAGAGAGAAAGAAACGTTGATGGAAGCTTTGTTGCAAACTTCAGAGTATGTTTCTTCTTTTCAAAATAACAATGCCATTCCCAATCACGGCTTTGACGCCATTACTTATGAAATCAAATTTCTTGGAATTGAAGATAGCTTTCTTGAAGTAGGAAGTTTCAGAAAAATTGCTACACTCTCCAGCACTAGTAATTTCTTGCTGAATTTTCTAAAAAAATTCGAAGACTATTATCCTAACTTGAATGCTAGAGCCGCTAGAGTAGAATACACCAAAAATATTATTACGCTAATTGATGAAGTCGTAGATAAATATGGAGAAATCAAAGAAAATGCTTCTCCAGATTTACTCAATATTCGAAGAAATATGAATGTGGTACGCGGTAAGGTAAACCAAAGTTTTGGCGTTGCCTTATCGCAATACAATGGTTTGGGATATTTGGATGACATCAAAGAGAGTTTTGTTCAAAATCGTAGAGTTTTGGCCGTTTTGGCGATGTATCGTCGTAAAGTAAAAGGAACCATTTTAGGAAGTTCGAAAACAGGCAGTATTGCTTATATCGAACCAGAAGCTACTTTGAGATATTCACGTGAATTAAGTAATCTCGAATATGAAGAAAAGGAAGAAATCACCCGAATCTTAAAGCAATTATCAAATGCTATTCGTCCCTATTTGCCTTTACTTATCGAGTATCAAGAGTTTTTGAGTGATATTGATGTTATTGCAGCCAAAGCCAAATATGCCAACAAAATCAATGCTATCTTACCTCAAATCAGTGAAGAAAGAAGATTATTTCTAAGAGATGCTTACCATCCTATTTTGTATTTGAACAACAAACAAAAGAACGAAGTTACCCATCCACAAACTATAGAACTGAACCAAGATAACCGAATCATCGTTATTTCTGGACCCAATGCGGGTGGAAAAACCATTTCCTTGAAGACCGTTGGCTTATTGCAATTAATGTTGCAATCGGGTATGTTGATTCCGGTACACGAACGCAGTGAAACCTTTTTGTTTGACCGAATCCTAACGGATATTGGCGACAATCAATCCATAGAAAATCATTTGAGTACATACAGTTATCGTCTAAAAAACATGAATTATTTTCTAAAAAAGTGCAATAGAAAAACCATGTTTTTGATTGATGAGTTCGGTACGGGTTCTGACCCTGACTTGGGTGGAGCACTTGCCGAAATTTTCTTGGAAGAATTCTACCATCGTGAAGCTTTTGGAATTATTACGACCCACTACTCCAATTTAAAGATTTTGGCTAATGAATTGCCTTGTGCACAAAATGCCAATATGCTTTTTGACGAGAAAACATTAGAGCCGTTGTACAAACTCGTTTTGGGTCAAGCAGGTAGTTCTTTTACTTTTGAAGTAGCACAGAAAAATGGAATTCCGTTTGGCTTAATAAATCGTGCTAAAAAGAAAATCGAAACCGGAAAAGTACGTTTCGACAAAACCATTGCCACCTTGCAAAAAGAACGTTCCAAACTCGAAAAAACCTCTCAAGTACTAAAAGAAGAAGAATCGAAAGCTAGAGAGGAAAGCAAAAAAATGGAAAACATCAATGTGAAAATCAAGCAAAAACTGGAAAGCTATCAGGAATTGTATGATAGCAACCAAAAAACGATTTACATTGGACAAAAAATAGAAGATATTTCAGAGAAGTATTTCAACAATAAGAACAAAAAAGAACTTATCGGAGAGTTTTTAAAAATAATTGAAATAGAAAATTCTAAGCGTAAAAAGATTTCGGCCAAAGAAGCCAAAGTCATCACCGAAAAGAAAAAAGAGATTATCAAAGAGGTTGAAGTGAAGGTAGAGGAAATTAGAGCAATTAAAAAAGAAAAAAAACTGAAACCCGTTGTTGAAAAACCAAAACCTATTCTAAAATTAGGTGACCGCGTACGCATGGCTGATGGAAAAGCGGTGGGAACGATTGATAGTATTGAGAAAAATAAAGCTACTGTTAATTACGGTATTTTCACTTCGAAGGTAAGTTTAGACGAATTGGAATTAGTTGAAGCAGTAAAAAAATAAAAAAATGCAACACTCGCTATCGCTTCCTGAAAACAAAAAAATCATCCTATTTGATGGCGTTTGCAATTTGTGTAATTCTGCCGTACAAACCATTATACAACACGATAAAAAAGACGTGTTTCGATTTGTGGCTTTACAAAGTGAATTGGGTACAGCCATACAAAAACATATTGGGATTGATACCCGAAAAATAGACAGTCTTGTTTTTTATGCGCCTGGGGTTTCGTATTCTTATAAATCGGAGGCGGTTTTGGACATTGCGAAGGAGGTTGGCGGAATTTTTAGTTTGGCTATTGTTTTTAAAATCCTTCCTACTCCCCTTTTGAATTCCGTTTATGATTATGTAGCCAAAAACAGGTACAAATGGTACGGTCAACAAGAACATTGCTGGATGCCTACTCCTGAATTGAAAGCAAAATTTCTTTGATTCCAGAATAGTACTTATGAAAACGCTTGCGTGAGTGATGGCAGTGGAGCTCTCCCGATTTTTTCTATCGGGAAGCGGGAACGTACAGCACGACCTCCTCTAGCCTTTTTCTGGCTAGAGGAGGGCACGCCCAAATAAAAAAAATCGTTTATAAAACACTAGGTCTTACAAACGATTTTAATTTTTATATGCTGTATTATTTCATTTTGAACACTGAAATCGCCAAAGGAGGCAACGTTAGTGCAATTGAATAATCTCTGCCATCATAAGGCGTGGCTTCGACTTTTAACTTTCCGTTTTGTTGCACGCCACTACCGCCAAATAACTTGGAATCGCTGTTGAATATTTCGATTAACTCGCCTTTTCTAGGAATCCCAATGCGATAGTTTTCACGAACTACTGGCGTGAAATTGCAAATCACAATCAAATCATTCTTTGAGTCATTTCCTTTTCGGATGTAAGTCATAACTGCATTCTCGTGGTCGGAATAGTTAATCCATTCAAATCCCTCGGGACTAAATTGCTTTTCGTGCAAAGCAGGCTCAGACTTATATATTGTATTCAAAGCAGTAATCACGGCTTTGATTCCTTGATGAAAAGGATATTGTAATAAATGCCAATCTAAACTCGCTTCAAAATTCCACTCAGCACTTTGCCCAAACTCACTACCCATAAACAACAGTTTTGTTCCTGGATGTGTAAACATATAACCATACAACAAACGGAGATTCGCATACTTTTGCCATTCATCGCCCGGCATTCTTCCTGCTATAGAATGTTTTCCATACACCACTTCGTCATGAGAAAGTGGCAACATAAAATTCTCTGAAAAAGCATACGTCATAGAAAAAGTCAACTCATTTTGATGGTATTTTCTATAAACCGTCTCTTTTTGAAAATAATGCAAGGTATCGTGCATCCAACCCATCATCCATTTCATTCCAAATCCCAATCCACCAGCAAAAGTTGGTCGAGAAACCATAGGAAATGAAGTGCTTTCCTCTGCTATGGTTTGTACGCCTTCGTAATTGGCATAAACGGCTTCGTTAAAATCTTTAAGAAAGCTTATTGTATCGAGGTTTTCGCGTCCACCAAAAATGTTTGGTTCCCATTCCCCATCGTTTCTAGAATAATCTAAATACAACATAGAAGCCACAGCATCAACTCGCAATCCATCCACATGATAGTGGTGCAACCAAAACAAAGCATTACTTATCAAGAAAGAACGCACCTCGTTACGACCATAATTGAATACCAGACTTTTCCAATCGGGATGATAGCCTTTTCTGCGATCAGGATGTTCAAACAAGTTAGAGCCATCAAAAAATCCTAGCCCGTGCGCATCATCTGGAAAATGAGACGGTACCCAATCCAAAATTACCCCAATTCCTGCATCATGTAAACGATCCACGAGATACATAAACTCTTGAGGGTTTCCAAAGCGAGAAGTTGGCGCAAAATACCCGACCAACTGATAACCCCAAGAAGGATCGTAGGGATATTCCATAACGGGCATAAACTCAACATGTGTAAATCCTGTTTCTTTGACATAAGCCACAAGGTCTTCGGCCATTTCAGTATAACTTAAAAAACTATTATCATCCGTATGGCGTTTCCAAGAACCCAAATGCACTTCATAAACAGAATAGGGTTTATCTAGCGCATTGTGCTCTTTTCGAGACTTCATCCATTTGTCATCATCCCATTTATAATCCAAATCCCAGATTACTGAAGCGGTGTGTGGTGGCTTTTCGCAATAAAAAGCAAAAGGATCCGCTTTCTCAGTAACTATTCCGTTGTTGGATGACTGAATTTTATATTTATAAGTTGTTCCTTTAGTGATATTTGGAATAAAACCTTCCCAAATACCTGATGCATCCCAACGCACATTCAACTCATGATTGCCCGCTATCCAATAATTAAAATCTCCAATCACAGAAACTGACTCCGCTGAAGGTGCCCAAACGGCAAAATATACTCCTTTCACTCCATCCACTTCAATGGGATGTGCTCCTAATTTTTCATAGAGACGAAAATGCTTCCCAGCTTTAAATAAATCGATATCAAATTCAGTGAAAAGAGAATGTACTTGTACTTTATTCATTTTTTATTTTTTAAACTGATTACTCAGTACTGTAATTTATTTTGTTTTAAAATTCATTATACTCGCAATTCCTGTCAGTGGAATTACGGACCAACGAGGTCTTGAATTCAACTCATACCCTAATTCATAAACTGCTTTTTCTAGCAAACAATATTTGAGTAAAAAATCAATTTCATTTTTGTAACCAATGTTAAGATTACCTGCTTGAGCTACTTCAGTATACGTTTGCAAAAAGATTCCAACAAAGTATTTATACAACAACTCTCCTGCCATAAACAATTCAGATTGCTCATAATTGTACTTGTCTTTATTATTGAAAATGGTTGCATAGATGGCATAATGAAAGGAACGAAATATTCCAGCAACATCTTTCAAAGGTGGCTGTTTTACTTTTCGATCGCGAATGGTACTTTCTGGTTCTCCTTCGAAATCTAAAATGAAGAAATCTTCTCCGTTGACTAATACCTGTCCTAAATGATAATCACCGTGTATTCGTATGCGCTCAGATTTCATTTTGGTCCAATCAAAATCTAAGAAAACCTTACGAATGTTCTTTTTTTGATCCAAAAACTGATTGGCCAATTCAAGTGCCAAACCATCCAATTTGTGTAAGTTGTTTTCTAGAATATTCAATCGGTTTTGAAATTGATAGGTTAATCGGTTCTTTAGCCAAACTGAATAATCACTATTATACGTTATTGGTGTAAATGCGGTTTCATGAATATCGCTCCCTAAGGCAATGTGCATTTCGGCGGTACGCGTCGCCAATGTTCTAATGCGTAAAAAAATCTTTAACCCTGCCCAATCGATAATTTCATGTGGAATATCATTCAATCGTAGTCTCGAAAATAATTCGACCTCGGGTAACTTGTCAATTTTAATTTTGCGATAGCTCAAGTTTTCGAAAATGCGGTCTACTTCTTCGAGCATAAATTTCCAAGCATCACCTTGATTTGGCACCAACTCTTGCATTAACCCCAAAGTGATATTTCCTTCGGTCAAAATAACGCTGATACTTCCTGTATAGGCTGGTGAATTTTCAAAATGCATACGCTCGGTTAAAAAACGGCTTATCTCATAATCTGGATTCATATTGATATAAATCCTTCTGAAGATTTTTAAGACCAAAGTATCATTATAAATTATAGAGGTATTGCTTTGCTCCACTCCCATAAATTTAGAGCTCTGATAGGTCTTTTGGGTTAATTTAGAACCACAATGAAAATTTAATTTAGCATCTAACTTACTATTAGAATGCACTATATTGTCAAACAATAATTTACGAAAATCTTCCTGATGAAGCGCATCAACCAAATAGCCTTGAACGCCATTCATTATTACTGGAGCGATTACCGTATTGGTTTCTAAATCGACTTCAGACATGAATGAAATAGGCATAAAATAATGTTGGTAGAAAGCTTCTTTAAAATTAACTTCAAACAAAACCCCATAATAAGTATGCTTTTTTGAAGAAATTTGAAAGGATTCTACAATCTCAATATACTTTAGCGTACTGGCTTTTCCGCCATACCAACGTTTATTGATTATGTAATTCTCGAGTATATCCGAAGAAAATACTTTGACAAAATCTTCTTCAGCAAAAGCGTTTTTCCAATCAATATTGAAAACAAACGGATTTTGGAATTCGTCTTCGTTAATTTTATCAACCATTACTTGATTATTTTAAATAAATGAAAAGGTACATTAGGCCCTAATTCTATAAAATTCCATTCGTTTTCCCAGTAGTAAGTGGCATCTGTAATTAAATCGTGTACACGAATGGGTTGATTTCCTAACTGCGGATAAGGCAATCGCACCATAGCTTGAACCACATGTTGATCGTTTAAACTAACAACCATTAAGGTTTCATTTTGTTTGTTGTCATCGTATTTATAGTAAGCAATAACTTGATCATTATTGGTCTCACAAAAAACAATGTTATTGGTTTGTTGCAACGAATTTTGTTCTTTTCTAATCGCATTAATTTGGGCTATTCTGCGGGTCAAATTGTTTTGAATACTCCAATCCCACTTTACAAACTCATATTTTTCAGAATCTAAATACTCTTCTTTTCCTGGAGCCATTGGAGCGCTAATCATATATTCAAAAACAGGTCCATAAATTCCCACATTAGAACTTAAAGTAGCCGCCAAAAAGTACTTTTGCAAATGAATCGATTCATTTCCTCCTTGTAAGGCTAACGGGTTAATGTCTGGCGTATTAGGCCAAAAGTTAGGTCTATAAAACTCTTTTTGAGAAGATTGCGTTAGCTCCGTAACATACTCTATTAACTCGGCTTTGGTATTTCTCCAAGTAAAATAAGTATACGATTGGCTAAATCCTTGTTTGGCCAACTCATTCATTATTTTAGGACGAGTAAAAGCTTCGGCTAAAAACAATACATCAGGATGTTTTTTCTTGATTTCACCAATCAACCATCCCCAAAAATAAAACGGTTTGGTATGTGGATTGTCTACGCGATAGACTTTGATATTGCATTCTTCAATCCAAAACAAAGCCGCATCTAACAACTCTTTCCAAAGGTTTTTCCAATCTTTACTTTCAAAATATATTGGTTGAATGTCTTGGTATTTTTTGGGCGGGTTTTCAGCATATTGTACTGTACCATCAGGTCTCCACTTGAACCATTGAGGGAAATCTTTAACATAAGGATGATCGGGAGCCGCTTGCAAGGCATAATCCATAGCCACCTCAATGCCTAAATCTTGGGCTTTTTTTACTAAAGATTTAAAATCTTCTATAGAACCCAACTCGGGATGAGTCGATTTATGTCCACCATATTGAGAACCAATTCCCCATGGAGAACCAACATCACCTTCTTGTGCATTGGTAGTGTTGTTTTTTCCTTTTCGATTGATTTCTCCAATAGGATGAATGGGTGGAAAATACAAGGTATCAAAACCCATAGCAGCTACTCTAGGCAACAATCTTTCACAGTCTTTAAAAGTACCGTGTTTCCCTTGTTCTTCAGATGAAGATCTTGGAAAAAATTCGTACCAAGTACTAAACAACGCTTTTTTTCTATCTACATAAACCTTTAATTCCAAAGATTTATTTTCAATGTAACGAACAGGATATTTTTTAAAAATACTTTTTAATTCATAGGAAGTAGCCTCTTTGACGGCTTCATCGTAATCCGCTTCGGACTTGAAAAGTTGAATTAACTTTTTTAGATAGTCTTTCTCAGAAGCACCGACCTTTTTTACAATGGCTTCTATATACTCTGCTCCTTCAAGTAATTCAGATTTTACATATTGATGGTCTTGAATTTTACGCTCGGTACCGTGCTGCCAATTCAGAGCATAATCAACCCAACCTTCTACGAAATAGCTATAAAAGCCTTGTTTTTCAACTTTAAAACTTCCATTCCATTCATCATTATGAGTAGGCCACATTCGTACTTCCTGCCATTTTTTTTCAGATTCGTGTTTGTATTTAATACAACATTCAATTACATCATGTCCATCCGAAAAAACATCTGCTGTAAGATGTATAGTTTGCCCCACTATTCTTTTGATAAAATGAGCCCCACCATCTAATTGAGGCATTACATTTTCAATAACAATTCGAGTTTGCTTTTGCATAATATTTAAAAAAATTAAATCACTTTCCATACTATAGAAACTGATGCTACATCCATTAGGTTGAAAATTACACTTCTGTAATAATCTATTCTATTCTAAAATTATCTGGTAAGGTTTTCCCTTTTTTAATTACTACAATACCATCTTTGATACAATACAATTCCTCAGAACAATTGGCAAGATGTTTACCTCCATTGATATAAACGTCATTACCTATTCGGCAATTCTTATCAACTAAAGCGTGGTTAATAAAACAACGCTCTCCAATACCAATTAGTTGATTGTTATTTTCAATATCATCTTTCATATCGGAAAGACTTTGATAAAAATCATTACCCATAATATAACAGTTTTCAATTACGGTACCTTCACCTATTCTAGAACGATTACCAACCACAGATTTTTTGATTGCTTTCGCATTGATAATGCAACCTTCAGAAATCAAGGAATTATCTAAATGAGTGCTTTTAAACTTTGATGGTGGTAATAATCTAGGTCTAGTGTAAATTTTATTATCGTTATCAAATAAATTAAAGTCGGGTATATCATTTGTTAATCCAATATTAGCATCAAAAAAAGATTCAATATTTCCAATATCTGTCCAATACCCTTCATACTGATAACTAAGAATTTTTTGCTTACCAACAGCTTGAGGAATAATCTCTTTACCAAAATCCTTTGTTTCAGGATTTTTCATCAACTCAATCAATAGTTTTTTATTAAAAATATAAATCCCCATTGAAGCCAAATAGTATTTGCCTTGTTGTTTCATTTCGTCACTTACATCAGACTCCCATTGGGGCAAAAGTTCAGCGGAAGGTTTTTCAATAAAAGCCTCAATAAAACTAGCATCATTTGTTTTTAAGATACCAAACTCAGGAGCATCTTTTGCATTTACAGGTAAAGTTGCTATTGAAATATCCGCACCATTATCAATATGAGCTTCAAGCATTTCATTAAAATCCATTTGATACAGTTGATCACCTGATAAAATCAAAGCATACTCAAAATCATGATTCAAAAAGTGAGGCATACATTGTCTAACGGCATCAGAGGTTCCTTGAAACCAAGTAGGATTATCCGGAGTTTGCTCAGCAGCTAAAATATCAACAAAAGCATGACTGAAAATACTAAAATTATAGGTGTTTTTAATATGAGCATTTAAAGATTTGGAATTGAACTGCGTCAAAACAAACATTCTAAAAATATCCGAATTCATACAATTCGAAATAGGGATATCAACTAAGCGATATTTCCCACCAATAGGTACCGCCGGTTTTGAACGAAACTCAGTCAATGGATACAATCTAGAGCCTTGACCCCCGCCCAAAATAATAGCAATTACATTCTTTTTTTGCTGTTTCATTTTCTTTTAATTAAAAACATTACACCTAATTAACACTTTAATAAGAAATTAATAATATGAACAAAAAATAATATAAATCCTAAAAATCCATACATTAATCAAAAAATTGAGCTATAAAATAGATTTTATATTACTTTTATGTTTCTTAAATTTAGTAAAAAAGAACGTCACTACAACTTTTTAATAAAAATTAGTAAAATGCCAAAAACAAAGACTAGTTCGCCAAAAAATTTGCGAATTCCAAAAGTAATTTTAATAACCGCTAAAATATTCGCTTTTATTTCGACAAAATTAGTCACCCGATTCGCAGCAAAACTTTTTGTAACCCCCATCAAACATAAGACTCCGAAAAGAGAGTATGAAATGGAATCAAAATCAAAAAAACAATTCATAAAAGTTACAGCAATCAATAAAAAAATAATGACGTATCATTACGGAAATTCAGATAAAAAAATACTGTTGGTGCACGGATGGTCAGGCAGAGGTACACAAATGTATAAAATTGCAGATGAATTAATAAAGAACAAATATTCTACAATAAGCTTTGATGCACCAGCTCACGGAAAATCACTAGGCCAAACCTCAATTATGACCGACTTCATTGAATCTATACTGGAAATCGACAAACAGTTTGGTCCATTTGAAGCAATAATTGGTCATTCTTTAGGTGGAATGTCAACACTGAATGCATTAAATAAAGGACTAAAAGTAAAAAATGCAACCGTTATTGGGAGTGGTGATGTTGTACAAGATATAGTTGATGATTTTGTTTTTAAACTAAAACTAAATCCAGAGATAAGTAATCATCTTAGAGCTCATTTTGAAAAAAAATATGGTAGTATTATGGATGATTATTCTGCCTACAAAGCTGCAGCTAATATCAATGTTCCAATATTGGTTATTCACGATCGTAATGATGTTGAAGTACCCGTTTCGGCAGGTATTCATATTCATGAATATTGCAAAAATGGAACACTTTTACTTACCAATAACCTTGGACATCGTAAAATTTTAGGAGATAAAGATGTTATTGAGGCTACTACTAATTTTATATTAAAAAATTAATTGACTGAATAAAATTACGACTGCTTCTGATTTATAGTAAAAGCTATACACAAAATACATTATAAAACTTAGTAAATTTTTCCAAACAATACTCAATTTTAAAAAATCTATTCTTTTCTGAATTCACTACTTAAAATGAATCAAAAAAAGACTGCCTGTAAGACATAAAAAAGGTTGAATAATTAAATAAAGTCAACATTTAACGACATTCTTGTAAAATCTACGCATAGATACTCACATATATCCTCATTGAGCCTAATTACAAATAACATTTACTATCAGCTACTGAAAACAACAACGCACAAAAAAACCCTTCATTTTAGATGAAGGGTTTTAATAAAGAAAGGCGGCGACATACTCTCCCACAAATTGCAGTACCATCTGCGCAGGCGGGCTTAACTTCTCTGTTCGGAATGGGAAGAGGTGAGCCCCGCCGCAATAACCACCTTAAGGTCGTTAATTGCACGAATAATGTTTTTCTAATACTAATTTTACGCATTCAAGTTTAAATGAAGCATCATATCTGACTTTTCTTTCCATAAAAATACCCCCAAATAGTGTCTAACTTTTTGGGGGCAGTCTAGATAAACGGAGTTTTTTTTTTGATTGATGATTGCTGTTATTAACGCTGAGCCACTGCGTTTTCTTTGTTCAATTGAAGAAAAACATAGGCTTCTTTTGCATTGGATAATTGTGCATATTTCAAAGCATCTGCACCAAAAGTAGTTTTTTCTTCCACTTTTGCTCCTTTAGCAATTAGTAGTTTCATGATTTCGACTTTGTTGTAGCGAGCTGCGATCATTAAAGGAGTTAAACCGTATGATTTTTCATTAACGTCAGCTCCAAAGTCGATTAATTTTTTGATGAATTCCAAATCACCTTTATAAATTGCAACGTGCAAAGGTGTTGCTTCTCCATATGTAGGAGTCATAACTTCTACTTTAGCAAATGATTTAACGTTTGCCGCTTCTACTTTTGTAGCAAAACTTGACAGTACTACTACTAAACCTAAACAAATGATTGTTTTTTTCATGATGATTGTGATTTTTGATTATTGATTGATGATTTAAATTCTATTCAAATGTACTTCTTTTTTATTTATATGTATTACAAGGTACTATTTATTAACCTATATTTAACTTTGTATTTAACATCTTGATTTCTAATACATTTCAAAGTTACAACACTTTACTACTATAGACGTTATAGAAAGGTTATTGTTACATTACATGACTATAATTAACAATTAATTTGCAATTTGGAATAAGTAGTTGATCCACAAACACTACTATTTGCATACTACCAAAAATTACATTTTATTCGCTTATCATATGCTGTGGCGTTACGATAGGTTCGTCAAACATTTGCAAAGTATCAATCCATTTAAAATCTAAAGGCTGTTCTGATAAGGCACTATCCTCTCCTATTATACTGAAGTTTAATGTATTGCTTTCCTTAGTTGAAGAAGGTAAAACTATAGCTTCATCGTACATTGTTAACGTATTGATCCAATTAAAATCTAATGTTCTACTTTCGCTCTCTTCATTTTCTTCAATGATTGCATTTTGTTGACGTACTATATCATCAACAGTAGTCTCTTTCTTTGCCACTACAGGTAATTCAATTGCTTCTTCATTAGGCGAAACAGAATTGCTTTCGATATCAACTAATGTTTGCGTTTCCTCACTATCATTTTCTTCAATGATAGCACTTTCAAAAGACCAACTTTTTTCTGTTGAAGAAACTAAGGTAAAAACAGAAGGCGTTTCTTCTAAAACAAGTTCTGGTTTTGCTATTACTAAAGCACTTTTCTTTTTGTCGTCTGAATTTGTTTTAGCTACTTGAACTTTGGTAAAATCTACTGTTGCATTTTGGTTTTCATTTGAATTGAAGATTGGATTCATTTTGATTGCTCTCCTACTACCTATTTTACCAAGACTATTATTCTCCAAGCGAATTTCCAAAGTTGAAATTAAAACTACTGATACTGCTACTGTGTAAATGATTGATGCTTTCATGATTTTTATTTTTTTAGTTTTTTGATTTGTTGTTTTAAATAATAATATCCTATGCAAATATATATCTTTTAAACAGTATCTTGTTTTACATAGTACTTATTTTTAACAAATAATTAACAAAACACAAGAGATAAACCCCTAAAAACAAGGAAATTGAAGTATTTACAAACGAAAAAGCCTCCTACTATTTTCATAGTAAGAGGCTTTAAAGAATATGTTTTAGTAGTGGTTTATCCTTTTAGATACTCCAAAACATTGTTTTCGATACGTTCATTAATATTTGTAATATCAGCTTTCACGAACTTTTCGCCAATAATATTTTCATACAATTCAATGTAACGATCAGAAACGGATTCGATATATTCCTCAGTCATTTCAGGAATTTGTTGTCCTTCTTTACCTTGAAAACCATTTTCAATTAACCAACGACGTACAAACTCTTTGGACAATTGTTTTTGTTCTTCCCCTTTTTCTTGTCTTTCTTGGTAGCCTTCAGCATAAAAGTAACGAGAAGAATCTGGTGTATGGATTTCATCTATTAAAACAATTTGTCCTTCTTTTGTTTTACCAAACTCATATTTGGTATCTACTAAAATCAAGCCACGGCTAGCTGCTATTTCAGTACCACGTTGAAACAATGCCCGTGTATACTTTTCTAATACAAGATAATCTTCCTCGGTCACGATACCGTTTGACAAGATCGCTTCTCTTGATATATCAGCATCATGTTCACCGTTATCTGCTTTTGTTGTTGGCGTAATTATTGGTTCTGGGAATTTATCGTTCTCTTTGAGTCCTTCCGCCATTGTTACTCCGCAAAGGGTTCTTTTACCAGCGGCATACTCACGAGCGGCGTGACCCGATAGGTATCCTCTAATTACCATTTCTACTTTAAAAGGAGTACACAGATGACCAACAGCTACGCTTGGGTCTGGAGTGGCCACTAACCAATTAGGAACAATGTCTTTTGTCAATTCCATGAACTTAGTAGCAATTTGATTTAGAATTTGTCCTTTGTATGGAATTCCTTTAGGCAATACTACATCGAATGCTGAGAGTCTATCCGTTGCTACCATTACTAAAAGTTCATCGTTTATATTGTAAACTTCACGAACTTTTCCTCGGTAAAGGGATTTCTGATTCGGGAAACTAAAATTGGTTGTTGTAATCGTTGTACTCATTGTGTTGTAAGTTGTGTCATTTTTAAGAACGCAAATTTAAAACTATTTCTAGGAGGAAGCAAAGAAAAGCCTTGGTATAATTTACTTGGTCTCTTTTTTTCCGATGGTTGCTTCGAACAATTGCAAAATTCTGCTGTATTCGTCTATCCAAGAATAAGTCTCTCTAAAGCCATGGGCTTCTACTGGGAATGAAGCCAAGCTCCAATTCTTTTTCCCTAGTTCAATAAATCTCTGGGAAATTCTAACGATATCTTTATATTCTACATTATCATCAACCATTCCGTGAAGCATCAACAGATTTCCTTCCAATTTATCTGCGTAATATATTGGAGAGCTTTTTTGAAAAGCAATAGGATCCGTTTCAGGGAAATTCAAAATATTACCTGTATAGCCATGATTGTAATGTGCCCAATCGGTTACAGAACGTAAAGCTGCTCCAGAAGCAAACTCTTTTGGAGTCGTTAGCATCGCCATCAAAGTAATAAAACCTCCATAAGATCCACCATAAATCCCTACCCTGTTTGGGTCAATTCCGTATTTGTCTACTAAAACTTTTTTTCCATCTATATGATCTGAAAGGTCTTTTCCTCCCATAAAACGATAAATACCCGTTCTTACATCTCTTCCATACCCATCACTACCTCTATAGTCTATATCCAATACGGTATAACCTAAATCCGTCAACAAGTTATGGAACATGTATTCTCTGTGGTAATTGCTCCAATAATTGTGGGCGTTTTGCAAATAACCCGCGCCATGTACAAAAATTACTGCTGCTTTATTTGCTTTAGCTTCTTCCGGTTGGTATACTCTTGCGTAAACAGTAGCCCCGTCTTGTGCTTTATAGGTAATCACTTCTGGTTTTCTCCATTTGTAGCTTCTGAAAGCTTCGGTAGTAGAACTTGTAATAGGACTAAGTTTTGCGTTTTTTACATTAGAAGCTACGTACAATTCCCATGGTTTATCTTTATAAGAATAACGAACCAATAATGTAGCTTCATCAGGAGATATGCTTACTTCATGCGCTCCATCGGCAGTCAATATTGGTTGCAGAACGGTATCATTGACATTTAATTTATAAAACTCACGATTTCCAGGATGCGTTGTATTAGTTGACAAATAGAATGTTTTCTTATCTTTTGACAAGGTAACGTCTCGCACTTCCCATTTGCCAGTTGTTACTTGTGTTTTCTTTTTTGTCTTCAAATTATAGGTATACAAATGAGAAAAACCAGTAGCTTCCGATTGGAAATAAATGGTTTCATTGTCATACAAAAAGCCCAAATTACCTGAACCAAAGGAATAGGAAGGAATGCCAGGTCCACCAATCCAAGCCTCGTCATGTTGGTGGTCTATCTCTTCGAAAGTACCGTTTTCTAGATTGAGATTCACCAACCAACGCTCTTTGTTGTCTTGGCTTCGGATTTCTACCACCGCAAAGGAACCCGTTTCGTTATACACTGGGTCTTGCGCAATAATTAATTTTTCTTCTTTGTCTTTCTTTTTCAGATTATCATATAACGCATAATATTCTGGTTGGTCTTTGATATGTGATAATTTTGAAAAATTGATTATGTATACCGTGTCTTTGGCTACATTATAAATTCCCATTTTCGAATTCACTAAATTTTTGACAGACACTTTTTCTTTAGTCTCAGGTGATTGGTTGTAACCGTCGGCAGTGATAAACACTTCCATTTTTTCACTTTTGTTTTTTGCTTCTTCGGTGAGTCTAAAAGTAGCGAATCGGCCATTTGGATTCATTTTAAAAGCCTCTAAATTATCGTCTCCATACCAGTATTCCTTTGGAAAATCCGATTTAATGGCTTTAGCTCTTTCAGCGTTCCATTTCTTTTTCGCCTCTTGGTCTCTAATGAACTGAAACAATTCTGTTTGTTGCGTTTTTAGAAATGATTTATCGTCCTCTTTTTTGTTTTTAGAGGTTCCTTTTTTGAAATTAGTGAGTTGAAGCAAGGTTCCTTCTTTAGTATCCAACTGCATCAAGTTATCATTTTGAACAAAAAACAAAACCCCTTCCCTACTTCCTAATTCTAAATTGGTAATAGAAGCAGTTGTGGCATATAGTTTTTTGGTTGCTTTGTCTTTTAATGCATATGAAAAAATAGCGCCTTTATTACTATAGTAACCTATGGTGCCACTTTTGTTGATTTTGATATTGTATCGAGAGAAAGCAGCTTCTTCAGGAGAAGCTAATTTTGGCGCTGTGGCCCCTTTTTGCCAGAAATACGTACTTGCTCCCCATTCTTTGTTGGGATTCCATTCAAAAAAAACTTTTTGGCCGTCTGGGGACCAACGCGGATTTTCGGGTTGCCAACCAATGAAATCATTTCCTTTCATGATTTCTTCCAATTTAAGCTGTTGTGCTTGAATAAAAGAGGTAGCCAATAAGGCAAGAGCGAGTAAACTGTTTTTAATCATTATGAATTGTTTTTAGTCAAATTTATAGGTTTATAAAAGAAGGCAGCAACCTAAAAATGGGGCTATTTAAAAAAATGGTTCGTAATATACTTTGCGACAGCGTTACTATCATTCGATTCGATTACTTCCAAATGATGTAGTTTGTTCTTTAAAGCAGCGGGAGCATTTTCCATTATTAACCCTTTGGCCACAGCCGCTAACATTCTTTCATCATTAAATCCGTCTCCAAAGGCAATGGCGTTTTCAAAGGTAAAACCTTCTTTATTTAGAATTCTTTCAATGGCGACACTTTTATCTACTGACTTATCCATGAACTCTAGGCAAAAAGGTAAACTAAAGGCGTGAGAGAGCACATCGGAATGTGTATCTAGAATTTGGTCTTTTAAAGCTACTAGAACTTCGTGACTTTCGTGCGTAAAGAATAGTTTTATAGCACTATAATCCCTCAAACTACTAAAATCAACTACTTCTGGTGGGTAGGACAAGTCTCTTTGAAAGCTATTTATCTTTTTATTGGTTTTGGATGTTAGCCAAACTTCTTCTTTAAAGAGCACAGTAGTGATGGTAGGGTCAATGTCTAATTGAAAAACAGAGGCTACTATTTCGCTTTCTATATCAAAAGAAAACAAGAGTTCATTATTAGGACTATGAATTCTTGCCCCGTTTGACGTTACTAAATACAAAGGAAAATCCAGTTCCTTTAAGATTGCCTTAGCATCAATATGGTGTCTCCCAGTCGCAATGATAATGGTATATCCTTTTTGGTACAATTGATGGAATACCTCTTTGGTCTTTGCTGTGATTTGGTGATTTGAATTGAGCAAAGTACCGTCTAAATCAGAAATAATTACTTTTATATCTTGATGCATCTTGTTCATTTAACTTGAATTATTTCCTTTTTTTGCCATTAACAAAAATAATAAAGCGAAAAGTGAAGCTTAACATGAGCTGCAACTTTTCGCTTCTTTAACTAAATTTAAAAGCTAATAATCATTGTTTTCAATCTGTTTGTAGGCATCGATTACTTTTTTGACCAGTCGATGACGTACAATATCTTTGTCGTCTAAATAGATGATTCCAATGCCTTCAATGTCTTTCAAAACGAGTAAGGCTTCTTTGAGTCCAGAAATAGTTCTTCTCGGCAAATCCACTTGTCCTGGGTCACCAGTGATCATGAATTTGGCACATTTTCCCATACGGGTGAGGAACATTTTCATTTGGGAGTGCGTGGTATTTTGTGCTTCGTCCAATATCACAAAAGCGTGATCCAGCGTTCTTCCTCTCATGAATGCCAAAGGAGCGATTTGAATGATTCCTTTGGTAATATAATCTTCCAATTTTTCGTTGGGAAGCATGTCACGTAGCGCATCGTATAAAGGTTGCATGTAAGGATCCAATTTCTCTTTCATGTCGCCTGGTAAAAAACCTAAATTCTCTCCAGCTTCTACAGCGGGACGTGTCAAGATTATTTTTTTTACTTGTTTTTCTTTTAGCGCTTTTACGGCCATGGCAACCCCTGTATAAGTTTTACCCGTACCTGCAGGTCCAACTGCAAACACCATGTCGTTTTTGTTTAAGGTATCCACCAACAATTGCTGATTGGGCGTCATGGCTTTGATGATCTTACCTCCTACTCCGTGTACCAGAATTTTGTCGTAATCAGCCATTTTTCGATTGTCTTGAGCATCATTCATGATTACTCGTTCAATCACATTTAAGTCGATATTGTTGTATCTTGTAAAATGTAGCATGAGTCTTTGGAACTGTTTTTCAAATTCATCTAAGACTTCTTTTTCCCCAAAAGCTTTTAAAGTTGAGCCACGAGCCACGATTTTAAGCTTGGGATAATATTTTTTAATCATTTCAAGATGAGTATCTTGAGCGCCCCAAAACTCTTTTGGAGCAATATCAACAAGCTCGATGGTTCTTTCGTTCAAAATGGAGTAGTTTTTAATTAAAAAATAATAGCTGAAATTAGTAGCTTTGCATATCTCAAATTTAAGCAAAATAGCTTTAAATTGCCTGAAATAGTTATAAACAAAATTATGTCAATAATTACTCTTACTACCGATTACGGCTTAAAAGACTACTTTGTAGGCGCTCTTAAGGGTAAGATATTAACGACAAATCCAGAGGCAACAATTGTCGATTTATCGCATGATATTGACCCTTTTAATATCGTAGAAGCCAGTTATGTACTTAGTGCGGCTTATGCCAATTTTCCAAAAGGGACAGTACATTTAATTGGCGTAGATATTGAGTTAAACAAAGAAAATCAGCATATTGCCATTCAGTGGAACGACCATTATTTTATTGCCGCCGACAATGGTATTTTGAGTATGTTGTGTCAAAAAATAGTCCCACAAAAAATGGTTGCCATCAACATTCACGATCGATTGCATCATGGTGCTACCGATATGGATGTCTTTGTACAGGTAGCTTGCCATTTGGCCAAAGGAGGACTACTTAATGTCATAGGAAAAGAAATACCTGCGATTAAAGAAATAACCGAAATGCAAGTTGCTTTGAATGATCAAGGCAATCAATTAACGGGTTCGGTTATGTATATCGATCATTTTGGCAATGTGGTAACTAACATTAGTAAAGCTCAATTTACGGAAGCCGCCAAAGGTCGTGCCTACGAGATAATTTTACGAACCAAAAGTATTAAGACCATAGTTTCCAATTATTCGGCTATTGCGGTTTCAGACAAGTATCCTATCAAGTATTATGAAGGTGAAAAGTTGGCCTTGTTCAATGAAGCAGGTTATTTAGAAATTGCGATTTACAGAAGTAATCCATCAAAAGTAGGTTCCGCTCATAGTTTATTGGGATTGAATTATAGAGATACCATAACTATCAAATTTTCATAATATAAAAACACCATCAAAAATTACTAAATTTTAATATCTATACTTTAAATGTTTGTACGAATTGTAAAGTTGAGTTTTCATCCAGAACATTGTGCTGCCTTTTTGGCCAATTTCGAATTGATGAAGCAACAAATCAGAAATGCTCCTGGCAACCGTTTATTAGAATTGTATCAAGACAAAACAAATTCTAATGTATTTTTCACCTATAGTTATTGGGAAACTGAGGACGATTTAGAAAACTACAGACAATCGGCCTTATTCAATGAAGTATGGACCTTTACCAAACAATTATTTAATGCCAAACCTGAAGCTTGGAGTGTAGATAAAATAGCTGTTTTACCCTAATTCTTTTTGGTTAAAAAAAATATTTAAAACGATTCAACACATTAAAACAAAGTAACAGAAATGAAATCAATCGTATTACGAGAAATAAAATCCTTTTTTGGCTCACCCGTTGGCTATTTGGTCATTGCCTTGTTTTTACTAATTAATGGGTTATTCCTGTGGTTATTTGAGGGCGATTATAACATTCTCAATTCGGGTTTTGCAGACATGACCCCTTTTTTCACTCTATCTCCTTGGATCCTTCTTTTTTTAATTCCAGCAGTTACAATGAGAAGTTTTTCCGATGAAAAAAGACAAGGCACACTAGAATTGCTTTTGACCAAACCTTTGAGTATTTGGGAGATTGCTACAGGTAAATTTTTGGGAGCCTTGTTCTTAATTGTAATCGCCATAGTACCCACCTTCCTTTATGTATATGTTATTTCTAGTCTGGGATTTCCAGAAGGCAATATTGATATGGGAAGTACCATTGGCTCTTATTTTGGCTTACTTTTTCTGATCAGTGGTTATACTGCGATTGGTATTTTCACTTCTACCCTTTCTGAAAATCAGATTGTAGCCTTTATTATTGCCGTTTTTTTATGTTTCGTTTTCTATTTTGGATTTGACGGTTTAGCCACTCTTTTTAATGAATGGAGCACCTCTATTACCGTTTTTGGTATGCAAGATCACTTTAAGAGTATGAGTCGTGGCGTTTTGGATACTCGAGACATTCTTTATTTTGTCAGCCTTACCCTTTTATTTTTATCCTTTACCGTTTATAATCTAACCTCTTTTAAAGCATAATGAAGGCTTCTATAAAAAACAATCGTAAACAGCTGCTCTATACTTTTGGGGTAGTATTGGCTTTGCACCTATTAGGTTCCTTTTTCTTTTATCGTTTTGATTTGACAAAAGACAAAAGATACACCCTTTCTGCTACTTCTTTACATATACTTAAGGAAGTTAAAAATCCACTCTCCGTTAAGATTTATATGGCGGGAGATTTACCTGCAGAATTCAAGCGTTTACAGCAAGAAACCAAACAAATTCTGGAAGAATTTCAGGCTTACAACAGCAATATTGTTTTTGAATTTGTTGATCCGATGGAAAATCAAGAAGAGAATATGGCTCTCGTTAAAGATTTGTACCGAAAAGGATTGACTCCCATTAACATCACTGTGGATGACAAAGGAAAACAATCCCAAGCTTTGGTTTTTCCTTGGGCGATTGCCACTTATGACAACAAGGAGGTTTCGATTCCCTTACTTAAAAACCAAATGGGAACCTCTACTACTCAAAAAGTAATTGGTTCGGTTCAGCATTTAGAATATTCCTTTTCGGATGCTTTTAATAAAATCACCAAAGCCAAACAGAAAAAAGTTGCCATTATCAAAGGAAATGGTGAGCTAAAAGAAGCCTTTATTGCTAAATTTTTATTGCAAGTAAGAGAGAGCTACTTCATTGCCCCATTTACACTTGACTCAGTAGCAAAGAATCCTGAAGGAAGTTTGCAAGCCCTCAAAGAATATGATTTAGCTGTAATTGCTAAACCAACAGAAGCTTTTAGCGAAAGCGAAAAACAAGTTTTAGATCAGTACCTGATGCATGGCGGAAAAACGATTTGGTTGGTCGATCAGGTTGTTGCAGAAATGGATAGTCTTTACAATCCATCAGGAGCGAGTCTTGCCTACCCAAGAGATTTGAATGTCAATGATTTATTCTTTAAATATGGCGTTCGTCTTAACCCTGATTTGGTAAAAGACGAGCAAGGAAGTCCAATACAATTGGCTTCAGGAGAACCTGGTAGTGCTACCCGCTTTCAACAATTCAATTGGAAATACGCGCCATTGGTTACTCCAACGAGCAAGCATCCCATTGTAAAAAACTTAGGCGGTATCAAATTTGATTTTGCGAATTCAATTGACACGCTCAAAAACAAAATCAAAAAAACGGTTTTATTGCAATCGTCTCCCTATTCTAAGCGCATAGGAACCCCAACTCCCATTAACTTATCAATGGTTTCCGAAAGCACTAGCCCGGCAGACTATCCCAATACAGGAGGAATTCCGATGGCGGTTCTATTAGAAGGCTCTTTCCATTCTGTTTTCGAGAATCGCGTAAAAGCTTTTGAACAAGCTAATTTTCAATCCACTAGCCAACCTACTAAAATGATTGTGATCTCAGATGGCGATATCCTTAGAAATCAATTGGATAAAAATCAGCTCCCCGTAGAGTTAGGTTATGATCAACGCTCGGGAAATCTCTACGATAACAAAGATTTTCTGATGAATAGTGTCAATTATTTATTGGACGATAGTGGACTTATTAACATTAGAAGCAAAGATTTAGCCCTTCCTCTATTGGATAAAGAAAAAGTATATACCAATTACAGTACAATTCAAGTCCTAACTATCGGGCTTCCAATTCTAATTTTAGGTATTTTCGGACTAGTGTTTACCTATGTCCGCAAACGCAAATACGCCCGCTAAGTGTTAATAAAAAAATTGAAAATGTAAACTAGTTTAAGATATATTTGTATTCAGGTATTCTAACCTGGTTTTTATAGAATCCAAAAAAAATAAATCAATACACATGAAATTTATAGTATCGAGTTCGTACTTATTAAAACAGTTGCAAGTATTAGGTAATGTAATCAACAGCAGCAATACCTTACCCATTTTAGATAATTTTTTATTTGAATTAGACAATAATCAATTAACCGTATCTGCTTCTGATTTAGAAACTACAATGTCAGCTTCGTTAGCGATAGATTCAACCAGCAAAGGAAGTGTTGCAGTACCGGCTAAATTGCTTTTGGAAATCTTAAAAACGTTTCCTGAGCAGCCGTTAACATTTACAGTAGAAGAAAATAGTACTATAGAGATTAGTTCTAATTCAGGGAAATATGCTTTGGCTTATGCTCCTGGCGAAGAGTTTCCTAAAGCCGTTCAATTGGACGAACCTTCAGTAACACTAGTTCCTGCCGATGTACTAGCTACTGCTATTAGCAAAACTATTTTTGCAGCAGGTAATGATGATTTACGTCCAGTAATGTCTGGAGTATTTTTTCAATTTTCACCACAAGGATTGATTTTTGTAGCAACAGATGCCCATAAGTTGGTAAAGTACGCTCGTACAGACGTTACGGCTTCTGAAGTAGCCGATTTCATTATGCCTAAAAAGCCATTGAATATTTTAAAAAGTATTCTTTCTTCTTCAGATGCTGAAGTAAAAATTGAATACAACGATAGCAATGCTACTTTCTCTTTTGACAATTACATTTTGATGTGTCGTTTAATTGACGGAAAATACCCAAATTATGAAGCCGTTATTCCAAAAGAAAACCCAAACAAGTTAATCATCGACCGTACATTGTTCTTAAGTTCAGTACGTCGTGTGGCTATCTTTTCTAACAAAACAACACACCAAATTCGTTTGAAAATTGCTGGTGCCGAATTGAACGTATCCGCAGAAGATATTGATTACTCCAACAAAGCCGAAGAGCGTTTGACTTGTGATTATCAAGGAGACGATATGCAAATTGGCTACAACTCTCGATTCTTAACCGAGATGTTGACCAATCTTCAATCAGATATGATTATGCTTGAAATGTCTTTACCAAACCGTGCTGGAATTTTAACTCCAGTAGATGGCTTAGAAGAAGGCGAAACCGTTACTATGCTTGTAATGCCAGTAATGCTTAACAGCTAATCAACACCCTTTTAAACTAACCAAAACCAATACTATTTCTTGAATCCGTAATTCCTAACCAGTTTTACGGATTTTTTTTTTTTGGAGCAGAAAGAATGGGATTTTCGACAAGCACCGTCCCGCTCTCCGCTGTAATCTTTGTTGCCGAACCCCGGCAACAAAGGATTTTCACTACGATCGGGGCTAAAAGTAATGATTTGGCTTCTTTGCATCACTTCAAAAAAACTGTTGTTTTAACCTAAACAACCTGCAAGGTTTTCAACAACTTTATAGGTCCTAATCTATAACCATACTTTCCGAAATACCTACAAGGTCAAAAAAGACCTTACAGGAAATTCAGAAGAAAACTATTGACTAAATGACCCCCATCTTTTTCATCAAAAAGGTAGCACTCTTGTTTTGGCAGATACCTTCTCGCAATTGGTAATCGAAATGCAATTCGTCGTTTTTAATTTCGACTTCGAAACATTTATTCGTTAAAATTTGAGGAAATTCGTTGGTAGTCAAACACACTTCAATATCGTGGGTCGCAATTGCTCCAATCGCTTTCTTTGCAATTACTTTTTTGACCACCTCAATAGTTCCGCTTCGCTTATCATCGGAATTCGTACCACGTAAAATTTCATCCAATAAAACAAAGGCAGGACTTTCGTCCAATCCATCCATAATTTGCTTGAGTCGCTTGATTTCGGCAAAAAAGTAGGATTCACTGTCCGATAACGAATCCGATAATCGCATCGATACTAACACCGGCAAAGGATGTACATTCGCTTGTGTGGCACAAACAGGCGCTCCCATTCCCGCTAAGACCATATTGACTCCCAAGCTTCTCAAAAAAGTACTTTTGCCCGACATGTTAGAGCCTGTCAAAATTATAAAGGATTGAGGATGAAAAGCTATTGTATTCCCTACTCTAGTTTTCGGATTCAATAGCGGATGACTCAAACTTTCGAAAGCAATTTTATACTCCTCATTCAATTTTGGAAAAGCAAAATCAGGATTATTGAAGGAAAAATTACCTAGGCTGTTGAGCATTTCAAACTCACCAATTACATTCAAATCGTTTTCAAGATTCGTAGCATGTTCTTTTTTCCACTGCAAGCACGCTTTTAAGATATGAATGTTAAAAAGAAACAATCCATTAAAAAGAACCGAAACTACCAAATTGTTGGTACTATCTAAGTTCGAAAAAATCGAGGATAATGTCTTTATTTTAGCACTAACTTGAATCCCATCCACCGTCAAAACCTGTTGCAACTGTTTGCATTTACTAGCACTAAAATCTTCATTTTCTATTTTCAAGAAAAGCTGACTATAATTGTCTAGCATTGTATTGATTTCAGAAGAATGTGCATTTTCAGCCATGATTCTTTTCACATAGCTACCAGCAAGTACCAAGTTCACCACAAATAAAAAGGAAAAATACTTCAGCCAAATAGGGTTGAAAGTAAGAAGGTAACCCATTACAAATCCGATCAAAACAATGGGTAAAACATACGATAACACCGTTGTAATTTTAGAAACTGCCTTAGTATTAAAACTGCACCATTGCAATAATCGAGTATAACTACTTTTATTGTCTTGTCCTACTCTAGCTGTGGCCAAAAAAGATTGGCGCCAATCCAACTTCTCGCGTAACTCCTTAATCGCTGCTTGTATGTGTGGAATTTCATCGGCTTTAGTATTGGCTAACAGATGCGCCGCTAACCTTTTTTTTCCCATAAATGTACCGGTACGGTTTAGACTTTGAAACAAGGAATTTGGACCAAAAATATCTAAATCATAGGCATAGGGATGCTGAAAATCATTGTATTCGGCACCATTTTCAAAAGGAATGCTTTTACGTTCCAAAAAAGCAATCTCATCGGCATTGCAATCGACAATAGCTTGCGAAAGTTTCTTTTGATAAGCCACACGGGTATGCCAACGCATGAGCACAAAAAAACCAACAAATGCACAAGCTCCTATATAAAGTAAACTTGCATTGTTGGTTTTTTGATAATAATAAAGAGCGAACAGTATCACTACAACTGTTAACAAACGCCCAAAACTGATTTGATTGTATTGTTTTTGAAGTTGTTTTACTTTCTGTTCATTACTTGCTTTCTTCTGTATGTAAATTTCCATTTATCGATTCTTCAATGAACCACAAATATAAAGGTTCCTTGAGTATCCAACTGGATTTCTTAGAAAAAAACAAGCACAAATTTAAACAGTACCCCTCGAAAAACAGGAAGCGTTTATCTTCCTGCACCTTTAAAAGGAGTTAACAAAGTACTCTTTTGTAAAACTTACATTAGCTTATTTCTTGTAATACTTTTTGTATTTAGGGTAAGTAAGCAATCCTATCAAAGAGAAAGCTCCTAATGAATACCAAATCCAGCTTAAGGATTTTGCTTCACCACTCGCATAAGAATGCAAACCAACTAGGTGAAAGTTCACCCCATAGTACGTGAACAAAATGGAAAGAAAAGCAAACAAACTCATTAAATTGAACACCCATTTTCCTCTCAATGAAGGAACGAATCGCATGTGAATTACAAAAGCATACACCATAATACTGATCAAAGCCCAAGTTTCTTTTGGATCCCAACCCCAGTAACGTCCCCAGCTTTCATTGGCCCATTGTCCTCCCAAGAAATTCCCAATCGTTAGCATTACCAAACCTATTGTCAATGCCATTTCGTTGATATAAGTCAACTCTTGGATGTTCAAATCCATTTTTTCTTTGTTCTTATCGTTGGTAAAGAAAATCAACAACAAAGAAACAAACCCTAGAATCATACCTAGCGCAAATGGTCCATAACTCGCTACAATTACCGCAACGTGAATCATTAACCAATACGAATTCAAAACTGGTTGTAAGTTGGCTATCTCTGGATCAATCCAATTCATATATGCTGCAGCTAAAATCATAGCCGTAACAAATGCTGATGAAGCTACCGTTAGTTTTGATTTTCTATCAAAAGCCAATCCAAAGAACATAGTGGCCCAAGCAATATAAATGATGGATTCGTATGCATTACTCCAAGGTGCGTGTCCAGAAATGTACCATCTGGCAATCAAACCTAGCGTATGAAGAGCAAACAAAAGTCCAATAAAAATATGGAATCCATTAATAACTATGCGTAACCCCTTTCTATCTTTAAATATTTGAATGATGGTAAAAATCAACATCATAATCGCCCCAAACAAATAGGCATAAGGTAATTTTTGAAACACATCATACTTATTGTAGGCAATTTCAAGGTCAATCTTTTCCTCTGAAGGTCGAACTTTTGCACCAAATTTCTTTTGATACCCATTGATACTTTCTAACAACTCATCAGAAGTGTCATAGGATTGGGTTTTAATGGCATTATTAAGTGTTCCAAAATACAGGGGCAAAATGCTCTTGGTATAAGTAGAATCCATTCCTTTTAGCCCAGCTTCATTCAATTCTAAATAGGAAACCCATTTTGAATTTTCATGATTAGGAATCGGGAAAATTTTCAGGATACGTCCACTTAATGCCGATTCCATCAAATTCACTTTTTTATCCGTTTCGATGAAATCTTTTTCAAATTGATTTGGATTCGCTGCTTTGTATGCTGCGTCCAAATAAGGAGACAATTTGTAGTTCCCTTTTTCATCAAAAAATGAAATAAAAGGTGCAAACTTGGCTTTACTGTCTATACCAATGATTTTGCGGATACTATCGTTTTTTGGCGTAATATAAATCAAAGGCACTTCCAACCAAATATTCGCAAATTGCGTCATCGATAAGAAAACCTGATCCGAATTCATTCCTTTAAAGGTATTTTCATGACTCACTTTTCGCAACAATTCAGATGAAAAAGTATTGATAGGTTTCATCCTTCCACCGGCATCTTGAATAATCAATCGCCCAAATTTAGCCGCGTGTTCTGCTTTGACCGTATTGGTTTTTAACAGCTCATCCAATTCGGCTTCCGTTGGCGCTTTTCGGGTATGCACCACTGCTTGTTCGTGATTATGCCCATCACCTTCGGTATGATTATGCCCTTCGTGCGTTTGTGCAAATCCTTGTACACCAAAAAACAACAAGAAGATAGCCAATAACTTAGCTTTCTTGTTTTTTATTACATCTAGTTTTCTTTTTAAATCGCCAAAACGAGAATGTTTTGTAAATAAGATTGCCATCATGGCAAAATACAATAGAAAGTATCCTAAATACGTAATGTTTGTTCCCCAGAAATCATGGTTTACCGAAAGAATGGTTCCTTTTTCATCAGGATCGAAACCCGATTGAAAGAAGCGATATTGCTTGTGATCCAAAACATGGTTCATATAAATACGCGCGTCAAAATTTTCTTTGCCATCCAAAACAGTGACTTGACTTTCGAATGCGGAATAACTTTTTTCAGTCCCTGGATATTTGGTAGCTATAAAATCGTTTAATTTAACTTTGAACGGCAATTGGTATTCTTTACTACCATAGAAAATAGCAAAATCCAATTTTCCAATCTTTACCGTTTTAACATCCCCTACTTTTCCTTTAGACCCCAAGACCGTAACTTTTTCCGTTTTACCTTGTGAGGTAATGCTCACTTCAAGAGCATCTTCATGGTTTTTAGCTTTAAAATCATTGTTTGATTCGTAAGCAATTACCCCTTTAACAGCAGGCTCTGGGAAAACAATTCGTTTTTCTCCAATAGAATAAAGAGAACGAATCATTAAGGGTTGCACCACGTCTTTGTTTACTTTTCCTTGTAACTTATCCGCCATACGCATAAAATTTCCTTCAAATGGTGTTTGTATGGTGTAGTTTTCTCCAGTCGTTGTTATGTTTATCGCACCTTCTGTGAATTTATTCAATGCGTACAAAACATTGTGTATATTTTGCACTTCACCTTCTTTTAAAAAATGTTCTTCTCTTCCTCCTTCACCCGCTTCCACTATTTTTAAATACAGTGTTCCTTTTGGATCAGGCTTGATGTATTTTTTTGCTCCCATAATGAAGTTTTCGTATTTCACTTCGAAAGGGATATCTGCAAAATTATTGGCGATGGTAAAATCATTAGAAGTAACTGGTGATAATAGCACTGCTTTTTCAAAAGTTCGGCGTCTAGGTTGTCCTTGGTATTCTCCATCGACAAAAACCGTCAAAAAGGTTTTGTCAGAATAGATTCGGCTTTCTGTAGCACCTTCTCTAATTGGCATCATGCCTTCGTAGCTAATATAGCGTGTAATGAATGCGCCGATTATAATAAAAATGAAAGCCAAATGCAGCAATAAAGTTGCCCATTTTTCTTTTTTCAACAATTGGTATCTTTTGATGTTTCCAAAGAAATTAATCAAGAAAAACACATGAATAGCCTCAAACCACCATGCGTTATAAATCCAAATTTTTGCCGTGTCAGTATTGTATTTGCTCTCGATAAATGTTCCAGTTGCCATTGCTACTGCATAGGCAATAAAAAGGATTGCCATTAATCGTGTTGAAAATAAAAAGGAGTAGTATTTTTTATCCATTTATAGTATCCATTGGTTTTGAAAAGTGTCGCAAAAGTACTTAAATATTGTTGATTTGAAACTTCCACCCTTGTTAATTTAATCTAAAATTAAGTGAGCAAAAACAATATAAAAACGTTTGACTAAGCGAGTCGTGAAGAACAGAACCTAAAAAGCCAAAGCCTTTTATAGCACTAAAAAAATCACTAATTTTGCGAAATGATTAAAGTAACACTTATTGGTGCAGGTAACGTTGCGCAACATCTTATTTCAACCTTTCTTTCGGCTTCGAATATTGAAATCGTGCAAGTTTTTGCTCGAAACAGCGCAACCACAATTGATGGAATTGCGCCTCACAAAATTATAAGCCGTTACAGTGATTTACAAGTCTCAGATGTTTATATAATTGCTGTATCTGATGACGCTATTGCTACCGTTTCAGAACAATTGCCATTTGAAAACCGCTTAGTAGTACATACCTCTGGTGCAGCCCCATTGGATTCCTTAAACGATAAAAATCGCAAAGGTGTTTTTTATCCTTTACAAACCTTTACCAAAGGAAAAAAAGTTGATTTCAAAACCATCCCAATGTGTATTGAGGCCTTGGAAGCAACTGATTATGTGCTTTTAGAAAAAGTAGCTAACTCCATTTCTGATGCTGTTCATGCTATCAATTCACACCAAAGAAAGGCGCTACATGTGGCCGCGGTATTTGTGAACAACTTTACCAACTATTTGTACCAACTTGGCAATGAAATTTGCCTAGAAAACCACGTTCCATTTGATATTTTAAAGCCGTTAATTTTAGAAACAGCCGAGAAATTATTGACCCTTTCGCCAAAAGAGGCACAAACTGGACCCGCTAAGCGCAATGATGTTTCCACCATTGCTGCACATGAATCCTTTTTGTCTAATGAAAATCAATCTACCATTTATAAAATCCTAACTCAATCCATACAAAACCATGGCAAAAAGCTATAAAGAAATAATGAATACTATAACTACGTTTGTTTTCGACGTAGATGGGGTGCTTACAGACGGGTCTGTGTTTGTCAACAACAGTGGCGAAATGCTACGAACAATGAATATACGTGATGGCTATGCACTTAAAACGGCAATAGACTGCGGCTATAATGTTTGCATCATTTCAGGAGGAAGCAATGAAGGAGTTCGAGTACGTTTGCGAAATTTAGGAATTACAGACATTCATCTTGGGACTCCAGATAAAGTTGCCACATTTGATGAATATACCGATGTTTATTCCATTCAACCCGAACAAGTGTTGTATATGGGAGACGATATTCCAGATTATCATGTGATGCAACTCGTTGGTTTACCCACCTGTCCACAAGATGCCTGTCCAGAAATAAAAGGCATTTCAAAATACATTTCACATAAAAATGGCGGAAAAGGTGCTGTTAGAGATGTGATAGAGCAAGTTATGAAAGTACAGGGCAAATGGATGGAAAGCTTTGATGGAAAACACGATTAAAAATCATGTATTTACAGCGGTTACTACAAGTTTTGAAATTTAAAAAACAACTTGTTTTACCAAGACGCTATTGCGTTTAAATCGGTTCCTTCAGAAAGAAGCAATCAAAAAACACTAGCAAATTGCTATTCAACTATTACAATACAACAATGCCTATATCTCCTAATTTCACTTCGATTTTATCCAAAAACTGGGAAATCAATTTTACGCAATGTGCACCCAATGGGTATTTAAAATATACCGAATTGTGTAATTTGCTCCAATTAACCGCTGCAGCCCATTCTGAACTTGGAGGCATCAGCTTTGCCGATATGCAAGAGTTCCATCAAGCGTGGGTTTTGAGCAGAATGCGAGTAGAAATCGAGGCGTTGCCTAAATGGGGAGATACCGTTACGGTGACCACTTGGATTAATTCTTTGGAAAACTCACGTTCGATAAGAGCTTTGGAAGTACATGTAAATGGAAAAAAAATAGTGGGTTCTGAGACATTTTGGGCGGTATTTAATACGCAAAAAAGACGTCCAGAGCCACTTGCTTTACCTTATGAACATTTTGAATTGTATCCAGATAAGAAAGCAACTGCAACCAGCTTTTCTAAAATAGACCTTACGCATGCGAAGTCGGTCCTTTTTGAAAAAAAAGTAAGCCTTTCTGACTTAGATATCGTGAACCACGCCAACAATGTAAAGTATCTAGAATGGTGTTTGGATTTGGTTGACCCAAAATTATTGTTGCAGCAAAAAGTAGAAAGTTTTGAAATGAATTTTTTAAAAGAGCTATCACTGAATGACAGTGTGCAAATTCATGAAAACATAGAAGAAAAAGACACCATTTTCAGCATAACAAAAGAAGACAAAACTTGTTTTGCCCTGCAATTGCATTTTAACTAAAATAAAAAAGCTTCGAAAAATTCGAAGCTTTTTTATTTGTGATTATTAGGCTGTAGTACTACTTTTTACTACCAATCTGAATCCTTCACCGTGGATGTTCAAGATTTCAACATCTTCGTCTGGTTTTAGGTATTTTCTCAATTTGGCGATGTACACATCCATACTTCTTGAAGTAAAATAATTGTCATCTCTCCAGATTTTAGTCAACGCTAATTCTCTTGGCATTAAATCATTTTCGTGAAGAATAAGCATTTTTAGCAATTCATTCTCTTTTGGAGACAATTTGATTGGTTCTTCATTTTGGAAGGTCAAAAATCTCAATTTAGAGTTCAAATGGAACTTCCCGATGTTGAATTCAAACTGCACTTGGTCTGTTTTCACTTCAGAAGATTTTCTTTGAATGATGGCTTTGATTTTCATCAACAACACTTCTGAATCAAAAGGCTTGTTTAGATAATCATCAGCACCTGCTTTATAGCCTTTCATTACATCTTCTTTCATCGTTTTTGCGGTTAAAAAGATGATTGGCACTTCGCTGTTTTTCTCACGAATTTCTTTGGCTAAAGTATATCCGTCTTTGTAAGGCATCATAACATCTAAGATACACAAATCGTAATTGTCCTTCTTAAATTTTTCAAAACCTTCCATTCCGTTTTTTGCTAGCACAACATCAAAGTCATTTAGCATCAAATAATCTTTTAAAACCGCTCCAAAATTCAAATCGTCTTCTACTAGTAGAATCTTTTTATTTACATTTTCCATTCGCTAATTTATTAGTGGTATTTTTATGATAAAGGTACTTCCTTTACCCTTTTCGCTTTCTACATAAACTTGACCGTTATGGTCTTCAACTATTTGTTTTACATATGCTAATCCAAGACCGTGACCTTTTACATTATGTAAATCTCCAGTGTGTTCTCTATAAAATTTTTCGAACACTCTTTTTTGAGCAATCTTACTCATTCCCAAACCATTGTCCTTCACTTTTATCAAAAGCATGTCTTTGATATTTTCAGTATAAATGTCAATTTTAGGAATGCTCGGTGTGTATTTTATGGCGTTTTCTAATATATTAACAATTACATTTGTAAAGTGAAAATCGTTTAATAGAACTGTTGTTCTAGAGGCTTCAAAATGCAAATCAATTTTTCCTTCTCTATCTTCTAAAATTAAATTTACGTGCTCTATTGCGTCCTCTATAACTTCTTCTACATTTTTAGACTCTTTGATAATGTCTAATTCTTTCTTCTCCAGTTTAGAGATTCTTAACACATTCTCAACTTGAGCATGCATTCTTTTGTTTTCTTCTCGAATCATTTCGAGATATTTAAACACCTTATCTTTATCTTCAATGATTTTTGGGTTACGTATCGCATCTAAAGCCAAATTAATCGTAGCAATAGGTGTTTTGAACTCATGCGTCATGTTGTTGATAAAATCCGTTTTAATCTCAGAAATTTGACGTTGTCTAATCAACTGATTCAAAGCAGAAGTATAGGCAATTAAAATAATCAAAGTGAAAATGATGGACAAAACAGTGATACTTACCAAATCCGACAACAAAAATTTCTTTTTGTATGGGAAAGTAACTAGTAGTTTATATTTTTCTGTTCCTTCATTATCAGTAAAGATGGGTGTCGAATACGTAGCATCTTTGTCATAGCTAAAGTTTTCAGAACGAATTTTTGTTGCCAAACCGTTACTGTATACTCCAAACTCAAAATGCGTATTTACTCCATTTTCATCTAATTCTTTTTTTATCAACTTATTAAGAACGTCATTGGATACTCTTTCTTGTATAGGCATTGCAGAAGCAATGTCTTTGTATGAAATTTCAAATTGTACGTTATCAAGAATGTCTAAATTTCCTGATTTTTCAATTTTCACATCTGGTATCAAGCTTTTCTGATAACCAGAATTATCAATACTGTTGTTATTATAAATCTCGGTGGTTCTCTTTGAGTTAAAATTCTTAAATTTTAAATCGTCTTTTTTCTTACTTGAGAACGACGGGTTAATTTTATAATCTTCAGAAATGATACTATTGGAATATACAATGGTTTTATTGGTTTTCTTATTTTTCTGAACCAATGTGAACTCCATTATGTCCTCACGTTGTGGAATTCTACCCGTACTATCTTTTAGTTTATTGTATCTGTCATAAAAATTATATGCTTCTTGTTTTTCCAGTTTTTCAGCAACATTGCCAATAACTTGTTTAACATGAAATTTGAATTGTTCATCATTATTGTTAAAAGAGGAATTGAACCAATAAACTTGTACAAGAATTATACCAATTAGGGACAAACTCATTAACAGCACTAATAATCTAAAAAACATCCTATTCATGTCACAAAATTAACATTTTAACAATATAATAAATAATGCATTAACCAAATATTAACATTATATCCTCAAATTGTTTTATCTATAAAATTTTAAGAATTTTAACAACTTGTGATTTTGTCTTTTCTAAATCGATGTTTTCAATTACAAAGTCGCTTTTCGCAACACGCTGATCGTCTGACCATTGGGATTTCATTCGCAAAAGAACCTGCTCTTCAGTAGCAGTATCGCGCGTCATCACACGCTGTAACTTAACGGATAAGGGAGCAGTAACCGTAATTATTTTATTACATTTTTCATTTCCTTTGCTTTCAAAGAGAATTGCAGATTCATAAATAATAAAAGGAAATTGTTGGTGATTGGACAACCAAAGTTTGAAGTGATTTGCTACGGCAGGATGCACAATAGCATTTAGTTGTTGTAATTTTTCTTGATCTGCAAATACAATAGCTGCTAATTTTTGTCTATTGAGTATCCCTTTTTCGACTATTTCTTCGCCGAAGGCAGCTTTGATTTCAGAAAGAATGGTTTGGGATTGCATGACTTCTTTGCCAGCATCATCGGCTATATAAACAGGAACACCCAATTCTTTGAAAAAATTTGCCACAGTAGTTTTACCACTACCAATACCACCTGTTAAACCAATGATAGCCGTCATTTATACTTTGAAAAATAATTCAGGAAAGACTTCTTGGGGCTTTTGCTTCAAAAGTATGACTTTTATAAAGGACAGTAAAAAACCGGTTCCGTATCCCCAAAACTGCTTCCATACTGCTATCATGGAAAGATATCCGACTTTTATATTTTTATTTTGAATAGAAGACGTAATAAAAATTAGAATAAAATAGATGAAATACAATTGCAGTAAAAAATCAAAATTTTGGCTAAACAAATACATAAAAATAGAGAACCCTAGTCCAAGAATAAACAAAGTCGGAAAGAAGAAAGTTGGTTTACTGTATTTTGGGTACCAACTGTTTAAAATAGGTCTTGCCTTACCAAATTTATTCACTTGAATAGCAAACTTTTCCCAATCGATTCTTCTTTTGTGGTACACATAGGCCTCAGGAATTAATCTCGTTTCAAACCCTAATTCCCATAATCGTATTGACAAATCAGGATCTTCCCCTGGGTGAATGTTTCCAAATCCTTTTGAAACTTCAAAAGCTCTACGAGACAATCCCATATTAAAACTACGCGGTTGGAATTTACCAATTTTCTCAGACCCCCCACGAATACCGCCTGTAGTCAAGAAAGAAGTCATCGCAAAATTGATGGCCTTTTGAATGTCCGAGAAGCTATCCAAAGCTTTATCGGGTCCACCAAAACAATCGACATAGGTTTCTTTTAAGGCTTTTTCTACTTCAATTAAATAGTTTGCAGGAATAATACAATCTGAGTCAAAAATTATAAAATAATTCCCTCTTGCTTTTTCCATACCAAAATTTCTAGAATCACCAGGACCCGAATTTGGTTTGAAATAATACGAAATATTTAATTTGTCAGCATACTTTTCTAATACCTCTTGGCATTTGATAGTCGATCCGTCTTCAATAATTACTATTTCATATACATCATGATACTCCATTTGAGACAAACTCATCAATAGTTCATCTACTTCATCCGGTCGGTTATATACTGGAATAATTAAAGAAAAAAACATAGTAAACAGGGTGGTATTAATATTAGTATTTTCAAATTGTTGCGCAAAGATACTATTTATTCAAACATTTCCATTATTTCTTGGCTTACCCCTACGTTGGAGAAACCACCATCGTGCATTAAATTTTGCAAGGTTACTTTGCGTGTCAAATCAGAAAACAAGGTAACGGTATAATTGGCACAATCTAAAGCAGAGGCGTTACCAAGTGGCGCCATTTTTTCGGAATAATTGATAAAACCATTAAATCCTTTCACACCATGTCCCGCCTTAGTAGCGGTAGGAGATTGAGAAATCGTATTTACTCGTACTTTTGATTTTTTACCAAAGAAATACCCGAAGCTTCTCGCTATCGATTCTAAGAAAGCCTTGTTATCGGCCATATCGTTGTAATCTGGAAAAACACGTTGCGCCGCCATATAGGATAGAGCAACAATACTTCCCCATTCATTCATAGCGTCTTTTTTGTATAACACTTGCAGTACTTTGTGAAATGAAACTGCCGAAACATTCCATCCCTTTTCTGTAAAATCGTAATTTTGATTGGTGTAATGATTGCCTTTGCGCACATTTACCGACATTCCGATTGAATGCAATACAAAGTCGATTTTTCCTCCCAGAATAACCATGGCTTCATCGACTAATTTTTCTAGATCAGCTACGGAAGTGGCGTCGGCAGGAATGACTTTTGCACCAGTTTTGCTTGCTAACTGATCAATGTTTCCCATTCGGATAGAAGCTGGAGCATTTGTTAAAACAAAAATCCCACCTTCTTCATGCACACGTTCAGCTGTTTTCCAAGCAATAGAATTTTCATCTAAAGCACCAAAAATAATTCCTTTTTTTCCTTTTAGTAAATTGTACATTGTAACTATCTCTTTTTTATCAATAAAAAAACACCTCATTTTAATTTTTACTGTACATAAAATTAAAATAAGGTGTTCTTGTTTTTTTCTATTAAACTATACTAGGTACGCTTACCAACTCGTTGGCTTCGGCTTGATAATTTACCCCGTCGAACTCAAATCCAAAAAGGTTGTAGAAATCATGACGGTATCCCGCTAAGTCTCCAATTTCCGCTAGATTTTCAGTTGTAGCTTCTGGCCATAACTTAGCCACTAATTCCTGAACATCCTCTCTCATTTCCCAGTCATCAATACGAATTCTGCCTTTGTCATCTGTAGCGATTCCCTCGTTGCTGTACAAACGTTCGCTGTACAAACGTTGAATTTGTTCTATACAACCTTCGTGAATTCCTTTTTCTTTCATGATTTTGTACAACAATGAAATATACAATGGAATTACTGGAATAGCTGAACTGGCCTGAGTAACCAATGCTTTGTTAACAGAAACAAAAGCTTTTCCGTTGATTTCTTTCAAACTATCCGCAATAGAAAATGCTGTTGCTTCTAGATGGTCTTTAGCTCTTCCTATGGTTCCTTTTCTATAAACCGCTTCTGTCAATGAAGGGCCGATATAAGAATAAGCGACAGTCATTGCTCCTTCGGCTAATAAGTTTTCAGCTTTTAAAGCGTCCATCCACATCGCCCAATCTTCCCCACCCATTACAGCCACGGTGTTTTCAATATCATCACCTTCACAAGGTTGGATTGAAATATCGGACACTTTACCAGAATGAAAATCAACCGTTTTGTTTGTATAAACCCCTCCAATAGGTTTTAAAGTAGAACGATGCAATACACCAGTAACTGGGTGTTGACGCACTGGAGAAGCCAAACTATAGACTACTAAATCAACTTGACCTAAGTCTTTTTTTATCAAATCAATCGTTTGTTGCTTCACTTCATTAGAAAAAGCATCACCATTAATACTTTTCGCATACAAACCGGCTTTGTGCGCTTCTTTTTCAAAAGCGGCAGAATTGTACCAACCTGGAGAAGCTGTTTTTCCTTCAGCAGCAGGTTTTTCGAAGAAAACACCAATAGTTGCAGCATTCGATCCGAAAGCACTAGTGATTCTTGAAGCCAACCCAAATCCAGTAGAAGCACCTATCACTAACACTTTTTTAGCACCTTCAATAGTTCCTTTTGATTTGATGTATTCTATTTGATTTTTCACATTTTGTTCGCATCCATCTGGGTGAGATGTCAAACAAATAAATCCTCTCATTCTTGGTTCTATAATCATAGTATCGAAATTTCTTTTTTTAAAGTAAAAAAAACTAGTATTAATATTGATTTAATTATTTAATCGACAAATATAGCCCATTTTTTTAGTTCAGCAAGGCTTTGGCGTGATTTAAGGCTGATTCAGAAACGACAGTTCCAGAGAGCATTTGCGCAATTTCAAGCACTCTTTCCTCCTCGGTTAACAACTTCAATTCCGAGTTAGTCACCTCTCCTACAGTACTTTTAGCTACTTTAAAATGCGAATCTCCTTTGGCAGCAATTTGGGGTAAATGCGTAATTGCAAAAACTTGCATGTTAGCACTCATTTGTTTCATGATTTCTCCCATTCGAATAGCAATTTCACCAGAAACACCTGTATCTATCTCGTCAAAAATCAAGGTCGGTAACTTAGAGTATTGTGCCAAAATTGCTTTGACCGCTAACATAATACGGGACATTTCACCGCCAGAAGCCACTTTTTTAAGCAAACCAAAATCTCCACCTTTATTGGCCGAAAACAAAAAATTTAATTCTTCTTTGCCGTTGGCAAAATACGTTGCTACTTGATTTAAATCAATCTTGAAACGAACATTGGGCATTCCTAAATTCTCAAGAATTTGCGTCATTTTAGAAGTCAAAACTGGTATTGACTGAAGGCGTTTTTCGTGAATCACCATTGCCACCCCATCTAGCTCTTGCTCTTGACTAGTGATTTCAGCTTTTATTTTTTCGATTTCAGCATCGAGGTTACTAATTGATAGTAATGATTGGTCTAAATCGTTCTCAATCTCCAACAGTTCTGCCACAGATTTCACTTGATGCTTTTTTTGAAGCGTATAGATTAGTTGCAATTTTTGATTCGTGTATTCTAATTTCTCAGGATCACTCAACACCAGTTCGGCATGTTGGTTTAATTCTGAACAAATATCATCAAATTCAATAATCACACTATTTATTCGCTCTTGCAACTCTTGGTATTTAGCGCTAAAAGGAGTAATCCGTTGAAAAGTGCTTTTAATTTCTTTCAAATGATGCAAGACTCCAATTTCTTCTTCATTTGCAATGGCTAGCGATTTGTCAATTGCTTCCTTTATGGTCTCCACATTATTCAATCGTTCAAAGTCCTCTTCTAGTTGTTCTTGTTCCCCATCCATAAGTTTGGCTGACAACAATTCTTCTAATAAAAAAGTATGGTACTCTTGTTCTTTAATTGACTCCCCTTGTTTTTTTATCAAAGAAGCCAATAGCGCTTTTTCTGTTTTGTATTTTTTTAACCCCTCTTGGTATTTCAGAAGTTCCGATTTATTCTCAGCAATTGCGTCAATAATTTTAAATTGTACCGCCTCATCAGACAATTCTTGGGTTTGTTGTTGCGAATGGATGTCGATTAAGTACAGGCTTAGTTCTTGCAATTCTTGCAGATTAACTGGGCTATCATTGATAAAAGCTCTTGATTTACCTGAAGGCAAAATTTCTCTACGAATAATGGTATCCGCTTCATAATCCAAATCATTGTCCTCAAAAAAAGCTTGCAAATTGTATTTAGAGATCTCAAAATGTGCTTCGATAACACATTTTTCCTCCGTGTTTTTTAGAGAAGACAAGTCTGCTCTTTTTCCTAAAACTAATCCTAAAGCTCCAAGAATTATAGACTTACCCGCTCCCGTTTCACCCGTAATGATAGATAACCCTTTTGTAAAATCAATAGTTAGTTGATCTATTAAAGCAAAATTTTTGATAGAAAGTGACGTAATCATTAAAATGTATTTTAAATAAAGCTACTAATATACGGCAAAAATAGAGGAGTTATTAGTATTTAACTTGACTCCATTTACTAGCATTCATTGGAGAGATTTTGTTTAAAGTTTCGACTAAATCGGCAATAGTAATGCTAGGTCCTCCAGAAAAGATTGAAGCAATTTCATCGGCTTTGGCATCAAAGAAGACCCTAGTCAAAAAGGCATTTGGTCGGGTTTGGTTTATTTTTGATAAATTTAGAATAGCCGCTTTAATTTTTTCTTTGGCCGCTTTCAAATCTGTGCTCATTTGATCAAGTCCTTGATGGTACTCGGCTAAAGCTTGACGATACGGTGCAAAAGTTGGAGAAAGTAAATCATTGGTCAAGAAAAAGCGATTCTGTATCCCGTCCGATTGACTCCAGCCCTTGTAACCGCCTTGTTGGGCTACATTTAGGATGTTCTGAGCAGTTTCTAGATGGGTATTTCCTCCAAATGGCACAAATGTATCCAGATTCAGCCCTAATATTATATAAGAGTAATAGGCTAAAACAGAAACCAAATTGGATTCAAAAACTGAGGGGTTAAAGATTAAATTTTCAAATTCAACATATCTGAAATTAAAATCTTTATCATTAAAATTAAAAACTGGCGAACTGTAAGTAGAATTGTAAATTAATCGTGACGATTGCACTTGAATGGTGCCCGAAAATTGATCTGAATTGACTGAAGAAAGCGTAATAAACATGGAACACTTAATTCTTTCATTTTGTTTTAGCGTTTGTCCCGTCCAATCGGTTTTATTTACAAATTCATTAAGAGCTATTTCTAAATTCTTAATTAATTGTTGATTGGTATTCGTAACTTTTTGTGCATTGACAACTACAGAACAATTTAGCTGTTGGGCATAAATAAAGCAATTGCTGAGCACTATTAAAAAAAACACGCTTATACATCTATACATAATCAAAACATTTGTTGATTGAAAACGGCGAATACAAAGGAAAAGTATCTTTTATTTAAAATCTATATGACTTAGTAAAAAAAGCACAAACTTTATCTAGGATATCAGTTGCTACCGCCGCTTTGGATTTTAACTCCATTGGTTCTACTACAAAATTCTTGTCAATAAAGGTAATCTTATTCGTTGATTTTCCAAACCCAGCGCCTTCATCTTGCAAAGAATTCAGCACAATTAAATCTAAATTCTTTCTTTGAATCTTACTTTTGGCGTTTTCAATTTCATTTTCCGTTTCTAACGCAAATCCGATTAAGAATTGCTGTTTTTTTTCTGCACCCAGAGAAGCCAAAATATCTTGTGTTTTTTCTAATTCGATGACAAAATTTTCTGCTGCTTTTTTTATTTTCTGATGGGCAACTGCTTTAGGTCTGTAATCGGCAACAGCGGCAGCAGCGATAGCCACATCCATTTTATCATACAATTCGATACATTGCTCATACATTTGCTTTGCTGAAACAACCGGAAAGACTTGAATAGAAGTGTAAAGCGGTTTACAATGTGTAGGCCCTGTTACCAAAAAAACATTGGCACCTAATTCGGCTGCCCTATTGGCAATATCAAAGCCCATTTTTCCAGAAGAATGATTTCCTATAAAACGAACAGGGTCGATAGCCTCGTAAGTAGGTCCAGCGGTAATCAAAATTGATTTGCCGTATAAAGGCAATTGCTGTTGCATGTGCGCCTCCATAAAAGCAATGATGTTTTCTGGTTCCGCCATTCTGCCTTCGCCTGAAAGTCCACTTGCTAATTCACCGCTTTCTGCAGGAATCATTATGTTACCAAACTCGAGAAGTTTTTGAAAACTATTAAGCGTGGAAGGATGTTTGTACATGTCTAAATCCATTGCTGGCGCAAAATAGACAGGGCATTTAGCAGATAAATAAACTGCTAAAAGCAAATTATCACAAACACCATTTGCCATTTTAGACAAGGTATTTGCAGTAGCTGGGGCGATAAGCATTATATCGGCCCATAGTCCCAATTCTACATGATTGTTCCACAACTCTTTTGCTTCCTCTGAAGGAGCTAAAGAATCGGCAACCTCTTTATCGTAAAAAGTAGAATAGACGGGATTTTTTGATAAAACGGATAATGTTAATGGAGTTACAAAATCCTTAGAAGCAGGTGTCATAATCACTTGGACCTGAGCACCTGCCTTTATAAATAGACGTACTAACGAAGCGGTTTTATAGGCAGCAATTCCACCAGAAATACCTAGTACAACCTTTTTGCCATTTAAAACAGACATCAATACTTAATTATTTGTTTGCGTCTCTATGGTAGATTTTACCATCTAACCATTCTTGAACAGCAAGAGCGTGCGGTTTTGGTAATTTTTCGTAAAACTTAGAAACTTCAATTTGTTCCTTATTTTCAAAAACTTCTTCAAGACTATCATTATAAGTAGCAAACTCTTCTAATTTTTCAGTCAATTCTTTTTTAATTTCAGAATTGATTTGGTTTGCTCTCTTAGCCATAATGGTTATTGCTTCATATACATTACCAGTTGGTTCTTCAATTACAGTTTTGTTGTAGGTAATTGTATTTACTGGAGCATTCGTCTTCTTTAAATCCATGACTTTATTTATTTAGTAAATTTTTGTAAATCTGTTTCAATTTTCGCCAACATCGAGTCAGCTTTTTCTTTGTATTCGGTATCCGCTTTGTAACGAATTAAGGTTGTGTAGGCTAATTTAGCTACTTGTAAACGCTCTTCCATTTTTTCAGGAACACTGTTAATTGCCAAGTGGTAAGCAGAATCCAATTTATAATACAACGCTTTTTCTTTTAATGCCGTTCCAGGATAGTCGGCTATGAATAAATCAAGGGCAATTAGTGCCGATTTGTAATCCATAATGGTATTGTAACCAATAGCATTCTCGTAGACTTTTTTCTCAATTTTATCATTTAAAACACGCATCGTCTTATTTGCTTCCGGCAAATATTCAGAATTAGGATAGGTATCTATAAAATTTTGAAGTTTTTCTATGGCTTTGAAAGTATCCACTTGGTCTAGACTGTACACTGGAGACAACATAGAGTAGCATTTTGCTCCTAAATAGGCAGCTTCTTGCACTTTTTCGCTTCTTGGGTAGTTGGAAGCAAAACTTTCAAACTGGTATCCTGCTAAATAGTATTGTTTGGTTTTATAGTACGCTTGAGAATACATATAGAACATTTTCTCTGCTTGAGGTTTTCCTCTGTATGCCGGTGCTATTTGTTCAAAAAGTCGAATTGCTTTACTGTATTTCCCTGCATCATAGAGCTTTTCAGCCAACTCATACTTAACAGCTACATCTTCCGATTTTAATGCTTTTTGATATTCTCCGCAAGAACCTAAAGCTAGCGTTAGTAGTAACAATGCAACTAATTTCTTCATTTATTTTACTTTTATTACAATTTAGCACCAAATAGTTATAAATCCAACTTAACTTTGGGTGGCAAATTTAGTTATTAATTTAGCGACTACAAAATATATTTTTATTTAAAAAAAAGCTTACGTTTTCAGCGTCTTTTTCTAAAAATTTTTAACAAAGTGTTGGATTCTTTCAGAAAGTGCATCATCAACAGGAACTAGTGGCAGACGTACTACATTTTCAGCCAATTTCAGCGTTTTGAATACTTCTTTTATTCCAGCAGGATTTCCTTGTTCAAAAATCATATCAATACTATCTGCAATTTTGTATTGAATTTCGAAAGCGGCGTCTACTTTTTTATTCAATCCAAGGCGAATCATTTCTGAAAATTCTTTTGGAAAACCTTGACCAATTACAGAAATCACCCCTGCTCCACCTGCCAAAACCATTGGTAAAGCAATCATGTCGTCTCCAGAAATAACCAAAAAATCTTTCGGTTTGTGTTGCATGATTTTCATCGCTTGCACTAAATCGCCAGCAGCTTCTTTGATACCAACAATATTAGAAAAGTCATTTGCCAAGCGAAGTACCGTTGATGGTAACATATTACTTGAGGTTCTTCCTGGAACATTGTACAAAACTACTGGGATTGGAGATGCCTCTGAGATTGCTTTAAAATGCTGATAGATTCCTTCTTGAGTCGGTTTATTATAATAAGGAGAAACAGACAAAATAGCATCAAAAGCCGAGAAATCTCTTGTTTTCAATTCGTTTACCACTTGTAAGGTATTGTTTCCTCCTACACCAAGAACCAAAGGAAGTCTTCCATTGTTAACTTCAACTACAGTATTGATAACTAGTTCTTTTTCTTCTGCACTTAGGGTCGCATTTTCTGCAGTTGTCCCCATTACAACCAGATATTCGATTCCATTTTCTATAGAAAAATTAACTATATTTTTCAACGCCTCGGTATCAACTGAAAAATCTGATTTAAAAGGTGTTACTAATGCAACTCCTGTGCCTATTAATGCTTGCATAACGGTATTAAATTTTATTAAATAAATGTAAAATTCGAACAAATTCTTGAACGAATTGCTTGTAATTTTGTGTCACAGTATTTATTAGTATGTGATTCAAACGTTTATCAACACTAAAGAATCCAACTTTAAAACTTGCTTTCGATTGGTATGTTATCCATTGTAAGAAACTGTTATTCGTATCATAATAACTCACTAATACATCGAAAGGGTTTTGAATGAAATCTAAGACCGAAGCTTCTTGGATTTGAAAACTCCAATTGATGTGTTCCCAACTAAAAACAGGATAATTACTGACCTGATTATTTTTCACATCCGCTTTGAAGGCTAGAATTGCAATGTTTTTTTCCAAAAAATCAGCATTAACCAATGCTTCTTTTAATGCTAGTGTCTGAAAAAAAGCAGTTTCATCTACGAGTATACCAACTGTTTGAACCTTATTATCAGATGTTACATCAGCCACATTTGATACGTAGTTTTTTAATTTCTTTTTTAAGAAATAATCTTTAAAATAATTCAAAAACATACTACTTTTACTGAGGTTCAAAATTAATTAATTAAGTCGCATTACAAATGGTAAATTTAAAAAAGTATAATGGTGTTTTAAAACTTTTTGTTATATTCTTAACATTTTTTTTAATTCTTTCATGTGCTTCCACTCCGTATTCCGTTACAAAAATCGAAGGAAAACGCCTTCCAATAACTAACAAATATGCTACTACAACTAGTATAGAGCAGTATATTGCACCTTATCGAGAGAAAATTGATGCTGATTTGAATTCGGTTATCGCCTTTTGTCCAGAAACTATAGACAAAAGTACTGGGAAATGGCAATCTACCTTAGGCAACTTAATGGCAGACGCTTGTGTAGCTCGAGGCAATACCATTTTGTATGCTCGCGAAAAAAAGAAAATAGATATTTGCATCCTGAATCACGGTGGTATTCGTGCTGCCTTACCTAAAGGTGATGTAACGCCTCGTACCGCTTTTCAAATTATGCCTTTCGAAAATAGTTTGGTAGTCATTGCCATGAACGGAGAAACAGTAATGGATATGATTCGTTATTTTATCAAAACACAAAAGGCACAACCTCTAGCTGGTTTAACTTTTACTATCGATAAAAACAACCAAGCCAAAGACATCAAAATACAAGGAAATCCCCTTGAAATCTCAAAAGTTTATTATGTAGCCACCAATGATTATTTGGCTAATGGAGGAGACGATATGACTTTTTTCCAAAAAGGAACGCAAACCTATGATTTGGATTACAAACTGCGCAATGTATTGATTGACTATTTCAAAGAAATAAAAACCATACCTGTTCTAAAAGAAGTTCGAATTGCAGTAGAATAAATTAAAAAAAACAAAGATCCTTTACGACGTAAAAAAATATAAAATGAAAAGAAGAGATTTTATTCAAAAAACCGCTGCTAGTTCTGCTTTATTAGCTTTACCAAGTTTGCCTCTAATGAGTTTTACAAAGCCAGAAATAAAAAAAATAACTATACTACATACGAATGACGTTCACAGTCACATTGACCCCTTTCCGGCAGATGATCCAAGGAATGCCAATATGGGAGGTGTATCAAGAAGAGCTGCTTTAATCGAATCGATTCGAAAAGAAAATCCAAACGTTTTATTGTTGGATGCTGGAGATGTTTTCCAAGGAACGCCCTATTTTAACTACTACGGAGGAGAATTGGAGTTGAAATTAATGAGTATGATGCACTATGATCTCGCTACATTAGGTAATCATGATTTTGACAATGGTATTGAGGGCTTTTATTCCCAATTGCCTCATGCTAATTTTGATTTTGTTTCAGCCAATTACGATTTCAAAAACACCGCCTTAGACACTCACATCAAACCTTATAAAATCTTTCACAAAGACGGAATCAAAATTGGTGTTTTTGGATTAGGAATCGAATTGCAAGGTTTGGTAGATAAAAAGAACTACAAAGAAACGGTTTACCGCGATCCGATAGAAATTGCTCAGGATATGACTCGCATCCTAAAAAAAGAGGAGAAATGCGACTTGGTAATTTGTTTATCGCATCTTGGGTATGACTATAAGAAAAGTGACGAAAACAAAGTGTCTGATTTGAAATTGGCTCAAAAAACACAAGACATTGATTTGATTATTGGCGGCCACACCCACACTTTTCTAGACAAACCAACTGTTGTAAAAAACGTTGCAGGCCAAGAAGTTTTAGTCAATCAAGTCGGTTGCTATGGTATTCACCTTGGAAGAATCGATTTCTATTTTGACAATAACAAACAAAACATCGCCAAAGGAAAAGCTATTATGGTATAAAGACAACTATTTTCAGTAGGTTTCTAAAATTAAAAATAAAGCAAGATAACTTTTAATAAGGCGGATTACTTTCATAATCCGCCTTATTTAATTGTCAACTTTTATAAATTCTTCTTTTTTATTTCTCTCCAAAAAGTAATTCAGCATTAGATAATACCCCAAAACTTGCGACAGATTTCCTCCAATTCTTAGAAAAGCAAGCTTTATAAAATAATTATTCAGCAGGAACGACAAATCTGAAATAAAAACACTAAGACCAAAAAGCACTAAATACAAGCTGCTCTTTTGATGGGTTTTTACAAAATTAGCAAAGGACAAAATAAACATGACAACGAAAACTATACTGTAAATAATATACAAAACAAAATTCACATTGGTATGTTTCAAATCCAAAGACAAAATAATATATACAAAAGCACCCAATAGTCCCATCAACACCACTAGCTTAAAAAACTCGGCTTGGCTCCATTCCTTTTCCTTAACATCCAACCAAGAAAGTACCAAGAAAATTAAATTTATACATAGAAAAAGTACAATAGGAATAGTTTCGGTATAGGATTTAACATAGAGATAATAGGTTTCTCCAAAAAAAGATAGTAAAAGTAGGGTTGCAACGACCGGGCTAAATTTTGACTCTTGAACAAAAAAAATGAGTGCTACTACCAGAACAATTGCGCCTTTTAAATAGAGTATAATCTCGCCCAAGCGAAATATACTCAATACCCCCACCATACAACACAAAACAAAATACAGTACAACTAATATCCTATCAATCTTCATTAAGCATCCTTTTAAAATCTTGCTCCGACAAAATCGGTATACCTAATTTGGTTGCTTTTTCTAATTTAGAAGGCCCCATATTATCTCCCGCTACCACAAAATTGGTTTTGGACGAAATAGAACTTCCTACTTTCCCGCCATTGTCTTCAATTGCTTTCTTTAAATCATCTCTAGAAAATTCTTCAAAAACACCAGAAACTACAAAGGTTTTTCCTAAAAACTTAGTTGTCGCATTAGGATTCACTTTTTCAACTATTTCCAATTGAACACCGCGCAATCTTAATCGTTCAATAATTGCTCTATTTTCTTCATTTGCAAAAAATTCGATTACGCTTTTGGCGATACGTTCTCCTATTTCATCCACCAAAATCAAATCCTCAAGAGTAGCTTGCTCTAAAGCCGTAATTGTTTTGTAATGCTTGGCCAATTTTTTGGCAACCGTTTCACCTACAAAGCGAATTCCCAAAGCAAACAAAACACTTTCAAAAGGAATCTCCTTTGATTTAGCTACACCATTCACTAAATTCTCTGCAGATTTTTGAGCCATTCTTTCCAGCGGCAACACTTGCTCCACTGTCAAATCATATAAATCGGCATAGTTATGAACCAAACCGTTATTGTACAATAAAGCCACTGTTTCTCCTCCTAAACCTTCAATATCCATTGCCTTACGAGAAATGAAATGCTGAATTCTACCAATGATCTGAGGGGGACAACCATAAAAATTTGGGCAATAATGATTCGCTTCCCCATCAGAGCGCACCAAAGCCGTTTGGCATTCAGGGCAATTTGCAATATACTGCGTTACTTCTGAATGTTCAGGACGCTTCTCTAAATCAACAGCAATGATTTTAGGGATAATCTCCCCTCCTTTTTCTACAAAAACCGTATCTCCAATTCGGATATCCAATTTTTCTATCTGGTCGGCGTTGTGCAAGGAAGCGCGTTTGACAACCGTTCCTGCCAATTGCACTGGCTCTAAATTGGCAACTGGTGTAATGGCACCTGTACGCCCTACCTGATAGGAAATTGAATTTAATTTGGTACTAACTTGTTCTGACTTGAATTTATAAGCAATGGCCCAACGAGGAGATTTTGCAGTATAGCCTAGCTCGTCTTGATACGACAAAGCATTTACTTTGATTACTACCCCATCTGTTTCATAAGGAAGTTGATGGCGATGTGCGTCCCAATAGTCAATGAATTCAAAAACTTCGTCTATATTTTTGGCTAGTTTGGCTTCTTTTGGTGCCTTGAACCCCCAATCTCTAGCAGCTTGTAATCCCTCAAACTGTGATTGCAACGGCAAATTGTTACCCACTAATGCGTACAGTAAACAATCTAATGGTCTCTTAGCTACTTCTGAACTGTCTTGCAATTTCAAACTTCCAGAAGCGGTATTTCTGGGGTTGGAATAAGGTGTTTCTCCAATTTCAATCAACTCTTGATTCATTTTTTCAAAACCAGCGAAAGGCAAGATGATTTCACCGCGAATAGCAAAATGAGCAGGATAATTTCCTTTCAATTGCAAAGGAATTGATTTAATGGTTTTGATGTTATTCGTTACCTCGTCGCCCTGAATACCATCACCACGCGTAACTGCTCGAGCTAGCTTTCCGTTTTCATACGTAATACTAATAGAGGCGCCGTCATATTTTAATTCGCAAGTATATTCGATAGGAACGTTACCTAAAACTTTCTGAATACGTGCTTCCCAATCCACTACATCTTCTTTAGAATATGAATTATCTAAAGAATACATACGGTAATCGTGAACTACAGTTTGGAAGTTTTTAGTGATTGTTCCTCCCACTCTTTGGGTTGGCGAATTGGCATCGAAAAACTCGGGATGCGCAGCTTCTAACGTTTGCAGTTCTTTTAATTTTTGGTCAAATTCGAAATCCGAAATTTGAGGTTGGTCCAACACGTAATAGTTGTAATTGTGTTGGTCTAATTCGGAGCGCAACTGCTGAATCGTATCTTGAATATTCATGAAATAAAAATGGCTATTTTAGTTTTTCAAATAAGGTACTAAAATAGCCAATTTATACTTTATAAAATAGTTTTACGATTCTATAATTGAATTAATTTGATTGAACAATTGTCCATCGCTTAGAAAAGCACCTTGTTGGATTAATTGAAATAGGGAATAATTTCGTTCCTCGGTAAATACTTTTTTACCCACTTTCATTTCAATTGTTTCTGTAAACATGTTATCAGAAAGCCATTGTAATCCTTCTTTGGTCAAAAAATCAACTTCTGGAACCAATGATTTTAGAACAATTGATTTTACTTCCGTATCAAAGCATTGAAATAGGAAAATATGATTTTTAGAAAAATGTTCTAAAAACTGCGCTTTCGTTAGTACCCCTTCCCAAATTAAATCTGAAAAAACGTCCAGTTCTTGTTCGGCCACCTCAGGTTTTTCTTTTTTAATGGTATCCCATTCCGCTTTATCAATCGACTGAGTTGCCAAAAAAGTCGTAAACTCTTGGTGTAACTCTTCGAACTGTTCTTTTGTAAGTCTTGTATATTTCATTTTATTATGATTTAACCTAAAACACTTTTACTTCGTATCCGCTCTATAAAATAAAAAAAATCCCGATTCCGTTAATAAAACGTATCGGGATTTTATAATTATAAATCTGAAATTATGCTTTCTCAGGAACGATTTCGTAAGGAATTTCAACAATTACATCTCTGTGTAAACGGATAGATGCAGTGTATTTTCCGATACGTTTTACGATACCGCTAGTGATGAATTTACGATCAATTTCTTGACCTGCATTCGCTAAAGCTGCAGCAATGTCAATGTTTGTGATAGAACCGAATAATTTTTCACCACCTGCTTTTGCAGCAATTTTAATTTCTAATGCTTTCAATGCTTCAGCAGTAGCTTTAGCATCAGCAACGATTTTAGCTTCTTTGTGCGCTCTTTGTTTTAGGTTTTCAGCCAATACTTTCTTTGCAGAAGAAGTTGCTAAATGTGCAAATCCTTGAGGAATCAAGTAATTACGTCCGTAACCATTTTTTACTGTTACGATATCATCTTTAAAACCTAAGTTTTGTACGTCTTTATTTAAAATAAGTTCCATGTTGTTGTCCTTATATTTCAGAAGTTAGGTTTCATTTGACCGAAAACCAACAACTATTAATTAATTATTATTTTAGTAAATCAGCCACATATGGCATTAAAGCTAAGTGACGAGCTCTTTTCACAGCTACAGACACTTTTCTTTGGTATTTCAAAGAAGTACCAGTTAAACGACGAGGTAAGATTTTACCTTGCTCGTTTACAAATTTCAATAAGAAATCAGCATCTTTGTAGTCTACATATTTGATACCTGATTTTTTGAAACGACAATACTTTTTAGTTTTGTTGATTTCTATGTTCAAAGGCGTTAGATATCTGATATCTCCGTCTTTTTTTCCTGAAGCAGATTGTTGTAATGTTGCCATGATAATTAAGCTTTAGTAGATTTAAGTTTTGCTCTTCTTCTTTCAGCCCAAGAGATAGCATGTTTGTCTAGAGCAACAGTTAAGAAACGCATAACACGCTCGTCACGTCTAAATTCAGTTTCGAATGGAAGTAAAACTTCACCAGCTACTTTGTACTCGAATAAATGGTAAAAACCACTTTTTTTGTTTTGAATTTCGTAAGCCATTTTTTTAAGACCCCAATCTTCTTTCGATACCATTTCAGCTCCTCTACTAGTAAGAAATTCTTCAAATTTGCTTACTGTTTCCTTCACCTGAACCTCAGATAAAACGGGATTTAAAATGAAAACAGTTTCATAATGATTCATAAATAATATATTTATTTGTTAAATTGGGTGCAAAAGTAGTTTTTTTATTTGAATACACAAATGAATATTTGAAATAATCGACAAAGTGCAAAAATAATGTTTGCAAATTTGCTTTGCTACTCAAAAAAAAATATATTTACCTAACCAAATTTAAAAAGCTTAATTATGAAACTAAACTGTGTTGTTGTTGATGATAGCTCCATCCAACGAATGATCATAGCTAAATTAGTTAATAATCATCAACATTTGCACTTGATTGGGGACTTTTCTAATGCAATTGAAGCTAAAAACTGTATGTCTATACACGCAGTTGATTTGATTTTTCTTGATATTGAAATGCCCGTAATCAGTGGGTTTGATTTTTTAGATGGATTAAAAACGAAGCCTCAAATCATTTTCATCACTTCAAAAGCAGAATATGCGATGAAGGCATTTGATTATGATGCTACCGACTATTTACAAAAACCTATTGCTCTTGAGCGTTTTAATGCTTCTGTGAAAAGAGCCATTGATTTGCATTTACTTAGAACTGACAACAAAGAAGAAGAAGGGGAACACATTTTCATCAAAAGTAATTTGAAAAAATTGAAAATTTTCACTTCTAAAATTAAATGGATAGAAGCCTACGGTGATTATGTTAGAGTCGTTACTGAAGACGACAGTAATTTAGTGCTTTCTACAATGAAATCCTTTGAAAACGATTTGAGCAAAGAAAAGTTTATTCGTGTTCACAAATCCTACATTGTTAATATTGATAAAATTGACCGTTTCAATAGCAAATTTGCTGAAATTGGGATTACTAAAATCCCTTTAAGTCGCAACAAAAAAGAGGATTTAATTAGAGCCCTTTCCATTTCATAAAGGCATTGTTCTTAATAGAAATCTACATTTACCCCTACTTTTATCGCTCTATAATTTGCTACAGCTTCAAAACTGTTGAGTACCTTTTGTAGTCTAGTTTTTGTGCTGCCAATGGGTTGTGTGTGGGGAATTTTTACCATAATGGTCCTGATGTACTCGTTTCTGATTCTGTTGATAGCAGGCTCTTCTGGACCTAAAACCGGCATATCCAATGCTTGACTCATCACTTGATACAGCCACATAGCGCCTTCCTTTAGCTTGTCAAAATCTCGATGTTTGAGTGTTATTTTTATCAATCTAAAGTAAGGAGGGTATTTATAAATCTGTCTCTCATACAACTGTTCCTTAAACATTCCTTCGTAATCGTTTCTGGTTACTTGCTGTATGGTATTGTGCAAAGGGTTATAGGTCTGAATAATCACCTTACCCTGCTTTTCTGAACGTCCAGCTCTACCTGCTACTTGCGTCATCATTTGAAAACTACGTTCGAACGCCCTAAAATCGGGATGGTACAACATCGTATCCGCATTCATAATACCCACTAAGCTCACATTGTCAAAATCCAATCCTTTGGCTAGCATTTGGGTACCCACCAAAATATCAATTTCTTGATTTTTGAAACTGTCTAATATCTTTTCGAAACCGTATTTCCCTCTTGTGGTATCTTGGTCCATTCTCCCGCATTTGGCATTTGGAAATAATGACAGCAACTCGAGTTCTATTTGCTCGGTTCCAAAACCTTTAGTCGTCAAATCGATACTAGAACATGCATGACAATTGGAAGGCTTACCCATTGCATATCCACAATAATGACAACGCAACTGACTTTTGAATTTGTGATAGGTCAAACTCACGTCACATTGGGGGCACTGTGGAATGTGACCGCACGTCATACACTCTATCACAGGAGCAAATCCTCTCCTATTTTGAAACAAAATCACTTGTTCTCCCAAGGACAAAGCTGTGGTTATTTCAGCTATCAGAGTATCGCTAAAATGTCCTTTCATTTGCTTGCGCAAATATTTATCTTTAATATCCACCAGTTCGACTACAGGCATTTGCACTCTTCCAAACCTTTCTTTAAGCGTAACCAAACCGTATTTGGCTGATTGGGCATTATAGTAGGTTTCTAAACTTGGCGTAGCTGACCCCAAAAGGACTTTTGATTTGTGGTAATTGGCTAAAACAATGGCTGCATCACGAGCGTGAAAACGCGGAGCAGGGTCCATCTGCTTGAAGGTTTGCTCGTGTTCTTCATCTATAATAATCGCTCCTAACTGCTGAAAAGGAAGAAACAGTGCAGAACGTGCCCCAATAACAATTTGAGCCTTTTCAGCATTTTGCAGGACTTGGTACCATACTTCTACTCGCTCGTTGTTGTTGAACTTTGAATGAAAAACTGCCACTTTATCACCAAAATGCAATCGCAAACGGCTAACTAATTGCGTCGTTAAAGCAATTTCTGGCAACAAATACAGCACTTGCTTTCCTGTTGCTAGAAAAGTTTCTATCCATTTTATGTATATCTCTGTTTTCCCACTAGAGGTTACTCCGTGAAGCAAACATACCTCTCTATTCGAGAATTGGTTTTGTATGGCATCAAAAGCTTCTTGTTGTGCATTACTCAACAGCAACTCCTTTTTAGTAGCCTCACCCGAGTACATTACTCGGTCTTGTTGAATGTAGTACTCCTCAAAAATCTCTTTATCAATTAAAGCCTTTACGACAGCTGAAGTTACGTTAGCCGATTCAACCAATTTTTTCACTGGAATTGGCTTTTTTTCAGTAGCATTCAATTGAAAATAATGGAGTACAATTTCTTTTTGTTTGCTTGCATTTTTCAATTGTTCTAGCAAAGCACCTAAACCCTCTTGCGAATTGTACTGCGGGTGCAAACGAACATATCGCACCAACTTTGGTTTGTACCCCTCTGCTATTTCTTCTTGTAAAAAGACTATTTTTTTATCAATCAGCTTATGAATGATTGGAAAAACATTTTTCTTATTTACAATTGCGATAATATCATCAATTTTTAGTGAGCTCTGTTGCTGTAAAGCTTGATAGACAAGGTACTCCTCGTCTGACAAGTCCGTTTCATTGTGAAAAGAAGATGCTTGAGCCGTCACTACCGTTTCGCTTTCTAAAAGTAAAGCAGAGGGCACAGCATTTCTGTATACCTCACCAATAGCACACATATAATAGGAAGCAATCCAAAACCAATGTTGCAATTGAACGGCTGTAACCATTGGTTCGTGGTCCAAAATTTGATGAATTTCTTTGGCTTGGTATAAGGTAGGTTCGTTGCGATGTAACTCGATAGCAATAGCCGTGTAGATTTTACTTTTACCAAAAGGCACCGCCAATCGCATACCTTTTTTTATGAAATGGTATTCGGTTTCAGAGACTTGATAAGTAAAGGTTTTAGCTAAGGCTAATGGCAAAATTACTTCAACAAAAAACATGGGATACTTGGTTTTGTCAAGCGACAATTTTTGAATGGTTACTGTATTGGGCTAGGCATCAAAAATAATAAAAAAATACCCTTAGAACTCTATTTCAAATTATAATCAGAAATTTGAGTTGTAAGGGTATCGCTTATAAGTAAAAAACTATTTTACTCTATGCCAGTATTGCGTTCTTCCGATTAAAGCAAAGCCGATGTAGCCTCTAACTTTTAATTTGTCTTTGCCTTCAAGCGTAATGAAACATTTGTATTTCTTTCCTGTTACTGGGTCTGTAATGCTCCCTCCGTTGAATTCTTCAGCGTCTTTTTGAAGCCCTTTGACGATAACCATTCCTAAAACGGGTTTGTTTTTCTCATCACCTGTACACTCAGTACATAGCTTGTCTTTTTTTTGTGGGTCTAGTATATCCACAATTTTACCATATATCTTGCCTGACTTTTCATAAACCTCTACAATAGATTTTGGTTTACCAGTTTCGTCATCGATGGTTTTCCATTTACCAACTACAGATTGGCTACGAACGGTTGTCACTACAGCAAAACATAAAACACTTGCTACTAGAATGATTTTTCTCATTTGTTATTTATTTCTTGGTTTTTTATTTTTTCTAGCCCTGATGGAAGCGGCATCCTTGGTAGGTCTCTTCTTTAGAGAGCAAGCAAGATATAGCGTACAGCAGGACACAAGCATCGCGAACTGGCGAAGCAAATAGCTCCAAAAAGAACATTTTCATATTTGCAAAAAGGACTTTTGGAGTTCCAAATTTATTCAAAAATAAAACAGTTTGTCTTATTTATAACACAACTATAACGTTTTTTTTGATTTTATTTGGTTGCGATGGGACTGAATAATTGCATTGAGTTCAAAACCAAGCAAGAGCAACATGCAGTTAATCCAGATGTAAAACATCAGAATTAAAAGTGTACCGATAGAGCCGTACAATTCGTTGTATTTGGAAAATTTCACTACCCAAATTCCAAAGCCGTAAGAAGAAATAATGATTAAAATAGTAGTAAAAACAGAACCTACTGAAATGAATTTAGGTTTGTGTCTTTGTTTGATTCCGAAGCGCAATAAAATAGAAGTGGTAAACAAAATCATTAATGAAAGGAACAAGTAACGTCCGAGTTGAATGAGCGGAATATTGTCACTTAGCACATCTTGTATTTTCGATTTTTGGATGAAAACTTCGAAAACTACTATAATGGCCACTGTAAAAATCAACAGAAATGACAAGAAAATGGACATTCCAATTGCCACAAGGTACTGGTCAATAAAACCACGTTTCTCAGTTACGTGTCTTGATTCTTCAAAGCCTCCTAGGATAGCATTTAAACCATTGGCCATTAAAAAAATAGATAAAATAAAACCTGAAGAAAGTAAGCCAGAGTGACTGTTATTCAAGATATCATCAATAATTCCAGCAATCGCATCATAGGTATTGGGCGGCACGCTTTGTTCTACAAATCGCAAAAAATCGGTTTGAAAACCTTGAATTGGTATGTATGGAATTAGGTTCAAAATATAAAGTGCAAACGGAAACAAGGCCATAAAGAAACTAAAGGCAATGGCTCCAGCTCGAACCGATAATTTTCCGTTTAAAATACCCAAAACATAAGAATGCAAGAAGTCATATAGAGAAACCTCTTCGAGCCAAAGGAGTTTTTGGCTTTGCAAGAAATGAATCAATTTACGAACCAAGCCATTCGCTTTGATTTTGTTTTTGACTAAAATTTCAAAAGGAACTTTATTTGTTGGGGTCATTTGAATATCTTTTTTATGCAATCAAATGGCTTTTAAACTCAAATCCATATTGTACACTGAGTGCGTTAAGGCTCCAGAAGAGATAAAATCCACTCCACAGGCAGCATATTCACTTATAGTCGTTTCGTTGATATTCCCTGAAGATTCGGACTGGCATTTGCCGTTAATCATTGCCACTGCTTTGCGGGTATCCTCGTAATTAAAATTGTCTATCAAAATTCTGTAAACACCCTCAGACTTTAAAATTTCTTCAATTTCAGCTAAATCTCTAGCTTCAACAATGATTTTTAAATCCAAGTTGTTTTCCTTTAAATAGGCTTTTGTTTTGTCGATAGCTTTTGTGATGCCTCCAGCAAAATCAATATGATTATCTTTGAGCATAATCATATCATATAAAGCAAACCGATGATTCACTCCTCCCCCAATGGTTACTGCCCATTTTTCGGCAGCACGAAATCCTGGTGTTGTTTTACGAGTATCTAAAATTTGGGTTTTTGTACCTTCTAGCAAACGAACATAGCTATTGGTTTTCGTGGCAATAGCTGACATACGTTGCATCGTATTCAACACCAAACGTTCTGATTTTAATATCGATTGCGAACTACCCGATATGTGAAAAACCACATCACCATAGCGCACAGGCGTTCCATCTTGTATAAAGGTTTCTATTTGTAAGGATGGGTCAACATAATTGAAAATCATTTTTGCCAAGGCAACACCCGCGATAATCCCATCTTCTTTTACCAGCAATTTTGCTTTTCCTGTGGCCGTTGACGGAATACAAGCTAAGGAGCTGTAATCTCCTGGGCCAACATCTTCACGAATACCATTGGCAATAAACAATTGTAACTCTTGTTGAAACTGTGCTTCTGAAATCATTCTCTTCTTTTTTTGTGGTGCTAAATTAATCAAAAACGATGGCAAAAGCTAGTCTAAAAACCAAAATAAACTATCAAAATTCCTCGAAAAAAAACCAGCAAAAACAAGGGTTTTCATTAGGCGTACCCCATTTTTTAAATCCCTCACTTTCACTATTTTCTGAATTACCGTTTTTATTTAAATAAATAAAAATAATAAATTTTTATTGTTTATCAATAAATTTTTATTATTTTTGAATCAACAAATCTAAAAAAACAAACTTTTATGGAAATCAGAATTAGCACCGAACAGCTACTCAAAATTCTATTTTATGTAGCCCTTTTCCTTTTTGTTGGCATTTGCATTGAGTCGGGAATGTACATTTTTAATGGCCTCTACACCTTCACTATCAATTCGTACAACGCCAATTTTTTGAGTCTAAAAGCACTCTATCAATTTGACCCTGGACATTATGGTGTAGTGATGCTGCTGTTAAGCATCGTTACCACTTTAAAAGCCGTACTCTTTTTTGTTATCGTAAAACTATTGCACGATAAAAACCTGAACCTTTATCAGCCCTTCAGCACAAAAATGTATCATTTTCTCTTAACCTTAAGCGGTTTAAGTGTCGTAATCGCCTTTTTCTCTAATTACGGTCTCAACTACTTGAAGTGGTTGCAAGAAAAACCTATTGCCCTTCCTGACTTGAGTACATTCGCAGTAGGCGGAGGCGATGTTTGGTTTTTTATGGGCATCATCTTATTTCTGATAGCAAAAATCTTCAAAAGAGGCATCGAAATCCAATCCGATAACGAATTAACCATATAATTATGCCTATAGTAGTCAACCTAGATGTAATGATGGCCAAAAGAAAAATGTCCCTCAACGAGCTTTCCGAAAAAGTAGATTTAACGCTCTCCAACCTTTCGATTTTAAAAACAGGCAAAGCAAAAGCCATTCGTTTTAATACCCTCGAAGCCCTCTGCAAAGCCTTAGAATGCGAGCCAGGCGATTTACTGGAATACAAAAAATAGATCAGTTGAAAGAAATACAAATAAATCAAAAAAATTAACCACATAGAAAATCATAGACAAACGCTAAATAAATAAAGAAACCAATAGAAATAGCACTATTTTACACATAGACCAGCTATGTGAATAGTAAAACGTCTATTTGTCCTTTTAAAAAGCCACATATCCTATGCTTCTCCTATGTGGTAAAAATTAACAACAAGAAGAAGCTTAGAAAAAATAACCGTTCTCAAACCATCACAAAACCTCGACTTATATATACAACAAGTCGAGGTTTTCAATTTTTAGAAGCACAAAACAAAAGGCTTATTTGTTAGTAGGGTACTTGCTCTCCGCTATATCTTTGTCTTTTTAAAGAAAAAAGACAAAGGATGCCGCTGCGATCAAGGCTAAGGAGCAGCATTGTTGCTTTTTTGGTTTCCAACCTACTAAATAGCACCATAGCTTTTTGATATTTTTAACGCAGCTTCATTACAGAAATAGTACCTTTGCAAAAAAATTGAAAGATGTCAAATAGTTACATAGGATACCATTTTACTATTGAACCCAAAGAATTAGGTTCAGAAATTCTAATTGCCGAGTTGGGCGAAAAAGCATTCGAAAGCTTTACTGAAACTGAAACAGGAATTGACGCCTTCGTTCAAAAAGACCTTTGGGAGGAAACTATTTTAGAGGATATTTTTATTCTACAATCCGAAGAGTTCAAGATTAGCTATACCTTCGAAGAAATCGAACAAATCAATTGGAATGAAGAGTGGGAAAAAAACTTTGAACCTATAGATGTAGATGGAAACTGTCACGTTCGCGCTCCTTTTCACCCAAAAACCGATGCCGAATTTGATATTGTCATCGAACCGAAAATGAGTTTTGGTACAGGCCATCACGAAACTACCCATATGATGATTCAGCATTTACTAGATATGGATGTTGCCGGTTTAAAAACACTAGATATGGGATGTGGTACTGCTATTTTGGCCATTTTAGCCGAAATGAAAGGAGCTCAACCTATTGATGCCATTGATATCGATAATTGGTGTTATTTGAATTCAATAGAAAACGCACAACGCAATAATTGTGAACACATTAGCGTTTACGAAGGAGATGCCGCTTTACTTGCAGGCAAACAATACGATTTGATTATTGCCAACATCAACAGAAACATTTTATTGAACGATATGCAAAGTTATGTTGATTGTTTGAATCCAAAAGGAACCTTATTATTGAGTGGTTTTTACGAAGAGGACATTCCGTTCCTAGATGCCTCTTGTACTGAAAAAGGACTAACTTTTGTAAAAAAACTACAAAGAAACAATTGGGTTTCGCTTAAATATAACAAGTAATCATTTTACACCATTCATAGTATAAAACATACCATTATGAGTACTAAAGAAAAAGTAAGAGAAAAAGTCAATATCAAGGAATTGCTAGGGCTCAACAATGAAATTATAGTATACAATGACGATGTTAACACTTTTGACCACGTAATTGAGACTTTAATTCGAGTTTGCGACCACACCCCTGAACAAGCAGAACAATGCTCGTTAATCATTCACTATAACGGAAAATGTACTGTAAAAACAGGGCCTTATGACAAATTGAAACCACAATGTACTAAGCTATTGGCCGCGGGTTTAAACGCTGAAATAGTCTAAGAAAAAAACTTTCATAAAAAAGCAGAATTATCAATACAATTGGTAGTTCTGCTTTTTCTTTTTTATATATTTGGTAAAAAAAAAGTACTTTATGGAAGAATACGGCAAAATATTGGTGTTTGTAATGCCTATATTTTTACTACTCATTGCGATTGAAAAAATTTACGGTCATTTTAAAGGTCAGGACACTGCACCCTATATGGATACGGTATCGAGTGTAAGTTCAGGAATGACCAATTCGGTCAAAGATGTTTTGGGGATTAGTGTTTCCATTCTAACTTATGAATGGCTTGAATCCCATATTGCCTTATTTCATTTGGAAGCCACTGTTTGGGCGTATATCATTGCTTTTATTTGTATTGATTTTTACGGATATTGGTCGCATCGTTGGGCACATCAAATTAATTTTTTATGGAACAAGCACGCTATTCATCACAGTAGTGAGGAATTCAATTTGGCTTGTGCGTTACGTCAAACCATTTCAAGTTTTGTCAATCTTTTTACGTTTTTGTTGATTCCAGCAGCAGTTTTAGGAGTTCCCTCAGTCGTAATTGCTATTACCTTACCCATTCATTTGTTTTTGCAGTTTTGGTACCATACCAAACACATCAAAAAAATGGGCTTTCTAGAAAAAATCTTAGTAACACCTTCTCACCATAGAGTGCATCACGCCATCAATCCAGAATATATTGATAAGAATCATTCCCAAATCTTCATTTTTTGGGACAAACTCTTTGGCACCTTCCAAGAAGAATTGGATGCAGTACCTCCTGTTTTTGGGATTACCCGACCAGCACAAACTTGGAACCCCATTAGAATTAATTTTCAGCATTTAGGATTGTTGATTTCAGATGCTTGGCGTGCCGAAAACTGGAAAGATAAACTCACCATTTGGTTCAAGCCTACAGGTTGGCGTCCAGAAAATTTTGAAGAAAAATATCCCGTTACTAAAATTAGCGATGTCTATCATTTTGAAAAATACGGCACACAGCATTCTAAAAAATTAATGTATTGGTCTATTTTTCAGGCCTTGGTTACTTTGCTTTTGATTACTTATATGTATGATTCTATAGGTACGATTGGCTTACCGCACGTGTTTGTGTATGGTGCCTTTATCTTTGTAACCGTATACAGTTACACAGAATTGATGGATGCCCGAAAAACGGCTGTCTTTTGGGAGGCTTTACGATTCCTTTTTGCAATGGGACTGCTCTATTTTTATGGTGATTGGTTTGGATTGACCCATTTATTACCCTTGAGTACCTTCATTTTAATCGGGTATTTTTCGATTTCCCTTGCTATGAGTATTTACTTTGTGGCTGTTGATTTTGAAAAAGAAAAAATAGCACTCGCCTAGTTGCTTTAACATATTTTAACCCGTTGGGTGAAATTCTAATTAAACAAAATTTAACCACATAGGAGCAGCATAGATTAAAAGCAAATCAACTAAGAAAAAACAGAAATAGCACTATTTCCCACAATAGATAAGCTATGCAATTAGTAAAACGTCTATTTATCTTTCTAAAAACTATAAATTCTATGCTTCTATCTAGAACTGAAGCATAGAAGTGTTAAAAAACAATTTCACCTAATGGTTTTATTCCAAACATATTTAATCTTTATTAAGTGGTCGTTTGACTGCTAACTACTTCTTGTGTCTTATGAAAACAAACAGCATCCTTAACAGCTACCTTATTTTTAGCCTACTCTACTTAGTATTACCTTTTATAGGACTAGATACTGTTAACTGGTATTTAAAGCCTTTTTTGTTGCCCTTTTTGCTAGGAACTGTTCTCCTTACAGCCGATTTCCAAGGCAAAAAATTATTGCTTAGCGCTTTATTGTTTTCTTGGATAGGAGATATCATTTTGATGTTTGCAGACAAAGCCGAAATTTATTTCATTTTAGGATTGGTTTCCTTTTTACTTTCTCACATCCTGTACATTGTCCTTTTTATCAGACAACCCAAATCAGCGATTAAAGGTAGTTCCGTTGCTTTGTATCTAGGAGCTATCCTGATTCTTGGTTACTTCTTTGGTATGGTTGGTCTATTGTTTCCGAAATTAGGTCCTTTGCAAATCCCTGTGATGGTTTACGCTGCAGTTATTACTACAATGCTCTTTGTTGCTTATAAAGGAAGTTTGACTTGGGAAAAACCAGCTGCTTATTTTATCCTAACAGGTGCCATTTTCTTTGTGCTTTCGGACAGTATTTTGGCTATTAATAAATTTTACCAACCATTAGCTCAATCTGGTTTTTGGATTATGAGCACTTACATCTTGGCACAGTTCTTTATTGTTTCAGGTATACTTCGCCTAAACCAAAAAAAGTAGTCTTTTCAGCATAGAAAAGACTACTTTTTTTATCAATTTTTAACTAAAATTCTATTCAGAAGCTTAATGAGGTAGTTTGTCTTTTGTCAATCCATAGACAAAAGTTCCTAAAAGTGCTCCCAATAGCACTAGCACCACTGGGAAAAAGCCAGCGCCTAGTAATATAAAGATAGGTCCAGGACAACAGCCTACAAGGGCCCATCCTAAGCCGAAAAGAATGCCTCCAATCCAATAGCGAGCTGACCCTTTTTCTTTGTCTTCAACTTGCATAAGAGTCCCTTTAATATTTTTGATTTGAAACCGTTTCACCAATTGCATTCCGATTAATCCAGTGGCTACGGCAACGCCAATTATACCATACATATGAAAGGATTGAAAGTGAAACATTTCGTAAATGCGGTACCAAGAAACGGCTTCCGATTTCGTTAAAACAATTCCGAATAGAAATCCAACGAGAAGGTATTTTAAAGCTTTGAACATATCGTAATTATTTTAAAAGTAAAGGCAACAAGAGATGCGCCATAATTAAACCACCAATAAAGAACCCAATTACCGCTTTTAGCGAAGGCAATTGCAAATTGCTTAAGCCTGTAATGGCGTGTCCTGAGGTACAGCCACCGGCATAACGAGAGCCAAAACCAATTAAAAACCCACCTAAAAGCAAAAGTGCTATTCCTTTTGGAGATTGAAACACCGAACTGCTAAAAAGCGCATCAGGGACTAATTTCCCAGCTGGAGCATCGATTCCTAATATTGCCAATTGCTCGACAGTCTGAGGATTGATTGCTACGTTGGTTGGAGCGCTCATATAATGCACCGCCACAAATCCACCTAGCATTGCTCCTAGTACCACTACTAAATTCCAGCGGGAAGCTTTCCAGTCAAAATCAAAGAAAGGCACTTTTTTGCCCGCACCAGCCAAGGTACATAAAGAACGAAGGTTAGAAGACATACCAAATGTTTTTCCAAAATAAACCAAAAGAAGCATGACGCATCCGATGATAAAACCAGAAACGTACCACGCCCAAGTTTGAGAAATAAAATCCATATACACTGTTTAATTTTCGGCAAAGATAGTAAGCAAATCTAAGTTTCATACAAAAAGTGCTTTTTTGAATTAAAATCGCATCTTGAAAATTCTGAGCGTAATTCAAAACAAAGTTTGCCTACCCTACATTTACTGTTTTTACTCTACTGCAAAGTAAAGGCTCGAAAATAGCGGAGATTTGGCCTTTATTGCCCTAGAAAACCTTTTATTGCTTCTAAAAATATGACATTTTATAAACTTGAAATTCCTACTCTCAACAACAGAAATAATCTCGAGTAGTAAAGTGTAAAGTGTTTATATTTGCTTTTGAAAAGCATTACAAAAGTTGGTATCATTCTTGTTTGACCCAAACAGCGTATCTACCCGAAACACTTGAAAAGAATACAAAATAATAACTTCTGACTATGAAAAAAATCTTTGGACTAGTAGCTAGTCTTTTTCTATTTGCCTCCTGCATCAGTACCAAATCGACTTTGAAAAATGTGGACAACAATGCGCCAGTTCCGCAACTTACCAAAAACAATACGTTTGTCATTACAGCCTTTAGTAAAGACAAAAAGTATGGGTATGACAAAGATTACCCTATCAATATCTTTTATCGTGGTACCAAAGACGATGTCATCAATCAGCAGCGCTTTTTGAATGCTTTGGCTGGGCCAAACGGGGAAGCGATTACTTTTTCGAAACTAGAAAGTTGTTGTCCTTTTCCTTCAAAAAATACGGAAATGGGTGCTGGATTTCTAGATGTCTATGAAATAAAATGGGAAGGACTTAAAAAACCTATATTGTTGTATTTGAACATCTATGAAAGAGGCCAATTGATGGTTCCTGTTGGCTTTAGCTTGAAGAAAAGTTAGGTTGCGTTTGCTGCAATGCTTAAGACTTTCTTAAATACTATGCTAAAAACACTATTTTAGTTCTTATTTATAATCAAAAATCGCAAAAGCTAATTACCTTTGCACACAAAATTTAAAAAAATGAACATACAACATATCCCGCAAATTAAGCATACCGATAGTGGTAATTTTTTTGTATTAGCTGGTCCTTGCGCCATTGAAGGAGAAGAAATGGCTTTGCGTATCGCAGAGCGTTTGGTTGGCATCACAGACAAATTGCAAATTCCATACGTATTCAAAGGTTCTTTCAAAAAAGCCAACCGTTCTAGAATTGATAGTTTTTCTGGAATTGGAGACGAAAAAGCCTTAAAAATTCTTCAAAAAGTTTCTGAAACGTTTGGCGTTCCAACCGTTACAGATATTCATACTAATGAGGATGCGGCTATGGCTGCTGCTTATGTAGACGTGTTGCAAATTCCAGCTTTTTTGGTAAGACAAACTGACTTGGTTGTGGCTGCTGCCAAAACGGGAAAAGTAGTCAACTTGAAAAAAGGACAATTTATGAGTCCAGAGAGTATGAAACACGCCGTACAAAAAGTATTGGATTGCCAAAACGAAAATGTAATGGTTACTGACCGCGGTACTATGTTTGGTTATCAAGACATGATTGTAGACTATAGAGGTATTCCAACGATGCAGCAATACGCTACAACGGTTTTGGATGTTACGCATTCTTTACAACAACCCAACCAAACCGCTGGTGTAACTGGAGGTCGACCAGATATGATAGAAACTGTTGCCAAAGCTGGAATTGCAGTAGGTGTAGACGGTATCTTTATTGAAACTCATTTTGACCCAGCTAATGCTAAAAGTGATGGCGCGAATATGTTGCATTTGGATTATTTTGAAGCTTTAATGACCAAACTTGTGGCTATTAGACAAACTATCAATCAATTTTAATTTATTTTATTTACTAGCCCCTTGAAAACATCGTATTATTATTTCGTTCTTTTTTTAACGAGTACAATTGCCTTTGCACAAGAAAGCACTCCTATAAGATACACTGCTCACAATAAAGGAAAGTTCTTTATCTCGTGGGGAGGAAACAGAGAATCCTATACCAAATCGGATGTTACCTTTACTGGTAAAGATTATCGTTTTACGGTAGCGGATATGAGAGCTCACGACAAACCCAAAGGTTGGCATATCGACTACATTAACCCTACCAAAATGACGATTCCACAAACGAATTTACGTTTAGGGTATTTTTTCTCAGATCATTATAGTGTGGCTATTGGTGTGGATCATATGAAATATGTGATGACCCAAGATCAAACGGCCAATGTAACAGGAACCATCAATTTACCTGCATCGGACCCTGGATCTGTGTTTAACGGTACTTACAATAACACTCCGGTTAACTTTACTGATGAACAGTTTTTAACTTACGAGCATACTGATGGTTTGAACTATATCAATACCGAAGTTTCCCGTCATGATGATATTTCTAAGTTATTCAAAATTGGGAATACGGACAAAATTCAGGTTAACTTGACAGAAGGAATTGGTTTTGGGGTATTGTATCCAAAAACAAATACCAAATTACTTGGAAAAGAACGTCATGATGATTTTCACGTATCCGGTTTTGGAACTTCCTTGAAAGCGGGTTTGAATATTACTTTCTTTAAATATTTCTATATTCAAGGAGAATTTAAAGGCGGTTATATCAACATGCATGACATCCGAACTACAATGAGTACGGACGACAAAGCATCACAAGATTTATTTTTTTTTCAGAGAATACTTGCTGTAGGAGGAAAATTTAGAATCTAAACTTTTACCGCAAAATGATATAAAAAAAATCTCCTTTTCAGGAGATTTTTTTTTATAATAACAGAATGGGCTAAAGCCCATTCCTATTCATTTTTTGTATAAAAATAACAATCCATTAAGGTTACAATGCTTTGCCTCTGCAATAATAGAATGGGCTAAAGCCCAATACATAACTCATTTTAATGAATGGGCTAAAGCCCATTCCTATTCAATTATTACAAAAAAATAATAATTAAATACGGCGATAAAAGGATGGGCTAAAGCCCATTCCTATTCAATTATTACAAAAAAAAATAATCGAATACGGCGATAAAAGGATGGACTAAAGCACATTCCTATTGATTTTTTTTTGCATAAAAAACAATAATCGATCACAATAGCAGAACGGGCTAAAGCCCATTCCTATTCATTTTTTTTGCATAAAATAACAATCCAATAAGGTTGCAATGTCTTGCCTTTGCAATAATAGAATGGGCTAAAGCCCAATACATAACTCATTTTAATGAATGGGCTAAAGCCCATTCCTATTCAATTATTACAAAAAAAATAATCGAATACGGCGATAAAAGGATGGACTAAAGCACATTCCTATTGAATTTTTACGAAAAAATAATAATACAACGGGCTAAAGCCCATTCCTATTCATTTTTTGCATGAAAATAACAACCCAATAAGGTTACAATGTCTTTGCTTCGGTAATTACGGCTAGTAAAATGTCGTGGTCGATATTTTCTAGGTTAAAATAACGTAACGATTTTACCGTATTTCGCTTCTCGCCAATCAAATGGGACTGATTTTGTTGCAATTGAAAACCTTTGGCGAAACCCAAATCGACAAATCCTTTCTTGTGATTGGGAGCGAGATAGCAAAAGGGTTTCTTTTTATAATACACATAAGGAATGCCCCATTTGAACAACACTTCACTTTCGGGTAGTTGTTGCTGAATCACCTGAAGTAAATGCAACATAATACTCTGGTACAAGTGCGGCTGATTAAAAATATAGGCTTCAGCGGGTTTCATCTTACAATCCTTTTTGATCCATCAAATACAACAAAGAAGCCATCGTAGCTGTTCCCAATTCCAATTCTCTTTTGTTGATGGCATCAAAGGTATCGTTAGCCGCGTGATGGTAATCAAAATAGCGTTGAGAATCGGGCTTGAGTCCTGCTTTGACGATGTGTTTGGATGCCAATGGGCCAATATCTGTTCCGCTATGCCCTTTTACAAAACTATGAATCAAATAAGGCTCAAATAACCCTTTCCAACTGCTAATTTTAGCAAACTCCTCGTCATTGCATTCGAATGAGAAACCTCTTGGCGAAAAGCCTCCCGAATCGCTTTCTAGTGCAAAAACGTGATTTTCTTTATTGGTTTGTGCCAATTCTGCATATTTTTTCCCTCCGCGGTTGCCATTCTCTTCGTTCATAAACAACACTACACGAATCGTGTTTTTGGGTTTAAAATTCAGCTGCTTCAAAATGCGTAAGGCTTCCATACTTTGCACCACTCCTGCTCCATCATCGTGAGAACCATCGGCTAAATCCCAAGAATCCAAATGACCGCCCACTACCATAATGTTTTCGGGGGTTTCACTTCCTTTCAATTCGCCCACCACATTATAAGACAACACATCGGCCATTTGTTCACAAGATTGTTTAAAATAGAATTGCAGTTGTGGGTTTTCTTTTAACTTCTTGCTTAACAAGTCCGCACCATTGGTACTGATGGCTGCTGTAGGAATCCATTGTGCTTGTGGTAAGTCGCCATAGCTTTGGTTACCAGTATGCGGAAAATCATCCAAACGCAAATTCATAGAACGTACAATCGTTCCCACCGCACCATACTTTGCTGCTTCTCTAGCGCCCGAAGAACGCTGGTCCACACAATGTCCGTAAGCTTTAAACGTTTCGATTTGTTCTGCGTCCATTGGGCGGTTATAAAAGACTATTTTTCCTTTCAAAGCCGTTCCCAAGCTTTCTAATTCTTTGATACTATGCACTTCGATTACGGGAGCTAGCAACCCCTTTTTAGGTGTAGCAATCGACCCACCCAAAGCACAAATTGGCACTTCAATTTTGTTTTTTCCATCTTTAATATAAGCGGTTTCTTTAGCACCACGCACCCACTTTGGCACCATTACTTCCTGCAAAAACACTCTATCTAACCCTAAGGTTTCTAATTGTGCTTTGGTGTATTGTACCGCTTTTTCAGCATTATCAGAGCCTGATAAACGGTGTCCGATTTGGTTAGAAAGATGGTCCAGCCATTGGTAGCCTTGCCCTTTGGTCAATGCGGATTGGTAAATGGCTTTGAGTTGCAACTCATCTGATGATTGCGAAAAAACGACTCCACCAAGGCTTAGCAATAGGGCTGTAAAAAAAGTTTTCTTCATAGTTATAGGTTGGTTTTGGAACATTATAGTTGATGGCAATTTCGGGAAAGTTTATGAATTATGAGGTAGGTTGGTTAAAGTTTAATCGGTTAATTGGTTAATCGTTTAGGGTTTGGGGTTGTTTAAGGTGGTTTAAGGTGGTTTAAGATTGTTTAAGATTGTTTAAAGTTTAATCGGTTAATTGGGATAATCGTTTAGGGTTAGGGATTGTTTAAAGTTGTTGTGGGTTGTGGGTTATCGGTTATCGGTTATCGGTTTTTAGAGCCTTCGGCTCTTTTCGATTTGCTGTTTGTGGACTGGACTGAAGTCCAGCCTTACAAAATGGGGCGAGCTTACGGCTCTTTATCGAATGTATAAGTTCCGTTGGAACGGAATTTAATACGTTGCGTTGAGCTAAATTATTTTCTTTGGGTTTCCTGCAAGGTTTTTTTCAACCTTGTAGGTATATGAAATACTTATAAAAACCTACACTATCTTGAAAGACCAAGCAAAAATAACTTCTGAAAAAGCGGTTAATGAAATTATTTTTACCACATAGAGTCATAGCATTTATAGTTTATTAAAAGAAAAAATAGACGTTATACTCTTCACATAGCTAACAAGGAGTGAAAATAGTGCTATTTCTATTATCCTTTAGCTGTATCTTGTTAATCTATGGCTCTACCCTGTACTTTAGCATCGAAGTGTCGTTGCCTTTTTTTATATCTCTGCAAGGTTTTTTTTAAAACCTTGTAGGCATAAGAACTAATTAGGAAAACCTACAAGGTCTAGAAAAAGACCTTGCAGGTTGGTAAAGTGATACTTCATTTTTAAATCGGTTTTTTTCAAAACTTCTTATGAAAATAAAACGTCTTACCTAGCCCCGATTACTATGATATATACAAACTAAAAATTTATTTATTTTTTAGTTTAAAAAAAAGACATAACAAGCCTTCGAATAAGAATTACACGAAGGTTTGTTGTGCCTTTCATAAGTTATTTTTAAAAAATACAGGTAATGTTACCTTAACTAATGTAGTGGTAACTGATAACAATGCTGTGGTAACTGGTGGTCCTATTGCAACTCTTGCTGTGGGTGCAACAGATAGCACTACCTTCTCAGCTTCACATACCATTACTCAAGATGATATCAATGCAGGATTTGTTTACAACTTGGCTTTGGTAACTGCTAAAGACCCAAATGACAAACCTGTAACTGATACTTCTTCTGACCCTACTCCTTGCATTACTTGTCCTAAAAATCCTGAGTGTACTGATTGTACTATTACTGAATTGAATCAAAACCCAAGTATTGACATCACAAAAGATGGTGTGTATGTAGATAGCAACAATGATGGTAAAACCAATGTAGGCGATATCGTTTCGTACAACTTTGTAATTAAAAATACAGGTAATGTTACCTTAACTAATGTAGTGGTAACTGATAACAATGCTGTGGTAACTGGTGGTCCTATTGCAACTCTTGCTGTGGGTGCAACAGATAGCACTACCTTCTCAGCTTCACATAGCATTACTCAAGATGACATCAATGCAGGATTTGTTTACAACTTGGCTTTAGCAACTGCTAAAGATCCAAATGACAAACCAGTAACTGATACATCATCTGACCCTACTCCTTGCACTACTTGTCCTAAAAATCCAGAGTGTACTGATTGTACTATCACTGAATTGAATCAAAATCCAAGTATTGACATCACAAAAGATGGGGTTTATGTAGATAGCAACAATGATGGTAAAACCAATGTAGGCGATATCGTTTCGTACAACTTTGTAATTAAAAATACTGGAAATGTAACTTTAACTAATGTAATAGTTACTGATAATAATGCTATAGTAACTGGTGGTCCTATTGCAACTCTTGCTGTAGGTGCAACTGATAGCACTACATTCTCAGCTTCACATAGCATTACTCAAGATGACATCAATGCAGGATTTGTTTACAACTTGGCTTTGGCTACCGCTAAAGATCCAAATGACAAACCAGTAACTGATACTTCTTCTGACCCTACTCCTTGCACTACTTGTCCTAAAAATCCAGAGTGCACTGATTGTACTATTACTGAATTGAATCAAAATCCAAGTATCGACATCACAAAAGATGGTACTTATGTTGACAGTAACAATGATGGTAAAACCAATGTAGGTGATATTGTTTCGTACAACTTTATAATCAAAAATACAGGTAATGTAACCTTGACTAATGTAACTGTAACTGATAATAATGCTGTGGTAACTGGTGGTCCAATTGCAACACTTGCTGTGGGTGCAACAGATAGCACTACATTCTCAGCTTCACATACCATTACTCAAGATGACATCAATGCAGGATTTGTTTACAACTTGGCTTTGGCAACTGCTAAAGATCCAAATGACAAACCAGTAACTGATACTTCTTCAGACCCTACTCCTTGCAGTACTTGTCCTAAAAATCCAGAATGTACTGATTGTACTATCACTGAATTGAATCAAAATCCAAGTATCGAGGTGGTAAAAACTGCAATTACAACAAGTTTTGCAAAAGTTGGAGATGTAATCAATTATATAATTACAGTTAAAAATACTGGAAACGTTACTTTGAACCAAGTAATGGTTAAAGACCCATTGACAGGTTTAAATGCAACCATTGAAGTATTAGCTACAGGTGAAACTAGAGAGTTTCCTCAAAGCTATACGGTAACACAAGAAGATTTGAACAAAGGCTCAGTGCTTAATGTGGCATCAGCTACTGGCAAAGATCCAAAAGGAGGTACTGTTTCTGATGAAGACAGCGAAATAGTTAGCGAAAAAGAAACTCCAATTGATGCTGTAAATGATACAGCTGGACCAATCGTAGGAATAAATCAAATTACAACTAATGTAATTAATGTTTTCACTAATGATACATTAAACGGAACTGCTGTTAATCCAAATGATGTGATACTTTCAACAGACAATTCTAACCCATACTTATATTTAAATGAAGATGGTTCAGTTGATGTATTAGCAAATGCACCAGAAGGCACTTTGACACTAACCTATCAAATATGTGAAAAATTGAACATCAGCAATTGTGATACTGCAACAGTAACTATTACAATTGTAAAACCAATTATGACGGTTAATGCAGAAGCTATTTGTATCAATGATGTGCCTTATTTAAAATACACTGCAACAGCAGTAAACTTTACTCCTACTAACGGTGTTACATTAACTTGGGTAGATGGAACTAACAAAATCGTTAGTACAATGGAAAATTTACCATTGAGCGGTCAAGTTTTATGGCCTGGTGCTACCGTTGACTCAAATGGTGTAGGAACAGATTGGCCTGGTTGGTTACTTGTTGATAATAAATGGATTCAAGGAGCAGATGGATTCGAAAACATTAGACCAACAGCATCTGTAACTTTTGCATTAAATCCAGAAGTAACTGTTATCGTAAATTATCCGCCTGCAGATCCATTCTGTACTTCAAGACCAACGTTTAAAATCGATGCTGTTGATGATACAGCTGGTCCGATAAATGGATTCTATGGAGAAATTAATGTGTTAAATGTTTTCACCAATGACACATTAAATACTGTTGCGGTAAATCCAAATGATGTTAATTTGAAAGAAATAGCCAACAGTTCTAATGGTCTATTAACCCTTAATGAAGATGGAACTGTAGATGTTAAACCAAATACACCTACAGGAACTTACACATTAACTTATCAAATTTGTGAAAAAGCAGATGCTAACAATTGTGATACAGCTGTGGTAACAGTAACTGTTGTTAATACGCCACCACCAGCGCCACCAATTCCTATATTTGCAGAAGATGATTTGGTATTAAATGTAAATGGTGCTTCAGGAGCTACAAACATTTTAAATGTTCTTACCAATGATTTCTTGGATAACAAAACACCAACGTTAAATACTGTTATCTTAACTCTTGTTACTCCAGACCCAACAGGAAGTTTAACATTAAACCCTGATGGTACTATAGATGTAAAACCAGGTACACCAGCAGGGACTTACACTTTTGTGTATCAAATATGTGAAATCGGTAAGCCAACAAATTGTGATACAGCTACGGTAACAGTAACTGTTATATGTAATGATTTCACCAAAGTTTATGGTAAAGTTACCAATGTAGATACAAATACTCCATTGGCTAATGTACCTATTACCTTAAAACCATTAAATGGAACTCCTGGACCAGTACTTTTCAGAGTTACTAAAGCAGACGGTTCTTACTCATTTGACAATATGGTAGCTGGAGAGTATGTTTTGCAAGTTCAAGATGCCAACTTGAATAGTGCTTACGAGTTATTCAACACTACTCCTAGTTTCTTGATTATTAAAGTTGAAAAATGTAATTACCTAATAAGAGACTTTGGCTACGGCAAAACAGATCTTCCTGTTTTAGGCGATTTTGTTTGGTATGATTTGAATAATAATGGTAAACAAGATGAATGGTATGATGCTAACAATGATAATTTGGTAACTCAAAATATTCCTGACGCTAATGGTGTAATTGACTACAGTAAATGGGAATGGATTGATTTCAACGGTGATGGAAGTTACAAAGGAGTTCAAAATACAGGAGAATTAAACGCTGCTGGTTTTGGAAACGGAACAACCGATATTCCTAACATTTATATCACTGGGCCTAATGGTTTTTCAAGAACTGTAACGATGGGAATTCTTGGATATTGGAGAACACGACCAGCAGCAGGAGCCTATGGTGAGTATAGAATTGAAATCAAAGAAGAACCTTTGTTGGAAGCAGCCTCACAAGCTATGGCTGCCACTGGTCTTGTAAAAGTATTACCATCAACAAGTAATAAAGAAATTAATCCAAAGCTATACAAAGCAACTAGTTATATTGATTGTGGTACTACAACAAACAATGTTCTTTTTGCTACGCTTACTGATCAAAAACTTGTAAATCTTGATATTGATTTTGGAATTAGCTGTAAAACTTTTGCAGGATTAGATGCTGTTGATGATACCTATAGCTTTGTACAGTGCAGTCAAACCGGTGTAATTGGAAATGTAATCACGAACAATGATTTGTTAAACGGAATTAAAGCTACTTCTACTGATGTTAACTTTAAAATCTTAACTGGTTCCAATCCATTCATCACTTTTGATAGTATTGGTAATGTGACTATCTTAAATGGAATAGCAGTTGGAAAATATGTATTTACTTATCAAATATGTAATAATCAATTCCCAACAGATTGTGATACGGCTACCGTTACCATAGAAGTAACTCCAATTGCTTCAATAACTATCAATAGTACTGCTTGTAATGCTGATACGTCTGTGATTGATTTGAATACCTTGCTTCCAACCAATATTCCTTCAGGTGGAGCTTGGATTGATTCAAGTAATTCATCTGCACTAAATGGAAGCATTTTTTCTCCTTTTGAACTAGCACTTGGAAATTATCAATTTGAGTACAAAATTACTAATGGAGATTGCCCACAAAGTGTTGTTATAGATATGAATGTTAATTTTGATTGTAAAGTTTTAGGATGTGGAACTGTAATTGTTCACAATGCCTTTACTCCAAATGGTGATGGTTTAAATGAGGTCTTTAAAATTGACAATATTGATGATACAATCTGCTATCCAGAAAATAGTATTGAAATATATAATCGTTGGGGCGTGTTAGTTTTCGAAACCAAAAACTACAACAATACATCTAATTATTTTGATGGTATATCTCGAGGAAGAACAACAATTAGCCAGTCATCAGGTTTACCAACAGGAACTTATTTTTATATCTTGAATTACACTTCTTTTGATTTAAACGGAAATCCAATTCAAAATAAAAAAGATGGTTATTTGTATTTATCAAAATAAATATGTAATTTACTCATAATTAAATACATAATATTATTTAAAAACCTATTAATCTACTGATTTCCTATTAAATCTAATGCTAAAAAAATAGCTGTTATGAAAACAAGAATAATTTCCTTCATTACGATGTTACTAGCAATAGTGAGTTATGGTCAACAAGATGCACAATTCACCCAGTATATGTATAACACTATCAATATTAATCCTGCCTATGCGGGAAGTCGAGGGGCAATGAGCATTTTTGCGCTACATCGTACACAATGGGTAGGTTTAGACGGTGCACCTACAACAAATACTGCATCAATTAATACTCCAATAAACAACAGTAATTTAGGATTAGGTGTTTCATTTGTAAATGATAAAATAGGCCCAACAAATGAAAACACAATTTCAGCTGACTTATCATATACCATTCCTACCTCAGAGAATTTTAAACTTTCTTTTGGAATGAAAGCAACAGCAAATTTATTCAATCTGAATGTCGATAAACTTAATCCAGCTGATCAGGGTGATCCACAATTTCAAAACTTACGAAACGTATTTACGCCTAACATTGGAGCAGGAATATATTATCACTCTGATAAAGCTTATTTAGGATTATCGGTACCCAACTTTATTCAAACTAATCGATATGACGATAATGATGTAGCTATTTTCAAAGAAAAAATCAATTATTACTTAATAGGGGGGTATGTATTTGATCTGACAAATGATATTAAATTCAAGCCAGCATTCTTAACCAAATTAGTCGAAGGTTCTCCATTACAAGTGGATGTATCAGCCAACTTTATGTTCATAGAAAAAGTAGTAGTTGGTGTAGCATACCGATGGAGCGCGGCTATGAGTGCTATGGTTGGATTTCAGGTTACAGATGGTATGTACATTGGTTATGGATACGATTTAGAAACCACTAATTTAGAAAACTATAATTCAGGATCACATGAAATCTTCTTGCGTTATGAAATCTTCAAAAACAATGAAAAAATTGTTACCCCAAGATTTTTCTAAAAATGAAAGTTAGGATAGCCATAGTAGTAATTATTTTTTTAAAATATAGTTGGCTGTATAGCAATTTAATTTATCAAGAAAATAAAAATAATACAACTAGCTCTTCATTTGATGACAAAATTATTTGGTACGAGGTTACGGAAACTACAAATATGCCTTTTGGCAAATCCACTATTATCTATACTGTAAGTAACAAGAATTTAATTAGTACAAATAATTTAGGTCCAAATAATACAAGAGTTGTAATAGAAAAATCGAAATCTAAAGCTAAAAAAGAAATTGATAGTCATAAAACAAATAGTAGTCTAAATACTAATACATCAACTGATGGCAATTTAATTACTAGTGAAAAAAAAGCAATAAAAACTGTTTACATAAATCCAATTGAAACCTATGAAAGAATGGCTGAAAAAGGCATTAAATCAGTTGAGATATTTAAAAGTTTAGGTGATTCTTATTATTATAAAAACGAATATGCAAAAGCGATAAAATACTACGAAGCACTATTTAAAATGACTCATGATCTTAATGCAGAATATTATTTAAGATATTCAAATGCATTAAAAAATATGGGTCAAATATCGTACTCGGAAGAAATATTTGAAAAATATAAATTACTTATAGCTAAGCAAAAAAACTAAAAGTTACAAGATTTAAAAAAATAGATCATGAAAAAAAAGTACATCCTTTGCCTTGCTATCATTTTCCTTTTTTTGAGCCATAGTTTTGCTCAAAAAGGTAAGATAGCTTCTGCTGATAAAAAATACAATAGCTATGCTTATGTTGATGCAATACAAACCTATGAACGTATTGCAGCAAAAGGATATCAATCAGCCGAAATGTTCGAAAAATTAGGTAATGCTTATTATTTCAATTCTGATTTTGAAAAGTCTGCACATTGGTACGAACAATTATACCAACTCTCACCAGAATTAGATCCAGAATATTACTATCGTTATGCTCAATCTCTGAAGGCAATAGGAAAAGAATCAGAAGCAGTTGCTGTTCTGAATAAATTTGAAAGCAAATCCAATCAAGATAGCAGAAGTAAACTATTGAAAAAAAATAATAATTATTTGAATGAAATAAAAGCTAATATTGGCAGATATACAATTGAAAATACAGGTATTAATTCAAAATATTCAGATTATGGTAGTACCATAGTTGATAATAAATTAATTTTTACTTCCGCCAGAGATACAGGAGGAGTTAGTCAACGGATTCATACTTGGACAGGAGAACATTTTACAAATCTATATTCAGCGAATGTTGACGGAGAACTAACACCAAGTGCTCCAATGAGATATGATGCTAATGTTAACTCAAAATTTCATGAAGCTTCACCAGTCTTTACAAAAGACGGAACTACCATGTACTTCACTAGAAACAACTACTTAGATGGCAAAAAAGGAAAAGACACGAATAAAGTTACATTGCTTAAAATTTATAAAGCAACATTAATAAATAATCGATGGACTAATGTAACCGAATTACCTTTTAATAGTAGCAATTTTAGCACGGCACACCCTGCGTTAAGTCCTGATGAGCAAACAATGTACTTTGCTTCAGATAGACCCGGTACTATAGGACAATCTGATTTGTATAAAGTATCAATCAATGCTGATGGAAGTTTTGGAACACCAATAAATTTAGGCAAAGAGATTAATACCGAAGGGAGAGAAACTTTCCCTTTTGTAACCAAAGATAATCAATTGTATTTTGCATCAGATGGACATCCTGGGCTTGGAGGATTAGATATTTTTACTGCTAAAATTAATAATGATGGTACTATTGGAACTGTTGAAAACGACGGAGCTGAAGTTAACTCACCAAAAGATGATTTTGGATACTACAGAGATAGTGCAATTAATAAAGGTTTTTTTACTTCCAATCGTGATGGAGGAATAGGTTCAGATGATATATATAAATTTAATTTCAAGCCTAGTTGCAAGCAAATTTTAAAAGGGACAATTACTGATGCCAGTACTGGATCAGTTTTAGCTGGAACTGTGGTTACATTGATAGATAGTCAATACAATACCATTGCTTCGATTACTACAGATGCTTCAGGAAACTACAGTTTTGATGTGTCCTGTAATAAAAACTACAGTGTACGCGCCATCAAAACCGATTATACTCCAAAAGAAGTTAAAATTAGCATTCCCTCCACAACAGGAGAAACAAAACTTGATATTCAGTTAGAAAGTAGTATTTGTAAAGTGGCTATTGGTGATAATCTAGGAAAATGTTTCGGTATCACAATGATATATTTTGATTTGGACAAATCGAATATTCGTAAGGAAGCTGCATTAGATTTAGCTAAAATACTAGACGTATTGAACCAAAACCCATCAATGAAATTGGATATACGTTCTCATACAGATTGCAGACATACCGCAAAATACAATATGGCATTGTCAGAACGAAGAGCAAAATCAACTATAGCTTGGTTAGTATCAAAAGGAATAGATCCGTCAAGATTGACTGGACGTGGTTATGGAGAGTCACAACTAATCAACGATTGTGGTTGTGAACCTACAAATGCTTCAAACTGCACCGAAGAACAACACCAAATGAACAGAAGAAGTGAATTTATTATAACAGCACTCTAATTATTTTTTCAAAACTAAAAAAGCTACTTATTGATAAGTAGCTTTTTTTTGAGATAATCCAAAAAGTAAATTTAAATCTTCGCAAAGATATTTACATAATATTTTTTTCCAGTAGCTGCATCTTGTCGGATTGATATTCCAAAATGTGTAAAATCACCTACTATGTTTTCTTTATGGCTTGGACTCTTTAACCAAGCGTCAAATGCTCCAGATGGCGTTTGATAATTATAAGCAATATTTTCTGAAACATTTCTTGCACCTAAAACTCTAATTATCTCGTTGGATCTAGAAACAAAATCATTATGATTAACAACATTATTTGCAATCATATAATTAACATGTTCTTCAGATTTTAAAGAAATGAAGTTTATTTTAACAAGTGTATTTAATCCAATTGATTTTCTATAATTATTGATTAAATCTAGAGTTTCAATCTCAGTAGCACTGTAGTTATAGACAGCAGAATTGTCAATTACAGTTTTTGTATCAGAAAGAGTTGTTTCTTCAGGCTCAGTTGAGCAAGAGGTCAAAAATAATAGACCTAAAACAACAAACGATACTATGCGATTTGTAGTTTTCATAATAATGGTAGTTTAAGATTAAAGTAGATTTGGGTAAAACTGCTTTAAATATTTTTGGTGTTAATTATTATGTAAATTTAATAATAACATCGGCAAACTACCAAATTTTATCGACGAACTACATGATTACTATGTATTTATAGTTATATTCTTATACTATGGTGAAAGTCTATTTATACTCCATGAATAGTCTTCTTGCAGTAAATATTGAATCCTATCATGTAAACGATTGGGTCTTCCTTGCCAAAACTCGACCTCGTGAGGAACAACTAAAAATCCTCCCCAAAAATCAGGTCTTGGGATTTCTTTTCCTTCAAATTTTCGTTCAAGTTCTTTCAAGTTATTCTCTAAAAAAGTTCTTGATGGAATTACTTCACTTTGATTAGAAACGATTGCTCCTAATTTACTTCCATCAGGTCTAGAATCAAAATAGCCATCAGAAACTACTTCACTTGTTTTTTGAGCACGCCCTTTGATTATAACTTGTCGTTCCATGCTGTGCCAAAAAAAAGAAAGACAAACATTTGGATTTGCTGCTATTGCTCTCCCCTTTTGAGAATTATAATTGGTATAAAAAACAAAACCTTCTTCATTAAATTTTTTCAACAATACCACTCTAGATTTTGGAAATCCATCTAAACCAATGGTAGCAACAGTCATAGCATTAACTTCATCTACACCACCAAAATCCTCTACTTCATGAAACCATCGGTTAAATAAATTAATAGGATCTTCGGGAATATTGTTTTCTAATAATTCACTTTTATCATAGGACTTTCTGTAATTACTTAAATCTTTCATGGCTTTCAATTTTAAAAAATATAACAAATTTAAAAAACATCCTTTGTAGTTATTTAATGTCAAAAAATCTTAACTATATCTCAAAGGACTTTCCATCATCTGCCAATTGCACATTAGAAAAAACAGTTAAGGCTTCCTCTTTAAACGAAGAAATACTTTCGTATCGTGTAGAATAATGTCCCAATAGCAACGATTTAACATTTGCTTTTGACGCAATAGTCGCTGCTTGAATAGCAGTAGAATGCATCGTTTTAGCAGCCAATTGTGACTCGCTTTCTAAAAAAGTACTTTCGTGATATAACAAATCTACTTCTTGTACTAAAGGAATTATTGACTCTGTATAAGCTGTGTCAGAACAAAAAGCATACGATTTTGTAGGCTCTCCTGAAAAAGTAAGCTGTTCATTCTCGATAACTTGTCCATTTTCTAGCGTAAGGTTACCTCCTTTTTTAATCTTCTTATAATAACAAACATCAATAGCTAATTCTTGAATAGCATCAATATTCAATTTCCTATCTCCTTCTTTCTCCCGAAATAAAAAGCCATTGGTATATACTCTATGTTTTAATGGAATAGTGCGAACTGTAACTTTTTTATCTTCAAATATCAATTCACTTTCTTTGGAATCTAACTCATGAAAATGTATTTCATAAATGGTCCACGAGTGTGAAAGCTTTAACTGTAATTGAATAATTTCTTTCAAGCCTTTGGGACCATAGATATGCAAATCTGCCACTCTTGATAAAAGAGAGAAAGAAGAAATTAAACCGATAAGGCCATAAAAATGATCTCCGTGTAAATGAGAAATAAAAATATGACTGATTTTGGTAAACTTAATTTTGTTTTTACGCAATTGCACTTGAGTTCCTTCACCGCAATCAATTAAAAAACACCTGTTTTTTACTTCCAACAATTGAGCTGTTGGATTTGTAAAAGTTCGAGGTGTTGCAGCATAGCAGCCAAGTACGGTTAATTTCAAAGTAAAGCGTGTTGGTAGTAAATTATCTAGATACCTTATTAAAAACCTAAATCTCTTTCAATTTCTTCCATTTCAATGATATCATTTGCTTCTAACAAAGAGGGAACTACAGTTATGGTTTGTGGAACCGCATTAAAATCAATAGCATCAGCAACAATAACCAAAGACTTTTTAGCTTTTTTATGAGCTTTAGCCAAAGGCAAAAAAAGTTTTATTGAAGCAATATCGACTGTTTTATCATTGGATACATCCAAAATCAAATTAAAATCTTTGAAACTGGCATATTGATTCGTTACTTTTTCAATAAAAGCAGTTACAACACCTTCAGTATCTTTAATAGTTATTGTATGTCCTTTAGTATCTACTTTCATCTTATTGAATTTTTGAAGCTAATAAATAAATCACTGCCATTCGAATGGCTACTCCATTCTCTACCTGATTCAAAATAACAGATTGTTGAGAATCTGCCACATCAGAAGTAATTTCAACTCCACGATTGATAGGTCCTGGGTGCATAATTACTATATCTTTACTTAACGAATCTAATAAATTTTTATCGACTCCATATTGTTGTGCATATTCTCGTGTAGAAGGGAAAAAGTTAACATCCATTCGTTCATTTTGAACTCTCAGCATATTCGCTACATCACACCATTCCAATGCTTTACGTAAATCTGATTCAACTGTTACTCCAAGTGATTCGATATATCTAGGAATCAATGTTTTTGGACCACAAACTTTAACTTCTGCCCCTTGCATTTGCAAAGCATATATATTAGATAAAGCTACTCGCGAGTGTAAAATATCTCCAACAATAACTACTTTTTTTCCTCCTACATCACCTAATTTTTCTCTTATAGAATAACTATCTAACAGCGCTTGTGTAGGATGTTCATGAGCACCATCTCCCGCATTTACGATACTTGCTTTTACATTTTTTGACAAAAAATAAGCAGCTCCAGGATTTGCATGACGCATAACAACCATATCCACCTTCATTGATAAAATATTATTAACGGTATCAATTAACGTCTCCCCTTTTTTCACAGAAGATTGAGCGGCAGAAAAACTAATTACATCTGCAGATAAACGTTTCTGGGCCAGTTCAAACGATAGTTTTGTTCTGGTACTATTTTCAAAAAAAATATTGGCTATGGTAATGTCTCGTAAAGAAGGAACTTTTTTAATGGGTCTATTGATAACTTCTTTAAAATGATCAGCTGTTTCAAAAATAAGGTCAATATCGTTTTTGGTGATATATTTAATTCCTAATAAATGATTTACGCTTAACTCGCTCATTTTTTATACTTATTGATTATTATTGATTAAAAAAACACCATCTTCTCCTCCTTGTTCAGCCCAAGTAACTTTTACTTTTTCGTCATTAATTGCATCGACTTGTCGTCCGCGATAATCCGGCTGAATGGGTAAATCACGACTGAATCTTCTATCGATTAAGGTCAAAAGTTCAATACCTGATGGTCTTCCAAAGGATTGAATTGCAGTTAAAGCAGCTCTAATACTTCTTCCCGTGTACAAAACATCATCTACAAAAATTACTTTTTTATTTTCGACCAAAAAATCGATTTGTGTAATATTGGCTTCCAACGGTTTATCGGTTCTTCTAAAATCATCTCTAAAAAAAGTGATGTCTAAAAACCCTATTTTTATGTTGGAAACTTGGTAGTCGTTTTCTAAAATACTTTTTAAACGTTTGGCCAAAAATGTACCTCTAGGCTGAATTCCGATTAAGATGGTTTCAGAAAAATCAAGATGTTTTTCGATTAATTGACAAGCCAAACGATTTAGGATGATATTGACTTCTTTGGAAGTGAGCAATACTTTTTGATTCATGGTATAGTTTTGTTTGGTGTACAAATATACAAATTTCGATTTAGCAATAAACTAGGATTAGTGATAAAAGTAAAACTCACATAAAATAAATCAAAGGCTTTTCGGATTAAGATGAAAACAAAAAAACCTTTCAAAAGAAAGGTTTTTGTTGAATTATAGTTTATACATTTTAACTCTCAATTCTTGTATTTTATCGTCATCTAAATATTCGTCAAATGTCATGTAACGGTCAATGGCTCCATTTGGAGTAAGCTCTACTACTCTATTACCAACAGTTTGTGCAAACTCGTGGTCATGAGTGGTAAAAATAACTGAACCTTTGTAGTTTTTTAATGAATTATTAAAAGCTGTAATAGACTCCAAATCTAAGTGATTGGTAGGTTCGTCTAACATTAAAATGTTAGCACGTTCCATCATCATTCTAGACAACATACAACGCACTTTTTCTCCCCCTGATAAAACTCTACTCGTTTTCAAAGCTTCTTCTCCAGAAAAAATCATTTTTCCAAGAAAACCTCTGATAAATACTTCATCACGCTCTTCTTCAGTTTTTGCATATTGACGTAACCAATCTACTAAAGTTAAATCATTTTCAAAGAAAGAATGATTTTCACTTGGTAAATAGGCTTGATTCGTTGTAACTCCCCAATCAAATTTACCAGAATCTGCAACTTGATTGCCATTTAAAATTTCATAAAAAGCAGTTGTTGCACGAGAATCTTTAGAAAAAAGCACAATTTTATCTCCTTTGGCCATATTCAAATCTACGCCTTTAAACAAAAGCTCTCCATCTACAGAAGCACTCAAATCTTGTACATTCAAAATTTGGTCACCTGCTTCACGATCTTGATCAAAAATAATAGCAGGATAACGACGGCTAGAAGGTTTGATTTCAGAAATATTCAATTTAGAAATCATTTTTTTACGAGAAGTTGCTTGTTTCGATTTAGCCACGTTAGCACTAAAACGACGGATAAATTCCTCCAATTCTTGCTTTTTCTCCTCGGCCTTTTTGTTTTGTTGTGCACGTTGTTTCGCCGCTAATTGGCTAGATTCGTACCAAAACGTATAGTTACCAGAATAATGACTAATTTTATTAAAATCAATATCAGAAATATGCGTACAAACTGCATCTAAAAAGTGTCTGTCGTGAGAAACTACAATCACTGTGTTTTCATAATTGGCTAAGAAATTTTCTAACCAAGCAATGGTTTCAAAATCCAAGTCGTTGGTAGGCTCATCCATAATCAACAAGTCAGGATTTCCGAATAAAGCTTGTGCCAAAAGGACACGTACCTTCATTTTTCCTTCCAAATCGGCCATCAAAGTATAATGATTGTCTTCTGTAATACCAAGATTTGACAACATAGCTGCTGCATCAGAATCAGCATTCCATCCATTCATTTCTTCAAATTGCACTTGCAATTCTCCAATTCTGTCAGCGTTTTTGTCATTATAATCCAAATAAAGTTCGTCCATTTCTTTTTTGACAGCATACAAAACTTTATTACCCATCATCACCGTTTCAAGTACCGTGTGTTCATCAAACATGTTGTGATTTTGGTTCAGCACTGACATTCTTTTCCCTGGTTCTAAATGAATATGTCCAGAAGTTGGGTCCATTTCACCAGAAATTATTTTTAAAAAGGTAGATTTTCCAGCACCATTGGCTCCGATTACTCCGTAAACATTACCGTGAGTAAATGTAGTGTTTACTTCGTCGAATAAAATTCTTTTACCAAATTGAACTGATAAATTATTAACTGTTAACATGAATTGCTTTTTTAAAAATTTTTTGCAAAAATACAAAAAAATACTGATTTAATTTTGCAGAAATAAATCAGTATTTTCGGAAATAAACTAATTGTACTTAATTGATTCGTTTTACTTTATCAATCGCTTCTACCATTCCGTCTTGGTTTTTGTCCAAAATCAATTCCCAAAACATGATTCCACCAAGCTTCTTCTTAATAACATAGTTTGTTTTAACTGCTACCGACTTAAGATCATCGCCAGTTGCAAACAATTGCTCTTTTTCATTGTACCAATAAGGAGCTTGAGCTTTCTCGTCCCAAAAATAATTCCAGCCTTTTTCCTTAGTTAATTTAGTTTCAAAATCTTTAAAATCTATTCCGTTTGTAGCGGCACCTGATTGATACAAACCGCTATTGATAGAAGCGACATCTTTCCAAATACGAGTATAAAAAGCCGCCCCAATAACAAGTTTTTTAGCTGGTACACCCAACTTTAAAAGGTAGTCAACAGCTTTGTTTGTTGATTCGTCTTCTATTCTAGAACTATATAAAGGCGTATGGTGACCTGTTACGACGGCATAGCCATTTACTAAATCATAGCTCATAATATTTACTCTATCTACCAACGGAATAATCGCTTTCCAATCTACAGCTTCTTTCAAATACTTCATAAACCCACCTGCGGCAAAACTCAGTTCATTTTTTGGTCCTAAAGCATTACGTAAGGCAACTACAAGAGCTGTAAAATTTGATTTATCTTGAGGTTGAAATTTGTGTCCAGGAAAACCTTCTATTGTAGGGTACTCCCAATCTAAATCCAATCCATCACATTTAAAATAGGTATTTACTTCTTGTACGGACTTTGCAAAAACAGCAATTTTCTCAGCTGAATCAAAGCCTTCCGAACAAGGTTCACAACCTCCCCAACCTCCAAGAGAAAGCATCACCTTTAGCTTTGGGTTTATTGATTTTAGAGAAACCAAATGCTTAATTGCAGCTGAATCTTTAGCCGTATCAACATTTAATTTTCCCTCTTTTAAATGACAAAAGCTATAAATAATATGAGTCAATTTTTTAACATCATAAGTATCGATTTGCTTATTATCGCCAGTATAGTAGGCAATCACAGAAAAATCTTTATGCTTTTGTGCTGCAGCAAAAAGAGAAAACAAAAGGAAAACAATTAAAAATTTACAATCTTTCATCGATATTTTAATTTAAATTAAAGACACTACTATTTACAAAAAAACCTGGTAAAATTACCAGGTTTTCTAAATTAATTTCTCAAAAAACAATAACCAAATTGAAAAGAAATTAACACCAATTCAAATATTAATAGAAACTAAATAAACCAAACTTAATCAAACTAAACACTATTAATAATTGAACGAAAAATTATAATTCTACCATTTTTTTTAATCCTAAATAAACCGCCAATTCAACATCTGCGTGTGCTTTGGAGTTGCATTTTTCTAATAACTCTTTCGCTGTAACAGCGTTATAACTAGAATTCTTTTGCAACTTATAAAGCAATTGTTCTGAAATGTCTTGCAATGCTTTGGATAAAGGTAAAAGAGGTTGTACCAATGGCGCATTTTGACTTAACACCTCTAATTCTTTATGATTTTGTATCCATTTGTTTAAAAATAAAGCAATCTCTTTCTCTGATGATACTTCTTTATTTTTTACATATTCTTCAACCAATCCATTAAAAACCAATGCATCTTCAGCATCAGGAGTACAAGCATCAGCAAACAAAGTAAACGGAGAATACATTTGATATTCTGTTCCTCCCGCATTACGGGAATAAATTTTTAAAGGTTCACAAACTGCTGAAAAAGTTTGCAAAGCAGTTGTATTTTGGTTGTTACTGATATTTCTTAACAACACTTCTTTATTTTTTATATGCGTAATTCCTAATTCTTCCAATCGAAAAGAAATGACTTTCAATCTTTTTCGCATACTTGCCAAATCCGTTACATTAGCATCAGACCAAAGTCTTTCAGCAATAGCGGCAGTTCTTGGCCAAAGTCTAGAATCAATTGTCTCGGGAGTAACCAATTCGCTCCACATGGTAGCTTCGCCTCCTAAAATTCTAGCTTTATCTTCTGATGAAAGTGAGGCATTTTTAGGCATTGGATCATTCAAATAATGATTCTCAACTCCTTGAACCAAGTCCACATAAAAACCATTGGACAAAACTGTTTTATAACCATTTGTTGCAGCTGCAATCAATGAACCACCAGCAGCTACACCTTCGTTTGGTCCTTTCCAAGAATGAATAATGGCTTCTTTGGACATGTTTTTGGTCATTATTTCCTCCCACCCCATCAATTCCTTCTTATGCTTTTTTAACATCGGAATTAACTGCATGGTAAAATAAGTCTGCAATTCATGATTGTTGGCTAACTTATTCTTCTTCATAAATTCCTGAATCTTAGGATTAGCATCCCAATCTTTGCCTTCGTTTTCATCACCACCAATGTGGAAATATTTCCCAGGAAACAATGGACAAACTTCATCAAAAATTTCACCTAACAACTGATAGGTTCTTGGATTAGTAGGGTCTAATGTAGGTGTAAAAATACCTGCATTTCTCTCTAACGAATACGTTACTAGACCTGAAGCTTTCTGCGTAGTTTCAGAAGATCCTTTATTTATCGTCACAACTTTACTTCCTATTTCTGGAAAAGCTGTTAAAATTGCAGAAGCATGACCAGGCACATCAATTTCAGGTACCACAAGGATACCCCTATCAGCAGCATATTTTACGATACCTTTAATTTCTTCTCGAGTGTAAAAAAGGCCATCAGAAGCTTTATCTGTAAGCACTTTATGCTTTTTCATTTCTATTCTCCAACCTTGATCGTCTACCAAATGCCAATGAAAAACATTCATTTTCATAGCAGCCATAGCGTCTAAGTTTCTTTTAATAACATCAACAGGTTGAAAATGTCTTGCAGCATCAATCATTAGTCCACGCCAAGTAAAACGAGGCATATCTGTTATGGTTACGTTAGGAAAATAGAAAGAAGTAGCATTATTTTGAAGCAATTGCAAAAGAGTTTCCAATCCATGCATCGCACCTAAATCTGAGGAAGCATTGATTGAAATTGTATTCGATTGTATCGTCAATTGATAACTTTCATCTTCATACAAGCCAATTTTTCCAGCTTTTACACAATTGATTTGCAACTGTGCATCAGGAAATTCATTGGTTGAAGTCACAAAACCTTGCTTAAAAAACAACCCAGTTCTACCATCCAATCGTCTTAAAAAATTAGAAGTAGCTACAAAAATTCTCGAATTAGGTTGCCCAGTAACGTTTACTTTAAAAGATGAATTTAAAGCAAAATTTCCAGACTTTAATTCAATTTTTTGCGGCCAAGGCATTAAATTTAAAGACTCATTGCTAACTTGAGCTGTCGTAGCTAATGTTACAAAAAACAGTATAAAAAGGTATTTCATAAGTGGTTTTGGTATATAAAATCTTCAATCAGGTGGTTAATCCTAATGTTGAGAAGAACCATTCGGCCGAATACACAACCGAATGGATTTTTAATTCTTAATAGTCAAATCGTTTAAACGCCTCGATAGCTTCATATTCTGCTAACCCTAAATCATCGTATAACTTGGCAGTATTTTTATTGCGGTCTTCAGCACGTACCCAAAATTCTCTTGAGTCATTACCTTGGAACATCACGCGATCTTTTTGAGATTGGTGGAATAAAATCGCTTGTCGTTTTAACAATACTTCGTCTGGACTTAAAGGAACAGCCATATCAATTTCGTGTAAATCCCATTCGTGCCAAGCCCCTCTGTATAACCACAACCAACAATCTTTCATATAAGGTTTACCTTTTAATTGTTTCAAAGCGGCAAAAATTGCATTCAAACATACTTCGTGAGTTCCGTGTGGATCAGCTAAATCTCCAGCTGCAAAAACTTGATGCGGTTTAATTTTAGCGATGATATCAGCTACAATTTCAATATCTTCAGTTCCAAGCGGGTTTTTCTTTACCTGACCAGTTTCGTAAAAAGGCAAATCCAAGAAGTGAACATTTTCATCTTTCAACCCAATGTAACGCACTGCTGCATACGATTCTCTTCTTCTAATTAGACCTTTTAATTTTCTAACTTCTAAAGAATCGATTTGATTGTCGTTCTTATTTTTTAAGAAATCAATTACGGCTTGGAAATTAATTTTACTACTATCTTCTCCAACAAAATCATTACATACTTCTGCAAATTTCAAGGCCTCATCATCGGTTACAGCAATATTTCCTGAAGTTTGATATACTACATGAACTTCATGTCCTTGCTTGATTAATTTAGCAAAAGTACCTCCCATTGAAATCACATCATCATCTGGGTGAGGGCTAAATAAAATCACTCTCTTTTTAGCTGGATTAGCTCTTTCTGGTCGGTGTGCATCATCCGCATTTGGTTTTCCTCCAGGCCAACCTGTAATGGTATGCTGCAATACATTGAACATGTTAATATTCAAATCATAAGCTGATCCTTCTTGCGCTAACAAGTCAGACATACCGTTGTTGTTGTAATCTCTATCGGTAAGTTTTAAAATAGACTGATTTGTTTTTTGGCACAACCAAACAATCGCTTTACTTTTTAGTTCTTGATTCCAAATACATTCCCCTACTAACCAAGGCGTTTCAAAACGAGTTAGTGCAGAAGCAGCCGATTGATCCAAAACAAATGTTGCGTTAGGATGATTTTGCAAAAAAGTCGCAGGTACTTCTGAACTAATCTCACCTTGAATGGTTCTTTTGATTACGTCCGCTTTATTTTGCCCCCATGCCAATAAAACGATACGTTTAGAACGCATAATGGTTGAAACTCCCATAGTAATTGCACGTTTTGGAACATTTGCAATTCCGTTAAAATCAGAAGATGCATCTACTCTAGTAATATGATCCAAAGTAATGATTCGAGTACCTGAATTGATGTGCGATCCTGGCTCATTAAAACCAACGTGACCTGTACGACCAATTCCTAGTAATTGAAAATCAAGACCTCCTGCATTTTTAATGTTCATTTCATAATCAATACAGTATTGATTCAATTCATCGATAGCTACGGTTCCATCTGGAATATGAACATTATCTGGATGAATATCAATATGATTGAAAAGATGTTGATGCATAAAATAGTGATAGCTCTGCTTGCTTTCTTTGTTCATTGGATAATATTCATCCAAGTTAAAAGTGATCACATTTTTAAAGCTTAAGCCTTCTTCTTTATGCATACGAACCAACTCTTCGTATACTTTTATCGGTGAAGAACCTGTTGCAAGACCTAAAACACAGTTTTTGTTTTCTTCTTGTTTGGTTCTAATCAAAGTGGCAATTTCTTCGGCTACAATTTTTGAGGCTTCAACTGAATTTTTAAAAATTTCGTTATGAATTTTTTCAAATCTAGTTTCTTCAAATTTACCAGCACTTTTGTAACTAATATCCGGTTTTATCTCTAAAGCATTTTTCATTGTACTATAATTTTAAATTCTAAAAGTTTTTTTTTGGTTTTCTTGCTAAATAGTCTGTTTTATTTCTAAAACAACATTGAGGATTTATTATCTTTAAATTACTGATATATTTCGATTTACATCTTAAAAATCTCAATATAATTTTAAATATACCTCAAATGTAGGCCTATTATTTGTCGCAAAAAAATAAAAAAAACAAACGGTCAGAGTTTATATACCAACGACATTATTTAGTCAATAAAGTGCGTTTTTGGTATCTATATTTCAGAAAAACCTCATTTATTCAATATAAAATTGTTTTTCAATTTCTTCTTAACACTACCAAAAAAGGAAGAAAAAATTGCATAATTTATATAGTACAGCAAAATATAAATTATGCAATTTGTAATAAAAAGGAATAAGTAATGTAAAAATTACTTATTCCCTTTTTAAAAAAATTAAAAGTTAGGTCCTGTAGTATCCCACCACAATCTTGTTCCACCTGTATCAGGTCCACCCAGTTTTGCTAAACCTGTAGCAACACCACCAGCATTACCATCTTTTTCAGATTGCACGAAGTTTACTCTACGTACACCTAAAGCAGTAGATATTTTTCCTCCACTAGTGTTTTTAAGTACAGGTAACAATTTTGGATAACCTGTTCTTCTGTACTCAGACCAAGCTTCTTGTCCTTCTGGGAAACCAGCAATCCATTTTTGAGTGATAATTTTTTGCAATTTCACTTCATTAGAAGTAGCTGCATCCCAAGCAACAGTAACTTTATTTAGTGCAGCTCCATTATTTACTGGGAAATTTGGATCTACATAATCTTTGGCTGTTTTAGCATTATCAGCAATGTAAGCAGCCACACCTGAAACTCCATGTTGAGCAAAAGAGTTTGTGATTCCTAATTCATACAAACTTTGAGCTGTTCCTCCCATATTCCATCCTCTTAATGCTCCTTCAGCTCTTAATAAATAAACTTCAGCAGTTGTCATTAATACAATTTCTTTAGAATTAACGATTGGTCCAATCTCAGAAAAATCTACGTGATCAGCTTTTGCTGCAATTTCGATACCAGTTCTAACACCTTTGAATTGCCCAGGAAACTGTGCAGATGTTTTGAAAAACACAGGAAGTCTTGGATCTTCATATCCTCCCATAATTGACTCCATATCTGCCGACATTCTGATATCTCCCCAAGCACCACTAATAGTAGCAATTGGATTAGTAAAGTTTGGAGAAACTACTTTGAAGATATCATCATTAGTAGTCATCACACCGAATTTATGTGCCAAAGCCTTCTCTGATTCAGCTTTAGCCAAAGTTGGATTTTTCTTCACAATTCGCATGGCTAAACGCAAACGTAAAGAGTTAGCAAATTTTACCCATTTTTTGTAATCCCCTTTGTAAGCAGTCAAATCAGTAGTTGTAAATGTAGAAGCTTCTCCTGCGTCAACTCTTTTTGTTAAATCGGTAACTGCAAAATCTAATTCTTTGAACATCAAGTTGTACACTTCTTCTTGTGAATCGTACTCAATTGTTTTGTCTGTAGTACCAAATTTAGAATACACAATTGGACCATAGGTATCCGTAATTCTATGCATTCCTTCTACTTTCAAAATTAAAGCTAAAGCATAGAATTGATCGTATTTCCCTTTTGCTTTTTGCTCTACTGAATAAGCATTGTACATTACGTCACCGTAAGCAGCACCCCAAGCAAAACCATTCCAACCATCTACTAAGTCATAAGTAGTATTGTTTGTACCTCCTCTAAAGGCAGTTCCAGTCGCCATATAACCAGACCAAATATCTCCTTGAAGTCCTTGTTGAACTTGGTATTTCCATTCTGGAGTCAAGACAATAATATTGTTAAACATTGGAGCAAAAGCACCTTTGATATTATTAAAATCTTGTTCGTATTGTGCCTCAGTAATACCCGTTGGATTGGTATTAATTTCCTCAAAATTGTCTGTGCAACTTACTGCTGCGAGTAAGGAAACACAAATAGCTGTTTTTTTAATTGTATTTAGTTTCATGTTTTTTTAATTAGAAAGTTACGTTTAAGTTAAGACCGATACTTCTTGTAGATGGCATTCCATAAACATCTATACCTTGTAAACCTTCACCAGTACTTAATGAAATGTTTGGATCAAAAGGAGCATCTTTGTAGATAAATCCTAAGTTTCTAGCAATTAAAGACAAGCTTGCAGATTGTAAAAATGGTAACTTTTTAGTATTGAATGTATATCCAATAGAAACCTCTCTTAAACTTACATTTGTAGCATCATATACATATTCTCCAGTTGCTCCAGCTCTACCACCAACTTGTTTGTAATAACTTTCTGCAGGATATTTACCTGCATAGGCTGTTCCATCAGGGTAAACCGCATTAATAGTTACACCACCTGCATTTCTAGCATCGCCCGTTGCTTTTGAAACTCCAAACTCATCATTTGTTGCTTCTGTCAAACTCATTACATCTCCTCCAAATCTAGCATCAATCAATACATTTGCAAAGAAAGAACCAACTTTAAATGAGTTAGAAAAACCCAACATAAAATCAGGATTAGAATTACCTACTTCTTCAAATTCTGTTTTTTGAATAGTTCCGTCAGCATTTAAAAGTACTCTACCTTGTGCATCTCTCTTAATGTTTACACCTTCAATAACACCAAATGGTTTACCTTGTTGTAAAACATATCTGTAGTTATTCACTCCAGCTTCTGTCAAAATTACTTTTCCTCCTAATTCAGCAGGAATTTCTTCAACTTTGTTGATGTTTTTAGAATAGTTTACTGTTGCATCCCAAGAGAACTTATCTCCTTTGATGATTTTTCCTGTAACTACTGCTTCAAAACCTTTGTTAGAAATACTTCCAGCATTAATTCCGTAATATTTAACTCCTAATGGATTTGTTGGTGGAGCTAAAACTTGTAAATATTGGTGTTTTGTATCTGAATTATAGTAAGACAATTCAAATCCTAAACGACTGTCAAACATTCTCCACTCTGTACCAATCTCAATCTCTGATTTTAACTCAGGACGTAAAGAAGTTCCAGGTTGTGGAGCAACTGTTGCTGGTTTATTACCTTCAGCTGTAAAACCGTAAGTTGGTGAAGTTACGAATGGAAAAATATCATTACCTACTTGAGCATAAGTAGCACGAACTTTACCATAATTGATGAAATCTGGCATTTTTACCATTTCACTAAGAATAGCCGTTACCCCAACAGATGGATAGAAAAACCCTGTATTATCAGTATTTGCCAATGTTGATGACCAGTCATTTCTAGCAGCTAAGTCCAAGAATAACATCTCTTTGTAACCTAAAGTTGTAGCTGCAAAAACAGATTGTACTTCTTTTCTTGAATCAACTGTTTGTAAGTTCAAAGCATTATTTACAAAGTTTCCTAATGTGAACCAGTTAGCGATTTGCAAACCTCCACCAATTCCTGAATCTAATGTTGTTCTTTTGTTTGCCAAAGTATTAGTAATACTTGTACCAATGTTAGCATTAAAACTAAAGTCATCATTGAATTTTGTATTGATAGTAGCAATCAAATCACCATAACGTTGTGTACTTAAGTTGTTAATATCAATATATCTACCATTGATATGAGATAATGTACCTTGAGTAGTAGCAAAAATTTCTTTTGTAAATCCACTTTCGATTCTATTATAGCTATATCTTGCTGCAATAGACAACCAATCTGTAGCTTTATAATCTAAAGCTAAGTTTCCATTGAAGAAGTTATTTGTATCTTCTGATTGATTTCTGTTGATTCCCCAAAATGGATTTTGCATAATATCTCTATCAGTCATCCAATTTTGAACATACATATTTCTAACTGGATCAAATACTTCGAAATTCTTTTTATAATCGTTAAAATCATTCCCTCTTGGCATTAAATAAACACCTGTCAATGGGTTAAAGTATAAACCATTTACTGGTCTGTTGTTTACTGTTCTAGTTGTATAGTTTGCATTAGCAGCAACTGTTACTTTATCAAATAATTTACCAGACTGACGGAAACCAAAGTTATTTTGTTTTAAACCGTTTCCAGGAATAATTCCTGATGCTGTAGTATTAGAATAAGACAATGAAGTAGAAGCTACATCAGAAGCAGTTGTAAAATTCAATGATGAAATTTGAGTACTTCCTGTTTCAAAGAAACCTTTTACGTGATCATTTACTTTTTGCTTAGCTCCCCAAGTTTCTTCACCACCAGCAACAGCTGCATAATCACTTTGGAATTTTGGCAAAAATGCTGCAGACTCAAAAGTTGTTACAGAAGAAGCTTTTAATTGAGATTTTCCTTGTTTAGCTTTTTTAGTTGATAACAACACAACACCATTTGCTCCTTGAGAACCATACAATACAGAAGCCGCTGCACCTTTCAATACAGTCATTCCCTCATAGTCATCTGGATTAATCAAAGAAACTACGTCACCACCATCACGATTTCCTCCTGCAGTATCACCAAAAGCATTGTTTGGCTGACCTGAAGTACCATTGTACAAAGGAATACCATCTATAACATATAACGGTTGGTTGTTACTTACAGAAGAGTTACCACGAATAACTACTTTAGTTGATCCACCAGTTCCACCTGAACTTCTTGTTACAGCAACACCGGCAATTTTACCAGCTACAGTATTAATAATGTTAGCATCTTTTACTCTTGTGAATTCCTCTCCTTTCAACTCTTGAGCGGCATAAGTAATAGATTTTCTAGTTTTCTTAATACCTAATGATGTAACTACTACCTCAGTCAATGCAGTAGTAGATTCACTTTTCAAAATCACTTTAATTGTATCTTCATCACCAACTACTACTGATTTTGATTCGTAACCCAAGTAAGTTACCATTAAGGTTTTTCCTTTATTCACTTTGATAGTAAAAGTTCCATCAAAATCAGTTGATGTTCCATTTGACTCTCCTTGTACTTGAACATTAGCAGCAGGTATTGGAGCACCGCTACCATCCACTACCGTTCCTTTGAGCGTTTTTACTTGCGCAAATGAGAGTTGCGAAGCAAAAATAATCATAACGATTAATAAAATTTGTTTCATTTTTTTAAATGTATTTGTTAGTTATGATGTAAACTTATCCTTAAGGGATTGTTAAAAAAAATAAATTATACCAACAGTCACTTTTTTTAAACCAACGACATCTTTTGTTCAATAATATGTTTTGCGAAAACGTTTTCTTGTTTTGTAATTTATTAGCTTTTCTGTTTTTACTTCCTTTTTTACTCGAAAAAGCTTGTTTTTATTGACAAAATGATTAAAGTTGCATGTTCAAAGAAAAAAAGACAAAAGTAATCATCATAATACTTTCCAACCATAAATTTGTATGAGCAAAATAAAAGACATGAATTTCGATATCAAAATCCAGAATCATTTTTGGTTTTGGGGATTGTACTTTTTATTAAACTTTCTGCGTTGGGGAGCATATTTTAATGACTACGAGTACTCCTTTAAATCAAACCTAATAGAATTTGCTTTACATATTCCATTGGTGTATTTCAATCTATTCGTATTGGTTCCAAGATTGGTTTTAAAATCAAAATACTCACTCTATACTTTTGCTCTCTTAATTAGTTTAGGTTGTATTTATATTTTAAAAACGGGTTTGACTTATTTTTTAATTTCAAAAAACATCTGGCCAGAAGCTAATAGAGATTATCAGCCCTTCGAAATCAATCATATTCTAGCTGTTTGTATAGGAGAACTATATGTCTTAGCTATGGCATCATCTGTATACTTAACACTAACTTGGCTTAGAGAACGGGAGAGAAACAGAATATTAAGAGAAAACCAATACAAAATCAAGCTCGAATATTTGAAAAATCAAATTCAACCCCACTTTTTCTTTAATACCTTAAATAACCTGTATGCACTTTCGCTTGAAGCTTCAGACAAAGTGCCCAATGTAATTATCAAACTATCCCATTTGATGGAATACGTACTTTATGATATAGAAGGAACTAAATTTGTTCCTTTAATAAAAGAACTCGACTATATCCATAATTATATCGAAATAGAAAAATTACGTTTTGAAAACGCAACCGTATTTATTAATCTCGAATCCAACATTGACCAAGTAAGTGTCCCTCCACTATTATTAATTTCTTTGATTGAAAATGCTTTCAAACACGGAGGAATCAACAACAAGGACTTAAAAATTAAAATCAATTGCAAAGTTAGCTCTCAAAATACCCTAGATTTTGAAATAATAAATAATTTTGTACTTTCACAACATGAAAAATCAAAAAAAGGAATTGGGTTAACCAATACCAAAGAAAGATTGAATTTAATATTTAAAAACGATTATCAATTAAGCCATCAAGTCAAGTTTAATTTCTACATAATTCGTTTACAAATCCCTATAAGCAATGAAGATTAAGTGCGTATTGATTGATGATGAACCGTTAGCGATTAAGGTTTTGCTAAATTATTTTCAAAATTTTCCTGAGTTTGAAATTATTGGCACCTTCAATAATTCTATAGAGGCACTTGACTTTTTGAACAACAATACTATCGATGCCTTATTTCTTGACATTAATATGCCTTTAATGTCAGGTTTTGAATTGATTCAATTGTACAAAAACAAATCGAATACCAAAATTATAATCACCACTGCCTTCCGAGAATTTGCTGCAGAAAGTTATGATTTAGACGTTTTAGATTATTTGGTTAAACCCATACCATTACCACGTTTTATAAAATGTATTTCGAAAATAACTGGTGAGTTTCAAAACCGAATGATTTCCAAACAAGACAGTCATCGTGTAGAACCTCATATTTTTATCAAAGTCGATAAAAAAATGGTTAAGATTAACATTGATGAGATTCTTTTTATCGAGGGAATGAAAGAATACATCAAAGTGGTAACTCCAGAAAAAACCTATATCACGCATAAATCCCTTTCTTCATTGACTGAAGAACTCCCCGAAGAACGTTTTATTCGAATTCACAAATCCTTCACCATCGCCTTAGATAAAGTAAAAACTATTGAAGGAAATAGAATACAAATCACTTCTTACACATTACCAATTGGCCGAAATTACAGTAAAGAAGTGAAGAGTAAGATATTAGATTAAAATCTTACTTTTTATAAATTTAAAAATTAGCTTTTTGTAGAAAAAAACAGGCTGTTGGTTTAAAAGTATTGATTTTTCATCGAAATAATTTTTTTATCTGTTAGTTAAGAAATACATTTACGGTATTGCAGCAACAATTATTTTACTAACCTATTAATTAAATTTAAATTATGAATTCTGAAAATTTAAAAACCAATTGGGGGCAATTTATTCCCCTAGTAACTGTCTTCTTCTTTTGGGGATTTGTCGCTGCAAGTAATGACATCTTAATCCCTGTTTTCAAAACCGCATTCAATTTATCACAAGGTGAAAGCCAATTAGTTGCTTTTGCATTTTATATTGCTTACACCGTAGGCTCATTGATCTATATGGGAGTTTCCGTAGCAATCAAAGAAGATTTAGTAAACAAAATCGGCTATAAAAATGGTCTTTCTTTAGGACTATTAATCTCTGCGTTAGGAACCCTTTTATTTTATCCAGCAGCGAATACAGGTTCTTTTCCTTTAATGCTCGCTGGTCTTTTTATTGTTGGTTTAGGTTTTTCATTGCAACAAACTGTTGCTAATCCTCTTGCAATTGCTTTAGGTCCCATCACAACAGGTTCACAACGTCTTACTTTAGCGGGTGGAATAAACAATTTAGGAACAACAATTGGGCCGCTTATTGTTAGTTTTGCTATTTTCGGTTCAAGTACAAATGCCAATACAAGTGCAAGTATCGAAAGTGTAAAAATTCCTTATTTAGTATTAGGTGTTGCATTCTTGTTAGTAGCAATACTTCTAAAATTTTCATCTTTACCAGACAAACCTGCTTTGGTTGAAGAAACAGAAGCTCACGATGGAGTTCTTGCAAAAAAATCAGCTTTGCAATACCCTCAGTTAGTAATGGGTATGATTGCAATTTTCTTGTATGTAGGAGTTGAAGTTTCTACAGCAAGTAACTTACCAGCTTATATGGAAAGCAAATTAGGCTTTTTAACTAAAGATGTAGCACCATACATTTCTTTATATTGGGCAAGTTTGATGATTGGTCGTTGGACAGGAGCTGTTGAAGCTTTTACAGACAATATGAGTTGGCAAAAAATATTGAGATTTATCGCGCCTTACCTAGCTTTTGGTGTGTTTTTAGGTGTAAACGCAATTGCGAAACACGACTTGACTCCTTTCTACATTTACGGATTAGTAATTATAGTTCTTATTGCTGCTGATATGGCCAGTAAAGGAAACCCAGCTAGAATGTTATTGATTTTTTCAACGCTTGGAATAATAGCGACAGCTATAGGAATGACAACAAGTGGAATGATAAGTGTTTATGCTTTCACAAGCGTTGGTTTGTTTTGTAGTACGTTATGGCCTTGTATCTTTACTTTAGCAGTAAGTGGACTCGGAAAAAACACTAGCCAAGGAAGTAGTTTCTTGATTATGATGATTATGGGTGGTGGTTTTATCAGTGTATTACAAGGTAAAGTAGCTGAAGGAATCGGAATACAAGAAAGTTATATTGTTGGAATTCTATGTTTTGCTTACTTAGCTTTTTATGCTTGGAGAGTTAGTGGAATCCTTAGAGCTCAAGGCATAGATTTTGATAAGAAAATTGCTGGAGGACATTAATTTGTCTATTATATTTTTAAAAAAAATCTCATTCTTACTAGAATGAGATTTTTTTTTTTGATAGAGTAAAAGCTAAATATATTTCTTCAGTTCATCCGCTTGAATATCGCTGTGCGAAGCGTCATAAAGCACCTTTCCTTCTTTTATCAAAAGAAGTTGCGGCGATTGGTGCAAAATTCCAAAGCGGCTTGCAATTTCATTTGAAATAGCTCTAAACTCCAATAAATCTAGAAAATAAGCATCTACCTGATTGTGCAAATCAAATTCATTTTCAAATTGCTTCAATGCAAATCTACTAATACTGCAGCGAGTACTATGCTTAAAGATTAGAACTGGTTTTTCATTTGATAAAGCAATTAATTCATCCAATTGCCCCATCAATTGCAATGGAATCCAATTGACACTGCTAAGCTTTTCTTTTTTTTCATCAGAACTACCAAAAATGGAATTAAATAGGCTCATATTGTCTCTTTTTATGACTTTTTGTCGTTAAATGTTTTAAAAATTAATTAGAAATAGGTCAAAATGTCGTTGATTTTATATTGGAATACCATTTGACGTCTACTCAACAAAATTAACTAATAAATAGTTATTAATCATCAAATCTACCAATCATGAATAGTAATAAATTTACAATCAAATCCCAAGAGGCAATTCAGCACTCACAACAACTGGTGCAAAGTCTAGGGCAACAACAAATAGAAAATGAACACATCTTCAAAGCAATTTTTGAAGTTGATGAAAATGTAGCACCATTTATCTTAAAGAAACTACAAGTAAACGTTCCGCTATTTCTTCAATTATTGGATAGCGTTATAAAGAATTTCCCAAAAGTTTCTGGAGGTGAAATTCAATTGTCTAGAAGTGCCAACACCGCACTCAACGAGGCTGAAATTATTGCTAAGAAAATGAATGATGAATTCGTTGCAATAGAACATTTACTACTTGCAATTTTTAACACAAAAAGTAAAGTAGCGCAAATTTTAAAAGACCAAGGAGTAACTGAAAAAAACTTAAAAGCTGCAATTGATGAATTACGAAAAGGTGAAAGAGTAACCTCTGCTTCCGCAGAAGAAACCTATAACTCTTTGAATAAATATGCAAAAAACCTTAATGATTTAGCAAAAAACAGCAAACTCGATCCTGTTATTGGTCGTGATGAAGAAATTCGTCGCGTACTTCAAATTTTGACTAGAAGAACCAAAAATAATCCTATGCTCGTAGGAGAACCTGGTGTAGGTAAAACCGCTATTGCAGAAGGTCTTGCACATAGAATTGTTGCTGGAGATGTTCCTGAAAATTTAAAGAACAAAATCATTTTCTCACTCGACATGGGTGCTTTAATAGCGGGCGCTAAATATAAAGGTGAATTTGAAGAACGTCTAAAATCTGTGGTCAAAGAAGTGATATCTTCTGAAGGTGATATCGTTTTATTTATCGATGAAATTCATACTCTTGTAGGTGCTGGAGGTGGCGAAGGAGCAATTGATGCCGCTAATATTTTAAAACCTGCATTAGCACGTGGAGAACTACGTGCCATTGGAGCCACAACTTTAGACGAATACCAAAAATACTTTGAAAAAGACAAAGCATTAGAACGTCGTTTTCAGAAAGTAATGGTTGAAGAACCCGATACGGAGAGCGCTATTTCCATCCTTAGAGGTATTAAAGAAAAATATGAAACGCATCATCAAGTACAAATTAAAGACGAAGCAATTATTGCATCAGTAGAATTATCACAACGATACATTACCAATCGTTTTTTACCAGATAAAGCCATTGATTTAATGGACGAAGCCGCTTCTAAACTGCGTATGGAAATCAATTCTAAACCCGAAGAACTTGATGTTTTGGACCGTAAAATAATGCAGCTTGAAATTGAAATTGAAGCAATTAAAAGAGAAAAAGATGAAAGTAAACTAAAAGTTTTGGGCTTAGATTTAGCCAATCTAAAAGATGAACGAAACGAAATTTTTGCCAAATGGAAATCTGAAAAAGACATTGTAGATAGTATTCAATTTACAAAAACTGAAATTGAAAACTTTAAATACGAAGCCGAGCGTGCCGAACGAGAAGGCGATTATGGTAAAGTTGCAGAAATTAGATATGGAAAAATTAAAGAAGCACAAGAGAAATTATCAGAACTTACGCATCAGCTTCAAGAGAATCAATCTGGAGGAACTTCATTAATAAAAGAAGAAGTAACTCGAGAAGATATTGCAGAAGTTGTTGCAAAATGGACAGGCATACCCGTTGTAAAAATGCTCCAAGGTGAAAGAGAAAAACTTTTAAAACTCGAAGATGAATTGCACAAAAGAGTTGTTGGACAAGAAGAAGCCATTGAAGCTGTAAGTGATGCAGTTCGCAGAAGCCGAGCAGGCCTTCAAGATATGAAAAAACCCTTAGGTACTTTTCTTTTCTTGGGAACTACAGGAGTAGGAAAAACAGAATTAGCAAAAGCATTAGCTGAGTATTTATTCGATGATGAAAATGCCATGACTAGAATTGATATGAGTGAATACCAAGAACGTCACAGCGTGAGTAGATTAGTAGGAGCGCCTCCTGGTTATGTAGGATATGACGAAGGTGGACAATTGACAGAAGCTGTTCGTAGAAAACCATATTCAGTCATTTTGTTAGACGAAATCGAAAAGGCGCATCCTGATACGTTCAATATTCTACTTCAAGTGTTAGATGAAGGTCGATTGACAGACAATAAAGGACGTTTGGCTGATTTTAAAAACACAATTATTATCATGACCTCAAATATGGGTAGTCAAATCATTCAAGATAAATTTGAAAACTTAAAAGGAAGTATTGATGCTGCTACAGAAGCTGCTAAAATTGAAGTGTTAGGTTTGCTAAAGCAAACAGTCCGTCCTGAATTTATCAATCGAATTGATGAAATTGTAATGTTCACGCCATTAACAAGTGCAAATATTGCGCAAATTGTAAGCTTTCAATTGAAATCAGTGACAAAAATGTTAGCACAACAAGGCATTGTTATGGATGCTACTCCTGAAGCTATTGTTTACTTGTCCGAAAAAGGATATGACCCACAATTTGGAGCAAGACCTGTAAAACGTGTTATTCAACGTGAAGTTCTCAATGAACTTTCAAAGGAGATTCTATCAGGAAAAATTACTGCTGATAGTATCATTTTAATTGATGCTTTTGATGGTAAATTAGTTTTTAGAAATCAAAGTGAATTAGTTAGTTAATTTCTAATTTATTCGAATACAACCCTTTTAAAAATCAAAAATTTGAAAGGGTTGTTTCTTTAAAATAAGTAAGTAGAAAAAAAATGCCCCAAAAAGCTAAGTTCTTTTTGGGGTATTTTGTTAAAGAATATAACATTCATCAATATGGCAAAATATTTAACCCTAGATGTAGTCAACTAAAATCATAAGAATAAATAAAACTATTTAGAAGCGAAAGAATCGGCATTTTACTTGGAAGAATCCCTCTATTTATGCACTTAGAGACATACAGCTTTATCAGAACAATTTCTTACAAATTACATATATTTGTAAAAAAAAGTTTATGTACAATTCGTTTCAAATTTTTATCCCAGATTACAACAAATTTACACTTTCCATTAACTTGGTATACTATCCACTTTTGGCAGTATTTATCATCTTGTTTTTAAATTTACGATTAGAACCATATCATAGTATTATTAATTTCATATTGATATTTTTTGCAATAATTTACATTTATTTGGTTGCTACAAGAACATTTAGAACTAAACCAATCAAAGGAAAATTAGAAGGATTAATTCTTTTTGAAAAAGAAAGCCTTGTAGTAAATAATATCAGAATTGATATATCTGAAATTCAATCTATTGAACTATCGGTTGGGGATTTTATGGGAGAACTTTATAGATATAATCATCGCAGTCCTAATTTAAATGGAGTAGCTTCAAACGGAACAAATAATTGGATTGAATATTGCTTAAAAAATGGCGTCAATAATAAAATCTTTTTCAGAAAAGAATTTGAGGCGCAACATGAGACAATATATCCATTCTTGAAAACATTAATTAAAAGAAATATCTTAACACTGGAACAAGTACTAACTATTATAGATTTCGAAAGTGAGTATAATATCCAATGTTTTAAGGACTCCTTAAACAAATAATTAATTTGAAATTATAAAAAAACCGAGAACATTTCTTTGCTCCCGGGTTTATAGTATTGATATATTATTTAATGGCTTGCGTTTTCTACATCCAAAGGATGATGTTCATGTTTAAACAAGACCGCAAACGCAATAGCTATAATCAAAGAATAAATAGCAAAAGCTAACCATATTTGATGCCAATCTTTCATCAATAAAGCAGAATCTAACAAACCATCTGCTGTTACTTGCTTGCCTTGTGCCCCAATGAACTCCATCATCTTAGGGTTTGTTGTTTCTGTTTGCAAAAAACCAGCTAAATCAGTAGTGCTTGTAAATGATTTAGTAAAAAACTGGTCTATAGCCCAACCCGATGTAAAACTTCCTAAAATAGCACCAATACCATTAGTCATCATCATAAACAAACCTTGTGCAGAAGAACGATTCTTAGAATCCGTATTGGTTTCAACAAACAACGAACCTGAGATGTTAAAAAAGTCAAAAGCCATTCCGTATACTACACACGATAAAATAATCATCCACAATCCATTCACTGGGTCTCCAAAAGCAAACAAACCAAATCGCAATACCCAAGCCAACATACTAATCAACATTACTTGTTTGATTCCAAAACGCTTTAAAAAGAATGGAATAGCTAAAATAAACAAGGTTTCAGATATTTGAGAAATCGACATAATGATGGTGGAATACTTTACCACAAAAGAATCGGCATATTTTGGAAAGTGCTTGAATTCATCTAAAAACACATCTCCATAAGCATTGGTTAACTGTAAGGCTGCTCCCAAAAACATTGAGAATATAAAAAATAAAGCCATTTTATAATTGGCAAACAATTTAAATGACTCCAATCCCATTAGCTCCATAAAAGAAGCGTTTTCTTTGGTTAAATTCTGTGGTTTGCATTTTGGTAATGAAAAAGCATACAATCCCAATCCAATGGCAGCAACTCCCGCAATATAAAACTGGTAAGCCGATGCTTTATTCCCTGTTAAATTGGTAATCCACATCGCTACAATAAAACCAATGGTTCCAAAAACACGAATCGGTGGAAAATCTTTAACTACATCACAATTGTTTAGTTTTAAAGCATTATATGAAATTGAATTACTCAAAGCAATGGTTGGCATATAACAACACATCGCCAAAAGCATCACATAAATAAAGTTATCAGGAGTAGTAATTTGAGGTAAATAAAATAAAACTAGAGCGTATAAAATGTGTAAAATACCATAAAGTTTTTCAGCATTTACCCAACGGTCTGCAAGAATACCTGTAAGAGTTGGCATAAACAATGAGGCGATTCCCATTGTACTGAAGACTAATCCAAATTGTGTTCCGTCCCAGCTTTTTGTGCCAAACCAAAAATTGGCAATAGTAATGAGCCAAGCTCCCCAAACAAAAAATTGAAGAAAACTCATTATAATCAATCTAATTTTAATTCCCATATTGTTGAATTGAAGTAGTAAATATAAGTAAGCGGTAAATCTACTATTTTAAAAAGAGATTTACAAAACTTAGATGGCTTTAATCACATCATTTACTAAATCTAAAACAATGGTAAATTGTTCTGCTTTACTAAGTTCAGAATTATCAATTTCTATTGCGTCATCAGCAATTACAAGCGGTGAATCCTCCCTGTGTGTATCAATATAATCGCGCTCTTCAACATTTTTAAGCACTTCTTCATAGCTTACTTCGTCTCCTTTTTGTTGCAACTCAGCAAAACGTCTTTGGGCACGAGTGGCTGCGCTTGCAGTCATAAAAATTTTAAGTTCCGCTTCAGGAAAAACTACGGTTCCAATATCACGCCCGTCCATAACGATTCCTTTGTTTTTTCCCATTTCTTGCTGTTGCTCAACCAATTTCGCTCTAACTTCTGAAACCTCGGCCACTTTACTCACATAATTAGACACTTCAATAGTTCTGATTTGAGTTTCTACATTTTCATTGTTCAAATACATTTCAGCAAAGCCTAATGTTTCATTGAATTCAAAAGACAATTGAATAGTAGGAAGCGCTGCTATCAACGCTGATTTATCAAAAGTTGATGAAGTGATGAATCCTTTTTGCATAGCAAAAAACGCAACAGCTCGGTACATTGCTCCTGTATCTACATAAATATATCCTAAATGTTTAGCTAATTGTTTTGCTAAAGTGCTTTTACCTGTAGACGAGAATCCGTCAATAGCGATAGTGATTTTAGTATTCAAAATGAAGGCGATTTTTTGCAATCTTCCCAATGAGAAAATTGCTGATTTTTAATAATGGACAAAGTTAACAAACTCTTATTGCAAGTTCAACGTCAAACCAAACAAACTTGTGTTTGCCGCCAAGGTATATCGAGAGTAGGAATAATTGAATTTTAGTCGGTTCATTTTCAAACCAAAACCAACAGAAATCCCAGAGAAATGACGTTTATCAACTACACGTAATTCTTCTCCACGTCTAAAATTATAACCAAGTCTTACGTTAAAAGCTCTTTTGGGAAACAATTCAACTCCAAAAATAACGTGCCTCAACGCATTATTTACAAAAGAAACTTTCTCCTGGGTCTCGGTTCCATCAATAGACGTTTCTCCTCGAACTGGGTTTGAAAAACCAACATTCCATTGTTGTAAATTTTCTAATGTCAAATGCCATCGAATGGGAACATTGTCTAATTCTTGGGAAACACCAAGTAGCACTTCTAAAGGCAATTTTTCACGAACCCCTGAATAAGTAGTGAATTGTGTCCCTATATTTCTTATCACTAAAGCCCAGTTCACATCGTTGCGTTCATCTATGTAAACCGCACCTATATCCAATGCGCCACCTAATGAATTATAGTTTTCTAAAACAGATGAGATTAGTTTGGCATTGGCACCAATATGTAAACTTGTAAAAGGGATATTATAAGCGTATCCCAAAGAAACCGCTACTTCGCTACCGGTAAAAGAGTTGGTTGCTTGACCATTTTCGTCATAACCTTCAAATTTACCATAATTGATATAATTGATTCCTGCTTGAAAAGTTTGTAGATGCCTATCATAAGTGTACGCATAGGACGCTGTACCATAACTGACTTCTCCGAAATAACTTCCGTAATTGAGCGCCAATTGATTATGCATTTTTGGATTAATCGAAGCTGGATTAAAATGCGCCTGATTGACATCTTCGTCATAAATCGTTACCGTTTTTCCACCCAAAGCAGCTTGACGGGGAGAAGTAACTAAATTCAAAAACTGATAGGTATACCTTCCTCCTATTTGCCCAAAAACAGGCAAACAAAGTAAAATTATGAGTACAACTAAAAACTTTTTGAATACCCTCAAGACGGTGTTTTTTTGATTAACTAGAACGATAAAACGAAGATAAAATTATATCCAATAAAAAAATGCTTTTCTGTATAAAAAAGAAATTCCAAATTCCGAACTTGATAAACAGCTGGAATTTGGAATAACAATAAACCTTAGCTTTATTTTAAATCTTTGGCGTTTTTCACTTTTTGATTTGTAATAGCGATAGCTAAAACTTCACTCATTTCTTTCACATAATGAAACGTAAGTCCTTCTAAATACTCCGATTTAATTTCATCAATATCACTTTTATTTTCGTGACAAAGAATAATTTCTTTGATATTCGCTCTTTTGGCAGCCAATATTTTTTCTTTGATTCCACCTACAGGCAATACTTTACCACGTAAAGTTATTTCGCCAGTCATCGCTAAGTTTTTCTTCACTCGCTTTTGTGTAAACAAGGATACCAAAGAAGTCAACATTGCAATACCCGCACTTGGACCGTCTTTTGGTGTAGCTCCTTCAGGAACGTGCAAGTGAATGTTGTATTTAGAAATGATTTCAGGGTTCAAGCCCAACAACTCAGCGTTAGCTTTGATGTATTCTAAAGCAATCGTAGCCGATTCTTTCATCACATTACCTAAATTCCCAGTAATCGTCATACTTCCTTTACCTGGAGAAATCAATGATTCTATGAATAAAATATCACCACCAACACTAGTCCAAGCCAAACCTGTAACAACTCCTGCTACATCATTGCTTTCATATTTATCGCGCTCCAATCTTGGAACACCTAATACTTTCACGATGTCTTCGTCGGTTACTTTTTTGTTGTACTCCTCCTCCATCGCAACAGATTTCGCGGCATTTCGAACAATTTGAGCAATTTTATTCTCCAAACCACGCACTCCAGATTCTCTAGTGTAACCTTCAATGATTTTTTCTAGTTGTTTTTTTCCAATAGTCAAATCTTTAGAAGTCAAACCGTGAGCCTCAAGTTGTTTAGCAAATAAATGCTTTTTGGCAATTTCAACTTTTTCTTCAATTGTGTATCCCGACATTTTTATCACCTCCATACGGTCACGTAATGCGGGTTGAATAACCGACATATTATTGGAAGTAGCAATAAACATTACTTTAGACAAATCATACCCCATTTCTAGGAAATTATCATAAAAAGCATTGTTTTGTTCAGGATCCAAAACCTCTAACAAAGCCGAAGAAGGATCTCCGTTATGACTACTTGACAATTTATCGATTTCATCTAAAACAAAAACTGGATTAGATGTACCCGCTTTTTTCAAACTTTGAATGATACGCCCAGGCATTGCTCCAATATAGGTTTTTCTGTGACCACGAATTTCTGCTTCGTCACGCAAACCACCCAACGAAATACGAACATATTCTCTTCCTAAAGCTTCTGCAACCGAACGACCAATTGAAGTTTTTCCAACACCCGGAGGTCCTGTTAAACAAATAATTGGAGACTTCATATCATTTCTTAGTTTAAGAACTGCCAAATGCTCTATCATTCGTTTTTTTACTTCCTCTAATCCAAAATGGTCTTTGTCTAAAACTTTTTGAGCGTGTTTTAAATCAAAATTGTCTTTTGAAAACTCTCCCCAAGGAAGGTCTAAAAACATTTCTAAATAGTTTCTTTGAATACCAAAATCTGGAGCTTGAGGATTCATTCTACGCATTTTGGACAACTCTTTTTCGAAGTGTTGTTGCGTTTTTTCGTCCCATTTTTTTGTTTTGGCTTTTTGACTCATTTCGTCCATTTCTTCCTCTTGAGAAACGCCACCCAATTCTTCTTGAATGGTTTTCATCTGTTGGTGCAAGAAATATTCTCTTTGTTGTTGGTCTAAGTCAAAACGAACTTTGGATTGAATATCGTTTTTCAACTCTAACTTTTGCAATTCAACATTCATAAATCGCAAAGTTTCTAACGCACGCTCCTTTAAACCATTAATGGCTAATAAATCTTGTTTTTCTTTTACAGAAAGATTCATATTGGAAGAAACGAAATTGACCAAAAACGATTGACTTTCGATGTTTTTGATAGCAAAAGTGGCTTCGGTTGGAATATTTGGACTTTCTTGAATAATTTTTATTGCCAATTCTTTTATTGAATCGATAATCGCAGAAAATTCTGAGTCATTTTTTCTTGGTCTTTTCTCAGTAACTTCTTTTATGGTAGCTGTTAGATAAGGTTCTTCAGCTACAACTTCGTCGATTTCGAAACGCTTTTTACCTTGCAGAATTACGGTAACATTACCGTCAGGCATTTTTAAAACACGTAAAATTTTGGCAACAGTACCAATTTTATTGATATCGTTTTTAGAAGGGTCTTCGTCAGCTTCGTTGATTTGAGCCACAACTCCAATAACTTTTCCTGAAGCATTGGCATCATTGATTAATTTAATGGATTTATCTCTTCCTGCAGAAATTGGAATCACTACTCCAGGAAACAAAACGGTGTTGCGCAAAGGCAAAATTGGTAATGTCTCTGGCAATAGTTCGTTGTTCATTTCCTCTTCATCCTCGGGAGTTAAAAGCGGAATTAAATCTGATTCGGAATCAAATTCTTGAAGTGACAAGTTGTCAATTGTAAGTATTTTGTGATTTGACATATCGTTATTAAGTCATTTTGTCATTAAATGAAAAGTCATTCAATGCAAAGTTAATGATTTATACTTTTTATTTATCTGGAATTCAATACTTATGCCGTTTGGCGTTGTATTATTCACACTAGCAAAGACAATCTTTGTGCCAGAGCTTTTAAAACGAAAAAGGTTAAGGTATATTTTACAGTTTGCCAGCAAAAGAAAAACAATACTAACTGCTAGCCCCGATGGTAGTGGCATCCTTTGCTTTTTTTCTTTATAAAAGCAAAGATAGAACGAACAGCGGGACTATGTCTACAAAAAAGCCAAATCTTTCTGCTCCAAAAGAAAAGAACGAAATTGAAAATGAAGCTTTTCGTCCTAAATAGCTTTATTTTGATACCTTTAAATATATTTTTTTTTCAAAAACTGTAACACTACAAAAAAAGGAACGTCTTTCATTAAAACGATTACTAGCTACTTGTCATATCAACAATTACATATCGAAGAATTGGTAACACTTTGCCAAAAACAAAACCAAAAGGCTCAATTTGAAGTCTACAATAGGTATTGTAAAGCAATGTATAATGTCGCTTTTCGAATTGTAAAAGATGAACATTTTGCCGAAGATGTGATGCAAGAGAGTTTTTTGAAAGCTTTTACTAAGATAGATTCTTATAAAAAAGAAGTTGCTTTTGGCGCGTGGCTAAAACGAATCGTTATTAATTACAGCATTGATTTTTGCAAAAAAAACAATAAGCTAAAAGCAGATGATTTTGAAAAAAACCTACACAAAGTTGAAGATAAAGAAGCTGAATTTACTGAAGAAATAAACTTTGACGAGATTAAAGTCAAACAAATTTTGAGTGCAATTCAATCTTTAAAAACAAACTATAGCACGGTTTTGACTTTATTTTATATTGAAGGTTACGACCAAGAAGAAATAAGCGAAATCCTAAAAATAAGCTACGCGAATTGCAGAACAACTTTGAGTAGAGCCAAAGAAAGTTTAAGAAATAAATTATGCGAAATATGAGAAATGAAGAGGAAAAATTAGAGCAATTATTTGCAAAATTCGATTCAGATTGGGATGTTGTTGAATTACCCAAAAATCACGAGAATCGATTTATGGATAAATTGAGCAATAAAGCGATTAAGAATAGAAAACGAAATTTATACACTACGATTTCTATTGCGGCAACAGTGTTAGTAATGTTTAGTTTGTCATTCTTTTTTAAACCTGAGGCAAAAACGAACAAGCTCACTTTTGCTTCAAAAGAAACCAAACAAACGGATTCGATTTTTAATGTTCTTATTAAAAATGAACTGAACAAACTCAAGGAAAAAGAATCTCCTCAGAATCAAAAAATTATTGCTGATGCTCTACAGCAAATGAAGGTCTTGGATAATGATTATCAAAAAATCATTAAAGAGATTGCTAGAAATGGAGAAAACAAGCAAATTATTTATGCGATGATTAGCAATTTGCAAACTCGAATTTCATTTCTGCAAAATGTATTAAACCAAATAGAAACAACAGAACAACTTAATATTCGGAATGATGAAAAAACTTTATAAAACAATTATTGTATTGCTGCTTTCACCAATTATTGGTTTTGCGAATGATGATGCAATAATCACAAAACAAAAAAATATTAAGAAAGCATTTATTGTAAACGCTGATGCTGGTATTAACATCACCAATTCATACGGGACGGTATTTGTTACAACTTGGGATGAAGACAAAATTGAGCTTGATATTTTAATAAAAGTAAGTGGTGATAGCGAAAACTGGGTTAACCAGCGCTTAAACGACATAACAGTTGACATTATTGGACTAAAATCACTAGTTACTGCAAAAACGCAAATCGAAAACAACAATTATCGCTCAAAAGGAAGAAATAACAGTTTTGAGATTAATTATGTTATCAAAATTCCAAAAAATGGTAGCGTAACGATTGATAACAAATACGGAAACATCTCCACCACCGATTTGAACGCTGCTACAAATATCCTTTGTAAATATGGAAAAATTACTATGGGAAGATTGAATAGCAATAAAAACAACATCACTATAGAATATTGCTCCAACTCCAGCATTTCTTATTTAAAAAATGGCTACATTACAGGTCGTTACTCAGGACTTAGTATTGATGCCCTTTCGAAAATAGATTTAATTTCTGACTACACAGACACTACGATTGGCGATGCAGGCGATGTAAAATATACCAGCAAGTATGGAACAGTGAAAATCAAAGAAGTGAATTCGCTTGAAGGAATCGGGAACTATTTGACCATTAAAGTGGGAACTTTGAACAATCAGCTAAAATTACAAACCAAATACAGCAGTGTAGATGTTGGATTAGTGCAAGCCAAGGCCAATTCGATTGCTATCAATGCTGGATATACTGGAGTAAAAGTAGGTTTTAGCCCCAATTATGCTTTCGATTTTGATGTAACCCTTCGTTATGCCGACTTCAGATACGATAGCGATTTTGAATTATTAAACAAAGCTGAGACCAATTATACCAAAAATTTTAATGGCTATTACAAGAAAAAAGGAATGAATACGGTTGTAATAACCTCTGAATACGGAAATGTCGCATTAACCAAAAAACTATAACTATAAAAAAACAATACTTATGAAAAGTCTATCTATTGCGAGTGTTTTATTGCTGTCTTTTAGCTCTTTCCTATCCTATGGACAATGGAATATGGGAAAACAAATTAAAGGTAACGGGAATGTGATTACAGAAACCCGAACTACTACAAGTTATGAATCCATAAAAGTTTCTGGCTTTTTTGATGTGGATTTAGTATCTGGAAAAGAAGGTAGTATCACCATCAAAGGAGAACAAAATATTTTGGATTATATTGATGTAGAAGTAGTAGATAATGTCTTAAAAATTGGAACTGAGAAAGGATACAACTTTAAATTATCTCCAGGAAAATCAGTTCATATTACCATTCCTTTTGAATCCATTAATGGTTTAGTATTAAGCGGTTCAGGCGATATTGTTAGTAAAGATGTTATCAAAACTGATGCTTTCGACGCCAAACTTTCTGGTTCTGGTGATTTAAAACTAGCTGTAGATGCTCAAAAATTCAATATGAGTTTGAGCGGTTCTGGAGACATCGTTTTAAGCGGAACTGCCGATGACTTCTCTAGCAGTATTTCAGGTTCAGGAGACATTAATGCTTCCAATTTAAAATCAAAAACAGCCTCAATCAGCATTTCAGGTTCTGGTGACACTAAAGTAAGTTGCTCTGAAAGCCTTTATGCAAGAGTATCTGGTTCAGGCGATATCGTTTATTTTGGAAATCCAGCCAAAAAAGACACTAAAGTGAATGGCTCAGGTGAGATTTCTAAAGGTTAATTATTTTTGTTTTTAGTCACTAAAAGCGTCTTTATTAAAGACGCTTTTTTTAATGGTACACGTTTTAATAAAAGAACCGCGATGAAAAAGAATAAAGCCAAAAAAACAATCGCAAATCTTGGACTTCCAGTCACTTGGTCGATTATACCATACACGCACATTCCGATTACGATACCTACTTTTTCAGCCACATCATAAAAACTAAAAAAGGAAGCGGTATCGGTAGTTTCTGGTAAATATTTTGAATAAGTTGAACGTGATAAGGCCTGAATTCCTCCCATTACTAAGCCTACAAAAGCAGCCATAATATAGAATTGGTCAGGAGAAGTAATTATAAAAGCACCAATACAAAGTAATAGCCAGAAACTGTTAATCACAATCAAGGTCTTGATATTTCCGAATTTTTCAGAAGCTTTTGATGTCAAATAAGCACCAAGAACTGCAACCAATTGAATTAACAGAATGCATATAATCAATCCTGTAGTGCTGTCTTCCTTCGTTTTCCATTCGATTTCTTGAGCACCAAAATAAGTAGCGACCAACATTACTGTTTGCACCGCCATACTTGAAACGAAAAATCCATACAAATAACGTTTCAACGGCAAATTTTCACTCAGAATAAGCCATACTTTTTTTAGCTCTTTGAATCCATTGAAAATAATATCTTTATTTATAGCTTCTCCAGTTTTTTTATTTCCTTTAGGCAAAAAATAGTAAGTATACTGACTGAATAAAATCCACCAAACTCCAACCATCACAAACGAGTAGCGCATTGCTTTCATTGCAGCTTCACCATCAGTCCCTGTGATTCCAAATAATTTTGGCTTCATAATCATTGCCAAATTGATAATCAATAAAATCACACTACCTATGTATCCTAAAGAGTAACCTTTAGCACTAATCGCATCTTGTTGTTCAGTAAAAGCAATATCTGGTAAATAGGAATTATAAAAAACCAAACTTCCCCAATACCCTAGTAATCCAAGAAAATAAAATAATAACCCACTGTAAATTGAATCTAAATCAAACCAATACAATCCCATACAAGACAAAGCTCCTAGGTAGCAAAAAAACTTCATAAAGCTTTTTTTATTCCCCACATAATCTGCAATTCCAGATAACAAAGGAGACATAAAAGCCACTACCAAAAAAGCTAAAGCCGTAATAAAACTTATCAAAGCTGAGTTTTTTAAATGCATTCCAAAAACGTCAATATAGTGACTCTTATCGGTAAACAAAGCCTCATAAAATATTGGAAAAACAGCCGATGCAATGGTTAAAGTATATACCGAATTTGCCCAATCATAGAAAGCCCAAGCATTCAGTAATTTTTTATCTCCTTTAGGTAAGTTTGCCATATGTTTTTGATTGTTTTTAAGTAATGTAAAAATATCTTTTTTCTTCAATTAAGAAAATAAAACCGCTTTAAATTATAGTCAAAAAAAAAACCAAGCTGAAACTTGGCTTTTTAATCTATTCCTAAATATTCAATTTAATATACCTTTCCGAATTTAGCTGCAATGGCTTTTGCTTCTGGTACAAGATTTTGTAAGTTAGCAACTCTCGTCGCATCTGAAGGGTGAGTACTCATAAACTCTGGTTGTGATTTTCCACCAGATTGTGCTGCCATTCGTTTCCAAAAAGCAATTGCTTCTTGTGGATTATAACCCGCTATTGCCATTAAAGTCAAACCAATTTTATCAGCCTCACTCTCATGTCCTCGGCTAAAGGGAAGCATTACTCCTACTTGAGAACCAACTCCGTATAATTGTTGCCACATATACTGACTTTCTGCCGATTGACCTCCAGTTAAAACCGCTAATCCAACAGCTCCAACACCTTGCAACTTAGCAGCACTCATACGTTGTGCACCATGATTGGCTAATGCATGAGAAACTTCATGAGCCATAACGGTAGCTAATCCAGCATCGTCTTTTGTTACAGGCAAAATACCTGTGTAAACAACAATCTTTCCGCCAGGTAAGCACCATGCATTTACATCCTTACTATCTACCAACTTATATTCCCAACGATAATCATTTAAATATTGATTCTGACCAATAGAGGTTAAATATTTCTCAGCAGCTTCTTTTATTTTGATACCAATATTTTCAACCCTTTTGGCATCTGCGGTACCTTGGATTACTTTATTTTCTTTCAAGAATTGACCGTATTGCTGAAATGAAGCTGGAAACAACTCGCTATTGGAAACAAGATTCAAAGTTTTTTTTCCAGTCATTGGATTAGTAGCGCACGATAAAAAAAACATCATACTTAAAAACGTAATAAAACCGAAACAATTTCTCATATATCATTTTTTAAATTAAGTAAATACATCAATTTCTATTTCCTTTTTATTTAAGGCTTAAGTTATTATTTTTTTTCTAAAACTTAAACTTAAGCATAAAGTATAATACAAATTTAGACTATCAAATTATAGTAAGCCAAAAAGTCTCATTCCAAGAATGAAATGAGACTTTTTTGTAACTAAAATTGATTCAAATTATTATCAAATATTGATAAAATAAATCAATTTTTATTTATTTCCTTTTTCAAAATCAGCAACAAATTGCGCTAATCCAATATCAGTCAAAGGGTGTTTTAATAAACCGTAAATAGCAGAAAGTGGACCAGTCATAACATCAGCACCAATTTTAGCACAGTTCACAATATGCATAGTATGACGAACTGAAGCAGCCAAAATTTGAGTTTCGTATCCGTAGTTATCATAAACCAAACGAATTTCTTCAATCAAATTCAATCCATCAGTAGAAACATCATCTAAGCGACCAACGAAAGGAGAAACATAAGTAGCTCCAGCTTTTGCAGCCAAAATTGCTTGCCCAACAGAGAAAACAAGAGTAACATTTGTTTTGATACCTTTATCAGAAAAGTATTTTGCTGCCATTACACCTTCTTTGGTCATTGGTAATTTTACGACAATTTGCTCGTGCAATTCAGCTAATTCTTCACCTTCTTTAATCATTCCATCATAATCCAAGGCATTTACTTCAGCACTAACATCGCCTTCAACTAGATTGCAAATATCTACGTAATGCTTTAAGATGTTGTTTTTCCCAGTAATTCCCTCTTTCGCCATTAAAGATGGATTGGTAGTTACTCCATCCAAAACTCCTAATGCTTGAGCTTCTTTAATTTGACTTAAATTAGCTGTGTCAATAAAAAATTTCATAATTGATTTATATTTAATTGTGTGTTTAAATTGCTTGCAAAATTACAATTTATAATGATTCATAAGCATTTTTTCATAGACTTTATCAGGAAGTATTCGCTTTAAAACAATAGAAAACTTTTGCATAAAAGCCCCAACTTTATAATGTATTTTTGGTGAAGGAGTTTCGATAATTTTGTAAACTGCTTCTGCCATTTCGAGAGGGTTGCTTCCACTATCCACATGTTCATTCATAGCTTGAAGTATATTACCATAAACCACTTCATAATCAGAACCTTTAATAATAGGAGCGTGATATCTTCCTGCTGCAATATTTGTTGCAAAATCACCAGGTGCAATGTTTGTAATTGTTATACCAAAAGATTGTACTTCCATACGTAGCGCTTCTGTAATGAGTTCCAAAGCACCTTTAGAAGCGGAATACACACTTCGATAAGGCAACCCCATATACCCAGCAATAGAAGTTACATTGATAATTAATCCTGATTTTTGAAGACGCATTTGTGGTAGAACTGCCTTCATAACTTCGATGGGACCGAATAAATTGGTTTCGAAATTATTTTTTATTTCTTCTGATGGAATCTCTTCTAAAGGCCCTGTAATACCAACCCCTGCATTGTTAATTACTACATCTATTTTTCCAGAAGTAGTAATAATATAATCCACAGCTTCTTTAATTGATGCTACATCTCTAACATCAAGTTTGATTAAAGGAAAAACAGAATCCTTATTCAAAGCAGGATTTCTACTTGTACCGTAAACAACAAAACCTTTTTGTTGTAAATAAATACCAATTGATTTACCAATACCCGAAGACCCGCCTGTTATCAATACAACTTTACTCATTATTTTATGTTTATTATTTACCAATATACTTGGTAAAATCATTTTAAAGTTAAAACCGCTTTGGGTAAAAATAAAAAAATCTTCCAAGAGGAAGACTACATTTGATAAAAAGAAATAAAAAAAGGCAAGCGACCTACATCGCACCGCTCAACCGCTTACCCTTGCTGCGTTCCCACCCTGGGGGAGTCTGCAGGAGCTGGTCGTGTAGGACTTGCCGGTGCAAATATACAATCTTTTTATATTTTTGCAAGAGCTTTGACTCTTAAAAATATCGTTGTATATTGGCTTAATTAAAAAAATTAGAAATGAAAAAACTCAACCTCCTTTATATCATTTTATTAGGAATTATTTTAACCAACTGTGGTAACACAAAAAATGGTGAAAATTCTATTTTTACTATTGATAATTCTACTTTTAAACCTTTTTACACAACAAAAGATGTCTTAAAAGTTGGTGTTTTGAATCCAAATTCTAAAACAATTGACAGTATTGTATATTACATTAATGATGTCAAAATCTCCACTAGTAAAGGAAATGCAGGTCTTGATTTTCCATTCAACAATCAAAAATTAGGCTACCAAAACATTAAAGCCTTGGTTTATTTTGGAGGAGATAGTTCTGAAGCAACCGCTAGAATAGAATTGGTTTCTGATGTGCAACCAAAATTATTAAAATACACCATCGTCAATACATTTCCTCATGATGTAAAATCTTTCACCGAAGGATTAGAGTTCTATAAAGATACACTGTATGAAAGTACTGGTCAAAAAGGTTCCTCTTATATCAGAAAATATGACTATAAAACTGGAAAAATATTCAAGCAAATTGATTTAGACCCAGCTTATTTTGGTGAAGGTATCACAATTTTGAATAATAAAATTTACCAACTAACTTGGCAAGAGAAAACTGGTTTTATTTATAATGTTAATACTTTCAAACTAGAAAAAAAATTCACCTATGATAAAGAAATTGAAGGATGGGGAATGACCAATGATGGAAAAAACATATTTCATACTGATGGTACTGAAAAAGTATGGACTTTAAACCCTTCAACTCAAAAGTTAGAAACAAATATCAATGTATATTCTGGTACTTCTAAAATAAAAAGTATCAATGAACTCGAATATATAAATGGCAAAATATATACTAATGTTTGGTTAAAAGATGCCATTGCAGTTTTCAATCCAGCAAACGGAGCAGTTGAAGGAGTTTTGGATTTATCAAAATTAAGAAAAGAATTAAAAAGCCCTACAGCAGAAGCGTTAAATGGTATAGCATACAACCCAAAAACCAAAACCATCTTTGTTACAGGTAAAAACTGGGATAAAATGTTTGAGATTAAAGTCTCTGAATAATTTTTTTTAAAACAAACACACAAGTTTCACAGATTTCATGAATCTATTCATGATTATTTGTGAAATTTGTGTTTACACACATCATATTATGACTACATTAATCACCAACATAAAAGAACTTTTGCAAGTACGAAACTCTGATATTTTAAAAGTTTCTGGAGCAGAAATGGCTATTTTACCAACCATCAAAAATGCGTATTTAGTTATCCATAATGATTTGATTGCTGATTTTGGTTCAATGGAAAACCTCCCTAATTTAAAGGCCTATAAAACAATTGATGCCAGTGGTAAAATTGTACTCCCTACTTGGTGTGATAGCCATACACATATTGTTTATGCTGGAAATCGGGAACAAGAATTTGTAGACAGAATCAACGGTTTGACTTATGAAGAAATCGCAAATCGTGGTGGTGGTATATTAAATTCAGCTCAAAAATTAAACGAAACCTCCGAAGAAGAATTGTATCACCAATCAGAAGAAAGACTTAAAGAAGTAATACAATTGGGAACTGGTGCCGTAGAAATAAAATCGGGATACGGATTAACCGTAGAAGGTGAGCTAAAAATGTTGCGTGTTATAAAAAAATTGGCCAGCAACTACCCTATTGCAATTAAAGCTACTTTTTTAGGAGCACACGCCTTCCCTAGCCTATTCAAAGACAATAAAGAAGCCTATATTGATTTAATTATTAATGAGATGCTTCCTGAAATCGCTAACGAAAATTTAGCTGATTTTATAGATGTTTTTTGTGAGAACGGCTATTTTACGGTAGCACAAACCGAAAAAATTATTGCGGCTGGAATTCAATATGGATTGCAACCAAAAATCCATGTCAACCAGTTCAATTCTATTGGTGGAATTCAAGTTGGAGTTCAAAATAAAGCGCTTTCTGTTGACCATCTTGAGGTAATGAAACCCGAAGATATAGAAGTACTAAAAGGAACCGTAACAATGCCAGTTGCTTTACCGTCTTGCTCTTATTTCCTGAGTATTCCTTACACTCCTGCACGTGAAATGATAAAAGCAGGGCTTCCGCTAGCTCTAGCCACAGATTTTAACCCTGGCTCTACGCCGTCTGGGAATATGAACTTTGTTGTCGCAACAGCTTGTATCAAAATGAAAATGACTCCTGAAGAAGCTATAAATGCTGCTACGCTCAACGGCGCTTACGCTATGGGAATCAGTTCTACTCATGGAAGTATTACTATAGGAAAAAAAGCCAATCTTATCATCACAAAACCTATCCCTTCCTATTATCAAATACCCTATGCTTTTGGAAGTAATCTCATAGAAAGTGTACTATTGAATGGCAAGCTTTACCAATAAAAAAAGGAGGAATTTACATTCCTCCTTTTTTATAAAAATCTAAATTTTCTTTATTATCTCAAAGTAAAACTTGTTTTAGAAACCAATACGTCTTTATCGAAAATATTGATAAAATAAGCTCCTTTTTCAAAGTTTTTCCCTGGTAAATCTTCAGAAACATTTACCGTTTTATTTTCATATGTTACTGTTGTAGCAAAACTGTAAGTCAAAGTGTTTTCTCCAAAAGTTTCAGTTTGTTTTTCTCCCAAAACATTGTTTTTACTATCAATAACCTGAACATAATAAGTTTTATCACCAGATTTTGCAATTTGATTCTCAGCAATAGTAAAACTAATTTTTAAGATATCTGCTCTACTTGCTTTATCTGTTTCAATTTGTTTTCCAGAGCTTCTCAATTTATAAGCTGATGTTTTGGTATTCAAAATAGTTAATTTCGCACCTTTTTCAACGGTTTTAGAAAGTTCTTCGTTTTGACCAACTAAAACCTCGTTAAACTTTTTAGACTCACCTAAAACTACTACAGTACTGTCTCTTTGAGCAGTTACTTTTTCATTCGCTATTTTCAATCCTTCATTTTCTGTCATCAAAGCTTTCATTTTGTTTTGTAAAGCTGATAATTGTGTCTTGAATTTTGAAACATCGCCTTTAGATTGATTTAACTCGTCCATAAGAGCAACGATTTTGTCTCTTTCTTGGATTAATTCTTCAGACATTGAAGTGTTTTCAGCAATTGCTGCGTCATAAGTTGTTTTTAACGTTTGTAGATCCTTCATTACAGATTCTTTCTCCGTTAAAGTCGTTGTTAATTCCGATTTAACCACCTCTGCGTCGGAGGACATTTTGAAAATATATACTAAACTACCTACTAATAATACTGCTAAAACGGCAATAATTGCCTTTAGACTTGAATTGTTTTGTTGTTTTTCCATGCTTTTTTAATTTTTATTCAAATTTAGGGATATAATACAAAGATATAACGTCTGTTAACATATTTATAGTATTTTTGAAATAAAAAAAATGGAAAAATTAATCCAATTCACCGCAAGTGATCTGGCTAAAATTACCAATCATAGAAGTGGGGAAATTAAGTTCGGTGAAAAAATGGTTACCATACCAAAGGGCACAGATCTTAATTCCTTTATTAAAACTACTGAGGCAAAATATGTTTTATTAGGAATTCCTGAAGACATAGGGATTAGAGCCAATTATGGCAGACCCGGAGCAGCATCAGCATGGGAAAGCGCTATTAAAAGTATTGCAAATATCCAGCATAATCGTTTTTGCAAGGGCAGCCAAATTCTTGTTTTGGGACAAATAGATGTCCAAGAACAAATGAATGAAGTAGAAAATCTAGACTTCAATGATGTAGATGACCGATCAAAACTCAGTCAATTAGTAAAGAAAATAGATAAAGAAGTATCTTATATTGTTTGTAAAATTATTCAAGCGGGCAAAATACCTATTATCATTGGCGGTGGACACAACAATTCCTACGGAAACATAAAAGGAACCGCATTAGCAAAAGGAAAAGCAATTAATGCTGTTAATTTCGATGCTCATTCCGACTTCAGAATTCTTGAAGGAAGGCACAGTGGCAATGGTTTTTCCTATGCATTTGAAGAAGGTTTTCTTAAAAAATACTTCATTTTTGGCTTGCACGAAAATTATACCTCAAAAAGTGTACTAGACATTATTAAGAAACTTGAAGATCGCGTTCGCTATAATACATATGATAGCATTAATATTAGGAAAGAAAAAGACTTCAGACAAGAAATGGCTGTAGCACTAGATTTTATTAAAAATGACCCCTTTGGAATAGAAATTGACTTGGATGCAATTCCAAATATTGCCAGTAGTGCAATGACTTTGAGTGGTTTTTCTATAGAAGAATTAAGAAGTTTTATTTCCTTTTTTGCTAAACAAAAAAACACTTCTTATATTCATATTTGTGAAGGTGCTCCAGATTTAGATCAAGAAAAAAACAATCACTTAATTGGAAAATTAATTGGTTATTTAGTAACCGATTTCATAAAAGGATACAACTTAAACTTATTGTAGAGCATCAACAAAACCTATCGATAATTTAAAAGAAAAACCTTCGATTATTAAATAAAATAGGCAACAAAAATAATAACACTATCTTTGTTGCCTTATTCTTTGTACTATACAAAGAATTTAAATTTCAAAAAATATGTTATTCGAAGATTTATCCCTTTCAAAAAGTATACAAAAAGCAGTGTTTGAAGAAGGCTATACAGAGCCAACTCCAATACAAGAACAATCGATTCCGTTAGTTTTGTCTGGTAGAGACTTAGTAGGTTGCGCACAAACAGGAACTGGAAAAACAGCTGCATTCGCAATACCTATTATCCATCAGTTACACCGAATCGTAGGGTCATCAAAAAAAGCCAAGGTCGTTAGAGCCCTTGTAGTAACTCCTACTAGAGAATTAGCTGTTCAAATTGGACAAAATTTTGACACCTATGCAAAATATACTAATCTAACGCAATTAACTATTTTCGGAGGTGTCTCACAAAATCCTCAAGTTGACACCTTAAGACAAGGAGTTGATGTTTTAATTGCTACTCCAGGAAGACTATTAGACCTTCACAAACAAGGTTTTATCAACTTAGATCATTTACACACTTTAGTTCTAGACGAAGCAGATCAGATGCTGGATATGGGATTCGTAAATGATGTAAAGAAAATCGTTAAGCTAACTCCAAAAAATAGACAAACACTTCTTTTCTCCGCAACAATGCCAATTGCAATAAGAGAATTGGCAGAAATGTTTTTAACTGATCCTGCTACGGTTACGGTTTCTCCCGTATCCTCTACAGCAGAAAAAGTGGAACAACGCTTGTATTTTGTTGAGAAATCAGAAAAAAGAAACCTTTTATACCATTTAATTAAAAATGAAAATCTAACTGATGTTTTAGTGTTTTCAAGAACAAAACATGGTGCAGACAACGTTGTAAAAGCATTACGTAAAAAAGGTATTCCAGCCGAAGCAATTCATGGCGATAAATCACAAAATGCTAGACAAAGAGTTTTAGATGCTTTCAAAAAAAAAGAAGTTGGTGTTCTTGTAGCTACTGATATTGCTGCAAGAGGAATCGACATTGATCAATTGCCTTTTGTAATCAACTTTGATTTACCCAATATTCCCGAAACCTACGTTCATAGAATTGGACGAACAGGTCGTGCAGGAAATGGTGGGATTGCCATTTCTTTTTGTGGAAAAGATGAGCACCCTTATTGGAAAGACATTCAAAAGCTAATTAAGGTTGATGTTAAAACTATCAGTGATCATCCCTATCCATGGCAATCGGGAAATCCTGAAACACCAAATGAAAAACCAAAAAATTCAAACAGAAGTGGTGGGGCACACAAATCAAGAAAATCTGCAAATGCAAAACAAAATAAAAAACGTTGGTACTAACCAACGTTTTTTGCATCATATATTAATGTACTCATTGCTTTGAAAAGCTTCGATTGATCAAATGGTTTGATAATTATATCATTCATTCCTGCAGAAATAGCCTCTTCAGAAATTTCCTCTTTATCAAAAGCCGTTAAAGCAATAATTGGAGTGGTAATATTTTTATTTCTTATCAAACGGGTAGTTTCAAACCCATTCAATAATGGCATATTAATATCCATTAAAATAATATCAAAAATTTCGGTTTCAAGAATTTTCAAAGCTTCATATCCATCATCAACGACAAAACATTTATAGAGATTTTTCTCCATTATCTTTTTAGTTACCAATTGATTTATTCTATTATCCTCAACGACCAATACTTTGAAGATTTGACTGGTTGACAAATCAACTCTAATATTATTAATCAAATCATTCGTTTTATCAAGATCACTTTCAAAAGGTATGCTAAAACTAAATGTTGTTCCTTCTCCAAGGGCACTATTTAAAGTGATTTCGCTTCCAAATAGATGTAATAATCGCTTAACAATAGACAATCCTAGTCCAGTACCTTGATAATCTGTATCATTTCGACCTACTTGAACAAATTTATCAAAGATTTTATCTTGGTCTACAGCAGCAATTCCCACTCCAGTATCTTTTATTTTAAAACCAATATGATTTATTTTTCCTTCCTTCTTTTCTAAAACAACGTGTATTGAAATTACTCCGTTTTTTGTAAACTTCAACGCATTGCTTACTAAATTCATAATAATTTGAGAGAAACGTAACTTATCTCCAATCACGTATTCTGGGATTTTGGGGTCAACCAGCAACTCCACTTTATTTTTATTGTTTTGAGACAAAAAGGACAGAGAACGAATAATCATTTCTATTTCATCATAAATATTAAAAGTCATACTCTCAAGCACTACCCTATTTTCTTCTATTTTATTAATTTGTAAAATATCGTTCACTAGAGAAAGTAAATATCTTGCAGAAAACTTTAAGGAACTTAAATGCTGACTTTTGGATAAATCTTTATATTCATCAATAAGCATGTTTGTGATTCCAATTACTCCATACAAAGGCGTTCTTAATTCATGACTAATAGTAGAGACAAATTGAGATTTCATTTGCGAAGCTTCTTCAGCTTTTTCTTTAGCCAATAACAAATCATTATTTGCAATGGTCAATTCTCTATTAACTTTTCTTTTAAAACTATTGTTTCTTATCAAAGTAAAAATCAACATTAGTAAAACAAAAAGAACTATTACAAATAAAATAACAATAATTTTAGATTTTCTAAGGTTTTGATTTTGAGCTTCTTTTATAAGCTCAATTTTTGTTAACTCCCTTTTGTATTCATCAAGTTCAAGATTTAAGCCAGCTATAGAAGCTTTAAAGAGTTTATCTTCATTGTAAATTTTATCTTTAATTTCATTGAATTTATTCAAATGAATATAAGCTTCTTTGTAATTACCCATTCTAAAAAGCATTTTTGAAAACTCATTATGTGCATAAGAAACATCATTCAACTCATTGAATTCGTATCCTAACGAAATTGCTTTTTCAAAAAACACTCTTGCCTTTTTGTAATTACCAATATGAGAACTATACATGCCATTAATCATTTGGTAAACAACGCTCAAAGCATCATTTCCATATTGCTTAAAATTGGCATTACAATAATTTAAAAACAACAAACCTTCTTCAAAATTTGAATTATCGAAATAAGCCCATGTAAGATTTAAGCTAGTAAGTAAAGTGTAGGTATGATTGGAAATGTTTTGGCTATGAAAAATAGCTTTTTTATAATGCTTAACTCCTAGCTCATATTGTCCCTTTTCAAAACAATATAAATTTCCTAAATTATTATTAGCCTTAAATTTTAGGCTATCATTTGTAGTTTTGTTAGCATAAAACAATGCTTTCTTATAATATTCAATCGATTTATCAAACTCCGAAAATTCATTGTAATTAGAACCAATAGTATTGTAAGAAGCAGCTATCAATATACTATCATTCATTAATAATGCTTTTTTCAAAACCTCTCTTGATAGCAATAGAGACTTTTCAAAATCTTGTTCCCTGAAGTATTTAGTCGCCTGTCTTGATTTTTGTAAAAGACTATTTCTTACAAAATCAGCATTTTGAGCAGTTAAAAAAGAATTTAAGCTGAAAAATAAAACAAAGAATAATACAACTCGATTTGGGAACATAACCGCTCATTATTTATTCAAATATACATTTATATATAAATAAATAATCATTTAATTTTAGAAATTTATTGAAGTAATTTAAAAATTATCACAATTTAACACGTATAATGCTATTTTATTAAGACTAAAAAAACCTACTTAATTTACTAAGCAGGTTCTATTAAAAAAATATGATTCTATTTTATTTATCTTCTTCCCATTTTCCAACTACGGAAGTAGCCAATGCATTTCCTAATACATTTGTAGCACTTCTAAACATATCGCAAAAATGGTCTATTGGAAGAATTAAAGCAATTCCTTCTACAGGAATATCAAACATTCCACAAGTAGCAGCTACTACTACCAAACTAGCTCTTGGTACTCCAGCAATCCCTTTACTAGTCAACATCAACACAAACAACATTGTAAATTGAGTTGGCAAATCCAAATGAATCCCATATGCCTGAGCAATAAAAATACCAGCAAATGTCATGTACATCATACTTCCATCAAGATTAAATGAGTAACCAAGTGGTAGCATAAAAGAAACGATTTTATCTTTTACCCCAAAATTCTCTAATTCTTCGGTTAATTTTGGAAAAACAGCTTCAGAACTTGTAGTACCAAATGCAATAATCAATGGACTAACTATTCGTTGCAACAAAACTTTCATTTGTTTTCCCAAGAAGAAATAACCAACTAAAATAAGTATAACCCACAAAGTACTTATTCCAATCAAAAACGAACCGAAAAACTTAAAATAAGTAATCGCTAGTTCATTAAAATCTCTTACAGCAAAAACACCCGCAATTGCACCAAAAACACCAATAGGAGCAAAATTCATCACAAAATTCACCATTTTTAAAACAATATGTGAAATCTTATCCATTGCATTAACAATAGGTTTTGCAGTTTCTCCTAATGAGGCAGCAGCTAATCCAAAAAATATTGAAAAGACAACAATTTGAAGTATTTCATTTGTAGCCATCGCTTCAAAAATACTTTTAGGAACAATATGCTCGATGAAATTATTAAAGGATAAACTTTGTGTTTTTGAAGTAACATCAGATACTGAAGCAGCATCTACATTTGAAAGATTCAATCCAACACCAGGTTCTAAAATATTCACATAGAACATACCTATTAAAAGAGAAATAAAAGAAGCAGTAAAAAACCATCCTAAAGCCTTTCCACCAATTCTTCCAACTGCCTTTATATCACCCAATTTTGCTATTCCTACAACAAGAGTTGTAAAAACTAATGGAGAAATAATCATTTGAACCAAACGAATAAATACGGTAGCCAAAATCTTTATTTTGTTACTAAATTCTTGGGCTGCTTCTGTCGATGCAGAATTATGTATTACTACACCTAATACAGCACCCAAAAGCATAGCAATTAAGATTTGTCCTGTTAGACTTTTGAAAAAAGGTTTCTTAGAAGTTTGGTTTGATTCCATCGGTTGTTTAAATATTAATTTGAAAGTATTTAGCTCGTTAAAATACTAAAATATAATTTGAATCTATAAATAAGTCTTGTTTAACAAATAGAAATCTGCCAAAACAATTGCTGCCATTGCTTCAACAATTGGAACTGCTCTTGGAACAACACAAGGGTCGTGTCTTCCTTTTCCAGTCATTTCTACTATATTTCCTTGATTATCTATTGTTTCTTGCATTTGCATAATTGTCGCAACAGGCTTAAAAGCTACTCGGAAATAAATATCCATTCCGTTACTAATACCACCTTGAATTCCACCAGATAGATTTGTTTTTGTGGTACCATCTGCATTATACAAGTCATTGTGTTCGCTACCTTTCATTTTAGCTCCGCAAAAACCACTTCCATATTCAAAACCTTTAACGGCATTAATAGAAAGCATGGCTTTTCCTAACTCAGCATGCAATTTATCAAAAACTGGCTCTCCTAATCCAACAGGGACGTTTTGAATTACACAAGTCACAGTTCCACCAACGGTATCCCCTTGTTTGCGAATATCTCTTATATACTCTTCCATTTTCGCTGCCATCTCTTCATCAGGACAACGAACAAGATTACTCTCAATTTTAGAAAAATCAATGTCTTGATAAGGTTTTTCTAGAAAAAGAGGCCCTACTGAAGATACGAAAGCATTGATTTTAATATTGGAAAGCATTTGTTTTGCAATAGCACCAGCCACAACTCTACTAGCTGTTTCTCTAGCAGAACTTCTTCCTCCGCCTCTATAATCACGTGCACCATACTTTTGGTCATAAACGTAATCCGCATGGCTAGGGCGATAATTATCTTTTATATGAGAATAATCATCAGACTTCTGATTCGTGTTGGGAATAATAAAACCAATAGGAGTACCTGTAGTTTTTCCTTCAAAAATTCCAGATAAAAACTGTACTGCGTCTGGTTCTTTTCTTTGAGTTACAATAGCTGACTGACCTGGCTTTCTCCTTGCCATTTCTAATTCTATCGCTTCAAAATCAACTGTGATTCCTGGAGGACAACCATCAATGATTCCGCCAAGTGCTTCTCCATGTGATTCTCCAAAAGTAGTTATCTTATATAATGTTCCGTAACTATTTCCTGCCATCTTAAAATATTTTAAGCAAATGTAAGTTTTAAGAATTAAACAAAAAAATTTCGTTGATGTTATATTTTGATATTTTTAATACAAAACAATGTTTTTTAGTTAAATTTTTTCTTTTTAAACAATAATAAAAATAAATTTCAACTATAAACCTTTTTAAAAAGTCAATACAAATAAAACAAAAAGACAACTTGATGTAAAAACAGCCATAAACAACTTAAAAAATAAAAACAAGAAGATGAATTCTTTTATCGTTTAAGCATCTTTATATTGTTAAAAAATTAAAATAAATTATGACTACTTATATTTTTTTTAACTTTACCTACGTTAACAGCATAAATACTAATTATTTAAATTACAAATTATGAAAAAATTACTTTTAGGAATGTTCTTTTTGGGCTTAACGCATTTTGCTAGCGCACAAGAAATTGGGGTTAGATTTGGTGATGTAACAGGCAATGATGTTGCCGTTGATGCGGTATTTTCTGCTGGTAAATTCAGCCGCATACACGCTGATGTTTCTTTTGGAAATGGAGGCGTTGGTGTGGAAGCTCTGTATGACTTTATCTACAGACCACTAGGAGGTGAATCTTTTAATTGGTATTTAGGTGTTGGACCTTCTGCTTTTATTGGAGATGATTTCTTATTAGGCGCAAGTGGTGAAATTGGTCTTGAATACAAATTCAAAGGAGCTCCAATAGCCTTAGGTTTAGATTGGAGACCTACACTTTGGATTGTCGAAGAAACCGACTTTCACGCGGGAGGATTTGGTCTTAACTTAAGATATGTATTTTAATCTTTATCAAACCAATAAAAAAGGGAAGCAAAACTGCTTCCCTTTTTTATTGGTATTTTTGAATTGCTCGCTGATAGAGATCTTCATATAAGGGCAAGATTTTCTTTATATCAAATTTTTCAGCAATACTTAAAGCATTCCTCTTAAATTTATTTAAAACATCATCATCTTTTAAGATTGTTAAGGCATTTTTAGCCATTTCATCAACATTTCCAACATCACTTAAAAAACCTGAGAAGCCATCAAAATTAACTTCAGGCAAACCACCAGAATTACTAGAAATAACAGGCACAGAACAAGCCATAGCTTCAAGAGCTACTAATCCAAAACTTTCGGTTTGTGAAGGCAACAAAAACAAATCTGTAAGGCACAAAATTTTATCAATTTCATTACTGTTCCCAAAAAAGATTACTTTGTCTTGAATTCCTAACTCAAAACAAAGTTCTTCGGCTTTTTCTTTTTCAGGCCCATCCCCAACCATCATTAATTTGGCAGGTATCTCTTTTTGAATTTTATAAAATATCTTAACAACATCAGGAATTCTCTTTACTCCTCTAAAATTACTAATATGAGTAATTATTCTTTCATCAGCTGCCGCCATTACGGATCTATGACAAGGGGTATTTGGGTCTTTTTTTTCTTTATCTAAATCAATAAAATTAGGAATCACCTGAATTTCATTTTTAATAGAAAACAATTTAAGGGTATCCGCTTTTAGACTCTCAGAAACCGAAGTTACAAAATCAGATTTATTGATACTAAAAGTAACAGCTGGTTTATAAAAAGGATGATTTCCAACCAAAGTAATATCAGTACCATGTAATGTTGTAACCATAGGTATATTTATACCCTCGTCTTTAAGCATTTGTTTAGCCATATAACCTGCATAAGCATGAGGAATGGCATAATGCACATGAAGCACATCTATTTTGTATAGCTTTACCATATCAACTAGCTTACTGGAAAGCGCAAGTTCATACGGTTGATAATGAAATAATGGATATTCTGGAACATTTACTTGGTGGTAATGCACATTTGGATTTAAAAGTGCTAAACGAACTGGTTGACTATATGTTATGAAGTGAATTTCATGCCCTCTTCTTGCTAGTTCAAGACCTAATTCTGTTGCTACAACACCACTTCCACCAAATGTGGGATAACAGACAATTGCTATTTTCATGAATTTATTTTAGGGTAACGAATTTACTCAAAAATGAGTTATTAAAAGTTAAGAAAAGTTAAAAATCAACTATAATTGTTCTTTACTTCTTTTCTTATTCAACCATTTATTGATTTTATAAGTTAGATAAGCTGAACCACTACCAACAAGAGCTCCAGCTATAACATCTGTAGGATAATGAACACCCAAATGCATTCTTGAATAGCCAACAGCAGATGCCCATACAAAAGATGGCGCAATAACATACCATTTGGGATAAGCAATACTCAAAGAAGTAGCTGTCGCAAAAGCAATGGAAGTGTGTCCTGAAGGCATAGAATATCCGCCAGCAGAACTTAATTTTTCAATTTCTGGATAGGTGACAAAAGGTCGATCTCTTTTAATAGCTTCTTTTAAGACAATGGTCACAAATACTGAAGCGGCAACCGATTCTCCAATAAAAATGGCATCTTTTTTTAATTGTTCATCTTTATTAATTAGTCCAACTGCATACATTGTAAGAGGTGTACCAATACTAACAATAGCATAACTATTGGTAATATGCTTAAATGTAGGGTCTAAATTCTCATTGCGATTCAAATTGACTGAACGCAAAGTATTGATATCCCAGTTTTGGGAAAACAAACTTGATGTCAAGAGTAGCAAAAAGAAGGAAAAGAAATACTTCGTCATGTAAAATAAGGAATAGATAAAAAAAAACTAGATTAAGCATACTCTATAATCTAGTTTTTTAAATAATTTTAAAAGAATCGACTGTGCCAACTATCGGCTGCGGGAACTTCCCATGATTCATTAAACTCTTGAATATTATTGACTAAATTATTAAAAACAATAGTGTTCTCAGTTACCGCTTTATCTTTTACCATTTTCTTGAAATCAAGTAATGGTTTATGCGCAACATGTTCACCTAATTTGAATGTAACATTCATCTTATCCAATAAATCTACATCGTATTTCTTTTCTAAACTTTGGATGAATTCAACAGAGCTATCAATTGAACAACCCGTTGCAGCTTGAACTTCTTGGTTTACTGCAATAATTATAAAACGATTGTATTTTAAAAGATAAGATGACTCCAAACTTGTACCATGAGCGGCCCAATCTTTCAAAAAAGCTTGTAATGATTCTTCTATTTCGGTCATTTCAGCATCAGAAAACTTTCTGTTAGATTGATAAATCCATATTCTAGATTCCTCAGGTAAACTTTCAAAGGGTACGTACATAGTTTTGAATTAAATTCTATTATAAATCTTGAGCGTTAGCAATAAGTTCAGCAATGTCTAACACTTTTACATCAGCTTCTTTTTCTTTATTCTTTATACCATCAGTAAGCATCGTATTACAGAAAGGACATCCAGCAGCAATAATACTTGGTTGTACTTCTAAAGCGTCTTCTGTTCTTTCGATATTAACTTCTTTATTACCAGGCTCAGCATCTTTAAACATTTGTGCACCACCAGCACCACAACATAATCCATTGGCTTTTGAACGCTTCATTTCAACTAACTCAGCATCTAACTTTTGGATTAAATCTCTTGGCGCTTCATAAATTTGATTCGCTCTTCCTAAATAACAAGGATCGTGGAACGTGATTTTTTTACCTTTAAATTGACCTCCTTCAATAGTCAAACGACCATCGTCAAGCAAGGATTTTAAAAATTCAGTATGATGCACTACCTCATAGTGACCACCCAATTCAGGATATTCATTTTTTAATGTATTAAAACAATGAGGACAAGCAGTTACGATTTTTTTAGCTTCGTATGCATTCAAAACCTCAATATTCATCATCGCTTGCATCTGAAACAGGAATTCGTTACCTGCTCTTTTAGCTGGATCTCCTGTACAACTTTCCTCTGTACCCAATACGGCAAAAGAAACGTTAGATCGATTTAAAATTCTAACAAATGCTTTAGTTATTTTCTTGGCTCTATCGTCAAAACTTCCAGCACAACCTACCCAAAACAATACTTCGGGTTGTTTGCCTTGAGCTAACATTTCGGCCATTGTAGGCACTACTAAATTTTCTGACATTGTATTTTGGTTATTAGTTAATGGGCTAAGAACTTAACCGATTAAAAATTTAAACTTTTTATTATATTTCGTTTTTCCAATTCAAACGGTCTTGTTGATTGTATTGCCAAGGAGCACCGTTGTTTTCAATATTGGTCATCATTGCATTCAAAGGCATTGGTGCAGCACTTTGCTCCATAACCAAATAACGACGCATATCCAAAATGATTGATAATGGACTAATATTCACAGGACATTCTTCAACACAAGCATTACAAGAAGTACAAGCCCAAAGTTCTTCGGCTGTAACATAATTATTCAAAAGAGAAATAGAATCTGGAACAAAAACACCTTTATTTTTGTCAATATTTCTTCCCACTTCTTCCAAACGGTCTCTCGTATCCATCATAATCTTACGTGGAGACAACTTCTTACCCGTTTGATTTGCTGGACATGAAGAAGTACAGCGCCCACATTCTGTACAAGTGTAAGCGTTCATTAACTGTACCCAATTCAAATCCATTACATCGCTGGCGCCAAATTTACTTGGAGCTGCATTAGCATCAGCAGGAGCTGCAAAAGGATCTGCATTTGGATCCATCATTAACTTCACTTCATTTGTAACTGAAGCTAAATTATCAAATTGACCTTGAGGTTTTAAGTTGGCAAAATAAGTATTGGGGAAAGCCAAAAGAATATGTAAGTGTTTTGAAAAATATAAATAATTCATAAAAATCAAAATACCAACAATATGCAACCACCAAAAAGCTTCTGATAAAAGCATCACCAATTCGTTAGACATTCCATTGAAAATAGGCTCTATAAATTGACTGATTGGAAAGGAACCCGCTTTGATGAAATGAGAAAAGCCTCCCGGTACTTGTTGCAAATGCAAATCGGATGCATTCATCAACAAAAACAAAGACATCAAAACTACTTCAAAATATAAAATATAATTCGCGTCATTCTTAGGATATCCATTCAAGTCTGAACTTATAAAACGCTTTAAACGAATAATATTTCTTCTGGTCCAAAAAGTAAAAACAGCTAGTAATACTAAAACCGCTAAAATCTCAAAAGAACCAATAAGGAAATCGTAAGTTCCGCCCAAAAAAGCAAAAACACGATGCGTACCAAAAAGCCCATCAATTATGATTTCTAATAATTCTATATTAATGATTATGAATCCAAGGTAAACAACAATATGTAAAATTCCAGCAACTGGTCTTTTTACCATTTTTGATTGTCCTAAGGCAATCATTGCCATATTTTTCCATCGCTCTTTAGGATTATCACTTCGGTCAACTGCAGTACCTAACTTAATGTTTCGAATGATTTTTTTGACATTCATAAAGAAATATCCAAAACCAATTGCCAAAACGATGGCGAACAATACATTGTCTAAAAAATTCATATAATTAGTTATTAGCTTTTACTATTGAATCAGCAGCAGGAGCTACATAAGGTTTGTTTTTCTTTCCAAAGACAGAAACATTAACGTATCTCGTAGGGTTCAAGCGAACATCTTGAAGTAACAATTCCAACTCTTTTGATGTTTTTGATAAATTAGCATAAAGTACTTCATCATTAAGTAATTTACCCATAGTTCCTTTTCCTGATTGCAAATTACTCATTAACTTGTCTACATTAGCCAAAGTTCTATTCAATTCTTTTACTGTTTTTCCTAAATCAGCTTTTTGCAAAGAATCTGAAATTTTAGAAAAATCACCAGAAACTTTATTAAAATTAGTTACTATGCCATTAATTTTAGACTTATTCGTATCTAAAATTCCATTAACACTAACCGAAGCTTTATGAAATTGCTCCATAATCTTACTCAATTCAGCCAAGCTGTTTTTCAAATCAGCTTGTCCTTTTTGATCTAAAACAGTATTGATTCCGTTAATCATTTGATCAGCACTTACCAATAATTTTTCAATTTTTTGCTGAACTGGAACTAGTTTTTCGCCTACACTTGCAGCCATACCTAATTCAATGTCACCTTTTATAGTTGCACCATCTTCAATTAAGGATGTATCATTAAGATTTGGATGAATAGCAATTTGCTTACCTCCTATCAATCCCGGCTCATAGATAACGGCAGTACTGGTTTTAGAAATTGGAAAATCTGTATTTATTTGTAATTCAACTTGAAGTTTTCCTGTAGTGTTGTTAATGGTAATACTGGCAACTTTACCAATTACTAATCCATTTAACGTTACTGCAGAAGAAGGAGCTATCCCTTCTACATTACTATACTCTACAAAATATGTCTTATAGTTAGTAAAAAGATCTCGGCCTTTTAAAAAGCTATAACCCCAAATAAATAATAAAATAGCAGTAATTACTATAATAGCTGTTTTGATTTCTCTTGTTAGTTTCAAAATATAAGATTTTGCGCAAAAATAATATAAAAATTTAACTTCAATGAATTATTTAGTCGCTTCTTGAATACTAATTTTCTTTCCATTTTTATAAGCTATCAGAAAAGCAGAATCAAAGCCTTTAGCTTTAGCCATTTTTAAGTTTTCTTTGGCAACATTATAATCTGTTGTTTCGCCATAAAAATATTTATACAAATTATTTTCGCGCTCCATTGAAATAAAATTTAATCCTTTAAAATTTTTAGGTTGCAACTCTAGCTGAATATAACTTGCGGACAATTGTACTTTAAAAATAGTTCCTGTAGTTGGTACTGTAGCTACCTTAGGGGCTTCATGAAAATCAGAGGTGTCTTTAGGTTTTATGACTTCTTTTTTTTCAGTAGAATCAATTTTTGGTGTGGAATTATCAAAAAACTCATTTTCGAAAAAATTGTTTTTATATCTTATTATCGCTTTGGCAATTGCTTGTGCTATATCATTTTGACCTTCTTCAGAAACTAAAATAGCACCCTCTGCAGGATTAGAAATAAATCCCATCTCTACCAAAACTCTTGGCATATAAGCTTTATGCAAAACCATATAAGGCGCTTGTTTTACTCCTCCTCCACGTATCTTTTTTCCTAAATTTTGAAATTCATCTTCAATGTTTGAAGCTAAAGAAATACTATTATCTAAATATTCCTCTTGCATCAAAGTCATACCAATCATAGTCTCCGGAGAGTTAGGATCAAAACCCTCATACTTTTGCTTGTAATCTTTTTCTAAAGTAATTACAGAGTTCTCTTTTTTAGCAGCTTCCAAGTTTGAGGCAATTTTAGTCATCCCCATAACATAAGTTTCAGTACCGTCTGCTGCTGTATTTTTATTGGCATTGCAGTGTATAGAAACAAATATTGAGGCTCTAGCTCTGTTAGCAATATTTGCTCGTTCTATTAAATCAATAAAAACATCCGTTTTACGTGTATAAATAACTTCAATTTTTTTTGACTCTTCAAGAATTTTTCCAACTTTCAAAACTACAGCTAATGCAACATCTTTTTCAACTCGGCCGCTGTATTTTGCACCTGCATCATGACCTCCGTGTCCCGCATCTAAAGCCACACGAAATACTTCGGATTGACTGTAAGAAAAAAAAGAAAAAAAGAAGAAGGTAATAATAAACATTACTTTTAGACAAATCTTTGTATTCATAAATTTAAAAGTTAATTTTTATTAGGAGGCGTCCGCTATAATTTTGTTAATTGATTATTTTTGCAAAAAAATATATGTAAGTTTGGTGCTTCAAAAAGCAAGCCATCATTTTTACAAAAATAGCATTAAAACCTTTGCATACAAACTTATTTCATATCGTTTTAATATCATTTTTTCTTACACTAGGAACTACTAGTGCTTATTCGCAAGATATAAAGAAAAAAAATACAACTATTCCTCCAAAAAAGGAAACTACAAAAGCAAAAGAAGACAAAAGTAAAAACATTGCCCCTACTCCAACTAAAGATTCAATCAAAGTGGATACGGTCAAAGTAAAAAAGGCTTTTTTGGAAGGAAAAGTAACTTACAAAGCACAAAATTACACCAAAATAGACCAAAAAAAGAAGCTGATTACACTTTATGATAAAGCTGAATTATATTACCAAGACATTGAGTTAAAGTCTGGAATTATAGTTATGGATTATGAGAAAAATGAAGTATATGCTGGACGAATCAAAGATTCTACTGGTAAATACACCCAATATCCCAACTTCAAGCAAGGGACTAATGTAGTAGAACCAGATTCTATACGTTTTAATTTTAAAACCAAAAAAGCATTGATTTGGAATTCAAGAACTGACCAAGGTGAATTTAAAATCAAAGCTGCTATTACCAAAAAAGAAAATGATTCGGTTTATTTTCTAAAAGGAGCACGATTTACCACTTCAAAAGATGTTGACAATCCGGAATACTATTTTCAAACGAATAAAGTAAAATTTATTCCGGGGAAAAAAGTTATTACTGGATTAACCAATATGGTCATTGCCGATGTGCCAACACCAATCGGTCTTCCTTTTGCTTATTTCCCGATGAGCAAAGAAACCAGTATTTCAGGTATCATTTTACCAAACTACAACGACTCCAATGCCCGTGGTTTTTCATTACAAAATTTTGGATATTACTTTGCTTTGAGTGATCATTACGATTTAACTGTACTTGGCGATTATTACACCAACGGTAGTTATGGAATGCGGGTAGAATCAAGCTATGCAAAACGATACAATTATAGAGGAAATTTCAATTTTAGATTCGAAAACCTAATCAACAGTGAAAGAGGTTATCCTGATTATTCTAAACAGACAATTTACAATATTCAATGGTCACATTCCAAAGACTCAAAATCAAACCCTAATTCTACTTTCTCAGCTTCAGTAAACTTAGGTAGTAGTAAATATTTCCAACAATCTATAAATGTGGTGAATTTAGGATCCAATCTCAACAATACATTGAGTTCTTCGGTTTCGTATTCTAAAACATTCAACTCTATTCCGCAAGTAAGAATGTCGCTATCCGCCACACATTCGCAAAACACTCAAACCAGCGAAATCAATATGACTTTGCCGACGCTTCAGTTAAGTGTAGATAGAGTTTTTCCTTTTGCAAAAGGAGACGGCATCAAGAAAGGTTTTATCAAAAACATCAATTTACAATATAACTTAAACGGAAGAAATAGCTTTGTAACTACCGACTCTTTATTCTTTAAACCTGAAATGTTTAAAAATGCTCAAGTTGGTATGCAACACAGTATTCCTATTAGCACCAACTTTAAGTTATTCAAATATTTTAGTGCTTCGGCTTCGGCAAATTATAACGAGGTTTGGTATTTAAAAACAATTAGAAGATTTTATGATACCAATCAAAGTAAAGTCGTTGACGAGACCGTAAACGGTTTTGATGCTTTTAGAACTTATACTTTGTCTAGTAGTATTGGAACCACAATCTATGGTACTTTTAACTTTGGTAAAGACAAAAAAATAAAATCCATTCGACACGTCATGCGTCCTTCTATTTCGTATGGCTACACTCCTAGTTTTGAAAAATACTACGACACCTATGCCGCTGATGCAAGTGGTACCATGATAAAACCTTACACCCGTTTTGAAGGCGGAATCTATGGAGCGCCAGGTATTGCCAATTCTAATAATATAGGGTTTGACTTAAGCAATACTTTTGAAGCTAAAGTAACTGATAGCGATACCACGAAAGTAGAACCTAAAAAAATCATGTTATTAAACAATTTCAACCTATCAACAAGCTATGATCTTAATGCCGATGGCAAGACAACTTTGGCTTGGTCACCTGTACGTGTGAGTGGAGGAACTCAATTGTTCAAAAACAAAATGAATGTGAATTTTGGAGCCACCTTAGACCCTTATGCAATTGACAATTCTGGTACCCGAATCAATATGTATAATATAAACAATGGTGGAAGTTTATTCAGAATGACGAGCGCCAATATGACTTTAAATTATTCTATTTCGAGTAGTGAATTTGATGATAAGAAAAAAGATGACGATCAGGTTAAAAGAAATGGCGGAAGAGAAGATGATTTGTTTGGAAAAAGCAGGGATATACTAAATCAAAAAAGTCAATTTGACGACAAAGATGATTCTAAAGACGAAGATGCTATTACAACTTTATTCAAATCTAAATTGCCTTGGGATATGACTTTTGCTTACTCCCTAACCTACGGAAACAACAATCGTGAAAAGAAAATCATCAATAACTCCATTATGATTTCTGCCAATGCTGATTTAACACCAAAATGGAAAGGTGGAATCTCCACGGGTTATGATTTTGTACAAAAAGGAGTAACTTTTACACAAATACGTTTTGAAAGAGATTTACTAAGCTGGAGAATGGACTTCAATTGGACACCTTTTGGTGACTATTCGAATTGGAATTTCTTCATCGGTATTAAATCAGGCGTATTAAGTGATATTAAGTGGAATAAACAAAGAGTAAACGACAGAACCATACGATAACAACTTTTTTTATGAAAAAAATAATTTTTACAGACAAAGCACCTTCACCAATTGGACCTTATAATCAAGCCGTTTTAAAAGGTGATACATTATACACATCTGGACAAATTGCCATTAATCCGGCAACTGGTAATTTAGTTACCGATTCTATCCAAGCAGAAACAGAACAAGTTATGCAAAATATGAAAGCGGTTTTAGAAGCAGCAAATATGACGTTTGAGAACGTAGTAAAAACCAGTATCTTCATTATGGATATGAATGATTTTGGTGCGATCAATGAAGTATACGGTTCTTATTTTAACGAAAAAACCGCTCCAGCACGTGAAACGGTTCAAGTGGCATGTTTGCCAAAAAATGTAAATGTAGAAATATCTATGATTGCTGTGCTATAGCATTTAGTAACAACTGAGCAGTAGCTCCATTCGTTGCCAAAGGTACATTGTGTACATCACAAACCCTGATCAACATATTAATATCTGCCTCGTGTGGGTGACTGGACAACGGGTCTTTAAAAAAAAGTACCATATTCGTTTTCCCTTCACCTACTCTTCCGGCAATTTGAGCATCACCTCCAAGCGGTCCCGAAAGCATTTTTTTAACTTTGAAACCAGCCTCTTCAGCTTTCCCTCCAGTAGTTCCAGTTGCAATTAACTTGATATTTGAAGAATCAAGAATCGCTCTATTTTTGATTAAAAACTGAACCAATTCTGATTTCTTCCCATCGTGTGCAATAATAGCTATTTCCATTATATTAACTATTAGCAACGTGATATGCAATTAAACCATCAATTGGTCTACGCAACACATTACCTAATTTCATTTCATATTTATCAAAAGTCACTTGTAATTCTTCTTTCAAATAGAAAGCAATAGAACCTACAAAATGAACAGGAACTTCTTGATAATTATCAAATTGCTTGATATAATTTTTTACGAAAGACTTCATTCCTTTGTAAATAATTTTTTTGCAGAATTCTTCTTCTTTATGTTTGATTAAAAACTTTGCAAATGTTGCCAAATACGCATTCGGATTAGGCTCTTTGTATAATTTGCTTTTAATAAAATCAGGATCCACATTGTATTCCTTTTCAAACTCTTCTGCAATGTGTTTTGGCATTTTATTAAAATAGTACTTTCTAATTAGTTCCTTACCAAAAACATTTCCACTACAATCATCCATAATAATATATCCTAATGATTGCACTTTTTGATGCAATTTTTTACCATCAAAATAACTACAATTTGAACCTGTCCCCAAGATGCTTACAATAGCTTCTTCTCCTTTAGGAGTAGTAGCATACACCGCTGCATAAGTATCTTCTTCAACTGATACAATTGCATTTGGGAAATAGTCTTGAAAAATAAGAGTTAAGGACTCTTTCATTCGAGCTGTTCCGCAACCTGCACCATAGAAAAATAAATGAGTTGCAGTTTTTTTGTTTTGTAAAATATCGAAACGATCGTTCAAACGATCAATAATTTCGTGACCTTCTAAAATTTCAGGGTTTAATCCAAGCGTTTGGGTTGTAAATAGGACTTTTCCTTTGTCATCAATTGCAATCCAATCTGCTTTTGTTGAACCACTGTCTACTATTAATTTCATATACTTTTTTTTGAATTTGGTTTTATATACAAAAATACACAAGAAATGGATTAAACCTTCTTGTGTTTTTTTGTATAAACAAAAAGATTCCAAAAGCTATTGCTTCTGGAATCTTGCTTATTTTCTTATTTTAAACCTGCAATATGAACAGACAAGTCAATCAATTTGCTTGAATATCCATACTCATTATCGTACCAAGATACTAGTTTAAAGAAAGTAGAATTTAAACCAATTCCTGCTGTAGCGTCAATGATTGACGTTCTTTTATCAGAGATGAAATCCTGAGAAACCACTGCATCTTCAGTGAATCCCATAATTCCTTTCAATGTAGTTTCAGAAGCTAATTTCAACGCAGCCATAATTTCTTCGTATGAAGTTTCTTTAGCCACTTTTACCGTTAAATCTACTACAGAAACGTCTGCTGTAGGAACACGGAAAGCCATACCAGTTAATTTTCCATTTAATGCAGGGATAACTTTTCCAACAGCTTTTGCAGCTCCAGTTGAAGAAGGAATGATGTTAATTGCAGCAGCACGTCCACCTCTCCAGTCTTTTCTTGAAGGACCATCAGCAGTCATTTGAGTTGAAGTTGTAGCGTGAACTGTAGTCATTAATGCTTCTTCAATTCCGAAATTATCGTGAATAACTTTAGCTAAAGGAGCTAAACAGTTTGTAGTACAAGATGCATTTGAAACAACTAAATCAGAAGCTTTTGCAGTTTCGTGGTTTACTCCCATTACAAACATTGGTGCATCAGCAGATGGAGCAGATATGATTACTTTTTTAGCACCACCTTTAATGTGCTCAGTTGCAGTTTCGATAGTTGTAAAAATACCTGTACATTCAGCAACTACATCAACATCTACTTCATTCCATTTTAAGTCAGCTGGGTTTCTTTCAGCAGTAATACGGATGTTTTTTCCATTTACATATAATTTTCCTTCTTTCACTTCAACAGTTCCGTCAAAACGTCCGTGAACAGAATCATATTTCAATAAGTAAGCTAAGTGATCAACGTCTAATAAATCATTGATTGCTACTACTTCTACATTATCTCTATTGAAAGACTCTCTAAAAACAATTCTTCCAATTCTTCCAAAACCGTTTATTCCTAATTTTACTTTTGACATTTTTACTTAATTTAAATTATTTTTTATTTTTATTTGTTTCTATTGAATACTAAATTGACATAATATCAGATACACGTAGTAACTCTCTATCAATTTCTGTATGTCCTTTAATTGCTTGTTCTAGTGGAGTTAATTCAATTTTATCATTTAATAATCCCACCATAAAATTTGTTTTTCCTTCAAGAATAGTTTCTACAGCTTTCACACCAAGTCTACTAGCTAAAACTCTATCAAAACAAGAAGGAGCTCCACCACGTTGCATATGACCTAAAACCGAAACACGCACGTCGTATTCAGGAAAATTAGATTCTACATAATCTTTTAGTTCAAAAACGTTTTTACCTGTTTTATCACCTTCAGCAATTACAACAATACTTGACGTTTTACCTGTAGATTTGCTTTTCTTTAAAGAATCTAACAATCTTTCTAAGCCTAAATCTTCTTCAGGAATTAAGATCTCTTCTGCTCCAGCTCCAATTCCAGCATTCAAAGCAATATGTCCAGCATCTCTCCCCATTACTTCGATTAAGAATAATCGATTGTGTGAACTTGCAGTATCACGAATTTTATCAATTACTTCTACTACTGTATTTAAGGCAGTATCATAACCTAAAGTATGGCTAGTCCCATATATATCATTATCGATTGTTCCAGGAATCCCGATAACAGGAAAGCCATATTCGGTATTGAACAAAAGTCCACCAGTAAAAGAACCATCACCTCCAATAACTACCAAGGCTTCAACACCTTCTTTAACTAAATTATCATACGCTTTTTTGCGCCCTTCAGGAGTTTTAAATTCAAGCGAACGAGCTGACTTTAAAAAAGTACCTCCTTTATTGATAATGTTATTAACGCTTCTAGGACCTAATTCTTTGAAGTCTCCTTCAATCATTCCTTGATATCCTCTATAAATACCTACACACTCAATATTATGAAATGCACAAGTTCGAACAACAGAACGTATTGCAGCATTCATTCCTGGCGAGTCACCTCCAGAAGTAAGTACACCTATTTTTTTTATTGTTTTTGACATTTTTTAAGTATTAATATGTAAATTTAATAAACATAGACTACTTTTAATAATATCTTATTATATTTTTAATAAAAGAGCCGAAATTCAAACGTTTTCGTTGATAAGTTTTGGTTTTAGCAAAAAAAATTCATTAATTTTCAACAAAAACCAATAAAATAGTTTTTTTTTGCATTATTGTCAAAATTTAGAAAAACAACACTAATTGATTCACTTACAATTATTTATAAAAGAGTGCAAAAAACTATTTATTAATGAATTATTTTGAGTCTTAAAAATAAAAAAGCCAGTTGAAATAAAATGTACAACTGGCTTTTTGTCGATTTAATATTCTTCTTCAGGAATAAGTCCTTCCTGATTTTTTTTAGGTTTTTCAGGAACTGGTTTTTTTGATTTATTAAAATTAATATAATCAGGAGTCATAGAAGAATCATTATCTACATCAATAGTAGAAGTTGGCATAACTAATTTTCGTTTTTTAAAAATTTGTTGAACGAACTCTTTAAATGTATCAAAATCTACATCATACGATATACCGATACCTTGCGTATAACCAATCCCTTGACCGATATAATTGATATCATTTTCTTTATTGAAAAGTCTCAAATTAAAATTACCTGCTTCATTTACACGGTACAAAATTTCAACATCACCTATAACGGCTGATTCATTAACTCCTCCAAAAGGAACACCTACTTTACCATTAAATGTAATTCTCTCATTAAGTTGTGAGGAAACTGTAGCCACAAAACGACCATCTGTCTCTCTACCCGCTCTTCTGTCGGCGGTAATAACATTCATTCCAAATTTAAACTTATCATTATCAGATTGAATAATATCACCTAAAAGACCAGTAGCTGTTTCAAATAAACTTGTAGAAAAATCAGATTGACTAATTCCTTCGGCACTTAAGAAACTTCCTGACGACAATAAATATAGTGCTTGGGTTTGTCTTGTGTCTTTGTCATTCAATTTATATTGAATTTCTGATTCTAAAACTGAACTTACCGTTGGAAAAACAATATTAAAATCAGGTTCTGGACGAGCCAAATCACCTCGAATCCCAACAACAACTTCTACTGGAACCTTAGTATTTAGAGAAGAATTTTCTAGTAATACAGATGGATTGGCAGATGTTTTATAGACAGCTTCAAGGTTTAGTTGGGCTTTCATTGGATTACCTTCCCAAATAATTGAGCCTCCTTTTTTTACAACAAACTTTTTGTCAATAAGACCTCCATATTTAAAGTTATAAGTCCCTTCATATGCCTGAAAATCTCCCCACATATTGAATTTACCCAATGTATTGATTTTAAACAACAACGAACCATATCCTTTTCCTTTCATTCCATGACCAGTATTTCTATCCAAAATCACTTCCACTTCTGCATTAGGATTGATATCAAAATCAAATTCTAGCTCAAGGCCATTATAATCTCTTGCTCTCTCAATTAAACCATTCTTACTATTATTTTTTTCCTTTGCAGTAATAAAATGTATAAAACCATTTTCGCTTACACTTTCTGCATTGTTTATAGGGATTTTAACAGAAGTTCCTTTTTCTGATTTTGCGTCAACTTTTATAAAAAGCCCTGCAACAGGACCTTTTATAGAGGCTGAACCATCTATAAAAGCAGTACCAAAATAGGCAGCATCTTCAGAATCTTTTGTATCTAAAGCAAGAAAACGTTTAGAGCTTATATTTAAGTCTAACTTCCAATCCGAAAACTGATTGTGTTCGACTACACCATTTAAAATCCCTTTTGTATTGTATTTTGTGTCAAAAATTGAGTTATTTCTAAACAAAAACTTTTCATTTGATAAATCAACGATTGTTCTGTCACTCAATTCATAATCCACATTAAGATAAGGTATAACCATTCCCGCACCTTCTAGATATAAACGTCCATTTATATCAGGTTTTGCAATTGTTCCTTGTATTTTTGTATTACCAGAAACAAGCCCTCTAATATTTGTAAGTACATCACCACCAACAGGAGTTAAAAAAGCAAGATTAAATTTATCTAACTTGACATCTAAATCCAATAAAGTTTCATTATTTACAACTTCAAAGTTCCCATTTGCACTAAAAGATTCAAAACTATCATTCTCTAAATTAGAATGTATTGTGAATTTTTTAAAACTTTGATCTCCCTCAATTCCAAGATTTAAATTTCCAAAAAAAGTATCATTTATTTTTAATCGATCAACATAAATAGATGCTGTAGGTTTGTAAACTTGTCCTTCTTGTTCAAAATTAACTTCCCCACTAATATTTCCATTAAAATTAAATTGGTCGTTTGAAGGCGTTATTTTTTTCAAATCAACACCTTTAAAATTAAGGTGCAAATCTTTATAACTGTTCCCTTTGATTAAACCACTTAAATCAATTTGTTGGTTTTCATGAGTCAGTACCACATCGTTGATTGCAATATTCTTGAATGCTCTATCAAAAATTATTTGATTACTCTTGGTATCTACTTCATTCAAATTCCAAATGTAATCTTTGAACTTTATTTCAGATTTACTAAAACCAACAACATTATTTTTATTCTTATCTATAGTATGATACAAATTAAGATTATACAAATCCTCACCTTTATCTCCTCCTTTAAATTCGGTTCTTACTTTTAAAGAATCCTTCATTGTTACATTTATAAGACTAAAGTCTCTAATCTTATAAAAACTTGTTTTAATACTATCTAGTTCTACATATGTATTATATAATGGATTCTTATTATCTATAGACAATCGAATATTATCCATCGTGGTTCCGGTGGCAGTAATTCTTTCAGAATTAAATTTCATTTTAAATTCTCGATCATCTGAATCAATCTCACCTTTTATTTTGGCATCAGAAGAAAGGATTACGTCATGAAAAAGAGCTTCGACAATTTTATTGTGTATTGTAAAATCAAATTTCAGGTATTGACCTTTGGTAACAACTAACGGCTTATAATTTCCATAAAGGCTTCCCAAGGAATTTTGAACCAAAGCTTCTAATTGGTTAAATTTAAATTTACCAACTACTTTGCCCTGACCTACATCAGTAGAATTTAATGTAATTGTACGAACATTTTTTTCATCAAATGTAGAAGTCACATTTACATCATCGAAAGAATATGTTTTTTTGGAATTATTGTATACTGCATTTTTTACAAAAACATCTCCAACAACATTATCAATTGAATTCCCTGAAGCATTAACAACAATATCTCCTTTTAGATTTGAAATGGGTTCCTTATCAAAATGCAATTCATGCAAATGTGCTTTATCTATTGATACATGAAAATCATATTTATTTTGTTTTCCACTTAAATCAATAAAACCATCAAAATCTAAAGCTAAATTTGGGTCTTTAATTTTTGCTTTTCCTTTATAAATAGGCATCTTAAAATACCCATCGAGCTCAATATTATTATAGGTATAGTTATTATAATTAATTTTGAAAACCTCTCCTTTGACTGAAGTATTTAAACTCTTTTGATCAAAACCAACACCGTCTACTGCAAATTTTAAATTGGTTTGTCCTAGATCTTTTGTATCAAATAAAACACCTAAATTAAAATTTAACAAATCAATAGTGCCTTTATATTTAGCTTTATTTACTTGATTCATATCAAGAATAACCAAATCGGATGTTATATTTCCGATATCCGTTTTCATTGTAAAGTCAGCTTGAATATTTTTTGTAGTCAATTCCGTTGTCCCTACCAAATCAACTTTTCCAGCTTTCTTCAGAATTTCTGGTAAACTTTCGCCTAAAACATTTGGCAAAATAGCTACTAAATGATCATATGTTGTAGTTAACGAGCGGAATTTTCCGTTCATATAGAATTCCTGTGATTTTGAAGGAAATAAATTTTTAAAATTAATACTACCAATAATCTTAGATCCTTTTCTATCAAAAAGTACTAGATCCGTTAATTTTAAATTATTTAGCGTTCCTTCAATCCTTGAACGTGCATTAAAAAACAAATTTTTACCCAATTCATCATAAAAACATCGAATATCATTTGAAGCAATTACAGAAGACTTTAATTTTATATCAAATTTCACCTTGTTGTTAAAATCAGAAAAATCTTCGATTGTATATTTTAACTGCACATCTCCTTTTAATATGGATTCAGAAGTTGCTAATTCTAAATTTTTTAATCGGATACGTTTTTTATTATAGCTAAACTTAGCACTCAATTTTTTCAAAAAAATACCTCTATGATCTTTAAAAGAAAGTTGATTAATGTTGGTTTCAACCTCGGGTCCTAGAATTTGGAAGTTGCTAATTTGGGCGTTAATTTTTGTAAAATCAACATCTTTTGGATTTTGTCTATTTTCGTCTATCAACAAAAAATGTCCGTTAGAAATAAAAGCCTCTCTAACCGTCATTAAAAAAGGTTTTGTTGAAGGTTTACCCGTTTCAAAAGCTTCTATAAAAACATCTAAATTGGTTAACTTTTCCTTTTTATAAGTTTTGAGATTGAACAATAAACCATCTAAATGAATACTATTAAAAATTAAATCTCCATCAATTACTTTTTTTATACCAATCAGGTTAGTTTTAATTCGATTAGCATAAATTAAAGTATCCCTATGATGATCTTTAATCAGAACTTTTTTTAGTTTAACACCTCCAAAAATGGAAATTGCAACTTCATCAATTTCAATTGAAGTTCCATAAGAAGTATTGATTTTTGTCATCAACTCTTGGGCGATTCGAGTTTGAACTGCAGGTAAAGAAAGTGCTATTCCTGCTACTAATAAAAGTAGAAGAAAAAGTAACAATGAACGTAATAGTATTTTTTTTATTTTTTTAATAATAGAAAGAGTTAAGTATTAGTTGTAAATCAAAATGTAGTAGCATAGTGTCATCAAGCAAGTTAATCAATCAATCTATAAAACTAATCCTATCAGGTGCTATTTGATAAAAAATAGCTAATTTTGACCAAGCTGTAAAATTAAAGAATTTTACGACCATTAATCAAATAAATTTCAATTTTGTCCCTTTTTATGCGAAATCAAGGTGTTTTTATTCTTGCCATTGAAAGCTCTTGTGATGATACAGCAGCCGCGGTTCTTTATAACGATAAAGTATTGTCAAATGTTGTAGCCAATCAACTGATTCATAATCAATACGGCGGAGTTGTTCCAGAATTGGCCTCAAGAGCCCATCAGCAAAATATTGTTCCAGTTATTGATGCTGCATTGAAAAAAGCAGACATAACTAAAGAACAACTTTCTGCCATTGCCTTTACACAAGGACCTGGATTAATGGGTTCTTTACTCGTTGGTAGTTCCTTTGCAAAGTCTTTAGCTACTGCACTGAATATTCCATTAATAGCTGTAAATCATATGCATGCTCACATCCTAGCTCATTTTATAGATGAAGAAGGATATGAAAAACCTGAATTTCCTTTTTTGGCTTTAACCATCAGCGGCGGTCATACACAGATTGTTCGCGTAGATGGTTTTTTTGATATGACTATCATAGGTGAAACTACAGATGATGCAGTAGGTGAAGCATTTGACAAGAGTGCCAAAATCCTTGGATTACCTTACCCAGGAGGACCGTTAGTTGACAAATTAGCCCAAAGTGGTAATCCAAAAGCATTCGCATTTACTAAACCAAAAGTAGCTGGACTAGATTTTAGTTTTTCTGGATTGAAAACTGCAATTCTTTATTTTATACAAAAAAATCAAAAAGAGAATCCTTCTTTTATTGAAGAGAATAAAAATGACATTTGTGCTTCTATCCAACATACCATCATTGAAATTTTAATGGATAAAGTAAAACAAGCTGTTAAAGAAACTGGAATAAATCAAATTGCAATTGGAGGTGGCGTTTCTGCAAATTCAGGAATTAGAAACACTTTAAAAGAAGCAGAAAAAAAGTATGGCTGGAAAACTTTTATACCCAAATTTGAATACACAACAGATAATGCAGCTATGATAGGAATCGTTGGTTATCAAAAATATTTATCTCAACATTTTGAAACTTCCTCAGTAGTTTCAAAAGCAAGAATCCAATTTTAAATATGCAATTATTTTATAGTTCTCTCATAAACGAAACCAGTACTTCATTTGTTTTTGACAAAGAAGAAAGCAAACATATAATTAAAGTTTTACGTAAAAAAGATGGTGACATACTATTTGTTACTAATGGATTAGGGGATTTATTCAAAACAGAAATTTCTCTTGCTTCTGATAGTAAATGTACCGTTTCAATATTATCTTTTGAAAAAAAAGAACCAACAAAGCATCCTTTACATTTAGTAGTGGCACCAACCAAAATGAATGATCGTTATGAATGGTTTTTAGAAAAAGCGACCGAAATTGGAATTCAAGAAATCACACCCATAATCTGTGATCGCTCAGAAAGAAAAGTCATCAATAAAGAGCGTTTTGAAAAAATAATTTTGACAGCAATGAAACAGTGTAATCAATTTTATTTACCAAAACTAAACGATGCCATAACTTTTAAAAATTTCATTAAACAACAACACCAAGGACAATTACTGATTGCTCATTGCGAAGAGACGGATAAAAAATCATTAAAATCTGTTTTGAATACAAATACAAAAACTACAATTCTGATTGGTCCAGAAGGTGATTTTTCAGAAAAAGAAATCGAATTAGCTTTAGATCACAATTTTATACCCGTCACCCTTGGAAATACTAGATTAAGAACAGAGACCGCAGCAGTTGTGGCTTGTCACAGTGTAGTGTTTTTTAATGAGTAAAACCATTAATTTATTATAAATCAACTTCATAATGATAAGAAGTCTTTTATTTTTTGTTTTTTTTATTTCTTCTGTAAGTTATGCTCAAGAAATTGCTTTATTAAAATATAATGGAGGTGGCGATTGGTATGCTAACCCTACTTCCCTTCCTAATTTAATTAAATTCTGCAATTCAAATATAAATACGAGAATTAAAGCAAAACCTGCAACAGTAGAACCAAGTAGTCCTGATTTATTTTCATATCCTTTCATACACATGACAGGGCATGGCAATGTAGTCTTTAGTGATAATGACAGAGACAATTTAAAAAAATATTTAGAAGCAGGAGGATTTCTTCATATCGATGATAATTATGGAATGGATCAATACATAAGAAAAGAAATAAAAAAACTTTTCCCGAACAATGAATTAATAGAGATACCATCAAACCATTCTATTTTCCAAAAGCCCTATATTTTTACATCGGGTCTTCCTAAAATTCATGAGCACGATGGCAAAAGACCACAAGCCTTTGGCGTTTTTATAGAAAATCGTTTAGTCCTATTATATACTTATGAATGCGATTTAGGAGATGGTTGGGAAGATGCAGAAGTAAACAATGACCCAATTGAAGTACGCCAAAAAGCATTAAAAATGGGCGCTAACATTATTCATTATATTTTTAATAATTAAATCCTCCTTCATGCAGTTAAATCATGAATCGGTACCTTTCGTTACTAGGCAATTTCCAATAACTTTAGTTTGTGATTCGATTGTTTTTCAACCTAACATAGGCTCACTTTTTAGAATTTGTGAGGCATTTGGTGTAGAAAAAATAATTTTTCTAGGCATAGGCAATCAAATGAATCATAGGAAGATTAATAAAACGTCCCGTAATACTCATCTTCACGTCCCATACCAATTATATGAAACCAAAGAAGAAGTAATGGCTTTTTTAATTGAAAATGAATATGAAATCATCGCATTGGAAATTACTTCAAATAGTATTCCTATAGAAAACATTGAAATTGAAAAAAACAAAAAAATTGCTCTCCTAATTGGAAATGAAATTGAAGGCGTTTCAGATTGTTTTTTAAAAAAATCCCATCAAATCACTCATATTGAAATGTTTGGAAAAAACAGCAGTATGAATGTCGTTCAGGCCACTGGAATTGCGCTGTACGAGCTTACCAGAAAAATGAGATAACATTTAAACAACTGAATGACAAACAATTATTTTAAAATATTTCATAAAAAAAATTGGTAGTTTAAAAAAAATGTTATAAAATTGTTAATGAATTAACCAAATTAACTTTTTTATAACAATTTAACAAAACCCAAATTATGAAAAAAATTTTATTGAGTGCAGGGCTTATTCTAATGCTTTTTTCTTGTCAAAATGAAGAAACATTAAATTCAAATTCAACTGAACAAGCCGTTGCAAGAAGAGGTTGCGCAACAAATGAAGTATTTCAAGCACAATTAGCAGCCGACCCAACTTTAGCAATTCGTATGAACCAAATCGAAGAGTTTACACAAAAAGCTAGATTAACAGGTAGATTAGTAAACGGAAAAGTAGTTATTCCTGTTGTTGTAAATGTACTATATCGTACTGCAGCAGAAAATATTTCTGACGCCTTGATTCAATCTCAAATTGCTGTTTTAAACAAAGACTTTACTGCAACAAATGCTGATTTCTCAAGCACTCCTGCTCTATTTGCTGGTGTTGCCGCAAATGTTGGGATTACTTTTGAATTAGTTAAAATCAACCGTAAGTCTACAACCAAAACATCTTGGGGAACAAGAGATGCTATGAAAAAAACCAAACAAGGTGGTATTGCACCAACTTCTCCATCAAACACTCTAAACTTATGGGCTTGCACTATAGGTGGCGGAATTTTAGGATATGCACAATTTCCTGGTGGAGCAGCTGCAACAGATGGTGTGGTAATAGATTCTAAATATTTTGGAGTAACAAGCAACACAGGAGCAAGCTATCCTTACAACTTAGGAAGAACAGCGAGCCACGAAGTAGGACACTGGATGAACCTTAGACACATTTGGGGTGATGCTACATGTGGAAGTGATTTAGTTGCTGACACACCTACTCACAATGCTGCAAACTACGGAGTTCCTGCTTATCCACACTTAAGTACTTGTACTGGAACACCCGTAGAAATGACTATGAACTACATGGATTACACTGACGATAGAGGAATGTATATGTTTACTAATGGACAAAAAGCTAGAATGGCTGCTCTATTTGTAAGTGGTGGAGCTAGATCTGGATTCGGAATCTAATCTTTAAAAAAATGATTGCAATTAAAACTCGCTAGACATAGCGAGTTTTTTTTATATATTTATGAACTAAATCGACCATATGATAACTTCAAAATTAATTGCAAACGGAATAATTAGAGCAATAGTAATTATTGTAGCCTCAGCATTAGGTATTTACTTTTTATATCAAATACAATCTGTTTTAATTTACCTTGTGGTTGCTTTAATTTTGACCTTGATTGGCAATCCTTTTTTAGATTTTTTCAAAAAAAGATTAAAGTTTTCACACAACCTAGCAACTATTACAACAATAGCAATATTTATAGCTATAATCTTTGGAATACTAATTTTATTTGTTCCTTTAATCACTTCACAAAGTCAGAATCTTTCACTTTTAAATACGAAAGAAATAGAAAAAAATGCCATCGAACTCATTAACCAAATCAATGCATTTTTAGAAAGCCATCACATCAATGCAAAAAAGCTACTCAATTTCAACAACATCACTTCAAAAATAAATTTTGGAATCATTCCTAATTTTTTAAATTCTATTTTAGGTGTTGTCAGTAGTTTTGGAATGGGATTGGCTTCGGTTTTATTCATCACTTTTTTTTTCTTAAAAGATCGTGTACTTTTTATCGTGGGAGCCAAAAAATTAATCCCAGATAGTCATGAAGAACAAATATTGAATTCATTAGAAAAAATCAACCATTTGCTCTCTCGCTATTTTATTGGCTTATTACTCCAACTCTTTATTGTGTTTCTTCTGTATTTAATCGTTTTATTAATTTTCGGTATTCCAAATGCCATCATCATTGCTTTTCTATGTGCTGTATTAAATATCATTCCATACATTGGACCACTGATTGCGTCTGTTTTAGCAGCAATTCTTTCTATGATTAGCCATCTTGGCAGCGATTTTCAAACCGAAATTCTACCTACTACTATTTACGTTTTGATTGGATTTTGGATTGTACAACTTATAGACAACAACCTATCACAGCCAATTATTTTTTCCAAAAGTGTAAGTTCACATCCCTTAGAAATCTTTTTAGTCATCCTTATTGCAGGCTTTTTATTTGGAATATTAGGAATGGTAATAGCTGTACCTTTGTACACTATTTTGAAAGTAATAGGAAAAGAATTTTTTCCAGATAATAAAATTATTCAATTGTTAACCAAAGACATTTAAACTTGAATTTCGACTTTTTAAACATTGACGTTCAAAATTTCATAAACGATCAATTAGACCAAAACATAACTAAACTCGCTTTACAAAAAAATCCATTTCCAAATATTGAATGGAAAACAATTATAGGCCAAATAGAAAGCAAAGCCAAAGCTAAAGAAAAACTTCCTACTTGGTTTTCAACGACAAACATCGTATACCCACCCAAAATTTCAATAGAGCAAACTTCTTCTGAAATTACTGCTTTATATAAATCTAATTTAATTACAGGAACCAACTTAATAGATCTAACTGGCGGATTAGGTGTTGATGATTTTTATTTTGCTAAAAAGTTCAATAAAGTGGTTCATTGCGAAATTAATCCTGAGCTTTCAGCAATTACAGCTCACAACTTTAAACAATTAAAGGCTGCAAACATTGAATGTAAAACTGGTGATAGCCAAAACACTATTTGTTCTATTGAGCAAACTTGGGATTGGATTTATATTGACCCCTCTCGAAGAAGCGAAAGCAAAGGAAAAGTTTTTATGTTAAAAGATTGTCTTCCTAACGTACCAGAGAACATTGATTTGTATTTTTCAAAATCAAAATCAATTCTAATAAAAACTGCACCACTATTAGACATAACAGCAGGTTTATCAGAATTAAAAAATGTAAAATCTATACATATCGTCGCCTTAAACAATGAAGTAAAAGAACTATTATGGGAACTTCATAAAGACTATACGGGGCACGTTTTCATAAAAACTGTAAATCTCCTTAAAAATAAAGAGGAAAAATTTGAGCTTCCTACATTTGACTGCGAGCCAACTTATGGTTTGCCAGAAGAATACCTTTACGAACCTAATAGTGCAATAATGAAATCTGGAGGTTTTGATGCCGTTAGTTCCGTTTTTAAGTTGAATAAATTACATCTAAATTCACATTTGTATACTAATTCAGAATTGATTGACTTTCCTGGAAGAAGATTCAAAATCAACAAAAAACTGAATTACAATAAATTAGAATTAAAAACGAATTTAGTGAATCAAAAAGCAAATATTACTACTCGAAATTTCTCAGAAAGTGTGGAAAACATTAGAAAAAAGTGGAAAATAAAAGATGGAGGAAATAGTTATTGTTTTTTTACAACAGATATAAATAATAACAAAATAGTTTTAATTTGCAGCAAAATTTAAAACAACATGAAACAACTATTACTTATCATTTTTACCCTCACAAGCTTTTCATTATTTGCACAAAAACAATGTGAATACAGCACCAATGTAGTAGACTCTATTGGAAGTTATAAAGTCACAAAAGAATACATGATTAGCGAAAAAAACTTTGCTGGTACCTCAAGCTATATTTTCTTTTCACTAGCTCTAACCGATGGTGTTCCTACTTTAAACATACAATTAATACAAAAAAGTAAAGGCTTCATAAAAGCCAATTGCTTTGATAAAAACTCAAAATTATTTCTTCAATTAAATGATGGAAGCATTATTTCTTTAATCCACAAAGACCAAGAAAACTGCGGAACACTTTTAAGAGACGATAAAGGTTTTGACAATAGAGTAACTACTGGAGAATTTTACTTTTTAAAAGATAGTTTTGAGAAGTTAAAAAGCTCACCATTATCACTAATGCGAATAAAATATTTGACAGATGTAGAAGATTACATTATAAAGAAAGAATTCACGTCCGAATTGGACAATAAAGTTTACCAACCTGAGAACTATTTCATCAAGAATATTGCTTGTATTGAAAATTAATTACATTCCCATTTTGTATTGGCTACTTTATCAGTCATTGCAGAAGCTAAATTGTAATGCCACCATTCTGATTCAAAAGCTTTAAATCCATTTTGAAGCATTATTTTCTTGAGCATTTTGCGGTTATCCATTATTTTTTTATCAGAAAATGGATAACTGTGACTTGCTTCTTTTCCAAAGAAATCAAAAGGCGTTCCCATATTAAGTTCTATTCCTTCTAGAGTGACAAGAGTCAAGTCAACTGCCCCTCCTCGATTATGTATAGAACCTTTAGCAGGATCTGCAACATATTCTGGATTTGAAACTAATTCCCACATCTTTTTCTGAATATCTAAGGGTCGGTAACAATCAAAAAGTTTTATTCTATACCCCTTTTTGATAAACTTATCATTGGCTTTAATTAAAGCTTTTACCGTTTTTAATCTCAAAAAACATTCTGCACAATCATACACTTTTGATTTTAAAAAGTTATTGGTTGTTGCATACTTCATATCATATACAAATTCAGTGCTATAATCTTTCAAATTCACAAATGTAGTATCTGAAATTGATGCTTTTAAACCATTTTTAGTAGCTAATTGCTTTTCAGAGGACTGGCTATAAATTATAGGAGAAAAAAAGAGAGAAAAAACAGAAAGAAGTAGAAAACGCATGATCAAAAGTTTTTATAAATATATACTATTTGAATCAAAAAAAAACATTGTAAAACAAAAAAACGATACTATTTCTAGTATCGTTTTAAGTGAACGCAGAAGGATTCGAACCTTCGACCGCCTGCTTAGAAGGCAGGTGCTCTATCCAGCTGAGCTATGCGTCCATTGTTGTCGGGGTGGCAGGATTCGAACCTGCGACCTCCTGCTCCCAAAGCAGGCGCGATAACCGGGCTACGCTACACCCCGAGTGTAAGCGGAGAGACAGGGACTCGAACCCTGGCGACGGTTACCCGTCGACAGATTAGCAATCTGCTCCATTACCGCTCTGGCACCTCTCCTAAAACAAGAAAACTATCTCGTTTTGCGGTTGCAAATTTAAGTTAACTTTACGTTTCTCACAACTATTTTGTAGCTTTTTTTTAAATAAAATTCAATAAAAATCAAAAACACTTCACAATCAAACAAATAGAATAAAATAGTCTTTCACAAATCTCAAATTATTCCATATTATTTGATAAAAATATGAAATAGCGCCAAAAAAGATTAAATTTGCTAAACAAATCAACATATTTTTACATTATGAATAAGAAAGTAGTCATAGTCTCTGCCGTAAGAACTCCAATTGGCAGTTTTATGGGAGGTTTATCAAGTATTTCAGCCCCAAAACTTGGAGCGGCTGTAATTAAAGGGGCTTTGGAAAAAATTCAATTAGACTCCAATTTAGTCGATGAAGTTTATATGGGAAATGTTGTTCAAGCAGGTGTTGGACAAGCACCCGCTAGACAAGCAGCAATTTTTGCTGGATTATCAAATGAAGTAGCTTGTACTACAATCAATAAAGTTTGTGCTTCAGGTATGAAAGCAGTAATGCTTGCATCACAAGCTATTCAGTGTGGTGATGCCGACATTATTATTGCTGGAGGAATGGAAAATATGAGTTTAATTCCTCATTATATGAATCTTCGATCTGGAACAAAATTTGGTCCTAGCACAATGGTCGATGGAATGCAAAAAGATGGACTTACCGATGCTTATGACAATAACGCGATGGGTGTTAGTGCTGATTTATGTGCAAAAGAATATAATATTTCAAGAGAAGAGCAAGATGCATTTGCAATTCAATCTTACAAAAGATCTACAGAAGCATGGAAAGAAGGTAAATTTGATAATGAAGTAGTATCAGTTTCTGTACCACAAAGAAAAGGGGATCCAATAATTATTAGTAAAGATGAAGAATTTTCTAATGTTAATTTAGACAGAATACCTAGCTTAAATCCAGCATTTACTAAAGATGGCACTGTAACTGCAGCAAATGCCTCAACAATCAATGATGGCGCAGCTGCACTGGTACTTATGAGTGAAGAAAAAGCATTATCTTTGAACCTGAAACCTTTGGCCTATATTAGAAGTTATGCAGATGCCGCACAGGAACCTAAATGGTTTACAACTAGCCCAGCAAAAGCATTACCTATTGCACTAAAAAAAGCTGGATTAACCACAAATGATGTTGACTTCTTTGAATTTAATGAAGCGTTTTCAGTTGTAGGATTAGCAAATTCAAAAATACTTGGATTAAACAATGACAAAGTCAATGTTAATGGAGGAGCTGTATCATTAGGACATCCTCTAGGTTGCTCTGGTGCTAGAATAATTGTTACATTAATTAATGTTCTAGAACAAAACAATGGAAAAATTGGAGCTGCAGCAATCTGCAATGGCGGTGGAGGCGCATCAGCAATAGTAATTGAGAGAATATAAACAATAAGCACAATTGAGGTTTAAACTTTTTAAACCTCAATTTATAAATTCAAGATAATGTTTGGAATCTGTAATTTAGCTATTATACCCCTTCGATCTGAATCAAGTGATAAAAGTGAGATTGTTTCGCAAGTTCTTTTCGGAGAGCATTTTCAAATCATAGAAACCTATAATCAATGGTCAAAAATAAGATTGCAGTATGATGATTACGAGGGATGGGTTGACAGCAAACAATATCAATTGATTAGCGAAGAAAACTTTAAGCATTTATCAAATGACAGCATTATATTAAGTGCCGATTTAATTGAATATATTACTGATTCAAATAGCTTATTAATGCCAATTCCACTCGGCTCAAGCCTTTCTTTTTTAAACTACAATGAGATCAATACTAAAAAATTCAGCTTCGAAGGCACAAAGATCAGCGGCATCAAAGAGAAAAACAACATCATAAAAACTGCTTATATGTATTTAAACGCTCCTTATTTATGGGGTGGAAAAACGCCTTTTGGTATTGACTGTTCAGGTTTTACGCAAATGGTTTATAAATTAAATGGATACCATTTAAAAAGAGATGCTTCACAACAAGCTTTTCAAGGAGAACCACTTAGTTTTATTGAAGAAAGTGAACCAGGAGACTTAGCGTTTTTTGATAATGAAGATGGAAAAATAATACATGTCGGAATTATTATGTCTGACAATTACATAATTCATGCAAGTGGAAAAGTAAGAATTGACAGACTCGATCATTTAGGAATTTACAACACCGAAACTCAAAAACACAGCCACAAATTAAGAGTCATAAAAAAAATCATTTAAGCAAAAAAAAATGTTCCTCAATTGGGAACATTTTTTTTGTTAAGATTTATATTATCCTTTAGCTTTTAAAGCCTCATATTTATCTGTCATATCTAAGGAACGGTATAAATTGAGTAATAATTTTGATATATCTTTATTACTAGGATCCAAAGTCAATGCTTTTTCAAGATAACCAACAGCAACTTTAACTTCCTCATCTTTCTTAATTTTCAACTCATCATACTTTTTCATATCCTCAGGAGACGTTCCAAGTAAAGCCATTTTGTCTGATATCTCCTTTTTTCTATCTAGTTTAACGTAAGCCAAATCTACATAACTCTCTACATCATTGGGGTTAATTGCTATAATTGCTTTATAGTTACTTTCCGCACTAGCTACATCCCCTTTTTCAGTAAAAATAAATGCTATTTTCTTTAAAATATCAGATCTTTTCGATTTAGCTTTAACATTTCTTGGTTTTATGTGTGAGCCTTGCTTTACACCCAAATCTCTATTCATCGCAGAAACAAAAAGCTCCTCCTGATTTGTTGACTTGTTTGTAGCATAATACTCCATTCCATTACCTGAAAATTTTATGTTTTTTAATAGTTCAAAATTTTTCAAGGCTAAATCATACTGTTTTGCATTAAAATAATTGGAAGCGGCATTATATAAGTTCATTGTATCTTTTTTATCCATTTCATACAAATAAAACATTTTATTTGCAGCATCTCCAAAGCGTTGTGCATTGTTATCTTCAATTGCACTTCTATCTAAAACACTTTTTAATTCTTTAACAGATTCTCTTGCTTGAACCGCATACTTTAAATTACCAGAATCAACTTCATTTAAAATTAATTCATTGTAGCAAGCAACTGCAAGTGACATATTTTTTGGACCTTCAACTTTTTTATCTGCTAAAGCCGTATACGTTTTTGCTTTTGTAAAATAATAATCCGATTTATCATCGTCTTTCGCATTAGTAATTAAATACTCAATTTCATTCAAAATAGTCAAAGAAGCCTGAGCATTCCCCTTGGCTAGTTCTGCTTGAGCAGTCTTAATTTGCTCTTTTTGAGCCATACTTGAAAAGGTAACGCTAAGCATAATTAGCGCAAAAAAGTACAATTTCTTCATAGCAGGTATTTTTTTGGTAAGATTAGGTTTGATAATTTTTTTTGGTTTTTTTAACTAAATTAATAATATATTAAGATAGCCAAAATAGAATAATATTTTGATTTTACAAATACTTAGCACAAAAAAAAACTATATAATACCCAAATAAATAAAAATTAATGAATTCATCAATTTTTTAACAGTCATATCAATTATAGCTGTTTTTAGGATAAAAAAAAACCATTTAAATTAATAAATGGCTTTTTTTTAACATTTTTATAAAAATTTATTGGATTTTTGCTTTTAGCTCTTTGTATTCAGCAGTCATTTCTAATGCACTGTATACATTCATAAGTGTTTTGGCTACATCAACATTTTTAGGATCTAATTCTACTGCCTTTTTTAGGAAAGGAATAGTACTTTTGAATAATTCTTCACGTTTTTTCTTTAACACATCATAACGCTTCATGTCATTAGTCGAAGTACCCAATTTATTCATCTCATCAATAATAGGTTTTTCATTTTCTAATTTCAAAGCAGCAATATTTATATAAGCATTTGTATAAGCGGGATTTATTTCAATCACTCTACTATAATACTTTTCAGCATCTACACTATTTTTTGCATTTGCACTAATTACACCTAAATTAAAAACTAAATCCGCGTCATTAGGGTTTTTAACCAAAATATCAGCTACTAATTTTTTATAAGTATCATAATCTTTTGCTTCCAAATATAAATTTGCTTCGGTCAAAGCTAATGAAGTATCTTCTGGATTAGCTGTTCTCGCATCAGCAACAGCTTGTTGTGCTTCTTTTGATTTACCTTGTTGTACTAAAATCAAAGCAACATTTTTATAAATCTCCCCTCGTTTAGATGGAATAACCTCTGTTCTAGGTTTTTCGTGAGTTCCTAATTTAATCATACGATCTCTTTCGGCAGCAGTTAAATACATATCTTCTTGAGAAGTTAATTTATTTACTGCAAAATAATTAGTTCCTTTTCCAGAATAGTTTAATTTCTTTAACTCATCATAATTCTTAAGAGCAGCATCGTAATTTTTTGCATTTACATAAGTTGAAGCTGCATAATACAAGTTAATCGTGTCTTTTTTATCTAATTGATACGCATCATACAATTTTTTAGCAGCTACTTCATACTTATCAGCTTTTGAATCAGCAATTGCCTCATTAATCAATTTGTATTTAATATCTATTACAGATTTTGTAGCTTGTGCTGTATATTTTGATTTACCAGAAGCTTTCTCAACTTCAATCAACTCTTGATATGCAGCTGCTGCTAATGATAAATTAGCATCTTTATCTACACTTTTGTTAGCTAAATCTAACATTACGTTACCTTTAACAAAATAATATTGAGCCTTTTCAGCCTCAGTAGCATTTGTAATTACAGATTCAGCATCTAACAAAATTGTTTTTGCTTCATCGGATTTACCTGCTTTTAATGCTTTTTCAGCAGCTTTAATTTGATCTTTTTGTGCAAAAGTGGCTACTGATATCAACATTGTTGATGCAAGTAATACATATTTACTTTTCATGGTATTCTATTTTTATTTAATTATTTATTAATCTTCATCATTTACTTCATCCTCCTCTTCGTTGTCATCCTCAATTACTTCATCATCTTCATCCTCATCATCTTCTTCAACTGAATCATCTTCAAGAACTTCAAGTACAGGTTTTACACGTTCAACAGCTGAATCTTCAGAATTACCATTTTCATCTGCCTCATCTTTCATTACTTTTGTTACCGCTGCAATCGAGTCATTCCCTTTTAAATTAATCAGTTTAACCCCTTGAGTGGCACGTCCCATAACACGTAAATCCTCAATAGCCATTCTAATGGTTAAACCTGACTTATTGATAATCATCAAATCATCAGCATCTGTAACCGCATTTATAGAAATCAAATTTCCTGTTTTCTCGGTAATATTAAGCGTTTTTACTCCCTTACCTCCACGGTTAGTAATTCTGTACACGTCTTCTCCGTCCTCATCAACTAATTTTGTACGTTTACCATAACCGTTTTCTGTTACAACTAAAATTTGAGAATCATTAATATTTTCTTTGTCTACAGTAACCATACCGATAACTTCATCAGTATCATCTTTTAGTGTAATTCCTCGAACACCAGAAGCTGTTCTACCCATTGGTCTTGTTTTAGTTTCCTCAAAACGAACAAGCTTACCAGACTTAACAGCTAAAATAATCTGGCTTTCACCATTAGTCAATTTTGCTTCTAATAACTCATCTCCTTCTTTAATTGTAATGGCTGCTACTCCATTAACACGAGGTTTTGAATATTTTTCTAAAGAAGTTTTCTTTACTTGACCTTGTTTAGTAACCATTATTAAATTATGGCTATTTATGTAGTCTTTGTCTTTTAAATCTTGAGTACAAATATACGCTTTAACTTTGTCATCACTTTCAATATTGACTAAATTTTGTATTGCTCTTCCTTTAGCAGTCTTGGTTCCTTCAGGAATTTCATACACTCTCATCCAGAAACATTTACCTTTTTGAGTAAAGAACATCATATATTGATGATTTGTTGCAACAAACATATGTTCCAAGAAATCTTGATCTCTTGTACCAGCACTTTTTTGTCCAACTCCTCCTCTATTTTGTGTTTTATACTCACTAAGATTAGTACGTTTGATGTATCCTGCATGAGAAATGGTTACTACCACGCTCTCATCTGCAATTAAATCTTCAATACTCACATCACCACCTGAATACTCAATTAGAGAACGACGATTATCACCGTATTTATCTCTAATTTCAATCAATTCTTCTTTTATCAAAGCGATACGCAAATTAACATCAGCCAATAAAGCACGTAAATGGTCAATCAATTTCATGATTTCTTCGTACTCCGCTCTCAATTTATCTTGTTCAAGACCTGTTAACTGTCTTAATCGCATTTCAACAATTGCACGAGCCTGAATATCTGAAAGTTTAAATCTTTCAATCAATTTTTCTCTTGCTTCTTCTGTATTTTTAGAAGCTTTAATCAGTGCAATTACTTCGTCTATATTATCAGAAGCAATGATTAATCCTTCTAAAATATGCGCTCTCTCTTCAGCTTTTCTTAACTCGAATTGTGTTCTTCTAATTACAACATCATGACGATGCTCAACAAAATAATGAATCAAATCTTTAAGATTCAACATTTGTGGACGACCATTCACTAAGGCAATATTGTTTACACTAAAAGAGGACTGCAATTGTGTATACTTATACAACGTGTTTAGAACCACATTTGGCGTCGCATCACGTTTCAAGATATAGACGATACGCATACCATTTCTGTCCGACTCGTCACGGATATTAGCAATACCGTCAATTTTCTTTTCATTTACCAAGTCAGCTGTACGTTTAATCATATCAGCTTTATTAACTTGATAAGGAATTTCGGTAACAATAATAGATTCTCTACCATCAACCTCTTCAAAACCAACTTTGGCACGCATTACAATACGTCCACGACCAGTTTTGAATGCTTCACGAACTCCTTCGTAACCATAGATTATACCACCTGTTGGAAAATCAGGCGCTTTTATATGTGTAATTAATTCGTCAATTTCAATATCATTATTGTCTATATAGGCTAAAGTTCCATTGACAACCTCAGTAAGATTATGAGGAGGCATATTTGTAGCCATACCTACCGCAATTCCTGTTGCACCATTAATTAATAATGTAGGCACACGAGTCGGCATAACTTTAGGCTCGTATAAAGTATCGTCAAAGTTCAATTGAAAATCTACTGTTTCTTTTTCGATATCTGCCATAATCTCTTCAGATATCTTACGCATTCTTGCTTCAGTATAACGCATTGCTGCAGGACTATCACCATCTACAGAACCAAAGTTACCTTGTCCATCTACCAACAAATAACGCATACTCCATTCTTGAGCCATACGAACCATTGCATCATAAACAGAAGTATCTCCGTGTGGGTGATACTTTCCTAATACTTCACCGACAATTCTCGCCGATTTTTTATGGGCTTTATTTGAAAAAACTCCTAAATCATACATTCCGTATAGCACTCTACGATGTACGGGTTTTAAACCATCTCTAACATCAGGAAGCGCTCTGGATACAATTACTGACATCGAATAATCGATGTAAGCTGATTTCATTTCATCTTCTATGTTAATAGGAATTAACTTTTCTCCTTCAGACATAAGTTGTTATATTAAATAATTATATTAATTTCAAAACGTGCCAATATACGGCTTTCTGAACTTTTTTTTGGTATTTTAACAGTCTAATTTTTCTAATTTATTAACAATAAAAAAACCTGTAATAGTTAATAAATTCCGATAATTTTAACTTTGATTCTTCTATTTTTTTTGTCACTTAGCTGACAGCTGATATTAGTAGGAATGATTTTTGTTTATAAATACTAAATCATTAAATTTACATATATAAAAAGATACTACATGGATGACAATTTTTCCCCTAGAGTAAAAGATGTTATTACTTTCAGTAAAGAAGAAGCCTTACGTCTAGGCCATGACTTTATTGGAACAGAACATCTTATGTTAGGCATTTTGAGAGATGGAAATGGAAAGGCTATCCATATTTTAAACAATTTGGATGTAGACTTAGAACATTTACGAAGAAAGGTTGAGATTCTTAGCCCAGCTAGCCCGACCAGCCTTGAAGTTAACCTAGAAAAAAAGAACCTACATCTAACTCGACAAGCCGAAAGAGCTTTAAAAACAACATTTCTTGAAGCTAAAGTATTTCAAAGTACTTCAATAAGTACAGCACATTTGCTATTATGCATTTTGAGAAACGAAAACGACCCTACAACCAAGCTATTGAATAAACTAAAAATAGATTATGACATAGCCAAAGAACAATATTTGAATATGACTCCAAATGACCAAGAATATATGGACAACTTACCAAAAAACGAATCATATAATGATGATTCAGGACAAGATGACAGTCTTAAAGAAGGAACCTTCAACAATCCTGTAAATAAATCCAACAAAAAATCTAAAACACCAGTTTTAGATAATTTTGGTAGAGATTTAACAGAAATGGCCGAAGAAGGAAAATTAGACCCAGTCGTAGGTCGCGAAAAAGAGATTGAGCGTGTGTCTCAAATTCTAAGCCGACGCAAAAAAAACAACCCGCTTTTAATTGGTGAACCTGGAGTTGGAAAATCTGCCATTGCTGAAGGACTAGCTTTAAGAATAATTCAAAAGAAAGTTTCTAGAATCTTATTCAATAAGCGAGTAGTTACTCTTGATTTAGCCAGCCTTGTAGCAGGAACAAAATATAGAGGACAGTTCGAAGAACGTATGAAAGCCGTTATGAATGAGTTGGAAAAAAACGATGATATTATCTTGTTTATAGACGAAATTCATACGATTGTTGGTGCAGGTGGAGCAACAGGTTCATTGGACGCATCAAATATGTTCAAACCTGCCTTGGCAAGAGGTGAAATTCAATGTATAGGTGCAACTACATTAGATGAATATCGCCAATACATAGAAAAAGATGGCGCTTTAGAAAGACGTTTCCAAAAAGTAATTGTAGAGCCAACTTCGGTTGAGGAAACCATTACTATTTTAAATAATATCAAAGACAAATACGAATCCCATCACAATGTAACGTATTCTCCTGAAGCCATTGAAGCTTGTGTAAAACTAACTGACAGATATATGTCGGAACGCTTTTTACCAGACAAAGCTATTGATGCTTTAGACGAAGCTGGTTCAAGAGTTCATATCACCAATATTGATGTTCCAAAGCAAATTTTAGATTTGGAGCGTCAATTAGAAGACGTACGTGAGTTGAAGAATTTGGTTGTCAAAAAGCAAAAATATGAAGAAGCAGCTAAATTACGTGATGATGAAAAACGAATAGAAAAAGATTTAGCTATTGCACAAGAGCAATGGGAAGAAGATTCTAAAAACAACCGAATCAATGTTACAGAAGACAATGTTGCTGATGTTGTTTCTATGATGACTGGCATTCCTGTTAACCGAATTGCACAGACTGAAAGCAATAAATTAGCTAAATTACCAGAGCTTATTCAAAATAAAGTAATTGGACAAAATGAAGCAGTTTTGAAAATTGCTCGTTCAATCCAAAGAAATAGAGCCGGTTTAAAAGACCCAAACAAACCGATTGGTTCCTTTATTTTCTTAGGTCAAACTGGTGTAGGAAAAACACAATTAGCTAAAGTACTTGCAAAAGAATTGTTTGATTCTGAAGAAGCCTTGATAAGAATCGACATGAGTGAATATATGGAAAAATTCGCTATTTCAAGATTAGTTGGAGCGCCTCCGGGGTATGTTGGCTACGAAGAAGGTGGCCAATTGACAGAAAAAGTAAGAAGAAAACCCTATTGTGTAGTGCTTTTAGATGAAATTGAAAAAGCACATCCAGACGTATTCAATATGATGTTGCAAGTATTAGACGATGGGTTCTTGACAGACAGTTTAGGTCGCAAAATCGATTTTAAAAACACAATTATCATTATGACCTCAAATGTTGGCGCTAGACAGCTAAAAGATTTTGGTCAAGGTGTTGGATTTGGTACCGCAGCAAAAATTGCGCAAGCCGAGGATAATTCAAAAAGTATTATTGAAAATGCATTGAAAAAAACCTTTGCACCTGAGTTTTTAAACCGAATCGACGATGTTATTGTTTTCAATTCATTAGAAAAAGAAGACATCAACTTGATTATCGAAATTGAATTAAAAAAACTATACGCTCGAATCAAAGATTTAGGATACACCCTGAATCTTTCTGATAAAGCAAAAGCATTTATTGCAGACAAAGGTTTTGACAAACAATTTGGTGCCAGACCATTAAAAAGAGCTATCCAAAAGTATGTAGAAGATGCTCTAGCCGAAGAAATTATCACTTCAAAAATTAATGCTGGCGACGAAATCTTTATGGACATTGAAGAAGGTGCTACTGAGTTAACAGTGAATGTCAACAAAGCAGAAGAACCTACAAATCAATAGATTAAAACAAATTATTTATTTTAGCCCGTTATGTTTTTTTACTACATAACGGGCTAATTCTTTATATTAATTTAACTTTTTTAAAAAACAAAAAGTTACTTTTGATGTTTTATTAAACAAATTGCTGTATGCTACAAAACAAAGTCATCTTAGGAAGCGAAGAATGGTGCTCTTTCCCAGACCTAAATATTCCTACTATCAAAGCTAGAGTCGATTCTGGAGCTAAAACTTCGGCTTTGCACGCTATAAATATTGCCCCTTTTATCAAAAATGATAGCAATTGGGTAAAATTCGATATTAATCCCATCCAAAATAACAACAAAACTGTTATTCATTGTGAGGCGCCATTAGTAGACAAACGAATTGTAAAAAGTTCTAGTGGGTATAGAGAACAACGTTATGTTATTCAGACTTTACTAAAAATTGGAGATGATACTTGGAACATAGAAATGACATTGACCAACAGAGATTCAATGGGATTTCGAATGCTTTTAGGTCGTGAAGCGATGAGTGGACGTGTTTTGGTAGACCCTGAGCAAAAATACTTATTAGGACAGCCTACGGTAGACAATCTAAAAGAACTATACAAGAATGCAGAAAAAGCAAGTTCTGGTTTACGTATTGGCGTTTTGGCCAGCAACCCTGAATTGTACAGCAACAAACGAATTATGGAAGCTGGTGAAATGCGAGGACATGAAATGCATTTTTTGAACATTAAAGAATGCTATATGAAATTGGATGCTAAAACACCTGAAATTCATTATAGAGGTGGAAAAATACTCAATCAATTTGATGCTATTATTCCAAGAATACGTCCAAGTATTACATTTTATGGTTGTGCTTTGACCCGTCAATTTGAGGCCTTAAAAGTATTCTGTCTTAATTCATCAACGGCAATAACACAATCTAGAGATAAGCTCTTTTCTTTACAATTATTACTAAACAATGGCGTTGACATTCCAACCACTGGATTTGCAAATTCTCCATTAGATACCAACGATTTAATAAAAATGGTAGGTGGCCCTCCTTTAATTGTAAAATTATTAGAGGGAACACAAGGCAAGGGAGTCGTTTTGGCAGAAACTAAAAAAGCTGCAGAGAGTGTTATTAATGCATTCAAAAGTTTAAATGCTAATATTTTAGTTCAGGAATTCATTAAAGAGGCAAATGGAAAAGATATTCGTTGTTTTGTAATTGATGGGAAAGTCGTTGCTGCCATTCAACGTGAAGCAATGCCTGGTGAATTCAGAGCTAATATTCATCTTGGTGGAACAGCTTCAATAATCAAGGTCACTAGCGAAGAAAAAAGAATCGCTATTAAAGCGGCTAAAGCTATGGATTTAAAAGTAGCTGGTGTAGACATCATTCGCTCTTCTAAAGGGCCTTTATTGCTCGAAGTAAATTCGTCTCCAGGATTGGAAGGAATTGAAGGAGCAACCAACAAAGATATTGCTGGCGAAATGATTAAAGCCATCGAGAAAAACTTTAAAAGCAAAGTAGTTTTGTAAAAGAAACTAAAAAATAAAGGGTCTACTATAAATTTCTTATAAAAAATTTCAAGTAGACTCATTGTTTTAGGGCACCCTAGCTAAAATTTAATCAAAAAACAATGTTTTTTTTAAAGAATTACAAAATAACCATCGAATATTATGAGATAGATGTTTTGTAAAAATAAATAAAGCAAAAAAAAAGACTTGAATTTCTACCAATTCTGAGGTCTTTTTAATGAAAACAAAAACATTTGACACTTTTAATTTCGCCTTGTTTTTCAAGGCTTTTTTTTCGTAAATTTGAATGTATTCATTTAACTAAGTAGGTGATTACAAGTATTTTAAGAACATTGAAAAAAATTAATGAAATGGAAATTGTAACAAATACAGCAACGTTTAAAAAAGGAAATTGGACTACAACGATTGATGTTTATGATTTTGTAGTAAAAAACATAACTCCGTATGAAGGAACAGCAGATTTTTTAGTTGGACCTTCAAACAAAACCACAAAATTATGGGAGGCATGTAAACAACAATTATTAAAAGAAAGACAAAATAACGGTTGTTTAGCCATCGATACCGAGACCATCTCTAATATTACAGCTTTTGGTCCTGGATATATTGATAAAGAAAATGAAGTGATTGTTGGTCTTCAAACTGATGTTTTACTCAAAAGAGCGATGAAACCTTTTGGCGGAATTAAATTAGTAGAGTCAGCAGTTAAAGAAAAAGGACTACAAGTGTCAGAAAGAGTTTCAGATATCTTTAATTATGCAAAAGACCATAATCAAGCTGTTTTTGACGCTTATGATGCAGAAATCAAAATGTATCGCTCTAAACACGTTTTAACAGGATTACCTGATAATTATGCTAGAGGAAGAATTATTGGTGATTTTAGACGTTTACCTCTATATGGAGCTGATGCATTAATTGATGTAAAAAAAGCTGATTTTGCAAATGTTGCTGGAGAAATGAGCGAACACAAAGTGCGTTTACGTGAAGAAATCACGAGCCAAATCAAAGCATTACAAGATATGAAAACTATGGCATTATCTTATGGTGTCGATGTTTCTAAACCTGCTACTACTGCTTATGAAGCTGTTCAATTCACTTATTTAGCTTATTTAAGCGCCGTTAAAGAACAAGATGGTGCAGCAATGTCACTAGGCAACGTTTCGTCATTCTTGGACATTTATATTGAACAAGATTTAAAAAGTGGCTTAATTACTGAAGAAGAAGCTCAAGAATTTATTGATCAATTCGTTATGAAACTTCGAGTTGTTCGTCATTTACGTCCAGGTGCTTATGATGAAATATTTGGTGGCGATCCTACATGGGTAACTGAAGCTATTGGAGGACAATTCCACGATGGTAGAACAAAAGTTACTAAAACTTCATTCCGTTTCTTACAAACCCTTTATAATTTAGGTGCTTCACCAGAACCTAACTTAACTATTCTTTGGTCACAAAACCTTCCAAAAGGTTTCAAAGATTTCTGTGCTCAAGTATCTATCGATACTTCATCTTTACAGTATGAGAACGATGATTTGATGAAAGCTAACAGAGGTTCTGATGACTACGGAATTGCTTGTTGTGTTTCTTATCAAAAAATTGGTAAATCAATTCAACATTTTGGAGCACGTGCCAACCTACCTAAAGCTTTATTAATGGCTTTAAATGGTGGACGCGAAGAAGACAAAGGTGCTTTAGTCATCAATAAAATTCCAGAAATGAATGATGAAGTACTGGATTATGATAAAGTAATAACTGCTTTCAAAGCAACTCTAGCCGAAGTAGCTCGTGTATATGCTAAATCAATGTTTATCATTCATTATATGCATGACAAATACTATTATGAAAGAGCTCAAATGGCTTTAATTGATAGTGATCCTGCTATTGATATTGCTTACGGTGCTGCTGGTATTTCAATCATTGCCGACTCATTATCTGCAATAAAATATGCAAAAGTACAACCTATCAGAAATGAACAAGGATTAACTGTAGATTTCAACATTGAAGGTGACTTCCCTAAATTTGGTAATGATGATAACCGAGTAGATGATATCGCTATAGAAATCACAAGCTTATTCATTGAGGAATTAAGAAAACACAAAACATATAAAAATGCTACTCCTACACTTTCTTTACTAACAATCACATCTAACGTGATGTATGGTACAAATACTGGAGCTACTCCTGATGGAAGAAAAGGTGGTGAATCATTTGCTCCTGGAGCTAATCCAATGCACGGAAGAGATGTAAATGGAGCTATCGCTTCTTTAAACTCTGTAAGTAAACTGAAATACAATGATGCTCAAGATGGTATTTCTTATACCTTTTCAATGATTCCTAAGTCATTAGGATCTACAAAAGAAGATCAAATCTTGAACTTAAAAACTACTCTTGACGCTTACTTTGGAAGAGATGCACATCATTTGAATGTCAATGTTTTAAATAGAGAAACTTTGATGGATGCATATGAACACCCAGAAAATTATCCTCAATTAACAATTCGTGTTTCTGGATATGCTGTAAACTTCGTTCGTTTGTCTAAAGCACATCAATTGGAAGTAATTAGCAGAACTTTCCACGATAGAATGTAATTAAGCATTAAATTCAATGTGAATGATTAACTTTAAAACCTGTTTAGAACCTATACTCTAAACAGGTTTTTTTTAATAAATTTCTTTTTGCCTATGTATTTTCCTGAACAATCCCAACATGATGAAGCCTTAAATAATGCAGATATTGATTTGCTACGTATACATTCTTTAGAAACTTTTGGTACACATGATGGTCCTGGAATTCGAATGGTGATTTTTGTTCAAGGTTGCCAATTTAGATGTTTGTATTGTCAAAATCCAGATACATTAGATGTTTATGGAGGTTCTTTTATTCCTATTGATGATTTGGTTCAAAAAGCAATCAATCAAAAACTCTTTTTTGCAGAAACTGGAGGTGTAACCGTTTCTGGAGGAGAACCTTTACTTCAAAGAGCTAAATTGATTCCTTTTTTTGAAAAGCTCCATCTCAATGAGATCTCAACTTGTTTAGATTCCAATGGACGTGTTTTAGACGAACAAACAAAAGAATTACTAGATAAGACCGATATTCTATTGCTAGATGTTAAGCATATCAATAATGATTGGCATAAAAAACTCACTGGGTTAAAAAATAAAACTACATTAAAAGTTGCCAAATACCGTGAGCATACTGGAAAAGCAATGTGGTTACGCTATGTTTTGGTACCTGGCTGGACTGATCAAGAAGAATATTTGCATGAATGGGGACACTACTTTACTGATTTCAAAACAGTCGAAAGAGTAGAAATCATCCCGTTTCATCAAATGGGAAAACACAAATGGGATTTATTAAATTTCGAATATGCTTTTGCAGATGTAACATCACCAACAGAAGAAATTATCCAAAAAACAACCGCTATTTTTCAACAATACTTCGAAAATGTTGTGGTGAAATAAACTAAAATTTTTCAAAATAATTATATAAAATGTCAAAAAATAAATATTTAATGGTAGTTGCAGGAATGATTATGCAACTGTCAATAGGCTCTATCTATGCCTACAGTAAATGGATAGAACCTTTATCCAAAGAGTTGAATTGGGATGCGCACGACACTAAAACAGCTTTTAGTTTAGCTATTTGTTTCCTTGGACTTACGGCAGCATTTATGGGCAAGTTTGCTCAGAAAATTGGACCAACCAAAGCTGGTAGCATTGGAGCTATCTTTATCGTAATCGGTTTAATTGGAAGCAGTTTTGCTATAAAGTGGAGTTCTATTGAACTATTCTACCTAACTTTTGGTGTTCTACAAGGAATAGGCTTAGGATTTGGTTATGTTGTTCCAGTCTACACAGTTGTAAAATGGTTTCCAGACCGACCAGGTCTAGCCTCTGGTATAATTATTATGTCTTTTGCTTTGGGGTCTTTGTTGGCCTCTTTTATAATTAATCCATTGTACACTTCAGTTGGTTTATCGAATGCTTTTTTAATTTTAGGCATTGTATATGGAATCTGTATGTTATTAAGTGCTTTTTATTTAGCAAATCCACTAGCCGAAAATACTTCAAAAGAACATTCTACAATATTAACAGCAAGAGAAATCATTCAAGACAAGCGTTTTATTGCACTATGGTTATTACTATTTTTAAATGTTTGTGGTGGTATTGCAATTATTTCAAAAGCAGCAATATTAGGTGAAGAAGTAGTAGGAATGACTGCTACTCAAGCTACTTTATTTGTAGCCATCATAGGACTATTCAATGGTTTAGGACGTCTGTTTTGGTCCAGTATCTCGGACAAAATTGGTTGTTGGTCAACCTTTATGGTTTTTTTGACTGTAAATATGATTTGTTTTGCTTTGATTCCTATTGTAGCTACTAATAGTACCTCCTTTCAAGTAGTCACTTATATCATTATTGCTGGTTATGGTGCAGGTTTTTCTACTATGCCATCGTTTGTAAAATCAATCTATGGTGCAGATAATTATGGACAAGTTTTTGGATACATTTTAACCGCTTGGTCAGCTGCAGCTTTTGTTGGCCCAATACTCTTGGGATTGACTCATGAAATCACGATTTTTTATTTATTCTCGCTTCTAATCGGAATAGCTTTATTGGTTGGATTCTGGCTAAAAAAAATGCTTTAAAGAATTAAAAAAACAAAAGAGCTCAAAGTCAAAAGACGATGAGCTCTTTGCATAAAAAAATAAGGCAAACTATTTTTTTACAATCTTGTGAAATACCTCTTCACCATTTTCTAGTTGCAATTTCACAAAATACATTCCAGCACTTAAACTAGTCATATCTATCGTGCTATCTTTCAAATTCCCCTCTAAAACCACAGCCCCTTGCGAAGAAATCACGCTATATCTTAAGACACTTGAAGCAGAAGATACTTGCAATGATTCTTGAACTGGATTAGGGTAAACGATAATTTCATTGGTTATAGAAGGCTTCTTTGCATCTTGAACTTTTAATGTTGAACCCCAAATATAACTAAATCCATTAGTCTTGTTCAACAAATCAGGCGTTTGATTTGCTGTTCCACTTGAGCCATTATTAAAAATAATATTTACTGACGTAGGTCCTACAATGGTATATTTATAGAAACCATTGGTATCCAAAGTCATATTTACACCAGGCCAAGTAGTATTTGTTGCACTTCCAGCAGGAACAGCATTCCAATAATGAATTTTTGGTGTTGTTGTCCAATTTGTTGGAGGTTTAAAATAAACTGTCATCGTTGTTTGAACAGGACAACGATTCGCTGGCTCTCCAGCCAACCAAGCACCATCATAATATCTAATTCCTGCTGTAGCAGTTAAATCACCAGTTTTGAGCGTTCCATCATTGAACAATAAATTAGAAGCACTAACTGTTGATGGGAAAGTATAACTGTACCAATCTCCACAATCTTTGGTCATAGCAACTCCAGGCCAAGCAACTGTTGGTGCTGTTCCTGTTGTACCCCAATAGTATACTCTTACAGCAGCATTCCAATTTGCAGGCTTTTTGAAATATACAGTAAACGTTGTTGGAGTAACAAAAGTATAGGTCTCTGTTTTGATAGCAGAACTAACTCCAGTTGTATTAACCGCGAACGCTCTTAAAGTAGTATTACTTGAAATAACAAGACTCTTTGCTCCAACAGCTGATGCAGATGCTGTAGTTGGTATAGTTCCATCTAAAGTATAATACACTGTAGATGTTGTCTCATTGGCTTTTATTTCTACATTTATTGAAGTACCAGTAGCAAAAGTTCCTCCTACTGGCGTAAAAGTAACATCAGGAGCAATACTTGGACAACGATTTGCTGGCTCAGTTGCTAACCAAACACCATCATAATATCTGATTCCTGCAGTTGCAGTTAAATCAGCTGTTTTTAGGGTTCCATCATTAAACAATAAATTTGAAGCACTAACTGTTGATGGGAAAGTATAACTGTACCAATCTCCACAATCTTTGGTCATAGAAACTCCAGGCCAAGCAACTGTTGGTGCTGTTCCTGTTGTACCCCAATAGTATACTTTTACTGCGGCATTCCAATTTGCTGGTTTTTTGAAGTATACCGTAAATGTAGTTGGAGTAACGAAAGTATAGGTCTCCGTTTTTATTGCTGAACTAACTCCAGTAGTATTAACCGCTATGGTTTTTAAAGTTGTATTAGTAGTAATTGTTAAAGATTTTGTCCCAATAGCTGATGGAGAAGCAGTAGTTGGTGTAGTTCCATCTAAAGTATAATACACTGTAGAAGTTGTTTCGTTCGCTTTCACTTCTACATTTACTGTACTGCCTGTTGTAAAAGTTCCTCCTACTGGCGAAATAGTAACCTCAGGTGCAATACTTGGACAACGGTTCGCAGGTTCTCCAGCTAACCAAGCACCATCATAATATCTTATCCCTGCTGTAGCAGTTAAATCGCCAGTTTTGAGTGTTCCGTCATTGAACAACAAATTAGATGCACTAACTGTTGATGGGAAAGTATAACTGTACCAATCTCCACAATCTTTGGTCATCGAAACTCCAGGCCAAGCTGCAACTGGTGCTGTTCCAGTTGTACTCCAATAGTATACTTTTACAGCAGCATTCCAATTTGCTGGTTTTTTAAAATATACTGTAAATGTTGGTAGCGTACCAAAAGTATAAATTTCTGTTCTGATTGTAGAGTTAACTCCCGCTGCATTTCTTACAAAAGCGTTAAGCGTTTTAGTAGTATTTATAGAAAGAGTAACCGAACCAACAGCTGATGGCGATGCAATAGTTGGTGTTGTACCATCGAGTGTGTAGTATATAGTAGAGGTTGGATTATTAGCTGTTAAAGTGGTGCTAACTGTAGTTCCAGTTGTAAAAAAACCACCTACTTGACTTACCGTTAGGCTTGGTACGTCCACAGCACCTAATTTATCCCAAATAGCAAAATTATTACCAGAAATCTTTAATGTCCAACCTGTTCCCGAAGGAGACCAATTATCAGAACCTAATTTCATAGCTACTTTATCGTCAATAATAGCAGCATAAAGATTATTGGTTGCAGCAACAATATTCAAAGTTGAAGTACTGCTTAACAAGTTATCTTTTCTCAATTTAATCATTTTGTCGATTTCGGTTCTGATTCCCCAATCGAAGTAATGAGGCCACCAAACCATTGGAGTTCCGGGATGCGTCAAAATATAAGCATAACCATTCAATAATTTAGAACCCGGAAAAATCCACAAATCCTGACCATAAGGTACTGGTCCTGTATCGTGGTTATCTAACATTGTTACGGCTTTATCTGGCCAAACACCAATTAATCCAGAAGCTTTTCCTGAACCATCTTTCAAATAACTTAAATTATTATCATTAAATGCGTTTTGCAATGCACTTTTAGTAGCAAAATCAAAAGCGGTAGAAGAAGCAGTATTAGTTCCAGCCTTAGTGTAATCTAACCATTTTACGATTCTATTTCTGTCACCTTCTAACAATTCACCAACTGAAAAATAAGGTGAAGTTGCATCATTATATTCTTTAATGTATTTACCATCAAATCCGTGAACAAAGTCATATCTCCAACCATCAAATCCAATTTCATTTTTCAACCAAAGCATCCAAGTTTTGATTCCGTTTCTCACTTCCACATTGGAGTGGTCCAAATCTCTTGCTGCAGTAAACAACCCAGTTGTCCCTGGAGACTTTAGTCCAGCTTGTGCAGGGTCATAATCTGGATTTCCAGTTCCTTTTTGACCAGAGGCACTAATATTAGAATTGCTACAAATAGACCAAGTCTGTACAGGAGTATTCCAAGAAGGGGTAGAAAAATCATACCATCCTAAAGTTCCTCCTCTGTGATTAACCACAATATCTGCAAGAACTTTTATATTCTTATTATGTAGTTCAGTAATCAAGGATACCAATTGTGCTTGTGTACCTTGAGCATTATTCAAATCGTACCAAACGGTTGGTATATAGCCCATCCCGCCTGTTGATTTACTTGGTGGAGGAAGCCAAATAGCATCAAAACCTGCGTTTTGCAAATTGGCTGCATTGTTTTTTACTACGTCATACCATTTGGTGGTCGACGCATCGGTTGTCCAATGAAATCCTTGTATCATTACTTCTCTTCCATTTGCGACGTTCTGCGCAAAAAGACTGGAAATAAAACAAGAAAACAGTACTAAAAGTAACGTAATTTTTGTTTTCATTTTGTAGGTTAAATTTTGGTTAATGAGTGTGAATTTTTTATGAAATTACTAATTATTGTTGATTTTTTTTACACTAATACTTTTAATAAAGTGATATTTTTATATAATACTCAACTTAAACGTTGTAGTTGCTTAAATTGTTAATAAATTTTCAAGTGCTTAAAAAACAATAAATTCGCGACTAACATTTTTACATTTTAGCACAAAAAAAGAAGAAGTACTCATTACAAAGCAAAAAAAAACTACCCCAAACAGAGGTAGCTTTTACATAGACATAATTAAAATAAAATCACCAACTTTTAAACGGATGCTCACTCAAATAGCCGTTGTAATAGCGGACATCATTGGTAACTTCTTCTCCTAACCATTCAGGTTTAAGAAACATTTCTGTTTCAGATGATAGTTCTATTTCCGCAATTATTAAGCCTTCATTTTCTCCATAAAAAACGTCCACTTCAATGACGTGATTTCCGGATTGTATTTCATAGCGCGTTTTATCAATGGTTCCTTTCTCGCACAAATGCATCAATTGCTGTGCTTCTTCAACAGGAATTTCTTTCTCCCATTCAAAACGCGACAAACCACTTTCATTACCTTTTCCTTTGATGGTCAAAAAACCTTTATCTCCTTTTATTCTGACGCGAACTGTTCGCTCTGGATTTTTGCTAATATATCCCTGAGCTATTCGATTATGAGCAAAAGCTTGAGATATAAAATCAGTGGAGGTTACTAGAAATTTTCTTTCGATTTCTATCATTTGGAATATTTTAGTTATGAAAAAATAGCTTTATCAAAATGCCAATCTGAATTTTTTCTGTACCAAAGCTGCCCCTTTTCGACTTCCAAAGGACAATCAAAATTATTGGTATACAAAGCTCCAGTTCCTAAACCCTGAGGCATTTTTGAATTTTGAAGATATGTCCATTGCGCAATCGCATTCAAACCAATATTACTCTCTAAAGCTGATGTTATCCACCAACCAATTTTATATTTATCAGCTAGATTAATCCATTCTTGAGTTCCTCTAAAACCACCCACAAAACTAGGTTTCAAAATAATGTATTGCGGTTGAATATCTTTTAGCAACTGCTCTTTATCAGCAAAGGAAAACACACCTATGAGTTCTTCGTCTAAAGCAATAGGAAATGGAGTGATTTTACATAACTCTGCCATAGTGTCAGCGTTATTCTTCGCTATCGGTTGTTCAATACTATGTAATTTAAAATCAGATAATTGATTTAACTTACATAAAGCTTCATTTGAATCAAAAGCGCCATTTGCATCCACTCGAATTTCAATTTGATTTTCAGAAAAATGAGTGCGAATATACCCCAATAAAGCCAGCTCTTTATCAAAATCAATGGCTCCGATTTTAAGTTTTATACAACTGAAACCTTGTGCAATTTTTTCTTCGATTTGGGCTTTCATAAACGAAGGTTCCCCCATCCAAACGAGTCCGTTTATCACAATAGATTGAGAACCATTAGTAAAATTCGAAGGAAAAAGTAAAAATGGATTTTCGCTTTTGAGCGACAAAAAAGCCATTTCGACCCCAAATTGAATGGAAGGAAATTCCATTAAAGCTTCCCACAAAGCAGTTTCACCTAAGTGAATATTGTCGCAAACCCAATGCAATTTCATTTCATAATCGGGACGGTCATCGGCACTTAAACCTCTAAGAATGCCGCACTCTCCTATTCCCCATTTTCCATCTTCTTCCAACACCAAAAACCACGTTTCCTTAGTGGTCATAACGCCGCGTGACGTTCCTGATGGACGTTTAAAATCAAGTAAGTATTTATGATAGGTTGCTTTCAAAATGGTATGTTTTAATAGTTTGTGGAATTATTCTTTACAATCTTGCTAGCTTCAATTTTGATGATGGAAAACAAACAAGACGCACTAGGCGAATTTTCACTTGTTTTAATTTAAAAATCCGTTTAATCCGTGTCATTCGCGTTCCAACAATAGGATATTTTTTAATTATACAAACTCAATACTCTCTCAAAATCATCAGATTTAATTCCTAGTTTTTGAAAGGTTTCGAAATCCACTTTGGTCTTTTCAACCCAACTCAAACTATCGGTGACATTTTGATTTTGGTATTTTTTGTAAATCGCTTTTGCTGACTTGTAGTTGTCGTTTAACAAATAAGCGTGGGCTAAATTCAACTTAATCAACAACTCGGCATCGTCTATGCGTTCGCCGTCTTGCAAAAATTTAATGGCTTTACCGTATTGTTTGGTCAACAAATAACTGGTTCCAATAGCATTATAATCTTGTACTTTGCCCTTGCCATCATTGATAATCATTTTTAGCTTGGTGATAGCTTCGCCGTGTTTCCCTTGTTTGGCTAATTGGCTCGCCTGCTTCCTTGCGTCTGCATAGGTTGTATTAGACACGCTAGATTCACCAAAACAGCTGTTGCCAAAATCTTTAAAAGCTTTGTTACGCTCTTCTTTTAATAGCTTTTGAAACTCGGTGTGGGTGTATTTGTTTTGGATTTTGTCTAAAACACAAACACAAAAGTCGTCCGAATTGGTCATTTTTTGTGCCATTGTGGAGGTTTTACATTGCTCGATAATGTTTTTTCGATTGCTTGCGCTCCAGCCGCGACTCAATTTATAATCGACCCAAGGCACAACCTCTAGCACTATTTTTTGCTTCATAATCCAATTCTTGCTTTCGAAGCCAAACCAAATGGCATTGGATTGCAAGCAAGTTGATTTGTCTGTCGATAATCGTTTGGCGTCTTTACTCAAAGGGGTTTCTTGTAAAAAACAAGCCTCTGTAGTACTCCCCGTTTTTTGATAGGTTGTAGCTGCAGCATTGGAAGAAAAAATAGCGTATTGGCATTTATCATCACCAGAGATTTTAGACAAGATAAACACCGCACCCGCAGAACCTTGACTAATTCCAGTAGGGTCTGGAATGGATTTTAGTACTGAAACCAAACTTCCCGCCATTTGTTGGTTTTCGTCTAGTAACGTAATGCGATACACGACTTCGGTAGTTCCGACAGGTAAGTCTTCTGTTTTGATGATGATTCGGTCTCTTGCGGAAACTATAATTTCTTTAGAAGTTGCTCTTTCTTTGTCCCAATAGCCCGTTTTTTGAGCTAGAAGTGATGGAGAACAACAAAATACTGTAAAAAGTAAAAGGAATGTTTTTTTAATCATAATTAAAATATAAAAACAAAGCGTGATGAATGCACTAGACCCTAGCCCTGATGGGAACGGCATCCTTTACTGCCGGGGTTCGGCAGTAAAGATATAGTGGACAGCAGGAAACAGCTCCTAACTCTTACTATATCAAATGAACTACAATTCTATCGATTCGCCAATGGATAAAAGCATTAGGTCTTTTCCTTTGTCGAAAAACTTCTTGATGGCTTGTTCGTGATTGATTTCTATAAAACCAAAAGTATCAAAATGACAGCCCAGTACTTTATCACATTCTACAAAATCCGAAGCAATAATAGCGTCTTCTATATCCATCGTGAAGCAATCGCCAATTGGGAAAATCGCCAAATCTAATTTGGTACGCATTGGGATTAATTTCATATCCATTGTTAGTGCTGTATCGCCAGAGATGTAGATATTTTTGTGTTCTCCTTCGATTACAAATCCACCAGGATTTCCTCCGTAAGTTCCGTCTGGGAAGGCGCTTGAGTGAACCGCAGCAACATATTTTACTTTTCCGAAATCGAAAGTCCAGCTTCCGCCGTGATTCATCGGATGGAATTTTAGTTCTTTGGCACCATAATAATTAGCAATTTCCCAATTAGAAACAATCACAGCATCCGTGCGTTTAGCAATAGCCTCGACATCTTGCACATGGTCAAAATGAGCATGGGTAATCAAAATGTAATCTGCTTTTAGTTCATTTATATTTATATGGCTAGCTTTTGGGTTTCCTGTGATAAATGGATCGACCAAGATATGTTTACCTGCCACTTCAATTCCGATACAAGCGTGTCCGTAGAATGTAATTTTCATAATTTAATAATTAAAGATTGAAAGAAGCCTTTTATCGGCCACCCATAAAAGTATTCACAATAACGTCTGAAAAGAAATAAATCATGCACAATGAAAAAAGAACTGACAAAAAGAAAGTACTTAAGGCTACTTTTTTCAGTTCAGGATCTAATTCTTTGGGATTGGTGTTCTTTTTAACCGTGTCCAAATGTTTTACCAAAGGGTAATAGGCTACTAAAAACAAGTATTGATCGATATTAAAATTATTGAGTAAAGCAAAGACAACAAAGACTACCATTGAAGTGATAATTAGGAAATAATGGTATTTTTTGGCCTTTTCGCCGCCCATTTGTACCACGATTGTATTCTTTCCAGATTTTCTATCCGAGGCTTCGTCTCGCATATTGTTTAAGTTAAGTACTGCAACACTCAATAATCCGATACCAATTGCAGGCAAAAACAAATCGAAATCCAATTGTTTAGAATACAAAAAGTTAACTCCTAGCGTACTTACCAAACCGAAGAATATAAATACAAAAACGTCTCCATATCCGCGATATCCATAAGCAGATGTCCCGACTGTATATTTGATTGCTGAGGCAATAGCCAAAACACCAAGTACTAAATAGAACAACGAATACACAAAATTGGTATCTCCAAAAGCAATATAAATTAATGTAATGGCTGATAAAAGTGTAAGTATAGAAGTGATGATTATGGCACGCTTCATCGCTGGCGCAGAAATCACTCCACTTTGAATGGCACGTTTAGGCCCTACTCTATCTTCGTTATCGGTGCCTTTTACGCCATCTCCATAATCGTTGGCAAAGTTTGACAATACTTGCAGCCCCAAAGTGGTAAGCAAAGCAAAGCCTAAAATAGACCAATTGAACACTTCGGTTGGTGTTAAAATAGCTTCTGTTGGATGCGCTAAGGCATACATACTCCCCACAATTATTCCCGATACGGATAATGGTAAAGTTCTTAATCGTGCGGCTTGAATCCAGTGTTTCATTTCTTATTTTTTGTTTTTAAAATGTTTAAAAGTTTAAGGTAGTTTACAAGGTTTAAAGTTGTTTAAAGGTTTAAAAAATAATGTAAAATGTTCTCTATTAAACAATTTTAAACAACCTTAAACTATTTCAAACAAATTTAAACCATTGAACAACTATAAACTTTTAAGGTAACCATTTCTTTTCGAAGTTAGGTTTGCGTTTTTCTAGGAATGCATTTCTACCTTCTTTGGCTTCTTCTGTCATATAGGCTAAACGAGTGGCTTCTCCGGCAAAGACTTGCTGTCCTACCATACCGTCATCGGTTAGATTCATAGCAAATTTTAGCATTTTGATAGCCATTGGTGATTTTGCCAATACCTCTTGTGCCCATTGATAAGCCGTTTCTTCTAATTCATCGTGTGGAATCACAGCATTGACCATACCCATTTCAAAAGCTTCTTGGGCAGAATAATTACGTCCTAAAAAGAATATTTCACGGGCTTTCTTCTGACCTACCATTTTGGCCAAGTACGCTGAACCATAACCGCCATCAAAACTCGTTACATCGGCATCTGTTTGTTTAAAAATAGCGTGTTCTTTACTAGCTAAAGTCATATCGCAAACCACGTGCAAACTGTGTCCGCCACCAACAGCCCATCCTGGTACTACTGCAATAACAACTTTTGGCATAAAACGGATTAGACGTTGTACTTCTAAAATGTTCAAACGATGTTGACCATCATCTCCCACATAGCCTTGATGTCCTCTTGCATTTTGGTCACCACCACTGCAGAATGAATACACTCCATCTTTGGTAGAAGGCCCTTCGGCAGACAACAAGACTACTCCAATAGAAGTATCTTCTTGTGCATCATAAAAGGCTTGGTATAATTCGGAAGTTGTTTTGGGTCTGAAAGCGTTGCGAACATTAGGTCTGTTAAATGCAATTCTAGCTACACCATTGCATTTTTTATAGGTAATATCTTCAAATTCTCTAGCGGTAATCCATTCCATTAGTTACAATTTTAAATTTTAGTGTAAAAATAAAGCATTTTTCTATTTTAAACTATTCTTATTGAATAAGCTTTGATAATCCTAATCTGACGAATCTTTTTGAAGTGTTAAAATTGGTTAGAAAATCAGATTTTTAACAAAGAGGAGTCAAAAAAATAAGTACTTTTAATTATTGCTAATCAGCGTTGTACTTCTTTTTTTTGAGCTTAGATTAGCGCGGATTTTTTCACTGAATTATTAACCTTAAAAAATGAAAGCTTTTGAAATTAGTTAAAAAAAATGTCGCTCAATTTTTTTCGGAAAGAATGATAAAATCTACTTCAAAAACAATTGGGCAAATGGATGATTCGTTTGCAAAGTATTTTAGAACATAATAGTAGCACCTACAGTCAACAATAAGTGTTTTCAATTTGGTTGCCTAAAAGAAATAAGGGAGTTTAACTGAAATTGAATCCTTACAATATATATAATAGACTAATGGTTTTATTGCAAGGTTAATTCTAGTATTCTGAACCAATCGAAAATTCCATTTAAAGACAAAACATTCAACAGGTATTTTACACTTAAGTTAATCTATTACAAGCAGTTCCTTTATATTAATAACTGTTGTTTTTCAGGTGATACAAAGACCTTATGAATGCATCCTTTTTGAAGACAATCTTGTCATCAAAAGAGAAAAGGCTAACCGTATATCGATTAGCCTTTTTTTTATTTTATGCCGTTAGAATTATTCTTGAATCAAATAAATTCCGTCTTCTTTAATCTCAATTACTTTATCTCTGTACAAAGCACCAATGGCTTTTTTGAATGTTTTTTTACTCATCTTCAAAACCGTTTTGATGTCTTCTGGATGAGAATTATCATTTAAACGTAAGAAACCGCGACTTGCTCTTAATTCATTCAAAATCTTTTCAGCATTGGGTTCAATATTTTGATACCCTTGAATTTGCAACGAAACATCAATCTTATTATCAGGACGAATATTTTTGATGTAGCCTCTCATTCTGTCCCCAGTTCGAATAGCATCATCGTATACTTCATCTTTGTAGAGTAATCCTTTATGTTTTTCGTTGATGATTACGTTAATCCCAATTTCGGTAATATGCGAAACGATTAAATCTACTTCTTCTCCTTTTTCAACTGTAAGCACATCATTACTCAAAAACTGATTGGTTTTACTAGAAGCGACCAAACGATTTGTTTTTTCATCCATATACAAATACACTAAATAACGCTTTCCTTTTTCCATAGGACGCGCTTGCTCTTTGAAAGGAACCAAAATATCTTTCTCCATTCCCCAATCCATAAAAGCACCTACTTGGTTGATGTAATTTACTCGCAATAAAGCAAATTCATTCAATAAAATATAAGGCTCTAAAGTGGTGGCAACTGGTCGTTGTTCGTGGTCTAAATACACAAAAACTATCAATTCCTCTCCAATTTCAAATTCGTTTGGAACATATTTGTTAGGCAAAAGAATATCGTGTATTCCTTCTGGGTCTTGCTCAGGGTTGCCTAAAAACAAACCTACTTTGGTATCTCTTAAAATGGTTAGGGTATTGTATTTTCCTATTTGAATCATTTTCTTCTATTTTCTATGGCGCAAAGGTACAAAGACTTTGCTTTATTCTAGAGCTAAGCGTTGAGATTCTTCGATGTATCTTGTGAAGCGCATCATTGTACAAGTGTTAATCTCTAAATCAAAATACCTAAAACTATTTTAATTGTTTAAATTTGAAAAAATCAAACTAACTCCAATGAAACCAACTTTACTTTTTCAACTCTTTTTACTACTCTTTGTAGTTCCAAATTTACACTCTCAAATCACAACTTCCGACCCAGAAATCTTGAAAATGGTGAATGAAGTCAAAACCGAAAACCTAGAAGCCATTGTAAAGAAATTAGTTTCTTTTGGTACGCGACATACTTTAAGTGACACTAAAAGTAACACACGCGGAATAGGTGCTGCTCAGCGCTGGGTAAAATCAGAATTTGACAAATATGCATTAGCTTCTAATGGACGATTGACTTCTAAAATCGACTATTTCACCATCAAAGCCGATGGCAAACGAATCGCTGTGGATAGTGAACTAGGCAACGTAATGGCAACCCTAAAAGGAACTGACCCAACCGATAATCGTGTATTAATAATTAGTGGGCACTTGGATTCTCGTGCTTCTGATGTAATGGATGCCAAATCAGATGCGCCAGGAGCCAATGATGATGGTTCTGGAGTAGCTTGTGTGATGGAATTAGCCAGAATCATGAGCCAAAGAGAATTTCCGTTTACCCTCATATTTGTTGCTGTTGTTGGAGAAGAACAAGGATTATATGGAGCAAAACATTTGGCCGATATAGCCAAAGAACAAAAATGGAACCTAATCGCAATGCTCAATAATGATATGATTGGCAATAGCTTATCAAGTGGTACCCAACTTCGCGACAACACTCAAGTTCGCGTATTTAGTGAAACGATTCCTTATACCGAAACGGAGGCCGAAGCGAAAATGAGAAAAGCTACTAACCGAGACAACGATAGTCCTTCCCGACAATTGGCACGTTATATCAAAACAGTGACCCAACAATATGTGTCTCAATTAGACATTCAATTGGTGTATAGAAATGACCGCTTTTTAAGAGGTGGTGACCACACTCCCTTTAGCCAAAATGGATTTACTGCCATACGTTTTTGTGAAATGAATGAGAACTATGACCATCAACATCAAAACGTACGCAAAGAAAACAACATTCAATATGGTGATTTACCCGAGTTTATGGACTTTGAATATATGCGCAAAGTAACCTGCTCTAATTTGGCTACTTTCAGCAATTTAGCTTGGTCACCAAAAGCACCAGAAAACGTCGGAATTGAAGTTAAAGAACTAACCAATTCGTCTGTATTAGTTTGGCAAGCTCCACAAGGAAAACCTGTTTTTGGATACACCATTTTAATAAGAGAAACGAGTGCTTCACATTGGCAAAAAGCAATTTTCACAAAAGAAAACAAAATAGAAATCCCCTATTCAAAGGACAATTATTTCTTTGCCGTACAGTCAGTAGATGCTTTAGGCCATGCTAGTTTGCCCGTATTTCCAATTCCGATTCGTTAAAATACGCATCGCATAGCTCAAAATCAAAAAGTTTTGATATTTTTGAAAACAACAAAAAAAACAATCATGAGAAATTCAAAATACTTAAAAGTAGTAGTAATCATTTTAGTAGTACTGTTTCTTGTAGCTAGCGTTGTATAAGTTAGTAAACACTACCATTAAAAACAAAAAAAGCGCAATTAGCGCTTTTTTTTATGCCAATCAAAACCACAAGAAGCCAAAGTCTTTTTTGAAAGAAACAATTGAATCCTCTAAGCAATTACATCTCAAATAAAATACTCTATTTGACACTATATATTTTTAATGTTGAAGGAGCAGCACTTTTTTTGCGCACCACACGATTTGTCCCGCTGTCCGCTATATCTTGCTGTGCGAACCCCGCACAGCAAGGATGCCTCTCCCATCCTTTAGATTTGCTAAATAAATTTAAAGTACTTTTAATCAACAACCAAACTGACAAAGTGAACCTTCTCTTCGATCAAAGTTAGCTACTTATGCCCCGATTAGGACTTTGTCAGTTTTATTGAATAATCTTCAGAATAGTAATTAAGGATATAATNCACTATTAAAAAAGTTTTGAGAGTTAACGATTCCGAAATCTATATTTTGGATAATAAAAATCAAACTTGGAAAACAAGTATAAACAAAAAAGGCGTCACATAACAGCTACTACAACAGATTTGGGCATTGGCCTTAATTGGAAAATGGTTTTGTATTTGAATGTTTAGTGACAACCGAAAAATAAATCTTAATTTAGAACCCAAACCCGCTGTAGTACCAGAACGTTATGTGATACCAAACCAAAAAACGACTAAAATAAAATTTAAGATATATGAGTTTTTTCAAAAATTTATTCGGTGGAAGAAAGAAGGAAGTTGAATTGCCGACAAGAGAATTTACAGAAGAGGAATACAATAAAGATTACGAATTAAAAGAACAAGGATTAGAAAGTGTTTTAGGTAAAATGCACGGAATTGTTGGACACGCAATAATTCCTTTTTCAGTTGGAGGTGCAGTTGATATGTACTATTTCAAAAATCATATTAAGGGGACTGGATTTGCAACAATGGAATTACTAAATCCTGATGGATATGGACCAAAACCGAACAGAATTGGAACTTATGAATTAGTTGGTTTTACTAAATTGGATTATAATGAAAATGAAGAAAACCAAACTGAATTTAATACAATCGAAAGACGCTTTTGCGGAATATTTACAACTATTGCAAATTATGCTTCGCAAGCAATTTTAAATCCGAATGAAACAGTTGAAGTTCCAAATGGAACGGACGAGAATAATTGTCTGATATTAGATAATTATAGACCTGACAACAAAGAATTTAAAATCGGGGATAGAAGTCATCACTTATTGTTATGCTTAGAAGTTTTTAGAAGCGAAATGGAATTTGCTAGAAAAAATGGAAGTGACAAATTAATCAATTTGCTAAAAGAAAAAGGATTTTATCCATATAGCGATTTAGATAGAAAACCCGTTGTCTAAATTGGCATCACATAACAGCTACTACAACGGATTTGGGCAATTGGCTTAATGGGAAGTTGATTTTGTATTTGGCAGTTTAGTGCTAACCGAAAAATAAATCTTAATTTAGAACCCAAACCCGCTGTAGTACCAGAACGTTACCTGCAAGCGAAAATCACGTTTATCTTTAAAGAGAACTATGGAAATCGGAAAACAATTTAATTGCCTAAGTTTTGAAGAATATTTCTTCTACATTGAAAATCATAAAAATTATTCTGACTTTAATACTTTAGGTCTTTATCGTTCTATTACAGAGAATGAAAAAATAACCATTGAGGAAAAAATTAAGATTCGAGAATTAGCCAACAGCATTTTTCAAAAGACATTTGATTTTCTCCAAATAAAAGATCCTTGGACTTATGTGAAAGTATTAACTTTAGGATTGGAGCTCACAGAAGGTGATAAAGCAGGTTTGTGGAAAAAAATATTTATAGCCCAAGAAAAAATATTAAAAGATAAACGAATAAAACACCGGAATTTCGGTGAATATTCAAAACATAACTGTGGTTATGAAAATTGCCCAATGAATGGAATAATGATAAAACAAGGCTCCCAATTTGCAGAATATGAAATGTGTGTTGGAAATGTAAATAAGTATATTCAGAAACAGAAATCAGAAAGGCGAAAATCTGACCGAAAAAGCGAAAATCAAATCATTGAAAAAGAACTTGACTTAGAATAAAGGTCGCCTGCAGGTAACACACGCTACAAGCAATTTGGGTATTAGGCTTAATTTAAATATGGTTTTGTATTTGGATGATTTGGCAAATCCGAATAATGGGCTTAATTTAGTCCCAAACTGCGTGTAGCGCGGGGACGTTATAGGTTATTTTATGAACAGACAGTAACAAGAACCACCACTACAAAACATATAAAATGCGATACATAATCACAGTTACCTTACTTACATTTGCTTGCAACATTTTGGTCGCCCAAAATTCACAGTTAGAAATCTTCGAGAAAGATAGTTTAATCGTAATTGAAAAAAAACCATCGAAAAATTTTTTTAATAATTACATCCTGTTCATTCCCAAAGGCACAAAACGAAATAGCAAAACATTTCTGCTCGTTGAGCCAAACAACACTGGAAAACCATCGGACAGTATCGAAGTACACAAAAAACATGCTATTGATTTAGCAGCTGTTAGTTCAGTTGGTAACAATATTTCTACCCAATTACGCATACCTTTTCTAGTTCCTATTTTTCCAAGACCCGCATCAAAACCTTTGACCTACACACACGCTTTGGACAGAGATGTAATGGTAGAAAAATCAAACGAGTTAAAACGACTTGACTTGCAGTTATTAGAAATGATAAGAGATGCCAAAAACATTTTAAAAGCATTGACTATTGAGGTTGAAGACAAAATATTTATGAGTGGTTTTTCTGCTTCTGCCACTTTTACAAATCGTTTTTCATTTTTACATCCAGACAAAATTCAAGCATTGGCTATTGGTGGTTTTAACGGAGAGCTTATGTTTCCTCAAAATGAAATTAACAGTCTAAAAATCAACTATCCAATTGGAATAAATTATTTTGAAAAACTATTCAACCAAAAATTTAACTTTGAGACTTACAAATCCATTCCTCAATTAATTTATATGGGTCAATTAGACGAGAACGATGCTGTTCAATATGATGATGCTTATAATAAAAAGGAGAGGAAAATAATCAATGATAATATTGGCGCGACAGTTCAAAAAAGGTATTTAGAATGTCAAAAAGTTTATTTGAAAGCTAATATCAATGCGACCTTCAAAACATATGAAAATGTTGGACATTGGACAACATCTAATATGAATTTAGAGGTTATAAAATTCTTCTTAGCACAAATGAAACAGAGTAAAAAATAAAAAAAACCTATAACAACAGTTTGCAGAAATGTCGGGTTTTAGGCTTAATGTAAAGTTGGTTTTGTAATTGCAAAGGAAGTGTTAAACCGAAAGTTTAGGCTTCCTTAATCCGCCACTTCTGCAAGCTGCGAAACGTTGGCGGTCAGTTGAAACCGAACTTATCCAGAAAAACACTTTGTAAAGTTTGATTTTCGTTACGCAGGAAAACTAGGAAATGACAGCCTGAAAAACAAAAACGTAAAAGTTTGAGTTTGCCGACTACAATTTGAAAAGCGTTTTTAATAGTATTTTCGTTTAGCCAAAAATAATCTGCTTTTAAACCAGAAAACCACTTGAAGAGTAGAAAAATTGACTTATACAATCAAACTTTATTATTAACTTTGAAATTTAACGGTATGATACAGAAAATGAAAAACTTATTCAAAATCAGAATTCTCTTATTTGGATTTTCATTATTAATATTAGTTGTTCTAGAGATAATCCCTCTGATGTTGAACTAACAGAAATCCAACAAATACAAAGTGAATTCTCCCTTGAAAACTTTAATGATGATTTTGTCAAAAACAATCTTATTATTGATTGGACTCAATACAACATAAATGAACAAAATGACAGCATACCATTGACTTATGAATTTAACACTACTTTTAAAATAAAAGAAATATTGAAAAATGGAAAGCAGGCTTTAGACGTACAATATAAACTACTTGTCTCTAAAGGAAACACCAATTATTGGTCATTTGAAATCATTAAATTACTGCCCAATAAAACGGAAAAACAGACTAATACAAATTACTTCTCCATTACTTCCTTTTCTGGCACGCTTTATCATTACAATTTGAAAGGTGAAAATACTAAGATAAAAGCTTTTAAAAACGGAAAATTGTTGAATGTGTTTTCAGATAAAGAAAAAGGAACTATAAGTCGAACATCAAAAGTTCCCCCAATTGGTGAAGACACTAATGGCTTTTGGTTGTACACAAGAACCCAACATTATACCGATTGGTACAGGTCAAACGGATCTGGAGGTTGGACATATACACACTCTGTTCTTAATTATACTACTTCCGAGTATGTTTGGGTAAGCACTGGCGGTAGTACTAATGCTGAATATCATGGCCATTCCCCATCTGGTACTTTTAGTCCTACTGATAATCATCCTGTTGAAGTAATTGTTAATCTTACAGGCAAAGCATTATGTGTGTATAATAAATTAAACTCTTTAAGTTCAGGTTTTGCAAATGCTATTAAAAAATTTGATGGAGAATTTCCAGTAAGTCACTTAAAATTAACAATTAACAATACATTAGCTTCAAATGTATATGGAGAGACTCAACCTCCTGTTGATTTTGTCACAGAAATACAATTCAATGAAAATAGCTTTGCTTCTTTATCAGATTTAGGTATAGCAACAGTATTTGCACACGAGATTATTCATGCTGAAATTTTTAGAAAAATGTTATCAGCTGCTCAAAGAGGTACTCTAAACTCAAACACTCCAGAAGAACAAGTAATATTAGTGAACTCTTTAAAAAATAATTTTCCAGGATTATATGACTACTATGAAAGAAGATGGAAGCCAACTTGGAATCATGAAATGATGGCAAACCATTACAGAAGTACAATTGCTGATGTGATACAACAATTTGATAATAATCGTCTTCCCCGATCTACCTATGAAGCTGTAGCGTGGGTAGGTTTGGGTAAACTTGACAAAAATGTAACTACAATTGCTTGGGATAATTTACCTCCAGATGTAAAAGCCTCAATTGATATATTAATCAGAGATAATTTTTATAACGGACCAAAAAATTGCAATTAACCATGAAAACAATTATTTACACATTACTATTAAACGTAAGTTTTATATATTCCCAAAATCTAAAAGCGGATTTTGATAATTTTTATAGAGGAGAAAATGAAAGAGAAAAACCAAAAAAGTATATTTTATTCGAAAATGAAAATAGTACGAAACAAAAAAGTGAAGATAAAAATGTAACTTACTTTTACATAGAAAAAGAAAGATTTGTTTTTAATAAAGGAAGACACAAAATCGATACATGCTCAATTAGAATCCTAAAAAAAATTAAGTTAGAAAACACAGGAAATTTAGAGGCAGAAGAAGTCAATTACTTTAGAAAAAAAGTTGAAAAATTCAAAAAAAAAACAAATCAAAAAGTTCCAAAATCAATGCCTATATCGCGCATTCATAAATATCTCAAGGTATATATCCTTGAAAAAACGGATAATGATAAGATAATTAAGTACGAGGTGGACTGGGAATCAAGTAGTTTTTGAAAGAAATTGCAATTTGGATAATCTCAAACAACCTATGTGTTCGCAAAACACAAATTTAGCGACAATTATATGGAATAATTTATATCTTAAAAGAAAAGTCTACATTGATGTATTAATCAGTGATAATTTTTATAACGAACCAAAAAATTGTAATTAATTATGAAAAACTACATTTGCATATTTTTTCTTACAGTTTCGACATTTATTAATGCACAAACAAAAGAAAGCGATTACTTTAGATTTTATAAAGATGGGGAGAAGTATTTAAAATTAATAAAATATGTGTATTTTGACTCAACCTCTTCTTATAATCAAAAGATACGTAGTGAACAAAAAATATACTTTTATATTGATGGAGAAAGGTTCTCGCATAAAAAAAATCATAAAACAGATACATGTTCAATTGCTTTTTTACAAAAAATAAAGATAAGCAAACCTTCTAGTTTGCAACAGGATACATATTATTATTTCAAGAAAAAGAAAAAAGAACAAGAAAAAATAATAAATAATAAATTTCATTTATTATTTCCTGTTACGGGGTTTCAGAATTACGTTAAAGTATATATTTTGGAAAAAACAAAGAACAAAAAATTGCTAAAATATGAAGTAGATTGGGAATATTCTATGTTTTAATCATAATAAAGTAATACAAACGACAACTCTGAATATAGTTAATGGTGGCTATATTTAAGCCGTAAGTTTAGGGATACAAATCGCCAAAAATAATATGTGAGAACGTTAATGGTCAGTTGTGGCTGAACTTAACCAAATAAAAACATTGAAAGAATTGGTTTTCTTTACGTAAGAAAATCCGAATTAGTAAGTGTAAACATATGAACGTGAAAAGCAGAAACTTGAAAAATTTGAGTTTCCTGACGGCAATTTGAAAAGTAGAAATGAAAAAAATGGGTTCTTAATCGAAATTTAGACTAAAAGCAACCGAACCGCCAACACACGCTACAAGCAATTTGGGTATTAGGCTTAATTTGAAGTTGGTTTTGTATTTGGCAGATTTGGCAAATCCGAAAGATTACGCTTCCTTAATCCCAAACTGCTTGTAGCGCGGGAACGTAAGCGTTAATAATTTAACGAAAATTGCGTAAAACCAAAATATTGTACATACATTTGTACAAATTATAATAATTATGTTAGTAGCAAATATTTCAGATTTCAGAAAAGATATTAAATCTTACTTTGATAGAGTAGCAATAAACTTTGAAACTCTAATTATAAATCGTGGAAAAGATTCTGGGATTGTTGTTATTTCACTTGAAGAATATAATTCACTGATTGCAACAAATTATGAATTATCAAACAGAACTAACGAAAGTAGGTTAGATTCTGCTATTGATAAACTTAAAAGTGGTAAGTCATTTTCTAAAGACTTAATTGAGGATTAAAATGAAATATGTATTTGTTGATGAATCTTGGGAAGATTATTTGTATTGGCAAAAAATTGACAAAAAGAAAGTTAAAAAAATAAATGATCTACTCAAAGATATTTCAAGAAATCCTTTTGAAGGAGTAGGAAAACCAGAACCTTTGAAGCATAAGTATGCAGGATTTTGGTCAAGAAGAATTGATGATGAACATAGATTAATTTACAGGTTTATTGATGATGAAATTCAAATTGTCAAATGTAGACATCAGTACGACTAATATCACTACCGCCAACACACACTACAAGCAATTTGGGTAATAGGCCTAATTTCAAAGTCGGTCTTGTATTTGGAGGATTTACTTCAGCAATTCGCTAACGCTCGGTTAGCAAATCCGAAAACAGAGCTTACTTAAGTCCCAAACTGCATTTAGCTCTGGAACCAAATATGAAAAAATCAGTTCATTTAACAAAATTTATTATTTACCCATTAACAATCCTTACATTGTTGTTGGGTTGTAAAACAGTTGCTGTGCTTCCAAGCGTAAAGCACAATCAATATGATTATCAAAAATGGTTTAGTTACAATAAAGACACCTTAACTATTAAGTTAGGTAATCCTTTACATTGTCCACTTAGAGTATATTTTTTTTCTTCTGACGAACAGTTGCAAAAGGAATTTGATAAAATAGTTCCAATAACAGTAAATGCTGTGAGTGACACAGTTTTGACTTTTCTAAACATTCAAAGAAAAGTCGAAGAAATTAAATTTAGTTCAAGATTAGGAGACCTTTCTAAAAAAATTGATACTATAGAACTTGAATTACCATTTCTTAAAAACAAAAAATTCACCATTATTCAAGGGAACAATACAAATTTCACACATAATTCAGACTGGTCAAAGTATGCATTGGATTTTGATCTTAAAACGAATGATACCATTTGTTCAGCAACAGATGGATTTGTTGTGGGAGTAGTAGATAAATACAGACATTCTTGAAAGGGTCCAGAATGGAAACCTTTTGGAAATTATTTGACAATGTACGACCCAAATTCAGGTGTCTTTACGCAATACGTCCATTTAGTAGAAAATGGAAGTCTAGTAAAAATTGGAGACAAAGTATATAGAGGACAAAAAATTGCATTATCAGGAAATACTGGACAAAGCACTGGAGAGCATTTGCATTTTAGTTGTCTTGTTCCTGTAAATAGTGAAGATGGTTTAAAGTCAATCCCTATTGAATTTGTTGGTGGAATAAAAGCAATAAACCTAAAAAAAGGAGACCTATTGAAAAAATAACTGGCCACAACATACTACAAGAGATTTAAGTAATAGGCTTTATTTGAAAATTAGTTTGCATTTGGCAATTTAATGATTACCGAGAAATAAATCGTACTTTAGTCTCAAACACGGTGCAGTAACAGAACGTTGACTTTAATTTCACCTCAGAACCTAAAGATTTTTTTAAAATAAATAGAATGGAAAAAACGTATAAGTTACTCTTTTTACTCATTTTAATTACAAGCATTAGTAATCAAGTTTTCTCACAAAATAGTATTGAAGAATACTACCAAAAGAAAAATGATAGCATAAGAATTGGAACTGGTGAGAAAGATTTTTTACCATTTATCCAAAAAGGCTACACACTAATGCTGCCTAAAAAGAAAGATATAAAAGGTGTATTACTATTTCTTGAAGATTCGGGATATGACAAAAAGAATAAAATTTCAAAGCAGATTTATAGTAATGCTTCTAAAAATGGCTTCGCAGTTTTATCCGTTTCAAGTGAAATTCCTTTTGATTTTTATTTTTCTAAAAACTCTGCAATTTCTTCCCACGAAATAATCACTAAAGTATTTGAAAAGTACAATTTGCCCAATAAAAACATCTTTTTTATTGGAGTTGCCTTGTCTGGACATCGAGCAATGAAACATATCCAATTTATGAAAGAAGATAATTATCCCTTTCAATTGAACATAAAAGGAATCGTTCTCTGCAATACAAAATTGGATTGGGCTATGGAATGGTATAAATATGATAGAGAAAAAAGAAACAAACGAAATGATTTGTGGGAACCAACATTTGCAAATTACATGTTAGAAACAAATCTTAATGGAACACCCAAAACTAATGTAGAGCGTTATTATGACTTTTCAACGTATAGTTACTTTGACGAGAAAAAAGAAAACATCAAGTTTTACACTACCTATTCTGTAAGAGCCTATATTGAACCCGCAATAAAATATTGGCTAAAAAGACACCTCAAAACAATGTATGATAACAATTCGCCAGATTCGGTGGGACTTTTGGCTGAATTAGAACTTGCAGGTAATCAAAAAACTGAATTAATTGTTTTCGAGTCAGACGATGATAAATCAAAGAAAAAGAATTCGGATTCAATTTGGGAAAGAATAAACAAAAAAGAATTAATGCGTTGGATTAAAAGCCAATCGGAATAAAAATACTACACACATTACTGCTTTTAGGCTTAATTTGAAATTGGTTTTGTATTTTTCAAGTCTCACAATAAAGTCACAGAATACAATCAAAACACCGTAACTATTTTTAGATTTTCCAAAAGGTAATAAACAGTACCAAGCCTAACTTAAAAAAAAAACTTCAAAAAAAGCGGGCTATATATATGCGCTACTGCGTTTGTTTAAAAAAATGTAAGTGAAGACTTTGTACTAATTATACAACATTCACTTTTAATTATATAAGCGTCTGAACCCTAATAGTTTTCACCTTTGTGTTGTTGTGAAACGCATTCACAATGAAAAAAAATTAGGATGAAAACAAATGCAGAATTACAGACAGATGTTCAAAACGCCATTAAATGGGAACCGTTATTGAATGCAGCAGAGATTGGAGTTACAGCAAAAGATGGTGTAATTTCTTTGACGGGCGTGGTAGATAGCTATGCAAAAAAAGTGGAAGCAGAAAATGCTGCCAAAAAAGTAATTGGTGTGAAAGCACTAGTTGAAAAAATCGATGTCAAATTCCCGAGTTCGTTCGTAAAGACCAGCTTAGAAATTGCCAATGAAGTGTTGGCGGCACTAAAATCAAATTGGTCGGTTCCAGAAGACAAAGTTACCGTTAAAGTCGAAGACGGCTGGGTGACTCTTGATGGCGAGTTGCCTTGGAATTACCAAAAAGAAGCCGCAAAAAGTGCTACAACTTTTCTTGCTGGTGTAAAAGGCGTAACCAACAACATAAAAATCAAATCCGAAAGCCATGATGCTATCGAAAAGAAAGAAGTCGAAAAAGCCATTGGCAGAAGCTGGTCTGTAGACGATAGCGATATTGCTGTATCGGTTTCCGGCACTACAGTAACTCTCAAAGGAACTGTAGGCTCTTGGTATCAAAAAGAAGAAGCCGCTCGTATTGCTTGGAATACGCCTGGTATTTGGCATGTAAAAAATGAATTGGAAGTAGATTATTATTATAGTTTAGTGAACTAAATCCAATTTTAAAGCGGTAAAAGCACTTGCTTTTACCGCTTTTCCTCTTTTAACACACTTTACTTCTCAGTTTCATTTTTCTAGACACTGGCTCAATTTAAGAACACTTCATACCCTACTCCTACCTTACTGATTGGGTAGCAAATAAAATTTTGAAGATGAGATTTTTAATTACTAATAATTAAATAACAAACTATGGCTTTTCAAACCATTAATCCAACCACCAACAAACTCGTACAATCCTTTGACGCCATGATTGCCGCTGCTACAGATGATGCAATAGCAAAAGCTGCAACTACATTCGACGTATGGAAAACAACAGACTACGCTGTAAGAGCTCAATTGTTGTATAAAATTGCTGGGCTTTTAAGAGCACAGAAGCAAGAACTTGCGCAAATAATTACCCTAGAAATGGGTAAACTTTTGAGTCATGCTCAAGGTGAAATAAAACTGAGTGCCGAAATATTTGACTATTACGCCAAAAATTCAGAAACTCTTTTGGCCGACAAAATCTTGAATCCTGTGCATGGAAAGGCCTTCATCAGGTCTAGTCCAATTGGGATACTGTTAGGCATACAGCCTTGGAATTTCCCCTTTTATCAAGTCGCACGATTCGCGGCACCCAATATTATGATTGGCAACACAGTGCTCGTCAAACACGCTTCGAATGTGCCCCAATGCGCTCTAGCATTGGAAAGAATCTTTATAGAAGCTGGAGCTCCACTAGTACTTTACACTAATTTGATGGTGTCGCACGAACAAATAATCGATTTGGTTTCCGACAAAAGAATTAGAGGAGTTTCGCTTACAGGTAGTGAATCACCTTGGGCTAATATAGCAACCGTAGCTGGCAAAAACATCAAAAAATATGTATTAGAATTAGGCGGAAGCGATGCCTTTATTGTACTAGAAGATGCGGATATTGACCAAGCGGTAGATTGGGCTGTCGTGGGACGCATCAACAATAACGGACAGTGTTGTGTGGCTTCCAAACGTTTTATTGTGGTAGCCGAAATTGCAGACGTCTTCTTGGAAAAATTTAAAACTAAACTAGCCGAATTGGTTGTAGGCGATCCAGTAGACACTAGAACACAGTTGGGACCACTCTGTACGGAAGAAGCCGCTACTAAAATAGCCAATCAAGTCGAAAGAGCTGTTGATGGAGGTGCCAAAATTATTTTGGGAGGAAAACGAGTAGCTAGAATTGGCGCCTTTATGGAGGCAACCATTCTTACCGATGTGACGCAGAATAATCCTGTTTTTTATGAAGAGTTTTTTGGTCCAGTAGCCTTATTTTTCAAAGTAAAAAATGAAGAAGAAGCTATTGCATTGGCTAATAATTCGCCCTACGGTTTAGGCGGTTCCGTATTTACACAAGATATAGAAAGAGGAAAACGCGTCGCCAACCAAATAGATACGGGAATGGTGTTTATCAATCACCCAACTTGGACACAAGCGGATCTTCCGTTTGGTGGTACCAAAAATTCAGGCTATGGAAGAGAAATGGCCGCACTAGGTTTAGAGGAATTTGTCAACAAAAAACTCATCCGAATTAGTGAGCTAAGTGATCCTTTTTAGTCTTAAAAAAACAGTCAAAAGACAAAAGATTAATCAAAAAACACTTTAACAAAAAGTAACAATATGAAAACAGCCATAGGAATATCAGAATCGCATCGACAAGCCGTTGTCAATGAATTGTCTAAAATTTTAGCAGACGAAACGGTACTTTACATCAAAACTAAAAACGCCCATTGGAATGTAGAAGGTATCGATTTTTATGACAAACACAAATTTTTCGAAACTCAGTTTGGTCAATTGGATGAAATAATTGATAGTGTGGCGGAACGTATTCGTTCTATTGGTCACTATCCTCCAGCTACTCTAAAGTCCTATCTTTCATTAACACATCTTACAGAACAAGATAGATCACAAAATGATAGTCTAGGATTCATTAAAGAACTTTTAACCGATCACGAAAGTATCATCATCATTTTGAGAGCGCATATCAAATCTTTTGCGAATGAGTTCCATGATTTGGGTACTAGCGATTTTATAACGGGATTAATGGAAACGCACGAAAAAATGGCTTGGTTTTTACGATCTCACTTAAAAAATTAAATTATGTATTACGAAAACTATAATTTTTGGGGAATGCACTTTTTTTGGTGGCTGATTTGGTTTCTTTTTCTCCTTTGGATATTTGCCACGCCTTATGCTATTCCGGGACAAAGAACAAAGTCAAATACGCCTCTGGGAATACTTAAAAAAAGATTGGCTTCTGGAGCAATCAATACAGAAGAATTTCAACGATTGAAAAAAACACTAGAAGAATAGTAACCAAAAAGTGGGCCTACAAGCCCACTTTTCTTTGTATCATAAAAATGAACAAGCTGTACTCCACTTTTGGAATAGAATCTCGCCAAAACCATTCTTTTTTTGCTACCTTGGCTTCTAAGTAGCGTGGTTTAGGTCGAAAAACTATTTAGTAACTGAACCTAGTACCTCATCTTCGAGTAACAGAAACCTGAAAGAAACAAAATTAAAAATGAGAACAATAGTTATACTTTTACATCTGATTCTTTTAGTACAACTTAAAGGAAATTGCCAAACTAAAATAGAAAAACCAAAGAAAGTAGTAACAGCTGAATTTGGAAACATTTTAGATAGCTTACAAGTGAAAGGCTCAATTTTAATTTATGATGCAAAAAACAAAGTATTCTATTCTAATAATTTCTCTTGGGCAAAAACTGGAGTAATTCCAGCATCAACATTCAAAATTCCAAACTCAATTATTGCCTTAGAAACTGGAGTAATCAAAAATGATTCTGTACTATTTAAATGGAACGGTGAACAACGAAGATTTAAAAAATGGGAAGAAGATTTAACGTTCAAAAAAGCATTTCAAGTTTCTTGCGTTCCTTGTTATCAAGAAATTGCTAGAAAAATTGGTGTAAAGAGAATGAAATCTTATTTGAAAAAATTGAATTACAACGGAATGGTTTTCGACACTTTAACCATAGATAATTTTTGGTTACAAGGAAAATCGAAATTTTCACAAATGCAACAAATTGACTTTTTAGAAAGACTGTATTTCTCAAAATTACCGATTTCAAAAAAAACTGAAACTATAATGAAAGACATAATGCTGCTTGAGAAAACTGAAAGTTATGTTTTAAGCGGTAAATCAGGTTGGGGAATGCGAAATGAAATCAATAATGGTTGGCTTGTTGGATATTTAGAAACGAATAATGCTGTTTATTTTTTTGCAACAAACGTAGAAAAAGAAGCAACAACTATGGATGAATTTCCAGTAATTCGTTTAAATGCAACTAAAGAAGCCTTTAAAAAACTGCAGCTGATTAAATAAAAATTGGCTCTAAAACAATTGTTCACAAGATGTAAAAAGAAAAATTAATGACAAAACAGCACAAGCTCACCATCCTAATTTTTTGCATAATAAAACTGTTCCTTCATTTAATTGCTGATTATCATTCGGGTTTTCAAGGCGACGAATTGTTACATATCGAAACGGGAAATCATTTGGCATTTGGTTTTATGGAATTCCCGCCATTAATTGGAGTTGTAGCATTTATCCAAAATCTTTTCGCTTCCAATTCTGTTTACATTCATCATTTATTTTCCCATATTTCTAGCATTTTAATACTCATCTATGTGGCAAAAATCACGATAGAACTAGGCGGAAAGAACAGAGCTTTATTTTTAGCTTTATTGTGTATTATTATTGCCCCAGGATTTGGTCGTTCTCAACAACTTTTTCAACCTGTTGTTTTTGGTCAACTATTTTGGGTTTTGGGTTTTTACCAATTAGTGCGTTATACCAAATATCTTGATAAAAAGTATTTGACTTATTTATCAATTGTTGCAGTAGTTGGGGTTCTCTTTAAATACGATGTATTGTTTTTTGTTTTTGGATTGTCATCCTTATTTTTCTTTAAAAGAACAAGAACAACCCTTTTAAAACAAAATATCGGTATCTATCTTACAATTTGTTTTTTATTTCTGCTACCCAATTTGTATTGGCAATTCGCCAATAACTTTCCAGTATTGCAAATGTTTAGTCGATTGTATGAAACCCAATTGGATAAACTTTCGAGAATAGAAAATTTAAAAAATTTAATCCTTGCCATCAATCCAATTTCGCTGATTTTGGTTGCTCCAGCATTACTTCAACTGTTCAAATTTTATACAACCGAACTTTATAAACCAGTAGTAGGTTCTATAGTTCTCTCCTTTTTGCTCTTGTTATTTTGCAATGGAAAATCCTATTACTTTTTCCCCATCGTTTTAACAATCTTGCCTTTTGGTGCACTATTTTGGGAACAAAGCGTAATTCAAAAAAGAAATTGGGTTATGTATCCAATTGCAATACTATTATTTCTGGGTGCTCTATTAATTCCATTTGGAATGCCTGTTTATTCCTTCAACGAAATGCTAAATTCCATACAAAAATACGAGCATCAAAAAGTGGAAGGCGGAAAATATGCCGTTCGCTATGATGAATATTACTCAAAAGAAAAGTGGGAAACAACGATGACTGAATTGCAACTAATTTATGACCGTTTACCCAAAAACGAAAAACCAAACTGCTTGATTTGGGGAAAACATTATGGACAAGCGGGTGCTGTAAATCTTCTCGGAAAAGCATACCATTTGCCAAAAGCATTCTCTTATCACGGAAGTTTTTACAGTTGGGCACCAAACGGAGCAATGCCGAATACTGTCATTGCCTTAAGTTATCAAATAGGCGATTTTTTTCATCCCTATTTTTCGGAAGTAACTCTTGTGAAAACTATTTATAATCCCTACGCAGACAACGAAGAAGAATTGTATCAGAAAATATATATTTGCAAAAAGCCAAAACAGCATTTTGAAAAAATGAAAGAACTATTTAAACATCGAATATTTGAGTAAGCTAAACAATAATGCTCACGAATCGCTACTGATATTATACTATTTTTGCTCTATAAAAATCTAATTAAATACAATCAATATAAAATTTAATGCTATGAAAATAAAAGTACTTACTTTACTTCCTATGTTTCTTCTACTCTTTGGATGTACTAACGAAAATGATGCAACACCTGAAAAAGAACCATTGAAAAGTATTACTTATGAAGTTTTATTATTTGAATTTACCCCTGACACAGGTAATAATTCATCCCGTTTACACTATGAAATAAAATATACTAACCCAAACAATGTTGCCATAAAAGGATTTTCTAAAATAACTTCAAATTACGACGGATTGATACTAACTCCTATCAAAAAAATTCCGCCCTATATTGAAATTGGAGCAAAATCAAGCTTTACAGAAGTTTATAATGTAGAAGAACCTTTTAATCTAGCAGTAGGAAAGACAAAATCAGTAAAATTAGTCTCTGTTGAATTCATAATCGTTGATTGATAATAAAACGAATAAACGAGCTGGCTTTCATTCTAACTGATAAATGATTTTAATTTAGTCCCAAACTGCTACTTGCAAGGCTACTTCCTAAAAAATAACTACAATGGAAAATATAATCACGAAAAGAATAACTTTAGACGACTTGGAAAAGTTGCAAAAGATTGGACGAGCAACTTTTGAAGAAACGTTTTCAGAATCAAATTCTGAAGAGAATATGAAAAGCTATCTAGAAGAAGGTTTCTCGAAAGAAAAACTAACAGCAGAATTGATTGCTACTGACTCTGAATTTTATTTTGCACTATTGAAAGAGGAAGTTATTGGTTACTTAAAGGTAAATTTTGGAGCATCACAAACCGAATTGAAAGACAACAAAGCACTTGAAATTGAACGAATATATGTTTCAAAAGCATTTCACGGCAAAAGCGTTGGACAACTACTTTACGATAAAGCAATTGAAATTGCGAAAGAGAAAGGTTCGGAATACATTTGGTTAGGAGTTTGGGAAGAAAATCCAAGAGCGATACGTTTCTATAAGAAAAATGGTTTTGTTGAATTCGACAAACACATCTTCAAATTGGGAGACGATGAACAGACGGATATAATGATGAAGTTACAACTAACAGAATAATAAAAAGTAGCTACTAACTCGACAAACCAATTGAGCCATAAAAGAAGTTATGAAATAATCTTAGTGTAACTAAAGAAACATTTCGAATGAAAAACTTCTCAACTACAATTCAACCGCAAACCTATTGCTAAAGAGATATTTGATGTGCTGTTTTAGGTCTACTCCCCTTTCTCTAAAGCTAAAAAAGCTTTCCCAAGATATTTGATAATGGTCGAAGCAATAAAAGATTGATAACCTGTTTTGGGTAAAGCGATATCAGCTGTTAAGCCGTGCAAATAAACACCTAAAATTGCCGCATCAATTGGAGCATACGATTGGGCTAGTAAACTCGTGATTATTCCAGTTAGGACATCGCCACTTCCTGCAGTAGCCAAAGCTGGATTGCCAGTAGTGTTTTCATAAAAGTCTTTTCCAAATACGATTTGGGTGGGTGCGCCTTTTAATATCACTATTATTTGATAATGCTGCGCAAAAGCAATGGTTTTGGTTAGTTTCTCCTCTTGATTCTGCCACTTTCCTATCAAGCGTTCGAGTTCTTTGGGATGAGGCGTCAGTATCGATTCGGGTGGAAGAAGCGTTAACCAAGTTGGATGTTGTGCCAAAATATTGAGCGCATCGGCATCAACAACTAGCGGTTTTGTAGTAGTGGAAAGGAATTTATGAAATGCTATTTGAGTCGCTGCTTCTTGCCCTAAACCCGGACCAATTCCGATAGCGTTAGGTACTAAACTGAATGCTATTTCTGAAAGGTACTTTTCGTTTGCATCTGTGAGCACCATCACCTCGGGATTTGCGATTTGCAGGATTTCATAGCCACATTTTGGTACTAAAGCAGTCACTAAGCCACATCCCGTTTTCAAAGCCGCTCGAGAAGCTAAAGTAATAGCGCCTATTTTACCATAACTTCCGCCAATAAGCAACGCGTGTCCCTGAATGCCTTTGTGAGTATCCGACGGAATGACGTGGTATCTTTTTCGAGCTTCGGAAAGGTTAACGTAAATAGGTGCTTTCATTGGGCTTGGATTTGTCTTAAAGATACGAAAGCCCAAAGAATTTATTGCTATGAATAGTAACTCCTATAAAAAAACAACAAGTATTTAGGGATTACACAGATTTGTCATCCCTAATAGTAGAAAAAAGAATGAAATGAATCAACACAGATTCCACAGATTAACACATTTGTGTTGCCAAATAAAATAAAAAAACGCTCAGTCTCGTTTTTTCGACAAGACTGAGCGTTTCGCACTAACAACTAATTTTATAATTTATTTTCCGTGTCTGTGAAGTTACCTGTAATTTTCACATTACTTCCTTTGGTCACTTTTCCATAAATGGTAATGGAAGAGCCTGAACCAACGAAAGTCAAATTGGAATTACTGTTTAAAACCAAATCTCCATAAATCACTACAGCTCCAGATACTTTCATTTCGGCATTACTGTTAATTGTTAATCGGGTATTTTGTCCATAACGCCCTTGGCTTAATGTACCACTCATTTCGAAAGTACCGTTACTATTGAGGGTTAAATCATTTTGAACTGAAAGTGCACCACAATGAATCAAAGTTGCCTTAGAATTGACAATGATTGATGCTAAAGCAGTACTTCCTGAATAAGAAGCTTTTTCATTAGAATTCAATATCAAATTGGAATTCCCAGTGTATGTTGGATATCCGGCGCAAGCAATTGGCTTGGATTTCCCTTCCATTTTTATAATTTTCAATCCTCCTTTTCCGCTAGCTACATAAATATAGTCTCCTTTTGTTTTTACATAATTAGAAGAACCAACAATATCCATTTTACCTAACCAATCCAATTTATCGTCTATTTTGTAAACTGAAATTCCAGCGGCTCCATTGGCCACAAACGTTTTTTCATCATTAACAGAAACGGCATTGGTTACCACATCATTTGGGTCGAATACTCCTCCAATACCCGATACAATTGGAAGCGTTTGCAACTTTTGACCAGTAGTTTTGTTATACACTCCAACCCCACTAAATCCCTCGGCTACAATTATTTTTTGTTCATAAATATCCATAGTACGCTTAGCTTCTGGAACATCTACTGTGGTGGTAAAAGAGCGCAGTAAACTAGCATCGGATTCTTTGTAAACGCTTATCCCTTTGGTGCCACTTAAAACAAACAACTCATTTTGATCTAGTAATACTGAACGTAAATCTTGTTGCGCCACACTCGCTACTAGCTGATTGGATCCAATCGTATTTTTAAAAACTTTACCGTTATCGCCAGTAACAGAGAAAAACGCATTACTATTCGCCACTATATCTGTTGTTACTTGACCTTCAAGAGGTACTATAGTGTAATTTTCTGTAAGCAATCCATTGTTGAGTTGCATTACAATAACAATTGACGGACTTGTAAGGTTAGGATTTTTATCAACATCTGTCGCTCCAGCTAAATACAATTTCCCGTTGGCATAAGTAAGCGAAGTGATATCGGTATTTTTGATTAAAGCTGAGGTAATAATTTTAGGTTTATAAGGATCAGAAACATCTATAACGTCTACCGCTCCAGAATATACTTCTCCTTGAGAAGTATACGCTACATAAGCAAACTTATCATTTACAGCTACGTGATTGGCTTGTAATTGTCTTCCTGATTCGTCTTTTGGCGCATTAACCTCAGCAATTTGAACCAAAGGAAAATCATTACTTTCACTTAGTTTTTTACCAACTGCAGTTGCTTTATTTATACTAACAACGCCTGAGTTTTCAAGACTTATTCTTTTGCTCAACTCGGTGGTACTATTATTAACATCGATTATGGAGTTGGAAGAACCATTCGAATTATCATCATCACTAGAGGAACATGAAACAAAAAAAAGGACAGCTACTATTGCTACAATGGATAGTCTTGATTTCATAATTTTTTAAATTTAAATAGTGGTAGGTTTTATTTTGTTTTTCAGTTTTACAACTAAAAAACTTAATACTCTGATTTTAAATTATTTGCAATTTACAAAACCTAATTGTAATATGTTTTTGATTTAACATTATTAACTAAATGCTATGTTCTTAAAGCAATTGTGTTAAAGAAATCGAAATATTTTATATTCTTTTAAGAAATGTGATTTGAAAATAATGACTTGTAGTATAGCCCTGATCGCAATGGCATCCTCTTGTAGCATTTCTTTAAGCTACAAGAGATATAATGGAGAGCAGGACAAAACGTGAATAATAGCACGATTGTCTGCTCCTAACAAAGAGAATAAATGTTAATTTTATGCATTGAAGAAACCAACTGTAATTTATCTTTATCAAAAGAAATGAGTAAAAGTATCACCGCGCAAATCGCATTACACTTGCAGCAAGTGTATTTTGGTGGGAATTGGGCCACCTCAAATTTTAAAGACCAATTGGCTGACGTGAGTTGGCAAGAAGCCAATTTTGCCCTGAAAGAAGGGAATAGCATCGCCACCTTACTGTTTCACTGCAATTATTACATAGCTGGATTGATTCCGGTTTTGCAAGGTGGAAGTCTCGATATTAAAGACAAATTTAGCTTTGACAGCCCGAAAATTACTTGCGAAGCCGATTGGGAACAATTGAAAAATAAATCGTGGGAAGAAGTACAGCTTTTTGCGACATTGATAGAACAATTGCCTGATAGTTGTCTTTTTGAGGATTTTGTAGAAGCAAAATATGGAAACTACTACAGAAACTTAATCGGTGTAATAGAGCATTGTCATTATCATTTAGGGCAAATTGCATTGCTAAAAAAGGAAGTAAAATCATAAAAAAGGCAGTGAACGGAATCCATTCACTGCCTTAAGCTTAAAGTCATTTATCTTATTTCGTCCAAATTCCTCCTACTCCAGCTTCCCATAATTTTTTGTTGAAAGCAGGTAATTCTTGATTGAGGATTTGATTGCCTTCGGTTTTTAATTGTTGCCATTTGGTTTGGTATTCCTTCCACAAGTCTTTTACGGGTTGTGTCACCTTAGGAACAACGCTTTCGGATTGATTGATTAGGTATAAGAAATCGGCATTGAACTTATTGGGAAAGTTTTCTACATCATCATAAGCCTTTGATTTTCTTTGCACCATCAATTCATCCCAAGTTTTCATTTTCTGAAGCACTTTTTTTCCTTCTGCTAGTGTTGCAGCTTGTTCGGGATGCGCGGCCAATTGCGCAGTTAATGTGGCTAATTGCTGTTGTTTCGCATACAACGTATTGATTAACGTTTGCATCTCATTGAACTCTTGTTCCATCTCGAATTTAATCGCGTGGTATTCTTGGTAGGCTTTGTCTGTAGCATCAAACAAAGGATTGGCCAAGACTTTTGCTTGAGTATTCAATTCTTGCGTTGGTGTTTTGATAGTAATGGTATACTCACCAGGACCAACTTTATGCCCCTCATAACTACCTTCAATATATACATTTGGATTTCCTAGTAATGCTGTATATCGCAAGTCCCAAACGAATCGGTTGAGGCCTTTATTTTTAGACAGTACAGCATCCGCTTTTGGACCACCATCATAGGATTTGAATTCAGCATCCGCTTTTGAGCTGAAGGTTCGAATCACATTACCCGTTTTATCTTTTATTTGAAGCTGTACCGTTTCGGTTTCTTTCAACTCAGGTAATTGATAATACAGCACCACTCCAGAAGCTGGATTTACGCCTCGAGTAGTTCCCATACCTGTAAACTCAGCATCGGTTTGATCCAATTCGCTTCCGCTATTGGTTAAATAGGTTGGATTAGGAGTGAAAATTTTGAAAGTGTCATTTTGGGTATTCCCTGATGTATTATCTTTTGCAAATTCACGGATTAGGTTCAAATCGTCCAAAATCCAAAACCCTCTTCCAGAAGTTGAAGCAATCAAATTGTTTTGATGCACTTTTAAATCAGTAATAGGTGTTAACGGCAAATTTCCTTGAAAAGACTGCCAATGCAATCCGCCATCCAACGAAACAAACAAGCCTAATTCGGTCCCAGCATACAATAAGTCTTTTACGGTATCATCTTCGCGAACGACACGGGTAAAAGCATTTGCTGGAATTCCCTCATTGATTTTTTTCCACGTTTTACCATAATCTGTGGTTTTGTACAATCCTGGTGCATGATCATTGAATTTGTATCGCGTTGTAGCCACATAAGCAGTGGCTTTATCAAAAGGAGACACTTCAATGGCGTTGATTAGGCATTCTGCCAAATTAGCTGGAGTTATATTTTGCCAAGTTTTACCTCCATCTTTAGTAATATATACCAAACCATCATCACTACCTGTATATATCACCCCTTTTTCTAGTGGGGATTCTTGAATATAACTTAGTGTTCCGTAGTTTTCAGCTCCAACGGCTTCATTAGTAAAAGGGACTCCTGGTTTTCCTTGTTTGCTTTTCTCGTTTCGGGTCAAATCAGGAGAAGCTTCTGTCCAACTTTGTCCTAAATCTTCCGTTTTTAAAAGCAATTGGGATCCGTGATAAAAAGTATTGGGTTCATGCATGCTTCTAATTATAGGCGCATTCCAATTGAAGCGGTATTTCATGTCTTTGGCATCGCGTCCTAAATACAAAATTGGCGCTGCCATAACGTTGGTGCTGGTTTTGGTTTGTGTATCCAATACTTCGATGGTTCCTTGATAACTTCCACCCAAAACAAACCTTGGATTGGCAGGATCAAAAGCCAAGAAAGCACTTTCACCACCAGCAGAAGCAGTCCATTCTTTTTCGGATATGCCATAGCCACTTAGGTTTCGACTGGCAATTTTTACCGAGGTATTGTCTTGTTGCCCTCCATAAATATTGTATGGAAACTGGTTGTCTACCGCTATTCGGTAAAACTGACCTGTGGGATAGATGTTTTGACTACTCCAGGACTTGCCTTTGTTGAAACTAATGGCAGCTCCGCCATCGTCGGCAATAATCATGTTATTGGAGTTTTTAGGATTGATCCATAAATTGTGATAATCCCCATGGGTTTTGGAAATATCCTCCCAAGTTTTTCCACCATCAGTAGAGCGCATCGCTGGAGCACTCATTACGTAGATTGTATTTTCGTTATTCGGATCGATAAACAACTCGATATAATACCAAGCCCTTTGGATCAATCGATGATCTGTAGTCACCTGAGACCAAGATTTCCCAGCATCATTAGAGACGTACAATCCACCAGCTTCTTTTTCCCAATCGCTTTCAATTAGCGCGTACACTTTTTCGGGATTGGAAGGAGCTACAGCTATTGCCATTTTTCCCATTGCCGCTGGAAGTCCTTCTTTTAAAGGAGTCCAAGTAAGTCCACTATCGACTGATTTATAGAGACCACTACCTGCTCCACCACTTATCACTTGCCAAGGCTTACGTCCATGTTCCCAAAGAGCTGCATACAAAATCCTTGAATTAGTAGCATCCATAGAAAGTTCAACAGCACCCGTTTGATCGTTTTTAAACAATACTTTTTGCCAAGTGTTTCCGCCATCTGTTGTTTTATAAACTCCTCTCTCAGAAGATTTTCCGTAAAGCGCCCCTTGAGCCGCTACATAAACAATATCTGGATTTTTAGGATCAATACAAATTCGAGAAATATGCTGCGTAGCCTCTAGTCCAATTTTCTTCCATGTTTTCCCGACATCAGTACTTTTGTACATTCCATCACCATGATGCGTCATCACTCCCCTTACGGCGTGTTCGCCCATCCCAACATAAATCACATTAGGATCACTTTCTGCCACACTAATGGCCCCTACCGAAGTCGTTTTAAAAAAGCCATCCGAAATAGGAAACCAACTTACTCCCATGTCTTGTGTTTTCCATAAACCACCTCCTGTGGTACCCATATAATAGGTCGATGGATCTGATGTAACTCCAGTAGCTGTTACTGATCGGCCACCACGAAAAGGACCAATGGAACGCCACTTGGCTGCTTTAAAATGAGCGTTTAAATCGGTTGAGACTGCTGTATTCCCTTTTTGTGCCGATACAGAAGTACCAAAAACTAAGGAAAGAATTCCTAAAAGAAGCTGTTTGTTCATACTAGATATGTAATGTGATTTCTCAAAAATAAACATTGTTTGGAGAACTATTGCATACTTGCTAAAAATCCTTTCTTTGCTGTCTTTTAAATTTAAGCCTGAGGTAACAGTGAATTCCTAAAAAACCTATATTTGAACTTTCTAAAACGATACTATAATGAAAGCGTCTTTTTCTCTATTACTTTTGTCTTCTTTGGTTCTTTTTTCATGTAAAAAAGAAGAAGAAACTTCTGCTACCAACGAAAGAACCAATGTAGTTCCTTTTACACAAATGGCTGCCGCTCCTGCGACTGCTACTCCACCAGCTACTTCAAGCAACACTGCTTATGTTGGAAAAGAAGAAAAAAAGGAAAGTGTCATGTATCAGTACAAATACACTATGGTGAAGAATCCAAATGCGGTTGCTACAACGACCAAAATAGTTACTCCTCCTGGTATGAATCCTCCTCACGGACAACCAAAACATAGATGCGATATTCCCGTAGGTGCGCCATTGAACTCTCCAGTAGCCAAAACTGCTGCCGCTCCCAAGACCACCGTTGTAACCACTCCTGCTGTAGCTAATGGCAGCAATGTACCACCGCTTTTAGCGACTACACCAGAGGCTGCTCCAACTCCAGAAGGTATGAATCCACCACATGGTCAACCAAAACACCGCTGTGATATTGCTGTTGGCGCTCCTTTACCCAAAGAATAATAATTCAAATATTAATTCCAACTCATGATTACTCAAGCTACTATAGCAGATGCTGCTGAATTATCGGCACTAATAAACTCGGCCTACCGTGGAGAAAGTTCCAAAAAAGGATGGACAACTGAGGCTGATTTGCTTGAAGGTACACGGACATCAGAAGAAGAATTAATTAGCATTATTACTTCTCCCAATCATTATTTATTGAAATTTACCCGTGATGAAAAAATCATTGGAAGTGTCTTACTAATTGCAAAAAAAGAAATGTTGTATTTGGGAATGCTTACCGTTTCACCAGAATTGCAAAATAGTGGCATTGGCAAACAATTGCTACAAGCTGCTGAACAACTCGCACAGCAACTTGAACTTTCAAGAATTCAAATGACTGTAATTGGCATCCGAAAAGAATTGTTGGCCTGGTATGTTCGAAACGGTTATGAAGATACAGGGTTGCGAGAACCTTTTCCTTTTGGTGAAGGAGATAAAGCCCTTACTTCGGAACCATTGGACTTTATGGTTTTGGAAAAAAAACTAACTTTTTAGAACAATTTATTTGGGGTTCTCAATTAGCGTAAAAAGGATTTACTGTACAAAATACATGTTCATTTTTCCTCGATTCTTAACTTCGATTGCTCCTCTGTATTCAAACTGAAATTGTTCTTTTACTAAGTCAAAAGTATTTTGAGATATATTGATTTTTCCAGGTTCAGAATTGGATTCCATCCGTGACGCTGTATTTACCGTGTCGCCCCAAATGTCATAAGCAAATTTTTTGGTTCCTACTACCCCAGCCACAACAGGTCCCGTGTTGATGCCAATTCTGATTTGGAAATGATTTTGATCTTGTGTTTCTTTAGCAATTGCCGAAACAAATTTGATAATCTCTTGTGCAGCAAGAATCATTTTGTAAGCATGATCCTGTGTTTCAAATGGCAAACCGCCAGCGCACATGTAAGCATCTCCAACGGTTTTTATTTTTTCTAAATCATATTTTTCTATGATTTCGTCGAATTTTGAAAAATAAAAATCAACCCGCTCTACTAACTTTTCAGGAGGTAATTTTTCTGCATAAGCAGTAAATCCGACGAAATCTGTAAATAAAACCGTAACCGATTCAAACTTTTTTGCCAATACTTTTCCCGATGCCATTAATTCACTAGCGGTTTCTTCGGGTAAAATATTTAACAACAAGGCATTGGATCGATTTTTTTCATTTTCAATAATTGCTTTTGTCTTTTTAATGAATTGGTATCTTCTAAAAAGACCAATTACAAGCATAATTATCAAAACAATCGCAACAACAGTAGCGTAGATAATATTCTGTTGCTTTTTGGCTTTCAGTTGTTGAATTTCGGTTTCTTTCTCTAGCAGGTTCACTTGAGCTTGCTTTTTTGATACTTCAAAATTGGTTCTTAAATCGGCTAGTTCCTGTACTGTCTTAACATTGGTTACACTGTCTCTGTAAGCTACATGAGCTTTAAAGAATTCTAAAGCTTTGGGAGAATTATTTATTTTCTCATACAAGTCAGACAATTGCAAGTTGGAAGTACTTATTTGATCTTTGTATCCGTTTTTTTGAGCTAATTGCAAACTTTTGGAAGCGGCTTTAAGCGCTAAATCCCATTTTTTTTGTTTTTGATAAACAGTAGATAAATGAATCAAATACTCCGATATCCCATAATAATCTTCAATAGGTTCCAATAAATGAATGGCCTTTTTTAAATTATTGACAGCCATTTCATCTTTTCCAAGTTGAAAGTAAATCACTCCCATACTTCCCAAAGTATAAGCAATACCGCTAGTGTATTTTTCTTCTTCGAATAATTTTCCCGATTCATAAAAACAAGTCAACGCCTTGTCTAATACGTTGTTTTTTAAGTATTCATCCCCAAGATTTGACAAAGCCGAGGCTAATTTTAATTTGTCATTTGATTTTCGCAAAATTGCAATAGCCTTGTTATAATAAGCATAGGCTTTCTTGGTTTCTTTCATAACCGAAAAGACATTCGCCATCTCCATGTACGAAATCCCTTCTCCAACAGTATTGGCTGAGGCTTGCGCTATCTTAATCGAAACCATAAAATCGCTTAATGCCTCTTGTAAATCGCCTTTTAGTTTTTGCTTATGCCCTCTTAGGTAATACCCTCTGAATAAATACAAATTGTCTTTCTCTTTTTTGGACAAAGCAATTAACTCATTGGAATACTTGATGGATAATGAAAGATCATTAAGTTCGTTAAAAGCTAAATTGCGAAGTAGTTCTAATTGAACTGCTGCGGTAGCCCCTCCTTTTTTGTAAATCGTGGCTAAACTATCGGCTGTTTTTTGATCCTGAGCCGTGAGAGTAGTAACTATCAAAAGAACAGCTATGAGAATACCTCTTGCCTTTAGTAGATTTTTTGACAAAATATAAAATAATTGAATTAAGGATTGATGGCTACTTTTGGATCAATTAAGTATGACTTTGATTCCTCTTTGTAATGAACGGTAAAGTGAATTTTGTAGATATTTTGTTTTCCAATTAAGCTTTCGCGGTCCTTTACAGTGGCTACAACATTTCCCGAAATACCTCCTTTGCCTTTGATAACATAATCATCTGATTTGTCATTACCAAAGCACATTTCGGTGTCATTATTGTTTAGATCTAAATCGTAAACAATACTATCAATGGCTATAGAATACCATTTATCATCGGTAATCCCTACCCATTCAACTTCCTGAGACAGGTAAACATTTGATAGAAAATCTTCTATTTTTCCGTTAGCAGTAAATCCATCATTATCATCCGATAAAGAACAACGCTCGTGAATATCCGCTTGAGAAGGATTGGTCATTTGGAATAACCGACTAGCTTCTACATTCAACTCAATTTTAACTCTTCGCCCCATGGTAATTCAATTTTATATTAAACATAATTAGAATCCAAAATGCAGTAAGAAAACAAATTAAATGGTTGATTTTGAGGTAAATAATAAAATCAAAGATACATTTTTTACAAATAGCTTGCTGCTTTACTACCAAAAAACATTAGCAATGAGTAAACAACGACTCATAAAACAATCAAAAATAAAAATAAACAATTGAAAATGAGTTGTTTAAAATATAAATAATTAAATTTATCCATAAAAAATGAATAACCTATGAATCATAATCCAAATACAATTGATTGGAAAGAAATTTTTCATCCAAAAAATATTGTCCTTAATTTAATTGGAGTTGCTTTTATTATTTTGGCACTCAAAGGTTTTATGATTCCCAATAAATTTTTGGATGGTGGTGTCATTGGCGTTTCGATTTTGATTCATGAAATTACACATTGGCCCTTTGGAATATTGGTTTTATTGCTCAATATTCCTTTTCTTTTTTTAGGAAATCGCCTATTGGGAATCACTTTTGCGATACAAAGCCTTATTACTTTTTTGCTCATCGCAATTGGAATGACTTTTTTTCATTTTGATGCCGTCACCTCAGATCCGTTGTTAATTGCTTTATTTGGCGGATGCTTAATTGGGGTTGGTATGGGGTTGTGCATTCGTAGTGGCTCTGTTGCAGATGGTATTGAAATATTGGCTTTACTAACCACTCGCAAAATTGGTTTAAATGTTTCTGAAGTTATTTTTGCAATGAACACTTTATTGTTTTTGGCCGCCGCTTGGACATTCGGAATCGCCACAGCTTTGTATTCAATTGTGACCTATTTTTCGGCAGTCAAGGCATTGGATTATATTTCACATGGCGTAGAACAATATACGGCTCTGCATATAATTTCTTCAAAAAGTCAAGAAATAAAAGAATTAATCGTAAAGAAATTCGGTAAAGGAATTACTGTCATAAAGGGAGAAAGAGGCTATTTACCAGAGAGTTTTGATGTAAAAGTAGATTGTGATGTAATTGTCACTATTGTTACCCGACTAGAGTTACTTCGCATCAAAGACGAAATAGAAATCATTGACCCTCATGCTTTTACTTACATTCAATTTATCAAAGAAGCCAGCGGCGGTATCTTAAGAATTAGAAGAAAGCATTAAATCATTTCATAGATTGTTCAAAACTGAGATAAAATCTAGTTATTTGGTATATATTTACTGTTCAACTTAATGCAATATGATTACTTCATCAATCGTATTTTATCTGCTGCACAATGAAAAAAACAATCAAGGATCCTTGGATAAAAATAGGTTACGATTTATTTGCTCATGAGGGCCCTAATGGCTTAAAAATAGAATTATTGGCTAGAAAAGTAGCCAAAAACAAATCTTCATTCTACCATCATTTTGCCGATGTTACCATTTTCACAGAAGAACTATTGCAATATCATTTGGTTCAATCCAAAATTATAGCCCAAAAAATAGCGCAGTGCAAAAGCATCAATCCTGATTTAATCGCAGTACTTCTCGAAGTCAAAACCGATATTTTATTCAATCGTCAATTGCGAATTCATAGAGATGTCCCTAGTTTTCAAAACTGTTTTATTGAAGCGAATCGTCCAGTCGAAGCCGCTTTTTTAGACATTTGGGCTGAAGCGCTTGGATTAAAAACGAACCCTGCACTCGCCAAAATGATACTGAATTTGACCATAGAGAATTTTTACCTTCAGATTACTGAAAAGAATTTAAATGCTACTTGGCTTATTAATTATCTCAACGAAATTAGAGCGATGGTGCTTGCATTGGACCCAAAATCATAACTTTTAAACGGTAACGTCTAAAAAACCATTAAAAATTACACCAAGTTTGTATACTATTCAATCCTTTCCTGTGAACTATGAAAAATACCAACTGGACCTATTTATTTGTATACATTACCCCTATTGTAGTACTCCTTTCGTTATCGTCAACAACGTATTGGTCTTTTTTTGCGGTGTTTTTTGTATTTGTTCTTGTTCCTTTTTTTGAATTATTTACCAAAGCCAGTAGCCAAAATCTCAACGAAGAACAAGAAATCAATGCTGCTAAAAACAAATTCTATGACTGGATTCTCTTGGGTTTGGTTCCGTTACAATACTTCATTTTAATGTACTTCTTAGAAAAAGTAAGTACTCCCAATCTCACTTTACTTACTCAATTTGGCCTGACTTCTGCCTTTGGTATTTCCTGTGGTGTTCTTGGTATCAATGCCGCTCATGAACTTGGACACCGAAGTTCTAAAACAGCACAAACATTGAGTAAATTATTATTGGCTACTACGCTATACATGCACTTCTTTATTGAGCACAATCGAGGCCATCACAAAAATGTAGCAACAAACGAGGACCCTGCTTCTAGTAGGTATGGGGAAACAGTTTATGCTTTTTACCTAAGGTCCATTTACAAAGGTTGGCTATCTGCATGGGGGTTAGAAAAGAAAAGATTGCAACTCAAGCAGCAATCGTTTTGGAGTTTTCATAATGAAATGCTCTTATTTCAATTGATACAACTCACTTTTATCCTTTTGATTGTTTTCATTTATGGTATTCAGACTGCTGTTTTTTTTACAATAGGTGCTTTTATTGGTATACTGCTTTTAGAAACCGTAAATTATATCGAGCACTATGGTCTTAGACGTTTACGTAAAGGAGAACGCTATGAGCGAACGCTTCCCGTACATTCCTGGAATTCTAATCATCCGTTGGGCAGGATTTTATTATTAGAATTATCCAGACATTCAGACCATCACTATATAGCAAGCCGAAAGTATCCGCTATTACGGCATCACGAACAAAGTCCACAGATGCCAACGGGTTATCCTGGAATGATGTTACTTTCCTTCATTCCACCGCTATGGTTTCTAGTCATGCACAAGCAACTGCAACATTTTGCTAATCAACAAATAAAGTAATTATGAAAGAGCAATCGCTGTCACAAAAATTGGATTGTGATTATGTAGTTATTGGTAGTGGTTTTGGCGGATCTGTTTCAGCCTTGCGACTAGCCGAAAAAGGGTATAAAGTTATCGTAATCGAAAAAGGAAAATGGTTCAACAAGCCCGAAGATTTCCCTAAAACCAATTGGAATCTCAAAAAATGGCTGTGGTTGCCCCAATTGCGTTGGTCGGGATTATTGAAATTAACTTTTTTTAGACATGTTGCTGTTCTGAGTGGCGTTGGAGTTGGTGGTGGTTCTTTGGTTTATGCAAACACGTTACCTGTGCCCAAAAGCCCATTTTTTAAATCGGGTAGCTGGAACACTTTATGCGATTGGGAACAAGAATTGGCTCCTTTTTACACTTTAGCAAAAAAAATGTTAGGAGCAGAAAAACATCCATATACGAGCAAAAGTGAAGTTGTCATGCAAGAATTGGCTAACGTACTGAACCAACCTTCCGCTTTTGAAAAAACAGATGTTGCAGTATACTTTGGTCAACCCAATGTTACACAACCGGACCCTTATTTTGACGGAAAAGGACCTGATAGAACTGGATGCATTCAATGTGGAGGATGTATGTTGGGCTGTAGACATAATGCCAAAAATACCTTAGATAAGAACTATTTGCACCTTGCTCAACACTATGATTGCAATATAATAGCCAAAACATTAGTCTATGATGTTATTCCTTTAAATGCTGATGGCAGTGACGGATATGAAGTGCTTTGCAAAGATGCACTTTCAGCGTTCCCAAAGAAGAAAAAAATTAGAACAAAAGGTGTGGTTTTTGCAGGAGGAGTTCTTGGTACTTTAGGTTTATTACTACGTCTACAAAGCACTTCCCTCCCCAACTTATCAAAAACAGTAGGCAAAGGTGTTCGCACCAATTCGGAAAGTTTAATTGGTGTAACTACTTTTGACAAAGCAACAAATTTCTCTAAAGGAATTGCAATTGGCTCTATCGTACACCTAGACGAAAACCGACATATAGAACCTGTAAAGTATTCTGAAGGCTCTGGCTTTTGGAGATTACTAATGGCTCCTATGATTCAAGGTACTACATTGCTTAGTAGAATTTTTAAAATGGTTAAAGCAATTTGTCTTGAGCCAATAGCTTATCTAAAGACGTTCTTCGTGTCCGACTGGAGCAAACGAACACAAATATTGCTTTATATGGAAAGCATTGATTCTACCTTAAAAATGCAACGTTCCAAATTCGGCTTGCTAAAAACAACTATAGATGAAGGCAAGCCACCCACTGCATTCAATCCTATTGCACAAACCTTAGCCAAAGAAGTAGCAACTATTGTAAACGGCAAAGCAATGGTAATAAGTACCGAAGCCTTGTTCGGAATTCCGACCACAGCACACATATTAGGAGGCGCTTGTATGGGCAAGGATGCTGAAAATGGTGTGATTAATCAAAACAATCAGGTATTCAATTATAGTAATATGCTCGTTTGTGATGGCAGTATGATTTCTGCTAATATTGGTGTCAATCCTAGTTTGACGATTACAGCTATTACAGAAAGAGCTATGAGTACAATACCTCCAAAGCAAACAAATAATAGCTTTTAAGTTAAATCATTAAGATATTAAAACAAATTAACATTTTTTACTTATTTTAGCAATAGAAGTTTCCACTATTTTATGTTAAAAATTCAGGAAAAATGAAATTTTATTGCTCAATTCTTTTTTTACTTTTCGCCATAAATACCCAAGCACAATTTTTTCGGAAAAAGAAAAAAAAGACCATACAATACGAGAATATTATCATTAGTGATTCTGCCACACAACACCTAGTTAATGCCATCCAGTTTGAGACCGTCTCCAAAAGAGATTCCTTGACCTTTTATAACACTGAGTTCAAAAAATTCAAAGCTTTTCTCAAAGCAACCTATCCATTGGTTTTTGAAACCTGTACCGAAATCCCCTTCAACTCCCACTCCATTCTATTAAAATGGGAGGGTATGAATCCCGAATTAAAACCAGCTTTGTTTATGGCGCACCAAGATGTTGTGCCTGCAAAACATCAAAAAAACAAATGGCAATTTCCACCATTTGGTGGAGTAATCAAAGACGGAAACATTTATGGAAGAGGAACTCTTGACGACAAATCATCTTTGATAGGATTATTGGAAGCAGCAGAATATGCTTTGAAAAACAATTTTGAACCCCAAAGAACCACCTACTTTGTTTTTGGAGATGATGAAGAAACCTATGGTAATGGCGCTAAAGAAATTGCCGATTGGTTTATAAAAAACAAAATTGAATTTGAATTAATACTCGACGAAGGACCAGGAGTTGGGATGGACATCATTCCAGAAGTACCTAAACCGATTGCGTTTATTGGGATTGCCGAAAAAGGATATGCCACAGTTGAACTTACTGTAAATCAAGAAAGCGGTCACTCATCCATGCCTTCAAAACATACTGCTATAGGAATATTAAGTCAAGCAATAGCCAATATAGAGAACAAGCCTTTTAGGGCGCATTATCATGGATTGGCCAAGAAAATGTTTGATGAAATAGCCCCTGAAATGGATTTTTCAAAAAAAATAATTTTTAAAAACAGTTGGCTATTTAGTGGGATGATAAAAAAAGAATTGTCAAAAAAATACTCGACCAATGCTTTGATTAGGACTACTGCAGCAACTACTATGTTTTCTTCTGGCGAGTCCGAAAATGTCCTTCCACACAAAGCTTCTGCAACTATAAATTTTAGATTGATTCCAGGTGATTCTATCAAAGATATCATGCCATATCTAAAAAAAGTAATCAACAATCCTAAAGTAAAAGTAAGCTTTAAAGGAGAAGCTGTTAATGCTTCACCCATTGCCAAAAAAAAATCTGTTGGTTACCGTGCATTGGAGAAAAGTTGTAACGAAATTTTCCCTAAAACCATAGTAGCTCCTGTTTTGGTCATTGGTTCGACAGATTCAAGACATTTTAATCTTACTTGCAACAATATTTTACGTTTTATTCCAATGCGTTTTAAAAATGCAGATTTAGAGCACATTCATGGTTTTGACGAACATGTTGAAATAGAAAATTACCACAATATGATTCGATTTTACATACGATTATTTCAAAATCTTAATGATTTTTAATTTTATTGCTAATAATTTAAAACTTAGACCAAATTCGTTGATTGAATATCCGTAGCAATTCTTTGCCACGAGAAATAAAATCAATAAATTAGCCCCACTAAATTTTATATAAAAAACACAATGAAAAATACCGCGCTTACGCACATACACGAAGGTTTAGGAGCAAAAATGTTGCCTTTTGCAGGATACAATATGCCAATTCTTTATGCAGGAGTAAATGTAGAACACGAAACCGTTCGTAACGGTGTAGGTGTATTTGATGTTTCGCATATGGGTGAATTTATGCTTTCAGGACCTAATGCTTTGGCTTTGATTCAAAAAGTAACTTCAAATGATGCCGCTACCTTAACCATAGGTAGAGCTCAATATTCTTGTTTACCTAACAATGATGGTGGAATCGTAGATGATTTAATCATTTACAAAATGGAAGAAGAAAAATACCTTTTGGTAGTGAATGCTTCAAACATCGACAAAGATTGGGATTGGATTTCCTCTCATAACGACCTTGGCGTAACAATGGAAAATCTATCTGATGATTATTCATTATTAGCCATTCAAGGACCAAAAGCGGTTGAAGCCATGCAATCATTGGCTACAATTGATTTGTCTGCGATTGCTTACTATCATTTTGAAGTAGCTGAATTTGCTGGATTCCAAGATATAATCATTTCTGCAACAGGATATACTGGTTCAGGTGGATTTGAAATCTATTGCAAAAATGAACAAGTGGAAGCCATTTGGAACAAAGTCTTTGAAGCTGGAGCTGCTTTTGGTATACAACCAATTGGTTTGGCTGCAAGAGACACTTTGCGTTTGGAAATGGGATTTTGCTTGTACGGGAATGACATCAACGACACTACTTCTCCTCTTGAAGCTGGTTTAGGATGGATTACTAAATTCACTAAAGAATTTACCAATTCTGAAAACTTAAAAAAACAAAAAGAAACAGGAGTATCCAAGAAGCTAGTTGCTTTTGAAATGCAAGAACGTGCTGTTCCAAGACACGATTATGAAATTGTTGACGCGTCTGGTGCTGTAATTGGTGTTGTAACCTCGGGAACAATGTCTCCTTCTATGAATAAAGGTATTGGTCTAGGCTATGTAACTACTCCAAATAGCGCTGTTGATAGTACTATTTATATCCGAATCAGAAAGAATGATGTTCCTGCAACAGTTGTAAAACTTCCTTTCTACAAAAAATAAACAATTATGAAAAAAATTTTACTGGTAGCCTTACTTGTTGGTGGTCACTTAATGGCTCAAAATAACGCCTCACCATGTAAAATTCTTTCCAAAATAAATGCTTTAATTCAACAAGAGCATGTACATCCAAAACCGGTAGACGACAGTCTATCGGTTTTTATTTTTGACAATCTAATTAACGATTTAGATTCCGGAAGAAATCTATTTTATAAGTCGGAGTACGATAGTTTATCAAAAAATTACCGTTTACAAATTGATAATTTAGTACAAAAAGAGGATTGTCAGTTCATTGCTACCTTTGAAGACATTTATCAAAAAGCGCTTCTTCGCAACAAATTGCTATTAGAAAAACTCAACAAAGATTCTCTAAATTTCAATACTGCGGACACCATCAGGATGTACAAAAAAGCCTTTCCTGTTTATATGACTGAAAAGGAGTTTGAAAAAATTTGGAGAAAAAAAATTCGCTTTGATGTCCTGAATGAAGTTGCTGCAAGCAGTAAAAATCTTGATTCTATTCGAATAAATTTAAAATCACTGACCAATTACTATAAAGAAATTGCTATTCAAAATGAACTATGTAAGATTAGCGCGCAACTAAAGAAAAAAAGCACTATTTCTGAAAAAGTATATGGTTTCTTTTGCACGTATTTTGACCCACATACCAATTATTTTAGTGTCAATAGCAAATCGAATTTCGTTTCTTCTTTATCAAAAGAAAAGCTTTCTTTGGGTTTTTTAGTGTCTTTGAATGAAAAAAATCAAATCATAATTGATGATATAGACCCCAATGGGCCAGCTTTTAAAAATGGAAAACTAAAAAAAGGCGACCAAATCATTTCCATTGCCAATGAACAGGAAACGCTAAAAGTCACTTGTGCCTCTTTAGAAGAAATAGGAGATTTAATTGTGTCTGATGCTAACAAAATCATCACCCTCACCATCAAAAGAAAGGGTGAAAAAAACTTTAGTGTCACCCTTGAAAAAGAAGTTTTAAAAGACGAACAGAATAGTGTCTATAGTTACCTTGTTGAAGACAAAAATAAAATTGGCTATATCAAAATTCCAAGTTTCTACTCCAATTTTGAAAGTAATGACAAAAGTGGTTGTGCTGAAGACGTAGGTACCGAAATTGTAAAACTACAAAACGATGACATAGATGGATTGGTCATTGATTTGATGGATAACGGCGGAGGCTCTATGGAAGAAGCCATCAAATTAGCTGGTTTATTTGTTCACCACGGTCCTATTTCTATAGTAGTAGACAAAAGTCAAAAACAACAAATCATTCAAGACCCTTATCGAGGCTACTTATACAAGGGTCCCGTGATTATTTTAGTCAATGGTAATACAGCCTCAGCCAGTGAATTTTTTGCCACTATACTGCAAGATTACAACAGAGCTATGGTTATTGGAAGCAGTACCTTAGGAAAAGCAACAATGCAAACCATACTCCCAACAGATAGCAATGAAGAGAATTTTGTAAAAGTAACGATTAACAAATTTTACCGCATTACTGGCAAAAGTCATCAAAGTATTGGTGTACTTCCTGATGTTCAAGTACCCGTACTTTATGAATCCATAATTCAAAAAGAAAGAGATTATCCCACAGCATTTAAAAATGATGTTTTACCAACCTCAATTCCATTTACTCCCTATGTAAAGAATAAATTGATTCATCATTTGACAAAAAACAGTCAAAAACGAGTAACGGCAAGTTCCTATTTTAACAATGTCGTTAGTATGAATAAAAGAATAGATGAATTGATTAAAAATCCGAAAACTATAATTCCAATGCAAATTGAAACTGTCTTTGAGGAACAAAAATTGGTCACTACATTATGGGAAAGCATCAATTCTTTCAAAGATGAAAGTATTAGTTTGAATGTAAAAAACTCTTCGTTTAACGAATCGCTATTAAAAGTATATCCTTCTGAAAGAGCGTTCAAAGAGACACAAATCTTGGCTTTGAAAAACAATCACTACTTAAACGAAGCCATACAAATCATCAATGATTATTTTGTGCTAAAATAATATGGTGCCGACTAAAATTACAACAAAAGAATTGAAATCAATTTGGTAAAATAAGGAATAACTGTATTTTTGCAGTTCAAAATATTTATAGAAATGGGAAGAGCTTTTGAATTCCGAAAAGGTAGAAAAATGAAACGTTGGTCTGCAATGGCCAAAGCCTTTACTAGAATTGGTAAAGATATCGTAATGGCAGTAAAAGAAGGTGGTCCAAACCCTGATGCCAATTCGAGATTAAGAGCCGTAATACAAAATGCTAAGGCAGCTAATATGCCCAAAGACAATGTAGAACGTGCGATAAAAAAAGCAACTGATAAAGACACTGCTAACTATAAAGAAGTGCTTTTTGAAGGTTATGCACCTCACGGCATTGCTCTTCTAATAGAAACGGCTACTGACAATAATAACAGAACTGTTGCTAACGTTAGAAGCTACTTCAACAAATGCAATGGTGCACTTGGTACACAAGGTTCGGTTGAATTCATGTTTGACCACACTTGCAACTTTAGAATTCCAAAAGAAGGAATTGATGCCGAAGAATTAGAATTAGAATTAATTGATTTTGGTGCAGAAGAAGTTTTTGAAGACGAAGACGGAATATTGATTTACGCTCCTTTTGGTAGCTTTGGAACTATTCAGAAAGAATTAGAAAACAGAAACTTAGATATTTTATCATCTGGTTTTGAGAGAATCCCTCAAATCACCAAAAAACTTACTGAAGCTGAAATGGCTGATGTAGAAAAATTGATTGAAAAACTAGAAGAAGATGATGACGTGATGAACGTTTACCATACTATGGAAGAATAGCTTCCTATAGATTCAAAAAAAAACTCCATTTTAATAAATGGAGTTTTTTTTTGCGGTAAGATTATTAAAATTATTTAACAAACTCTATTTTTTGCTCTTCTTCTTCGTTGACACTATCAAAAAAGCCCTGATCGTTCATCCAATCATCACTAAACACTTTACTCATGTATCTAGATCCGTGGTCTGGAAAAATAGCAATAACATTACTATCCTTATCAAACTCACCTTCTTCTGCATATTGCTTTATAGCTTGCATAACAGCTCCAGAAGTATACCCTACAAAAAGACCTTCTTTTCTAGCCAATTCTCTAGTTGAATGAGCACTTTCCTCATCTGTTACTTTCATGAATTTATCAATAACATCAAAATCTGTAGCGGTTGGAATTAGATTTTTACCCAATCCTTCAATACGGTAGGGATAAATCTCACTGCTATCAAATTCTTTAGTTTCGTGGTATTTCTTTAGTACAGAACCAAAAGCATCCACTCCTAAAATTTTAATTTCTGGATTTTGCTCTTTTAAATATTTTGCTGTTCCAGAAATTGTTCCTCCTGTACCGCTACACGCAACTAAGTGGGTAATTTTACCTTTGGTTTGTTTCCAAATTTCTGGTCCTGTAGACAAATAATGCGCGTCTATATTTAATTGATTGAAGTATTGATTAATATAAACCGACCCTTTTGTTTCTTCATGAAGCCTTTTAGCAACATTATAATAAGAGCGTTCATCGTCTGCTGAAACGTGTGCTGGACAAACATATACCTTTGCGCCTAAGCTTCTCAGCATATCAATTTTATCTTTTGACGATTTGGAGCTCACCGCAAGAATACAACTGTAGCCTTTGATAATACTAACCATGGCTAAACTAAATCCGGTATTTCCTGAAGTAGTTTCAATAATTGTATCTCCTGGTGATAGAATGCCTTTTCGTTCAGCTTCTTCGATTATGTATAATGCAATTCTGTCTTTTGATGAGTGTCCTGGATTAAAAGCTTCTACTTTTGCATAGAAATTACCTTCTAATTCCTGAGTAACTGTATTTAGCTTAATAAGTGGAGTATTACCTATTAACTCTAAAACATTATTGTAAGCATTTATTTCTTCTTTCATAAAAAAATAGTTAATCTAAGCTGTTAGCAACCCCTTAGATATGTTGCAAAACTAACAAAAAAAATCCAATTACTTTTTAATTTTCTCCAAATCTAACAAAAAACTAAACTCTCTGGCTAATTCTTTTAAAGATTCAAATCGACCTGAAGCTCCTCCATGACCAGCATCCATATTAGTCACTAAGTACAAAACTGTATCGTCATTTTTCATTGTTCTTAATTTAGCCACCCATTTTGCTGGTTCCCAGTATTGTACTTGCGAATCATGCAAGCCCGTTGAAACAAACATATTAGGATACTTTTGCTTTCTCACATTATCATAAGGAGAATAAGACAACATATAATCATAGTACTTTTTGTCGTTTGGATTTCCCCATTCGTCGTATTCTCCCGTTGTAAGCGGAATACTATCGTCTAACATAGTTGTTACAACATCAACAAAAGGAACTTGAGCGATTACTCCATTGTACAATTCTGGAGCCATATTTACTACTGCCCCCATTAATAATCCACCAGCGGAACCTCCTTCAGCATACAAATGCTCTGGAGAGGTATATTTTTGTTGGATAACAAATTTTGAACAATCAATAAAATCAGTAAAGGTGTTTTTCTTTTTTAATAGTTTCCCGTCTTCATACCATTTTCTTCCTAAATCCTCACCTCCACGTATATGAGCTATAGCATATACAAATCCTCTATCAAGTAAGGATAATCTTGTAGAAGAAAAATAAGGTTCCATCGTATTTCCATAAGAACCATAAGCATATAATAACAAAGGATTTTTACCATCCTTTTTTATTGATTTATGGTATACCATCGAAATTGGAACTTTAGTACCATCTGCTGCAGTTGCCCAAACACGTTCTTCTATGTAGTTATTTTTGTCAAACTTGCCGCCCAATACCTGTTGTTCTTTTAATACTTCTTTGGTTTTGGTTGCCATATTAAAATCGATAACCGAAGAAGGCGTTGCCATTGATTGGTAACCATATCTAAGAATATCAGTATCAAAATCAACATTTGTGGTGGTATAAGCACTGTAGGTTTCGTTGTCAAAAGGCAAATAATAATCTCCTTTTCCGTTCCAAGGCATGATACGAATATGATTTAAACCATTAGAACGTTCTTCAACAACTAAGTAGTTTTTAAATATTTCGATACCTTCTAATAAAACATCCTTACGATGCGGAATTAAATCTTTCCAATTTTCTTTTGAAGTAGCGTTTTCAGGCGTTTTCATCAATTTAAAATTGGTTGCCTTGTCCTTATTGGTCAAAACATAGAAAGAATCTCCATAATGAGAAATGCTATACTCCAAACCACGAACTCTTGGTTGGAATACTTTGAATTCTCCTTCAGGTTGGTCTGCATTCAAAATCCTGTACTCACTCGTTAGCGTACTTCCTGAACCAATTACAATATATTTTCTTGATTTTTCTTTACTCACATAAACATTGAAAGTATCGTCTTTTTCATCAAAAATCAAGACATCATTTTTAGCATCAGTCCCTAATTTATGTCTAAAAACCTTATCTGCTCTTAAGGTAACTTTGTCTTGTTGGGTATAAAAAATAGTCGCATTATCATTGGCCCAAACAGACCCTCCAGTAACGTTTTCTATTTTATCTGAAAGAATTTCCCCTGTCTCTAAATTCTTAACTTGAATGGTATAAATTCTTCTTCCTTTAGTATCTACTCCAAAGGATGCATATTTATTATCAGGACTGATACTCATCCCTCCTAACTGAAAATAGGATTGTCCTTTGGCTAATTCATTACAGTTAAAAAGAATTTCTTCAGCAGCAGTTAAACTCCCTTTTTTTCTAGCATAAATAGGATAATCTTGCCCTTTTTCGTAACGTGTTATATAAAAATATCCGTTGTAAAAATAAGGAACCGACTGGTCATCTTCTTTGATTCGAGCTTTCATTTCTTCAAAAAGCTCTTTTTGAAATTCCTTCGCATCTGCTGTTTTAGCATTGTAATACTCATTCTCCTGATTCAAATAAGTTATTACTTCAGGATTTTCTCTTTCGTTTAACCAAAAGTAATTATCAATACGGGTATGATTATGTTTTACTAGTGTTTTAGGAATAATTTTAGCTATAGGTGCTTGTATATTTTTAGCCATTTTTTGTGCGTTTGCCATTGAAATTGTTAATGCAAAAATAACACAAAGCAAACCCAATCGTATCGATTTTTTCATTATTTTTTTATTGATTATCAGTCAGCAATATAGTAAATTTGCCTCAACAATTTAAAAAAAATCAAAAATGGATTTAATGGGAATGATGGGTAAGTTAAAAGAAACCCAACAAAAAATAGAGGACACAAAAAAAAGATTGGACACCGTTTTGATTGATGAACAGAGCTCAGATGGTTTATTGAAAATTACGGTTACAGCGAATACAGCTGTAAAATCAATCACAATAGCTGATGAATTACTAGAAGACAAAGAACAACTGGAAGACTATTTGATTTTGGTACTCAATAAAGCTATCGCAAGAGCCAATCAAGTAAATCAAACAGAGCTAGATGCAGTTGCAAAAATGGATATGCCGATGATTCCAGGAATGGACAACTTATTCAAATAAGAACACAAAAAAAGGATTTATAGTTTTATAAATCCTTTTTTTTATGCTACAAACAAACGTTGCAAGGTTTCTATTACGTAAGAATGCATTACTTCTCGGTAATCTAAATGCGTCACAATTCTGAGCTTTCCTTTTCCAAGTGAACTAATTGCTATGTTTTTTTGACGTAATTTTTCAATTAAAAGTGCATCGCTCAAACTTGGAATCACTTTAAAAATCAAGATATTCGTCTCAACAGGCTCAACTGATTCTACCCAAGGAAGCCTGCTCAGTAGCAGCCCCAATTCTTTGGCTCTGCGATGGTCTTCTGTCAATCGCATAATATTATTTTCTAAAGCATAAATTCCAGCTGCCGCTAAATATCCTACTTGACGCATTCCGCCTCCTAAAATTTTGCGCACTCGCAAGGCTCTATGAATGGTTTCTTTATCAGCCAACAAAACCGAACCTATTGGAGCTCCCAATCCTTTGGACAAACAAACTGAAATGGTATCAAACAACTTTCCGTATTCCTTAGGATTTTGTCTTTTGGCTACCAAAGCATTCCAAATTCTGGCGCCATCCATATGAAACTTTAAATTATTGCTATCGCAAACTTGCTTAATTTGCTGTAAGGTTTCGAGGTCATAACAGGCTCCGCCACCTTTATTGGTGGTGTTTTCTACACACACCAAACTTGTTTTTGGGCTATGATAAAATTCAGGGTCATTGATAGCTTCAGCGACTTGATTGGCTGTTATCATTCCTCGATTTCCGTCTAATAAACAACAAGAAACGCCGCTATTAAACGAAACTCCACCTCCTTCATAATTATATACATGGGCATATTTGTCAGCAATTAACTGCTCACCAGGTTGGGTGTGTAATTTTATAGCTGTTTGATTCGCCATAGTACCTGAAGGAAAAAACAACCCAGCCTCCATTCCAAACATTGCGGCTACACGTGCTTCTAATTCAATTACTGTAGGATCTTGTTTGTAAACATCGTCACCAACAACTGCTCTAAACATATATTGCAACATTTCTGGAGAAGGTTTGGTCACAGTATCACTCACTAAATTAATTTCCATAAGTAGTATTTATATCAGCCACAGCAAGCCCTTAGCTTGTGCTGTGGTATTTTTTTTATATTTTTGCAAAACAAAATTAATAATAATTTATGACAACTACCGAACAAATTAAAGGTATTGTGGAGCGCCTTGGTGCGTTGAGGAGGTATCTTTGACGTTGATGCTAAACTCATTGAAATCACCAACGAAGAAGAAAAAACGTTTGCTCCTGACTTTTGGAATAATGCAAAAGAAGCAGAAATCATTGTAAAAAACTTACGTAATAAAAAGAAGTGGATTGAAGATTATGACAAAGCGGCTTCTCTTACTGAGGAATTGCAGCTTGCTTATGATTTTTATAAAGAAGGTGAACTAAGTATTGAAGAACTCGATGAACAATACACTTTAGCTGAAAATCATATCGAAGCTATTGAGTTTAAAAATATGCTTTCGGATGAAGGAGATACCCTAAGTGCTGTTTTGCAAATCACTGCAGGGGCCGGTGGAACCGAAAGTTGTGATTGGGCCGAAATGTTGATGCGAATGTACATAATGTGGGGCGAGAAATACGGTTACAAAATTAAAGAACTGAATTTCCAAAAAGGCGAATCGGCCGGAATCAAAACCGTAACTTTAGAATTTGAAGGCGATTATTCATTTGGTTACTTAAAAGGAGAAAATGGTGTACATCGTTTGGTTCGTATTTCTCCTTTTGATAGCAATGCCAAAAGACATACTTCTTTTGCTTCGGTATATGTATATCCTCTCGCAGATGACACAATTCAAATTGAAATTAATCCCTCCGATATTTCATGGGAAACCATGCGTTCCAGTGGTGCTGGAGGACAGAATGTAAATAAAGTGGAGACCGCAGTACGTTTGCGTCACCACCCAACTGGAATTATTATTGAAAATTCAGAAACACGTTCTCAATTAGATAATAAAACCAAAGCCATGCAATTGTTGAAATCGCAATTGTATGAAATTGAATTAAAAAAGAAGCAAGCGCTAAGAGATGAAATCGAAGCTAAAAAAATGAAAATTGAATGGGGTTCGCAAATCAGGAATTATGTGATGCATCCCTATAAATTAGTTAAAGATGTTCGCACTGGACATGAAACAAGTGATGTTGACAGTGTTATGAATGGCAATATCGACCCTTTTTTAAAAGCTTTTTTAATGATGATGGGACAAAAAGAAGAAGAATAATTCTTCGTTACAATCATAAAACGACTACTTTTAGAGGTAGTCGTTTTTTTTATGCCTTTTCATACAATAGCATAATTTTTCACAACATCCCTTTCTAATACGTTAAAAAATTAGGTATCGAGACTGTAATTTACTTTATTTGGAAAATAATATCATAAAATTCACTTCTCATTTAATGAAAACCTATTCCATTCAAGAAATTAATAATGTTCTAAAAGGCTCTCTAATTGGCACATTATCCCAAAACATCACTTCGCCAGAACAATTAGAACTTGCCTCAGAAAATCAAATTTCTTTTATAGGTAATAAAAAATACGAAAAGTATTGGATCACCTCAAATGCAAGTGCCGCTATTGTAAATGAAGATATCAGCATTGAACCAGGCACAAACAAAGCCTTCATAAAAGTGAAAAATGCCGAATTGGCCATGTCTCAATTATTGGCTCTTTTTGCTCCACCGCTTCCACAATTTGATTTTGATGTACACCCAACTGCTACTATAGATGATAGCGTAATATTGGGTAAAGGTGTCAAAATTGGAGCTGGATGCTATCTTGGTCCCAATGTAATTATTGGCGACAATGTTACTATTTACCCCAATGCAACGCTTTTAGATTTTACAAGCATAGGTAGCGGAACTACCATTTGGTCAGGAGTTGTAATTAGAGAACGTTGTCATATTGGTACTAATTGCATACTTCATCCTAATGCTACTATTGGTGCTGATGGATTTGGTTTTAGCTTTTGCAATGAAAAAGGACTAGTAAAGATTCCACAAATAGGAAATGTTGTAATTGGCAATAATGTAGAAATTGGAGCGAATTCATGTGTCGACAGAGGCAAATTCAGTTCTACTATCATAGGCGACGGCTGTAAGATAGATAATTTAGTTCAAATTGGTCATAATAGTAAATTGGGACGTTTTTGCATAATGGCAGGTCATAGTGGTCTTGCTGGCTCTGTAACTTTAGAAGACGGAGTTGTCATTGGCGGGAGTGCCTCTATTAAGGACCACACTACAATTGGCGCTGGAGCTACTGTTGGTGCTGGCTCTGGAGTAACTTGCGATGTGCCTGCAGGTAAAGTTGTATTAGGTTATCCTGCGATTGCAGCCAAAGACACCCTAAGACAATGGGCTTTATTAAAACGATTAGTCAACGACACTAGGAAATAGACTCTATTTTGAGTAATTCTTAAAAAAGCAGATTTAATTTTCTGCTTTTTTGCGTTATACACAAAAAAAGCATTTATTTTCTAACCAAATCATCTGTATCCTATACTATATTTCAATCCTTTTCGTAAATTAGCTTTCTTAAAAAAAACCAGCCACTACCATTATGGATTTAACCTTTAACCAAAACGAAGACCACAATAAGTTATTGTTGTCGCAATTGAAGCATAAATTTGCCAAAATCAAATTAGGAGGAGGTGAAAAAAGAATTGAAAAACTCCACTCCGAAGGCAAAATGACCGCCAGAGAACGAATTGATTATTTATTTGATTCCTCAAAACAAAGCATCGAAATAGGCGCATTTGTTGGAGAAGGAATGTACGCAGAACACGGAGGTTGCCCTTCAGGAGGAGTAGTAATTAAAATTGGATACATACAAGGCAAGCAATGTATAGTTGTAGCCAACGATGCAACAGTTAAAGCTGGTGCTTGGTTTCCGATAACTGGTAAAAAAAATCTAAGAGCGCAAGAAATCGCGATGGAGAACCGACTTCCTATTATTTATTTAGTGGATAGCGCTGGTGTTTATTTACCCCTTCAAGATGAAATTTTTCCAGACAAAGAGCATTTTGGACGTATTTTTAGAAACAATGCACAAATGAGTAGTATGGGCATCACACAAATTGCTGCAGTAATGGGAAGTTGTGTTGCAGGAGGTGCTTATTTACCCATAATGAGTGACGAAGCATTGATTGTTGACAAAACCGGCAGTATCTTTCTAGCAGGTAGTTATTTGGTCAAAGCCGCCATTGGCGAGAATATAGACAATGAAACATTAGGTGGAGCTACAACACATTGTGAAATTTCTGGAGTTACCGATTATAAAGCCAAAGATGACAAAGACGCACTCGATAAAATCAAAAATATAGTTGGTAAAATTGGTGATTACGAAAAAGCTGGATTCAACCGTATTAAATCTGAGCGACCCGCATTGGACGAAAAAGAGATTTATGGAATTTTACCAAAAGCTCGTAACGAACAATACGATATGTTGGAAATTATCAAACGTCTTGTAGATAATTCTGAATTTGAAGCTTACAAAGAGGGTTACGGACAAACCATCCTAACCGGGTATGCAAGAATTGATGGCTGGGCAGTAGGCATTGTAGCCAATCAACGTAAAGTTGTCAAAAGTAAAAAGGGAGAAATGCAATTTGGCGGCGTTATTTACTCTGATTCAGCAGACAAAGCAACCCGATTCATTGCGAATTGCAACCAAAAGAAAATCCCATTGGTTTTCATTCAAGACGTTACAGGATTTATGGTTGGCTCAAAATCCGAACATGGCGGTATCATAAAAGATGGAGCCAAAATGGTTAACGCGGTATCCAATTCAGTAGTGCCAAAATTCACTGTTATTGTTGGTAATTCTTATGGTGCAGGGAACTATGCTATGTGTGGGAAAGCCTATGACCCTAGACTTATTTTTGCCTGGCCAAGTGCAGAATTAGCTGTTATGGGTGGAACGCAAGCTGCAAAAGTATTGGCTCAAATTGAAGCCTCTTCATTGAAAGCAAAAGGAGAAGTCGTAGATACTGAAAAAGAAGCTGAATTATTCGAAAAGATAAAAGCCAAATATGATGAACAAGTTTCCCCATATTATGCTGCTTCACGATTATGGACTGATGCAATCATTGACCCTTTAGATACCCGAACTTGGATTTCAATGGGAATTGAAGCTGCTAACCATTCCCCTATTGAGAAAAAATTTAATTTAGGTGTCATTCAAACATAAAAAAAAGAGCTGATTTTCAGCTCTTTTTTTATTTATAAAAAATCAATTCATTTACAACGAATCAATACTTTCTTTACGAACTATTTTACCAGTTGCGGTAACTGTAAACTTAGGAATAAAAACGATATTTTTTGGTTTTTCATATTTATCCAAAACACTAAAAACTTCTTCATCAATTGCAATTGGTTCTCCTTCAACGTAAAGAACCACTTTTTCGCCCAACACATCATCAGCTTGTCCGTAAACAAAATAACGTCTTGGAATATGTGTTGACAACTTCTCTTCGATTTTTTCAGGAATCAGTTTAATTCCTCCACTGTTAATCACGTTATCAAAGCGACCTAACCAAACAAATTGTTTGTCTGATACAACTTCAACAATATCATTGGTAACAATAGGTTCAGGGTTTATCTTTTTAGCATGCACCACCAAACAATTGTTTTCATTGCTAGAAACGGTAACGTTTGGCAATACCGTAAACGCTCTTTCTCCTACTCTTTTAGCAGCAATATGCGTTATGGTTTCTGTCATACCGTAGGTTTCATAAATTTCATTTGGCAATTTTACCAATTCTTGCTCTAATGACTTATGAATTTTTACACCACCAATTATGATTTTCTTGATGTTCTTTAGTTTATCCAAAGAGTTTTTGGCCTGTAAAGGAACCATTGCAGCAAAATCATATTTAACATCATTATATTCTAATGGATGAGAATTCGGCTCTACAAAATCCATATCTAAACCAAGTATGAATGAGCGCACAAACATCATTTTCCCAGCCACATAATCAACAGGCAAGCAATGCAAAACTTTATTTCCTGGATTCAAATCAAAAAAATCTCCAGTTGACAAAGCAGAACTTACCATTGCTTCTTTTTCAACTCGAATCAATTTTGGTGCCCCAGTAGTCCCTGAAGTATTCATTTCGATATAGGTTTTATCATCAAACCAATCAATCAAAAAATCTCCAAGTGCTTTTTGAAAATCGGCCCCTTCTTTAATAAAAGAATAGGCAACCATACATAGCTGTTCACGGTCTAAGTGAACACCATTAAATTTAAAATGATTATGTACATTCTTATATGTTACTGTTTTCATAGTAGTAGTAATTTATTCTAGTATATATTAAATTTTTATATTACCTGTAAGTTTTTCTTTCCAATTATTCCATTTGTATTTCCTCCCAAAGATAAGCAAAAGTATCGGGTATATTAGTATTACGGGCAAGATAACATCAAAACCTAAGGTAGGTTCTGAAACATCTTTTAATATCGAATTGGTTTGAAAAGCTGTCCAATCAGAAGTGACCAACAAAGCTCCTATCAAGTTATTTGCGGCATGAAATCCAAGAGCTAATTCCATACCATCATCCATTAAGGTAATAACACCGAGAAACAAGCCTGTCCCAATGTAAAAAATCATAATGGAGTTTCCCATTTTTCCAACTTCGGGATTAAACCAATGCAGTAAACCAAAAATAAGAGAAGTCATAAGTAAAGGTGCCCATTTATTGCGAAACAAATTAGCAAAACCTTGCATTAAGTATCCTCTAAAGATATATTCTTCTGTTGAAGTTTGAATTGGAATCAGTACAATACCAATTAAAAATAGAACAATGAACGCGTCGAAATTAAAATTTACTTGAAAGAAACTAGGATTCAAATACCATTCAATTCCTGTAGTTATAACTCCTATTACTGCCCATAATCCAAAAGAAAAAAATACACGTTTCCAATCTATTTTTGGTCTCGTTGTAGTTACAGATTGTATGGTCTGATTATGATACAATCGAATTATTAAAAACATAGCGCCTAACGCAAAAACGAAAGAAATCAACATTAAAAATAAAGTTGTATTCGAAGAAAAGAAATGCATGACCTCTTCATTTGTAGAAGGAAAAGCGACCTCTTTATTAACAGCTTTAAAATAGATTGCTATCAACATAGGCAATTGACCAACTGATGATGCTATAATCACAGCAAGTGACCCTAGTAAGTACTTATAGAAATGATTTTGGGGAGTAACTCCTTGTTCTAAAAACATAGTATTAACAGTTTGTTAAATAGATTTACAATATAGTTAGCATACATTTGCACTCCCTAAAAGTACCTATTTATTTTGCATTAACTATACAAAAAAATCAAAAAAATGTTACAAATTTTTCATAACAATCGCTGTGGCAAATCCAGAAAATGCCTATCAATGCTTGAAACTTCTGGAAAGGAATTCGAAATCATCCCGTATTTAACAACGCCTCCAACAGCAGAAGAATTGCAAGAGGTATTAGAAAAGTTAAACTTAAACCCTATCGATTTGGTTCGACAAAAAGAAAAAACTTGGATTGACAATTTCAAAGGGAAAGACTTTACAGACGAAGAGCTCATTAAAATAATGATTACCAACCCAATACTAATAGAAAGACCTCTCTTAATTTCTGAAGAAAAAGCAATAATTGCCCGTGATGAAGAGAATATCATCAACTTTCTTAAAAAATAATCTCTTTTTTTAACAAATTTTTACCATTTGTAAATGAAACCTATTACTCTTTTACTAGTCTAAAGGTGTAAACAAAAAATAAAAAATGAAAAAACTTACCAGTACCATTACCCTATTATTGTTCTGTTTTAGCTTATTGGGCTACGCACAACCAGGCAAAGCCAAACTAAAAGTTACAGGAAAAGTAATAGAAAAAAATTCTAAGCAACCCCTTGAATACGCAACAATTACTTTAAAAAACACCACCAATCCAAAAATGATTGCAGGTGGAGTAACCAACAATAAAGGTGAGTTTACCATAGATGTAAGCTCTGGAACTTATGACATCATTGTTGAGTTTATCTCGTTCAAATCAACTACCATTAAAGAAAAGAACATAACAGAGAACCTTTCATTAGGCACAATTGGTTTAGCAGAAGATGCCGCACAATTGAACGAGGTAGTAGTTCGTGCAGAAAAAACAACTGTGGAAATTAAATTGGATAAAAAAGTATACAACGTAGGTTCTGATTTAATGGTAAAAGGAGGAACAGTAAGCGATGTGTTGGACAATATACCTTCTGTAGCAGTAGATGCTGAAGGAAACGTAAGTTTGAGAGGAAATGAAAACGTAAGAATCCTTATTGATGGTAGACCTTCCAATGCTATTAATATTACAGAAGCATTACGATTAATTCCTGCTGATGCCATCGAAAAAGTAGAAGTTGTAACCAATCCTTCTGCTAGATACGATGCTGAAGGTGGTGGTGGATTACTGAACATTATCTTAAAAAAAGGAAAAAACCAAGGCTTCAATGGAACTTTTATAGCCAATACTGGTTACCCAGATAACCATGGTATAAGCGGAACTTTGAATTACAAAACAGAAAAATTCAATCTGTTTACCACTCAGGGTTACAATTACAGAAACAATCCTGGTAATGGATTAACCAATGCAAAATACTTCAATACCGATGGTAGTGTAAAAAACTACGTTTATGAAGACAGAAGTAATGACCGTTTTAATAATGCCTACAACGGTACTGCAGGTATAGAATGGTACATTGACAAATCAACTTCTTGGACCAACAGCATCAATTACCGAAAAAGTAATGGTAATAATGAAGATAATGTATTCCAAGATAATTACGACAAAGATTTTATATATGAATTTACTCGTAACCGTTTAAACAAAGAAGATAGCGATAGCGAGAATTTTGAATTCGCTTCTAATTTTATTAAAAACTTCAAAAAAGAAGGACATAAGTTGAGTGTTGACATCTCTATTTCTAGCAATAAAGATTTGAATTCGGCTTTAATTAGTGATAAAACAACGATTGACCCAGTTGCTAAATTGGATGATTCCCAAAATAATCAAGATCAGAAAAGAAACTTATTTGTGGTTGATTATGTTTTACCATTAGGAAAAGGACAACAATTTGAAGCGGGTTACCGAGGTGACTTTACAAATTTAAACACCGATTATGCCGTAACTAGCAATGGCGTTCCTGTTGATATTTTTACTAATTTTTTAGAGTACAAAGAAAGAATAAACGCTTTCTATACGCAATATGGTGTAAAAGTAAACAAACTCTCAATGCTTTTTGGTTTGCGATATGAAGATTCAAATATTGACATCAATTTCCTTAAAACAAATGATTTCAATACAAAAAAATACGGTAATCTCTTCCCAAGTGCGTTTTTCACTTATGAATTGTCCGATAAAAGTAGTGCTTCTATTAGCTATAGTAAACGAATTCAAAGACCAAGAGGTCGTTTCTTAAACCCTTTTAACAACTTCTCGAGTAACATTAATATTTTTGTTGGAAACCCTGATTTAGATCCTGCGCTTACTGATGCAATTGATTTTGGTTACATCAAAAGATGGGAAAAGTTAACTTTAAGCACATCATTGTATTATAACACTACTAAAGATGCCTTCCAATTTGTTAGACGTGACTCTGGGAAAACTGTTAATGGTATTACAGTAATTGAATCATCTCCAATTAATCTTGGTACAGAAATGAGAACTGGTTTTGAAGTTAACTTAAATTATTCCCCTTACAAATGGTGGAAGTTGAATAGTAATTTTAACTTCTTTGCAGTGCAAACCCGTGGCGATTATGAATACACAACTTCAAATGGAGAGATAGTTGTTCAAAACTTTGATTTTGATGCCACTTCTTGGTCTACCCGATTGACTTCTAAAATTACTTTACCATCCAAAATAGACTGGCAAACCAACTTAACGTACAACGGGCCACAAGATAATGCACAAGGAAAAAGATTGGGAATATTGGCTATGAATTTAGGTTTTAGTAAAGATATTTTAAAAGACAAAGCTACGGTTGCCTTTAACGTAAGTGATGTTTTCAATAGCAGAAAAATGATGTCTGAAATTCAAATTCAAAGAGTTGAATCCTATTCAGAAATGCAGTGGAGAGAAAGACAGTTTACATTGTCATTTACCTATCGTTTCAACAAACCTAAAAACGAAAGAGAAAAGCCTAAGAGAAATATGAACGAAGGCGAAATGGAATTCCAAGGTTAAACCCAGATTTCGCATTAAAAAAAAGACTCGTGAAAACGAGTCTTTTTTTTGTTTACCGTTCAATCGTATGCATAAAAAAAAGGACTCGTTGCGGAGTCCTTTTTTATAGAGATAATTAGATTACACTAATTCTTCTTCTTGCTTCTGTTTTGCTTTTTTCTCTTTGTATGCTTCCCAAGATGCTCCACCTACCCAATAGGAAATGAAACCAACTAAGAAAAACATTAACCAAAATCCCATTGTTAGGATGGTTAAGAAAAGTAAGAAGCCTAAATACTGTGAAAATTCAAACATGTTTTCCGGAATTTTGAATGTTGCGACAAATATAGTGGGAATATTTTTTTAAACCAATAAAATCCTTAAAAACTCCACTATATTTTTAAATCCATTTTGCCTTAACTCAGGATCATGTTATTATACTACTATACATCTACAATCAATTACTTTTTTGCAACGTAGTCTTGCAAATAACTAAAACGTTCTGTTAATTCCCCATTTTGAGTCATTTTAGCTCGCTCTAAAATTCCATCAGCATCATTATTAAAAAATGCTGGAATTACGTGTTGCGTAAACATTTCACCAAAACCTTCACTCGCATCTTTGGGCAATTCACAAGGCAAATTATCCACTGCCATTACCACAATTGCGGCAGGATGAAATACATCCACTTCTTTGTTTTCAATTGGCAAATAGCCATACAAAGGCTCTTCTATAGTAGAAGCTCTCAAGGTACAAGCAATTGGGCCATTTACATCACAAGATACATCGGCTACAATCTTAATCGCACAATCACTGGCTTGTAACATTTTTTGAGATAGAATTTGAGGAGCAGCATTTGCGTGAAAATGGCCTGAAATATAAATATCTGCTACTTTCGTAAAACGCTCAAAATCGGATTCGTATTCTGATGGGTTTTTATAAAAATCTTTAGTATCTAATTTTTGACCATCAATTCTTTTATTGTACTCTAAAACATCTATTTGAGTAAATACCGGTTGCGTAAATTTTTTGGTTAAAAAATTTTCAACAGAAACCTCTTTGATTTTCATCTCTAACAGCATCTCCTTCACTCCACCCCCCACTTTTCCTGTACCCGTAACTACAATTTTTATAGGAGGAATGATTTGTCTTTTTACTTGCTGTACCAAAGCTTCTCTCCCTTTCAAAGTAGATGCTTTTGGCATTTTAAACAATTCGAATTTAATTCCAAAAGCACGAATTGCGTTATACGCTCCTACTATACCTGCATAACGTCCAAAACCAATCAGTCTTTTATTAGCCGCATCAACGATAGTTTCATGATCGTATAATTCTATGTTTTTCTCTAAAACGGCTTGCAATAATTTTTGATTGTAAGGTTGTTTTTTGATGGTATGAGAAAAAAAGAAGTATTTTTTATTAGGAATTAAAGCTTCTACAGGAACTTCTTTGACACCAAATAAGACTTCGCAGTCGGACAAATCATCAGTAACTTCGATTCCCAAGTTTTGATATTCTGCATCCGAAAAAATACGAATATCAGAAGGTTCCACTTTAAAAGATACTACAGGAAATTGTTCTTGAATGGTTTTGATTTCATTGGGAGAAAAAACAACTCTTCTATCTGGTGGGTTTTTTCTTTCTTTGATAATTCCAAACTTCATTTTTATAGTATTTAAATTACGTTATTATTTAACTTTATTGAATTTATTTGTTACAAATATAACAATATAATCGAAAAACAAGCATTTTCCATCTATTATTGTCAAAAAGCATTTACATTAATTATTGAACTCCAATACTCTAAACTGAAGCCTTATTTTTATGAGGATGAAAAGTGAGATATTTTGAAAAAAACTAGAATTAAAAAGCAATTGATTCTATATATTTGTTTTTTTCAATTTTCCAACAAATGACTCTTATTAAAAAAGCAAATATAGCACAATTACTTGTCCTTTCTTTGGCAATTACCTCCTGTGCAAAAGAAATAAAAAAAGTAGAATTAACCGATGCACAGCTCCCAAAAAACGTACTTCCGATACTCAAACCAGCTGCAAAAGATAGTACTGAATTAACAGCCTCTTATATTCAAGAAAAAAGAGCAAAAATTGACGCTTTTTACAAAAAAAACTGGCCCAATAACACTATGAACGGAAGTTTTTTAGTGGCGCAAAATGGCCAAATTATTTATGAAAAATACAATGGATTAGCGAACCTTAGGGATAAAGATACAATTACAAGCGAAACCCCATTGCACATAGCTTCAGTAAGTAAAGTTTTGACTGCGACAGTTATTTTGAAATTGGTGAATGCAAAACGATTGGATTTAGACCAAAAAGTAACCACTTTGTTAGATCGATTTCCTTATCCTGATGTTACCATAAGAACCTTATTAAATCACAGAAGTGGGATACGCAACTATTCGTATTTTACAGACAGAAAGGCCAATATTTGGGACCGACACAAAACGTTGACCAATCAGGATTTATTGGATTTGATGGCGACCAAAAACATAGGTTTAGAATTTAGAACAGACAGTCGTTTTGCATATTGCAACACTAATTATGCGATGCTTGCTTTAATTATAGAAAAAGTTACCAAACTTTCTTATATAGAAGCTATGAACAAAATGCTGTTTCAACCTTTGGGAATGACACATTCCTTTGTTTGTGACATAAAAAAAGACAAGAAAAGAATTGTACCTTCTTACAAAGCGAACAAAGTAGAAATCGGAATCGATTATTTGGATGGCGTTTATGGAGATAAAAACATTTATTCCACTCCGAGAGATTTACTCAAATTTGATTTGGCAAGAAATGCTAAAAACTTCTTGGAGCCTGGATTATGGGAACAAGTTTTTAAACCGTATAGCAATGAGCGAAAAGGAACCAAAAACTATGGCCTTGGGATTAGAATGATCAATTGGGAAACCGGTCAGAATTTTTATTTTCACAATGGTTGGTGGCATGGGAATACCTCTTCCTACATAACTTTGCCAAAAGAAAAAGTTACTATTATTGCTTTATCCAATAAAATGACTAAAAACACCTATGCGGTTAGAAAATTAGCAACTTTGTTTGGCGATTATCCTTTCAAGTTAGACGACATAGAGTAAAAAAAGCCTCTTTTAAAAAAAATGAACCCCCTTCAGAGATCAAATGAAGGGGGTTCTTTTGCAAAAAACTAATTCAATTACTAATTCGAAATGATCATTTTTGAAGTAAGCACTTCACCGGATCTTATCACTTTCACAATATAATGGCCAGGAACCAAACCATTGGTTGTTGTTCTAATTCTATTCGCCCCTTTTTCAGATTTCACTTCTATATTTTTCTCTTCATTGCCACTTAAAGAAAAAATGTGAATCGATACCTTGTCCTCTTTTTTACTATCAAACTCAATATTAAAATCTTCTCTTGCAGGGTTAGGATACACAGCTATTTTTTTGGAAGTTGCATCATTCTCAACCACAACAGTATCTTCATTGATTGCCTCTTTCAAGGCTATAGCTTTGGCTGCAGAAGTAGTAATGTTTAAGGTGTAATCTTCTGTCTCACCATAGTTGTATGTCCCACAAGGAGAGGTAATCGAATTGTAACTAACAATAACTCGCATTCTTACTGCACCTGTAACCGCAGAAGCAGGAGCTGTAATTGATGGGGTAAGTGTACTACTGCTATAAACACTGTATACTTCCTCACCTGCATCTGTGAATTGACCATTATTGTTATAATCTACAAACACTTTCCAATACAAACTTCTAGTTGCACTAAAACCTGGGGTTAAAGTTAATGTAGCTGCAGTTCCTTTAGTTATTGTGGTCGATTGTGCAGAAAAATCAGCGTAACCACCATTTTTTCCCGAAGTATTAGAAATTGTTCCTATAGCCACTTTGGATATCCATTCGCTAGTAGCGCTATTTCCTTTTGAGGCACAATAGGTAGCTGGAGGAGTAGTTGTCCCTCCTACATTTAAAGTATAATCCTCTGTTTCACCATAATTATAAGTTCCACAAGGTGAAGTTATAGCATTATAACTCACAATAACACGCATTCTTATTGGACCTGCTACTGCTGAAGCTGGAACTGTAATTGAAGGAGTAAGTGTGCTGCTACTAAAAACACCATACACATCTTCACCCGAATCAGTAAACAATCCATTATTATTATAGTCAATATATACTTTCCAATACAAACTTCTGGTTGCACTAAAACCAGGCGTTAAGGTCAATGTTGTAGCAGTACCTTTAGCAATTGAAGTTGATTGTGCAGAGAAATCAGCATAACCACCGTTTGCTCCAGATGTATTATTAATTGTTCCAATAACTACTTTACTAATCCACTCAGTAGCAGCACTATTTCCTTTAGAAGCACAATAAGTTATAACTGTTGTTCCTCCAGTAGTTATAAATTGAGCAGTTCCTGCAGTAGAAGCACCCGAAGTACAATTTCCAATTACCTCAACATTATAGGAAGTTCCCAAAGTAAGCCCCGTTAGCGCTGATGATGTAGAAGTGGTATTGGGTAATGTAGTCCAAGCAGTTGCAGCTGTTGTTTTGTAACGAACCGTGTAGCTAGTTGCTGTAGTAGATGTCCAAGATATTGTTGCACTTGTATTAGTAATTGCACTAGCCGTTACCCCTGAAGGTGTAGCACAAGAAGGCGTCCCTCCTGGAGGTGTACCGCCTAGTGTTTCTGTCAAAGTACCGCTAATTACTTTGATGTTACCCCAAGAGATTCCACTACCAGAAGTAGTCGTCCAATTGTTTAAATCGAAAGTATTGGAACCAGCGGTATTACCCGGAATCTTAACAATCTTAACTCCTTTTCCGGCATTATTCCAAGTTAAAGGCGTTCCCGAAACAACCGTTTCTGGAGTAGAATTCGATTCGATTTGGTAGAAATAAGCAAAGCTAGCTGTTGTTGGAGCAAAAACACGTGCCAATCCGTTTTGGTCGATACACACTGCTGTTTTTTCAAATACTCCAATCCCTTTTGCATTCAATCCAGCGCCTAAATCCTTCCACATTCTTGCTAAAAAAGCAGTTTGTCTTCCTCTACGATCAGGATTATCATAATGGGTATCCGTAATCACATTAGCCAAATAAGGGCTAGATAAAAAGTCATTGACACCTATGGTAACCCCAGTAGCATAGGGATTAGCCAATGCATCAGCAGAAACAATACTTGTATTGGCAGCGCTATAGTAAAATTGCCCTAAAATAGCACAACCCGCACTAGTTCCGCCAACTGGTACTTTTTTGGTATTGATTAAATAATTGATTGCGTCTTCTACTGGGGTATCTTTCCAATAGGAAACATAAGTCGCTTGGTCGCCTCCCGAAATAAACAAAGCTTCCGCATTTCTGATTTTTGTAGCTATCGCTGCAATACTTGCTTTTGCTCTAGTATCTATAATTATCGTCTCTACTGAATTTACCGGCACACCCAACTCAGAATACATATAAGTATTATAACCATCGGTTCCCGCGGAACGCAAAACAACCACATCTCCTCCTCCTGCTTTTTGAAACATCCATTTGATGGCATCATCGTTATCTATTCCTCCACCCATCAAACACATACCGCCAGTAGTTGTTGTTGTAACATCTGTGGTACTACCCACTTTCCAGCTTGTATAGGTTTGTGCTTGAACAGTTACTCCTAAACACAAGGCAAAACACAGTTGCCGAAGATTCTTAAATGTAAAATAATTTTTTCTCATAATAAATGGTTTTTGGTTAATAATTTTGATAAATATAGCAACAAAAAACACATATTAACTTTTTTTACATAAAAAATAAGTCAATTTTACTAATTTTTATTAATTTAATAATTAATAATCTCTTGAACACTACTTTCATTTTCACATTCTTAATAAAACTAAATAAATTTGCACAATTTCCTATAAACAACCATTATTTGTTAATTATTTAATTTTTAAACGGATTAAAAAAAAAATATTTCTTTATTTTAACCATAAAAAGTCAATTAAATTATTGATAGTTTTTATTTAGTTTTACTGATAAATTGCTAATTTCAGAAAACAACAACAAACTTAAAAAGGGTTCAAACACAAAAATAAGCAGTTGTAAAAAGTCTGAATCAAACAATAATTGATCTCTACAGTTTCAAAAAAAACAAATAACCAGATACTTTTTCAAAGAGGAATTTATCAATTGAGAGCAATCCTATGCTCACGGGAGTAATTCAAATTAAATATTCATAAGAATAGTTTTTTATTTCTTAATCAATAGCAGTATATTTGCACCACTTTATTGGGGTCGACTGGTTTTGACAGCAAGTCGAATTGAAAAGTAAGCACGTCGAGCATTGAGACCTTGCTCGTAAATATAAGATCTCACACTTTTACACGGCGAAAATAACTACGCTTTAGCTGCATAATCCGAATTATAGTACGATTGCGCCACGTTCCTACAAGGTAGGAAAGCTGGATTCTCCTTGAAAGCCTTGGTTTGTGGCGGTCAGTACAGGGGAACCGTAAAAATAAACCTAGATTTCCATAAGCTTCGGGTGGATTTCGAAACTAAGAAGATAAGTGTTGAGTGGTTGTTTCTGACCTAGCTCAACATCGAAAACCCAATCAGGAAATAAGCGTGTAGAAAGCCTTTTAGTTGCTTGTTTGGACCCGAGTTCGATTCTCGGCGACTCCACTTTTACAATTTCAAATCAGAGCAAAAGCCTGTAAATCGTAGGATTTACAGGCTTTGTTATTTTAGTTACTACTCATCTTTGGCAATCGTAAAGTTTAACTCTCCTACTCTACTAGTACGCATTAGCAAATCAACAACAATCGGTATTCGCCATCATTTTCGATTGGCGCTCTGTGAATACAAGGAAGCACTTGTTGTTTGGGATGATCTACAGCCAATCGCCAAAGATGTCCCACTCCTAGATTTACAGCTTGGGCTAAAGGTTTGGCTTGATAATGCAAATCAAAAAAATACTCCTTTAAAAAGGATTCAAATTCCTCTTCTGGACCTTGATGTAATGCTTTTAGCTTATTTCTAATTTCAGGAATTAGAATTTTTTGTTCCGCTTGATCGTTAGCGATAATGTCACTAGCCTCTCCATGATACGTACATAAAAAAGTATCCGTTGCAATTGGAGAACGATCTACATGATACGAATAGACATCAGTTGAGATGAAATCGAATGCATCATCACGCTCGTAGCATTTCAATAAATTAAGAGAAGGTGAAGCTCCAAAATCGGTCAATACGCGTAAATCTTCTAGAATAATAGCTCTTGCTTTAATCCCCATTTCAGACAGTTGTAGCGCCAATAAATCCTCTCGAGACACTTCTGTAATGTCTTCTTTTAATTGCAATTGACTAACGATTTCTTTAAAATCACCTTCTAAATTTCTGTACCAGCATAAGGCATTTTGTTTTCCTTCAAATTCCGTTTGTACAAGTTCAGAAAAAGTAGCCACTGTTCCAATTTGATCGTTATCAAAAAATGTAGTACTCATAGAAGTATTTTAAAAAGCGAGTAAAAGCTTCGCAGTACAAAATTATACAATTGAATGGATATGTCTCCAAAATCTTGAAGAGGAATTTTGTTTATTCGTAAAAGCTTTTATTTAATTCGTTCCCTTTATAAAAGAACGAACACTTTTAGCTTTCTGTATTTATCAAAACCTTCTTGTATTACAATAAAGAGGAATGAAATACGAATTGGTTGCGTAAGAAAGAAAGGATTATTGGATTAAAAAAAATAAAATATTAAAAATTAACGTATTAAAACAGAGACTTAATGCCTAATTACTTGTTGAAAGGCAATTATCGTATTCATTGTAATAATTTGACAAACTGTCAAATTACAATAAAAAAACTCCATAAAAATTTGAAAATGCCCCAAAATCTAGGCAAGATTTGGGGCATTTTTTTATGGAAATAAAAGACATTTATGATAGTGCCTTTAAGTTGTAATGAGGAAAATCACTTTAGAAAAAAGTATTAATAAAACTACTTTTAGTCAAAAAACTTAATGAATCAAAAATTCTAAAATATAAAGTCTGACAGAGGGTTAACCTTTTAACCACAATTGATTTAAAGCTTGTTTGGACGTATCTGTATAGCGGAATCCATCGCCTTCAGATGTATTTAATTTTACTGACCCACTCAATTGTTTTTCGCTACCATTTCGAATAATTTTCGCCTTAAATGGTGCTCCTACTTCTAACCCATAAACAGGCATCAGTAATTTATTGATGTCTTCTCCGTTTACTGGGATTCCATTTAATTCCATTACTTGGTCATTATTTTCAAAACCAATTGCTTTGATAAACTCATTTGAGCCGTCTTTGGCATCTATATAGACATTTTTCTTTTCATCCATTTTTAAGAACATCTTATTGTCAAAATAGAATGCGATTTTAACTGGTATTTGGACTTTAATGGTAGATACCCCAACTTTTGACAAGTATTCGTTATAATTGATAGGCACTCCTTTTACAATGTGTGTTTGCAAAAACTCCCCTACTTCTGGATAGGTAATTTTTGTGAACTCTGCTATAAAGGCATTGTCGTCGAAGGGTCTTGTTGGTCCGTATATTTGTGATAATTCACCCATAACGCTTAGGATTCCTCGTTTACCGTTACTTTTATCTCTAATAATAACATCCAAGCACATGGCCATCAGCGCTCCTTTTTCGTAGACGTTGGGATATTGTTTTTTCATTGCAGGAACCAAAACATTTTTACTCATTTCAGTAAACGACAAATCGTCTTTGAAGTAGGTTCTTGAATTCAATAACTTTTCGCTCATCGTATTATAAAAAACAGCGGCATCAATCAAACCTTCTTTTACTTGGAATAGATTGGCGAAGTATTCTGTAAAACCTTCATACATCCACAAATGTTGTGACATCTGCGGTTGATTAAAATCAAAATCGTGTATTTCTTTCGAATGTACTTTAAGCGGTGTTAGTGTATGGAAAAACTCATGAGAAATAACGTGAATCAATTCCGTTATTTTCATATCATCCTTAAAAGTGGCCGTAGTTGAAGTATTATGTTCTAAAGCCCCCAAACCTTTAGCATCATCGTTGTTCATTGAGGTGATATATACAAGGATTGCATACTTTTTAGTGGTATTAATCTTGCCCAAGAATTTTTTCTGTGCAGTTATCATTTTCTTGATATCGGGTAGCAGCGCTTGTGAATTAATGCTTTTATTTCGTGGAGAGTATACGTGCAAATACACATCCATTCCGTCTACAGAAAATGAAGACACATCTGGTTTGGCATACATAATTGGACTGTCTACTACTTCGGCGTAGCGCGACAATTGAAAAATGTCATTTGTATCACTTTTATCCGTATCGATTAATGCAGTTGTTCCCACTAAATCTTTTGGGTGATTTACTGTTAGTTTATAAGTAAAGTCTTTTTGGTTATCAAAATACCCCACAAATCCACAAAGGTTCAGCATAAAATTTTCACCTTGTAAAATATTAGTTCCCGCTGGAGAGAAAATGGTGGTAGAATTTTCGGCAAATGCTTGCCCTTCTTCAGAATCATAGGTGTCGTTAACTAGGTATTCTACACGGTCCAATTGATTGGCATTAGAGATTGTCCAGGTATTCACATCTTTTTTAGTCACTGTAAGTTCTTTTCCTGACGCATCATAGGCCTTGAAATCATCAACATAACGCCCATAATCAGCAATTGCATACGTACCGGGAATAATCTTGGCTAATTGATACGAAATTGTTGTTGCCGTAATTTGTGCTGGCTTTACCGTCACTTTTACTTTATCATTAGACACATTCACTAAATCTAATGTAGCTTTTACTTCGTTTTTAGAAGAACGAACTGTATCCTTAGTAGTTGAACAACTCCATATTACTAATTGTAACAAGAGTAGCAGTAATAAATGCTTTTTCATAGTAAAAAATTTTAGAGATAAATTAAGTCGACTGTATTATTAAAATAAATGAAACTAGGAAGTAAATTTCTATTTTCAATAGTAGTAAATTTAACATATTATTCTCAATATTAACAAATTAGATAAAAAAAAAAAAAAAATAATCCAATGATAGTTTTTTAAACTATATCCATCTTATAAAACCTCATAAATCTTGGTTTTTTTGCAATTTCTATCCAGAAAATAAACAGTACTGTATTTACTTTTTCCCAAAAACAAGCTGTGCATCTGACTAACAACAACTTAACATTAAAACAGTTTTAATTTTAATCTGAATAAAGTTGTGCATCCTATTAAAGCTTCTTGATTTTATTTTTAAGTGCTACAACTTATATTTATGTAGTTTTTTATAACTTACAACAACTTAATTCTACCCAATCACTATGTCAAGACGAGATAGATTAGAGCAAATGCCATTGTACCAAAAAGCCCTTCAAATTTTAAAAATTACGATGGGTTTAGTAGAAATTGTTCCAAAAGACAATGAATACCTTCAAGAAACCACCGTGCGTTTTATGATGGAAAACGCGATGTTGCTAGCGCCAAAAATAGCAGGAGCTAGCGCTATTGATTTGTACGATTTAAAGATGGAAAATGCTACCCTTGTTCGGAAGGCAGCTAGAGATTTGTATGTACAAGCAGGAAGTTTACGCTATGAAGAAAATATTCCCGACCAAGATTATATTCGGTTATTGAGAAGTGAAATCGAAGAGTTCCGGCTTTTATTTGTGGACTGGGTTGAAAACTTTGACCAATGGAATTACATCAAAGACGATTGGGGATTGTTCAATCCGCCTGGAGTAAGCGCACACGACAAAGACCCTGATGAAGATATTCCGTTTAATCCTGATGCTTTTTTTGAAAATATGGGAGATGATGAAGACGATGATGAGGAATGAAAATGGTGTTGATTCCCCAATTCTGTCAAGGATAGCAACGGAAAGCCCGTAAAGGAAGCCGTTCTTTTTATAAAACAAACCCCAAAAGAGCGACCAGCGGAAGCTCCTTTTGGGGTTATGTTTTATGAACGGGTTCCTGCGGACTTGCAGTGGATAGCCTGCCCGGACAGCCTAATTTGCATTGTCTACCTACTCTGAAAAAGCGGTTTTCTATTTTTTATTGTTGCGTTACCAAAGAGGCAATCGTAATTTGTTGCATGGATTTTAGCGTTTCTTCACGAACTGAGATTAGGCCGTGGCGCAAGTGGCAAGTGGCTTCGTCTGCGCAATCCGAACAACGCTCGTAGAAATTGAGCGAAGCACATGGCAATAACGCGATGGCCCCATCGAATAAACGATGTATGTCGGCCAAAGTAATTGCATCTTTGGATTTCAAAAGGTAATACCCTCCTAATTTTCCTTGTTTACTACCAACAAAATGAGCGCGTTTTAAGTCTAATAAAATTTGCTCTAAGAATTTTTTGGGGATGTTAGCTCCTTCAGAAATAGCTATCGTTTTGGCTATTTCACCTTCTTTTTGTTGTGCCAAATAAAGCAGTGCCTTTAAGGCATATTTGGTTTTTTGTGATAGCATTTTGATTATTTTTTGCTAAAATACAAAAAAAACAACTAGAGCAAAGAGAAATAAATAGCATCGGATTTTAGGAAGTTAGCCACTATAAGAGTGGTTAAATGCAATGCAAAAAAAGGACCTCTTCAGCATCACTAAAGCGGCCCTTTCAAACAAACCCTTGTTTGGATACTAGAATTACTTTAAATGGTAAAACAATTTGAGCATAAAGTTCACCAACCAATACACTAGTACACCTATAACAAATCCAGAAATTAAAAATGCTAAAAGATTAATTATTGCGTTAGGAAGCACTCGCCATCGTAGCGGCAAATATTTAGGTTCACGATGCAATTGTTGCTTAACCTTAGTGGTCGCTATTTTTAGTTTCTTTTTGATAATAACTAGTGGCTATCTTATTTTTCAAGTTCTCTTATGTAATTCACCAATTCCCAGCGTTGGTCTTCGGTTAATAATTCTTCGTAAGAAGCCATTGGGGGTTTTCCATTGGTGATTTTCCAAAAAATCACACCGTCTGATTCTTTTTTAACTTTGAAGGCTAAGAAGTTAGCTGGTTTTTTATCCAAAGTAAGTCCAGCTTCTCCATTTCCTTTTCCTTTTATTCCGTGACACAGTACACACATTTGTTCGTAAATACGTTTTCCTTCAGCGGTAGCCTTTGTATTGCCTTTGAAAGGATTTTTGAGTGCATCGGCAGTTTTTGGGGCTTTCCAATCTGATTCTTGAGCAGAAACAAGATGTCCTCCGATGATGAATAAAACCATAACTAATAAAAAAGAAAAATTGGTTTTCATGGCGAAATCGATTTAGTATTGTTACTCAAATTTATAACAATTGCTCGTTGAAAAAACTGATAAATATCATTTATCACCATTTTTGCAAAAAATCATAACATTTTGACTACTAAAACGCATAAAAAAACGCCTCAAACATAAGAATGAGGCGTTTAAGTAAGTAAAAATTGTTTTTACAATATGTAATCTGTATTGATAAAATTAGATTCTTTGCTATTTAATAAATCTTGCAGAATCGCATTATTGTAAGCATTGTCTTTTGACGCTACAAAAGTTCTGATAGAGAATGAGCGCAACGCATCATGAATACTCAATGTAGCAACAGCAGAATCTTTTCGTCCAGTAAACGGGAACACGTCTGGTCCTCTTTGGCAAGAGCTATTTAAATTTACTCTACAAACCAAATTGACCAAAGTATCAATTAGTGGCGCAATGGTTTTGATATCTTTTCCAAACAAACTTACTTGCTGTCCGTAATTGGATTCCGCCATATCATTCAACGGCTCTTGAATGTCTTTGAAAGTCAAAATAGGAACGATTGGTCCAAATTGCTCTTCATGGTACACCCGCATGTCTTTATTTACTGGAAAAACAACTGCAGGAAAAATTGAATTTTCGGTTTTTTGCCCACCTTTCGCATTGATAACTTTTGCTCCTTTTGCGACAGCATCATCAATTAATTCTTGAATATAATTTGGTTTTTCAACCTCTGGAAGTGGGGTAAGCATAACGCCTTTTTCCCACGGGTTTCCGAATTTCAATTCATCAACTTTTGCTGCAAAACGCGTATTGAATTCACTTGCAATCGATTCGTGAACATACAATACTTTCAAGGCAGTACAACGTTGTCCATTGAACGAAAGAGAACCTGTGATACATTCTTGAATCGCCAAATCCAAATCGGCATCAGGTAAAATGATTGCTGGATTTTTGGCTTCTAATCCTAAAATCAAACGCAAACGGTTTTTATTCGGGTGCTGGTCTTGCAAAGCAATGGCCGATTTACTGTTACCTATCAAGGCCAATAAATCTACTTTTCCAGATTGCATTACTGGAGTCGCTACCTCTCTTCCACGTCCATATAAAATATTGATGGCTCCTTTTGGAAAACTACTTCTAAAAGCTTCTAATAAAGGAGAAATCAATAAAACACCGTGTTTTGCAGGTTTAAAAATTACTGGATTTCCCATAATCAAAGCGGGAATCAGCAATGAAAAGGTTTCATTTAAAGGATAATTGTAAGGTCCTAAACAAAGTACAACGCCTAATGGACCACGACGCACCATGGCATGAATTCCTTGTACTTTTGAAAAATGAGCACTACGACTGTTTAATTCTTTCAAACTTTCGATAGTATCATAAATGTACTCAACGGTTCTGTCAAATTCTTTTTCGGAATCGCCCAAAGACTTTCCTATTTCCCACATCAACAATTTTACCACTTCTTCTCTTGTTGACTTCATTTGAGAAACGAAGTTTTCCATACATTTGATACGATCCGCTACTTTCATTGTAGGCCATAAACCTTGGCCATTATTGTAAGCATTGTGTGCCGCTTCTACCGCTTCTAAAGCTTCGGCTTCACCCATAAATGGGATAGAACCTAATAAAGTTGGAGCATAATCTGCAGTAGAGGAAATAGTTGAATATACAGGGGTTGTTTTTCCTGTCCACTTTTTCAACTCACCATTTACGAGATAAGTATCTTGATTGACAAGAGTATGTATTTGATATTCTTGAGGTATTACTTCCATTGATAACAATTTAAAAATTAATAATAGTCTTATTGTAACATTAGTCTGGCGCTACAATTTCACCGTTCCAGGCCAAAATACCTCCTAATAAGTTATAGGCATTTTCAAAACCCAATTCATTCATGATTTCACAAGCTTTTGCACTTCTTGCACCAGAACGACAGTACACATAATAATTTTTAGACTTATCCAACGCTTCTATAGCTGAGATAAACGCTGGACCTTGGTGAATATCAATATTTAAGGCAGATGCGATAATTCCATCATTGTATTCGTCTTCAGTTCTTACATCAAGTATAACTGCATTTGAATCGGCTTCTAATTGCTCAATCCAATCTTCTTGTGTTAAATTCATAGCTTCTTTTTTTGTAAAATTACGATGTTTTACAGAAACAAAAAGGCGTAAAAATGTTAAATGGATAATATTTCGTAGAAAACGATATCGTAAATTACAAAAAACAACAAAATTGCATTTTTACAAAATATTCACTAATAAAGCATCATATTTCATAATTAATTAAATAGTATTTTAAATAATAACATAAAAAACAACAATTAATCAACAAATAGAATACACCTCATCCTATCGATTTTGTGCTATATTTGTAGTAGTAACAACTACTAAATTTCATCAGAAATGAACCCATCCATAAAACAATCTTTTCCCTCTTTTTCGAATACGCTAATCGATGCTATTGACCAAAATGCCAATGAACAATTTATTCCAGCTGGCACAGTTATTATGCGCACCGGACAGTACATCAAAAATACGATGCTAGTAATTAGCGGGAAGATTAAGATTTATCGTGAAGACGAAGATGGTGGAGAATTTTTTATGTATTATTTACAACCGGGTCAAGCTTGCGCACTCTCTATGGTATGTGCCACCAGAAGTGAAAAAAGCCAAATTATGGCCAAGGTGGTAGAAGATGCCGAATTGATTTCGGTGCCTTTAGCATTGATGGACAAATGGATGATGGAGCACCGTTCGTGGTATGAATTTGTAGTTGCTACGTACCGCAATCGTTTTGAAGAAGTCCTAGAAGTATTAGATAGTGTAGCATTTAGAGCCATGGACGAGCGTTTAGAATTTTATTTAAAACGTCAAGTAGCATCATGTGGTTGCAAAGATTTAAAATTATCCCATCAAGAAATTGGGATGGATTTAAATACTTCTCGAGAAGTGATTTCGAGACTCTTAAAAAAAATGGAACAAAGAGGTTTAGTAAAATTGCATCGCAACCATATCGAAGTTTTAACTAAGTAAATTTTAAAACAACCTCAACTTGCTACTCTAAATTAAAATATTGTGACTAAAAATTCGAATGTGACTAAAATTACCAAAGACTAAAAAGTAAAGTCACATCTTTGCAGCACAAAAAAAAGAAACATGGAATATATTGGTTACTTTGCTTCAATTATTATTGGTCTATCATTGGGACTCATTGGTGGTGGGGGTTCTATCTTGACGATTCCAATTTTGGTTTATTTATTCAAAATAGACCCAGAATTGGCCACTAGCTATTCCTTATTCATCGTTGGATTATCGGCTCTATTTGGTTGTTATAGTCATTACAAAATGGGGAATCTAAAAATAAAAGCCGCTTTATATTTTGCAATCCCTTCTGTATTTTCGATACTAATTATTAGAGAAGTTATTTTTCCGCAGATTGCTTCTACCCTATTTTCTATTGCTAGTTTTCAAGTATCGAAAGACTTTTTGATAATGATTGTCTTTTCGGTTTTGATGATATTAGCTGCTGTCTCAATGATAAGAAGAAAGTTGCCTGAAATTGTATCCACGTCTACCAATTATGTTCAATTGGGAGTTATTGGATTTGTCGTTGGAATCATTACTGGTTTCTTGGGTGCAGGTGGTGGTTTTTTAATTATTCCAGCCTTGCTCTTTTTTGCCAATTTACCAATGAAACAAGCTGTTGGCACATCACTTTTAATCATTTTTATCAATTCGGCTATTGGTTTTGGCGGCGATCTATACATCGGAACCCCAATCGACTATACTTTTTTACTCACGATAGCCGCCATGGCTTTTATCGGAATTCTAATTGGTATTCAGCTTTCTAAAAAAATTGACGGAGCCAAACTCAAACCTCTTTTCGGTTGGTTTATTTTGGTAATGGGGATTTATATCATTACCAAAGAAGTCTTTTTTTAGTCCATAAATATGTAACATTTATCACTTTTTCTATAAAAAATCAATAGTACCTTTGTGTACTCAATAAAACAAAATACCATGCAAATAGAACAAATATATACAGGTTGTTTGGCTCAAGGAGCCTACTATATTACTTCAAATGGAGAAGCGGCTATAATTGACCCTTTGAGAGAAGTACAGCCGTATTTAGACCGTTTGGAACGAGATAACGTTCGCTTAAAATATATTTTTGAAACGCATTTCCATGCAGATTTCGTTTCGGGTCATTTGGATTTGAGCAAATCCACTAATGCTCCCATTGTATATGGCCCAACAGCAAAACCTGAATTTGAAGCTATTGTAGCTACAGATAATCAGATTTTTGAAATTGGAAACATCAAAATTAAAGTATTGCACACTCCAGGGCACACTATGGAAAGTACCACCTATTTGTTGATTGACGAAACAGGTAAAGAATATGCTATATTTTCTGGAGACACCTTATTTATTGGGGATGTAGGACGCCCTGATTTAGCACAAAAAGCCGCTGGAATGACACAGGAGCAATTGGCAGGAACATTATTTCATTCGTTAAGAGATAAAATCATGACACTAGCCGACGATGTAATTGTATATCCTGCGCACGGTGCTGGAAGTGCTTGTGGTAAGAACATGAGTAAAGAAACGGTTTCTACAATTGGACAACAAAAAGCTACCAATTACGCTTTGAGAGCCAACATGACCGAAGCCGAATTCATAAAAGAAGTAACCGACGGTTTGCTTCCTCCTCCAGCCTATTTTGGAATGAATGTGGCAATGAATAAAAAAGGCTACGAAAGTTTTGAAAAAGTTTTACATAACGGTATGCAAGCGCTCTCGGCAACTGATTTTGAAAGAATTGCCGATGAGACTGGCGCCTTGGTTTTAGATACACGCAATAGTGGTGATTTTTACAACGCTTTCATTCCACAATCTATTAATATTGGGATTAATGGTGATTTTGCCCCATGGGTAGGCGCTATGATTGCCGATGTGCAACAACCGCTTCTTTTGGTCACCGAGAAAGGACGTGAAGAAGAAACCGTAACCCGATTGAGCCGTGTAGGATTTGACCATATTTTAGGGCATCTTGAAGGTGGTTTTGAGTCATGGACAAAAGCGAATAAAGAAATTGACACCATCCATAGAATTTCAGCTGCTGAGTTCGAACAAAAGGTAAACACTGATAAAGATGTTATCATTGATATTAGAAAAGAAAGTGAATACAGCGCAGAACACGTAGCTGAAGCATATAATAAACCCTTATCCGCTATAAATGACTGGATAACCACTATTGACCCGAAACAACATTTCTTTATGCATTGTGCAGGTGGATATCGCAGTATGATTGCGGCTTCTATTTTGCAAGCGAGAGGGTTTAGAAATTTCACAGAAATTGAAGGCGGTTTTGGCGCTATAGCAAAAACAACAGTTCCTAAAACTGATTTTGTGTGCCAAAGCAAAGTGTTGAAATAAGGTAGAGATTAGAAGTTAGAAGTTAGAGGTTAGAAGTTTTGCGTTCTTTGCGTAATCCTTAGCGAACCTTGCGGTTAGAAATACAAGAAGTAAAATAATACTTGAAAAAGACAATTCTTGAACAAATAGTACATTAACAACTAAAATTAATCATTATGAAAAAAAACATGGGTGTTACCGACAAAAGAATTCGAGTTTTTATAGCCGTCTTGCTTTTTGCTTTATACTATTTCAAAGTAATTGAGGGAACTTTGGGGATGATTGGATTAGGATTAGCTTTGATATTTGTGATAACGAGTTTTATTAGTTTTTGTCCGTTGTATGCTCCATTTGGAATTACAACTTGTAAAAGAAAATAAGAATGGAAGGTATTACTTGTTGTGTAAAGAGTTGCGAGAAACCATTAGACCAATCCTATTGGGATTTACAATACCAATCTGAAACTACAGGTTGGGATTTGGGAACGATTTCCCCACCAATCAAAGCGTATGTTGACCAATTGAAAGATACTACAATTTCGGTATTGATTCCGGGTTGTGGGAATACGTATGAAGCGGAATACCTTTTAGAAAAAGGGTTTACCAATATTACTGTGATTGATATTGCTCCTACGCTCGTTGAAAAATTAAAAGAAAAATTCAAAAATACTAATGCTATTCGTATCATTCAAGGGGATTTTTTTGAACATAAGGGTAGCTATGATTTGATTTTAGAACAAACTTTCTTTTGTGCTTTGCCTCCGCAAATGCGTCAAAAATACGTTTGGAAAATGCATCAATTGTTATCCAAAAATGGGAAAAAAGCGGGACTACTTTTTAATCGCAGTTTTGAGGTAAGTCCGCCTTTTGGTGGAAGCAAAACCGAATACGAACAGTTATTTTCAGAAGCTTTTCATTTTAAAATTCTAGAAACATCCTATAACTCGGTTACGCCAAGAGCGCAATCGGAATTGTTTTTTGTTTTTGAGAAAAAACCGGAAGTGATTGTGCAATGTTTCGCTTTGAGTGGCATCACTTGTTCGAATTGCACGAAAACAGTACTTCAGAAAATAGGTGCAATTCCAGAAGTAATTAATGCACAAATCAATAGTACTTTTACTGATTTGATTGTTATGAGTACCAACGAAATTTCTCTGGGACAATTGAAAGAAGTACTCGCTTATGAACCAGAGTACAGTATTGCGCTTGTTGATTAAACTTTCGTACTGTGCAGAAAGAAGATGATTTTTTTTTAAAGTTAAAAGTATTTAAAATATACCTACAAGGTTTCGAAAACCTTGCAGAAAATTGAACGCGGGTTTGCAAAATAAAGAATAGCAACAATGAATACTAAGATGCAAATTGCTGCTCCTTAACCCCGATAGCAGCGGCATCCTTTGCTTTTTTTCTTTAAAAAAGCAAAGATATAGCGGATAGCGGGACGGTGTTTCCTGAAAAGCCCATTTGTTACTGTTCCTAAAAATAATAATACATCAAAATTATAAACACGAAAATGAAAACACTTTTATTTACCAATTGGCATTTGATGCGCTGGATTCGGCTGGCTTTTGCCCTATTCTTATTTGGAGAGGCTTATGCTACTCGAGAATGGTTTTTTATTGTTTTTGGTTTGTTTTTCTTGCTACAAGCTTTGTTTAACTGGGGTTGCGGGGCAAATGGTTGCGCTATTCCTAAAAAATAAATAGACTATGAATGCTTTTCAACAATTGATACAGAAAGACCAACCTGTTTTGGTTGACTTTTTCGCCACTTGGTGTGGTCCTTGCCAAATGCTCGCTCCTGTTCTAAAACAAGTAAAGGAAAGCCTTGGTGAACGTATCACAATTATCAAAATCGATGTGGACAAAAATCAAGCGATTGCGGCTCAGTACCAAGTACGCGGGGTGCCCACCATACTTTTGTTTCAAAACGGGAAACAATTGTGGAGACAATCTGGGGTGGTGAGCAAAGATGAATTGATCAAAATTATCGTTGAAAAAAGCAACTCATGAATAAACAAGGCATTATAGTAACTGCGGTTGGAATCACCATTGGATTACTCGCGGGATATTGGTACTACGCAGCCATTGGTTGCTCGTCTGGAAGCTGCGCTATTACCTCAAAACCAATCAATAGCACTTTATACGGTGGGTTATTGGGAGGATTAATTGGCAATTTGTTTGAAAAGAAGTCCAAAAAATAGCTCCAATTTTATCTTCAACAAAAGTTACTTTTTTGATAAATGGCTAAAAAAAGTGGCAATATTTGGTTGAAGTCAACTAAATTTGTAGGACTACTAAACCCACTATCATGGATGTTGAAATATTAGCTCGAATCCAGTTTGCTTTTACCGTTGCTTTTCATTATATCTATCCGCCTTTGAGCATAGGCATTGGATTGCTTATCGTACTTTTTGAAAGTATTTATATCAAAACTGGCAATAAAGAATACGAAACCCTTACTCGTTTTTGGATTAAAATTTTCGCTTTAACTTTCGGAATTGGTGTTGCCACAGGCATCATTATGGAATTTGAATTTGGCACCAACTGGGCAGTATATTCGCGTTATGTGGGTGACATTTTTGGTAGTGCACTTGCTGCTGAAGGTCTATTTGCTTTTGGGCTAGAAAGTACCTTTTTGGGTGTATTGCTCTTTGGTTGGAATCGCGTAAAACCTTGGGTGCATTTGGTTTCTACCATTGGTGTATTTTTAGGTTCTATGTTTTCGGCGGTTTGGATTGTTGTGGCTAATTCTTGGCAACAAACCCCAGCAGGCTATCATATCGTAGGTGAAGGCTTGCACGCTCGCGCTGAAGTAACCGATTTTTGGGCGATGGTTTTTAATCCTTCAAGTGTAGACCGATTGATACATACTTGGCAAGGTGCTTTTTTGGCAGGAGCGTTTTTAGTGTTGAGTGTTCATGCTTACTACTTGAAAAAAGGACGTTTTGTTGCCATTTCTAAAAAAGCCTTTCCGATTGCGTTGGGAGTGGCTACTTTCTTTTCTTTTACACAATTACTTTCTGGACACAGTTCTGCTGATGGAGTGGCCGTGAATCAACCAGCAAAACTAGCCGCTATGGAAGGTCATTTTGAAAAAAATGCTCCCGCAGATTTATACCTTATGGGGTGGGTGAATAAAAAAGACCAAACCGTAACAGGCATAGGTATTCCCGGTGGCTTATCGTTCTTGGTTCATCAGGATTTTAAAGCGCCTATCAAAGGTTTGAATGACTTTCCAGAACAAGACCGTCCTAGCCAAATCAATGCAGTGTTTCAATTTTACCATATTATGGTGGCTATTGGTTTGTTTTTGATTGCGCTTACTTTTTATGCCAGTTTCTTGTGGTTCAAAGGCAAATTGTTCGAGACCAAACGGCTATTGACTATTTTCTCTTATTCGGTGCTACTGCCTCAAATAGCCAATCAGGTGGGATGGTTTACGGCCGAAATGGGCAGACAGCCTTGGGTGGTATATGGTCAGTTAAGAACGAGTCAAGCTTTCTCTCAAGAAGTTTCGGCTAACCAAATTGTATTTTCATTGGTGCTTTTTACGCTAGTTTATTCTTTACTTTTGGTTTTGTTCCTTTATTCTGTCAATAAAAAAGTAAAACATGGTCCTTATGATTCATCCGACGCTGTTTTAAACTGATTTACTTACCCACAACTTTACACTTATGGAGTATTTTTTAGGCATAGATTATCCCACACTTTGGTATTTAGTCATTGGACTCTTGTTCTCAGGTTATGCGATTTTAGAAGGATTTGATTTTGGTGCAGGTGCTTGGCATTTGTTTTTTAGAAAAGACTTGAGTCGTCGTATTGCTATTAATGCCATTGGTCCAGTTTGGGATGCCAATCAGGTTTGGTTGGTTATTGGTGGTGGCGCGTTGTTTGCAGGCTTCCCTGTAATGTATGCAACTATGCTTTCTGCCATGTATGTGCCGTTTATGATATTTTTGTTTTTTAATGTGCTTCGTGCGGCTGCTATCAAGTTTAGAAGTGCAGAGGAAATGGTGTGGTGGCGCAAAACTTGGGATATAGTTTATAGCACTTCGAGTATAATGATTGCGTTTTTGTTGGGCGTTGTATTGGGTAATATTCTTCAAGGCTTTGCTTTGGGGCCTAATTTTAGTTACAAAGGAGGCATCTTTTTTTCCTTTCTTAATCCTTATGCGATTATGGTTGGATTTACTACCCTATCGCTTTTTATGACTCAAGGTGCGATATACTTATTATTAAAAACAGAAGGAACCTTACACCAACGTTTGACTTTCCTACTCCGAAGAGGCATGATTTTTTTCATTGTTAGTTTTGGAATCACTTCGCTATACACGCTAATATTTATTCCTGGTGTGACTGAGAATTTCAGAAGTAATCCTATTTATTTTGCGGTTCCTGTAATTTCTTTTTTGGCAGTAGCCAATGTACCAAGGCTTGTATCCAAAAAACAATATATGCGCGCTTTGATTTTCTCGTCTTTAACTATGTCGCTTTTACTGATTTTGGTTGCCTTGCATTTGTACCCTACACTATTGATTTCTACAATAAACCCTGAGTATAGTGTTACGATTTACAATGCTGCTTCTTCGCAAAAATCATTAGGAATTATGCTAACTATTGTGGCTATAGGTGCGCCATTATTGGGGGCTTACTTTTTCTTTTTGTATAAAACATTTAATGGCAAAGTAAAATTAGACGATACTAGTTATTAAAAAATTAGTCTTTAATCAACACCCATTTTTGAATCATCTCCTGTAAATCTTTGGCAAGAATAGGTTTTGACAAATAATCGTTCATTCCGAATTCTAAACACTTTTCTCTTTCCCCATTCAGAATTCCTGCGGTTAGAGCGATAATAGGAACATTTTTGTATTTCGGAATTTTTCTGATTTCAGTGGCTGCTTCGTACCCATTCATAATTGGCATTTGAATATCCATTAAAATTAGATCAAAGCACTGATTGTCTATAGCTGCAATAGCTTCTTCTCCGTTTTTCGTCTCAATAATCGCTGCATTTGGAATAATTCTTTTGATTAGAGTAACGGCTAAAAAGCGGTTTACCGAATTGTCTTCAACAATCAAAACACTGAGATTATCTCCATTCAATTCTTGTTGTACTTCTACTTCAATTGTTTTTTCCTTGGTTTTCATTTTTAATGAGTTGATTTTTTCAAAGGTAATAGAAAAATAAAAATCGCTTCCTTCACCTTGTTGGCTTTTCAGATGCAATTCGCTTTTCATTAATCCTAGCAATTGATTTGAGATTGTCAATCCCAAACCTGTTCCTCCAAATTGTCTAGAAGTTGTCGTATCTTCTTGAACGAAGGATTGAAATATTTTCTCTTGATTTTTTGGTTTTATACCAATTCCAGTATCTTTTACTGAAAACTGAATCGTATGGAATTGATTTCGAACCTGTACCACCTTCAAATCCAAATTAATTTGACCAAATGAAGTAAATTTTAATGCATTATTGATCAAGTTAACAAGTACTTGTTTAAGTCGCAAAGAGTCTGCTAAAATGTATCTTGGCACTTCTTCTTGAAAAGTTAGCGTCAAATCAATTTGTTTTTGTTGGGCTTGAAATTTGAACAAATGAATGGTTTGATGCACCAATTCATACAAGTCTACTTCTTCGATATTCAGTTCTAACTTTCCAGCTTCGATTTTAGAAAAATCCAATATATTATTGATAATCCCCATCAATGTAATAGCCGATTCATGAATAATGTCCATGTATTCCATCTGATTTTTATCGAGATGGGTAGCCGATAATAAATCTGAAAAACCAATAATTCCGTTTAGAGGTGTACGTATTTCATGACTCATATTGGCCAAGAATTCCGTTTTTGCTTTATTTGCTTCTTCTGCTTTTTCTTTGGCTTTTATCAATTCTATTTCTAGTAGCTTTCTTTCCGTCACATCACGAATTGTTCCTACTAAAACAGATGGCTTTCCTTCATTATCAAATTTTAAAGAACCATTTCCGTGCAACCATCGTTCCTCACCATCATTGGCTCTTATGATTTTATACTCTTTATTGAAAGCTTGCTTTTTTTCCAATACTTCCTCAGTGATGTATTTCACCATGATTTCCTTATGGTCTGGGTGCACTAAAGAAAGCCAAGAATAAGAATTAAAATCATCTGAAGATTGTATGCCAAAAATTACATCCAAAAGCTTAGAGCGAGTCCAAACATCAGTATTCAAATTGATACTAAAGGTTCCGATATTAGCTATACGTTGGGTTTCAAGTAAAAATTGTTCATTTTCAATCAATAAGGACTCAGCGCTTTTTCGTTCTGTGATGTCTCGTACAATCGTCAACACAGTACCATCGTGTAACAACTTAGAAATGAGTTCGACATAGAGCACTTTATTTTCATTCAGCAGAATTTTTCGCTCAGATTGAACTGACAATCCCTTATGCAATTTTTCAAATTGCAGCGGTTTTATTAAAACCTGATCATTGGATACAAAATCATAAATGGATTTAGTCAGTAATTCCTCTTCAGTATAGCCAGAAATTTTACAGGCGTTCTCATTTACACTTAAGATTCGCCCATCAGTAGTCGAAATAACAATAGCATCCACCATTTGTTTGACCAAAACTCTGTAACGCTCCTCACTTTCTTGAACTTCTTTTTCTATTTTCTTTCTATCAGTAATGTCTTTTACAAAACCTAAATACGCAGAATTGTTTAGTTTTATGGCGTCCAACGACCACCATCTTAAACTTCCGTTTTTTTGGATAAACTGTAAATCGATTTTACAACTGCCTAAGTTCTTTACCTCATTTAAGGCTTGATAGCATCGTTCAGGTGCTTCTGGATCTGTAAAATCAGAGGTACACATTTCGAGTAATTCTTCTTTAGAAAATCCAGTTATTTTGCTTGCGGCAGGATTCACTTCTATAAAATGTCCTTTTTCGTTGGTAACAAAAATACCATCAGGCGCATTTTCGATGTAACTTCTAAACTTGCTATTACTTTTTTCTTCTAAAGCTTTGATTTGATTTTCCTTTTCTACTTTTTCTTTTGCTTTGATAAGTAATTCAAATTCTTTCTTTTTGGTAATATCTTGAGCGATTCCTTTTAGTCCAATAATCTTATTTTCTTCATCTATTATTGGCATACCCGTTCCATAAAGCCATTTCTTACGCTTGTCAGGAAAGTGAATTTCGTGTTCAATTTCATACGGTATTTGGGTCTTTACAATACCATCCAATTTCCTATTCAATAGATCCAAATCTGCCAACGACAAATGCGATAAATAATCTGCATATAGGTCTTTTGTAGTTTTATCGATTTCAAAAATAGCATACAATTCGTCAGACCATGTCAACTCTTCTGTTTCAAAATAAAAAACCCAATTTCCAGTTTTGGCCAACTTTTGGGCATCATTAAAAAATAACTTCGTAGCTAAACATTCTTGTTTACTAATTTGAAATTCATTTACGTCAAATGCATAAGCGTGAAATAAATTAGATTGTGAATCAAACCAAAAGCGCCATTGGTAATAAGACGATTGTGCAGAACTATCTAAAACTTTACTAATGATAGTTGAAGTACTACCCGATTCTTTTGAGGAATGAATACAACTTTTTGTGCCCTCAACATCTGCTGTAGTAATTAATTGAAGAAAAGCTACACCTTCTAATTGATTGTTATTGTAGCCTAAATTTAAAAAACTTGGGCTGAATGAAATAATCTTTCCCTGAAGATCAAAAGTGCAGAATAAATCACTGTTTTGTTTGATAAAAGAATCATAAGAACTGTAAAAAAGAAGCTCTTTTTTTAATTGCTCAATTTCTTCTCGTTGATTTGATGAACCGGACCCCATACACTTACGTTTAGATAGCAACTCTTGACATTCTTTATTTTGTTTATTACAATTAAAAGTACGCTAATTTTTTCATAAAAAACAACAACTAAAACATTATAATTCACAAAAAAACAACAAATAATCGAGTTTTAAAAAAAATTACAACTTTTTCACTATTATACAAAATGATTACCAATAGCTTTTAAAATCTATTCACACTACTATTTGCTTACTGACAATTATAATTCATAAAATAAGACTGTGTGATAATAGTTACAGACTTTGCCTTTTTCAGAACTTACTTTTGCTTCATCAAATTGTAAAAAAAATGAAAAAAACAAAGTTATATGCAGCTATTGCCCTAGTACTCACCCAAACTATAAGTTGGGCTCAGGATACAATTGTGATTTCAAAAAAAGAAATCATCAATAAAGCCGCCGATAAAAATCTTCAAATCAAAATAGCCGACCAATCCTTCAAAGCGGCACAAGCAGATTATAGACAGTCGAATGCATTATTCTTACCAAGCATCACTGCTTCACATACTGGAATATCGACAACTAACCCTTTGATGGCTTTTGGTTCAAAACTAAATCAAGAAATACTAACCGCTGCTGATTTTGACCCAGCATTACTCAACAACCCAGCAAGAACTCAAAATTTTGCTACCAAAATAGAAATCCTGCAACCTCTTATCAATGTAGACGGCTATTATGGTAGACAAGCTGCTAAAGCCAAAATGGAAGCCTTTCAACTGCAAGCTGAACGTACAAAAGAATACCTTCAATTAGAAATCAATAAAGCTTATATGCAATTACAGCTCGCTTATAAAGCTGTTAGTGTTTTGAATAAAGCCAACACCACGGCTACTTCCAATTTGCAAGTGGTAAATAACTATTTCAAACAAGGTATGCTGCAAAAAACAGATGTTTTGACTGTTGAAGTTAGAGTAAATGAAGTTAAAAATCAATTGCAATATGCTAAAAGTAACGTTCAAAACGCCTCTGACTATCTGGCTTTTCTGATAAATGAAGACCTAAGTAATTCGGTTTTTAAGCCCATCGAAGCGCTTGAAAACAGCATAAACACAATAGCAACCAATCCTTTATTGTCGGGAGACAGAAAAGACCTTTTAGCTATGGATCAAACGGTTAAAGCGTATGAAAAGATGGCACAATCTAGTCAAATGAATTTCTTACCCCGTTTGAATGCTTTTGGGAGTTATGAATTGTATGATAAAAATTTACTAGGTATGGGCGCAAGCGGTTATTTAGTAGGCGCTCAATTGTCTTGGAATGTTTTTGATGGTTACAAATCAATTGGAAAAATGGAAAAAGCCAAAGCAGAGCATCAAAAATCAAGCATTGAAAACCAACAATACAAAGCACAAAGTCAAATAGAATTGAATAAAACCAACCGTCAGCTAAAAGACAGCGAAAACAAAGTAGGTTTGGCTCAATTAGCCCTTCAACAATCTGAAGAAGCATACCGAATTCGTAACAATCGCTTCCAACAAGGACTGGAAAAAACCTCCGATTTATTGCAAGCAGCAACCCAAATGTCTCAAAAAGAATTAGAACTTCTGCAAGCCGTTTTTGAATACAATCTCACAAAAGAATACTTGCATTTTTTGACTCAATAAAAATAATCCGAAACGAATCTATAAAAAAATCATTCTTCACTATTACAACAACTATCACATGAAAAAAATAATCATCCCTTTTATAGCCCTAATCGCTTTAGTTTCATGCAAAAAAGAAGCAACTGAAACCCTACCCACAGAAAAGCCTATTGTGGTAAAAGTGAGCGGAATTTCCGCAGGTACCAATAGTTCTTTTGTTAGTGCTAGCGGTAAAATTGAAGCTGAAAATTCAGCTAATCTGAGTACAAGAATGATGGGCTTTGTAACCAAACTTCACGTACAAGTTGGACAAAAAGTAACGACTGGGCAATTAATCGTTAGTATTAATAATACCGACTTACAAGCAAAAAAAGCGCAAGTAGACGCTAGTATTCTGCAAGCTACTGCAGCTTACAACAATGCTAAAAAAGATTACGATCGTTTTACCAATTTGTTCAAACAACAAAGTGCTTCTCAAAAAGAATTGGACGATATGACCGCTCGTTACGAAATGGCAAAAGCGAGCTTGCAAGGAGCCAAACAAATGCGAAACGAAGTAGTAGCACAATTCTCATATGCTAACATAACAGCTCCTTTTAGTGGTGTAGTCACCAATACCTTTGTAAAAGAAGGCGATATGGCTAATCCTGGAATGCCATTGGTAAGTATCGAAGGCGCTTCTAAGCTACAAGTAACGGCTATGGTTAGCGAAAATGATATTACCTCAATACGTAACGGAATGCTTGTAGACATTTTAGTAAAATCGAATGCAACGAGCCTTAAAGGAAAAGTAAGCGAAGTAAGCGCCTCAGCCAAAAACACAGGCGGACAGTATTTAGTAAAAATCAATTTAGAACCAACGAAAGCGAAAGTGTTATCTGGAATGTTTGTTAATGTTCAGTTTCCTATTGAAAGCAAAACGATTTCGGAGCCAAGTGAACGAATGCTTGTACCAGAAAGTGCTTTGATACAGCAAGGTCAACTGACTGGAATTTACACTGTTGGCAATGGAAATGTTGCGATTTTGAGATGGTTGCGCGTTGGTAAAAAATTAGGCAACCAGGTAGAAGTTTTATCTGGACTTTCGACCAAAGAACACTATGTCGTTTCGGCAGAAGGAAAATTGTACAACGGAGCTTTGGTTACAGTACAGTAAAAGAAGTTGTTAGTGGTTCAGCTTCGTAGTATTCAGTTGCTGTATGCTGACAATTAGTATTGAATTCAAGTTGTTTCAATAAATATAGAAATCATCATTAATCATGCGTGAGGGATAGTAGTGGAAATCCTTTTTATTCTAAATCCCGATAGGGTTTGGAATAAAAAGATTGCAACGGATAGCCCGACCCGACCTTTTCGGGAGGGTCACGCCCAAATAAATAAAAGAAATTATGCAAGAAGGTATTTCAGGCAAAATTGCCCAAGCATTTATGAACTCCAAATTAACGATATTGTTAATGATTGGGTTGATGATTATTGGGGTATACAGTTCGTTTCTAATTCCAAGGGAAGAAGAACCGCAAATCAATGTTCCGATGGCTGATATTATGGTTGGCTATCCTGGAGCAAGTCCAAAAGAAGTGGAAAGCCGTGTCGCCAAACCACTAGAGAAAATTATCTCTAATATTAAGGGTGTAGAACACGTGCATACTATGGCTATGAACGGTCAGGCGATGCTGATTGTACAATTTTATGTAGGGCAAGATGTAGAGCGCTCTTATGTAAAACTCTATGACGAATTGGCCAAACACGAAAATATGTTCCCTCAAGGTGTGTACAAACCTATGGTAAAAACTCGTTCTATAGATGATGTTCCTATGCTTGGAATAGCCCTTTGGAGCGAAAAACAAGATGATTACCAATTGCGTCAAATTGCAGAAGAAGTAACTTCTGAAATAGAAAAAGTAAAAGATGTAGCCATTACCAAAGAAATTGGCGGCAATAATCGAGAACTTAAAGTTATTCTCGACAAAGATAGAATGTCCGAAAATGGTGTGGATGCTTTAGGAATCATGCAAATGATTCAGGCCAATAACGGCAGTTCGCAATCGGGGAGTTTTGTTGAGAACGATGAAGAATTTTTGGTTACTACAGGACAATTTTTATCGAATGCTGAAGATGTAGAAAACTTAGTGGTTGGTGTCAACAAAAATATGCCTGTCTACTTAAAACAAGTAGCTACAATCACAGATGGACCTTCTACTCCCAGAAGCTATGTTTCATTTGGTTATGGCAAAGCCAATGAACAATTCAAAACGGCAAAATCAGAATATCCTGCTGTTACCATTTCTGTTGGAAAAGTAAAAGGTGCCGATGCTATGAAAATATCGGATAAGATTTTGACCAAAGTAGAGCAACTTAAAAAAACCATCATTCCAGACGATGTACACGTTGAAGTGACTCGTAACTATGGGGAAACTGCATCGCACAAAGTGGGTGAATTATTACTTCATTTGGGAATTGCGATTATTGCGGTTACTGTTTTGGTAATTCTAGCTATGGGATGGCGTGGTGGATTGGTTGTGTTTTTCTCTGTGCCGCTCACTTTTGCGTTAACGCTATTTGCTTATTATTTGTTGGGTTACACACTCAATAGAATTACACTTTTTGCCCTTGTTTTTGTAGTTGGAATTGTGGTTGATGATAGTATTATTATTGCCGAAAACATGCATAGGCACTTCAAAATGAAGCGACTTCCCTTTAAACAAGCCGCAATTTATGCGATTAATGAAGTGGGGAATCCTACAATTTTGGCCACGTTTACAGTTATTGCCGCAATTCTTCCTATGGCTTTTGTATCTGGAATGATGGGGCCTTATATGAGTCCAATGCCTATTGGAGCCTCTATTGCTATGTTATTGTCTTTATTTGTTGCTTTAACGGTAACGCCTTATTTAGGTTATCATTTGCTACAAGAAAAAGAAGAACAAGCACACAAGCATGCCGAAGGATTAGAAACAAATTTAATTTATAAAATATACAGCAAAATAGAGCGTCCGTTTCTAGACAATAGTTTCAAGAGAAGACTTTTGTTGGCTGGAACTGTGGTCTTATTGATGGGTTCGATTTTGATGTTCTTTACCAAATCGGTGGTCGTAAAAATGTTGCCATTTGATAACAAAAATGAATTTCAAGTAGTGATTGACATGCCTGAGGGAAGTACTTTGGAAAGAACCTCGGCAGTTACTAGAGAAATTGCTCAATATGTATCGACTCAACCCGAAGTAGTCAATTATCAAAACTATGTAGGTACCTCTGCTCCTATTACTTTCAATGGTTTGGTACGTCATTACGATATGCGTGGTGGTAGTAATATGGCCGACATTCAGGTGAATTTGTTACATAAAGAAGAACGTGATTTACAAAGTCATGACATTGCCAAAGCCATGCGTCCAGAGATTCAAAAAATCGCCAAAAAATATGGTGCCAATGTAAAACTGATTGAAGTACCTCCAGGGCCTCCTGTACTGTCTACTTTGGTCGCAGAAATTTATGGCCCTGATTATGAAGAACAAATTAAGGTAGCCCAACAAGTACAAACCATTCTGCAAAACACGACTGATATTGTAGATATCGATTGGATGGTAGAAGACCATCAGACGGAGTACCGCCTTGAAGTTGATAAAGAAAAAGCCATGCTCAATGGTATTGCTCCTCAACAAGTAGTAGGGAATCTTACGTATTTATTGAAGGAATATCCTGTTTCTAATTTATACGACGAAAACTCAAATGACAATGTTAGTATCGTTCTTTCGTTAAACGACAAAGACAAAACCAGTTTGCAGGATATCCAAAACTTAAAAATAAAAGGAAATCAAGGGAACATGATTCCGATTAGCGATTTGGTAAAAGTTAAAAATGACACACTTCAAAAAACCATTTACAGAAAAGATCAAAAACGTGTGGTGTATGTTACAGCCGATATGGCGGGCACATTAGAAAGTCCAGTTTATGCAATTTTGGGAATGAATGAAAAACTCGCAAAAATGAAAATCCCACAAGGCTATAAGATTAATGAATTGTATATGGAACAACCTACAGATGAAAGTGATTTTACAGTAAAATGGGATGGTGAATGGCAAATAACCTTAGAGGTATTTCGTGACTTGGGAGTTGCATTTATGGTTGTGATTGTAATTATTTATATGCTAATTGTGGGTTGGTTTCAGAACTTCAAAACACCAATCGTTATGATGTTGGCTATTCCGCTTTCACTGATTGGAATCGTTTTAGGTCATTGGATGCTAAATGCCTATTTCACTGCAACTTCTTTTATTGGAATGATTGCTTTGGCAGGGGTTATGGTTCGAAATTCAGTTTTACTTATTGACTTTATCGAAATCCGACTGAATGACGGTGTACCTTTAAAACAAGCCATTATAGAAGCTGGAGCTGTCCGCACCACTCCTATTCTATTAACCACCGGTGCAGTTGTAATTGGAGCATCAATTATTTTGTTTGATCCGATTTTTCAAGGATTAGCTATTTCACTTGTAGCTGGTGCTATTGTTTCTACAGTTTTGACGCTAATTGTCGTGCCTTTGATTTATTATATTACTGAGAGAAAAAAATGGGAAACAAATAGTCTCTCCAAAAAAGAGGAATCAGGAGCTGCTAATCAATAAAAATTAGTTTCAAGTTTAAGGTTTCCACTTTTAGAAACCTTAAACTTTTAAACCTTTAAACCTAAAAAAATGAAATTACTACTCATCGTTGCCGTCAAAGCTTTCCAAAAAGAAATCCAACAGCTATTGAAGAAGGCCAATATTAGTTCATATTCCTATAAAGAAGTAACGGGCTACCAAAACAGTTCAGAAGAATTGATAGAAGAAAACTGGTTCGCCACCAATAGTATCGAAAATGAATCCGTTTTATTTTATGTTTTTGCTCATGAAAAAAAAGTAGATCCACTATTTGAAAATGTAGCAGCATTTAATGCCAAACAAGAAACGCTATCACAAATTCATTTGGCTGTTTTATGTATAGAAAAATCCAATTAACCTCAAAAATCAAGCAATGAAAAACAGAATTATAAGAGCTATAGCAGGAACTTTTGTGTTACTAAGTGTCGTATTATCTATCTATGTTGATCAAAATTGGTTGTGGTTCACCGCCTTTGTGGGTGCTAATCTACTGCAATCGTCTATTACCAAATGGTGTTTGATGGAAGACATTCTAACTAAATTAGGGATAAAAGACTAAATGATTTAAAATATACATTTCAACACATTACAAGCCGTGAATTAGTACTTCACGGCTTTTTTATGACCTTATTTAATCCTTTAAGATGTGAAATAACTGTTAAATTTAAAACATTTGTATATACATATAAAAAAAGTGTTACATTTGTATCGACAAATAAAGTAATTACAAACATGAAAATAGAAGAAGTTTTAAAAAGCACTATCGATTACAACGAATCGACACGAGCGATTTTAAATATCATGTATACTCAAATTGTTCTGTCTGAGAATTTCAATGAAATTTTAAAACCTCACGACATTTCTGGAGAACAATACAATGTACTTCGAATCCTAAGAGGTCAAAAAGGAACACCAGCGAATATGTGTGTGATTCAAGAACGCATGTTAGCAAAAACAAGCAACACTACACGATTAGTTGACAAACTATTATTAAAAGATTTTGTAACAAGAAACGTTTGCCCTGACAACAGAAGAAAAATAGAAGTACTAATTACCGAAAAAGGCTTGTCGCTACTAAAAGAATTAGAACCACAGTTGAAAGAGCATGAAGAATCTTTTGCCAACAACTTAAGCGCTGAAGAATTACAACAACTGAATTACTTATTAGAAAAATATAGAACTAAATAAATATAAATACATCATGAATACATTTTTAGAAAATCAAAACTGGAGATATGCTACCAAAAAATACGATGCTAGCAAAAAAATAACAACAGAAGATTTAAATACTTTAAAAGAAGCTATCCGATTGAGTTCTTCTTCTTATGGATTGCAATTGTACAAGGTTTTTATTGTAGATAATCCTGAATTAAGAGCACAATTACAACCTGCAGCTTGGGGACAAACTCAAATTACAGAGGCTTCACACCTATTTGTTTTTGCTAATCAAACAACTGTTGATGCCGAAGATATCGAAGGATACTTAAAAAATGCAGAACAAACCAGAAGTTTACCAGAAGGGACTTTGAATGGTTATGGTGATTTTATGAAAGGAAGTCTTCTTAATCTACCTGAGGATGCAAAAAAAGTATGGACTGCAAAACAAACCTATTTAGCTTTAGCCAATTTGTTGAATGCTGCTGCTGAATTAAAAATTGATGCTACTCCTATGGAAGGATTTGATCCTGCTCAGTTTAATGCTATTTTAGGTTTAGACAAATTAAACTTAAATGCTGCTGTAGTAGCCGCAGTTGGATACCGTCATGAAGAGGACGACACCCAACATTACAAAAAAGTTAGAAAATCTAACGAAGATTTATTCATTACTTTATAATTTTACAACTCAAATATTAATCTAAAAACCAATTTAAACATGAAAAATTTAAAATCAATTGCATTAGCATTAGTGGCATTCGCTACAATTTCAATGACAGCTCAAACCAAAAAAATTGATGTTGCAGGAAGTAGCATCGAATGGTTAGGAAAAAAAGTAACAGGACAACACAATGGTACTGTAAACTTTAAAGAAGGAGCTTTAGTATTCAAAGGAAAAGCATTAAAAGGAGGTTCTTTTACTGTTGATATGAATTCTTTAACAGCAACTGACTTACAAGGAGAATACCAAGGAAAATTGAATGGTCACTTAAAAGCGGATGACTTTTTTGGAACAGCAAAATTTCCTACTGCTACTTTAGTATTCAAAAAAATTGGTTCTAAATCTAAAGATGTTTACGCAGTAACAGCTGATTTAACTATCAAAGGAATTACTAAACCAGTTACATTTGATTTAACTGTAAACGGAAACACTGCTACTACAACTTTCAACGTAGACAGAACTAAATACGATATTAAATATGGTTCAAAATCATTCTTTGACAGTATTGGAGATAAAGCCATCAACGACGAATTTGAATTGAAAGTTACTTTGAAATTCTAATATCAAATACCACTTTGACAAAGCCTCAACTTAGTTGGGGCTTTTTTTATGATAAAAAAAACCAACCTTTTTCTAGTTACCAAATGGTTACTAAACCGTAAAATATGTCCCGAATCAGTTATTTTTAGTAATAAAATCTTAACATAAATTCACAATTACCTTTAAAGACTGCTACTACTTTTGATTAGTCAAAACAACAAAACAATAATAGACGTAGTTTAAACAAAAGTAAAAATGAAACAAAAAGTAGTACTTATCATTTTTGTCTTGAGCTTTTTATCTTCATCAGCTCAACAAGTAAAAGGAATTTATGGCGACACTAATTGGATGCTAAATTGGACCAATTTCAAACCCGCTACAACAGAATACAAAGAACCCAATGCTATTTTATCTGGAGTAATCGATAAAGACACCAAACTTAGTAGCGACAACACCTACCGACTGGAAGGAACTGTATATGTTACCAATAATGCAACCTTAACTATAGAAGCTGGAACAGTAATTAGAGGAGACGAAATGACCTGCGGTACGCTTGTAATTACCAAAGGAGCCAAAATAATGGCTGAAGGAACCGAGAAAAACCCTATTGTATTTACTTCAAACAAAGTGACTACCGTCAGAAAACCAGGAGACTGGGGCGGAATCTTAATACTTGGAGATGCGCCAATCAATAAAACAGGAATCAATGGTCAAGCCTTATTGGATTTTAATTTAGACACCTCCAAATGTTCTTATGGCGGACAAAATCCAGAAAGCAATTCTGGTGCACTAAAATATGTCCGAATTGAATATGCTGGAAGAAAACTAAATGCCTTAAAGGAATTAAATGGTTTGTCACTTGCAGGTGTTGGAAATAAAACAACCCTCAGTCACATTCAAATTAGTTACTCAAACGACGATTCTTTTGAATGTTATGGTGGTGAGGTGAAATTAGACCATTTGATATCCTACCGAACTACTGATGATGATTTTGATTTTACCCAAGGCGTACAAGCTACTATAACTAATAGCATAGCGATTCGCCATCCATTTTCGTCGGATGCCGCAGGTTCCAGATGTTTTGAATTAGATTCGTATGACAAATTTGAGAATTACGATCCAACCAAAAAACTTAGCAACATACAAGCCAATAACATCACTTTAGTAAATTTAGAAGAAAATAATCAAGGATTGATAAAAGAATCCATTTATATAAAAGAGAAATGCTACTTCTCCTTAAAAAACAGTATTGTCTCTGGTTTTGCTCCATTTTTATTGATGGAAGGCAAAATTGGGTTAAACCCAGATAACTTAGCCAAAATATCACTAAAGGATATTATCGTAAACAACTGCAAAGGATCAATAGTTAGTGAAGAAACCAGTCATAATGACAAACTAAAATATTGGCCAGATCCTTCGTCAATGGGAATCGAATTTTCATCTATTGCAATTAACGATTTGTTCAAATCATCTCAAATAAAATTTAACCCAGATTTTAGAAAAAAAGAGAGTGCCGTTCTAGTTAGTACTAACTAATTTTTTACGAAAAAATTCACAAGAAAAACCAACTATTTTATACAATAGTTTAAAAAATCCAATTGCAAAGCATAGACTGAACCCAAAAGTTTGGACAAATTTATAATTAATTTTGATAATGATGAGCTCGATATTTAGTCGGGCTCATTTTGTTTAAATTGGACTTGGTTCTGTCGTTATTGTAATAGTTTATATATTGGTCAATGCCTATTCGAAATTGGGGAGTGGTTTTAAACCAATTTACCCTTATATTTGAAAAAAGGCTCCGATTATAAAAACCGAAGCCTTGACTTTTCAACTTACACACTTTTTGAGATAGTGTCTTCCTAATAAATCTAAAATTTTATTTTGTCTTTTTTAATAATTAATTTTGTATTCTAAGTCAGCCATAGAGCTAGACTGTATAGCGTGTTTATGCCTTTTGTGCTAACACGCTATTTTTTTGTTCATAATCTCTATCATAGACTGTTTTATTTTTGTAAAGTACATAAATTAATTCCAGTAATTTCCTTTGAACCGCTACACATCCTTTCATTTTAATTCCGTGTTTTACCACTATTCTGGCATATTGATTTCGAAAATTATCATCCCATTTTATAGTACTAAGTGCTGGTAAATGAAGGCAACTTCTTAAATATCGGTTACCTTTTTTTGATATTGTAGGCTTGCCTTTTACTGAGGTTCCCGAGAGTTTCTCTTTTACATCCAATCCCGCATAGCTGGTCAGCTGCTTTTTACTTCGTATCAATTCAAATCCATTAGTTTCTCCAATAACAGTCGCTGCCGTCAAAATTGATACACCTGGAATTGTACAAATGTTATCAATGTCTGCAATAAGGTCTTTGTGCTCTTTGATATAAATTTTGATTTCATTCTTAATTTCTTTTTCAAGGGTGTTTAAGAACAATATCCTTCTTTTTAAACGTTGTATACTTGAAAGGTGTGGAATTGCCTCTGTTTGTTCAGCGTGTAATTTATTTTTTACTATTGTCCTTTCATCTGTTATTTGACGACGTTCACGTGTGAGTTGTTTTAACACACTATAGACTTCTTTTGGCTTTACCCAATTATCTAATTTCCTTTCAAGCCCAAATCTCGCAATTCCCTCTGAACAGGTTTTATCTGTGATTGTTTTAATATCTAAAGTCCTCATATAATTGCTTATTTTGTTAGGTAAAACAATACTTAAGTCTTCTTTCTTTGCTTCAAGATAATAAGCGAATTTTTGATGATAAACTCCTGTAGCTTCCATCACATAACGAACTTTTATCTCTTTATCGGCTAGCTTATTAACCCACTCCGTTAATTTTAAAAAACCTATTTCTGTATTTTTAAAAACACTATAAGCGTATAATTCGATTGTTAAATCATTATGCATTCTACCTAAAGTAACCACCAATTCTTTTTGAGCTACATCAATTCCTAATACTTGTTTTAATAGTTTCATAACTTTTGAGTTTTAAAAATAATAGTATAAACTGATGAATCTCCCTTCGTCTTTTCTCCTATTTGGATATTCTGGATAATACGACATGCGTAGTTCCTTACATTCTGTTCAGACTCTAAAAGATAAAAAAGAATGAGGACATATCTTTGCGACAATGTACTTCATGAGTCATTTGAGCGCGAATCGACTCTCATTCTCTTTCACTTTACCAAACCAAATTTAAAGCTTTGATGAAAGATTTTATAACTAAGCAAACATAGGAGAACGCAATGTTTTACGCAAGGGGCGCAAAGAATAAACGATTAAACAATTAACCGATTAAACAGTTAAACAATCAATAAAAAAAAGCGCGACCCTAAGAATCGCGCTTTGTAGTCTAAGATAAATAACGGCTAGTTCACCAAGAACAAAGCATTGCTGAAGAGTAAATTTCCGTTTTCCCAGAATGCTCTAAACAATGGATTATCTACCATATAAATCACTTTTCCAGAACCTTTGTAGTCTATAGCAAAATTTACCGTTTCGGGTAATTCTTTACCAATTTCATGGCCTACGAAACCATAGCTTTTGTAGCCTTTAGGAACATAAGCAATATTTGAAGCATTTTTCAATAAAGCATAATGACGGCTATCGGTTTTTAAACTGAAATATTTTTTACCTAAACCAAATGCCATTGGATGAGTAACATCCAAAACATTCTCTATAATCGCACCTGGAATGGCATCCGACATAGCACGACGCTCTTCGTTCGCCGAATCTAAGAAACGTTTTTTCAATTCTTTTTCTTTGGTCGCTTTTTCTGCTTTTTGCTTGTCATCATCGGTCGCGTGAGCATTCAATGCAAAACCATCTTTTCCGTCAAAAATATCCAAAGCTCCGTTCATAGCAATGATTTTTCCACCACTACTCACCCATTCGTTGATACGTTTTTGTTCTCCATCAGAGAAATCATAATTACCATCCGCCAAAATCAAAGTATTGAATTCTTGCAATTTCACTCTTCGGAAACGGTCCAAATCTACAATACTTACTGGATAGCCAATGGTCTCTTCTAAATAAAACCAAACCGAACCAAAGTCAGTAGAATTTACTCCTCTTCCAGATAAAAACAAGATTTTCGGAGCCGTCAACAACGGGAAATTTTCTCCTCCTAAATCTCTTGCGTTTTTTGAAAAACCACTTGAAATCACAGAGAAATCGGACTTCTTCTTCACGATTTCACCCACTACTTTTTCAAAATCAACCACCTTTGGGTTATCGCCTTTGCTCACGATTAATCCCCCAGGTTCTACAGTAGTGCTTCCAAAAACTGATTGTTTCATCGCTGAACGTACTTTGATTCCTTTTTGATGCAATAGCGCTACCACTTGAGCCGAAGTACGATTGTTCCAAGGAATATGAAACGCATACACTGAACTCGGTATAGAAGATGAAGTCGTTTCAATCGTAGGTTTTGTTTTGATATTGATGGCATTTTTCAAAGCATAGCCTTCAACTCCATACGCTAGTGGCAACGCCCAAGCCGTAATGTCATAAGACAAACTATCATTCAATTTGTGATTGGGTTCGAACAAAATTTGAGCAAAAACGGCTTTTTGTTGATCCACTTTTACAATCATATCATTAGGCTCGATGGTAAAGCTGTTCTCTTTTTTCGTTTGATAATTAAAACCACTTGCTGATTGTTTGGCATCGGCATACGAAAATTCGATTTTGTTTTTTTGTAACAAATCGGCCAATTGCTCTAGTTTTGGGTTGTTTTTCATCACGTAGGTCGCATACTTCCCTTTCATTGTTTTTCTAGAAGTATTCATAAATCCTCTAAACCCTTTCAACAAAGGATCTACTTGAGAAGCAGCCGATTCCACTATCGTTAAAACAGTGGTAGCGTGATGTGTCAAACGGTCCTTGATGGTTACACTTACACCGTTTTCCATAGTCACTTCTCTTCCTGCTCCAATTCCGCCTTGCTCTACCGTCATTCCAACAGCACCATTATAGGTTGGATAGGTATCTCCATAACTTGGGTAAAACAAATCGAAACGCTCACTAGTGTTGTATAACCAATTTTGAGCATCGAATTTAGCCGATATATTTTTTCCTAACAAAGCGTGAAAATCCCTTTGATATGGCTCAATAAACTCATGCAAAGGTTCTGCAGATGGCGGGAAAAAGTAAGGTGAATTATAACCTTGTTCGTGAACGTCTGTATGTACTTGAGGCATCCATTGGTTGTACAAGGCGATACGTTGTTGGCTTTCTTTTTGGGTTTGCCAAGCCCAATCTCTATTCAAATCAAAAATGTAGTGATTGTAGCGTCCGCCTGGCCATTCTTCCATGTGCTCTCTATCGGTAAGACCTGGATGCGTGTTTTTTCCAGCGATTTCGTGCAACCAATTTCCGTATCTTGAATACCCATCAGGATTCACACAAGGGTCAAGAATTACCACGGTATTTTTCAACCATTCTTTGGTCGTTTTATTTTCTGGATTGGTCAATTCGTAGGCAACAGTCAAAGCACTTTCGGTTCCTGCCCATTCGTTTCCGTGAACGTTGAAACTCAACCAAACAATTAGTTTATCGCCTACAGTTTTGGATTGATTGGGTGCCATACCAATGGCTGCTAAATTGTTCAAACGAATTTCCTCCAAATTGGCTAAATTCTCAGGAGTAGAAATATAAAACACATTCAAGTTGCGGTGCTCTGCCGTTTGTCCGTATCTATAAGGTTTGATGTAGGACGTTTGTGCAACCAAATGCTCAAAATAATCTTCAACTTGATGATAAAAAGTAATGTGTTTGCCATAATCAGGAATGAACTGAGAAGGACTTTTTACTTGGGCCGAAACCCAAGCAGTGGTGACTAAAAATAAAGATAGAATTAGTTTCTTCATACTGTTTTTGGTTTATTAGAATTCAAAAATAAGGAAACCATAGATATTGACCTAAATAAATTACAAACTAACCCATAAGCCGATTTTGAACGACTTTTTAGCTAGAAAAACAAAAAAAACATTGATATACAAGGCTTTAAAAAATCACAATTAAAAACAATCGGTATTATTTTATTTTCATACAATAAATTAAAAAAGTAAATTTGAGTGAAACTATTGAAAAACAACCGCTTAAAAACTTTCTAAAATCAGATATCCATGAGCAAAGAAGAAAAACCAAAGAAAAAAAAGCTCCTTTTTGAAAAATTAAATCCAAAAGAACGAATCGAAAGAGCCAAGCAATTTTCAACACAATTTAAAGTACCCGAAGAAGGTTCTTTTCAATTATCGGATTATAAAACCGATATGGAAGTTGAAATTAGCAACAAAAAATTGGCTAAAATTTTGGCCTTAGGTGTCGACGCATTGGCTGATATGCAAGAAATTCTATATGCTCAGGACAAATGGTCGTTATTACTCATTTTTCAAGCGATGGATGCTGCTGGAAAAGATGGCGCCATCAAACACGTGCTTTCGGGCGTCAATCCACAAGGGTGCCAAGTCTCTTCTTTCAAAGCACCAAGTTCCGAAGAATTGGACCACGATTTTCTTTGGCGTTGCCAAAAACACTTACCTGAACGTGGTCGTATAGGTATTTTCAATCGTTCGTATTATGAAGAAGTATTGGTCGTTCGGGTGCACGAACAAATTCTGAAAGCCCAAAAACTTCCTCAAGAATTGGTTACAGAATCCATTTGGGAAGAACGTTTTGAAGACATTCGCAATTTTGAAAAATACCTGAATCGCAATGGAACTATCGTGATTAAATTTTTCTTGAATGTATCCAAAGAAGAACAAAAAAAACGTTTCATAGAGCGCATTGACGACCAAGATAAAAACTGGAAATTTAGTACATCCGATGCCAAAGAAAGAGGTTTTTGGGATGATTATATGAATGCCTATCAAGATTTGATTCAAAAAACAACTACCACGCACTCTCCTTGGTATGTGGTGCCAGCTGATAATAAATCGTATGCGCGCATTGTCATTGCTTCGGCCATTATCAATGCTTTGGATGAAATGGGATTAGAATACCCTAGAGTAAGTCCAGAAAAAGTAGCCGAATTGCAAGAAATTAGAAAGGCTTTACTAGAAGAATAGATAACTCATTGGGTGAAATTCTTTTTTACCACACTTCGATACCTCAGTGCAGGCTAGATGCATAGAATTTGTAGATTTTAAATAGAAAGAAATAGACGTTTTACTATTCACATAGCTCATCTATGTGAAAAATAGTGCTATTTCTGTTTTTTTCTATGTTGATTTAGTTTAATCTATGATTCTATGTGGTTAATTCTTTTTTTTTATTTGTATTTCACCCAACGGGTAATAGATAGTATTTCTTTGCTAAGTCCTATAAATGTCTTGACAAAGGATTTTTTTTGGTGTTATTGATTTTCAGTTTCTAGCCAAGTTTGAAATAGTTTATAGCCTATGGTTAAAACTACTGCTCCCAAAAACAAGCCCAAAAATCCGCTAAATATAAAGCCTCCAATGGAACCAATAAAAACAACTGGCATTGGAACTGGTGCATTTTTACCTAACAAAATTGGTTTTAAAATATTATCAGATATCATAATGATGACAAACCAAATCGATAGTAAAATTGCTGTGGTTGAATCTGAAACGGCAAACATATAAATGGCAATGGGAATAACAATAGGTCCCACACCAATTTGCACAATAGCCAAAATCAAACAAGCAACTGCCCATAAACCTGCAAAAGGAACACCAGCAATAAAAAAGCCAAGACCCGCCATAACTGATTGAATGATAGCAACACCCAAAAATCCTTTTACTACATTCTGTATCGTCTGCACCGTTACAGTTGCAAAATGCCCTCCGTGCGCTCCAGCTAACTTTTGAAAGATTTTATTGGAAACTATCTTCAAATTCTCTGAATACGCCAATATAAATCCTGCAATAATGATGGAGATGTTGAATTGTAAAATTCCTTTGCCTACACCTGCTAGTGCCGACAATAACCAAGTTCCAACAGTAGTTACTTGTTCCGAATATTGTAAAACAGTTTCCTGAAGATTGTCCGAAGCGTGTTGCCAAATATCTAAGATGGGTCTAGCAAATGAAGGCCAATTGGCTGTAGTTTCGCCTGGAGGTGGAATTAATGGTTTCCCTGCTTGATAGGTTTTGGTCAAATAAGAAACCCCTTCATATAGTGATTCGGTAACCAAAGTACTTGGAATGATAATCACACTCAAAAGCACTAATGTCAACAAAAAAACAGGGAATTTTTTCCTTCCTCGCATCAGTTTCACAAACGATTTGTAAACGGGATACATCGCAATGGCTATTACAATGGCCCATATTAAAATCAAAATAAATGGTTGTAAAATAGCAAAACACCAAAACAAAATAATGGCTAATGCGCCTAGTCGAATAATGATATCGGTAATCTTTTCGAATTGATTTTCTTCAGAATTGGATTGTTGTTCTTCCATATGTTTCTTAATTTATAAAGTAAATATATCAATTTTAAAACATTTTCCCTTTCAAAGCTATTGTAAAAATACCCCCAAAGCGCACAAGAAAAGTAATAAGGAACACAAAAGTTGGTTCCGTTAAACAAATAATCAGCTACCCATTTTAACAGAATATTAAAAAATAATTAATATGATTATGATTTAAAAAGAATTCAACAATAGAAAACTTATTTTGATATAAAATTATGCAGATTTAGCATTGATTCGTTTATCTTTGTTTTACAAATTTTACTCTAGAATTATGGAAGAATGCATTTCTGTTTTTGATATGTTAAAGATTGGCGTAGGGCCATCTAGTTCTCATACCTTAGGTCCGTGGCGTGCTGCCGAACGTTTTCTTGAAGAATTACGTCAGGATTTTGATTTGGCCAGTATCACCAGAGTGAAAGTAGATTTGTACGGTTCGTTGTCTTTGACAGGAAAAGGACACGCCACCGATTTGGCCGTGATGTTAGGTTTAAGTGGTCAAGACCCAGAGTACATTCCGGTACAAGATATTGACGGCATCATCAAGGCCATAGAAAACAATAATTTGATTCAATTAGGCAACGAGAAAGCGCTACCTTTTTATATTTTACAAGACATTATTTTTCATAAAGAGTTTCTTCCTTTTCACGCCAATGGATTAACCTTTACCGCTTATTTTGAAAATGAAACCGAATATGCTTCCACTTTTTATTCCATTGGAGGCGGGTTTGTAGTAAAAGAAGAACGTAGCAATGCCAAAAAGAAAATCGCTATAAAATGTGCTTTTCCCTTCCCTATCAACAATGCCGCAGAATTACTAGACTACACCCAAAAAGAAAACAAAAGCATCTCTGAAATTGTATATGCCAACGAGATTTCAATGCGTCCTGAAGCTGAAGTGCACAGTGAGCTATTGCGCATTTGGCACACGATGCTAGAATGTATGTACATTGGCTGTCATTCAGAAGGCATATTGCCTGGCGGACTCAATGTTCGCAGAAGAGCTTTTGATATGCATCAAAACTTGATTGGATTATCGAATTATAATTCGCCACAATCTTGGCTAGAAGAAATTCGTAAAACCGAAGTAAAGTTTCGTCAAATTCTGAAATGGGTAAGCTGTTTTGCCTTAGCAGTAAACGAAGTAAACGCTGCTTTAGGACGTGTCGTAACAGCGCCAACCAACGGAAGTGCTGGGGTTATTCCAGCCGTATTGATGTATTATATGGTGATTGAAAACCACCAAGCCGACGAAAAACAAATCAAACAATTCTTGATGGTAGCGGGTGAAATTGGAAGTATTTTCAAAAAAGGAGCCACTATCTCGGCCGCAATGGGTGGTTGTCAAGCCGAAATCGGTGTGTCATCCGCTATGGCTGCGGGAGCTTTATGCGAAGTAATGGGCGGAACCCCAGCACAAGTATTGATGGCTGCCGAAATTGCGATGGAGCACCACTTGGGCTTAACTTGTGACCCAATAGGTGGTTTAGTTCAAATTCCGTGTATTGAGCGCAATACGATGGGCGCTATAAAAGCCATCAACGCAGCAGAATTGGCACTCGAAACCGATTCTAAAAACGCCAAAGTTCCCTTGGATAAAGTAATTGATACAATGTGGCAAACCGCAAAAGATATGAACTCAAAGTACAAAGAAACCTCAGAAGGTGGATTGGCTATAGCGGTTAATATGGCGGATTGTTAATACAAATGAAACCTCGTTTCGTATACTTTATTCTTGCCCTTCTCACGATTGTATTGGGAATTTCTTCCCGAAAAATAGTGGGTATTCCCTTGTTTATGGGTGATATTTTGTATGCCTTAATGGTCTATTTTGGTTTTCGGTGGATGTTTCTGAAAAGTAAAATACTTTGGCAAATTGGACTTCCTTTACTATTTTGCTTCGCGGTAGAAATCCAACAACTTAGTACAGCCGCAGCACTAGTGGCGATTAGAGAAACTACGTTAGGACATTATGTTTTGGGGCAAGGTTTTTTGTGGAGTGATTTGTTGTGCTACACGATGGGTATTGGGTTAGCCTATGTTGTAGACCGATTTTATATCGAAAGAATTGTGACTTAATCCTAAACTTTCTCGAAATAACGACTGCCCTAGCCCTGATGGGAACGGCATCCTGTGGCGCTGGGGTTCAGCGACACAGATACAGTGGACAGCAGGATTAGCTCCTAAAACTTCAAATAGTATTCTTTAGTATTTATTTGCGTCTCGTATCAATAATCGCTACAATTTTCCATTGTCCATTGTCTTTGTACAACGTAAAAACATTGACGCCCGAATGGCTTTTTTTCCCATTGACGTAAAATTCATAAGGTGTCCAATCGATAGCCATAGTGCCATCTATATGAATCGTATGACCTAACAATCGCTCTTCAAACTGCATTGTCGTAGGGATAGAGGCAATCGACTGATAGAATTTTGTAGCCGTTTGTGTTGAAAATTGACTGCCTTTCGCATTCTCTGCTATAGATTGCAAACCCATCTTATCGGAACACACTTTTTGAATCGCAAGTGAATCTCTAGAATGAAATCCCTTGAAAAAAGTCTCAATCGTTTGTTGTACTTCCTGATTTTGAGCTTGGGTAGTCATTCCGAACAACACCAACATTCCTAAAATAAATTTTCGCATAATTAAGTCATTAATAAGGTTTGAAAAACAAAAGAATCTCCCATATTCTCTTGGGCAATGGGCAAAAATGAATACCAAAGTAAAAAATCGAATAGATAATCTATGCTTCCATTAGAATGAATGGCGACTTTACATTGATGATTTTCTGCTTTTAAACCATAAGCCAAGAGTTCGTTCTGATTTTCATCAAAAATAACATATTCTGCCAAAGGATTGTTTCTAATTTTCAATCTAATTTTTTGTCCTTTGTACTCCAAAATAGAAGAATTAGCATACCACTTTTCGGTGTACGAACGCAAAACTACCGCCTCGTTTTCATCTTTTACAGTAATCGACGAGCTCCAAAAGCCGTTATATTCCAAGGTATATTTTTTGTCTTCGATTTCAAAAAAAGCTTTTCTTTCAAAATTGGGATAGCTAATGGTAAGATTTCCAATGACTTTGCCCGCAACTTCAAAAGAGTACTTTAGCTCCTCTTGTTTTATCCATTTTTTATCTAGGTCCATAAGAGTCAAATTTTAGATACAATTACTTTTTAATCAATCGGTTAGTAATCAAAAAATACAGAACGTTACAAGAAAAAATATAAAAAGAAGATAGTGCTCAGAAACCTATACAATTTTAGTACTTTTGCACCCAAAATTAAACACACAAGGTATGTCAGTAGCCAAAAAAGATTACAAAAGAATTACGACCAAATCCTTAATTGAGATGAAAGCCAATGGCGAAAAAATCTCAATGCTTACGGCTTATGATTACACTATGGCCAAAATAGTTGATACCGCTGGTATCGATGTTATTTTAGTAGGCGACTCTGCTTCCAATGTGATGGCAGGTCACGAAACCACTTTGCCAATTACTCTAGACCAAATGATTTATCACGCTTCTTCTGTTGTTAGAGCGGTAGAACGAGCTTTGGTAGTTGTAGATTTACCATTTGGTAGCTACCAATCCGACCCAAAAGAAGCTTTGCGTTCTTCTATCCGAATTATGAAAGAAAGTGGCGGACACGCTGTAAAATTAGAAGGAGGAAAAGAAATAAAAGAATCGATTAAGAAAATATTGAATGCTGGTATTCCAGTAATGGGACACTTGGGTTTAACCCCGCAATCCATTTATAAATTTGGAACTTATACAGTAAGAGCCAAAGAAGAAGCTGAAGCTGAAAAATTAATCGAAGATGCTCAAATGCTTGAAAAATTAGGCTGTTTTGCTTTAGTACTTGAAAAAATACCCGCACACCTAGCTGAAAAAGTAGCCAAAAGTATTGCTATTCCTGTCATTGGGATTGGTGCTGGTGGTGGTGTTGACGGTCAAGTATTAGTAATTCACGATATGTTGGGAATGAACAACGAATTCAGTCCTCGATTCTTACGTCGTTACTTGAATTTGTATGAGCAAATGACCACAGCTATAAGTGGCTATGTAAGCGATGTAAAATCGCAAGATTTCCCTAACGCTAACGAACAGTACTAAGTCCAAATGAAAATTATCTCTACCAAAAACAATCTTCAAGTCCTTCACGAAGACAATCACTTGATTGTAGTGAACAAACGAGTGGGCGATTTGGTACAAGGAGATAAAACAGGCGACAAACCACTTTCGGAAGTAGTCAAAGAATACCTTAAAGAAAAATACAACAAACCTGGAGAAGTATTTCTAGGAATAGTACATCGGTTAGACAGACCTACTACGGGAATTGTAGTTTTTGCTAGAACCAGCAAAGCGTTGACCAGAATGAATGAACTGTTTAGCAACCGAGAAACTAAAAAAACCTATTGGGCTGTGGTTAAAAACAAACCCGAAAAACCGCAAGCCCAATTGGTTCATTACCTTAAAAGAAACGAAAAAAACAATACTTCAAAAGCACATACCAAAGAAGTTCCTGATAGCAAATTGGCGAGTTTGGACTATACCATTATCAAAGAACTCACGAATTATTTTGCTTTAGAAATCAATCTACACACCGGAAGACATCACCAAATTAGAGCGCAATTAGCTGCAATAAATTGTCCAATAAAAGGCGATTTGAAATATGGTTTTGACCGAAGCAATCCTGATGGCGGCATTCATTTGCACGCGAGAAAATTGGTCTTTGTTCATCCCGTTTCAAAAGAACCCTTATCAATTACAGCACCCGTTCCAGACGATGTTATTTGGAAAGCGATTTGATTTTTGTAAAAAAAATTCTTTTTTAAGTTTTTAAAAATTAACTTGCAGTACCTAATTTCATCACTATAGAAATGAATTACAAAACAAGTTTAGCTTTTAGAAAAGAAACATTAGTAAAACTACTCAATACTATTGTGTTACTAGAAGACGAAATCGTACAAGCATTGTATAAAGATTTCAAAAAACCCGCTTTTGAAGCCGTATTGACCGAAACCAATTATGTCATTACAGAACTAAAAGACACTATAAAAAATCTCAATAAATGGGCTAAACCAGAAAGGGTATGGCCTTCAATATTAAATTTTCCTTCCACTGACTATATTTTAAGAGAACCTTACGGAAAAGTATTAATTATTGCTCCTTGGAACTATCCCTTTCAATTAGCACTTTGTCCATTGGTATCGGCTGTGGCGGCAGGAAATCAAGTGGTTTTAAAACCATCAGAGCTAACGCCAAATACTGCAGCAGTTATTAAAAAAATAATTGAAAAAGTTTTTCACGTAAGTCACGTCAAAGTTGAAAACGGTGGTGTTGAAGTAGCTCAAAAATTGCTATCGCAACGCTGGGATTATATCTTTTTCACTGGTAGTGTTCCTGTAGGTAAAGTGGTGGCCAAAGCTGCGGCAGAACATTTGACTCCAGTAACTTTAGAATTAGGCGGAAAAAACCCTTGTATCATTGACGAAACTGCCAATTTAAAACTAGCAGCTAAGCGAATTGTTTGGGGAAAATTCATCAATGCAGGACAAACTTGCATTGCTCCAGATTATATCCTGATACAAAAGGATATGAAAGACCATTTTGTTGATTTTGTGAAAATAGAATTACAAAAAGCCTACGGAGAAGACCCACAAAAATCTCCTGATTTTGCTCGAATTGTGAATGAAAAAAACTGGCTCCGATTGGTCAATATGATTGACTCACAAAAAGTCCTTATAGGCGGAGAATCCAAAATAGATGACTGCTATATCGCTCCTACACTTATTGAAGAAACTTCATTAGATAGCTTAGTAATGCAAGAAGAAATTTTTGGTCCTTTACTACCTTTACTTACTTATGACGACCCAAATGAACTTGAAGCAATAATAGGTCGTTATGAAAAACCACTCGCTTTATATGTATTTACGGAAGATAGAGCTTTTGGAAAAGAAATAATGAAAAAATACTCTTTTGGTGGCGGATGCATCAATGATACAGTAGTGCATTTTTCTAATCAAAGACTGCCTTTTGGCGGTGTAGGTCATAGTGGAATTGGAGCGTACCACGGCCGATTAAGTTTTGATGTTTTTTCACATAAAAAAGGAATTGTAAAAAAAGCCAATTGGCTAGATTTACCTATGAGATATGCGCCATACAAAGACAAATTACAATCCATAAAAAAATTATTACAATGGCTGTAGAAAAAACAGTAAGTGAGGCAATTCACTACCGAAGATCAGTTCGTGTTTTTAAAAATGAAGCTATTGATGAAGAAAAAGTAAAACAATGTTTAGGTCTAGCCACCTTAGCTGCAACTAGCAGTAATATGCAACTTTGGGAATTTTACCATATCGTAGATTCCGATAAAATTCAAAAAATAGCCAAAGCGAGTTTTGACCAAAATGCGGCAAAAACAGCCAAGCAATTAGTGATTGTTGTGGCACGTAAAGATTTATGGCGAAAAAGAAAAGAAGCCAATATTACCTTTTTGAAAACACAATTCGGCGACAAAAAGGAATCTGAATATAGCAAAAGAGAAAAATTTGCCTTGAACTACTACCAAAAAATCATTCCAACTATTTACACAGATTTTTGGGGAATTCTTGGTAGAATAAAATACCTAGCTTTTCACTGTATTGGCTTATTTAAACCCATTTACAGACAAGCACGACAAAGTGATATGCGTATTGTAGCGCACAAAAGCGCTGCTTTGGCTGCTCAAAATTTTATGATTAGTATGGCTGCCATAAATTATGATACTTGTCCAATGGAAGGTTTTGATTCATTAAGAGTAAAACACATTATTGGCTTACCCAACGGCAGTGAAATCAATATGATTATAGGCTGTGGCATTCGTGATGAAAACGGAATATATGGCGAACGCTTTAGAGTACCATTTGATCAAGTCTATTTTAAATTATAACCAACCTACAAAGAAATTACATATGCTTACCCAAAAACCAACAGAAACCAACAATTACAATAACACTTTGGATTTCGAAACTGTATTGAATCATTCTTTTGCCAATTATAAAAAAATTGCTTTATATGCTGGATTGGCACTTTTCGTGTTTACTTTTTTCTTTGTTATCTTTTTAAGTGCTGTTTCGATAAGTATCGTTGGAGCTGAAAATATTAACGAAAGATCCATGCAAAACTTTCAAAAATTGTTACTTACCAAGCCTTATGTTTGGTATTATGCTGGATTTTCAATCCTTACGACATGTCTATTGAGTCCATTTATGGCAGGTTTTTACAAAATGGCCGATGCTGCCGAAAAAGACACCTCTTTTGGTGTTTCTGGTTTGTTTTCAATCTACACTTCGCCTCTAATTGTACCTGTCGTTTCTACAACCTTTCTTATCGATTTAGCTGCAAAAGGTCTTAGTCTTGTTTTTGACGAAATCGGACTTTCATTTGTTGGAATTATTTTAACTTTAATCATCAGTTTTGTCACCCTTTTGACTGTTCCCTTGATTGTTCTAGGCAATTGCTCAACAATTGAATCGATAAAAACGAGTATAGCTATTGTTACGAAACAACCTATCGTTATTTTGATGCTAATCATTATTGCTATTCTTGGTACTTTCCTTGGTCTATTTGCTTTTTGTATTGGAATCTTTTTTACTTATCCTTTTTTAATTTCTGTAGTATACACTATGTATAATCAGGTAACTTCTACAGAAAATCTTGAATAAGTATTAAAAAAAATATTCTTTTATACATTTTTAACTATTTTAGTATATACATATGACATAATATCCTATTTTTAGCATCCTTTTTCTAGGCATAAATAAAGTACCACAAGCCCAATACTAGAATGATAGCATTGTATACCAACACTTTATATACTATCATACAGAAACTAACTCTCAAGAGTTGGTCTTTCGTTCTATGGGGTAGTGATTTAAAATCTTTATTGGGTAACGTTAGTAATAAAGATTTACAACCTTTTCTATTTATTTTTGTATTGGTTTTACTTTTATGTATCTACCAATCTTATAAGAAGATAAAAACTAATAGAGACTTACGCGGCAAAGCCTTATTAAAGTCAGAATATCGCTTGTATTTACTCCTTTTTGGCACATTTATTATCGCCTTAGAGTTACTATTTGATTTTTTTAAAGTTAGGCCAAAAAGTTTGCTTTTTCAAAATACACTTGTATCAATTCTAATTGTAACAACTTATTTTTTAGCTGAAAAATCAACTTACTTCTTCAATAATATCAAAAATATTTTTGCTGGTACTTATATAATGTATTTTATATATGTTACTTACAACGTTATTGAACAGCAAACCGATTTTATTCCAAAAGTTGCTTTTACAATAATGCTCTTTTTATCATTTGATATTTTAAAAAAATCAAAACTCTACGTTTATTTTGTTGGATTTACAATAGTGCTATTAAGTCTATTAACTCTTTTAGAAGTAATCCCAAAAATCGTAGGAATAAATCTATCGATTAATGCTTTAATAGCTATAACAGTTAATTACATCAGAAAAAAGATAGATGATACGCTATCAAAAGAAAGTAATTTCATCAAAGAAATCATCAATAAGGGAAACTCACTTACGATTGCTTGCAATTACCATGGTGAAATAGTTTATTGTAGCGAAACTATTGCTTCAATTTTAGGCTATACCCATGAAGAAGTTATGGGATACGAATTTTGGAGATTAACAGAAGATCCAGATTTTATTGGACTCCCCTATCATGATGTATTTGTTGACGGTCAGGTTTACATACGAAAACTGAAATGCAAAGATGGTTCCTATAAATTTATTCAATGGACAGATAAAAAATTTACTGATAATGTCATAGTAGGTATAGGGCAAGATGTAACCGAACAAAGAAATTTAAATAATAAATACAAAGATATTATTCAAAATGCAAATGATTTGATATTCGAAACCAATATAAGAGGAAATTTTACTTTTATCAATGACTTTTCTGTAAAAACACTTCAATACAAAGAAAATGAACTTTTAGGCAAAAATTTCATCTCCATTATTAGAGATGATTATTATGAAGAAATCAAAACATTATTCATTAGAAACACAGAATTCCCGCTAGTAGAATTCCCAATCAACACAAAGTACAATGAAAGTATTTGGATATCTCTCAAAGTAATTGTTAGAAAAGACGAAAACGGAAAAATCATTGGGTATTCCGGTATTGGTCGTGACATCACAAAAAACAAACTAAATGAACAGATAAGCAACAAAAGACAAGAAAAGATAGAATTATATAATACTACCATAAAAAACTTATTCACAGTCAATTTTAGGGATTTTGAGTACATCAATTCTATTATAAACCTAATTATCGAAAACGCAGCAACTGTATCAAATTCTAACCGAGTTAGTTATTGGAAGTACAGAGAAAAAACAATTATTTGCGAATGCATTTACTATCTAGATTCCAACTCCTTTGGGAAAAAAATTATTCTAAAAAAAGATAACTACCCCATACATACCCAAAAAATTAAACAAGGAATTCAATTGTACAAAAACAATGTCAATGAAGATATTCAATCAAATGAATTCTACGAATCCTATTACAGCATATATGATATAAAATCATCTATTGACACTCCAATTTTACTCAATGGTGAATTACTTGGTGTCCTGTCGTTTGAAACCACACACGAACAACGCAATTGGGATCAAGAGGATTTGACATTTGCCAGAACCATTGCAGATATTCTCTCTCTTGCCATAGCAACGCAAAAACAATTTGAAGCCGAAAAAAAATTACAAAAGAAAAGTGATTTACTAGCCGAAATGGCCCTATGTACAGAAAAATTCTTATTGAGTAAAAGTCTCAATGAAATGTTTACGGATACTTTTGAAATTATGGGTAATGCCACACAAGTTGACCATTTATTCTATTATGAAAAAGACCAAAATACTAAACTAATTAGCCAAAAATACAAATGGGCAAAAAAAGGAATCCCATTACAAATAACCAAATTACAAGATTTTAATGAGGAACATTTAAATGAAATAACCACAAAAGCCAAAAAGAAAAAATTACTTAAAACTAAAACTAGCAAACTCAAGAATTCTTTTTTCAAAAGATTACTTATAGATAATGAAATCAAATCTATATTGATTGTTCCCATTTTTTACAATGATGAATTTAGTGGTTTCATTGGAATGGACGATTGTACTTATGAAAGAAACTGGTCAAAAGAAGAAAGTTTTATTTTAAAAACGTTGGCAAGTAATATTTCCTATGCTTTAGAGCGAGATAAAAACGAAAAACTAATTCACAAAAGCGAAGAAAAATTCAAACTCATCGCAAACAATATTCCTGGAACTGTATATCTCTCTAAATTTGATGAATTTGCAACCAAAGTATACCTCAATGACTCAATTGAAGTCTTGACAGGCTATTCAAAATTAGATTTTTTAGAGCAAAAAATCTCCTTAATGGACCTACTTCATCCAGAAGACAAAGAACTTGTAATTGAGCATCAAAACAGAAACTTCAATGAAGGCAAACCCTATCATGACCGCTATCGCATCAAGAAAAAATCAAATGAATATATTTGGATAGAAGAGTTTAGTGACGCCATCAGAAAAGAAAATAGTATAGAATACGTTGGTGGAATTTTATTTGATATTACCAATCAAATTGAAACCGAAGCTATACTCAAAGAAAAAGAACTAGCAGAAGCAGCAAACAAAGCCAAATCGGATTTCTTAGCCAATATGAGTCACGAAATCAGAACCCCATTAAATGGTATAATAGGCTTCACCGATTTACTGATGAAAACCCATCTTAATCGCACACAAGAAAAATACATGACCACGATAAACCAATCGGCGCTCTCATTATTGGATATCATCAACGACATATTGGACTTTTCAAAAATTGAGGCAGGTAAACTTGACCTTTTTATTGAAAAACAGGAATTAATAGAAATTTTAAATCAAACTATAGATCTCATTTTCTACGAATCGAGTCAAAAAAAATTAGATCTATTTTTGAAAATTGCTCCAGAAGTACCCAAATTTGTCTGGGTAGATGCCGTTCGATTAAAACAAATTCTAATTAATCTTTTAGCCAATGCCGTAAAATTTACAGAAAAAGGAAGCATCACACTAGAGGTCCATGTAATCGCTAAAGATAATGAGGCACAACAAACCTTACGTTTTGCAATTATTGATACCGGTATTGGAATTTTAGAAAAAAATAAGAAAAAAATATTCTATGCTTTCTCTCAAGAAGACAGTTCTACTTCCAAAAAATTTGGAGGGACTGGCCTTGGACTAACCATCTCCAATCAATTATTGAGCTTGATGAATAGTAAACTTCGACTAGAAAGCCAAATCAACAAAGGAAGTACGTTTTACTTCGACATAGATCTAGAAACTTCAAACAAAATTACCACAGCAGAGACAGAGTCTAACACCAAAACAGCACAGCACAGCACAGTTATTACAAATAAAGTCAAACACGAGTTTCCCAATCTAAAAATAATGATTGTTGAAGACAACAAAATCAATATGCTCTTGCTCAAAACAATCATCAAAAACCTATTTTATGATGTAGAAATCTTTGAATTCCTAAATGGTAAAGAAGCCATAGAACAATTCGAATACCTAAATCCAACTTTAGTATTTATGGATATTCAAATGCCAATAATGAATGGCTATGAAACTACAAAAGCCATTAGAAACCTTATAAACGGCAAAAACATCCCCATTATTGCTATAACCGCTGGAACCGAGAAAGAAGAACGTAAAAAATGTTTAAAAATGGGAATGAATGACTACATCCCAAAACCTATAATAAAAGGAGTTATTGAAGAAGTAATTTTAAAATGGATTGCTAAAAATTAACTAACTTTATTCCTAAATAAATAAAAATCAACACACTATGAAATGGCAAGGAAGAAGACAAAGCGATAATATGGAAGACCGCCGAGGGATGTCTACCGGAGGGAAATCACTCGTAGGCGGAGGTATCATCGGAATTATCATTTTACTGGTCAATATTTTTGGTGGCGAAAACGCACAAATGATAACGCCTGTTTTAGAACAATTCAACAACCAATCACAAAGTGCCCCTACAGAACAAAGAGATTTAACGCCAAGCGAAATCGAAGAAGGCAAATTTGTAAAAACTATCCTAGCTGATAATGAAGATGTTTGGAATAAAATTTTTCAAGAAAATAATCTTCAATTTGAAGCTGCAAAAATTGTTCTTTTTAGCGGACAAATTGAAACCGCTTGTGGTGGAGCCAGCTCAGCCTCTGGACCTTTTTATTGCCCTGGCGACAAAAAAATCTATATGGATATGTCCTTTTTCGAGGAATTAAGAACCAAATTTGGAGCTGAAGGTGGTGACTTTGCTGTGGCTTACGTAATTGGTCATGAATACGGGCACCACATTCAGAATCTATTGGGAACTTCAACCAAAATGCGTCAACTCCAAGAAGGAAAAAGTGAAGCCGAAGCCAACAAACTATCTGTAGCCTTAGAACTCCAAGCCGATTTCTATGCGGGTCTTTGGACAAATTATAACGAAAAAACAAACGCTATGTTAGAACCCGGTGATATAGAGGAAGCCTTAAGCGCCGCACAAGCCGTAGGCGACGACGCCATCCAAAAGAAAATGCAAGGGCAAGTTGTACCCGATTCCTTTACTCACGGTACCTCAGAGCAGCGAATGTATTGGTTTCAAAAAGGATTGCAATCCGGCGATATCAAACAAGGCAACACCTTCAATTACATTCAGTAACTCTTAAAAAAACGAAAGAGCTATTTATCCTCAATAAATAGCTCTTTTTTTTGAAGCGGTATCAATAGGCTTACTTGTAAAGAGGGTACCCGTTCTCCGCTGCAATCTTTGCTGCCGAACACCGGCAACAAAGGATTTCCACTACGATCGGGGCTAAAAGGAAACAATTTGGCTTATCAATAATCATCCAAAAAATTACCCCAACCATCCCTCTCTATCCAAACTACGGTATTGTATTGCTTCGGCTATATGCAAGGACATTACGTTGGGAGACGCTTCAAGGTCAGCAATAGTTCTAGAAACTTTCAAAATTCTATCATAAGCTCTAGCCGAGAGATTCAATCGCTCCATAGCTGTTTTCAACAACTCTTTTGAAGCAGCATCCAAAGCACAAAACTCCCGAATATGCTTCGTGTTCATTTGAGCGTTATAATGAATATTTTCTAACGATGCAAAACGTTGACTTTGCAATTCTCTTGCAGCCGTAACTCGTTGTCTAATATCCACACTACTCTCAGCTTTTCTATCATCCGATAATTTCTCAAAAGGAACAGGAGTTACTTCAATATGAATATCAATTCTATCCAAAAGCGGCCCAGAAATTTTACTCAAATAGCGTTGCATTTCGTGTGGTGAAGACGTTTGAGGAGCACTAGGGTCATTAAAAAACCCACTCGGACTTGGATTCATACTCGCTACCAACATAAACGAGGAAGGATAAGTCACCGTAAACTTCGCTCTAGAAATCGTTACTTCCCTATCTTCCAAAGGTTGTCGCATCACTTCCAAAACATCCCTTTTAAACTCGGGCAATTCATCCAAAAACAATACCCCATTATGCGCCATCGAAATTTCACCCGGCTGAGGATAACTCCCACCGCCTACCAAAGCCACATTCGAAATAGTATGATGCGGACTCCTAAAAGGCCTTTGATTCATTAGTCCTACTTCTTTCAATTTGCCTGCAACACTATGAATTTTAGTGGTTTCAAGTGCTTCTCTGAGTGTCATTGGAGGCAAAATACTAGGCAAACGTTTCGCTAGCATCGTTTTTCCCGCGCCTGGAGGTCCAATCAAAATAATATTATGTCCACCAGCAGCAGCAATTTCCATACAACGCTTAATACTTTCTTGCCCCTTCACATCCGAAAAATCAAATTCAGGAAAATCTAAGGTTTTATAAAATTCTGCCCTTGTATCAATTCTCGTGGGTTCAAGCGTTCCTTTCCCTTCTAAAAAATCAATAACTTCTTGCACATTTTCAACGCCATACACATCCAATCCTGCAACTATAGCGGCTTCTTTTACATTTTGCTTTGGCAGAAAAAAACCTTTAAATCCCTCTTCTTTGGCTTTTATAGCAATGGGCAATGCACCTTTGATAGGTTGCAAACTTCCATCCAAAGACAATTCACCCATAATGACATATTCATCCAAAACAGCAGTAGAAATCTGTGAGGAAGCAACTAAAATGCCCACCGCCAAAGTCAAATCATACGCAGAACCTTCTTTTCGTAAATCGGCCGGAGCCATATTAATGGTAATCTTTTTTCCGGGCAAGGCATACCCATTATTTTTGAGGGCGGCGGCAATGCGATAACTACTTTCTTTAATAGCATTATCGGGCAATCCCACCAAATGATACCCTACCCCATTATCAATATTAACTTCTACCGTAATAGTGGTAGCTTCCACCCCAAAAACGGCACTTCCAAAAACTTTAACGAGCATATAAATAATCTTTTAAATAAAATTAAAATAAAATTCGACACTATAACAGTAATCAACTTGTTAAATTTAAAAAGTATTCTCAAAAACTTAAAAAAATAAGTCACAAAAAAATAAAATTTTAGCAAAAAAAAGTATCCGACTCGAAACAGACGTTAAAATTGAAATAGCCCTACTTAGTGTAATTAATTTTAGTATTTTTAAATAAATTAACCAACCCATTATGAAAAAACTTATAATCCTACTCTTTTTTGGTGTTTTTATAGCGAAAACTCAAGCACAAGAGTACTTTCCGAATAACGAAAGTATTCCAAACAAAAACAACTATTACACTGCGTTTACCAACGTAAAAATCTACGTTACCCCTACTCAAGTCATTGAAAAAGGAACTTTACTTATTCAAAATGGCAAAGTAGTAGCATCAGGAAACTCAGTTGCTATCCCCAAAAACGCGATGATAATTGATGCCGAAGGAAAATCAATTTACCCTTCCTTCATCGATATGTATACTAGTTTTGGTGCTGAAAAACCAAAAAGAGCGGCATCTGGCGAAAGAGGTTCTTCTTATGATACCAAACGCGCAGGCTATTATTGGAACGAAAACATTCGCTCAGAAATCAATGCTTACGAAACTTTCGCTTACGACGAAACCAAAGCTGAAGAATTATTAAAAGCCGGATTTGGTGTAGTAGGTACTCATATTCAAGATGGTATTGCTAGAGGAACTGGAGCCATAGTTGCTTTGAATAACAGCGATAAAACCAATCGAATTTTGAGCAACAAAGCCAGCCAGCACTTCGGTTTTACTCGTAGCGTAACTACCAATCAATCCTATCCTTCTTCGCTAATGGGAATGATGGCTTTGCTTCGTCAAATGTATCACGATAAAGAATGGTACAAAAATGGGAATGCCTCCAACAAAGACTTATCATTAGAAGCATTGATTGCTAACGAAAAACTAGTTCAAATTTTTACAGCAGAAGACAAATTGAATAGTTTAAGAGCCTCAAAAATTGCAAAAGAATTTGGCTTAAATTATATCCTTAAAGGAGCTGGAAATGAATTTGAACGCATTCAAGAAATCAAAAAAACGAATGCTAGTTTTATCATCCCGATTAACTTCCCAGAAGCTTACGATGTTTCAAATCCGTTCAATGCGAACCAAATGGAGTTGGCTGACTTACGTTTTTGGAATCAAGCACCTAGCAACTTAAAAGTACTATCTGAAAACGGAATTACTTTCGCATTAACTACAGACAAATTAAAAAAGATAGAGGACTTTAGAGGGAATTTATTAAAAGCCATTCAATTTGGTTTTGACCCGACAAAAGCGTTAGAAGCTTTGACTACTACTCCAGCTGCTTTACTTGGAAAAAGTAATGAAATTGGAAGCTTAAAAACAGGAAGTTATGCCAACTTCATCATTACCTCAGGAGCCATTTTTGATGAAAAAACCATAGTTTTCGAAAACTGGGTACAAGGCAATAAATATGTGATTAACGATTGGACTGTAAAAGACATTCGAGGAGAATATGATTTGACCGTAAGTAATGAAACCTATAAATTAAAAATTGAAGGAGAAGTTGCCAAACCAAAATCAGATATTACAACCGCTGATAAAAAGAAAGTAAAATCGAATTTGACTTTTGCGAATCAATGGGTAACGTTATTAATTAAATCTAATGACGATGTAAAAACCAATTTTTCAAGACTGAATGGCTTGGTAGACACTACTGAAAACTTATCTGGAAAAGCCATTTTAAACAATGGTTCAGAAGTGACTTGGTATGCCAAAAAAACTGCGCCATTTAAGATTGTAAAAGACTCAAGCGCCGTTGAAAAACCATTCGCGGTTCAGCCTGTTACTTATCCAAACATTGCATACGGAAATACTGAAATCCCAAAAGCTCAAACCTTGTTATTCAAAAATGCAACCGTTTGGACAAACGAAAAAGAAGGAATTCTAGAACAAACCGACGTATTGGTTAAAAACGGTAAAATTGCTGCTATCGGAAAAAACCTTTCTGATGGTGGAGCTACTATCATTGATGCCAAAGGAAAACACTTAACTAGCGGTATCATTGACGAACACTCTCACATTGCTATTTCGAATGGTGTAAACGAGGGAGGACACAACTCAAGTGCCGAAGTAACTATCGAAGACGTAGTGAACTCCGAAGACATTAATATTTACAGAGATTTAGCGGGAGGTGTTACTACATCACAATTACTACACGGTTCTGCTAACCCAATCGGTGGACGTTCTGCTATCGTAAAATGGAAATGGGGAATGGAACCAGAAGAATTGTTATACAAAAACCAACCCAAATTCATCAAATTTGCCTTAGGTGAAAACGTAAAACAATCCAACTGGGGTAACGCGAATCCAACTCGTTTTCCTCAAACTCGTATGGGAGTAGAACAAGTATTTACGGATTACTTTCAAAGAGCCAAAGAATACGACTTAGCTTGGAAAAAATTCAATGCAAGCGGTAAAAAAGACAAAACAAAAGCACCAAGAACCGATTTGGAATTACAAACTTTAGCTGAAATTTTAAACAACAAACGATTCATAAGTTGTCATTCTTATGTACAATCAGAAATCTTGATGTTAATGAATGTGGCGGACAAAATGGGCTTCAAAGTAAATACCTATACCCACATTCTTGAAGGATACAAAGTGGCTGACAAAATGAAAGAGCACGGTGTTGGTGCCTCAACTTTCTCTGACTGGTGGGCTTATAAATTCGAAGTAAACGATGCTATTCCACAAAACGGTGCGATTATGCACAACCACGGATTAGTAGTAGCCTACAATTCTGATGATGCTGAAATGTCAAGAAGATTGAACCAAGAAGCTGCAAAAGCGGTAAAATATGGTAATATCTCCGAAGAAGAAGCTTGGAAATTCGTGACTTTAAATCCTGCAAAATTATTACACATAGATGATAAAGTGGGAAGCATAAAAGTAGGCAAAGATGCCGATGTAGTACTTTGGAACAACAATCCTTTGTCTATTTATGCTAAAGCAGAAAAAACGCTAATCGAAGGTGTTGTTTATTTTGATAGCCAAGTTGACGAAGTTAAAAGAGCTGCAAATGCTAAAGAAAGAGCCCAATTGATTGGTCAATTATTGTTAGAAAAAAACAAAGGAATGACCACACAAGCTCCTAAGAAAACGATCAAACCTGAGTACGAATGCGATACAATGGAAGAATTGTAATCCAATCTAGTATGCACTACGAACACGAAATTTTAAAAAAGATGAACATAAAAATAGCACTTTTATTGGCCACTCTAGGTTTTTCAACACTTAGTCAAGCCCAACAAATACCTGCGCCACCACAATCTCAATCGATACTTATCCTTAATGCCACAGCACATTTAGGAACTGGTGAAGTTATAGAAAACGCAGCCATTGGTTTTAAAGACGGAAAAATTACTTTGGTAGCCAATGCCCAACAAATAAAATTAGCCAAAGATGCCTACAACACTACAATAGATGCCACAGGAAAACACGTCTATCCTGGATTTATCGTACCCAATTCAACTTTGGGATTAGTAGAAATTGACGCGGTTAAATCTTCGGATGATGAGGAAGAAATTGGAACTTTTAATCCCAACGTAAGAAGTATTGTGGCCTACACTGCCGATTCAAAAGTAATTGAAACGGTTCGCCCTAACGGAATTTTAATGGCTCAAATCACGCCAAGAGGAGGAAGAGTTTCTGGTAGTTCTTCTATTGTTCAATTAGATGCTTGGCACTGGAAAGAAGCTTTGATTAAAGAAAATGATGGTATCCATATCAATCTTCCTGCTACTTTTAGAAGAGGTGGCTGGTGGGCAGAACCTGGTTCAATCGAACCCAACAAAGAGTACAACAAACAACTTCAAGAGTTAAATGCTTTTTTCAAAAGTTCGAAAGCTTATTTAGGCGGTACCTCAGACAGCAGAAATTTAGTTACTGAAGCTACCAAAGGCTTATTCGACGGAACTCAAACCTTGTTCATTCACGCGGATGAAGAAAAACAAATTGTCGATGGTATTCAATTAGCTCTAGAGAATGGAATTAAAAAAATGGTGATTGTTGGCGGATTCGAAGCCTATAAAGCAGCGCCACTTTTGCTTAAAAATAATATTGGTGTACTTTTAAGAAGAATTCACGACCTTCCAACCAATGAAGACCAAGATATTGATTTACCCTATAAAATGGCCAAAATATTAACTGATAAAGGAATTCTGGTTGGTTTAGAAAATAGCGGAAGTAAAGAAAGAATGAGTTCAAGAAACCTTCCCTTTTTAGCAGGAACTTGTGTTGCTTATGGCTTAGATAAAGAAAAAGCGCTACAATTAATTACTTTGAATACTGCTAAATTATTAGGAATTGACCAACAATGTGGTTCATTAGAAGAAGGCAAAGATGCCACTCTCTTTATCTCAGAAGGCGATGCTTTAGACATGAGAACTAACAAATTAACCCATGCCTTTATTCAAGGGAGAATGATTAGTTTGGCGACGCATCAAACAAAACTTAGCGATAAATACAAAGCAAAATACAATCAAAAATAAACACTATGGGACTATTCAATGCCATTTTAGGAAACGCCTCTGAAGTAAATATAGAAAGTGCTTCTAAAGAATTTGAACCAATACTAATTGAAGGCGAAGAAATCGAAAAAGCCTTCCGATTAATAAAAGATATGTTTGTTTTTACCAACAAAAGATTAATACTAGTCGAAAAACAATTAGTGGGCTCAAAAGTGGATTACTTATCCATTCCCTACAAAAACATTAAAAAATTCTCAAAAGAAAGTGCGGGAATACTTGATTTGGATGCCGATTTAAAAATTTGGCTGAATAATGACAATGAACCCATTTCAAAACAATTTGGAAAAGGTGGTAATAACATCAATGAAGTATATCGCATTTTGAGTAAACATACGTTATAATATACTGTAAAAAACAAAATTAAGTAAAGGAGGTTTCTATTTAGATCCCTCCTTTTTTTATGGGAGTAAATCAAGCTCAAATTAAATTACGAATTGACTAAGTTCATGAATTTTAAAATCATTCAAAAAAATACCGATTAACAAAATGTAAAATAATCAATAAAAAATTGATACTACCCTCAAAATTTAAGGGGGTAAAATATCAATTTAGTAAAAATTAATTTTTATTTATGATTTTTTATAGGGGTTACAAATGATTTTATATTTTTAACCCATAATTAACAAAAAAACTATAAACTATGCGAAAGATTATTTTGAGTGTGATACTGATCACAATTTTGGTATTATCCGTTTTTTCAATTTATTTTCAAAGTGAAGCAACTGCATTAGGAGCACATGTTGTAGCCTTAAAATTAGACACAGGCGATACAGCTTGGATGATTGTTGCATCTGCCTTAGTATTAATCATGACACCAGGACTAGGTTTCTTCTATGGAGGTATGGTTGGAAAAAAGAATGTAATTAGTACAATGCTACAAAGTTTTATGGCAATGGTAATTGTCACTGTTTTATGGGTATTGGTTGGTTTCGGATTATGCTTTGGACCTTCTGTAGGCGGTATAATTGGTGACCCATCAAGCAACTTTATGTTTAACGGAGTAAATTCAACTACTGCATGGGAACTTGCGCCAACAATTCCTTTTATATTATTTGCTTTCTTTCAAGCTAAATTTGCAATTATTACACCTGCATTAATTACGGGAGCTTTTGCAGAGCGTGTTCGTTTCTGGGCTTACTTATTATTCATGGTTTTATTCATTTTATTCATATACGCTCCTTTATGTCATATGACTTGGCATCCTGATGGATTATTCTTCGGATGGGGAGTATTAGACTTTGCTGGAGGAACCGTAGTTCACATGAGTGCAGGTTGGGCTGCTTTGGCTGGAGCAATGTTCTTAGGCAAAAGAAAAGTACAAAAAGTTAACCCTGCTCGTATTACTTATGTATTATTAGGAACAGGTTTATTATGGTTCGGATGGTTCGGATTCAATGCAGGTTCTGCTGTTGGAGCTAGCGGTTTAGCTGCTCAAGCTTTAGGAACAACAACTGTAGCTGCTGCTGCTGCTGCAATGGCTTGGGTTTTCTTAGATAAAATATTAGGTCATAAATTATCAGCAATGGGTGCTTGTATTGGTGCAGTTGTAGGATTAGTTGCTATCACACCAGCTGCTGGTTTCGTAACTATTCCTAGTGCAATTGCTATCGGTATTATTGCGAGTATTGTTAGTAATTTCGTTTGCAGCAAATTCCCTAAAGGAAAAATTGATGATGCTTTGGATGTATTTGCTTGTCACGGTGTAGGTGGTATGGTAGGAATGCTTTTAACTGGTGTTTTTGCTTCAAAATCTGTGAACTCAATTGTTGGTGACAACCAAGGATTAATCTACGGTGACGCTACCCTATTCTTAATCCAATTGAAAGCTTTAGTATTGGTTTCTATCTTTGCTTTTGCTGCTTCTTATGCTTTATTCTTTATTGTAAACAAAATCACTCCTTTGCGTGTAAGTGAAGATAAAGAAGAATTAGGATTAGATATTACTCAACACGGAGAATACCTATAAAAAATACCCGCCCCAAATTAAAAAATGGCTGTTTCTTTTGAGACAGCCATTTTTTTTATTCTTCTGTGAAATGGTAAATCTATTATAAATAAAGAATCCCTCTTTCTCTAATTAAACTAACAAGATTAAAATAACCCAAAATCAACATTCACAAGACACATCCACTGAAAAAAAACAATAACTCCTTCATAAAAACCATAAGTAAAAGTTGGTTTTAGCCATAAAAAAACCTCCAAACTAGTTTGGAGGTAATTACAAATGAAAGAATTCATTCTTTATTTTAAAACGGTAAATTCAATAGCTGAGTCTGAATACACACGATGCGTTTGCTTTTTGAAATCCTCTGGCTTAGCATAAAATATGTTCGGCACAAAAGTTTGAGGATTCAAATCAATTAAAGGGAACCAAGTACTTTGCATTTGAATTTGAATTTTATGTCCTTTTTTAAAGGTGTGAAAAACATCTTGCAATTTTACATTTACTGGAGTTTTTTCGTTGGCCACAAAAGGCTGTGGATCCACAAAACTATTGCGAAAACGCCCTCTCATCACTTCACTGCGCACCATCATATGATAATTACTCATTTTTAAATACGGTTGCACTTCTTTTGTTTCAGGTTCGTCATTCGGGAAAACATCGACTACTTTAACTATCCAATCCGCATCGGTTCCTGTGGTAGCAACTTGCAATTTGGCTAAAATATCTCCAGCCAAAGTAACATCTTCCGCTAAAACATCTGTTTCAAAAACCAAAACATCAGGTCTTCTAGCCGCAAATCGTTGGTCATCGGTCATATATTTTCTTGGTGTCAAACCTTGCTGTTTGATATCTTCAGAATGTGGCACTGGCTTCTTTGGGTCACTGATAAATTCCTCAAAAGAAACTGCTCCAGCATTTTTAGTTAACTTCTGTTGCGGTTGCAAATAGAATTGTTGTTTCTCCGTGTTTTTTGGTGGCCAAGTATCGTAGGTTTTCCATTCTTTTCTTCCTGTATCAAAAACATAAGCTTCGGGTAATTTGTTTTCCCCTTTCCCATTATTTTTCAAGAAATGACGGAAAAAATTAGCCTCAATATTCTTTTGATAAAAACCAGAAATACTGTCACCAAAATTAATATTTCCTATAATTTGTTTTTCTGAATTTCTAGCCCAATCGCCGTGGCTCCAGGGTCCCATAACAATAGTGTTGTAATTTTTACTGCTTTTTTCTATGGTTGAATACGTATTCAATGGGCCATACAAATCCTCAGCATCGAACCAACCTCCAACAATCATAACAGCTGGTTTGATATTTTTTAAATGCTGCAACAAGCCTCTTTTTTGCCAAAATTCATCATAGCTTGAATGTTCTTTTAATTGTTGCCAAAATTCATTGGAAGAATCGTAATATTTGTCCAAATTCACTAAAGGTCCAGTATTTAAAAAGAACTGATAATCGTCATTGGTACCTACATTTGGGAATTTAAACCAAGCTTCTGTAGTTGGCTTTGTTTTTTGAGGACCAAAAAGTGGTGTCACCTTCCAATAGCTTAATAAATAAGCCCCATTATGATGGAAGTCATCAAAGAAGAAATCACTAATACAAGCCTGAGGCGAAACTGCTTTTAAAGCAGGATGCCCGCTCAACAAAGAATAAGAAGCATAATAACCTGGATATGAAATTCCCCAAGTCCCCACATTTCCGTTGTTATTAGCTACATTCTTCACCAACCAATCGATAGTATCGTAGGTATCTGAAGCTTCATCAACTTCGGTTTTTCCTTTTTTATTTGGAATATATCCTCTCATATTGTCATATAATCCATCACTCATATAGCGCCCTCTCACATCTTGATACACTACGATGTATCCTTCTTTCATCATCGTTTCGTTGGGGGCAATGCTTCTTTTAAATTGGTCTGGTCCGTAAGGTGCGCAATTGTATGGAGTACGCTGCATTACAATCGGATACTTTTTAGAAGTATCTTTTGGGGAATAAATAGCTGTAAATAATTCTAAGCCATCACGCATTTTGATTCGCACTTCCTGCTTGGTATAATTTTCAGCTACATAGTTGGTTTTCTTTTCTTGTCCTAATACCGAAAGGCACAAAAACAAAAAAGGAAGCATTAGTAATTTTTTCATATTAGTTGGTTTATTGATAATTCGTAAAAATAAGAAATCCCATCCGTTTTCACAGATGGGATTTCAAAAAAACTAGTTTTGTTTAAAACTTTGCTATACCAGACTTTAACCAAGCTTCGTACTCTTCTACGCCAACATAACTTATCGTAGGCTGTGATGCATTCAAACTTTTTCCTTCCAAATCTGTCAAGACATACAAAGGCTGCGTATTGGTTTTGTATCTTGTAATCATAAAATCCGTCCACTTATCCCCAATTGTTTCTATCTCTGATTCGGTAGCTTTTGAAAAAAACTGCTCATTTTTCGGTAATTCTCTTTTATCGTCTACATACAATGAAATCACAACCACTTTCTCTTTTAAAATAGACAAGACGTTAGGATTCGACCAAACATTGTTTTCCATTTTACGACAATTTACACAAGCGAAACCTGTAAAATCGAGCATAATGGGTTTATTTACTTTTTTGGCATAAGCCAAACCTTCTTCATAATCATCAAAAACAACAATCCCGTGAGGACCACTTTTAGCTCCCTCTGGTAGCAACGCTGTAGCTACAGTTTTTGAAGAACCACCAAATCCCATTGGGCTTTCGCTATATTCCATTGGAGGAGGAAAAGCATTGATAAATTTTAATGGAGCTCCCCATAATCCAGGAATTAAATAAAAGGTAAATACCAATGAAAGTAATCCCATATACAATCTACCCACAGAAATGTGTCCTACTGGACTATCGTGTGGTAGTGTGATTTTTCCAAAAAGATACAACGATAACGCTCCAAAAATAGCAATCCAAATCGCGATAAAAACTTCGCGCTCCAGCAAATGCAATTGCAATACCAAATCTGCATTGGATAAAAATTTGAAAGCCAAAGCCAACTCTAAAAATCCAAGAACTACTTTTACGGTATTCAACCAACCTCCAGATTTAGGTAAAGAATTCAACCAGCCTGGGAACATTGCGAACAACATAAAAGGTAAGGCTAAGGCTAATGAAAAACCTAACATCCCAACTACTGGTGCAATTCCGCCTTTAGAAGCGGCTTCTACCAATAAAGTTCCAACAATAGGACCAGTACAAGAAAAAGACACAATGGCTAATGCCAATGCCATAAACAAAATACCTATGATTCCACCACGGTCGGCTTGACTGTCTACTTTGTTTGCCCAAGAATTCGGCAACATAATTTCGAATGCTCCCAAAAAAGATGTGGCGAAAACAATTAATAAAACGAAGAAAATAAGGTTAAACCAAACATTGGTAGACAAGGCATTCAACGCATCGGCACCGAAAATCCAAGTAACCAATAAGCCCAAACCTACATAAATAACGATAATTGAAATTCCGTAGATAATGGCATTTCTGATTCCTGCTGCTTTGTTTTTGCTTTGCTTGGTAAAGAAACTTACGGTCATTGGAATCATTGGAAAAACACAAGGCGTTAACAATGCTGCAAAACCTGATAAAAAAGCAATAAAGAAAATCGCCCACAACCCGTGTTCTGTTGTTGCGCTTTTTGCAGAAGCTATTTGAGAAGTCTCTTTAGTAACTGAATCTTTTACAGTATCAGCGGCAACTGTTGTTGCAGAATCTATTGTCTGCGCAGTCGTATCTTTTACTAAATCATTAATCGGAGTAGTTGGAGATGCTGTTGTAGCAGTGTTTTTTAACTCAGGAATGGCAATGCTAAATTTCTTTTCGAGATTGATACAAACTTCTTTACAAGCCTGAAAATTCAACTCAACTTCTATAGTCTTAACGCCTTTATTTACGAGACTTATCTCTTGCGTAATTTGCGCTTTCTTCTCAAAAAAAGTTTCATTTACTTCAAAAATATCATTGTAAGCGGTTCTTGTTTTACTTTCTTTGGCTTTGCCTACTAAAGTGTAATTCCCTTTTTGATTTTTGAAATTAACTTCTAAAGGCAGTGGACCACCATCTGGAGTAAACTGTGAATATACGTGCCATTCGTTTTCGATGGTCGCATTGAATGTAACTATAAAATTGGTTGCTGATTTTTGTTCGATTTTGGTGGTCCATTTTACTGGGTCCAAAATTTGGGCGTTACCCAAACTACAAAAGAAAACTAAAAGTCCTAAAAAAAGGTGTTTTTTCATTACTATAACTTATATTAATTCTATTTTTAAAATTGTATTGGTGGTGTGTTCTACTTTAAATCGTTCGTCAGCTCGCATTCCTATTACCCAAACAATGGCATCATTGGAACACAAAAGCCAAGTATTTTCTTTGTCTAAAAGTGAAATTTTTTCATCTTTAAAAAACTTACTTACTTTCTTGCTTTTGCCGTTCATTCCCAAAGGATAAAAGAAGTCACCTTCTTGCCATTTTCTGAGCACCAAAGGATAGGCTAACTTAGATTCATCGACAAAGATAGTACTTGAATCTGCTTTGTAAATGTCTGTTACTTTACAAAACTGGAGTTTTAAGGGAATCTTAACTTTATCTTGATTTTTTTCGATGAAATATATCTCCTTTTCAGGCTGTCGTATTGGACTCAAAATAAAAAAATCGCGGTCTTTTAGCAATCGGTATTCTGCTGAAAAAACTTGTTTTCCTGATTGACTATCGACCAAATTGTAAATGTCATCCCAAGCCGAAAAGCCATATTCTTTAAGCCATTGGTACAAATATGAGGCATAATTTGGCAAGCGCAATAATTGTTTTAAATCAAAATAAATGGCATCCCCTTCTTCTCTAGCTACTTGCTGGTACACCAAAATAGTAGCATCTGAAACCAATTCTTGTGCTTGTTGCAAATACTCCTGAGTCATTCCAAAAGTTTTCAAAAAATCAGGATTCAGTTCTTTGAGCATTGGAACTAAATGATGGCGAATTTGGTTGCGTAAATATTTATCCGAAGCATTGCTACTGTCTTCGCGCCACTGTAAGTTATTGGCTTTAGCATACTCTTCAATTGCTGTTCTAGAAAAAGGCAATAATGGTCGAATTACCGCTTCGTTTTGCGCAGGTATACCCGACAATCCGTCTAAACCTGTGCCTCTTGAGAGGTTAATCAAAAAAGTTTCCAGATTATCATCGGCGTGATGGGCTGTTAAAACAAAGTCGAATTGATGGAGCTCTAGTTGTTCGTAGAACCAATCGTATCGCAGTTCTCTTGCAGCAACTTGTGTCGAAAGTTTATAATCATATGCAAATGCCTGAGTATCGAATTGAGTGTAATAAAAGGGTATTTGATGTTGAAGAGCATACTCTTGAACAAAATTTTGGTCTTCAAAACTTTCAATACCACGAAGTTGAAAATTACAATGAGCGATGGCAATGGTGTAAGGCAATTGCTGCAATAAATGCAAAAGTACCATACTGTCTACACCACCGCTTACGGCCAACAATAATTTTTTGTTTTCGAGAAACGGAAATTGCGTTTGTAGATGTTGGTAAAAGAGGTTTTGCATACTCAAATTTACTTATTTTTAATTAGATGCTTTTTTTGTCTCCAAAAATAGACAATTGTTACTCTTTAGCCCAGATAGTAGCGGTATCCTCTTGTATGGCGGAGGCCAATACAAGAGATATAGCGGATAGCTGGAAATCCTCCTGGCAAAAAATCCTATTGTTAGCGCTCCTAAAAATAGCTCAGAACAAATTTTATTCTAATACGCTCTTCATTGCTTTGGCTTTGAGCAAACATTCTTCGTATTCTTGCTCTGGCACCGATAAGGCTGTGATGGCACTTCCGACCGAAAAAGAAAGATATTGCTTCTTTTGATTGTACAAAATACTGCGAATTACGACATTGAAATCGAAATCGCCTTCGGGTGTGAAATAACCTACTGCCCCGCTGTACAAGCCTCTTTTGGTCGCTTCTAATTCTTCGATGATTTTCATAGCCGAAATTTTAGGAGCTCCCGTCATACTTCCCATTGGAAAAGTGAGGCGTAATACATCAATTACAGCATATTTTTCGTCCATTTTTGAGGTGATGGTTGAAATCATTTGATGGACTTGCATAAAAGAATAAATGCCGCAAAGTTCTTCTACTTGCACCGAACCTTTTTGTGCGGTTCGCGATAAATCATTGCGAACCAAATCGGTAATCATAATATTTTCAGCACGTTCTTTTGGATTGGCAGCTAAATCTTCTTTTGCTTTTTCGTCGGCCACAGGGTCTTCATAGCGTTTTGCGGTTCCTTTTATGGGTTGCGAAATCAAATCTTCTCCTTCTTTTCTCAAATAGCGTTCTGGCGTGGCAGACAACAAGTACTGCTGGTTGTTTTTTAAATAAACCGCAAAGGGTGGTTGCGAAATAGCATTTAACTTTTGAAACTTTTCGAGCGGTTGAATGGTTGCATTTTCTGCATAAAATTCCATACAAAAATTGGCTTCATAAATATCGCCTTTATGAATGTATTCCTGCATTTTTTGTACTTGCTCGATGTATTTTTTTTGGTCTATTCTAGCGTGAACCATAACAGACTCGGAAGCACTACTTTGTTGAGGAACAATAGTCGTGATATCTTGATAATCTTCTTGCAACTCGTCATCACATAAATGCAAATAGCGAGTCTCGAGCTGATTGCCTTTTAGCAAAAAAATCTTTTTGGGCTGAAAAAAGAATAAATCTGGAAAATCCAATCCATCAAAATTATTGGATTGCAAGCGTTCGCTATCGTTTTTTAAATCATAAGACAAATAGCCAAACAGCCAGTCCTTGGTCGTTTGTTGGTACTGTTTTAAATCCTCAAAAGCATTATCATAATCGGTTTGCAGCAGCGTGAAAGCGTCTACAGCCAACAAACAATCATAACTGGAATACGCTTGTGGGTAATTATTGCTATCCAAAAAAGCAACTTCACGAAACTGCTGTGCCCAATGCAACAGTTGTTCCTTAAAAAGTGAAGGATTGTCTATAGTATAAAATTCAGAGACTCTCAATAATAATTATTTTAAGCTCCAAAATTACGACAAAAAATTCCCTTCTGCCTTCTTCCTCAAAAAAATTGGCACACTTTTTAATAGGTAAAAAAAAGTACTACTTCACTAAATAAAATTAGGTATTGATTAAAAAACTACGCTTACTCCATTTTGGAACTTTTATTTGAATTTTAACCCTTTTTTAATCTATTAAACTAATTTATTTATGAAAACAATTGCAAAAGCAAGTACCCTAGCCGTAATCATCGTAGTAGTACTATTTTCGTGCAAAAAAGCCGATGTTGCGGCAGAAGAAACCGCTGATTATGCCACAGCTGTGGCCGATAGCGCAACCGTTAGCAACACCCAAGAAAAAACCACCGAAACTCCAAAAACAGTAGAAAAAAGGAAGCTCATTCGAACAGCAGATATCAAATTCAAAGTAAAAAGTGTCGTGCAATCGACCAACTTGATTGAGAATACCAGCAGAAAATGGGGTGGTTTGGTTACCTACTCCAACCTTCAAAGTACCATAAATGACCAAATAAGTACTAAAGTTAGTCAGGATAGCACGCTAGAAACCACTAAATATAAAGTTGAAAACACCATCACGCTTCGTGTACCTCAACAAAAGATGGATACCGTAGTAAAAGAAATTGCCAAAGAAATTGATTATTTAGACTACCGATTAATCAAAGCAGATGATGTAGCGCTACGATTATTATCCAATGAGTTGCTACAAAAGAGAAGCGCTACCAATGAAAAAAGAATGGCCAATGCTATTGATACAAAAGGTAAAAAAATCAATGATATTATGAATGCCGAAACGCAACTTGAAAATCAAAAAGCTGCAAGTGATACTAGTCTTATAGATAATTTATCGCTACAAGACCAAATCAATTACAGTACCATTACCCTTCAGTTGTACCAAAGAGAAGTTGTAAAACAGGAATTGGTCGCCAATGAAAAACAAGGGTATTATTTTGAGCCAGCTATTGGAATTCAAATCTTGGATGCGTTGCAATCTGGTTGGTTTCATTTGCTATCGTTGGTAGTTTTCCTTTTGAAATTATGGTGGTTAGCGCTCATTGGTTTAGTAATTTACTTGATATTCAAAAAAGTGTCTTTCATAAAAAATATAAAATAAGGCTTCAAAACACATTTAATCCTCTCCTATAAAAAATCAAAATCCGAAAAACGAGTCCTTCAATTCATTATTTATCAATAAATTACCTAAATTTGATAAACGATTAAACATTTCCTAAAAAAGATAGTTTAAGAAGCATTACCTAACCACGAAATGATTAATTGTTGATTTCAAAAAAAGTAACCCCTAAAATTTATTGTAAATATGAAAATAGCCACTACTATTATTCGGATTTTGATTGGACTGCTATTATTGTTCGCCTCCATCAGTTATTTTTTTCACTTAATGCCAGAGCCTGAAACAACAGGAAATTTTAAAGCGTTCAATGTAGGATTGGTAGCTGCAACCTATCTTATGCCTCTAGCCAAGGGAATAGAACTCCTTTGCGGATTAGCTTTTGTAAGCAATCGTTTTGTGACGTTAGCTAATATTTTGATTCTTCCTATCACGATAAACATATTGTTCATCAATATCTTTTTAGCTCCCGAGGGCATCCCGGTTGCTGGCGCTTTATTCTTGGGAAATTTATTTTTGATTTATCGCTATTGGGACAATTACAAAAGTGTCTTTACTCCTTGATTTAAACAACAAAACCCGTCTCATAATCACGAGACGGGTTTCTTATTTTTGAAAGTTACGCTTTTATACGTGTAACGCTCTATTATCTGTAGCAGCCAATGCCGCTTCTTTAATCGCTTCCGCAAAAGTAGGATGCGCGTGTGACATTCTAGAAATATCTTCGGCTGAAGCTTTAAATTCCATAGCAGTCACTGCTTCTGCAATCAAATCAGCTGTTCTAGCTCCAATCATATGCACACCAAGAACTTCATCCGTTTTCGCATCAGCAAGGATTTTTACGAAACCGTCTAAATCTGCACTAGCACGTGCACGACCCAAGGCTTTGAAAGGGAAATTACCCACTTTGTAGGCTACTCCAGCTGCTTTTAATTGCTCTTCTGTTTGTCCAACTGCAGCAACTTCTGGCCAAGTATACACAACACCAGGAATTAGATTATAATCGATATGTGGTTTTTGACCTGCTAAAATTTCAGCTACCATTGTACCTTCTTCCTCAGCTTTGTGAGCCAACATCGCGCCACGCACCACATCACCAATAGCGTAGATGTTTGGAGTAGATGTTTGCAAGTGGTCATTCACTTCGATTTGACCTCTATCTGAGATTTTTACACCTGCTTTATCTGCATTCAATCCATCAGTATAAGGACGACGACCTACAGAAACTAAAGAGTAATCTCCTTCTAAAGTAATGATTTCACCTTTAGCATTTTCAGCTTTCACAGTTACTACATCACCAGCTCTTTCTACTGACTGTACTTTGTGAGAAGTGTAAAACTTCATTCCTTGTTTTTTAAGGACTTTGGTCAATTCTTTAGACAAAGAAGCATCCATCCCTGGAATGATTCTGTCCATAAATTCCACAACAGATACTTGCGCACCTAAACGCAAATACACTTGACCTAATTCAATACCGATAACTCCACCTCCAATAATTACAAGATGTTTAGGCACTTCTTTTAATTTTAAAGCTTCGGTTGAAGTAATAATTCTTTCTTTATCGATTGAGATAAAAGGTAAAGAAGAAGGTTTTGAACCTGTTGCGATAATGATATTTTTAGCTTCAATAGTTTCAGAAGTCCCGTCAGCTTTGGCAACCGCAACGTGAGTCGCGTCTACAAAAGAACCCAAACCGTTAAAAACCGTGATTTTATTTTTATCCATCAAAAACTGAACACCTCCAGAAGTTTGATCGACAACTGCTTGTTTGCGAGCAATCATTTTCTCTAAATTCACTTTAACCTCACCAGAAAGTTCAATTCCGTGATCGGCAAAATGTTTAATTTCATCATAATGATGGGAAGAAGCTAAAAGCGCTTTAGATGGAATACATCCTACATTTAAACAGGTTCCTCCAAGCGTGGAGTATTTCTCGATAATTGCGGTTTTGAAACCTAATTGTGCGCAACGAATTGCTGACACATATCCTCCAGGACCAGAACCTATAATGACTACGTCAAATGAACTCATAGTGTGTTGATTTATTTTTTTGAGTGACAAAATTAAGGAATAAAGTTTTGTTTAAACGCTAATTTTTAAGGTTTTTTGTGTGAATTTCTTGAGAATAAAAAATAAAATAAACCACTACGACTTAAAGTACTTAGTTTTGGTTGACAGACTTAAGTCTGCAAGTTTGAAAACATAAAAAAACCACAAATTCGCAAATTACAAACTTAAAAGCATAAAATAATTTGCGGATTTACGGTAAACATTTTTAGAACCTGAAAGGAAAAAACTATAAATTACATAGTTTGAACTGAAATTTGAGAGCATCAAAAACCAATAACCGTAGTGTTTTTTACTTCACTAATCATAAAGGTGCTTTGTGTACTACCAATGTGTTGAAGCGTGGTGAGTTTGGTTACCAAAAACTCGCGATAAGCTTCCATATCTTTTACTAAAACTTTGAGGATGTAATCATAATCACCACTCACGTGATGGCATTCTAGAACCTCTTGCAATTGTACCACTTCGTTTTCGAATCGGGTGAGGAATTCCTTGGTGTGTTGTACTAATTTTAAATGACAAAAAACAACAAATCCTTTTTCTACTTTGGATTTATCTACTAAAGCAACATACTTACTAATGATACCCTCTCGCTCTAACTTCTTGATGCGCTCATAGACTGCGGTTACCGAAAGATTAAGTTTTAAAGACAATTCTTTGGTTGTTTTCTTACTATCGGTTTGGAGTAAAATCAAGAGTTTTTTATCAATAGCATCTATGGTCATAGCGAGGTTTTGGTGTTGGGTGTTGGGTGTTGGGTTATGGGTGTTGTGAAAAAAAATCTATTTACACAGTATTTGAAGGACAAAAATAGAAATATAATCTTCACATAGACTATAATATAGATTAAAAAACCATAATTATCACTCACTATTGATTAATAATCTACCTATTCTTTATTTTGGTGTGGTTCTCAACAAAAAAGCCTAGCCCCGATAGTAGCGGCATCCTTTGCCTTTTTCCTTTAAAAAGGCAAAGATATAGCGGATAGCGGGATGAGCTCCTAATAAACATAATAACTAAACAAAATATAGACTATGAAAAATAACGATTTTAATCCAGCCGATAATATTCAGGATTTACAGTACTTTGGGGAATTTGGAGGCGTAAACCCTTCGATATCGGACTCGTCTACCTACACTTTTTTATCTGCCAAAACGATGTTTGACACCTTTGAGGGCAATATGGAAGGCTGTTATTTGTATTCGCGTCACTCCTCGCCTAGTAACTTGTATTTAGACCAAGCGCTAGCAGCGATGGAAGGTACGGAAGCGGCCAATGTTTCGGCTTCGGGAATGGGAGCTATTACGCCGACACTTTTGCAATTATGCGGTGCGGGCGACCATATTGTATCGAGCCGCACGATTTATGGCGGAACCTATGCTTTTCTTAAAAACTTTACACCGCGTTTAGGCATTGAAACAACCTTTGTGGACATCACAAAACTTGAGGTAGTGGAAGCGGCGATTACGCCAAAAACCAAAGTGTTGTATTGCGAAACGGTAAGTAACCCGTTGCTAGAAGTAGCCGATATTGCTGGATTGTCTGCAATCGCCAAAAAACACAACTTGACTTTGGTGGTCGACAATACTTTTTCGCCACTTTCAGTTTCTCCTGCCCGTTTGGGAGCAGATATTGTAATTCATAGTTTGACCAAATACATCAATGGAAGTAGCGATACAGTTGGCGGTGTAACTTGTGCCAGTCGCGAATTTATCAATAGTTTGAAGAATGTAAACACAGGCGCAAGTATGCTTCTAGGACCTACAATGGACAGTCTTCGCTCGGCTAGTGTGATGAAAAACCTTCGTACACTTCATATTAGAATGAAGCAACACAGCTACAATGCTCAGTATTTGGCAGAACGATTTGAAAAAGACGGTTTGAAAACGGTTTATCCTGGTTTAGCCAGTCACCCAAGTCATCAACTGTACAAAAATATGATTAATCCAGAATATGGTTTTGGTGGAATGATGACCATTGATGTTGGAAATTTAGCGACTGCTAATGCTTTGATGGAGTTGATGCAAGAGCGCAATCTGGGCTATTTGGCTGTGAGTTTGGGCTTTTATAAAACCTTGTTTAGCGCACCAGGTACGTCGACATCTAGCGAAATTCCATTAGAGGAACAAGTAGAAATGGGACTTACCGATGGTTTGATTCGTTTTTCAATTGGACTAGACAACGATATCGAAAGAACTTACCAAAGTATGAAACAATGTATGCGAGAATTGAATGTTTTATAATACTCTCGATAACTTTTATACATCCGTTACTTCACTGTAACGGATTTTTTTTTGATAAAAAACTCTCTTTTGAAAGAAGAATGATTTCCACAAAAAATCAGAATCTCAAAAAGAAAGAATATTTTTGTAGCCTATTTAGACGATACGTTATGCACCAAGAAAAGTTTATTTTCTGCCTCGAAGGAGTTCCTGATGCAGCAATTGAGCAACAAACAGCGGTAATCAAAAACCTTGAAAGAATGGCTTTCGAACAAGGTTTAACGAGTATTTACAAAACTTGTGACACGATTGAAGGTCTTGAAGAGAGCTTGAGTACTTTGCTTTATGACGATAACAATTTTCAAGCCTATGAAATCATTTATTTGGTGATGCCTGGAGAAGCCAATACCATTTGCTTGAACGATTACTTTTATAGTTTGGAAGAAATTGCAGAACTATTTGAAGGCAAAATGAAAGGTAAAATCATTCACTTTGCCAATGCAAAAGTATTGGACTTAGACGAAGAAGAAGCCCAATACTTTTTGGATATTACGGGAGCCAGAGCTGTTTCGGGTTATGGATTAGCCTCAACCCAAATAAGCAGTCATTTGCTCGACAAAACTTTCTTTGATTTGTGTCAAAAGGAAGACGACATTACGGACGTAGTAGAAAGATTGTTCGAAAAACAATACGCTTTGTGTCAACTTTTGGATTTTAGGCTGTACTATTAAGAAGGCTCTTTTGAGGCTTTCTTTTTTTGAAGTTTTTGCTTGTAATGCGCTTTACTACTAATGTATATGGTTTTTTCTAATTCTGTAAACACTTCTTGATTAGCATTCGTAATCAACAATTGTTTAACGTAGTTCACCTCATTTTCTTCAGCAACTCTTTGTTGAATTTCGGCAATCTCATCACTGGTGAAATGAAAATCAGCATAAGCCACACTAAAAGCAGGTTTTCGGAATCGAATAACTGAGGCTTTGTCCCAAACCACATAGTCTTTTCCTAAAATCTGCATAAGTTGAATCATATATATTGGGTCGGTTGCAGCGAACAAGCTTCCTCCAAAAATGGAACCTACATAATTTTTGTTTTTATAACTCAAAGGAATCTTGATGCGAACGGTATGCAAATCTTTTGAAACATAAATAATTTTTCCGCAACTTCTTCGATACATTGGTGACCAATTGAATAAAACCTTGAACAAGGTTGCCTTTTCTGCAAACCGATTAAGAACTAAATAAATCTTTTCGTACATACTAACCAACCAATTTTTGAACAATTTGTTGCACTGGTAAAATAGCGGTAGTATCTTCTATACTAGGCCCAGCAACCCACACGGTTTTGTAGGTAACCTGAGTCGCTGCTTTTTCGGTGGCTTTCATTCCAATATAGAAACGAATCATTTTGACCCATTTTTTTAAGCTCTTATTTTTATTCAAAAGTGTTTCAATCCAAGTTTGCTTTGTACCTACTTTTTGCACATAAGGGGTATTGATTACCGTACAAGGAGTTCCCGAAATACGCTCCGTCATAATGATATCTTTGGCACCATAATCTACACAAGCTTGTTTGTATTCTTGAGAAACTCCTGCTTCGTTTGAAGCAATAAAAGGGCTACCAACAGAGACACCAACGGCTCCATAACTTAACATTTTATCTAAATCGGCCTTACTTCCTACTCCTCCAGCAGAAATTACAGGTAAGTTTGTTTGCTCATTCAATAACTTAATTAATGCTTCTGGGTCTATATTTCCTCGGTGTCCGCCCGCCTGATTGTTAACAGCAATAATGGCATCGGCTCCTAGACTTTCAACTTTTTTTGCAAAAGCTAAATCCGTAACGTCACAAAAAACCTTGATACCAACTTTGTGAGCTTCAGCAATTGTTTCCTCAGGGGAACCCAAGGAAGTTATGATAAAATCTACACCTTCTTCGCACAATACGCGCAGTTGTTCTTTGTACTTTACATTAGACTTATTTACAATTAAATTGTATCCAAAACTACCACCCGAAACTTTGGCTTGCTTTAACTCAATGATAGAAGTACGTAACTCTTCGAGCGTACGATAATTCAATGCTGGGATGCAAGCTGCAATTCCACTCTTCATTCCTTCGATTACCATTTTAGTATTAGATACCAAAAACATAGGAGCCATAATCACCGGATGAGTGATTTGCAGAAGGGATTGTAAAGATTGTTTTTCCATACTATAGATTTTATTGGATTCAAAAATAGAAAAAGAAAACGATATATTATGCATGCATACAAAATAAATAAAATCGTTTTCGTTAATATTATTCTAATAAAGAAAAAGTAAAAAAAATCAATTCATTATTTGATGCCAAAACAAGACAAAACTATCATAATTATATGTGATTTTTAGAATTTCAAAAACAATACTTCAACAAAAAAATAAAATTAAAAACAGATATTCAGTAGCACAGAAATACTTTTCGTTTGTACTATGAATTTTAAATCAAATTAATATTAATTTGTTAAAAAAAATTAGTTTATTTGCTCACTTATTCGTAAATGAATATTCAAACTAAAACCAAGAAAAATCCAAATTTATATGAAGAAAATTTTACTACTTGTCTCATTTTTAATCATTACCTCTTATTCTCAAGCACAAACTTTAAATGATTTCTTCGAACAAACTAATGAATTTTTGAAGAAGAATGTTTCGCCAGAAGGAAAAGTAAATTACGCTCAATTAAAGAAAAGTCCAGGAGAATTAATTTACATTTTGGACAACATTTCAAAGTTAAAAACAGAATTTAAAACCAAAGAAGAAGCCAAAGCATTCTGGATCAACGCTTACAACTTATCAGTAATTAAAGCTGTGGTTGAAAAACTTCCTATTGTTTCTGTAAATACCATTCCTGGTTTTTTTAACGAAAGAACGTTTATTGTAGCCAAACAAGAATTGACTCTTGATGATATTGAAAATACGATCTTGAGAGAAATTATTGCTGATGCAGGAGTTCATTTTGTGTTATGTAAAGGTACAAATGGAGACGCTCCACTTTTGAACGCTGCTTATACTCCAGAGCAAGTGAACGACCAAATAAAACAACGTGCTAAGCTGTACATAAACGACAAAGATTTTTACAGAATTTTCAAAAACACCAATTCTATTGAATTACCAAAAATGTTCGAAACCTATAAAGGTGATTTTGTAACAGGTTATTTTAATGAAATTGACTTTATCAATATCTTTTTAGAGAAAAAAATAGAAACCACTTACAAAGTAATGACTCGTGCTTATGACTGGTCATTGAATGGAAAATAATTTCTAATTCAGCATAATAAAAAGGGCAGTTCAACAATGAACTGCCCTTTTTATTTAAAAAAAATCTTAATTAGTTTCCTATTAAACTCGGAGCATGTCTATGTTTTGTGTTTTGTTCATAAGCATAAGCTAAATTCAATAAAGCAGCTTCACTCCATGCTTTCCCTACAAATGAGATTCCAACTGGCAAACCCTCCACATACCCCATAGGTACCGTAATACTTGGATAACCCGAATGTGCCGCTGGGCCAGAAGTACCAAAAGTAAATTGATCTCCTTTTTTCAAATCCGTTACCCAAGCTGGAGTCCCCGTAGGAGCAATAATCGCGTCTATTTTAAAATCATTCATCACTTTATCAATTCCTTTTTCTTGACTATTGCTTCGCAATGCTGCCAAGGCTTTTTTGTATTCTTCAGTATTTAAATCCGTTTTGCCTTGTGCAATTTCAAGATACAATTGATTAAAATATTTTAACTCAACTGGATCTTTTTTATTAAACTCGATTAACTCATCAACACTTTTTATAGCTGCATTTGGTCCTAATGATTTAAAATAATCATTCAAACCTTGTTTGTATTCATACAACATCACAGTAAAAGACTGCATATTAACCTCTGGAGGCGTAATTTCAGGAATTTCAACCAAAGTAGCACCTTGAGCTTTCATATCTTCAATGGCCTTTTGGTACAGCGCATCAACTTCTTTATTTTTACCGTTAACTCCAACATAGACACCAATACGTTTACCTTTCAAACTATTACTATCTAATGCACTAGCGTAATCTTTAGCAGCCATAGTTGCACTTGCAGCAGTTTTACTATCTCTACTATCAACACCTGTGAGCCAACCCAAAACAATCGCAGCGTCTTTAACTGTTCTCGTCATAGGTCCAGCCGTATCTTGAGTAAAAGAAATAGGAATAATACCTCCCCTACTAATCAAACCTACTGTAGGTTTAAGTCCAACAATTCCATTGGCATGTGCAGGACAAACAATCGAACCGTTGGTTTCTGTACCAATGGCAAATAAAGCCAAATTAGCTGCTACAGCCACCGCCGAACCCGAACTAGAGCCACAAGGATTTCGAGTAACATCATAAGCATTTTTGGTTTGACCGCCTAAACCACTCCATCCACTAGTAGATGGCGCTCCACGAAAATTGGCCCATTCACTTAAATTCGTTTTACCAATTATTACTGCACCAGCTTCTCTTAATTTTTGCGCCACAAAACTATCTTCTAAAGGAAAAGAATTAGCCAAAGCTCTAGAACCAGCTGTAGTTGGCATTTTATCTTTGGTATCAATATTATCTTTTAGCAAAACTGGAACACCATGCAAAGGTCCTCTCCACTTTCCAGCCTTTAGCTCTTTATCCAATGCTTTAGCAATCGCAATCGCATCAGGATTAATGGTTAAAACTGAATTCAATTGAGAACCGTTTTTATCTACAGCCTGAATTCGGTCTAAATAAGCTTGAGTAATTTCTTCAATCGAGTATGTTTTTTTTCTATAACCTTCTTGCAAAGTAGTAATATCTATTGCATCGTTTAAAACCACTGCTACTTTCTTTTGAGCATACACACCTTGATTCCATTGAACACAAACAGCTATTAAAAGCAAAACAAATTTTAAAGTATAGACAGTTTTTTTCATATTTTTAGTTTTAATTTTCAATAAAAATAGAAAAAAAAGCAATACCTCTGTCTAATTATTAAATTCATCTGAGACAAAAACACCTTAAAAATTTTTATTTTAAATATGACTAAATTGATTTTATTATCGTAATATTGCGATATTAAAATATAACAATGGGCGCATCAAAAACAGAACATTTTACAGAGCATCAAAATCAAATTGCTCTTTTAGCCAAAGCTATGGGGCATCCAGCTCGAATTGCCATTTTAGAATTCCTATTAGAAGCTAAGTCTTGCATTTGTGGAGACATCGTCAATGAACTTCCACTAGCACAGCCTACAGTTTCCCAGCATTTAAAAGAACTAAAAAACGCAGGACTCATAAAAGGAAACATCGAAGGCAATGCAATTTGCTACTGCATCAATGAAGAAGGATTTGAAAAAATCAAGACTTTTTTTGAAACCTTAACCTGTAAATCAACCACTAGTCCTTCCAACGAATCTTGTTGTTAATCATTAAAAAAAAAATAATTATGAAACTTTCAGAAGTAAAAACGGTTTTAGAAAAACTAGAGGATGTTAACTTTAGTTTACCCAACGGACAAATGGTACCCATTCATTTTCATGTAACCGAAGTTGGCATTATTACTAAAAAATTTATTGATTGCGGCGGAACTGTCCGTGAGGAAAAGGTAGCAAATTTTCAATTATGGAATGCTAATGATACCAATCACCGACTAAAACCAAGCAAACTACTAAACATCATCCATCTCTCCGAAAAAGTACTTGGTATCGAAGATTTAGAAATCGAAGTAGAATACCAAAACGAAACTATCGGGAAGTATGACCTAGGATTCAATGGTAAGCATTTTTTATTACTAAGCAAACAAACCAATTGTTTAGCACAAGATAATTGTGGTATTCCAGCCGAAAAACAACATATTTCTCTACAAGAACTTACTACTTCAAAAAACTCTTGCATTCCTGGAGGAAGTTGTTGCTAATACATATCACATTTTAAATTCTATTGTATGTTTCCAAAAATTAAATCAACTATAGAACAACTCAGCTTTGATACCATTTCCGAGGAAAGAAAACAGGTCTTAGCGCCGCTTGTTCAATTTATCCAATCTAAAACAAACAGTGGATTAGCCATTCGCCTCAACTTCATTTGTACCCATAATTCTAGAAGAAGTCATTTGTCTCAAGTTTGGGCTCAAACGGCAGCTTCATTTTACAATATCGAAAATGTATTTTGTTATTCTGGCGGAACAGAAGCTACTGCCTTATTCCCAAAAGTAGCCGAAACACTAGTAAACAAAGGATTTGAAATAAAAAACATCAGTGAAGGAGACAATCCTATTTACGCTATAAAATACAACACTAATGATCACCCCATAATCGGATTTTCAAAAAGGTACGAGGATGACTTTAATCCTCAAAGCGAATTTGCCGCAATTTTAACCTGTTCACAAGCTGATGGCGGATGTCCATTTATTGCTGGAGCCGAAAAAAGAATTCCAATCACTTTTGAAGACCCAAAAGCTTTTGACCTCACCCCTTTACAAGCAGAAAAATATCAGGAAAGAAGCATGCAAATTGCTACCGAATTCTTGTATGTTTTTAGTCAAATCAAATCCTTATAATTTTATGTCAGCAAATAATTGCACTCCTGTTGTTGCCCGAAAAAGACTTGGTTTTTTAGATAAAAATTTAACGCTGTGGATTTTCTTAGCTATGGCTTTGGGCGTAAGTATTGGGTATTTTATTCCTTCGAGTAGCACTTTTATCAATTCCTTTTCAAGTGGAACCACCAATATCCCATTAGCCATTGGATTAATTATTATGATGTATCCACCTCTAGCCAAAGTAAACTATAGCAAAATAAACGAGGTTTTTCAAAACACCAAAGTACTTGGAACTTCATTATTCTTAAACTGGGTTATTGGACCAATTTTGATGTTTTTCTTGGCATTAATTTTCTTAAATGGTTATCCTGAATACATGATTGGTGTTATCCTAATCGGATTAGCAAGATGCATTGCAATGGTTGTTGTTTGGAACGACTTAGCCGAAGGAAACAGAGAATATGCGGCTGGTTTAATCGCCTTAAACAGCATCTTTCAGGTCTTATTATACAGTGTCTACGCTTACCTATTTATCTCGGTACTTCCGCCTTATTTTGGTTATACAGGTTTTGAAGTAGCCATTAGTATTGGTCAAATTGCAGAAAGTGTTGGCATTTATTTAGGAATACCATTTGCATTAGGAATCATAAGTAGATATCTTTTAATTTCTATAAAAGGACAAGAGTGGTTTGACAAAAAATACATACCAATGATTTCTCCTGTTACGCTAATTGCACTATTATTTACAATTGTTGTAATGTTTAGCCTTAAAGGTGAATTGATTGTTCAGATACCACTAGATGTAATCCGAATTGCTATTCCATTAGTGATTTATTTCAGCCTTATGTTTGTTCTTAGCTTTTTTGCTGGCAGGTATTTTGGAGCAGATTATTCTAAAGCTACTGCCATTGCTTTTACTGCTACAGGAAATAATTTTGAATTAGCCATTGCTGTTAGCATCGGAGTTTTTGGTATCAATAGCGGACAAGCTTTTGCAGGTGTAATTGGACCATTAGTAGAAGTTCCGGCATTAATAGCATTAGTTAATTTAGCCTTTTGGTTTAGAAAAAAATATTTTACTAACTAAACAAAAAAATACTGCTTGATTTCAAATAGAAAATCAAGCAGTATAAAAAAAACTGTCACAACACTTTAAAAGCGTCATGACAGAAAAAAAAATAGATTATAATTAGAATGAATAGGTTGTCGCAAACAAGATATTACCTGCACTTCCTGTAGCACTTCCATTTGATTTAGTGAAAAAATCTTTAGACGAAGAATCTAATCTAATCTCAGGTATGAAAGTAAAATTTCCTTCTTTAAAGTTTAAAGACAAAGTGTTTGCAAAAATATTATTATCAACTAAACCATATTTTGCAGCATCTTTATCATCAAAATATTCAATTCTGTAAGCCAAACTAACTTTGTCAGAGAACATATAATTAGCATAACCAACTAAGGCAAACCAACTAGCATCTAAAGAACCATTACTGTCGTTTTTCAATGATGCATAAGTTCCATTGAAACCAATTCCAAACTTATCACCTAATTTCTTAGTAGCTACAATATCGTATTGAGTAGCATTAGTATCAGAAGCAGGGTTATTACTACCAGAAGTAAAGTTCAAGTAAACAGCTCCAGTCTCTCCAGTATAAGAAAGTTGCGCTATGTAAGTTTTTTGATCTGTTCCACTATCCAATGCAGTTTTAAAGTCTGTTGGATTAGTAATCCCAGCCATTAAACCAAATTTTCCTGCAGTATACTGAGCTTTAACCCCCGTATTAAAGAAAGGTCCATTGGTAAACGCATACGACATACTGTAGTTTTTGTTATCAACAGCATCTACTAATTCATAACCAACGTGAGTAGCAAAACTACCTGCAATTATTTTAAACTTATCTGAGAATTCATAAGTAAAATTCAACTGTTTGATTAAGAAAGTAACATTATCATTTGGAGATGTATCATTATATGAGAAATCAGCAGCTCTTTTACCAAATCCTAAATCAACAAATACAGAGGCTTTCCCAAACTTATGAGATGCCTCAATAGAAGCCATTCCAAGTTCGAATGAATTACTTGAATTGGTAAAGCTAGTTTTGTTATTTGAAAAGTCATTTGCAAAATCGTATTTGTAATATGCATCTGCAGAACCTGCAAAAGTAGTTGCTGGAGGTGTTTTTGTTCCTTCCTCTTGTGCTAAAATAAAATTCGACGTAAGCATTAAAGCTAAAATTAAGGTGGCTTTTTTCATGTGCATTAATTTTGGTTAAATTTCAATTATTTGGTTATTGTTTTCTTTTGTACTCAATAATGATTTTAGCTAAAATCGAAATTTAGAAAGAATCTTTTGTAAGTATTTTTTCCTTTTTCTTTGACGAATTTATTACCTTTTTTTCTAAGTAGTCCAAAAAAAAAGGATGTTTTTAACATTTTCAATGAAGAATTATCAAATCAAAAATTTCGATAAAAAATAATATCAATATGCTATTTTAAGCGCTTATTTTTAAAAAATCGATAATGGGTATTTGAATCAAAATTTAACTTTTTGTTACGCAAAACCCATAAAATAAAGGGTTTTGTTTTAAAAAAATATATACTTACAAAATTACACCTCCTAAAAAATAGGGGGTACTTGTAAAAATTTAATTTTTAATCAATTTTAGAGAAACATCAAAAAGAGCAAACCATAAAAGAAAATATAAAGTCTAAAAACTATTATCTATACTATAAATCCATCATCACTTACTATATTTTCAACTTCACTGTACGCTCCTTTATTTAATTATGTATTTTTACCACTCAATTATGCAAAACATGAAACCATTTGCTATCCTATTATTAGTGTTTTTCATCTTGTTTATATTCAAGCCTTCAATAGTTTCGATTATTGAAAAGAAAGCAACTGTTAGTTTTGCAAAAGAAGCAATAGAAGAAGATGACACCAATGAAGAAAAAAAAATAGCTTCTTTTGAACAAATAATAAAATTTGAAATCTCCAAGAAACCGGCGGTCACATCTTCCAAAACAAGCCGTATGGATGTTTTTTTGTTTTCTAATAACCCTATTCAAAAAATCAACACCCCGCCTCCTCGAAAAATTTAATTAATATAATTTCGACCGTTTTTAGACCTTGCTAAAAACTTTTAAAAAAAATTAATTACCTATTTCAATATAAAATGTCAAAAAAAATAAACTTATTCGCCAATCTTAACTCCGACTTTGCCGCTGGGCTAGTGGTTTTTCTAGTAGCTTTACCATTATGCTTAGGTATAGCAATGGCTTCTGGAGCTCCATTGTTTTCTGGCATCATTTCAGGAGTAGTTGGTGGAATCATAGTTGGCTATCTAAGCCAATCACATATAAGTGTGTCCGGACCTGCAGCAGGACTTACCGCTATTATACTAACAGCCGTAACCGACTTTAAAGCTTTTGATATCTTTTTGCTAGCTGCATTTTTAGCTGGTGCAATACAACTTTTATTAGGTTTTGTAAAAGCAGGAAGTATTTCAAATTATTTTCCGAATAATGTAATTGAAGGTATGCTTGCTGGTATTGGTATAATCATTATCTTAAAACAATTACCCCATGCAGTTGGTTACGACACCGACTTTGAAGGCGATGAAGCTTTTTTTCAAACTGACGGAAACAATACTTTTTCTTCGCTTTTAGGTTTCTTTGACTATATCCAATTAGGTTCAATTGTCATCACCCTTATCTCACTTGCAATATTAATTACTTGGGACAAACTTCCTGCTCTAAAAAAACTAAAGCTAATTCCAGGCGCACTAGTCGCTGTAGTTGTAGGCGTAATTTTAAATGAGATATTCACAGTAAGCGGAAGCACTTTGGCAATTCAAAAAGAACATTTGGTTTCTTTACCCATTCCAACATCCTTTGAAGAATTCAAAAACATAATTATTACACCAAATTTCTCTAACATAACCAATCAAAAAGTTTGGGTCGTTGCTCTAACAATAGCCATTGTTGCTTCAATTGAAACGTTATTATGCATAGAAGCTGCCGACAGAATGGATTTTCAAAAAAGATACACCAATCCTAATGTAGAACTCAAAGCCCAAGGAATTGGAAACATGATAAGTTCACTTTTAGGAGGTTTGCCAATGACATCCGTAGTGGTTAGAACTTCAGCCAACAATAATGCTGGAGCCAAATCAAAAATGGCCGCCATTATACACGGTGTTTTGCTATTAATAAGTGTCCTAGCCATTCCATCAATTCTAAACAAAATTCCACTAGCTACGCTCGCAGCTATTCTATTACTAGTAGGATACAAATTGGCTAAACCTGCCACTTTTCTTCATTTTTGGCATTACGGAAAATACCAATTCGTTCCATTCATTGCTACTTTATTAGCTGTTGTATTTACTGATTTATTAAAAGGTGTAGCCTTGGGTATCGTCATCAGTATTATCTTCGTATTAAGAGGAAATTTAAAAAGAGCTTACAGCTTTAGAAAAGAGGAATATGAAGATGGAGATATAATTCATATTGACTTGGCACAAGAGGTTTCTTTTCTTAATAAAGCTGCTATAAAATCAACTCTAGCCAAGATACCTGAAAATTCAAAAGTAATTATAGATGCAAAAGACACCGTTTATATTGCCCACGATGTTTTAGACTTAATCACTGAATTCAAAGAAATTAGGTCTAAAGATTTAAACATCAAAGTGAAGTTAAAAAACTTTAAAAACGAATATCGTCTTGAAAACACCGATAACGGCAATCATGTATCGGTAGAACATTATGATTTTACAAAGCGTAAAATCATTAAAAAAGAAGTTTTTTAATTAATATCAATTTTATTATCCAATCAAAATGAAGGATTTTTATAAAAAAATACTAGACAACAACAAAGAATGGGTTGAACAATCGTTAGCAAAAGATCCGAACTATTTTCAAGATTTAGCTAAAGGACAAACCCCTCCCCTTTTATGGATAGGATGCTCTGATAGTCGAGTTCCTGCTAACGAAATCATTGGCGCTAAACCAGGCGAAGTATTTGTACACAGGAACATTGCCAATATGGTCGTGCATACCGATATGAACATGCTAAGTGTGTTGGATTACGCCGTTAATGTCTTAAAAGTCAAACACGTTTTAGTTTGCGGACATTATGGTTGCGGAGGAATCAAAGCGGCAATGGGCAATAGTTCTATTGGAATCATTGACAACTGGATTCGACACATAAAAGATGTTTACCGATTACACAATGAATACCTTGACTCAATTCAAGACGAAGATAAACGATTCAATACTTTTGTAGAAATAAATGTAAAAGAACAAGTCTTTGATTTAGCTAAAACATCTATTGTTCAATCGGCCTGGAAAAACGGACAAGAGCTTACTTTACACGGATGGGTTTATGGCTTAAACTCTGGATTTGTAACAGATTTACAAGTTAATATTAGCTCTAACAAAGATTTAGACCAAGTATATCAATTAAAATTTTAATACAATAATTGTTCAACAAAAGCTAAGGGATATCTTTTAAGATATCCCTTTTACATTTATATTTTGTAAAACAAAAATATTTTTGTATTTTTATTAACAAACCACTTAAAAACAAACAGTTATGATAAGAAAAGCTACTCTTGACGACCTTGATGCATTAACCGTTTTATTCGATCAATATTTGGTTTTTTATAAAAAGCCTACAGACATCAAAACTCATAAAAACTACTTAAAAGAACGACTAGAAAACAACGAAGCGATTGTATTTATGGCTTTTGACGAACAAAATAAAGCCATAGGATTTGCTTTAAATTACATTACCTTTTCTTCGCTATTGCTAAGCAAAATTGTAATTCTAAACGATATTTTTGTAGACTCTAGTATAAGAAAAAAAGGTACTGCCCGAGAATTAATAGAGGAAACGAAAAAATTAGCCATAGAAATTGGTTCACCAATTATTCGCCTTCGAACGGCTAAGAATAATTTTGTAGCACAAAATTTATATAACAAAATGGGATTTGTTCGCGACGAACATTTGTACGGCTATGATTTAACTTTAACCAAATAGTATAAAAAAATAAAGCTCAACATCTATATTCGAATGTTGAACTTTATTTCCCAAAGAAAGAAATAACTATTTTTTTTGAAGAATATATTTAGAAGCTAAATTACCTTCCACTATTTTACCTTGCATATCCATTTGAACCAAATGATTTTCACCTACTTTATATTGATTAGGCTTATGTTCTAAACCATTCAAAATAATAACAGACCCTGATTCATCCCAAGAGAAAGTTCCTTTTTCAGCATTAGTCTTTTCAGAACCCTTACCTATATATTTTGTCTTTAAAACAAAAGTTTTATCTTTTCCTAAAGTTAACTCGGTCTCTATACCTTCACAATTAGCACAAGGAGTTATTCCAACATATATTCCGTCCCAATCCAATGACGTTTCTGAATTATCGCCAGTATGAATAGTATCAATTGGCATTCCTGCAACCGAATCTGCTTTAATTTCAGTAAGATTGGTTGTCGCTTCTTTATCTTCTTTTTTACACGAAAATAACAATAGACCTAAAATAATGGTAAAAAAAATAGCTTTTTGCATCTTGTTTTGTCTTAAAAATTAATATCTGTTTTATGGAATAATAGTAATAAATAAATATACTGAAAAAACAACAAGCAAAACAACCCCTTGAATCATAGTTGTTTTTCCTGTACGTAATGACAATGACAAAATGAATAATGACAAAATAAACAACACAGTTGATTTTACATCAATTCCAAGAGTAAGATCTAAATTAAAAAAAATAGACACCAATGCAACAGCGGGAATTGTCAATCCAATACTTGCCAATGCTGAACCAAATGCCAAATTCAAACTAGACTGCAGGCGATTATTCATAGCTGCTTTAATTGCAGACAATGCTTCTGGCAAAAGCACTACACACGCAATTATAATTCCCACAACAGATTTGGGAGCACCGATAGAATCAATTCCACTTTCAATGCTTGGTGACAAAGTTTTTGCTACCAAAACGACCAAAGCCAAAGCCATAATTAATAAAAGTGCACTGATGTAACCAACCCAATTGGTTGGAGCAACTTCATGCACTTCCTCATGCTCAGAGGCATCCGAAGGCAAAAAAAAATCCCTATGTTTTACAGTCTGCATCAACAAAAAAGAGCCATACAAGATTAAAGAAACAAATGAGACAAAAATTAATTGCTCATTATTGTATATAGGTCCTATGACACTTGTTGTATAATTCGGTAAAATTAAAGTTAAAACCGAAATTGCTATCAATACTGTAAGAGCAGCGCTAATGCCGTCTAATCCGTAATTCTGTTCTTTAAATTTAATCCCGCCTATTAGCAAACATCCACCAACAATTCCTGTCATTATGATCATTTCTGTTGCAAAAATTGTATCTCTTGCTAAAAAAGCTGTTCCTTCACCACCAGCAAGCATTAAAGACACAATTAAAGCTACTTCTATTGTGGTAATTGCAATAGCCAATACAAGCGTACCAAGTGGTTCACCAACTCTTAGAGCAACAACTTCAGCATGATGCACTGCAGCTAAGATGGTTCCTATTAATCCAAAAGACAAAAGGATTAAAAACACAGTACTCATTTCAGCAGGTTTTCCTAGATACAGAAAACAAGTCAAAATAGGAACAACTATAGACCAATATGGCAAATGAGGAGCGATTTCTTTTTTCATCAATTTACAGGTGGTGCCATTATTTTTCCTGAGTAAGAAATACTAGCTCTATTATTGCTATTAATTATCAATGAAGCACCCCCATCAAAGAAAATAGTCAAATTCAAGGTGTAAGTATCATTTTTATCCTTAACCTTTGCTTTTAACTGATAATTCTTCTTTGTTTTTTGAATGGAAAACTCACTTGGCACACCCTCAAATTTCAAACCTCCATCACCGCCTCCATAAGGTACACTGCCAGTAGCTCTACCAAAAAAAGGCATATCACTTTTTATAAAATCTTTTGCAAAAGACACAAAATTTGGATTCGTTGTCAAATCAATACTTCTGTAGCCCGTTGGAAAAGCTCTATTCCCTTCAAAAACAAACTTTTGAGTAGCAACAAGCGATTCTGTTACTTTTTGTTGTTCAATTTTACGATCTTCTTTGATCTGTTTTTTTGTTTTTTCTTGTGCCACTATTCCATTTGAAAAAAACAGCACAATCAGTACGATTGCAATTTTTAATGTATTTCTCATATCTAAAGTAATTTATTTTTTTTCAAATCGCATTAAAGGCACTCCATTTCCAAGCATTGTAAGTACTTTGCCTTCTTCAGTAATGCTATAACTGTCAATTTTTTCTAACATATCCATATATACACGATCACCATTTCCTTGACAAGCCATCATTGTAACAGCCATTTTACTGTCTTTAAAATTAATTTTATCACCTTCGATGGTTAATTTTCCTGAATAAGAGTTACAACTATTCTTTCCAAATACTTTTTGCCCTGCTATATCAAAATTTATAACCGGTTTTTGCCCAGGATACAAACCTTCAAAAGCAATTCGTGGACCACTAATATATGTTAAGACCCATTCACCTTGCAAAGAGTTTGGAGAATTTGTTGTATTTTTGGTTGTAGTACATGCTGCCATTATCAAAACTAAAAACGCAATTAGTAAACTATTTTTTTTCATATTAAAGTATTTACAGTGATTATTATAATCAGATTAAACGTATAATAGTTGTTATTTGCTATTCAACTATAGCACTTTAAACATCCATTAGCTGTCTAGTAAATTTACTAAAACTATGCCATTAAAAACATCACACTGGTTTTTTACCATAAATTTAATATAATTTTAATACAAATCATAACAAAAATGAAAATACTAGGAATTGGATCTCGTATAAATCATGAACAATTTGGGAAAGGAGTTATTACCAATGTAACCTCTTCAGAATATTGGGTAACATTCATAGATTCTGGATTAGAAACAATAGCCTTAGACAGTTCGTTTGAAATAATTGAAGCTGCAGAAAACGAGGTTGACACAATAAGTTTTTATGAAGTAGAAACTACACTTAAACATTTATTACAAAAATGGTCAGACGTTTCAGAAATTGTTCCGATAGCTGATAAATGGAAAGGAGGCAAAATCATATTAGAACCCGGACAAGCTGGCTTAGCTTCTAAAGAAATTCCAATTGACACATTTTTTCATAAAATTATTATGGTTAGAGACCGGTTAAGAGTAATGGAACAAAAAATCAATTCTAGCAAAATAGAAGAAATTGAAAAAATTGAATTACAACAATACCTCACAAGGATATATGGAACGCTAACAACATTCAATGTCCTTTTCAAATCCCCAAATCATAATTTTGTAGGAGAGAAATCCAAATAACCCAAAAACACCACTTAATCATCTAATTCAAAGAAAATGGAAAACAACAACAGCAGCAGAAGAGATTTTATCAAAAAAACAGCTCTTCTTTCAACAGGGATTTTCATGGGAACTTCGATTATTAATTCTAGCTCGGCAGCAAACGCAACTTTTTTGAATCCAATTCATTTCAATGATGATTTATTGAATACTCAAGAAACAACCTTTAGCTTACCAAAGTTACCTTATTCCTATGATGCACTAGAACCACATATTGATAAGCTTACAATGGAAATTCACTATTCGAAACACCATCAAGCTTATGTGACGAATCTTAATAAAGCAATTGAATCATTAGACAAATCAATTATTGATAAAGCAAAAAACCTCTCTTCTATTTTCGAAAATATGAGTCTTTTCCCTGAAGCCATTCGCAATAATGGAGGTGGACATTACAATCACAGTCTGTTTTGGAATTTAATGAAACCTAACGGTGGTGGAGAACCAAAAGGAAAATTGGGAGAAGCAATAACTGCAACATTTGGATCTTTTGACGCTTTCAAAAAACAATTTGCCGATGCAGCAGCAAAACGCTTTGGCTCAGGATGGGCTTGGTTAGTAATTAGTAACGGAAAATTAACCATTACTTCTACCCCAAATCAAGATAATCCATTAATGAACTTACCTACGATTGTCGCCAAAGGAAAACCTGTTTTGGCACTAGACGTATGGGAACATGCTTATTACTTAAAAAATCAAAACAGAAGAGCTGATTATATCGCTTCTTTTTGGAACGTTGTAAACTGGGAAGCAGCTGAAGCGCTTTTCATCTCTTAACCTAGAACATTTGGAAGAAAAGGAACATTTATATTTTAAAAATGCTGACGAATGGCGAACATGGCTTCATGAAAATCACCATTCGTCAAAAGGCATTTATCTCTTATTTTATAAAGTAAGTAGCGATTATGAAAGCATGCGCTGGGAAGAAGCCGTTCAAGTTGCTATATGCTATGGATGGATAGATTCGACAGTAAAAAAAATTGACGAACACCAACGTAAACAACTTTTCACCCCAAGAAAAGACAAAAGTGTTTGGAGTAAATTAAACAAAACCTATATCGAAAAGCTGATTCAAGAAAATGCAATACATGAAAGTGGTCTACGGAAAATCGAAATCGCAAAGCAAAATGGCTCTTGGAATTCCCTTGACGAAGTAGAAAACCATATTATACCAGAAGATTTACAACTGGCATTTAACGATAATCCAAAAGCTTGGAGCAATTATCAAGCTTTTAGTCCTTCTTATCGAAAAAGCTATTTATACTGGCTTAATCAAGCCAAAAGAGTCGAAACCAGACAAAATCGAATTCGAGAAATCATTCGCCTTTGCGAACAGAATTGCAAATCACGAGACTCCTATTAATTTTTAAACTAAAGTTTAACTTTTACTAACCATTGTCGTTGTAAAAAAACATAGCTTTGCAACTTCAAAAGATAACAATGATTAACCCATCTGCGCCTGGTTGGATAGACAAATTTTTCACAGAACAACCTTTTTCTGAAGAACTTTCTTCAGAAAACAGTGCTTCTTTTTATCTAAAAACAAGGGATACAGGATTTATTTATGGTCACATAATTTCGTTCAACACGATAAATCCAATTGATTCCAAAAGATGGTTTAAAGAAGAAATCTCCAAAGTTGCTTTACTAAATACACTTTATGGTGCTTATTGCTTATCAGAATCTGATAAAGCACCAGAAATATTTGTAGCCAAAGCATTGGAATTCTACAACCAAATGAATCCACAGGGCTTTAGCCTACTAAAAAAAATATTGCCCAAGAACAGTAGGTCTTTGACTTTGGAAAAATTTATTGACGAAAGAGTGCAAACCAACGATGGCATCATCAATAAAAACTTTTCACATTTAGTCACCAATGCGCTTTTATTTATTGATGTTTTGGCGTTTTGCCAATACCTAAAACACGGAGAAATACCTGAAAAATACTTGAAACGTATTGAAGAAACCGTTGTCAATATTGTAGCTTTAGCATTAAAGATAAAAAGCAACAAAACACAGTATGACGATTTATTAATCAAACTTTTTGAAGCTTCGATTCGTTATACCAAATTTTCAAAAAAAGCTTCTCTATCTTTAGAATCGCTAGAACTCGATTATTTTACTATTGATTTAGAAAAAAAATACCTGATTGATATTACGGGTATGGCGCTTTGGAGCGATGGTGTAATTGAAAAAGAAGAAGCTTATTTTTTACATACTTTAGGCACTATTCTCAACGAATCCGATGAATTTGTTGTAGCATCAATTCATCACACCAATGATTTCATTACAAAATACAAAAGTGAAATCCCTTATTTCAATTATTCCAATCCTGTTAAGCATTTTTACGACCAAACTACCGAAAGTGTGGTAACTTTGGTAACCCGAAATAAAAACAGATTGGTCAAAGAAATTTTGGAGAGCAAAGAATTAATGGTACTCTTAGCCCATTCAACCCACCGTGACCTTGATGAAAAAGAGAAGAAAAAAATCAGAAAGCAAATTTTGGATATCTGCAAAACGATACCTTCGCTTACTATATTTTTATTACCCGGAGGAAGTTTATTGCTTCCAATTTTAATTAAGTTTATCCCAACTTTATTACCTTCTTCCTTCAATGAAAATTTAGAGGAAGATTAATAATTAGACATAAAAAAAACAGAAGCTTTTGTACTTCTGTTTTTTTAAAACTAAAATTTAGAATGATTAAGCCAACCAAGCCTGCATCATCCATATCGTTTTTTCTTGTTCTACAATAAAGTCACTCATCATCGAACTCGTTCCTTCGTCATTAATAGCCGAAGCATTTTCTAAAATTTTTCTTTCAATCGTTAGCAAACTTGCCAAAGAATCCACAATTAGTTGAATCGCCTTTTCATCATTAGAAATATCTTTACCGACTTCTAATTGGTTGTGCTTTATATAGTCATCAAAAGTATGCAAAGGAGTTCCTCCTAGTGTAAGTACACGCTCTGCAATTAAATCAATCTTCAGTTGAGAATCATTGTACAATTCTTCAAATTTAAGATGCAAGTCAAAAAAACGTTTTCCTCTAATATTCCAATGCATTCCTCTCAAACTTTGGTAATACACTTGAATATTAGACAACAAAACATTCAACTCTATTACAATTTTTTCTGTCTCTTGTATTGGTAAACCAATAGTATTTAGTTTCATATCAATTCATTTTTAAATATGTTGCAAAATTACCTATATTTTAAGGCGAAAACGGTATCAGTTAAATTGATTGTTTTTATATTTACATCAAATATTACTATCAATGACAATCACTCAACTCAAATATGTTCTTGCCGTTGCGGAACATAAAAATTTCACCCTTGCTGCTGAAAAATGCTTTGTTACTCAACCTACATTGAGTATGCAAATTCAAAAAATAGAAGAAGAATTAAACATTCAAATATTTGACAGAACCAAAAAACCAATTCAACTTACCGACATTGGTCAAAAAATAGTTACACAAGCCAAAAATATTGTAAACGAAGCAGACCGAATTCAAGATATCGTAGAACAACAAAAAGGATTCATTGGTGGCGAATTCCGCTTGGGAATAATTCCAACGATAATGCCTACTTTATTACCGATGTTTTTGAAAAATTTCATCAAAAAGTACCCAAAAATTCGTTTGATTATTGAAGAGTTAAACACGGCAGATATCATTTCTAAACTAAACAATGGTCATTTAGACGCAGCGATTGCAGCTACACCTCTTTTGGAAGATAAAATAAAAGAAATTCCTTTGTATTATGAACCTTTCGTGGCCTATATTCCAGAAGGGCATCAACATTTTTCAAAAAAAGAAATCGAAGTTAGCGACTTGAATTTGGACGAAATCTTGCTGCTACAAGACGGACATTGCTTTAGAGATGGGATTTTGAATTTGTGCAAAAACAGCAATTCAAACGAAGTAAATCATTTTACTATTGAGAGTGGTAGTTTCGAAACCTTAATTAAACTGGCAGATGAAGGTCTCGGTACTACTTTACTCCCTTACCTTCATACCTTGGATTTAAAAGAAAGCGACAAACTAAAACTTAGACATTTTGTTGAACCAAAACCAGCAAGAGAGATTAGTTTAATTTATCCAAAAAATGAGCTAAAAATTCAGATAATAGATGCCCTAAGAAACACAATTGCTGGAGTCATAAAAGGAGCAATTGTTTTTCAGAATGTAGAAATTATAAGTCCAATCCAGAAAAAATAAAACATAAAAAAAGGAACCAATTGGTTCCTTTTTTTTTATCTATTTACTATAACAAGACATTGTTTTAATTCTGGCTTTTCATAAGTAAAATCAAATAACCATTCTTTTAGTTGTTCCAACTCATACGGTAATAAAGTTCGTATGGCTTTTTCTAATTCTTTACAAAAAAGGATGGGGTCAAAACTTACTCTTTCTAACACTGATTTAGTGTAATCAAACATTATTTTCGACATAATTAAATAAGATTTTTGGGGTTATCTTGCGGTAAATTTAATCTTTTTCTTTTTAGCATTTACATAATTAACTAAGATTTATCCTTTTTTTATACTGATTTTTCATAGCCAAAAACGTTTTCGTAGTGTTTTCAAGGGACGAGCTTCGTTGCACGAAACATTTCTCTTTTACCGGGTGGTCCTGCTAATTTTTCTACTTTAAAACCTACTTCTATCATACTTCTTTTGACCACACCTCTTGCTGCATAAGTCACCAGTATTCCATTGTTTTTGAGCGCTGTATACATTTTTTGAAAAATTGCTGTACTCCACAAATCAGGCTGAACTCTATAGCCAAAAGCATCAAAATAAATCAAATCATACTGTTCAACATCATCAATAGCTTCAAAAAATTGTTGTCTTTTTGTTAAACAAAAATCTTCATCTATTACAATGGACTTTTCCCAATCATCACGATGCATTTTTTCAAAAACGGATTCGTACTCCAAAGCCTCGAGTTCTTCTACATAATTCATTCCTTTTAATTCTTCAATTGAAATAGGATAAGCTTCTACTCCAACATAATTAATAGATTGATTGCGTTTTTTAGCTTCCAAAAAAGTTATAAAAGCATTAAGACCTGTACCAAAACCAATTTCTAGAATGGAAATATTTTGAGACGGAAACAAAGCCAAACCATTCTTAATAAAAACGTGTTTAGCTTCTTGAATTGCTCCGTGTTTAGAATGATAACATTCGTCCCAATCTTCAATTTGAATAGTAGTTGAGCCATCTAAGGTTTGGATAATTCTTCTTTTCATACGAATAAAGATTGTTTTTGAAATAGATTTTCTGTTGTTGTTTTGGGTGTTGAGCGATGTAAAGATAGTACGAATGACGATTTCAAAACAAATTGATGTTTATTTGTGAATTTGTAATTTCACTTTAAAACAAAATTTAGCAATAGTTAGGTTCTTTAACGGACAAAAACGCAAGTATTTATTATATATTTCATATAAAATCACAGTAAATAAATCTGATTTTTAAAAAATACATAAATCGCAATTAAATGAAATACATCATACAATTTTCGCATCGTTTTTAGCCTTTTTTACTTAATTTTGTAAAAAATAAAATCAAAAGAGAAAAATCTATTTTTTTATTTAATTATTGAAACTAAAAACTATTAATACATAATCATGAGTACTTCTCAAGCAACTACAATTAACATAACAAAAGCTGCTACTTCAAAAATAAACGAAGTAGATTTTGATAACTTAAGTTTTGGAGCCGTTTTTACGGACCATTTATTTGAATGTGATTTTAAAAATGGCGCTTGGCAACAACCAGTTATTAAGCCTTACCAACCTTTTCTTCTAGACCCTTCAGCAAAAGTTTTTCATTACGGTCAAGCTATTTTTGAAGGCATGAAAGCATATAAAGATGATAACAACGATTTATGGCTTTTCAGACCAGATGAAAATTACAAAAGATTTAATGCATCGGCAGTAAGAATGGCTATGCCAGAAGTTCCTAAAGAAGTTTTTATGAATGGTCTTAACGAACTTTTGAAAATTGACGAAGCTTGGGTAAAAAAAGGATTAGGAAACACGATGTACATTCGTCCTTTTATGATTGCAACTGGTGAAGGTGTGGTAGCTAACCCATCAAGCGAGTATAAATTTATGATTATCCTTTCTCCTGCAAAAGCTTACTATTCTGGAGAAGTAAAAGTTTTAATTGCTGAGCATTACAGTAGAGCAGCTAATGGAGGTATTGGAGCTGCTAAAGCTGCAGGAAATTATGCTGCACAATTTTACCCAACAACATTAGCAAACAAAGAAGGATTCCAACAAGTAATCTGGACAGATGATGCTACACATACAAAATTAGAAGAAGCAGGTACAATGAATGTGTTTTTTAGAATAAATGACACGCTATTAACTGCACCTGTAAGTGAACGAATTTTAGATGGAATCACAAGAAAAAGTCTAATTGAGTTAGCACAAAAAGAAGGGATAAATGTAGAAGTACGACCAGTTTTAGTTAGCGAGTTAGTAGAAGCTTCTAAAAACGGAACCCTAAAAGAAATTTTTGGTGCTGGTACAGCCGCAGTTGTAAATCCAATTGTTGGGTATTCCTATAAAGAGGAATATTATGAGTTACCTAAAATTGAAAATTCATATGCTGAACAGTTAAAAAGTAAACTTACTAATATGCAGCACAAATTAGAAGCTGACCCATTTGGTTGGACAGTAAAAATTTAATATTTCTGCACATAAATAGCAAAAGGCGATTTTCAATTTGAAAATCGCCTTTTTTTATTACATAGAATCTTCTACAATTTTTAGAATTTTAGAAAAATCAGGTTTAAAATAATTAGGTCCTTTCATGACTTTTCCATCTTCTCTATAGATTGGTTTTCCGTCTTCACCCAATTTACTCATATTACTTCGCTGAATTTCGTCAAAAACAGCTTCAATATGATTTTGTAAACCATGTTCAATAATGGTTCCACATAAAATATACATCATATCTCCAAGAGCATCAGCAATTTCAACAATATCATTGTTATTTGCTGCTTCAAGATATTCTTCATTTTCCTCTTTCATTAAATTAAATCGAAGTAAATTCTTTGATTCACCCAAATCAGCATGTGGTTGTTCTTTATGCCCAATGGCAAAAGCTGTATGAAATTCCTTTACCGCTTCAATTTGTTTTTGCATAATTAGATAAGTTAATTGAAGTAGCAAATTAGCAATAATTCCTATTCAATTACTTAAATTTGTAGAAAAATTTACCACTATGTTTAGTCAAGGACAATTAATTTTTGGCGCTTGTTTCGCCATCGCCTTTATATTTGCAATGATTATTGCTTACCGAAAAGATGCCAATTTACACCGAATGTTTTATAAAGGAAATTATAAAATTTTATTAGGATTCCTTCTTTTTATTGGGCTTTTGTTCCTTATAAAAATTTATCTTAAGCATTAAAACCACTATTCTTTCTAGATTACCAAGCTTATTATTATAAAGTAAGAATCAATTCTAAAAAGTACTCCTACTTTTTGAATAAAATTTCTAACTTTACGAAAGTATATATCCAAAATCTCATGCAAATCCTAAAATATCTTTTTCTTTTACTATTGTTAAGTCTTGTCGCTACAACTATTTTCGTAGCTACTCAAAAAGGAGAATTTCAATTAGAACGAAGTAAAATTATTAATGCGCCAAAAACAGCAGTATTTAACTATGTAAATGACTATCAAAATTGGCCCAATTTTAATTCGTGGATGCTTGATGATAATAATTTGAAAATGACATATCCAGCTATTACTTCTGGTAAAGGAGCCTCTTGTTCTTGGACTGGTGCTGATGGCACTGGGGACATTCAAACAATAACTTTGAAAAACAACGAGAATATTACCCAAAAATTAAACAATAACGGAACTGAATCTGAAGTTTTTTGGTATTTCAAGGACACTGTTGGAGGTACTAAAGTAACATGGAAAACTAAAGGAAATTTAAGTTTCGAACTAAAAATGTATGCTACTTTAAAAGGTGGTGTTGAACGAAATATAGGTTCAGTATATGAAAAAAGCTTGAAAAACCTAGATAAAGTTTTAGATTATGAAACAAATACCTACAATGTAAAAGTAATAGGTGAAGTGAGAAAAACAGCTACTTTTTATTTGAGTCAATCCTTTCACAGCAAAGTAAGCAACATTAATAAAAATAGTCGAATTGTCTTTTCAAAAATAAACGAATATTGCGAGAAGAATGGAATTGAAGTTTATGGCAAACCATTCATAATTTATCACAATTACGATGCTACTAAAGAAATTGCAAAACTAACATTCTGCATTCCCGTAAAAAGCGAAATTTTCTCGACTTCAGATAAGGACATAATTCCAGGAAAACTAGCCTCTTTCCTGGCAATAAAAACAACATTAAAAGGTGATTATTCACATTTACCAAAGGCTCTAACACAAACAGATACTTACTTTACTAACAAAGCAATTCGAAGAGATACTAAATTTTCACATATTGAAGTCTACTCGATTGGCAAAAATGAGTCAAGACAGCCTTCAAAATGGGTTACCTTTATCTATTCGCCTACACAACCTAAAGTAATCCCTACTCCTATTGTGCGAACAATACAGCCAAAGAAAACAGTAACAGAAACACCTGCAGAAGAAGAAATTCCATCAGAATTTTAAAAAATAAATCATTTAGATTAAACCTTTTTAAAGAATGCTATTCTAAACATAAAAAAGTGTAAAACTTGCAAGAAGAACAAGCATTTATCCAGCAATTATTAGACCCGAAAACGCAAAATAAAGCGTTCGAGCAATTATTGAAGGAATACCAAAAGCCACTTTATCATCATATTCGGAACATTGTCTTAAACCATGACGATACCGATGATGTTTTGCAAAATACATTTATTAAAGTTTTTCGTTATTTAAAAGATTTCAAAGGAGATAGCAAACTTTTTTCATGGATGTATCGAATAGCTACCAATGAGGCTTTGACTTTTTTAAGTCAAAAGGCAAAAAAAAACAATCTATCTTCTCAAGAATTACAAGAAAAAACAATTCAAAATCTTCAATCTGATGTCTATTTTGAGGGTGATGAAATTCAATTAAAATTACAACAAGCAATAGCACGTTTGCCAGAAAAGCAACAATTAATCTTCAAAATGAAATATTTTGAAGATTTAAAATACGAAGAAATATCGGAAATATTAGGAACTTCAGTAGGAGGACTAAAGGCTTCTTATCATCATGCAACAAAAAAAATTGAAGCTTTTGTAACCGAAAATTAAACCTTTAGACATTGTTAAAGTCTTAAACAAATATGAAAGAATTTAAATTAGATAACCAACCGAAAATAAACACTGGATTTAGTGTCCCTGAAAATTATTTTGAAAATTTTTCAGCAAAACTACTTCAGGAATTGCCTAAAAATGAACCTAAAGTAATTTCTTTTTATCAAAAGAAAAAGAAACTACTTTTTGCAGCTGCTGCAATTTTTATTTTAGCTCTAAGTATACCTATTTACACGGCCTTATTCAGTTCAAGTCAGGAACTTGACAATGCAAGTATAGAAAACTACTTGGCATATCAGCAAAATATAACACAATATGAGTTAATAAGTGAATTGGAGGATGAAGATTTACTTACACTTAATGAATCTTCTCCTGCAGATAATACAATCATTGAAGAACATTTACTAAAAGAAGAAAATTTAGAACAACTTATTCTCGAATAACAGCAACTTTTGAACAAAACAAGATAAAACTCATGACAATTAAGAAACTTTTCCCGTATTTGTTTTTATTACTTTCTTTAATCACTTATGGTCAAAATGAAAGATTAAAAGAAAAGAGAGACCAGATAAAAGCTATGAAAGTAGCCTTTTTAACTACTGAACTTAATCTGACATCAATTGAGGCTGAAAAATTTTGGCCAGTTTACAATGCCTATGATGACAAACAATTTGAATTAAGACATCAAAAAATGAAAACTTATGCCAAAAAACTTAACGATGGTTCTTTGGATAATATGAGCGACAGAGAGGCTTTGGCCTTCCTAAATCAAATTGAGAGTACAGATGAAGAACAATATGTAATTAGAAAAAAATTCAATTCGGCCTTAAGAAATATATTACCTCCAACAAAAATCCTAAAACTAAGAAAATCTGAGGTAGATTTTGACAGAAAGCTACTTCAACAATACCGCAACAAAAACTAATTAATAGTTTCATTTAGTTTTAGCCTCATAACTTCATTTTTGAATTTATGAGGTTTTATTTTTTTAATGAAATTCGAATCATTTTGTTCTTGCCAGCTGCTATTGCAGTAGAAGCATCTATAAAACGTAGGGTAAATAATGAAGAATCTGTGCTCATTTGCTTCCAAGTTGTGCCCCCATCGCCAGAATAATGAATGCCCGTAGCACCAACGGTCACTATTCCATTTCCTTTACTTTTGGGAACAAATTGTATGCATGAAATATAGCCAGGACCACTATTTTCGGCTAATAATTGCCAAGTTTTACCTCCATCCCTTGTGATAGCTTTATTACCAAAATTCTGATTCGGCAATTCATAATTCCCTCCAGCTATACAACCAATAGATTCATTATAAAATGCAGCCGTAAAAATACCCGTCATTTGTTGGCCTTGTATGATTGGTGTATCATTTACCGTCCAAGACTTTCCTTTATCAGGAGAGTAAAAAATTCTTGCTTTTTTGCCACCAGAAACTATCCAAGTATGATTTCCTTTAATGACGATATTAGTATTACTTGCAGCAAAGGCACCTTCATCTTCAAAATTTTTAAAAAAAACTTCTTTTGGTAACGATTGCCATGTTTGTCCTCCATCTCTCGTTATGATAATACTAAAATAGTTGTCAATAGGGTCGCCTAAAGCTATTCCTTCTTTTGAATTCCAGAACTGCAAACTATCAAAAAATATCTTATCATTAGAATTCTCATAAACCAACTCAGTACTCAAGTTTTCTTTGTTCACTTTGAACAATAAAGCTGGACTGGCAATTGTTAAAGCAAAAAAATGTTTGGCAGTAATTGCGCTGCTTCTAAATTCAAATTTTAAATTATCCTTCTCTACTTTATTTATAACCTTCTCTCTTTTCTTTAAATCGAAAAAACCATATCGATTGTTATTGGCTACAAACCATACTTTGTTGCCTTCAATATTTAATGAACGGATACTAATCTCATCTTTAAACAAAGTATCAATCTCAATTTTTTGAAAAAAACTGCTTTTATTTTTGCTTTTTTGAGCGTTACAACAATTGAAGCTTAACACACTAAAAAACAATGGAATTACTATATTTTTTATCATTATAATACATTTTATATAGGCTAAAATACAATTATATTTAAATATTGATAATTAAAAAAAACATTTATTGGCACAGTAATTGGATTATTGGTTAAAGAACTTTAAAACCAAATGCTATGAAAACTAAACTACTTTTATTTGCAATAGTTTCAACTCTTGTAACAGGATGTTCAACTGCACAAGACCGAACTACAATCTATGCCAAAAACGGAGAAATTAGCGATAATTTAGACTTAAAAGCAGTAGCATCTGTTTTTGGTGAGTCCTCGAACTTACAAGATTTTGAAAGAAGATTAAATGATCCAAGACTCCAACTTTCAAACTTAGATCTTAATGATGACAACCAAGTTGATTATTTAAGAGTTATCGAATCTGTTGAAAAAAGAACACACGTAATTGTTATTCAAGCAGTTTTGGGTAGAGATTTATTTCAAGATGTAGCAACTATTGATGTTGAAAAAGATCGCTATAATAATGTAAGCGTTCAAGTGGTTGGAGATGTGTTTATGTATGGTCCAAACTATATTTATGAGCCTGTTTATTATAGAACACCTGCAATTTACGCTTCATTTTGGATAGGAAATTATCGACCATATTATTCAAGCTGGAATTGGAACTATTATCCATCCTACTATTATGCCTGGAATCCATTTCCCGTGTATAGATACAGAAGTAACATTAATCACTGTATAAACGTTCATAATTCCTATAGATATGTTACTTACAGAAGCAGTTACAGAGCTCCTCATATATATGCTTCTAGCCGTCATAATGCTTATGAAAGAAGTTATCCAAATTACTCTTTTTCAAGAAGAAATGCAGAAATAACAAATCGTTATGAGCTAGAAAGAAGAAGAGAAACTAGAGAAAATTACAGTTCAAATCGAAACTTAACCCGTTATGAATCTAATACCAACAGGAATTATAACAATTCAAGAATTGAACCTTCAAGAAGATATGCTGAAAACAGAAGTAATTCTCAACAATATAGTAATCAACGAAGCGATATAGATTATAGCAATAATAACTCAAGAGCAACTCCATCAGTTAGAGTAGAATCATCAAGAAACGATTCAAACTATAATAGATACAACAGAAGTACTGAAGCTACTTCAAGAGATCAGGAATCAAAAAATTCTAATAGTCAAAATACTAGAGAAAATAGATCTCAAAGAACAGAGCAAAAAGCATCTAATTCTTATGAAAATAGAAGATCCGAAGCCAACAGTACCAATTCACGAAGAGAAAACTCATCAAATGAAAGTAGAGGAAACAGAGTAACAAATAGAAGTATTTAACTCAAATCTCAAAATAAAAAAGACACGACTAACTGGTCGTGTTTTTTTATTATTTATTGTAATTAAATCCTTTATTTTATTTAAAAAATGTAAATTTGAAGCAGTTTTTTAAAAATTATCCATGAGCGCATCGCACAAAGACCTACATAGTAAATTAACTTTAGGTGGTTTATTGATTTCTTTAGGAATTATTTATGGTGATATTGGGACATCACCTTTATACGTTATGAAAGCCATACTTGGCGAACACATCATCGACCCAGATGTGGTATTAGGAGGTGTATCATGTGTTTTTTGGACACTGACTCTACAAACTACTTTAAAATATGTTCTTATTACTCTAAGCGCTGACAATCATGGTGAAGGAGGTATTTTTGCACTTTATGCATTAGTCAAAAAAACCAAAATACAATGGTTGATTGTCCCGGCAATAATTGGAGGTAGCGCGCTTTTGGCAGATGGTATAATAACACCGCCAATCTCCGTTTCATCTGCTGTTGAAGGAATAAAAACATTCAATCCTGAAATAAATACAGTACCAATAGTAATAGCAATTTTGGTCATTTTATTTACCATTCAACAATTTGGAACTAAATTAGTTGGTAAATTTTTTGCACCAATGATGACCATATGGTTTTTAATGTTAGCTGTTTTAGGTGCCATTCAAATTAGTTACCATCCTGAAGTTTTTAAAGCCATAAATCCTTATTATGCTTATCATTTACTGTCAATTCATCCTGATGGTTTCTTTGTACTAGGATTTGTATTTTTATGTACAACTGGTGCTGAGGCATTATACTCAGATATGGGACATTGTGGAAGAAAGAACATTAGAATCAGTTGGATTTTTGTTAAAACCGCTTTAGTTTTAAATTACTTTGGGCAAGCTGCCTATCTAATTCAGCATGGTGGAGCAACACTACAAAGTTTAGGAGGAGACAATGGAAATCCTTTTTACTTAATTATGCCAAACTGGTTCCAACCTTTTGGAATTGTCATTGCAACATTAGCTGCAGTTATTGCATCACAAGCTTTAATAAGTGGATCATTTACTCTTATTAATGAGGCAATGCGATTGAATTTCTGGCCTAAAGTTAGAATTAAGTATCCTACTGAATTAAAAGGACAACTTTACATCCCTTCTATAAATTGGCTTTTATTAGCGGGTTGTATTGGTATTGTATTACACTTTAGAGAGTCTAGTAATATGGAACATGCTTATGGTTTAGCCATTATTCTATGTATGATAATGACCACCATTTTGCTAAATTATTATTTAATTATGAAGCGTGTAAAATGGTATTTCTTTATGCCATTGATTACAGTATATCTTATAATTGAATTTAGTTTTCTTGCGGCAAACATAACTAAATTCGCTGAAGGTGGTTATGTAACTTTATTCATCGCTATTCTATTGATATCCGTAATGACCATTTGGTATCTTGCTAAAAAAATCAATAAAAATTACACCAAAATTGTTAAGATTGAAGACTTTAAGAAAGTACTTGTTGAGCTGAGTCGTGATTTAACAATACCAAAATACGCAACGCATTTAGTTTACATGACTAATGCAGGAAGAGTAGATGAAATTGAAGAGAAAGTAACCTATTCAATTTTACAAAAAAGACCAAAAAGAGCTGATATATATTGGTTTGTACATGTAAATGTACTTAACGAACCCTACAAAAAAGAATACAAGGTAACTGAAATTGTTAAAGACGACATCTATAGAATCGATTTTAATCTTGGCTTTAGAGAACCCACAAAAATCAATCTAATGTTCCGAGAGGTAATTGTAGATATGGTTAAAAAAGGAGAAGTAGACGTTACAAGTAGGTACGAATCATTAAACAAAAACAATATTGTTGGAGACTTTAAATTCGTTCTTTCTGAAAAATTCTTATCCAATGATTCAGATTTATTATGGCATGAAAAAATCATAATGAACTCCTATTTCTTAATCAAAAAACTAAGCTTATCTGAGGAAAGTGCTTTTGGATTGGATAGTAGTTCTGTTAAAATCGAAAAATTCCCAATGGTACTTCACGCACCAGAAAACCTTGGTCTTACCAGAGTAAAATAATCATTCGATAAACAAATTTAAAGCACTGTTTTATACAGTGCTTTTTTTTATGTAAAAAATTTAAAAACAACAATCCTGATTAAAAATTTAACAATCAATCAATAAATAGTACCTTTGCAGTTCAAATATTAAAAATGAGATTACACAGAAATTTAGTTTATACTACTATAGATGCCTTGAACGCCATATTCAATGAAGGAGAATATGCCGATAAAGTAGTAGCCCGTTCGTTAAAAAAAGACAAACGTTGGGGAAGTTCCGACAGAAAATTTGTTGCTGAAACTATATACGAAATCGTTCGTTGGAAACGATTATATGCTGAGATTGCCGAAGTTAAAGAACCGTTTGACAGAGATAATCTTTGGAGAATTTTTGCGGTTTGGGCCGTTTTGAGAGGATATCCAATTCCTGATTGGAGACAACTTGAAGGCACACCTGAACGCAAAATAAAAGGAAGGTTTGATGAGCTATCAAAAATCAGAACCTTCAAAGAATCTATTCCTGATTGGATGGATGAAGTTGGAGTTAAAGAACTAGGAGAAACAGTTTGGGCAAAAGAAATTGCCGCTCAAAATCAGCCCGCTAAAGTAGTACTTAGGGTTAACACTTTAAAAACTACCAAAGAAAAGCTAAGAGCTATTTTAATGGATTTGAATATCGAGACAGATACTCTAAAAGACCAACCAGATGCATTAGTTTTGAGAGAGCGAGCAAATGTATTTTTAACTGATGCTTTCAAACAAGGTCTTTTTGAGGTTCAAGATGCAAATTCACAACTAGTGGCTTCTTTCCTTGATGTAAAACCAGGAATGAGAGTGGTTGACACTTGTGCTGGTGCTGGTGGAAAAACACTCCATATTGCAGCACTTATGGAAAACAAAGGGCAATTAATTGCGATGGACTTGTACGAAAGTAAATTAAAACAATTAAAACTAAGAGCCAAAAGAGATAGCGCATTCAATATAGAATATAGAATTATTGATTCTACAAAAGTCATTAAAAAATTGCATCAGAAAGCGGATAGAGTACTTATAGACGCTCCTTGTAGTGGTTTAGGTGTTTTAAAAAGAAACCCTGACTCGAAATGGAAATTACAACCAGAGTTTATCGATAATATCCGAAAAGTACAGTCGGAGGTTTTGGAAAGTTATTCTAAAATTGTAAAACCTGGAGGTAAATTAGTATATGCTACCTGCTCAATACTTCCTTCAGAAAACCAAGAACAGGTGAAACGTTTTTTAACCACAGACATCGGGAAAGAATTCACTTTTATCAAAGACCATAAAATATTGGCTTCAGAATCTGGATTTGACGGTTTTTATATGGCTTTATTAGAACGCAAAGGAAATACTGAGTAAAAAATAACTCAATTAGCATTAAAACAAAAAAAATCCTCATAAGAGGATTTTTTTTGTTTTTAAATACAGAAGAATATAGCTAATACAGTATTTTAATCATTCATAGAAATCAAAAACTCTTCATTATTACGCGTTTTCTTAAATCTATCATTGATAAAATCCATTGCTTCAATTGGATTCATATCGGACAAGTACTTTCTCATAATCCACATCCTGTGTAAAGTATTTTGGTCTAAAAGTAAGTCATCACGTCTAGTACTTGAAGAGGTCAAATCGATAGCTGGGAAAATACGTTTATTTGCAATTTTTCTATCCAATTGCAATTCCATATTTCCAGTTCCTTTGAATTCTTCAAAGATAACTTCGTCCATTTTCGAACCAGTTTCAGTTAATGCCGTTGCAATAATACTTAAAGAACCTCCATTTTCAACATTTCTTGCAGCTCCAAAAAAGCGTTTTGGTTTTTGTAATGCATTCGCATCTACACCACCACTTAACACTTTACCGGAAGCTGGTTGAACGGTATTATAGGCTCTTGCTAAACGAGTAATCGAATCTAATAACACAACCACATCATGACCACACTCAACCAATCTCTTAGCCTTTTCTAATACAATATTTGCAATTTTAACGTGTTCTTGTGGTTCTCTATCAAAGGTAGAAGCAATTACTTCACCTCTTACACTGCGTTGCATATCGGTAACCTCTTCTGGACGCTCGTCAATCAATAAAACAATTAAATAAACTTCAGGATGGTTGGCAGCAATAGCATTAGCAATATCCTTTAATAACATTGTTTTACCTGTTTTTGGCTGAGCAACAATCATTCCACGCTGACCTTTACCAATTGGAGAAAACAAATCGATAATTCGAGTAGAAATCGTACTTTGTTTTTCGGCTAACTTAAACTTTTCTGAAGGAAACACTGGAGTTAAATGTTCAAATGAAACTCTATCTCTAACTACCTGTGGGTCGTGACCATTAATTTTTAAAACACGTACTAATGGAAAATATTTCTCACCTTCTTTTGGAGGACGAACAACTCCTTTTACTGTATCACCAGTTTTTAAACCAAATAAACGGATTTGAGAAGTAGATAAATAAATATCGTCCGGTGAAGCCAAATAATTATAATCAGATGAACGAAGGAAGCCATAACCATCTGGCATCATTTCTAAAACTCCTTCACTTTCAATTATACCGTCAAATTCAAAATCGGCGTCTTTGAAATTATTTTTTTTGTTTTTAAAATTTTGGTTCCCATTCGAATTCCCATTTTGATTTTGATTTTGATTAGGATTCTGATTTGGATTCTGATTTGGATTCCCGTTTTGTTTTTTTAACTGATTTGGGTTTATTTTTTTTGCAGGAACTAAGGGTTCGTTAACATCCTTGGTTTTCTCCTCCGAAATTTTCTCTTCTAAAACTCCCACTGAAGCAACAGCCTCTGAATTAACAACTTCTTCAGTAACTACCTCTGCTTTTTTTGCATTTCCTTTTTCTTTCTTTAGAGCAAGTTTTTTTTCATAAGCTGATTTATTAAATTTAACTACATTATCAGCCTTCTTGCCACCATCATTGTTCTCAATGTCTTTTGCTTCAACCAATTGCGCTTCACTATTAGTTTCTAACGTTTTAGAATTAGCCGATTCAACTTTATCAATGGTTTGTTCGTTTTGAAAAAGAGTTGGTTTATCATCTACTTCTTTTACTTTTTTATTTGGAACAATTCGAACTCTTTTAGGTTTTTCAGCATCAACAATATCATTAGAAATAACAGTATCTACAACTTTAGCCGTTGCATCTTGATGCTCCAAAATAAGACCTATTAAAGTTTCTTTTTTGACACCGTTAAACTTTATTGTTTTTGCTGTTTTAGCAATTTCTTGAAGCTCAGAAAGCTTCAATTCTTTTAATGCAGAAATATCAAACATGAATGTTCTATTAGATTATTTATTTTGGGAAATCGTGTGAAGAATAGAATGGATTTTTTTTCTTGAATCAACCGCAGTATGAAGTGCTTACGGATTTATAATGCAATAATACGAATAAAAATCAATCATACAATAGTATTTATAAAAAAGAAAATATATTTTTGCGTTAGAATATTAGTAAAATGATACAGAGAATTCAGACGATCTATTTGTTTTTGGCCTTTTTGGTTACTTTGGTTGCACCCTATGTATTTCCTTTATGGATTACAGCTGATGCCAAAGATTTCTATTTTATGCAAAATCCAGTTTATGTAGCACTTTTTGGATTAAGTACTACACTGTCATTAGTTAGCATTTTTTCATTTAAAAAGAGACAAAATCAATTTGTAATGGGCAGATTGAATATGATATTAAATTTAATTTTATTAGGATTGTTTGTATATCGTTCGCTAAATTTATCTGGAGAAACCCCTTTGGTTTCTGAGAAAGGTATTGGGATGTTTGTACCTGTCTTGGCTATCGTGTTATTAGTTTTAGCTAATAAAGCCATCAAGAAGGATGAAGATCTTGTAAAATCTGTGGACAGATTGAGATAAACCTATAAACTTAGTTTATTTGTGCGAAGAAAACCCGATTTAAAATCGGGTTTTTTTATTGTAAAAAAATTGCTTCATTTTAATAAAAAATAATACATTTGGAAAGAACAATACCACAACATGCAGACTATTAATATTCATTTAGCCGATGACCATCAAATACTAATTGATGGAATTAAAACCCTTTTAAGTACAATTCCAGGATTCTCTGTAGTTGGAACTTCACTCAATGGAACGACAATATACGAGGAAGTTGTTCAAAACAAAGCAGATGTTCTTGTTTTAGACATCAGTATGCCAGAAAAAGACGGTATTCAAGTACTTAAAGAGTTTTCTAAAAAAGGATACCCTTGCAAAGTAATTATCTTATCCAGCTATGATGATCTTAAAATTGTAAAAGAAGTAATGAAGCTTGGAGCAAGTGGCTATTTAACCAAACAATGTGCAAGTGAAAGCATCATTGAAGCCATACAAGTAATTGTAATGGGCCAAGAATATTTTTGTAAAACAGTACAAAATAAAATATTTGATACCGCGACAAAAAACAATCCAAAAACGAAAGCGATTCCAATCGAAATCCACTCTAATTTAACAGAAAGAGAAATAGAAATCATCATTCTTATTTCTTTAGAATTTAGCGGAAAAGAAATTAGTGAAAAGTTATTTATAAGTACCAACACTGTAGAAACACATCGGAAAAACATAATGAAAAAAATAAAAGCCAAGAACACTATCAGCATTGTAAAATATGCTTTAAAACATAAATTGATAAAGTCATAGAAGAGAGAGAAAAAGAAAAAAGGATTTTTAAAATAAAATCCTTTTTAAAAAATTACTAAAGAACAACCACTTGAGCTGCTACCTTACCTTTTCTTCCTTCTTCCTCAGGTAAATCATCAGCCATAATTCCTTTTGAAAGTGAATTACTTTTTGTTTTTGCTTGTTCTGCTGGTAACAAATCTTCATCATTAGTACATGATGTAAAGAATGAACTAAAAGAAATAGAACAAATTGCAATTAAAATTAACTTTTTCATTATGTTTATGTTTAAAAATTATACAGAACAATATTACTAATTTTAATTAATAAAAATGAAATTAATATTAATTTATTTTTTAGCTATATTTCCTCTTTTGGGATTTTCACAGAAAAAAAAAGCAATTGATACAATATCTATCCAAAATACAAACTCATTACTCAATAAGGCAATCAAAAACTGGAAAGATGATAATTATGAGATTTCATTAAAACAATCCAATTTAGCATTAGCTAAATCAATAATTTTAAAGAGCAACGAATTAATTGCAAAATCCTACAATGTAATTGGTGTTAATTTTGACGACCTTTTTTTGATGGATAAAGCAATGTATTATTATAAAAAAAGCCTTATTTATGCTAACAAAACAAAAGATGACACTTTAAAGGGAAAAATTTACAACAACATCGCTAATATTTATTTTTTTGAAAATAAAGAATATAAAAAAGGACTACTTTATTATCAAAAATCACTTTTACATACACGTAAAATTAATGATAGCACTAAAATCTATTTAAGAAAATTAAATATAACTTGGGCTTATTTTGAAACTAACAACTATATCGAAGGCTTACCTTATTTAAAGTATTTAAATAAATACAAAAAACATTATGCAGGAAACTCTACACTTGTAATCCTTAACATGTTAAATGGACTATATTATACTCAAATAAAAAAATACAATATCGCTAATTCATTCTTTGAGAATGCTGTTAAAGTGGGTGAAAAAAGTAATGAAAAGTTCGACCTTGCAGTAAATTACTATAAGTATTCTCAATTTTTAGAGAAAAGAAAACAATTTAAAAATGCACTCTTTTACTTAAATAAGTATAATGAACTTTCTGATCAATTAGTAAATGACAATAAAGTAAAAAAAGCTCAATTAGCAGGAGTTAACCTTCAAATTGACGAATACAAAAGAGAAATAGACAAAATATCGAACTCCTACAAATCAAAAGAAACCTATTGGTTGGAACAACAATCGCGTAATAAAAAAATTGTGATTTTAGTCGTTACAATTTCGTTATTGATTTTCTTAATTTTTTATGCTTTTTCCCAAAACGAAAAATTAAAACAATACAATCGATTAAAAGAAATACAAAGTAAAGTACAGCAGAACATCATCAATGCCACAATAGATGGCCAAGAGTCAGAACGTAAAAAAATTGCTGCTTTTCTACACGACAACATCAGTGCTTTGCTGTCTTCGGCGGGAATGCACCTTAATGTTTTTAGCTCAATGAATCAAAATCAATGTGATGAAATCATAAAGACAAAATACATCCTTGAAGACGCCCATCATAAAGTAAGAGACTTATCGCACGAATTGATGCCTTCGCTTTTGGTGCGATTTGGTTTACTATATGCTTTGGATGATTTGTGTGAAAAAAACTCGAATTCAAAAGTAAAATTTGAATTTTTGAATACCATAGATACACAAACCCGATTTGACGAAGCACTAGAGATGAAAATTTATTTCATCATCTCAGAACTACTAAACAATATTTTAAAACACAGCAAAGCCAACTGGGCTAAACTAGAAACCAACCTTGAAAACAACCAACTATCAATCAAAATAAAAGACAACGGAAAAGGATTTGACAACCTACAAAAAAACAGTATCGATGGTTACGGACTCAACAGAATCAAAGCACGAATCAACAATATGAAAGGGGAATTTGTTATCATGTCCAAAAAAAATCAAGGAACCACTATTAAACTTCAAGTTCCTATCGAATAGTTATTTTTTCATTTCCACTATCTCCAAGTCTTTAATTTTATCGCCATCAATCACAAATCGCAACAGTGTACGAACTTGATGGAAACCACTTTTCCCAGCAGCTCCTGGATTCATGTGCAACAAATTATGCTTCTTATCAAATTGAACTTTCAAAATATGAGAGTGTCCACAAATAAATAACTTAGGCGGATTCGTCGCCATTTCGTCTCTGATGGCAGGGTTGTATTTCCCTGGATAACCGCCAATATGCGTAATCCAAACCGAAACTTGCTCACACATAAACCGATTGTGTAAGGGAAATTCAATTCTAGCCTCATTCCCATCGATATTACCATACACAGCACGTAAAATCTTGTGTTTTTTTAGCGTATCGGTCACACTCAAATCTCCAATATCTCCCGCATGCCAAACTTCATCAGCCCAAGCAACATGTTTCAAAATCGCCTCATCGATGTGGCTGTGCGTATCTGATAGCAAAAGAATTTTGGTCATACCAATGGAATTTAAAAGTAAAAAATAGCAAAAATAAGCGCTTCTTTCCCATTCTAACCAAAATTTGAAGTTCTTTTTTTTTGGAGCAAAACAAAGGGCAAAAAATAAACAGGGGTTCCCGCTGTCCTTCCTATCTTTTTTTTTATACCTGTAAGGTTTTAAAAACCTGACAGGTATAAAAAAAAAGGATATTCCCTCCCATCGGGGCTAGAATCAAACATTCGGCATTTTTTCAGGCAGTTACAAAAATGATATAAAATCAAAAAAATCAGCCTAAAGATTGTAAATTTGCAGCCAATAAAACAAGTAATCGTTGCTAAAGCATTGCATCACAATGACACGATTACAACCCAAAAATCATAAAACATCTTGAGGTACTTTATACAATTAGCCTATAACGGAACTGCTTATCACGGTTGGCAATACCAGCCCAATGCCAGCTCTGTACAAGAAACGCTGAACAAAGCCCTTTCGGTGCTATTGAACACCACTATCAATATTATGGGTGCTGGCAGAACTGATACTGGCGTACATGCCAGCCAAATGTATGCTCATTTTGATAGTGATAAAAAACTAGAAACAGCAACGCTGGTACACAAACTCAATTCGTATTTGCCAAAAGATATCGCCATATTTGACATTATCCCCGTAAGCGATGAGGCGCACTCCCGATTTGATGCTACCAAACGTACTTACGAATACCATATCAATACCATAAAAAACCCTTTCCTAGAAGGACTCAGTTGGTATTACCACCAAGATTTAGATATGGCATTAATGAATGAAGCTGCTAAATTATTGTTAAATCATACCGATTTTCAGTGCTTTTCGAAAGTCAATACCGACGTAAATACATTTGATTGCACTATATTTGACGCAGTTTGGAGAAAGGAAAATAATCGTTTGATTTTTACCATTTCGGCCAATCGTTTTTTGCGAAATATGGTGCGTTCTATTGTAGGAACATTAGTCAATGTGGGATTACATAAAATCACTTTGGTTGATTTTGAAAACATCATAAAAAGTAAAAACAGAGAAAAAGCAGGTTTTTCGGTTCCAGCACATGGTTTGTACCTAACCGAAATCACTTATGAATACCTAAAATAGCCCCGATAGTAGTGGAAATCCTTTTTTGTTTTTCCTTTAAAAACAAAAAAGATTACTTCACTCAACTTTTATTTAAATAGGAGTTCAGTGAATTACATTTGCACGGATAGCGGGAAATAGCTCCTAAACATGAAAGCAAAAGCATTCGATACTCGATTATTCAAAAGAATTTTAAAATATACAAAACCCTATCAATTACGATTTAATGGGGTCATTGCCTTTGCCATTTCCTTATCGGTTTTTGCAGCTTTACGTCCGTATTTGTTAAAGCAAACAGTCGATGGATACATCAAAACCCATGACCAACAAGGTTTACTTTTGTATGTTTCTTTGATGGGAATTGTATTGCTTCTAGAAGTTTTTTCGCAATTCTATTTTGTGTTTTGGGCCAATTGGTTGGGGCAAGATATTGTAAAAGACATCCGAATTAAATTGTTTGCACATTTGCTAAGTTTTAGGATGAAATACTTTGATTTGGTTCCTGTTGGACAAGTCGTAACTCGTTGTGTATCGGACATTGAAGCTATCGCACGTATTTTTAGTCAAGGACTTTTCATGATTATTAGTGATTTGATGAAAATGCTAGTGGTGCTTATTTTTATGTTCTATATGAACTGGAAACTCACTTGGATTGTTATTGTAGCCATGCCAGTTTTGGTCTTTTTCACGCGTATTTTCCAAAAGAAAATGCAAGTGGCTTTTGAGGAAGTACGTACCCAAATTGCGAATATGAATACTTTCGTACAAGAACGCGTAACGGGAATGAAAATCGTACAGTTGTTCAATCGTGAAGATATTGAGTTTGATAAATTCAAAAACATCAATGATAAACATAGAAAAGCGTGGATAAAAACGATTTTGTACAACTCCATCTTCTTCCCTATTGCTGATATTATCTCGTCTTTGACTTTGGGATTTATCGTTTTATATGGTGGAATTAAAATATTGAATGGCGACCATTTTACCACATTTGGAGATTTGTTTTCCTATACTATGTTTATCGGAATGCTATTCAACCCCTTGCGCCAAATCGCGGATAAATTCAACGAAATGCAATTGGGAATGATTGCAGCCAATCGCGTGTTTGATATTTTGGATACCGAAGACCAAATTCAGGATACTGGAACTGTGGAGGCACCTATTTTTGAAGGAAACATCCTTTTTAAAGACGTTCGTTTTGGTTATATTCCAGATGAAGAAGTAATCAAAGGCATTGATTTAGAAGTTAGTGCAGGACAAACCATTGCTATTGTGGGTTCTACAGGCGCAGGAAAATCGACTATAATTAATTTATTGAATCGTTTTTACGAGATTAACAGCGGTTCTATTTATATTGACCATCACAATATTGAAAATTATACTTTAAGTTCACTGCGTAAACAAATTGCTGTGGTACTTCAGGATGTGTTTTTGTTTGCCGATACTATTTACAACAACATTACCCTTAATAATCCAGAAATCACGAGAGAAGAAGTAGTAGCTGCTGCCAAAAAAATTGGGGTGCATGACTTTATTATGAGTTTGCCTGATGATTATAATTTTGACGTGAAAGAACGCGGGGTAATGCTTTCTTCTGGTCAACGTCAATTGATTGCTTTTTTACGAGCTTTTGTATCCAATCCAAGTATTTTGATTTTGGATGAAGCTACGTCTTCTATTGATACGTATTCAGAGGAATTGATTCAGCGTGCTACCGAAACCATTACACAAGGCAGAACTTCTATTGTGATTGCGCACCGTTTGGCTACTATTGTAAACGCAGATAAAATCGTAGTCATGGACAAAGGTCTGATTGTAGAACAAGGAACCCATCAGGAATTAATCAATCTAGAAAAAGGATTTTATAAAAACCTGTACGATTCGCAGTTTTCGATAGCGAATTAATTATTTCATTCACATAATTAGTTCTTACTTAGTAGTATGAAAAAACTCAGTTGTTGTCTTCTAATTCTCCTAGCTTATTCTTGTATACCTTATAAAATTGCTCCAAATATCGAAGGTGAAAAAATAATTAAGGCTAAAAAATTCAAAAAAGACCTACCTAATTTTTACGGATTCATTTTTGAAGACCCCAAGAATGCCAATGAGTTTTATAATTTCATCAATGCTAAATACAACTTAAAGCATTTAAATGTCGATTCAAATGTCCCTATTAGCATAAATAATGAAACGTATTATTTGTCTTTTTTTGAACGAGAGAAAGCAACGGAGACGATAAATTTGATCCCAGTAGCTATAGATGCAGACAGAACAAGCAAAGGAAAAGATCCGCTCTTAGAAGATATTCACACCAGTAGAAAAGGCTATTGGTACTTAGTGCTAACAGTAACAGATACTAAAATTAAAGATTGCCTTAATCCAAATCACCCACAACATCGAGAAATAGTCAACCATTTAAAAAAACTAAAAGATGAATATTTTTCAACAAGTAATTACTTAGAAGCTTATCTAAAAATGAAGTAATATTCTATATGTATTCTATGAACTAATAAACTTCTGAAAGGGCTAATTTTTTTTAAAATAAATCCTTAATTTTGCTGCAGTAAATCAATTAAGAAAACAATACAATGAAATACGATATTATAGTTTTAGGAAGTGGTCCTGGAGGTTATGTTACAGCCATTAGAGCTTCACAATTAGGTTTTAAAGTAGCTGTTGTAGAAAAAGAAAACCTTGGTGGCGTTTGCTTGAACTGGGGATGTATCCCAACCAAAGCCTTACTAAAATCAGCACAAGTTTTTGATTATTTAAAACATGCTTCTGACTATGGATTGACTGTAAAAGAATTTGATAAAGATTTTGGTGCTGTCGTTAACCGTAGCCGTAGTGTAGCTGACGGAATGAGCAAAGGGGTTCAGTTCTTAATGAAAAAAAATAAAATTGACGTTATTGATGGATTTGGAAAGCTAAAAGCTGGAAAAAAACTAGACGTTACTGATAAAGATGGAAAAGTAACTGAATACAGTGCTGATCACATCATTATTGCTACAGGTGCTCGTTCTCGTGAATTACCTAACTTACCGCAAGATGGTGTAAAAGTAATTGGTTACAGACAAGCGATGACTTTGCCTACTCAACCTAAATCTATGATTATTGTAGGTTCTGGAGCAATTGGAGTGGAGTTTGCACATTTCTACAACTCAATGGGAACAGATGTTACTATTGTAGAATTTATGCCAAATATTGTTCCTGTAGAAGACGAAGACATTTCAAAACAAATGGAACGTTCTATGAAAAAAGCAGGAGTTAAAATTATGACTAACTCTTCTGTAGAAAGAATCGATACAACTGGTGCTGGAGTAAAAGCCTATGTAAAAACAGCTAAGGGTGAAGAAGTTTTAGAAGCAGATATTTTATTATCAGCTGTTGGAATCAAAACCAACATCGAAAACATTGGATTAGAAGAAGTAGGTATTGCCACTGATAGAGATAAAATTTTAGTGAACGCTTATAATGCTACTAACATTCCTGGTTACTACGCTATTGGAGATGTAACTCCTGGGCAAGCTTTGGCGCACGTTGCTTCTGCAGAAGGAATCAACTGTGTTGAAAAAATTGCAGGTCTTCACGTAGAACCAATCGATTACGGAAATGTACCAGGTTGTACTTATGCAACGCCAGAAATTGCTTCTGTTGGTTTGACAGAAAAACAAGCCAAAGAAAAAGGATATGAATTGAAAATTGGTAAATTCCCATTCTCTGCTTCTGGAAAAGCAAAAGCTTCTGGAGCTGCAGATGGTTTTGTAAAAGTAATTTTCGATGCCAAATACGGCGAATGGTTAGGATGCCATATGATTGGTGCTGGTGTTACGGATATGATTGCTGAAGCAGTTGTAGCTCGTAAATTAGAAACTACAGGTCACGAAATCTTAAAAGCCATCCACCCTCACCCAACTATGAGTGAAGCGGTTATGGAAGCCGTAGCTGATGCTTACGGAGAAGTGATTCACTTGTAACCTTCAGTTTTAGAACCTCTTAAATAGATTTTAAGATAAATATAGAATCCGTTTTGTGTATAACAAAACGGATTTTTTTATGTAATTTCATTTTACCATAGAATTAACTGTTGCTGTTTTGGAAAAACCAATTTATTCTATAAATTTACTAGGATTTAAAATAAAAAAATAAAACCATGACTTATAACAACATACTTGAAACAATTGGCAATACGCCTCATGTAAAAATCAATAAATTATTTGGAGAAAAAACATCGGTTTGGATAAAATTAGAGCGAGCCAATCCGGGTGCTAGCATCAAAGACCGTATTGCTTTAGCCATGATTGAAGATGCTGAAGCAAAAGGAATTTTACAAAAAGGCAGCACCATCATCGAGGCTACCTCAGGCAACACTGGAATTGGTTTAGCTATGGTTGCGGCAGTGAAAGGATACCGACTTATTTTGGTTATGCCAGAATCTATGTCCATTGAAAGACGTCGCTTAATGAGTATCTACGGTGCTGAATTTGTATTAACCCCACGCGAAAAAGGGATGAAAGGAGCTATCGAAAAAGCACAAGAATTAGTCAATGAAATACCCAACTCTTGGTCACCGCTACAATTTGAAAATCCAGCAAATATTGAGGTGCACAAGCAAAAAACAGCACAAGAAATCATCAACGCCTTTCCAAATGGAATCGACTACCTCATCACTGGAGTAGGTACTGGTGGACATATTACAGGCTGTGCCGAAATCCTAAAACAACACTTTCCTAATCTAAAAGTTTTTGCTGTAGAACCAGAAGCTTCTCCAGTAATTAGTGGAGGTGCGCCAAGTCCACACCCTATTCAAGGGATTGGTGCAGGTTTTATACCCACCAATTTAAACACTGAAATACTAGACGGCACCATACAAGTTAGCAAAGACGAGGCATTTTCTTATGCACAAAGAGCCGCTAAAAAAGAAGGAATCCTGTTAGGCATTTCATCTGGTGCATCTTTAGCCGCTGTAGCTAAAAAACTAAACGAAATCCCAGATGGGGCAACTGTACTTACTTTTTGCTACGACACAGGGGAACGCTATTTGAGCATCGAAGGCTTGTTTGAATAACATAAAATTATATAAGACAAAAAAACCTGACAACTTCACAATTGTCAGGTTTTGTATTTTAAAAGAGGGAGAATTAAACGCCTTTCAACGCCTCAATTAATAAATCAACTTCTTCTTGAGTAGATAAATGACTGAACGATATTCGCAAACTTGGTTTTTTCAAATCATCTTCCGAGAGCATTTCAGCCAACACATGCGAGGGCTTCACACTTCCCGACTGGCAAGCACTGCCTCTCGAAACAAAAATCCCTTTCATATCCAAATAAAACAAAATCATAGCCGTTTTATCCGCTGAAAAAGGCAATTGCACATTCAAAATCGGATAAAAAGTAGCAGTTCCATTTTCTTTCACTCCAAGAAAGTGCAACGCTAATTGTTCCAAACAATACTGTTTTAGAGCACTGATTTGCTGCTGTTCAGCTTCTAAGTTAGCAAATGAAATTTCTAAAGCCTTTGCCATTCCTGCAATTTGATGAATTGCTTCAGTTCCAGAACGCAGTCCTTTTTCTTGTTCGCCACCAAAAAACAAAGGCTGCAAACCCGAATTTTTTCGAATAAAAGCAAAACCAACCCCTTTTGGTCCGTGAAATTTATGGGCACTGCTCACTATAAAATCTATGGGTACTTTTTGCAAATCCAAAATCGCTTTTCCTACAGATTGCACCGTATCCGAGTGAAACAACGCATGATGCTCTTGACAAATTTGTGACACACGTTCCAAATCCAAAACCACGCCCGTTTCGTTGTTCACATGCATCAAACTCACCAAAGTTTTCTCTGAAGATTCAGAAAGCAGACTCACTAAATGCGTCAAATCAAGTACACCATCAGCCGAATTTTCTACATACTCAACTTGAATACCAAACTCCTTTTGCAATTCCAAAATAGGATACAAAACCGCATGATGTTCCATTTTACTCGAAATAATTCGCATCACCTTCAAATCCTTCACTGCCGAACGCAAAATCCAATTATTGGCCTCTGTCCCACCCGATGTAAACAAAATCTCTTGCGCCGTAGCATTCAAAGCCTTGGCAATACTCTTTCTAGACAGTTCCAAAATACTTTTGGCGTGACGCCCCAAACTATGCGTAGACGACGGATTTCCGTAATCTTGCGCCATACAATCCACCATCACCTGAATCACTTCGGGACGCATCGCAGTTGTAGAAGCATTGTCGAGATATACTTTTTTCATAATTAAATACTATTCATTTTTATTTGGGCGTGCCCCGCCAGAAAAAGTCGGGTCGGGCATCCGTTCCCGCTTTTTTTAGAGCCTGAAAAAAGTCTCTAAAAAAGAGCTCCACTACTACCCTCACGCAAACCCTGCAAAACCAAACGTTCTTCAGGCAACCAATCGTTTTTCTTTTGATTTTCTCAATAGTTCCAAAATGACTTTCTTATTAAAAATCACAACAGAAATCAAAATCAGCATATACGAAAAGAGTTGAATTCCATTTATTTGTTCTTTGAAATACAACAAAGCTATAGCAAAATTAATAATTGGATTGATATACATCAAAATTCCAACTGTCGCTGAGGAAATTCCTTTCAATGCAAACAAATTTAAAAATAAAGGAATAATCGTAAAGAAGACCACAATACATAACAAACAACCATAAAACAAAGGCGTTGTAGGCAGCGGACCACTATAAATAGGGTAAAATGGCAGTATCAACAGCGCAATAAAAAGCAATTGCACATTGAGCACCAAAAGTTTATCCATTTGATTATTTTTTCGTTGACTTACTAAATAGAGCGCATACGTTGCCGCTACCACCAAGCTATAAAAAATATCATGTAAATCATTCATCGATAACAACAAACAACTCACAACACTCAATGAAACCGCAAACCATTGTGTTTTTGAAAGTCTTTCTTTTAAAAGAAAAAAGGCAAAAACGGTCGTCAATATCGGGCAAATCAAGTAAGCCAAGGAACCCGCTTTTACACTCACATGATTGACTACATAAATAAAAATAAACCAATTCGAAGCCAATATCAAACTTCCTCCTAATGTTAACCACAGAATCGTTTTCTTAACTTTTGGTTGAAAATTTTGAAAAAGAACCCAATTTTCTCGAATCACACTTTTCCTGAAAACTACATTCAAAAGCGTTAAAAGAAAAACACTCAAAAAAACACGGTAAAAAAGAATGTCCAAAGAAGGAAAATCGGCAATAGGCTTCAGTGCCAAGCTGAAAAATCCCCATATAAAAAAAGCGGAAAATGCAGCAAGATAATATTTCGTTTGTTTCATTTAGATTAAATAGGACGGCAAAGGTACTAATTTCATTTGGCTTGTCTTTTTCTTCCAAAATAAATCGGCTTACATTAACATCATTTTAAAATCTGGAATGAAGCGGATACCAATTAAAAATTCTATTTTTGCTTAAAATAAAGTAAAGAAATGAAACGATTTTTAGGAATACTATTCTTAGTAGTTATGATTAGCGGCTGTGATGACGGTGATCTTTTTTTAGATGACATTAATTTTGATAAGGCAACGGTTGCTACCTGTGCCAACAATGATATTATTTACAAACTAAATGAAAAAGAAGCCTTATTATTAGAACTTCCAGGATTTATTTTTCCTAGTGAAACCAAAACACAAGAAGTTACCATCGGAGGAAGTAATAGAGTGGTTTATCGTTTTTTCAACGGAACTGTAAAAGCGGACAATATTTGTGAAACCATTCCGCCTGCCACACCAATTGTAGTTGACCAATGGACGGCAAATGCAGGCGGAAAAATAGTGATTACTAGTACTCCAATAAAAACAACAGATGCCACTACTAACAGTACTAAAATCACAGGTTACAACCATTATATCGTACTAAAAAACATCACGTTTCAAAAAACAAATGGTACGCAAGTGTATGATGAGTTCATCTTTGGTGATTATACGACTACGGTAACTTCAATCCCATTTGCTTTTACCAAGACTTTAGGGCAGTGCGCTACATCTAAACAAGTATACAATTTCATCAATAGTGAGGCGTTAACTTTAAACAATATCGAAGCAGGATTAATTAAAAATGAAGTAACGGCATTGAATACTCCAAGAACGGCATTAATTGGCAGCACAACCAATTCTCTAATCTACAGATCGTATACTGGTCTTTTGACAGAAAGCTATTTTTGTACCACCCCCACCCCTGGAACACCAACACTTTTTCAAGAATGGAAAGCCGCTTCTGGTGTCGCCAATACCGAGGGTATAATCGAAGTTACTACAACAACTTTTGCTTCAGGATTCAAACATACCATAGTACTTAAAAAAGTAAAAATGGTAAGAGGAAGTGATGATTTTTCATTGGGAGACAATTACATCTATGGAGAATTAATTACTAATTAATCCTTCATTTTTAAGTATAAAAAAAGGTCAATTCTAGTGGAATTGACCTTTTTTTATACTACTATTATTTACTATTTTGTTTAAAATACACTTCGGTAGCACCTAAACCATATTTTTGATAATTGGCATCTTGAAACGAAATATTGTCGTATCGTCCTAAGAGAAAATCCAATTCTGCTTTAAGAATTCCCTCGCCAACACCGTGAATGAATACGATTTTAGGAATTCTATTTCTAATAGCAAATTCAATATGTCGTTTTGCTGTATCTGCTTGTAAAGTCAAAATATCATAATTAGACATGCCGCGTTTATTAGGCACTAATTTTTCAATATGTAAATCAAATTCTGGAACACCAACTTCCTTTTTCTCTTTGCGTTCTTTTACAAAACTTCTAGGAGCTGGAATTGTTTTTTCCTTGATAATTTCATCCACATTAATTCTTCTAATAGAATCCATTAAGTTACTGGTTTCGTTAATTTTAAGCAACTCATTTGCTCCAAAATTCATTACAAAACCATCTTCAGTTTCAATCGTGATTTGAGTACCATTTACTGCTACAATAACACCATTAATATCATCGTCTAAAACAGACACTTTATCTCCTTTATTCCACATTGTTATCTTCTTTATCTTGATTTTTACTTGGTGTTTTGGCACTTAATCGCATCATTCCGTACATGAAAACAATCAAAGCTATAACCATCAAATACACATTTTTCTCTGGTTTACTTTGTTCATAAAAAGCAACTCCAATGGCTACTGCCATTATCAAAATCATCAATTTCTTCATTTCAAAAAATTTCAAGCTTCAAAAATAAGAAATAAAAAACGGGTGAACCGATTATTAAAAAAGGAATCGGCTTTTTTTTGTAAAATTGTACCAAATAAAAGCAAATGCATCTAGAAAAATACATGATTCCTTGTTTGAGTAAAACACTATTTGGCATAGAATGCTTGGGTTGTGGGTTTCAACGCGCCCTGCTTTTGTTGCTAAAAGGAGAATGGAGTGCTGCTTTTGCAATGTATCCAGCGGTATACTCTATGCTCGCAATGTTTATTGGAATTCTTTTGTTTTATACTACAAAAAAAACAGTAACAACCAAAAATGCATTGACAATTCTAATCACCATTAATCTTGTTTTTGTGATTGGTGGCTATGTCTATAAACATTTATAAAAATACTTTCCTACACAATCTATCAAAAAAATAGACTAAAGTTATATTTATTACTTTCAAAAATAACGCTATCTCTAAAAAACACCTTACTTTTACGGCTTTGAATTCATTTTATAATTTTTATATTGTGTCAAGACATCAGATTATTCAAAATATACGCACGCACAAGAGTCATTTGACTATTAATTATAGCATAAAAACCAAAACAGAAGCATTTACTGAAAAGCTGTTTTATACCTTGTTTGATTCGAATGCGCCTTTAGACCAAAGCATTGATGAATTGGAAATTCAATTCAAAGAAATTGCAAAAATTGCTTGCAAAAAACCCGAAGATCTTTGCGAATGCGCTTGGGATAACTTCCTTGAAAAATTGCCATTGGTTTTAGAACAACTCAATCAAGATGCTGCTTACATTTTAAAAAATGACCCCGCTTCGAATAGTATTGAAGAAGTATATTTAGCTTACCCAGGCTTTTATGCCATTGCTATTTATAGATTAAGTCACGAATTGTATTTGCTTGATCTATTACTTTTTTCAAGGTTAATGAGTGAATATGCACATCGAATTACCGGAACCGATATTCATGCTGGTGCTTCGATATCTTCACCGTTTTTTATTGATCACGCTACTGGAATTGTAATTGGTGAAACAACAGTAATTGAAGAAAACGTCAAAATATACCAGGGAGTAACTTTGGGTGCGCTAAGTGTTAGTAAAGAAATGAAAAATGCCAAACGCCATCCAACGGTTGAAAAAAATGTATGCATTTATGCCAACGCCACTATACTTGGAGGCGAAACAGTAATAGGGCAAAATAGCATAGTCGGAGGAAATTCATGGGTTACCAAATCCATACCCGCCGATTCTACTGTATTAAACACAACAACAACTGAGGTTAAGATAAAAGAAAAACGATAATGAAACCACAAAAGTTAGTCGATCTTATTGGAAACACACCATTAGTAATAAGTCAAAATTTAGTACAAAATCCAAACGTAAAATTACTCCTAAAACTCGAAGGAAACAATCCTGGAGGAAGTGTAAAAGACCGTGCAGCCTACAATATGATCAAATCGGCAATCGAACGAGGGGATATCAAAAAAGGCGATAAATTAATCGAAGCAACCAGTGGAAACACGGGTATCGCTTTGGCAATGATTGCACAATTATTCAATATCGAAATAGAATTGGTTCTACCAGAAGATTCTACAATAGAACGCACGCAAACTATGAGGGCTTATGGTGCTACAGTAATCTTAACGCCTGCAAGTACAGGTATCATTGGTTCAAGAGATTATGCTGACAAAAAAGTAGCAGAAGGTGGCTATATAATGCTCAACCAATTTGCCAATGAGGACAATTGGAAGGCTCATTACAACACTACAGGCCCAGAAATATGGGAAGATACAGAAGGAACAGTAACGCATTTTATATCGGCTATGGGAACCACAGGAACCATTATTGGTACCTCAACCTATTTGAAAGAAAAAAATCCTTCTATTCAAATTGTTGGGGCACAACCTAGTGATGGCTCTCAAATTCCGGGTATTCGCAAATGGCCACAGGAATACTTGCCTAAAATTTTTGATGCTTCAAAAGTGGATACGGTTATAGAAGTATCCGAAACCGAAGCTAGAGCTATGACAAAACGTTTAGCAAAAGAAGAAGGTGTATTTGCAGGAATGAGTAGCGGTGGTTCTGTAGCAGCTGCTGTAAAAATTGCTGAAACCTTGAAGTCTGGGGTTATCGTTGCTATTATCTGTGATCGTGGTGATCGCTATTTGTCCTCAGATTTGTTTGAGTAATTTTTTTAATTGATTCAAGTTCTTATTTTTGTGCAACAAAAAATTCAGCAATAGTCAATATATCAAATTTGATTTAGAGACTAAATCAAATTATAGTTCCAAAAAATGATATTAAAAAAAACCACCTTACTCCTCTTCTCATTAATTAGTTCAATAGCACTAGCACAAGAAAGCAACTCAACAACCAAAAACAACTTTAACTTTATTGGAGTTGGTTATACAATTGGGCAAACTATGCCTCCAATAAGTATATATCCCGAAACAAAAAACCAACAAGGTTTTGATCTTACACTGGGCACCACGACTTATGAAAACGACAGTTGGGCCAAACTACTGAATTATCCAAAAACAGGTATACTGCTCTCCTACGCGGATTTTGGAAATCAAGAAAAAGTTGGCTATGGCATTACTGTAATGCCCTTTTTCGATTTTGGCGTTTTGAATAAGCTCACCAATAGAATCCGCCTTCAAGTCGGTTTGGGTGGTTCCTACAACAACCTCATCTATGATAAAGTGACCCATTCTGGGAACCATGCCATCTCAACACACCTTACCTGGGCTTTTCGATCCTTTTTCTATTATGATTTGGTGCATCGAAAAGATTTCAATATTAAAATTGGCGCTGGACTTACCCACTTTTCCAATGGTCACACCCGCTGGCCTAATCTTGGTTTAAATTCCTATTTAGCTACAGTTAAAACCGAATTTAATTTTACAAAAAATACTATTCCATTATCAGAGGAGACTACTGATGCTGATCCGGCAGATACACAAACCTACTATACTACTCGATTGGGATTGGGATATAAAACACTATTTAGAAATTACAATTCTCTTAAAAATGTATACACTGCCTCCTTTGGAATGGGTAGAATAAAGAACAAATCGTTCAAATATGGGCTAAACTTCTATTATAGATTCTATGAAGATTATTATGATTACATCAAAGAGGAAGGCAGTATAGTTACTACTCATTTTCCAGAATTAACAAACAATCCTTATCAAAATGCTACTGCTTTTGGGGTATTTAGTAGTTGTGAAGTTTTAATAAACCATTTTAGTGTAGAAGCCGAATTAGGAATTAATCTTTACAAACCAGCTTACAAATTAGATTGGCATGTAAACAATGGCGGCTATACCAGCATAGACATAGCTGACGAATTTGGCACGAAAGCAAAAATAAAACAATATATTTCCTCTCGTTTAGGCTTCCGTTATTATGCTATTACTGCAAAAAAAGCTCCGCGACACAATGTATTTATTGCTGCAACTATCAATTCTAACTTAGGGCAAGCGGATTTTTCTGAACTGAGCTTTGGATATGTGTATAGTACTAAATCGAAAAATAAATAATTTTGCATAGTACGGATCTGCTATTTGAGTAGTTACTTATTTTTTTCTATTGCATTTCAAAATACTGACGCAACCTTTTAGAGTTCACTTCCTCTTAGATATACTAATCCTAAATCAGTATTTATGAAAAAAATATCTTTTATGCTATTGGCAATTTGTATTACATTACTTTCTTGCAGTAATGAGGAGAGCACGAATCAAGACTATGACGCAGCAGCTATAGAAGCTATGTACAATGAAATTATCAGTATGTCATTAGCCAACACTATGACTTGTACCAATGCGCAAGAATGGTCATTTAAGGGAATTGGAGTTAAACCTTGTGGCGGTGTAGCCTCTTATATTCCTTATGCAAGGAAAATAAACTTAACTGCATTCGAGACCAAAATTAAGGCTTACAATAATGCTGTAGAAATCTTCAATAAAAAAACGGGAGCCAATTCGCCTTGTGATATTACCTCTGTTCCCAAAAGCGTGGGTTGTGTAGAGGGAAAACCGACCTTGATCTACCAATAAAAAAGAAAAACATTTACAAAAAAAGAGCCAATTCAGTCAATTGGCTCTTTTCTTGTATTAAAAAATAGTACTTATACCAAAGTGGCTGAAGTAGTAATTTCGGTATTGAATAATTTAGAAATTGGACAATTCTTTTCAGCTTTAGTCACTAGTTCCTGAAAAATAGCATCTGTAATACCGCTAATTTTTGCATTTACTGTCAAATGCGAACCGATAATCGTTCCTTCTACTAAGTTAATCACACATTTGGTATCAATACTTTCGATAACTGCTGGCGTTTCTCCGATAAAAGCGGTCAACTGCATCGTAAAACAGCCTGCATGTGCAGCAGCAACTAATTCCTCGGGATTGGTGCCTACTCCTTCCTCAAATCTTGAAGTAAACGAATATTGGGTATTTGACAAAGTAGTACTTTGTGTGCTTAACTTCCCTGCTCCTTCTTTTAAGGAACCAGTCCAAACTGCGGTGGCATGTCTTTTCATAGCTAATGGTTTTATAGTCCAACTCAAATTTAGAGGTAATTGACTAGATAACTATTTCGTATGAATTTATTTAACTAAAGTTTAATATCAATTGTTCTTACCAATATGCATTAGAAATACTAATCAATCCCCAAATCATTAGTAAAAGAACTTGTAACGAATATTTCATCAATAGCTACTCCACATTGTTCGTGAGTTATAGCAATAGCAGCAATTGTAATCTCGAATAAACTTGAAATAGTATCAAAATCAACTAATTTTTCGTAGTTCATCGCCCCAATACATTCTATAAATCTACTGAATTGCATATCCAAAACAGCTTGCTTAGGTCTAGAAATTGTAATTCCCAAAACCTTAAGTTCTTTTAACTTTTCTTCAGTAAGATCTTGAGGATTTAGCTTCGGTATTTTTAGTTTTAATTCATACTCTAAATCGTTCCAAAAAGACTTAAGATTTTCTTTAGGAATAAAATCTCGTAAAACATCATTCTCTTTAAAATCAGCTTTAGAAGTCAATGTTAGTAAAACTGATTGCAACGCATCAAAAATTTGCCGCTTAACACCCTTGTCTGGCGAATGAATAACTATATTATTAAAAAACCAATTGGCTACATCACCAACAGTATAAAGTGTTGCAGCATCTTCGTCTGGCACATCCTTTTTAAACTCCTTTTCGAATCGCATTAAAAGTTCTACACTATCTAAACCCATTCAGTATTAATTAGATATTAAATTACATTTTAGTAAAAGCAAAAAAGGATATTCTTTTGCTACTAAAATCATTTCTTTTTCTAAGCTTATTTAAGTATTACTTCTCAGGATTAAAATCTATCATCCATTCAATTCCGAATTGGTCTCGAAACATACCAAATAGTGTTCCCCAAGGACTTTCATCCATTGGTACTTCTACCGTACCTCCTGCTGAAAGTCCGTTAAAAATATGATACGCTTCTTCTTTGCTGGCAGCGCTAATCATAATTTTACTTCGGTTTTCGTTTTCATTTACTTGTCCCAACACCTCTGGAACATCACTTCCCATAAGCAAATTCGAATCACCAATTGGTAATGCGATATGCATAATTTTATGCGCTTCATGATCTGCTATAGGATTTTCTTCAGAAGCGATGTCTTTGAAACGCGACAACGCGGTGAACTCACCACCAAAAACCGATTGATAAAACAAAAAAGCGGCTTCGGCATTGCCGTTGAAATGAATATAAGGGTTTATTCTAGCCATAATTTCAAGTATAAAAAGTGAATATTTGAATTAAGCATCGGGAATGTTAGGCTCTACCAAACGTTTTAGTTTCTCTAGCGATTCTTGCCAACCTAAGTAACACATTTCTGTTGGAATGGCCTCAGGAATCCCTTCTTGAGTAATCCAAAGCTGGGTGCCGCACAAAACGGTTTCAAACTGAATCGTAGTAATCATTTGACCAGGCAAATTGGGATCAACAAAGACATCGGTATATTTCAATTTTTCGTTGGGCAGTATTTCTAGATATTCGCCTCCAAACGAATGGCTACTGCCTGTAGTAAAATTGGTAAACGACATTCGATAGGTTCCTCCTTCTTTGGCTTCCAAATGGTCTACTTTGCAAACAAAGCCATAAGGAGGTAACCAAGAAGCCATTGCATCTGCCTCTACAAATGCTCGAAATACTTTTGCGACAGGTGCCGCCAAAACGCGGTGTAGCTGAACAGTGTTTGTTGCCATATTTTTTAGTTTAATTCTCAAATTTAAGAGAATATCATTAAAATATATCCAATCCGTCCTAATCTTTTGGGATTCTTGAGTAGAAACAATTCAATAGCACAGATTTTCAGCAATACGTTTTGGGTAAGTATTGTCCAATAGCAACAAAAAATTATTGCAACACGATACTATCCAAAAGCAATTGGAAGGATTCTTGTTTTTTGTTTCCGACTAAAAATACAATTTCTTCAAAGGAATCGCTATTGTAATTGGCAGCCTCTAAACGTCGCCCTCTAAAAGAAGGATACAAGCTATTGAGGTTAATGGTAATGGTTTCCCATTCGCCAGTAGTAGCAAAAGTAGTGATATAAGAATAATAGGCTGATGATTGATCTTTGATGCGGAACTGATAACTTTTGCCATCTCCTTTTATGCGCAACACCACTTTACTTTTGGCAGTCGTGGCCAAAGGTGCAAAACGATACCGAACAGACGAAAAACCTCCGTTGTTTTCTAACGAAATCGTACCCGAAAACACACCATTTCCAGCTTGGTTTATGGTAAAATTGCCATAAGAAAGCCCTCCCATAACCCCATCATTAACAATAGTCCAATCGCTTGCTTTGGAATTTTTATTGAAATCATAGATCGTAGTGGCTTGTGTCATCATAAAAAGTAGGGTAATTAAAAAGTGCATTGGCATTTTTTCTACTAAAGTACTACATCTGACCAGCAACTAGTTAGATTTAACAGCTTTTTAATAGCTGTTGTATAAGTTTCCTAGCGACCACCAGCCAGGGAAAAGTATACTAAACTTACTTTAATGATCTAAATATTCGACATATTTTAAAAACAAATAGCCCTTTTCTTGGGTAATTTCAAGCAATTTCTCAAATCTTTCAGGAGTTGTGTCATACAAATTTGATAAATCGACTCCCAACTCTTGTACTTCTTGCACATCTAAAGTCCTATTGATAATAAAGCCTAAAAACGAAGCTCCAATTCCAAAAAGTACCAAACCATATTTCTGAAATAAATGTTTGGCTAAAGCATAATTTTCAAAAGGATCCAAATCACTAGCAAAATAGCCATTTGGAAATCCACAAACACCTTCATAAGCATTCTTTACTGGAACAATTCTAAGAATGATTTCTTTGTCTAGAAAGTCAAATGGAGATTGATTGATTTCTTCTAAAATAGCTAGTTCGTCTTCATCAATTGTTAATCCTTTGTCGCATGCAGCTAAAAAATCAACGTCTTTTACTTGTTTTAGGAAGTTCTCTTTTAGAATAAAAAACTCAGATGGTGTTGAGAGGTAGCCCAAATGTTCCCCATTTTCAAAACACTCCTTATCAATTCCTGACAAATCGTAACCTTCAATAACGTCCAAATCATTAGACATAGTTGAATGCACACTTGTATATTCAGCTTGTCCTAAATTGTCTAAAGTTACAATTATGGTCTTTTCAGGATTCTTTTCTTTGTGCAAATTGTACACCTCGATTAACTCCTCGAATGATTCAAGATTTTCAATAAAATAACTATCGCATAAAATTTCTAGTCCTGATTGTCCTGGTAATAACGTATTTATTTTCAAAGTATTTATTTTTAAATTAAGTAGTAAGCCGTTTATTTAAGCTCTGATAGTATCAACTTCTTTTGTTTAAAAGTATTCTTCATTGCTTTTTCTCTAACTTTAGCATCAGGGTTGTTAATGAGCTCGAAATACTCCACGGGAACCACTTGCCACGAAAGTCCATATTTGTCTTTACACCATCCGCAAGTGCCTTCTTCTCCTCCATTGGCGGTCAAAGCCTCCCAATAATAATCCACTTCTGTTTGGTCTTTGCAATTTACAACAAAGGAAATGGATTCGTTAAACTTGAAGTAGGGTCCCGCCGCCAAAATACTAAACTCTATATCCCCAATTTCCATAACTGCTGTTTCGAAAAATTCTTGACCTGCTTGTCCGTTATCTTGTGGTGGATTTTTGTAACGATGGTATTCTTTTAGTTTACCGTCTTTGAAAATAGAAAGGTAATACTTCACCACCGCTTTTGCATCTTTATCAACCCAAAGACAAGGTGTGATTTTTTGGGTAATTGGAGTTGACTTTTGGGTCAAAGATTGCTTGGCAATAGCTTCTTTTGCACTGTTCTTGGAAGATTTTGATTCAGAATTTCCACAACCTACGGCACTAGCCAATAGCAATACATTCAAAAAGATAAGTGTATACTTTTTCATAAGAGTATTTTTAAGTTGATATTAAAAACCCACGCTAGCGCGAGCGTCACGCTCGTGCCCATAATCTAAATCAATTCAAATCTATTTCTAAAAATCTAATTTTAAGATGTTAGAATTAATTTTATACTTTCTTTTTCAGATAATCAACATTTAAAGCACTCCAGAATAGTACTATGATAAATATAATTGATGGGATTAAATGGAAATTACCCCATAGAAAATAACTAATACCATTAAAAACTACTAGTAAGCTAGCTACCACAATTAAAAGTGCAGTGTATAGTTTTCGAAAAAAAAATAATTCCTTTTCTGTTTTGTTTCCGTATAATTTTTCTAACATATTTGTATTTGTTTTTACTGGTTCTTATGAATAAGCACCTTCTTTTTCGTTAAACTTCTACTTTTTACACACAAAGAAAAAATACTGTTTTTACTTTGCCCCGCTATCGGGTTTTTATCTTTTTCTAAAAATTGCTGTCGATTCAATAGTTTTCCATTCTCTATCTAGATAACAAAAAAAAGGTTGTTTACATTTTAAAGTTAAATCATTGTTTTCATTAATTGTTATTTCCTCTACTGATAACGGGAATGTCGCAGGGTTGGAGTCCAAGATTAAATCAAATTTTTGTATAGATTTGAGATCCTTAGAAAATACTAAATCATAATATGAAGAATTAGTCCCAAAACTTCCACTACCACTGATAGGATCATCTGAAGTTGGAATTGGAAGATTGGCATACATTCTAACTTTATAATAGTCTGAAATCACTAAATCAGAATCTAAAACAGCTCTAATTCGTTTAAAATAAAATTCTTCAAGCTCGGCAAAAATATTTGAACTTTTAATACCATCTCCATTTAAATCAAGTGGAATATTCGATTTATAATCTAACAATTCGTATTTTCCGATTAATTCTGATCTTTCTTCTTCATTTTCATTTGAACTACAAAATTGTAAAAATGATGAGATTAGAATAAGAAATAACATTTTGTAATTTTTCATAATTAAATTTTAAGGTTAATATTGGAGTAGTTTTAATTGCAACTGTTATAAAACAAGCACCTTCTTGTTCACTAAACTTATAATTTCTAGTTATAAAGAAAATATACTGTTTTTACTTTGTTTGCGGGCACGAGCGTGACGCTCGCGCTAGCGTAGTAATGAAAATTATTTTAGAGTAGTTATAAACTGCAATATTTCATCATCATTTATTATAACAACCTCTTTTTTACAGTTATATAATTCGCTTATAATAAATATTTTATTCCCATTGTGAATTATGAATTTTCCGGTAATCTCATCTTTGTTTTTTAAAACAATTCTACAATCTTCCTGATAATTCTCTATCAAACTAAGTGCGTCTTTTTTTCCTGTATAGCCGTAAAGAAATATGCCAAAAACATAAATTGTTATGAGAAATACATATTTAATTGATTGTACTGAAATAAAATACAATCTAACTTTCTTTCTAAGCATAAAATATCGAACGATAAAATAAATACTAGATGTACTTATGAAAATCCACAAGTAATAATCAAATTTCAACAAGTAAAATAATGAAAGTAGTAATCCATTTACTACTATAAAAACTGCAGTCATAATATCCCAAGATTTGATTTCTTCACCTGTTATTTGAACAAATATTGGAATAAAGCCCATAACTGATAAAATTATAAATGGCCAAGTTGTTGAAATAACTTTGTCAAATGATAAATCAAAAAAAGATAAAGAGATATTTAGGTTTTTAAAGAAGTAATTCCAATAAAGCCAGCCCAATATGTATAACGCAATACCACAAATTGATATCAATGTGGCGAAATCTAGAAATGTATTATTCTTTTTATTCATTAATTCACTGGTACATTATAAAATAAAAAACTTAAAATGGTGAGTTAACTATCAAACCATTTTCTTCCCAAATATATTCTTTTTCCTCCTAAAAACATAAAAAAATTCTGAAAGTTCCTTTCGTGTTTTGGGTGTTGTATCTGCCGTTTGAGTACTGACAACTGCCGTCTTCAACCGCGTGAGGGATGGGAGCGGCATCCTCTTGGGGCGGAGTTCGCCCCAAGAGATATAGCGGACAGCCCGACCCCCGATATAAGAGATAGTGTGGGTTCAAGGAAAACGGGTTTCGGGGGGCACGCCCAAGTGGTACTTCTCAACAAATACGGTGGTTTTCAAAAAAAATTGTGAAATTGAATTTGTAAAACGTTTCAAAGCCTTATTTTTGCCGTATGGCAAAGAAAAATACAGACAAAGTTGTCTTTCATCAGATAAAAGTCCTTGATGCTGGAGCAAAAGGCGTGTCGGTGGCTAAAGCGCCCGACGGTAAAGTAGTGTTCATCTCGAATGTCGTGCCTGGCGACGTGGTGGATGTGCAAACATTCAAGAAAAGAAAAGCCTATTACGAAGGCAAAGCCGTGAAGTTTCACGAGTTCTCAGAACACCGCGTTGACCCAATTTGTGAGCATTTTGGGGTGTGTGGCGGTTGCAAATGGCAAAATATGAAGTACAGCCAGCAATTGTTTTTTAAACACAACGAGGTGAAAAACCACCTGCAACGCATTGGTAAAATTGAATTACCGGATTTCGAACCGATTTTGGGTTCTGAAAAACAGTTTTTCTACCGTAACAAAATGGAGTTTTCGTTTTCGAATAGCCGTTGGCTAACCGAAGACGAAATAGGAAGTAGCGAGGAATTGGACAATAAAAATGCCTTGGGTTTTCATATTCCTAAAATGTGGGACAAAATCCTAGACATCAATAAATGTCATTTGCAAGAAGACCCTTCGAACGCGATTCGCAACGAAGTGCGTGAATTTGCCAATGCAAACGGTTTGACGTTCTTTAACCCAAGAGCGCACGAAGGTTTGTTGCGTACGCTTATGTTGCGCACGGCTTCGACTGGCGAAATCATGGTGTTGATTCAGTTTTTTGAAGACGATCAAGCCAATAGAGAGTTGTTGTTGGATCATTTGTATACTAAATTTCCGCAGATTACGTCTTTACAGTACGTAATCAACAACAAAGCAAACGATACGTTATACGATACGAATATTCAGTTGTACAAAGGACGCGATTACATCCTAGAAGAAATGGAAGGCTTGAAATTTAGTATCAACGCCAAATCGTTTTACCAAACCAACTCGGATCAAGCCTACGAGCTATACAAAATCACAAGAGATTTCGCTGGATTGACTGGTAACGAAACAGTGTATGATTTGTACACAGGAACGGGAACTATCGCTCAGTTTGTATCGAAAAAAGCCAAAAAAGTGATTGGTGTTGAAAGCGTACCCGAAGCGATTAAAGACGCCAAAGCCAACGCCGAACGAAATAATATCACGAATTGTGAGTTCTTTGTAGGAGATATGAAAGTGGTGTTCAACGAAGCGTTTATCGCTCAACACGGCAAACCAGACGTAATCATCACTGATCCACCAAGAGACGGAATGCACGCGGCGGTTATTGATCAAATCTTGAAAATTGAGCCTCAAAAAGTGGTGTATGTGAGTTGTAATTCGGCTACACAAGCTCGTGATTTGGCTTTGATGGATGAGAAGTACAAAGTGACACGCGTTCGACCTGTGGATATGTTTCCGCAAACGCATCACGTGGAGAATGTGGTGTTGTTGGAACGTCGTTAGTTTTTGTAAACATATAAGTCATTGAAGTTTCTTTTTAATGGTTTCTGAGGTTTGTAACCATATAAGGTATTGAAGGGCATATAAGAGTTTTTCTTTGTGCGCTTTGCGTAAATCTTTGCGTACTTTGCGTTTGAATTTTTTAACCATAAAAGGTATTCAAGGGCATGTAAGTTTTTTCTTGGTGTGCTTTGCGTAAATCTTTGCGGTCTTTGCGGTTAGGTTTTATAACCATAGAAGGGCATATAAGATTGGATAATAAATAAAGAATAGAAATCACTTGAGGTATTTTGTAATCTTCAATTAATCCTTAAATGATTTAGCCGTATAAATAAATAGTTTTAAATGAAAAAAATAACGCTTTTACTGTTGGTGTTTTGTTTCTCTTTTTCAAGTTGTGAGAAAGATGACATTTGCGATGCCAATACGCCTACTACACCTAGAATGGTGATTAAATTCTTCGATATCAACAATCCAACGGTTGAAAAAAGCGTGACGAATTTGAAAGTAATAGGCGAAGGAATGACCGATGGTGTGATTTTTAATGCTACGGCTTCTGGAGAATCAAAATTCTTGGCGAATACTTCAAAAATTTCGATTCCACTGAAAACCAATGCCGCTACAACTACTTTTAGTTTTATACTAAATTCTGGTAGTACCAATGTTGCCTTTATCAATACGGATGTGATTAAATTCAACTATACGACCAACGAAGTCTATGTGTCTAGAGCTTGTGGTTTCAAAACCTTGTTCGAAATGGATGCAAATCCTCCATTTGAACACACGGATGGACCAGCTTCTGATACCAAGTGGATGAAAGTAGTCCAATTGCAAAAAACTAACATAAACAACGAAAATGAAACACACCTTTCTATCTTTTTTTAGTGGCTGCTTGCTCTTTTCTTTGTTTACCGTTCAAGCTCAAGAAACGACCACAACTACTACACCTCCAAAAGCAACCAATATCCTTCCTGCAAAACCAAAGCAAGAATTAGAAAAATTGCCTACCAAAAAAAAGGACACCGTTGTTCCTCCAAAATTCAATCGCTATGGTCTAAGAGTAGGTGCTGATTTATACAAACTGACCAGAGGTTTGTACGACAGTAACTATAAAGGAATTGAGTTGGTGGGAGATTACCGCATAACGAAAAAATATTTTTTGGCTGCCGAATTGGGTACTGAAAACAAAACCACCGAAGACGACCGATTGACTTCCACCGCCAAAGGTTCTTACCTAAAAGCGGGATTCGATTATAACGCATACGAAAACTGGTTGGATATGGAAAACATCATCTCGATTGGGATGCGCGCAGGTTTTTCGAGCTTTAGCCAAGAATTGAATAGCTACAAAATCTACAATCCTAATCCGTATTGGGGAGAAGTTCCTGTTGTGGTTGCAGGAAAAAATTACAGTGGTTTAACGGCTACTTGGGTAGAAGTTGTGGCGGGCGTAAAAGCCAAAGTATTCAACAACGTTTTTGTGGGTTTCAGTTTGCGATTAAACCGCTTAATTACCAACAAAACTCCAAGTGGATTTGATAATTTGTACATTCCAGGTTTTAACCGAACGTATAATGGTGATTTTGGCGTAGGTTTCAACTATACTGTTTCGTACTTTGTTCCGCTATACAAGAAAAAAGTACTTCCTGCTGAAAAAGCAAAAAAAGAAGAGAAAAAGCCGAAGAAATAGAAGGTAGAAGGCATAAAAAAAGCGTTTTTACGATTTGTAAAAACGCTTTTTTTATGCTTGAAATGAGCGATCAGTTCTATAACTGAAAACTATTACCACCCATTGGGTGAAATTATTTTTTACCACATAGAATCATAGAATTTATAGTTTTTAAAAGAAACAAATAGACGTTTTACTATTCACATAGCTCATCTATTGTGAGAAATAGTACTATTTCTGTTTTTTTCTATATTGATTTGCTATTAATCTATGGCTCTATGTGGTTAAGTTTTTATTTTATTTGAATTTCAGCCAACGGGTTATTACCCTATGATTCGAACTCCTTTAAGAAAAATCCAAGACATAAATAGTTTTTCGCCGTCTTTGGTTTTGGCTGCTTGAAATTTAGGTGCCAAAATTGTACCCAAAGCAAATGCTGTTAACGGAACCCAAAACCCAGTTAAACCTGTGTAGGTTCCTACTAAATAGCGAAAACCAACAAACAAAATGGCAAAACAACCCAATTGGTATAGAAATGCTCGTACTTGTAATTTCGTCATATTGAAAAAATTAAATTAAAATTTACTCTTTATTTTCGGTCTGAAACTTGGTTCTTTTACTTCCTTCGTACATTTCGTATTTCACCAAACGCGCTTCTAAACTAGCATTAAACAATTTGATTTTTCTGGAAGGTTTTAAACCGACAAATTTCAAAGCATCTAAATTCGCCGTAATAAACCACGCATTGGTACCTGGATAATTCTTCTTCAAGGTATCGCCAATACTTTTGTAGAATTCCTCCATGTGAATATCCAATCGCTCGTCATACGGCGGATTGAAAACCATATGCAATTTGCCTTCGGTCGTTTTTTCGGTATCAAAAAAGTTTTCTTCAGCAACCGTTACGTATTCGTCTAAATTGGCATTTTTGATATTGTCTTTGGCCTTTTGAACCGCACTTGGCGCTTTGTCATAGCCTTTTATCGTGTAATGAAACTCTTTTACTTTTTTCAATAAACTGTCCATGATTTGGTCAAACAAATCATTATCCCAGTCCTTCCATTTTTCAAAAGCAAATTCTTTTCGATTGATATTAGCAGGAATATTACAAGCAATCATTGCGGCCTCGGCCAAAAATGTTCCTGAACCACACATCGGATCCAAAAAGTGACCTTGCCCTTCCCAACCTGATAATAATAAAATACCCGCTGCCAAAACTTCGTTGATAGGAGCAATATTTGTAGCCGTTCTGTAGCCACGTTGGTGCAACGAATTTCCAGAAGTATCCAATGCTACGGAAACTTGGTCTTTGCCAATATGAACATTGATTCGTAAATCAGGAAAAACTTTGTCAATGCTTGGACGTTGACCCGTGCGTTCTCTAAACTGATCCACAATCGCGTCTTTACATTTTTGAGACACAAACTCCGAATGGTTAAAATGATCCGAATGCACCGTTGCATCAATCACAAACGTTTGATTGGCATTGATATATTTAGACCAATTCACACTTGCAATACCTTTATACAAAGCTGCTTCATTGGTTGCTCTAAAAGAATAAATTGGCTTTAACACCTTTAATGCAGTACGCAAAGACAAATTGGCTTTATACATAAATCCTTTATCTCCCTTAAAACTCACCATTCTAATCCCCTGCTCTACCTCTTGCGCACCCAATTGGCGCAACTCTTTGGCCAATATTTCTTCAAAACCAAAAAAGGTTTTGGCTATCATTTTAAAATTCTCCATCGTATGCTATATTCCAAGTATTAAATTCCAAACTCCAAACGGTTTGAAATAGTATATTTTCTGCAAAAATACACTAAATTTGCCGGACTTAAATTAAATGAAAACGAATAAATGTCTGAAGACCACAAACCCACTATAAACCACCAAGAGCCATCCACCAAAAATTGGTTTACCTCTTGGTTTGACACTCCTTACTATCATATCCTTTACAAAGAACGCAACTATCGTGAGGCGCAAATTTTTATGGATAATTTGACTCAGTATCTCAACTTACCTGATAAAGCAAAAGTCTTAGATTTAGCCTGTGGGAAAGGCCGTCACGCCATTTATTTGAGTCAATTAGGATACAATGTTTTGGGAGCGGATTTGTCTGAAAACAGCATTGCTGAGGCGAGCAGAAACAGCAACACTCATTTATCCTTTAAAGTGCACGATATGCGTGAACCTTTTGAAGAAAAATTTGACGCTATTTTCAATCTATTCACCAGTTTTGGCTATTTTGAAGATGAGGCTGATAATCTGAAAACTTTAATAGCCATCAAAGACAGTCTATCCGAAACAGGATTTGCTGTGATTGATTTTATGAATGTGAATCAAGTCATTGAAACCCTAGTTCCCGAAGAAGTTAAAACGGTAGACCAAATCGAGTTTCACATCAAAAGATATGTAAAAGAAGGACATATTTACAAAGAAATCAGCTTTGAAGACCAAGGGCAACACTATCATTTCACCGAAAAAGTAAGAGCTTTTAGTTTACAAGATTTTCAAGAACTAATGGACGAAGCTGGAATTTATCTGTTGGATATTTTTGGCGATTACAAGCTTAAAAAATTCCACAAAACAGATAGTGAACGTTTAATTATGATTTTTAAATAATTTTCTTGAGATCCATAACTTCAACCTTTAGATTTCAATATTTTCTAAACCCACTAAAATAAAAATAATGAATTACCTCTTGCCTTTAATTGCTGTAATCCTCGGGTATATCTTGGCATTAGTGATCCAGCCCAAAAAGAAATCCAACCTGAAACTTCTTTTGGCTTTTAGCGGTTCATTTTTGCTATCCGTTACAGTGATCAGTTTATTACCAGAGGTCTACGAAACCAAAAACACCACTATTGGTCTCTATATTATGTTGGGTATTTTGTTTCAAATCATATTAGAATTCTTCTCTAAAGGTGCTGAACACGGACACGTTCACGGTCATCAAACCATAACACACATTCCTTGGTTGTTATTCATAAGCCTTTGTATTCATGCTTTATTAGAAGGATTTCCTGTTGGCAACCACCACGATTTGGCCATCGGAATTGCTATTCACCACCTGCCAATAGCCATTATCTTGACTACCTTTTTTGTACAAGCACAACTCAACAAAAAAGCCATTTTTGCGTTCATGATTACTTTTGCCATGATGACCCCTCTGGGCACATTAGCCTCCAATTATATTCCTGGATTACAAGAATACACCACCGAAATCACCGCCATCGTTATCGGGATTTTGTTTCATATCTCCTCTACCATCATTTTTGAAAGCAGCGAAGGACACAAATTCAACGTGGCCAAAGTATCCATGATCATATTGGGAATTCTATTAGCAATACTATTGTAACTTATGTATAAAACCAACTAACATAATAACATATCACTAAATAAAAATATAAATTGATTTTAATCGCATTTCATCTGAACTTTAAGTATTTAAACTGATTTATTTTGATGTTATCTAGTATTTAAATTTATTTGAAAATAATTTAGAAACCAATTTGAGTAATCTCAATTGAATTCTATTATTTCTTAGGAATCAAATGTAACTGTAATTAATTTAAATACTTTTTATTATGTTTAGTTTGTTTCATAAAAAATCTAGAGAATTTTCAAAAACTGAAAGCCATATTTTTGGTATCATATCAGAATTATTGAAAAGAAACAGCACTGATATTCATTGTGATGAATTGGGCAGAAAATATTATTTGAGTAATGAAGATCATCATATCAGAGTCACTATTTTCAGTAACGATTATGTTATCAGAATTACCAACACCCATGACTCAATCGCTGAAAAATACGATGATTTTCTTATTAATAAATTAGTATTAGCAATAAAAGAAGAAAAGCAAAAGAGAATGGATTTAATTTGTGGCTCAATTTCAGATAGCATAGAAAATATGGCGGAGCGCTTACACAAAACATTAACCGAATCAGTAGAAAAGGATTCAGCAATTATCAAGATGCTAAAAACTAATTAATAACTAACACTTCAACATTAGTTTTTTATTTTTATTTCAAATTAGAATAGTTTTCCAAACCTTTTTGTACGTGTTAAGATGATGAAAACCTTGTTGTTTTTACCAATAATTTATTCCACACACACTACTATATTCTATACTAGACATCGATATACTGCTTGTCAACTGTCATTTTCAAAAGTATACCCTTCCCTCTACAAACTATTGAATTAATCATAATGACTCCTAAATTTTAATTAACTTTGGTGCTTCAAAATTTAGGCTAAAAATTCATTATGACCTTCACTAAAACCACCGAACAATCCTCAAAATACGAACATTTAGAAAAAATGTCGGTTCAAGAATTGCTACACAATATCAATCAAGAAGACCAAACAGTTCCTTTAGCAGTTGCAAAAGCTTTACCTCAAATCGAAACCTTGGTAAACGAAATTGCAGCCAAAATGAAACTTGGAGGACGCCTTTTTTATATTGGAGCTGGTACTTCTGGACGATTAGGTGTAGTCGACGCATCGGAATGTCCACCAACTTTTGGAGTTCCTTTTGATTTAGTTGTGGGCATCATAGCTGGCGGAGACAAAGCCATTCGAAGAGCTGTAGAAAATGCCGAAGATGACGCGGAACAAGCTTGGAAAGATTTACAACAATTCGACATCAATGAAAACGATGTGGTCATAGGTATCGCTGCTTCAGGCACAACTCCTTATGTAATTGGCGGTTTAAAAGCCTGCAACGAGAAAAAAATCAGTACAGGAAGTATTTCTTGCAATGCAGGAAGTCCGTTGTCACAAACCGCAAAATTCCCAATCGAAGTCATTGTCGGTCCCGAATTTGTAACCGGAAGTTCGAGAATGAAAGCAGGTACCGCTCAAAAATTAGTCCTCAATATGATTTCGACGGCTACTATGATTCAGCTAGGCAAAGTAAAAGGCAACAAAATGGTCGATATGCAATTGAGCAACGCCAAATTGGTAGACCGTGGCGTGAAGATGATTATGGGAGAAATTCCTGTTTCCTACGAAAAAGCATCCGAATTATTAACCAAATACGGAAGTGTTCGAAAAGCGGTAGACAACTTCAACCCTCAAAATTAAATTCTTACTTCTAACCTCCAACTTCTGACTTTAAATGGCAACCAATAAAGACTATTTATCCAAAGGAATCAAATATTTATCAGGAGCTTTGCCCTTACTCTTCCTTGGCCCGTCTATCATTTATAACGCCTTTATGAACCAACATACGAATTGGCATTATTTGGTGCTTGGCATAGGAATCATAGCTTGTTTGGCTTCGATGTACTTAATCTTTACAGGCCTTAGATGGATTATGAAAGCTTTATTCAACGACTAATGGAAAACCTAATTAACGTTCAAAAAACCTTTGACAAAGTCATCGCTGTTGATCAAAAAATAAACCATCGCGAGTTTGAAGATTGCGTGTTTAAAAACTGTGATTTTTCCAATAGTGATTTATGCAACAACACCTTTATGGATTGCGAGTTTATAGATTGCAATTTATCTATGGTGCAACTTGCAGCCAGTAGTTTAAAAACCGTTCGTTTCAAAAACTGTAAACTCTTGGGCATTCAATTTCAAGGATGTGACGATTTTTTATTCGATGTGGGTTTCCAAGATAGCGTGTTGGATTACGCGTCTTTTGCCAATAAAAAAATGCCGAAAACCCAATTTTCAGGGTGTTCGCTCAAAGAAGTAACTTTCATTGGGACACAACTGAACAATAGTGTGTTTGATAATTGCAATCTTGACCGTGCGATTTTTAATGATACCCAATTGGCAGGAGCCGATTTTAGAACCGCATACAATTACAGCATCGACCCCGAATTCAATCCGATGAAAAAAGCCAAATTTACTACACAAGGAATCGTAGGCCTTTTGGATAAATACGATATTAAAATTGAATAAAAACAGAACTAAAAATGAAAAAAATATACTACCTCTTGCCTCTACTACTTTTGATTTCCTGCTATAATGTAGAACGAAAATGCTCCGATTTTAAAACCGGAAAATTCAAATTTGAATACGAAGTAAATGGTGTCAAAAAAACAACTGTCTTTGAACGCAATGACAGCATCGAAATTGAGACTTTTGAAGGCAAAACAGATACAGCCACCATTCGTTGGGTCAACGATTGCGAATATGTAATCCAAAAAAAGCATCCAAAAAATATGGCGGAAGAAAAAGCCATACAAATGAAAATCCTGACTACAACAGCTAATTCTTATACCTTTGAATTCGGAATGGTAGGTTCAGATGCCAAACAAACTGGCACAGTAATTAAACTTTAGTTCATTATCCAAAAACATAAATATTAACTTTTAACAAAACCTAAATGGAAGTATTTCTGAATCCTGATGCTTGGATTGCCTTATTGACCCTAACTTTTCTAGAAATTGTTTTAGGGATAGACAATATTATTTTTATTTCGATTGCCACAGGAAAATTACCTGAAGAAAAACGTAAAAAAGCCACCAAAATTGGAATGTTTTTGGCTATGTTCATGCGAATCGCTTTACTATTCGGAATCAATTTGTTGATTCAGATGAAAAAACCATGGTTCACCATCGACTGGGGATGGCTACAAGCGGGCATTACTGGTCAAAGCATTATTTTATTGTTGGGAGGATTGTTCCTTATTTACAAAAGCACCAACGAAATCCGTGAAAAAGTAGATGAAAGGGGACATGAAGAAAAAGAACTCGGCAGAGCAGCAACCAAATCTTTCCAAAGTGTCATTCTACAAATCATTATGATTGATTTGGTTTTTTCTTTCGACAGTATTCTTACTGCAGTTGGGATGACCAATGGCGTTCCTGGTGCAATTTACATTATGATTACTGCTGTAATTGTCTCAGTTTTCATTATGATGCAATTTGCTGTTCCGGTAGGTAATTTTGTAAACAAACACCCTTCTATTCAAATCTTAGGTTTATCCTTTTTGATTTTGATTGGCTTCATGTTATTAACAGAAAGTGCGCATTTATCCAATGCATTAATCTTTGGAAGTCACGTCACGCCAGTACCTAAAGGCTATTTGTACTTTGCCATTTCATTTTCTCTGTTCGTCGAAATATTGAATATGAAAACCAAAAAGAAATAACACCAAAAATAAGCTTCCAAAACTGGAAGCTTTTTTTATGCGTCTATCTCCCTTTTTAGTACATTTCAAAACAAGAAAAATTGCTATAATGAAAAATACCATTTCACAGAGAGTTGCGGATTTTTTAAAAAATTATCCACCTTTCAGTTTTTTAAACTTAAGAGAAATCAACACCTTATCTGAAGAAGTTTCTATTATTTATAAAGAAAAAGACAGCATTGTTTTTGAAGAAAATGAAGCCGCACACGATTCATTTTATGTAATCCATAAAGGCGCTGTTGCCTTAAGAAAAGGAAGCAAAAACGAAATCATCAATATTTCAGATGAAGGTGACCTTATTGGTTTAAGACCACTCATTACACACGAAAATTACAAAATGGAAGCTCGTGCTCACGAAGAAAGCATCCTCTATGCTATTCCGAGTGACTTGTTCAAACCTTATGCCTTAAAAAACAAGGATGTAGCAAATTTTTTAATTGAAAGTTTTGCCTCAAATACCGAAAATCCTTATTCTGAAAGCCATCGCGGCAAGCTTTATGGCGAAGTAGTCAATGAAGAAATTTTGGGCGGTAGCCAAAAGCTTTTGGATTTTCAACCTGTCAAATACTCCAAAAAAATAATTACTTGTACGCCATCAACACCTGCCAATAACATTGCCGAGATGATGACCAAAAAAAATGTGGGCGCTATTTTGGTTATTGAAAACGAACTCCCCATTGGTATTGTAACCGACAAAGATTTAAGAAATAAAATCGTGACGGGAGCCTTTCCTATTACAGCTCAAGCGGCCTCAATAATGAATAGCCCTGTGATTACGTATCCCAAAAAAATGACAATCACGCAAGCGCAAATGGCTATGATAAAAAGCAACATTAGCTATTTGTGTTTGACTAAAGACGGAACTCCTAATACCAAAGCAGTTGGTATTCTCTCCAAACACGATGTAATGGTAGCCATTGGCAACAATCCAGCCGTACTCATCAAAGCCATCAAAAGATGTAAAAAAAGCAAAGAAATAAAGCCAATTAGGCAAAACATAATGCGTTTGTTACAAGGATATATTGACCAAAATATCCCTATGACGCTTACTACAAAAATCATCACCGAATTGAATGACGTATGCATACAGCAAGTCATCAAACTTTCGCTAAAAAAAATGAAAACTTCTCCTCCAGTTGCTTTTTCTTGGCTGGCGTTGGGAAGTCAAGGCAGAAGTGAGCAATTGTTGCACACCGATCAAGACAATGCTTTGGTCTATGAAGATGTCCCTGAAGAGAAAGCCTCAGAAACTAAAAAATATTTCTTAGCATTGGCCACTCATGTCAATAAAGGATTGTTTGAAATTGGATACGATTATTGTCCCGCAGAAATGATGGCTTCTAATCCTAATTGGTGTTTGAGTGTATCCGAATGGAAAAAGAAAGTACTGCACTGGATAACCAATACTGGCAAAAATGAAGTCTTATTATCCTTTATCTTCTTTGATTATTCGTTGACTTATGGTGATAGTAAAATTGTAAATGAATTATCTGACTATATTTTTGAAACGATAAAAGCCAATCCAGTATTTTATCTGCACTTAGTTAGTGGTGCTTTGCAAAGTCCCTCACCTACTGGTTTCTTTAGACAATTTTTAGTAGAACAAGACGGAGCGAACAAAGATACCTTCAACATCAAAAACAGAGCCTTAATGCCACTTGCCGATGCCGCACGACTATTAATTTTATACCACTCTGTAAAATCAATCAGCAATACCGCAGAACGCTTTGAAAAATTAGCTGAGTTAGAACCTAACAATCGAGAACTGTATTTGTCTTGTGCTTATTCCTATAAAGCCTTACTGAAATTTAGAACCAAACAAGGTCTTTTGCATAATGATTCAGGACAATATATTGCTTTGGATTCCCTAACCAAACTCGAAAAAATAAAACTCAAAAATACGTTTAAAACCATTAAAGATTTGCAAGAACTGATTACCGTTCGATTTAATGCCTCAAACATATTATAATGAAAGATTTTCTTAAAAAAATAGTGCCTTTTATTAAATCAAAGCGTTTCAGTACAAGTACTCCAACCGAAAAAAAATGGACTATATCTGCAATTGAAGCCACACGAATTGTAGTTCTTGATACCGAAACTACAGGATTTGATTATTTACAAGATTGCATTTTATGTATTGGCGCCGTTTCGTTACAAAACAATACGATTTCGCTGAAAGATAGCTTTGAAGTATTCATAGAACAAGATCATTACGATCAAAATAGTGCTAAAATTCACGGAATATTAAAACAATGGATTTTGGAGCGTCCCACTGAATTAGAAGCCTTACAACAATTCTTGGAATATCTTGGTGATGCCATTATTGTAGCCCATCATGCCTATTTTGACATTGGAATGATCAACAAAGCGCTAGAAAGAAATGGGCTTCCCCGACTAAAAAATAAAAGTTTAGATACAGCAACATTGTATAAAGAAACCTTGCTAAAATCAAACTTATTAGAGAAAAAGGACAACTACAGCCTTGATGAATTGGCTGATAAATTTGATATTTCAAAAAAAGACAGGCATACTGCAATGGGCGATGCGTATATTACTGCTATTGTTTTCCTTAAAATCATCCATAAGTTAAAACACAACAAAGATTTTAACTTGAATGATTATTATAAATAATTGAAGTGACTAAAAGTTGAAACTTCCTTTACCCTTTCTACATCGCCCTATAAGTGTAACAAAAAGCATTTACAATTGCTATTTTGCTATTACAACATAGAGTACTTATTACACTAGCAGCTTACTTTACCCCTTATTCCTTGCTTCGAAGAATAGTTCGATTTTTTTTCTTTTTAAAAAGTATGCATCGAAATATCAAAGCCACTTACAAAAATGCATCATTTACCTTTTAAAAAAGCATTTTATTACATATTACTTAAAAATTAATCAAAAGTTTTATTGCATCAAAAAAAAAGTAACCAAAAAATTGTATTTATAAAAATATAATCTATTTTTGTGTAATCGATTACATTAATTATTATAATCCAATAGGCAATAAAAATATGAGCAACACTAAACTAGGAAACTACCGTTGGAAAATTTGCAGTTTACTATTTTTCGCAACCACCATCAATTATTTAGACCGACAAGTACTTTCGTTGACTTGGAATGACTTTATTGCTCCAGAATTTCATTGGACGAATAACGATTACGGCAACATCACTGCTTTATTCTCTATATTTTATGCAACTTCCTTACTTTTTGCAGGAAGATTTGTGGATTGGTTAGATACCAAAAAAGGCTTTTTATGGGCCATTGGAATATGGTCATTTGGAGCTTGTATACATGCTTTTTGTGGAATAGCTACTTCTGGAATAATTACAGGGAACTGGTTGGTAGGTTTTGAAGGAGCAAAAGAAGCGATCAAAACAGTAAATGACACCGCAATGGTAATCAATGTAAGTGTCTATTTATTCATTTTTGCTCGATTGATTTTGGCCATAGGCGAAGCTGGAAACTTTCCTGCAGCCATTAAAACAACCGCTGAATATTTCCCTAAAAAAGACAGAGCCTTTTCTACTAGTATATTCAACTCAGGAGCCACTGTTGGTGCATTGGCAGCACCAATTACCATTCCGTTTATCGCCAAATCCTTTGGATGGGAAATGGCCTTTATCATCATTGGAGCATTAGGATTTGTTTGGATGGGATTTTGGGTTTTTATGTATGATAAGCCCGAAAAACACCCAAAAGTTAGTGCGGCTGAACTTGAATACATTCAACAAGACGATATTGCCGACAGTAAAATTGTAGGCTACATTCCTGAAACAAGCACAAAAGTTTCCTTGACAGAATGTTTCAAATACAAACAAACTTGGGCTTTTGCGTTTGGTAAATTCATGACCGATGGGGTTTGGTGGTTCTTCTTATTTTGGACACCGGCTTACCTAAGTTCTGTATATGATATGGATGCTACAGAAGCTGCATTACCTTTATTTGTGTTATACATGATTACCTTGTTATCAATTATTGGAGGATGGCTGCCTACGTTCTTTGTAGAAAAAAAAGGAATGAATCCCTACGAAGGCAGAATGCGTGCCATGTTAATTTTTGCGTTTTTCCCGTTATTAGCTTTAGTTGCACAGCCTTTAGGCTACATCAGTTATTGGATTCCTGTTATCATTATTGGGATTGCGGGAGCCGCACATCAATCGTGGTCGGCCAACATTTTTACTACGGTTGGCGATATGTTTCCAAAAAAAGCAATTGCAACCATTACAGGAATTGGTGGATTAGCTGGTGGATTGGGATCTACACTAATCAATAAAGGGTCCGGAATGTTATTTGATTTTAGCAAAGATACCAATATGGTGTTTATGGGTTTCAAAGGTATTGAAGCTGGTTATTTCATCATTTTCTCTATTTGTGCCGTAGCTTATTTAATTGGTTGGAGTGTAATGAAAACATTAGTACCCAAATACCGCCCTATCACTGATTTATAATAGAAAAGAAATATTATTTTTTAAGATTATCGAAAAAAGAAAACGAATTTCACATAACTTTTATACTTTTGTGTAATCGATTACAATTTAAAATACCATGACAAAATACAGCTCTAGATACGCTTCAAATCCAAAAGCAGTAAAACAATATGATACGAAACAATTAAGAGATGAATTCTTGATCGACAACCTTATGGAAGAGGGAGAAATCATACTAACCTATTCTCATTACGATCGCTACATTGCAGGTTCTGCAGTACCTACAGTTCCTTTAAAACTTGAAACCATAGACCCACTAAAAGCCGACTATTTCTTACAAAGAAGAGAAATGGGAATCATCAATGTGGGTGCCAACGGAACAATTGTAATAGACGGTACTAGTTATGAATTAGGTTTCAAAGACGCGCTTTACATTGGCAGCGGAAACAAAGATATCTTCTTCAAAAGTGAAGACCCCAAAAAACCCGCTAAATTTTATATCAATTCGGCACCTGCACATACTAGTTATCCCACCAAAAAAGTAAGTTTGGCTGAAGCCAACAAACTTGAATTAGGCAGTATGGAAACCGCCAATCACCGTACCGTAAACCAAATGATCATTGGCGGTGTGGTAACTACTTGTCAGTTACAAATGGGAATGACCGAATTAAGACCAGGAAGTGTTTGGAATACTATGCCAGCACACGTACACGACCGCAGAATGGAGGTGTATTTTTATTTGGATATTCCAGAAAACCAAGCCGTTTGTCATTTTATGGGAGAACCGCAAGAGACAAGACATCTTTGGATGCAAAACCATCAAGCTGTGATTTCTCCACCTTGGTCCATTCATTCGGGTTCAGGAACAAGCAATTACTCCTTTATTTGGGGAATGGCGGGAGAAAATTTGGACTATGGCGATATGGATGTTTGCAAAATCACCGATTTAAGATAAATACTAACTTATTAAATAAAAATATATGTCAATCAACCTTTTTGATTTAACTGGAAAAACCGCATTGGTTACTGGAGGTGTTCACGGATTAGGAATGGCAATGGCAAAAGGACTAGGACACGCAGGCGCAAAAATCGTGGTAAACGATCGCGCTTCGAGAGAGACGGTAGATCAAGCAGTGGCAGAGTACAAATCTGTGGGAATCGACGCGTATGGTTACGTTTTTGATGTAACCGATGAAGCAGCTGTAATCGAAAACATTCAAAAAATAGAAGCCGAAGTAGGCCCGATCGATATCTTAATCAACAATGCAGGAATCATCAAAAGAATCCCCATTATTGATATGGAAGTTGCCGACTTTACCGCTGTTGTCAACGTAGACTTGATTAGCCCTTTCATTGTTTCCAAAAATGTAGCCAAAGGAATGATTCAGCGTGGAGGCGGAAAAATCATCAACATTTGTTCGATGATGAGTGAATTAGGAAGAGATTCGGTTAGTGCTTATGCTGCCGCAAAAGGAGGTTTGAAAATGTTAACCAAAAATATGGCCACAGAATGGGCCAAATTCAATATTCAAACCAACGGAATTGGTCCAGGCTATTTTGCTACTAGTCAAACTGCACCCATTCGTGTAGATGGTCATCCTTTTAACGAATTCATTATCAGCAGAACCCCTGCCGCTCGTTGGGGTGACCCAGATGATTTGCAAGGCGCTGCCATCTTTCTAGCTTCGAAAGCCAGTGATTTTGTCAATGGGCATATTCTTTATGTAGATGGAGGAATATTGGCCACTATTGGTAAACCTTCCAACGAATAATAACTTTTAATCCTGTCGTATGAGCACCACATTTATACACGATAATTTTTTATTAGAAAATAAATATGCTGAGGAATTATACCATAATTATTCCAAAAATCAGCCTATCATTGACTACCATAATCACTTAAATCCACAATTTATTGCAGAGGATAAAATTTTCGACAACATTACCAACGTTTGGATAAATGGTGATCACTACAAATGGCGCGCGATGCGTACGTTAGGTATAAATGAGCAATTCATCACTGGTAACGGGTCAGACAAAGAGAAATTTTTAAATTGGGCCAAAACAGTTCCTTATACTATGCGCAATCCTTTGTACCATTGGACACATTTGGAATTAGCACGTTATTTTGACATTTATGATTTGCTCAACGAAAAGTCGGCAGAGAAAATATATGAAGAAGCTTCGGCAAAAATAAATTCAGCTGCTTATAGTACCCGCAATTTACTTCAAAAAGTTAATGCGGAACTGGTTTGTACTACCGAAGACCCTACCGATAGTTTGGAGTTTCATCAAAAATTAAATCAAAATCCTTTCTCAACGAAAATGAGTACGGCTTTTAGACCTGACAAAGCCATTTTAATTTCGAATGACGGATACAATGATTACCTAGACACTTTGGGGAATGTGGCCGAAATAGCGATCAATACCTATACCGATTTATGTGATGCTTTGAGAAAAAGAATTACTTTCTTTCATCAAAACGGTTGTCGTTTGAGCGATCACGGATTGGATCAGATTTATTTTGAAAACTTTACAGCCTCCGAAATAGACTTAATTTTCAAAAAGAAAAGAGAAAACCAAAGTATTACTTCAGAAGAAGCGTTAAAATTCCAAAGTGCAGTATTGTTATTTTTATCTGAAAGCTATCACGAATTGGGATGGGTGCAGCAGTTTCACTTAGGCGCTTTGCGTAACAATAATGCACGTATGCACCGAATTTTAGGTCCAGATACAGGCTGGGATTCTATTGGAGATTATCCTCAGGCTCAAAAATTATCTTCATTTTTAAATGCTTTAGACAGTAAAGACAAACTTACCAAAACCATCATTTACAACTTAAATCCTGCTGACAATGAGGTAATGGCTACTATGATTGGTAACTTTAATGATGGAAGCGTAAAAGGAAAAGTACAGTTTGGATCGGGATGGTGGTTTTTGGATCAAAAAGACGGGATGACCAAACAACTAAATGCGCTTTCGAATATGGGGCTTATCAGCTGTTTCATTGGAATGCTAACCGATTCCAGAAGCTTCTTATCGTTCCCAAGACACGAATATTTTAGACGTATTCTTTGCAATCTTTTGGGAGACGAAATCAAAAGAGGAGAATTGCCAAACGATATGGAATGGATTGGCAAAATGGTAGCCGACATTTCTTATCACAATGCAAAAGAATATTTTAAATTTTAATTATTTATAAATTGAAGAATTGAAAGATTGAAAAATTCAACGATTCAACAAATAAACGATTCAACAATATCATAATTATGAGTAAAGTAGTAGCATTCGGAGAAATTATGTTGCGCCTTTCTACGGAAAGACATTTGCGTTTTGCTCAAGCAAAAACATTGGAAGCTTGCTATGGCGGAGGCGAATTTAACGTAGCCGTTTCTCTTGCCAACTATGGCATTGCTTCAGAATTTGTCACGAGAGTTCCCAACAACGAAATCGGGGCTTGTGCAGTTCAAGAAATGCGCAAAATGAATGTAGGTTCACAACACGTGGTTTTGGGCGGTGAGCGTTTGGGAATTTACTTCCTTGAAACTGGAACTGGAGTGCGTGGCAGTAATGTGGTCTACGACCGTGCACACAGTGCAATGTCTACACTAGAAAAAGGAACTATTGACTGGAAAAAAGCGCTGGAAGGTGCTACTTGGTTTCACTGGAGCGGCATCACTCCTGCTCTATCAGAAAATGCTGCAGAAGCTTGTCTAGAAGCTATTCAAGCCGCTTCCGAACTAGGCCTTACGATTTCCTGTGACTTAAATTATCGCTCTAAATTGTGGCAATACGGGAAAAATCCAAGTGAAGTGATGCCTAAATTATTAAAGTATTGTCACGTTATTTTAGGCGATATTGATACTGCTTTTTTTATGCTCGGAAAACCAAAAGTAGCACCCGATTATACTGCTATTGACCAACTCCCAAAATGGTATAATGAATTACTAGAGTATATTCCGAATTTAAAAGTTGCTGCTACTACTCTACGCTACTCTGTGAATGCCTCACACCAGCGCATTGGCGGACTTTTATTTGATGGCAAAAAAATATATCAAGCAACTGTAAGAGAGGTAACTCCAGTGATTGACCGCGTGGGTAGCGGAGATGCTTTTATGGGAGGATTGATTTATGGACTATCACAGTATCCAAACGATTATCAAAAAACGATAGCATTTGCAACGGCAGCTTGTTGCTTGAAACACACCATTGCTGGCGATTATAATTTAGCAACTTTAAAAGAAGTAGAAAACAGTTTAGATGGCGATTCTTCGGGATTAGTATCACGATAAAACAATAAAATTATGGCAAAATACACAAGAATCGAAGTAGCAACCGTAATGAAAGAAACAGGAATGATTCCTTTATTCTATCACGGAGATGTGGAACTCGGCAAAGAAGTACTCAAAGCCTGTTATGATGGAGGTGCTCGTTTGATGGAATTTACCAGCAGAGGCGATTTTGCCTTCGAAATTTTTGGAGCACTCAACAAATATGCGTTAGCGGAATTGCCCGGAATGATTTTGGGCGTAGGCTCGGTAACGGATGCTGCTGCCGCCTCGTTGTATATGCAATTGGGAGCCAATTTTATAGTAACTCCTGTATTGAGAGAAGATATTGCCCTAGTTTGTAACCGCCGAAAAGTACTTTGGTCACCCGGCTGTGGCTCGCTTACTGAAATTGCCAAAGCCGAAGAATTGGGTTGCGAAATTGTAAAATTATTTCCGGGTGATATTTATGGCCCTCAATTCATAAAAGGCATAAAAGGTCCTTGTCCTTGGACGAGTATTATGCCAACAGGCGGCGTTTCAACTTCCGAAGACAATCTGAAAAGTTGGTTCGATGCTGGCGCAACTTGTGTTGGAATCGGTTCACAATTGATTTCAAATGAAATACTAAACGCCAAAGATTTTGATGGTTTACGAGAAAAAGTAAAACAAACCTTGGAGACCATCAAAGCAATAAGAGCCTAACGAACCCATTAAAAGTAAAGCATTTTGGAAAATAATTTTTCGTTAGCAGAAAAAGTCATTGTAATTACTGGAGCGACAGGAGTAATTGGAGAGGCTTTCGTGAATAGTGTGAGCAAAGCTGGCGGAGCTGTGGGGATTTTGGGTAGAAATGAAGCGATTGCCAACGAAAGAGCTAATGCCATTATTGCTGCTGGTGGGAAAGCCCTTCCGCTAATTGCAGACGTAACGAACGAACAACAACTGCTTGCCGCTAGAGAAAAAATGCTCCAACATTTTGGTAAAATTGACGGACTCGTTAATGCCGCAGGAGGAAATCAGCCAAAAGCGATTATTCAGCCTGAGCAAGATATTTTCAAACTGGACATTCCGGCTTTGGAACAGGTAATGCAGCTCAATTTATTGGGAACGATTTTACCAACTCAAGTCTTTGGCGAAGCCATAAAAGAAACGTGTTCAGGAAGTATTGTCAACATTTCGTCTGTAACGGCTCATTTGGCGGTGTCAAAAGTGCTTGGTTATAGTTTAGCAAAAGCCGCAATTGACTGTTACACCCAATGGTTTGCCCTAGAATTGGCCAAACGATATGGCGATGCTATCCGAATGAACGCGATTGTTCCCGGATTTGTGCTAACCGAACAAAATAAAAGTTTGCTCACCAATGAAGATGGAAGCTGGACCGAAAGAGGAAACTTAATTATCAATAAGACTCCGTTACATCGTTTTGGAACGCCCAACGAACTCGAAGGAGCTTTGATTTGGTTGCTCAGCGATGCTTCCAAATTTGTGACTGGAACAAGAATCACTGTAGATGGCGGGTTTGCTATGTTCAGCGGTGTCTAAAAGAACGAAAAAGAAATATTTATTTTATATATCTAGAAATGAAAAAATTAAATAGCGAAAACATAGGATTAACCGAAAGAAATCCGATAAAAATAGTGCAATTTGGCGAAGGAAATTTTCTTAGAGCCTTTGTTGATTATGCCTTTCAGGAGCTGAATGATACCGTAAATTTTGATGCGGGCATAGCCGTTGTACAACCCATAGAAAATGGGATGGTTCATTTGCTAAACGAACAAGATGGGCTCTATACCCTATTTATGAAAGGATTGAGTAAAGGTCAAGAAATTCAGGAGAAAAAGCTGATTACCAATTTGGTCAAAGGCATCAATCCGTACAAAGAATACGAAAGCTATTTGGCTTTGGCCAAAGAAGAAGCCTTGGCATTTATCATTTCTAATACGACAGAATCGGGCATTGCTTATGATGCTAACGATACCTTGGCAATGCAACCGCCCAATTCATATCCTGCCAAAGTAACCGCACTTTTGTATGAAAGATTTAAACATTTTAAAGGTGATGCTACCAAAGGGTTGACGATTATTCCTTGTGAATTGATTAATAATAATGCCGATACTTTAAAAGAAATCATTTTAAAATATTGTTCGGATTGGCAATTGGAAGAAGCTTTTAGCACTTGGATTTTGAACAGCAACTCTTTCCACAATACCTTGGTAGACCGAATTGTTCCTGGTTATCCAAGAGCAGAAATAGAAGCCTACAACCAACAACTCGACTACAGCGACAATCTTATCGTAACCGCCGAAACTTTTTTCCTTTGGGTTATCGAAGGAGACGAAACGCTGAAACAAAAACTGCCGTTTGATAAAACCAAACTCGATGTAAAGATTGTAGCCGATATGCAACCGTACCGCACAAGAAAAGTACGAATCTTGAATGGTGCTCATACCGCTATGGTTCCGTTTTCGCTGCTATATGGAAACGAAACCGTAAAAGAAACGGTCGATAATCCTTTTACAGGAAGCTTCGTTCATAAAGCCATTTTTGAAGAAATTAACGAAACCATCGCGATGGACAAAAAGGAGTTGGATGAATTTGCCGATGAAATTTTGGACCGTTTTAGAAATCCATTTATAAAACACAATTTGTCTAGCATAGCGCTGAACTCTATTTCAAAATTTAAAGTGCGAGTACTACCAAGCTTGTTAGGATATGTCGCTAAATATGGCAAAATCCCTACTCATCTCACTTTTTCATTGGCGTGCTTGATTTTGTTTTATAAAGGAACTTGGAAAGGAAAGCTTTTGCCAGTAGATGATAGCACTGATATTACTGATGCATTTGCTGAAATTTGGAAATCAAGCACTACGGAAGAAGTGGTACAAAAAACATTGGCAACCGTAGCGTTTTGGGACGAAGATTTAACGGTTGTGAGTGGTTTACAAGAGGCTCTAGTTCGTGCAATCGAAGAAATAAACAGCAACGGAATTGAAGTAGGTTTAGAAAATTTTAGCAAACAATAGTACGCTGATTTCTAAATACCTACAAGGTCCAAAAAAGACCTTGCAGGAATAACGACTAATAGTGTAAATAGGCGTGAAGTTTTGTAATGCAACCCTACTATGCTAAAACAAACGACCTATAATAATTAAATAACAACAAAACGTTCTTTATAGCAGGGATTGCGTGAGGGATAGCAGTGGAGCTCTTTTTGTAAGCTGGCTTTTTTTGACAGGTTATAAAAAAGCGGGAACGGATAGCCCGACCCGACCTTTTTCGGGAGGGGCACGCCCAAAAATCTTTGAAACGGTAGTGTTTTGGAGATGGTTTAGAAAAATAATAGCAACATTTTATACTTGATTAAAATGCAAAAGAAATTAATAAAAGTAAATCCAACAGACAATGTAGCTGTTGCCCTAGTGAATCTTAGCGCTGGTGAGGTACTTTCGTTTGAAAACGAAACCATCACTGTCGAATCGGATGTGAAAATGAAACATAAGATTGCATTGCAACCTCTAGAAGCTGGAGACCGCATCATTATGTATGGTGTTTTGGTAGGGAAAGCGAGTGCGAGAATAGCAAAAGGAGGGCTTTTGTCTACTGCCAATGTGAAGCACGAAAGTGATAAAGTTACTGGAAAAACAGAATCTATTGGATGGACGGTGCCCAATATTGAAAAATGGAAAGACCGAACGTTTATGGGCTATCACAGAGAAGATGGACAAGTAGGAACTGAAAATGTGTGGCTGTTTTTTCCGCTAGTGTTTTGTGAAAACAGAAATATCGAAATCTTAAAAGATATTTTTGAAAAAGAGTTGATGAAACCCAAAGAGAATGATTACCAACTTTTGTTGCGTTCGTTAGTGAAATCAGAAACGGGCGGTGCTGGCAATGAAGCCGCATCTAACGAAGTTAATTTATTCAACAACATCGAGGTAAAATTCATCACGCATCAAGGCGGTTGTGGCGGAATTCGTCAGGATTCACACAGCTTGGCTAAATTACTAGCAGGCTATGTGAACAATCCTAACGTGGCTGGTGCTACGGTGTTGAGTTTGGGTTGTCAGAATCTTCAAATTCAGATTTTCAAAGACGCTTTGGATGCTATTAATCCGAACAGTAAAAAACCTGTGTTGATTTACGACCAACAATCGATTGGAACCATTGAAGCAATGTTGAGTAGCGTGGTGAAAGACACGTTTGATGCCATAAAAGAAGCTAATAAAATTCAGCGAACTCCAGCGCCTTTGTCTAAGCTGAAAATTGGTTTGGAGTGTGGAGGGTCGGATGGTTTTTCAGGTATTTCGGCCAATCCAACTCTGGGAGTATTGTCTGATAATTTAGTGGCTTTGGGCGGCACTACAATTCTTTCGGAGTTCCCAGAATTGTGTGGAGTTGAGCAAGAATTAGTAAACAGATGTATTGATGATAAAGACGGAAAACGCTTTTTAGAATTGATGCAATGGTACGAAAAAACAGTAGTAGATGCTGGTTCTGGATTTGATATGAATCCTTCGCCAGGGAACATCAAAGACGGTTTGATTACCGATGCGATGAAATCGGCTGGAGCAGCAAAAAAAGGAGGAACTTCTCCAATTGTGGGGGTTTATGATTATGGAGAATATATTAATGAGTCAGGCTTTACTTTGCTTTGCACTCCTGGAAACGACGTAGAATGTACTACAGCTATGGTGGGCTCTGGAGCCAATATGGTGTTGTTCACAACTGGATTAGGAACACCAACAGGTAATCCGATTGCGCCCGTAGTAAAAATTTCATCGAATACTGAATTGGCACAAAAGATGTCGGATATTATAGATATCGACACGGGTGGCATCATTAAAGGAGAAAAGACAATAGAAGAAATGGCCGATGAAATGTTGGATTTCATCATTGATGTCGCCAGTGGAACCATTAAAACCAAAGCCGCTATACTGAATCAGAATGATTTTATTCCTTGGAAAAGAGGCGTTTCTTTATAAAAATTTTGGGTTTAATTTGTTTATAAAAAAAGCTGTTGGAGTTTATTTTCAACAGCTTTTTTGATGGTATGAAGTGGTTTTGGTTAATTACTTAACCGTTATAAACCTTGCGAGCCTTGCATAAACCCTTGCGGACTTTGTGGTTAAATTTTTGCCACGGATTTCACGGATGAAACGGATTAATAGCGAACGTTATGTATTTAAACCTTGCGTTCCTTTCGGACTTTGTGGTTAAATTTTCACTTATTATATATTCCCCCTTTTGGGGGATAGGGGGCTAAACCTTGCGCCCCTTGCGTAAAACCTTGCGAACTTTGCGGTTAAAATTTTAAGTAGCTATGTTCCCCCTTTTGGGGGTTAGGGGGCATTTACCTAGTCGAAGATTTTCTGATTTGTAATTCGGGTTTGAGGACAACTTTCTTTTCTATTTTAATGTTGTCGGTATTGTTGATTTGTTCCAAAAATACTTTGGCAGCCATTCTTCCCATCTCAAGTGGGGACTGGTCTACTGAAGAAATAGACAACTCTAAAAAACGAGTAAAAGGCTCATTACCAAAACCAAAAACACAGAAATCTTCAGGGATTTTGATGCCGTTTTCTTTTAATTCTTGAATGGCACCCAGGGCAGCAAAATCACTCGAAGAAAAAATAGCATTCGGAGGATTGGGTAGGCTCAACAATTTTGTTACTGCGTTGCGACCAGCATCAACGTTACTTTTAGTTTGAATGACATAATCGGGATTCCATTCTAAACCAAAATCTTTGAGCGCTTGTTCGTATCCTTTGAACCTGTTTTCATAAATTTCCAAAGAACGATCACCTGAAAAATGCGCGATTCGGGTACAACCTGCGTCAATCAAATTTTTGGTGGCCAAATAACCTCCTTCAAAGTCATCGATGGTCACCGAGCTTACGCCATCCATTTTTTTCTTTCTATCAAAAAAGATGAGTGGTACATTCTTATCTACTACGTGTTTTATAACAGGATCGTTTTCTTTGGACATATTCGAAATAGACATCAAAATACCATCAACCTGAGCATTCATTAAGGTTGTAATGTTTTCAATTTCTCTTTTTTCGTCTTCGTGTGTTTGACAGATAATGACATGATAGCCTTCTGGATGTAATTCTTCTTCTATACCACGAATAACCGATGCGAAAAAGTTTACATCAATACGAGGAACAATTACCCCAACGTTATTACTTTTTCCACTGCGCAGCGATTGTGCTAATCGATTTTGCTTATAATTCATTTTAGCAGCGGTTTCCAATACTAATTTTCGGGTTGCCTCGCTAATTTTTGGATTATTGTTCAAAGCTCTAGAAACCGTTGCAGCGGTGATATCGAGCTTTTTGGCAATATCATAAATTGTTGTTTTTTGGTCCATATATTGGATAAATTGTGAAATAGTTCTTCGGTAAATCTACTAAAAAAAATACATTTAGCTCTTCTTTTGTTATCGATTGCACTAAAAAATATTTTTTCTTTTATTTTGCGCTGTTTTTTTATTTTTTGGGTATTGAAAAAGCAGGATTAATTCTTATTCATTAAGAATATGATAAAAATTGATTCCTTTTTTTTTACTACTTGTTTTTTTATGGCATTTTTTTGTTTATATAAAAAAAAATATTAGATTTGTGTAATCGATTACATAATTGATATTCTTTCTTTTCACTTGAATAGAATAGCATAACCAAAACTAATATGAAAATCAAACATTCCATCGTTACACTTTTCACGCTGACCAATATTTTTACTTTTTCTTTTCTGGCAAAAGCACAAAATAGTGCGACAAATACAGATAAAGTTTGGATTCAGATGAATAAGGTAATTAAATCAATGAAACCAACTCAATTCAAAAACAAAGTATACAATATTTTAGATTTTGGTGCCATAGCAAATGGAACCTTCAACTGCACCGAAGCATTCAAAAAAGCCATAGCTGCTTGCTCAAAAAATGGTGGAGGCAAAGTACTTGTTCCTAACGGAAAATTCTTCACAGGTCCTATTCATTTAGAAAGCAATGTAAATTTACATTTGGAGGACAAAGCCGAAATCTTGTTCAGTACTGATCCGAACGATTACTATCCGCTGGTGCATACTTCATTTGAAGCAACCGAGTTAATGAATTACTCCCCTCTTATTTACGCCTACAAAAAAACAAATATAGCCGTTACTGGCAAAGGGATACTGAACGGTCAAGCTGCGAATGACAACTGGTGGTCTTGGTGTGGCAAAGACGAATATGGTTGGAAAGAAGGAATGCCTAGTCAGAACGACCCTCTCAATCGATTTCGCTTAGTAGATATGGCCGAGAAAAACATCCCTGTAAAAGAAAGAGTTTTTGGAAACAATGGGTATTTGAGGCCAAACTTTATTCAGTTTTTTGAATGTAAAAACACATTGATTCAAGATGTAACCATCACCAATGCTCCGTTTTGGATCATCCACCCTATCAAATCTACTAATGTTGTGGTTGATGGCGTAACCGTAAGAAGTCATGGGCCAAACAATGATGGCTGCGATCCAGAATATTCAAAAAATGTGTGGATTAAAAACTGCATTTTTGACACTGGAGACGATTGTATTGCCATCAAAGCAGGAAGAGATGCTGATGGCAGAAGAGTAGGCATTAAAAGCGAAAACATCATCGTTCAAAATTGTAAAATGTATGATGGTCATGGTGGAGTGACTATTGGAAGTGAAATATCAGCAGGAGTGAGTAACGTATATGTAGAAAACTGTTTGATGGATAGCCCCAATTTAGACCGAGCCATACGAATAAAAACCAATGCCAAACGAGGCGGTTTAATCGAAAACATTCATGTGAGAAACCTACAAGTGGGTCAAGTCAAAGAAGCGGTACTAAGAGTGGATATGTTTTACTCTGTGTACAAAGGAGATAATGAAGGCCCCTTTATTCCAAGAGTAGAAAATATCACTTTAGAAAATGTACAAGTAAAAGATGGCGGAAAATATGGCATCCTAGCCAAAGGATATGCAACATCACCTGTAAAAAATATTCTCTTCAAGAATGTTACCATAGACAAAGTAGGCAAAACATTTCAATTAGAACATGTTGAAAACCTTCGTTTTATCGAAACCAAAATCAATGGTGAAGTCATCAAAGAAAACAACAACAATAAACTATAAACAACAAACTATTAAGACATAAATTATGAATTTAAACCACTTTTCAAGTAAAAAAATACATCCTTATGGGTTGTTACTCTTGTTACTCTGTTTGTTCATGAGTATTCAAAGTTTTGCTCAAAGCACGACTATTAAGGGGATTGTAACCGACAATACTGGTTTGCCTATTCCTGGAGCCAATGTTATTGAAAAAGGAACTACTAACTCAAGTTCAAGTGATTTTGATGGAAAATACGCCATCAAAGTATCGAGCCCAAATGCTGTTTTGGTATTCACCTACATTGGATTCGAGAAAAAAGAAGTAAAAGCAAATGGAAGTACCATTAATGTTTCTTTAAAATCAGAAGAACAAACCTTAAAAGAAGTCATTGTTATTGGATACGGTACTTCTAAAAAATCTGATTTAACAGGTTCTGTTTCTTCAATTTCAGGTGCTGATTTAAAAAAACAACCAATTGCAAATGTTGCCGAAACATTAACTGGACGAGTTGCTGGGGTACAAATTACTTCGTCAGAAGGTTCTCCAGACGCTGATGTCAAAATCAGAATTCGTGGAGGGGGTTCGTTAACACAAGACAGTTCTCCACTTGTCATTGTAGATGGTTTCCCTGTAAACAGCATCAACGACGTTTCTCCATCGGATATTGATAATATTTCTATTCTAAAAGACGCTTCTTCAACTGCCATTTACGGTTCTAGAGGTGCGAATGGTGTAGTGATTATTACCACTAAAAAAGGAAAAAACGGAAAGTTAACCGTTAACTACAATACCTTTTATGGCGTAAAAAGCTTAGCCAACAAAATAGATGTACTACAACCAGAAGATTTCGTAAAACTTCAATATGAATATGCCGTATTAGATAACGATATTCCTTCTTACGAAAAATATTTTGGACAATGGCAAGATTACGACCAATACCTCGGTATGAAAGGCAACGATTGGCAGGAGCAAATCTACGGTCGATTGGGTGAAGTAAAAAGTCATGATTTAGGCATTCGCGGAGGTTCAGACAAAGTGAATTTCAATTTTAACTACGCTCGTTTTGACGAAAAAGCGATTATGGTTGGTTCCGATTTCAACAGAAATAACGTTTCCTTGAGTTTGAACAACAAAGCCAGTGACAAAATTGACCTTTCGTTTACCCTACGTTATTCAGACACTGAAATTAACGGTGGAGGGGTAAATGAGCAAAGAGAAGTTTCGTCTGCCGATGCAAGATTACGTCATAGTGTGGGCTACTCTCCTATTCCACTTCCTGGTTTAACAACAGATGATACCGATGAGGCTTTGTCGAGTTATTTGGTGAATCCTTTTGTTTCTGTAGCTGATAATGACCGAAAACAAGAGAGAACCAATTATAACATGCTAGGAAGTTTTGGTTGGAAAATCATTCCAGATCTTCAATTCAAATCTGATTTTGGTTTAGACAATTATACATATTCTGACAATCGTTTCTATGGTCGCTCTACTTACTATGTAAACAACATTCCTGCAGCAGAAAATCAAGGCTTACCTTCGATTATCATAAGTGAACGCAAGGATACTCGTTTTAGAAATGCCAACACATTGAATTATGATTTTAAAAACATCCTAAGTGAAAATCACAAATTGAAAGTGCTAGTTGGAGAAGAAATGATTGATTCACGTTCGAGTCAAATTGCAAGCACTATTCACGGTTTTCCTAAGTTTTTTGATTTTACTAGTGCTAAAAACCTTTCTTCGCAAGGAAAACCTCAATCGGTTATTAATTTTTTCAGTCCAGACGACAAACTACTTTCTTTCTTTGGTCGTGTGAACTATGATTATAAAAACCGTTATTTATTTACAGCAACGTATCGTGCAGATGGTTCCAGTAAATTCCTAGGCGACAATCGTTGGGGTTATTTCCCAGCAGCAGCAATTGCTTGGAAAATTTCTGAAGAGGACTTTTTGAAAGATGTAAACTGGCTGAATGCTCTTAAACTAAGACTAAGTTATGGTGAAGCTGGAAACAATAATATTCCAACAGGGCAAACTGTTCAAAATTTTGAGTCTTCAAACTCTGCTTGGATCAACAATGTAACCAGCTATTGGTCTGCATCAAAAATACTTGCTAATCCCGACTTAAAATGGGAAACTACGGTTACTCAAAACGTGGGTCTTGATTATGAATTATTCAGCGGAAAATTAAGTGGAACGGTGGAAATGTATAAAAACATTACCAAAGATCTTTTAATCCGTTTTCCTGTTCCTGGTACTGGTTATGATTATCAATACCGAAATATGGGTGAAACTCAAAACACTGGTTTTGAAGCTTCATTAAATGTTATCGCACTTGAAAAACAAAATTATGGTTTGAATTTTTCATTCAATATCGGAATCAACAAAAACCGTATCAACTCCCTTGGGGTGATGCAAAACTTCGGTGAAGCAACCAACTGGGCATCTACTGCCATTGGAAATGATTATGTTGTAAATGTAGGACAACCTATTGGACAAATGTACGGTTACAAAAGCGATGGCCGCTATGAAGTTTCGGATTTTGACTTTAATGGAACTACTTATACTTTAAAAACAGGTGTAGCAAACAGTTCTACCGTGGTAGGAACTGTGGCTCCTGGAAGTATGAAACTAAAAGATATTGATGGAGATGGTATTGTAAATGCAAAAGACTTAACCATCATTGGTAACGCCAATCCAAAACATACAGGTGGTATGGTCATCAACGCCAATGCTTACGGCTTTGATCTTTCGGCAGCTTTCAACTGGAGCGTTGGAAATGATATTTACAATGCCAATAAAATTGAATTTACTACTGCCACTCCAAATGGTCAATACCGCAACTTGAGCTCAGAAATGGCCGATGGCAAAAGATGGACCAACCTTAATGCAGCTGGACAACTAGTAACCGATCCAACAGAATTAGCCGCATTGAATGCTAATACAACGCTATGGTCTCCTATGATGTCAAGATTTGTATTGAGCGACTGGGCTATAGAAGACGGTTCTTTCTTGAGATTAAATACTCTTTCTTTAGGGTACACACTTCCTCAAGATGTTTCTGATAAAATTGGAGCAACCAAATTTAGAATCTACGCTACAGCTACCAATGTATTTGTGTGGACCAATTATTCAGGTCTTGATCCTGAAGTTTCAACCAGAAGAAACACCCCTCTTACACCTGGTGTAGATTATTCACCATATCCGCGAAGCAGACAAGTGGTTTTTGGTTTAAATCTAAATTTTTAATTTTAATAAGTAGTACAATATGAAAAAGATAGTAATTGCAGGAATAATTATAGCAGGCTTATTTTCTTCTTGTCAGGACATAGGAGATGATTATTTAGAGGCTCCAGCAAAATCAACCTTAGATGAATCAGTAATTTTTTCAAACGCAGGTTTAGCCAAAGGCGCTGTGGATGGAATCAAAATACCTTTTGCAGAAACCAACTCTTATCGAGGACGTTTTTTACCTTGGTACGGATTGAATACTGACACCGAATGGTACAACACCTCACAAACTGCTGGGGATAATGCCGATTTGTGTGTGTACGATGCCAAACCCACCAATACCCAAATGAATACAACCAACAATGTTTGGGCAATGATGTATTCTGGAATAGAAAGAGCTAATATTTGTATTCGTGGATTGAGAAATTTTGGAAAACCAGAGCCAGGAACTGATTTGGGATATCTTTTAGGAGAATCATTAACACTAAGAGCCATTTATTATGCTGATTTACTAAAAACTTGGGGAGACGTTCCAGCTCGTTTTGAACCGATTAATTCGCAAACTATTTATTTGGCTAAAACCAATCGTGATGAAATCTACAAACAACTATTAAAAGATTTAGAAGAAGCAGCTACTTTAGTTCCTTGGCCAAATCAAAGCTCTAATACTACTACTGTTGAAAGAGTAAACAAAGCTTTTGTAAAAGGACTTAGAGCTAGATTGGCTCTTGCTGCAAGCGGCTTTCAACAATACCCTGACGGAATTAGAAGAAGTAAGGATGCTGAACTTTCTGTTGAAAAAATGTACAAACTGGCCTTAGATGAATGCCGTTCAGTAATTAGTAGTGGTTCCGCTCGTTTGGAATCTTCTTTCGAAACCCTATGGAAAAACTACAATCAAGAAAACATTGCCGCTGGTGGTGAATCGCTTTGGGAACTTCCTTTTGCAGATGGTAGAGGTAGAATGTTGTTTACTTTCGCTGTTAGACATACCACCAATGACCAATTTCATGCCAACGGAAGCAATCGTGGAGGCGCTGCAGGACCACTTCCTCATGTGTTTTATGACTATGACCAAGCGGATAGCAGAAGAAATGTTACTTGTGTTCCTTACAAATATGGAGCTGCAGTAAACGGCATTGCTAAACAAGAATTAGGCGCATTAGACACTTGGTATTTCGGAAAATACCGTTACGAATGGATGAAACGTTTTGTTACTTCTACCAACGATGATGGCGTAAACAAAATGTATATGCGTTATGCCGAAATACTTTTAATGGCTGCCGAAACCGCTAACGAATTAGAAGGACCAGCTGCTGCTGCACCTTATTTGAAAGAAATTCGTAGAAGAGCCTTTGCTCCAGCAGTGCATGCTCAAAAAGTAGATAATTATGTAAATGCTTTAAACTCAAAAACTACCATGTTCAACGCAATTGTAGAAGAACATAAATTTGAATTTACTGGCGAAATGGAACGCAAACAAGCATTGATTCGTTGGAATTTACTAAAAGCAAAATTAGACGAAGCCAAAGTAAAAATGGCCAACCTAAAAGCACGTACTGCAGAATATGCCGATGTACCGAGCACTTTATATTTTAAACTTGGAACAGACAATGTGACTCTAACGATTTATGGTTTAAACAGAGGCGAAGTAACGAATCCTGGAGTTGATTATACCTCATTTGCATGGACCAAACTTGATGACGCTAAACTCAACTCTTTGTACAAAGAAGGCGTTAATCCAGATAACCGACAATTTTGGCCAATATGGCAAGTGTTTATCGATGGAAGTAATGGCAAATTGACCAATGATTATGGCTATTAGTCTTCTAAAAAGTAAAATAATAATTTAAGCTATCAATGACCATGAAAACAAAACATATCCTAAAAGGCTTACTGTCTTTCTTCTTTCTAGCGCTAATGACAAGCAGTTGCGAAAGCTATAACGAAGAATTAATTGACAGTTTAGTAACCGACAGAGCCTTTTCTCCTATTGGATTAACAGCTAAGGTAAAAAATCAAACTACGGTAGAACTTAACTGGACAACCAGTGAAGCAATCGATTATTATGTAGTCGAATTTAGTGCCGATGATACCGAATTCAAAACTATTTTTAAAACAGTAAAAGTAACCGCCAAAGAACTTCCTGTTCAGGTAGCTCTTGAAGGAGAAACTACCTACTCAATAAGAGTAAAAGGAATTAGCGCAACAGGACTTGAAGATTCAAAATGGTCCATAACTACAGCCAAAACATTATCTGAACAATTATTTTTACCCATAATAGAAGCCGAAATTGAAGCTAAACAAGCTACTTTGAGATGGGTGGCTAATAGTACTGTAACCCATATTACCTTAAATCCTGGAGCAATACAACGCAACTTAACAGCAGAAGAAAAAACAAAAGGAGTAGCTGTAATTACTGGTCTGACTGGTGAAACGCAATACACTGCCGATTTATTCAACAACACGAAGAAACGTGGAAACACGACCTTCAAAACAGGAATTGATATCGGAAATGGAATACTTATTAAGCCAGAAGACAATTTAAATGATAAAATAACTAATGCGGCTTCAGGTGCAATTCTTGTTTTAGCTCCCGGAGACTATAAAGCTTTTTCAGGAACGATTACAATCAACAAACCAATAACTATCAGAGGGTTGTATAGCTTTAACAAACCATTATTGCATGTGAATTTCTTAGTAACAAGTGGCGCTGCAGATATTACTTTGTTGGACTTGGATATGAATGGCGATAAAACATTAACAGACGCCATCAGATTCAATTCAGCTAGCACTACATATGGCGCATTGCTAATTAGTGGATGTGACATTCATGACTTTGATCGTTCCTTATTAGGAGGTAATGTAGCCAGCGCAAAGGTTCCTTCGATTACCATTGACAACTGTATAGTAACTAACATTGTAACTAACAGTGGTGATTTTATTGATTTCAGAACTACTCATATTAGCGACTTAAACATTAAAAACAGTACATTCAATAATTGTGCACCAACTAGAGACTTTATTCGTATTGATGCCGCATCAGGTCTTTCAGGAACTGGATTGACAACAAAAGTGAACATCGACAGCTGTACCCTATACAATGTATGTAATGCTGCAGGAAATAGAATTCTGTATGTACGTTTTGTAACTAATGTATTATCAGTTAGCAATACCCTATTTGCACAAACCACAGCTACCTATTCTAATCAGACGGGAACAACAGTACCTACTTTCTCTAAAAACAATTATTTCAATGCTGCAGCACTTTTCACTACTGCAGCCTCTCCAATAAAATTTGATAATTCTGGGACTCACACCACCTTAGATCCCCAATTTGAAAATGCAGCCACTGGTAATTTCAAACTTAAGAATCAAACCTTAATAGATTCAAAAATTGGTGCCCCTCGTTGGCGCTAATCCTTTAAATAAATAGCAACTCAAGAACGAGGCATACCATAAAGTATGCCTCGTTCTTTTTTTTCGCTATACACCAAATACTTAGCACTTCCTTTGCTTCTTCAATTAGGGTCCAAGTAACAGAATTACAATCAATAAAGATATTGTTATCGATTACAATATTTTTAAAATACTATTATCCACACTTGATTTAAATAAAAAACATTGAATAAAAAGAAGTTAAAAAACAAATAATGTATGAATATGATAATAAATAGTATATTTATTTTTAAACACTGTTTTTTTAAGTGCTTTTTTTTGTTTATGTCAAAAATAATACTAGATTTGTGCAATCGATTACATTTATGATTTCTTTTTAAATCAATCCTGATTAATAAGTTTTTCAAATCCTACAGAATTGTTTTTTTTTACAAAAACATCTCAATCGATTTCGAAAAAAGAAAAGAAATTTTTTTAGTGTAAGAGAAACCAAAAAAACTAACTATTAACATTTTTAAACTATGAAATTGAACCACTTTTCAAGTAAAAAACTACATCCACTTTGGTTGTTTTCGTTTTTGCTCTGTTTACTCTTAGCAAATGAAACTTATGCACAAAGTTTGACTACTATCACTGGTAAAATTACCGACAACACAGGTCTTCCAATCCCTGGAGCAAATATCATTGAAAAAGGCACAAACAACTCCAGTTCAACTGATTTTGATGGAAAATTTGCCATAAAAGTAAGTAGTTCAAATGCGTACATTACCATTAGTTATGTGGGTCATCTATCTAGAACAATAAAAATTACTGGAAGCACAATCAATGTTGTACTGCAATCAGAAGAGCAAGCCTTAAAAGAAGTTGTAGTTGTTGGATATGGCAAGGTAAAGAAAAAAGACCTAACTGGTTCAGTTGGTACTCTAGATGCGGCCACTATTACAGAAAGAAACACAACTAATGTTGTTGAAGCTATGCAAGGAGCTGTGGCTGGCGTCCAAGTTACCACATCAACAGGAAGAGTTGGAGACCCATTCAGTGTAGTGATTAGAGGGAAGAACTCTATTAACCCAGATTCAAAACCATTATATGTAGTTGATGGTGTACCTACTGACGGAATTGATTTTCTAAATCCTCAAGACATTGCTAGAATTGATGTTTTAAAGGATGCTTCTTCAACAGCGATCTATGGTTCTAGAGGTTCAAACGGTGTTGTGATCGTAACTACAAAAGGTGGAGGAACAGTTAAATCGAGTATGACCGTTTCTTTTGATACTTATGTGGGTGGAAAAGAGGTAGCTAGACTTCCTAAAATGATGAGTGGTCAAAAATGGTGGGCGTATCATCAATCAGCCTACTTACCTACTGCAAAAGTGGATCCAGTTACAGGAACTGTTACAGCAGCTACTTTAGCAACCGCAGTTCTTGGTACACAAAACAGTCTTTTAGCTCAAAGAGTAGCTAATAATGAAACATTTGACTGGTATGATGCTGTATTAAAAAGCGGAATTCAACAAAATAATTATTTAGCTATTTCAGGTAGAACAGATGGTGGACTATCCTATAACTTAGGTTTAGGTATTCAAAGTGAAACTGGAAATATCGAAAATGAAAGCTTAGACAAATACACTTTCAAATTAGGGCTAAATCACAAAATCAATGACAAATTTAGCACTGGAGTGAACTTAACTATTGCAAGAACAGAACAAGAATTAGGGAGTGCATTAGCTATGCAGGAAGCTTTTCGATTAAGTCCTTTTTACACTCCTTACGATCTAAATGGAAATCTTTTTCCTTTACCAGGAAAATTGACTGATGCTACTGGTGCTTTTTTAATTAACAAAACCAGTACTTATAATCCATTATTAGAGATTGCAAATACTGTAAATTCAGTAAATGCTTGGAACACTATTGGTAGTTTATTTTTTGAATACAAACCTATTAGTTGGTTAACCTTTAAGACGACCTATTCTGCAGGATTCGATAATTCAAAACAAGGTAGAGCTTGGGGCGCATTAACAAACACAGGAGTTTCTAACAACAACCTACCCTCAGCAGATATTACTCAAAAAGAACGATTCAATTATACTTGGGACAATCAATTCAATATTGATTATGAATTAGAAAGTGGTCACAAATTTAATTTTTTAGGATTACAAAGTATGTATTCGCAACGAAATGAAGGTACGTATGCCTATTCTAGCAATATGCCTTTTGATACAGGATTTCACAATCTAGGATCTGGCAAACAATCTACCTACAATTTAGATTCTTATTATGATAAAAACACTTTAGCTTCTTTTGCAGCTCGATTTAATTATGGATATAAAGACCGTTATTTAATAACAATCTCAAACCGTTGGGATGGATCTTCAAAATTTGCAGAAGGTAACAAATGGGGTTCTTTCCCATCTGCAGCTTTTGCGTGGAGAATTAATCAAGAAAGTTTTATGAAAAATCAAGAAATTGTTTCTGACTTAAAAACAAGAATCAGTTATGGTTATACAGGAAACAATATCATTCCTTCCTACTCAACAATTAATCAATTAGATACACAAACCTATTATGATTTTAGTGCTGTTGCAGCAAATGGATGGGTACAAAGTAATCCAAGTAATGCAAATCTTGGCTGGGAAAAAACAAGAGAATTCAATGTAGGACTTGATTTTGGATTCTTAAAAAACAGAATTACAGGGACACTAGACGTATATGATCGTTTATCAACAGATTTGCTGTTAAAACAAAAATTGGTAGTTGAAAATGGTTTCTCAACTTATATTAACAATATTGGTTCAGTGAGTAACAAAGGAATTGAAGTTATGTTAACTACAAAAAACATTGATACAGACTTTGTAAAATGGGAAACTACCTTTGTATTTACAAAAAATACCAACAAAATTATTTCAATTTATGACAAAATCTCAGATGATGTAGGGAATAATTTATTTATTGGAGAATCTATAGATGCATTGTACAACTACAAGTTTACTGGAGTTTGGCAAGCAAATGAAACAGCGGAAGCAGCATCGTTTGGACAAAAAGAAGGGCAAGCAAAAGTGGAAGATTATAATAAAGATGGTAAAATCACAACTGCCGACCGACAAATTCTTGGCAACAATAATCCAGATTGGACAGGAAGTCTATCTACCAAATTAAAAGTAGGTAACTTTGACTTAGCTGCAACAGCAATAACTAGTCAAGGTGTATTAGCGTTCAGTCCATTTCACAGAAATTTTACAGATGTAAATGATAGAGGACGCCAAAAACTAGACATTGATTGGTACGTACCTGCCAATGATGCCGGTTTACCAGCTCAATACACAAATAGTTACCCTCAGGCTCAAAATCCCGGAACTTATTGGATAAATGATGGCGTTGGATACTATAAAGATGCATCATTTGTAAAAATTAAAAATATAGCTCTAGGATACACTTTTACTCCTCAAGTAATAGAAAAATTAAAACTAAAATACCTCCGTTTGTATGTAAACGTTTTGAATCCGTTTGTATTCACTAAGTATGATGGATATGATCCTGAATGGGCTAGTGCCAGTTTTGGTGTAGGCCGTGTAGCTTCTATAACATATCAATTGGGAATGAGTATCAAATTCTAAAAATGAAAAAAATGAAAAAAATTATAACCCTCTTATCAATAGGTCTGCTTTCCTTAACTTCATGCTCAGATTTTCTTGAAGAAGAAAACTTATCTAATCCCGAAACAGAAGCAGTGTACACAACAGCTTCTGGTTTCGAATCATTAATAAATGCTAATTATTCTCAATTAAGAGAAATCTATGGAAATGAACCTTGGCTTTTTGTTGCTGGTACTGATTTGTATGCTCAGGGTAGAAATGTCGAACCACCTGGAGTAAGTCAATACACACTTTTAACCCCATCATCTCCTAATGTAGGTTACTTGTATAATGAATGTTATAAAGCTATTCAAAGAGCTAACACAGCAATATATTATAGCGATAAAACAGAAAAAACTACTAGTTTGAATTCTAGAATTGGTGAAGTGAAATTTTTGAGAGCTAATGCTTATTTCTTATTAGTACAAACCTATGGAGGTGTAAGTATAATTAAAGATTACCTTCCAACTCCACAGCTTTCTTTCGATAGAAATACGGCAGAAGAAGTGTATGCATTTATTATAAAAGACTTAGAAGAAAGCTTGAACTTTTTACCAACTGGAACGTATACAGGTAGAGTTACCAAAAGAGCTGCACAAGATTTGTTAGCAAAAGTATATTTGACAAGAGGATATGAATCCTTTGGAAAAGCTACTGATTTTGCTACTGCGGCTTCTTACGCTGATGCTGCCATTGCTGGGCAACTACTCACTATTAAATATGGAGATTTATGGCTACCTGGCAATGATCTAAATAAAGAAGTGCTGTTCTCAGTGCAATTTGATGCTTCTTCCGTGAGTTTTAATCCTCAAACATTAGGGAATGCACAAGCAAGTTATTTCAGTTCCTACTTAGGAGGTTCAGAAGTTGCAGGGAAAGCTCCATATAGATCCTACAATTTATTACCAACTAATCACGCAATAGGTCTTTTCGAAAAAGGAGACACAAGATGGGAAGGTACATTTATGTTTGAAACCTATACAAGATATTATGATTTTTATGATAAAACCGATAAAACAGGCTTAGTAAAATCGCACTATTACGCACCAAAATGGGTGACTGCTACTGAATTAGCAGCCTATAAATTAGCCAATCCAAAAACTGTTATTCACCCATACGGAACTTATGGAGCAGCGGCAGGATTAAATAGTGATTATCAAACAATCCCTGTCCGAAAGTTTGATGATCCAAAAGCTCCCTTTGCAACAAGTGCCTCTACTCCAAGAACTAGTACACGAGATTTTATAGTATCTCGTTTAGGTGATACCTATTTAATAGCTGCCGAAGCTTACTTCAAAAAAGGAGATTTGGCAACTGGTTTAGCCCGCTTAAATGAAGTTAGAAAAAGAGCTGGCGTAGCTAATGCAACTACTAGTGATTTTACTATTGATTACATTTTAGACGAAAGAGCAAGAGAAATGTTAGGAGAATATAATCGTTGGTTTGACTTAAAACGCACAGGCAAACTAATTGAAAGAGCCTCTTTATATAATTATTCCATTAAAGCAGAAAACTTTAACGGAACAGGTGGTGAAAAGAAAATTTTAAGACCGATACCTCAAGAGGCGCTCGATCTAAATCAAAATAAAGCCTTTCCACAAAATCCAGCTTATTTATAATCATATTTATAAAAGTAATTTGTATTAGTTATTCAGGAGTTTGATAAATTTTGTCAAACTCCTTTTTAAATTCATTCAATTGATTTTAAATATACTATCAATGAAATTTACCAAAATTTAATCTATTTATGAGAATGAACTTTTTTATACTATTCGTTTTTCTTCCCTTCCTACTAGGAGCACAAACGCCTTTCCCAAAGGATACCTCCTACACGATCTCGAGTACGTATCAAAAAGAAATAAAGAAATTCCCTTTCATTAGCATTGCCAAAACCTTGCACAATGAAAATATAAAATCCGAAAAACAAATCATATATCAACAAACAGCAACTCGCGATCTTCATCTTGATGCCTATTTGTTCCAATCCCAAAAAAAGCTTCCCGCTGTTATTCTATTACACGGTGGTGGATGGAAATCAGGAGATAAATCTCAGATGGAAACCTTGGCAACCGCAATTGCTGCAAAAGAATACAATTGTTTTGCCATTGAATATCGATTATCCCCAGAAGCACACTATCCTGCTGGCTACAATGATGTAAAAGAAGCTATTGCTTTCATTATCAAAAATGCCTCTCGTTTCAATAGTAATCCAAATAAAATAGCCATTTTAGGTTGCTCATCAGGAGGACAAATGGCTGCTTTACTTGGTACTACTATACCAAACGAAATACAAGCCATTGTTGATTTAGATGGCATTCTAGCTTTTCATCATCCAGAATCAGAAGAAGGAAAAATCGCAGCCGAATGGTTGGGAGGAACTTATGAAGAAAATCCTAAAAATTGGATGGCTGCCTCGGCACTTACCCACACCAACAAAAACACACCTCCTATTCTTTTCGTGAATAGCCAATGGAATCGATTTCACGCTGGAAGAGATGATATGATTCGTATTTTAAACCAATATGGAATTTACAGTGAGATAAAAACTTTCGAAAATTCGCCACATTCTTTCTGGTTTTTCAATCCGTGGTTCGAAAAAACCGTAACTTTTACAACCCATTTTCTAGATAAAATACTAAAACAAGAATAAATGAAAACACTAAAGCTACTAGCTTGTTTAGCCCTCACGGGAATCTACCAAGCCAATGCCCAAACTTCAAATAAAAAAGCCAAAACCTACGCTGAAATTTCTGTGAAAGAAGGCGGAAAATGGGAAGGGAGAAAATACATCGGTGGTACGTTCAAAAATGTTCAAAAATTAAAACTGGCTCCAGAACATACTGATCATTCGTTTGATATTCGCTACGAAGGTCCAGGCTGGGAAAGCAACAAAATTGGCTACCGTTTGTACCTAGATTGGAGAAATGCCATTGATATTTTTGGAAAAAAAACCGACGAAATCGTTTTGCCACAAGTCGGTCAGGATGGTTTTGACTCCTATCACGAAATGAGCGATTGGGGTGCCGACATCCTGAAAGCTGGAAAAGGAATTGGAATTGGCTCCATAGATCGCTACCTAAACAACGAAAGATTACATTTTTATGAAGTAGATTCTACCCTAGCGAAAGTAGAAAACAAATCCAAATCTTCGGGCGTAACTATCCAATATTACGGTTGGAAAACAGCGGGAGAAAAAATTGATTTTACCTCTCAGTTAACGATTACTCCAAACCAACGCCATACCCAACATACCATCCAAGCCTCTAAAGCAATTAGTGGTATTTGTACTGGAATTGTAAAACAAAAAAACACAGAAGTCTTCAAAAAAGTGAGCCAAAACAAAAAATGGGCGTACCTCGCTACTTATGGTGCGCAGTCGCTTATTCCAGACCAACTTGGTATGGCCATTTTTTACGAAGTGAATACAATAGAGGCTGAAGTAAGTGCAGAATTCGATCATCTTTTAGTTTTTAAACCTTCAACACAAGCCGTAACATTTTACTTTTTAGGCGCTTGGGAACAAGAAAAAGACGGAATTAAAAATAAAGAAGCCTTCCTAAAATACTTGGATGAAAAACTAAACGAACTCAACAAAAAAGGCAAAATTTAACTGTAAAGAGCAAAAAAATTATGAAAAAAAATAGCTTCAACTCGCTTATTGCAGTTCTTCTAGTAGTATTTGGAGGCAGTATCCTTAATGCACAAACCATATCCAAAAAACTAAAATGGTCAGAACGTATGGCCGAAACCGTAATGTTACAACACAAAGAATCGTATATGATCGATCACGCGACTTCTCCAAAATGGGATTATGTTCACGGATTGGTGTTGACTGCAATGGAAGAATTGAATAAAAAACATCCTAACCCAAAATACACCGAATACATAAAATCGTATGTAGACAAACTCATCCAAAACGATGGAACTATCAATAGCTACAAATTCGATTCGTACAATATTGATATGGTGGTTGCCGGTAGATTATTGTTTGATATTTATGCTAAAACCAAAGAGGAAAAATATCTAAAAGCATTGCAAACGCTCAGAAAACAAATCGAGGAACAACCTAGAACTGCTAGTGGTGGATTTTGGCACAAAAAAATATATCCTAACCAAATGTGGTTGGACGGATTATATATGGGAGAGCCTTTCTATGCACAATACACTATGACCTTTGAAGATGGAAAAAGTCTAGACGATATCGCCAAACAATTTGAACTCATTCAAAAAAATGATCGCGATCCTAAAACTGGACTGTTGTATCACGGTTGGGACGAAAGCAAACAAATGCCTTGGGCCAACAAAACGACTGGAACGTCCCCAAATTTCTGGTCTCGCTCTTTGGGTTGGTATGCTATGGCCTTGGTTGATGTCTTAGATTATATGCCCAAAAATCATCCAAAACACAAAGAATTAGTCAACTATTTGAACCAATTGGCTACAGCATTAACTCCCTTTCAAGATGGCTCTGGACTTTGGTACCAAGTAACCGACAAAGGTGCAGTTGGTGGAAATTATTTAGAAGCCTCAGGAACGGCTATGTTTGCTTATGCTTTTGCCAAAGGAGCCAACAAAGGATACTTACCTAAAAAATATAAAAAAATTGCTCAGAAAGCCTTTGATGGTATGACCCAACAATTGATTAAAATAGGCACTAATGGCGAAGTGATTATTACTCAAGCCTGTGCTGTGGCTGGACTTGGCGGAAATCCCTATCGAGATGGCTCGTTTGAGTACTATGTAAACGAAAAGAAAAAAGACAACGATCCAAAAGCAACCGGCCCCTTTATTCTTGCTGCCTTAGAATTAAACCGATAAACAATGAACCTCAAAATCTGTTTCTTATTCCTCATTTTAAGCGTTTCTGTATTAAGAGCGCAAGAAATAGAAAACGGCTTCCAATCGCAAGTTTGGGTGGCCGATATGGGCAATGGAAACTATCAAAATCCGATACTCCACAGCGACTATTCAGATCCTGATGTCATTAGGGTCAATGAGGATTACTATATGACGGCATCTTCATTTAACTGTATTCCGGGTTTGCCAATTCTGCATTCAAAGGATATGATTAACTGGAGTATTATAAATTACGCCCTTCAAAAACAACCGCCTTTTGAGGTGTATGACCAACCGCAACACGGTAATGGTGTATGGGCACCTTGTATTCGGTTTCACAATAATGAATTTTATATTTACTATCCAGACCCCGATTATGGTATTTATATGGTCAAAACCAAAGATCCAAAACAGGCTTGGTCTGCTCCTGTCATAGTCAAAGAAGGAAAAGGATTAATTGACCCGAGTCCGCTTTGGGATGAAGATGGAAAAGTATACCTCACCTATGCTTTTGCCGGTAGTCGTGCGGGTATCAAAAGTATTTTGGCACTTTGCACACTCAATGCAGAAGGAACTTTGGCCAACAATGATGATGTCATTTTGTTTGACGGTCACCCAAATGACACTACTGTTGAAGGTCCAAAATTCTACAAACGCAACGGATACTATTACATCTTTGCTCCTGCAGGAGGTGTGGCTACGGGTTGGCAATTGGTATTAAGGTCCAAAAACGTATACGGACCTTATGAAAAAAAAGTAGTACTTGAACAAGGCAACTCAAAAATCAATGGGCCTCATCAAGGTGCGTGGGTACAAACACAAAAAGGAGAAGATTGGTTTTTCCATTTTCAGGATAAAGGAGCTTATGGAAGAATCGTGCATTTACAACCAATTATTTGGAAAAACGACTGGCCAATAATAGGAACCGATACCAATGGAAACGGCATTGGAGAACCCGTGAGTATTTTCAAAAAACCAAATATTGGAAAATCATTCCCAACACAAACTCCCACAGAAAGTGACGAGTTCAGCGAACCAAAACTAGGATTACAATGGCAATGGCACGCCAATCCAAAAGTAAGTTGGGGCTTCCCTTCTACTCTAGGCTATTACACCTTGTTTTGTCAAACTAAACCCAAAAACAGTACTAATTTATTCGATATTGGGAATTTGTTACTGCAAAAAATTCCCGCCGAAAAAGCGACCATCACAACCAAAATCACCTTCAATGCACGAGCCGACGAAGAACAAACAGGCTTACTCGTAATGGGATTGGATTACAGTTATCTCAAAATGAAAAAACTTGGCAACAACTATTGGTTATCTCAAGTGACTTGCCTAAGCGCAGACAAAAAAGGAATCGAAAAAGAAAGCCAAAGCATCGCCCTACAAAGCAACACCTGTTACTTAAGAGTACAAATAGCCGCTGGTGGACAATGCCATTTTTATTATAGTGAAGACAATCAAAAATTCCTGCCAATCGGAACGGCTTTTAGTGCCAAAGAAGGAAAATGGATTGGCGCAAAAATTGGCTTTTTAGCCCTACGAAACGAAACGACCAACGATGCTGGAAATGTAGTCATCGATTGGTTTAGAGTAACAAAATAAAGCACAAAAAATGAAGAAAATAATTCTTGTTTTATGTATCTGCGTCGGAAGTTTATCCTACGCGCAAGTCTTGAATAAAAGCTGGAAAGCCATTACCGAAATGAAAGAAGGCTCTTGGTTTAGCAGCCCTGAAGCCAAAGCCATTGCCGAGAATGTTTTGTTGTACCAACGCAACATTGGTGGTTGGCCTAAAAACATACAAATGCAAAAAAGCATAAGCGAAACCGAGAAAAAAAAGCTGCTCGCTGAAAAAGACAGTACCGACGAAATCACTATTGACAATGGAGCGACTTACCAAGAGATGGTGTTTTTATCCAAAATGTATCGCCAAAATCCAGACGAACGCTATCAAAAAGCCTTTTTATTGGGTCTAGATTACTTGCTCAAAGCACAATACGCGAATGGTGGTTGGCCTCAGTTTTTCCCTAAGAAAAAAGGCTATTACACCCATATCACTTTCAATGATGATGCAATGGCCAATCTACTTTTTATGTTCAAAGAATTGAAAGACAAAAGCGATTATTTTGCCATAAAACCCTCAGATACTTTGGTCAATCAAATCAAAGTTGCCTTCGACAAAGGCATTGATTGCATCCTAAAAACACAATACAAACAAAACAATACCTTAACCGCTTGGTGCGCACAACACGACGAAGTGACTTTGCTTCCTGCAAAAGCCAGAGCCTACGAATTGCCTTCGTTGAGCGGAAAAGAATCGGCAAAAATTGTCTTGCTATTGATGTCTATCGAGAACCCGTCAACTGAAATCATTCAAGCCGTAAAAAGTGCCGTAACTTGGTTTGAAACCACCAAAATAACCAACTTAAAAGAAGAGCGAATCCTAAATGAAGCTGGAAAAATCACCGATAAAAAAATGATTGCCACAGAAAATGCCGAGCCAATTTGGGCTCGATTTATGGAACTTGACACAAACGAACCTTTCTTTTGTGACCGAGATGGCATCAAGAAAAAAACATTAGAAGAAATTGGTTCCGAAAGACGAAACGGTTACGCTTGGTACACGAACGAACCCAAAGAAGTGCTAAAAAAATATCCCAATTGGTTAAAAAAAATCCAAACAGAGGAACCAAAAAAAAAAGACCAACAACCACTAACCAATGAGAATTATTTTGTGGTTGATGCTAACGGTTCTGGCAATTTCACCAAGATTCAAGATGCCATAAATGCAGCTCGTTCCTATCCCGACCAACGCATTGTAATCTACATCAAAAACGGAAAATACTACGAAAAAGTAAAAGTCCACGCTTGGAACACCAAAATTTCCCTCATTGGCGAAAGCAAAGAAAACACCATTATCACTTTTGACGACCACTTCAAAAAAATGAATATAGGACGAAACAGTACCTTCCACACCTACACCGTTTTGGTAGAAGGAAACGATTTTATCGCACAGAATTTAACCATCGAAAACAGCGCGGGTGAAGTCGGACAAGCAGTTGCGCTCAATGTCAACGCCAATCGGGTAAAAATTGAAAACTGCAAACTCTTAGGCAACCAAGACACGCTCTACACCTCAGGCGAGGGAACCAAAAACTATTTCAAAAATTGCTACATAGAGGGCACCACCGATTTTATTTTTGGAGATGCCACGGTTTTGTTCGAAAACTGCACGCTGCACAGCAAAAAAGATTCCTATATCACCGCAGCTTCAACGCCTCAGGACAGCACTTTTGGCTACGTTTTCAAGAACTGCAAACTCACCGCAGACGCTAGTGTCAAAGAAGTTTATTTGGGCAGACCTTGGCGCATCTATGCGAAAACCGTTTTCATCGATTGCACGATGGCTGCCCATATTCTGCCACAAGGATGGCACAATTGGTCAAAACCTGAAGCCGAAACAACAAGCTTTTATGCCGAATACAACTGTTCCGGCCTAGGCTTTCAATCCCAAAAAAGAGTCCCTTGGTCGCATCAACTCACCAAAAATGAAGCTAAAAAGTACACCATCGAAACAATTCTTAGTGACAAAATCAAAGATTGGTATGTAACTGCTAAGTAATTAATTTTTAGGAGCAGCAACAAGGGGCGTTTCAAGAAACAAAGTCCCGCTATCCGTTCCACCCAAGCGATAGCGAACTGACGAAGCAATCGGGGCTAGCAGCTAAGAAATTGTACTCTTGGTTTCAGTCTTTAAAACAAAATAATAAATGCCACCAAAAATGAAAAAATACCTGTTATTCTTTGTCTGCATCAGCCTAAGTAGTTGGGCACAAAACGCACCTTTCCCCACAGAAAAAATCAATGCTATCCTAAATCGTATCGTGTTACCCAACATTCCTTCATTCACCATAAAAGTAACCGAATTAGGAGCCAAAGGAGATTCGATAAGCAATGCAAAGCCCGCTTTTGATAAAGCAATGGCGCTTTGTAAAAAGAAAAACGGCGGAACAATCCTTGTCCCAAAAGGTGTCTATACTTTACAAGGACCGCTTCATTTTGTGAGCAATGTTCGCTTGCATTTAGAAGACGGTGCCAAAATCCGATTTGGCTCTAATCCAAAAGATTATCCGCTGGTGTTAACCAGTTGGGAAGGCACGATGCTATACAATTACAGTCCATTGATTTATGGCATTGGCCTAGAAAATATTGCCATCACCGGCAACGGTACTATCGATGGAGAAGCCAAAAACACTTGGATAAAATGGAAACCGCTCGAAAAGAAAGACCAACTTTTGAGTAGAGAAATGAATCATCAAAATGTTCCAATCAAAGACCGAGTTTTTGGAGAAGGACATTACCTACGACCACAACTCATTCAATTCATCGACTCCAAAAATATACTTATCGAAAATGTTCAAATCGAAGATGCCCCGTTTTGGTGCTTACATCTACTAAAAAGCAAAAGCATTACGGTACGTGGTTTAAAATATAAAGCATTCAATAACAATAACGACGGCATCGACCCCGAATATTCCAGCGACGTCCTAATCGAAAACATTTCTTTTGATAATGCCGATGATAATATTGCCATAAAATCAGGAAGAGACCACGAAGGAAGAGCCAATAGTGCCACCCCAAGCCAAAACATTGTCATCCGAAATTGCAACTTTAAAGGCTTGCACGGAGTAGTGTTGGGCAGCGAGATGTCGGCTGGAATTCAAAACATTTTTGTAGAAAATTGCAAGACAACTGGCTACCTCAAAAGAGGCATTTACCTAAAAACCAATGCCGACCGTGGCGGCTATATCAAAGATGTATTTGTAAACAATCTACAACTCGGCGAAGTAGAAGACGCTCTGTACATTACCTCCAACTACCACGGCGAAGGCAGTGGCTTTGCTTCAAGCATTAGCAACATCAATTTTTCGAATATCCTTTGCAACAAAGCCACACAAACTGGCATAGTGATTCAAGGTTATCCTGATTTAAAAATAAAAGATATTTTCTTTAATAACATTCATATCCAATGGGCTAAAAACGGCATTTCATCCCAAAACGCTGAAAATGTTGTGCTGAACGAAGTCACTATTGGAGAAAAAGCCAGTATACCAACCTCTGTAAAATAACAATAAAATGAAAAAGTACTTCCTACTAATTGTCTGCATCACCCTAAGCGGTTGGGCACAAAAAACGACCATTTACACCATTGGCGATTCAACTATGGCCAACAAAGTCGCACCAGAACAAAACCCCGAAAGAGGATGGGGACAAATGCTACCGTCTTTTTTTTCAGACAATGTGGTGATAGACAACCGCGCAGTTAATGGCAGAAGCACGCGCAGTTTTATTGATTTAAAATTATGGGATGCAGTTTATAATTCCTTAAAAAAAGGAGATTATGTATTTATCCAATTTGGTCATAACGATGGCAAAGTCACCGACCCAACTCGTTATACCAATCCACACACAAGCTACCGACACAATCTGATTCGCTTTGTAGAAGAAACCAGAAAAAAAGGAGCCACTCCTATCCTATTCTCTTCCATAACCCGAAGAACCTTCAACGAACAAGGCGTTTTAATTGACTCTCACGGCGATTACACTCAAGAAATGAGATTAGTTGCTCAAGAGTACAAAGTGCCTTTTATCGATATGCAATACTACACGGAACTTTTGGAAGAAGCCTATGGAGTAGAAAAATCAAAAGAATTACATCTGCACTTTGCCCCGGGAGAAAATAGCTATATCCCAAAAGGAATCGATGACAATACGCATTTATCTATAAAAGGAGCCACAGAAATTGCTAAAATTGCCGCACAACAAATTAAAGCACTCAACATTCGCTTGTCTAAAGAAGTGAAGTAAAACAATCAATTGTTATTACAAAACTAAAAGAATATGCCATCTCACGAGATGGCATATTTGTATCATATTGTTTATGACAATCCCGAAATCACGCCATTATCATCAATATCAATTCGGGTAGCATTCGGGAGTTTAGGTAAGCCCGGCATACGCATCACATCACCTAGCAATGGAATAATAAAACCAGCGCCACTGGCAAATTCAAATTCACGTACAGTAACAGTAAAACCAGTGGGTCTACCAATCATTTTTTCATCATCAGAAAAGCTAGCAGGCGTTTTGACCATACAAATTGAAAAATGCTCAAAGCCTAATTCCTTAATGCTTTGCAATTGTTTTTTGGCCAAAGCCGAATAAACGACCTCATCTGCACCATAAATTGTCGTGGCAATCGTTTCAATTTTCGATTCAATAGATGCTGTGCTTGCATACAATGGTTGGTAATTGGCACTTGCAGTAGCTACTTGCTCTACAATCGCTTGAGCCAGTTTTTCGGCTCCTTTGCCTCCATCAGCAAATGCTGTGCTGACAACTGCTTTTACACCTTTTTGAGCACACAACTCAATCAATACGTCATATTCTTCTTGTGTATCCGCTGGAAAAGCATTGATACAAACCACTGGTTGCAAACCAAATTTTTGAATATTCTCTATGTGCTTTTCTAAATTACAAAAGCCTTTTTTTATGGCGTTAACGTTGGGTTCTTTGCACTCTTCTGCTGTCAAACCTGCGTGATGCTTGATGGCTTTTAGTGTGGCAACCAAAACCACTGCATCAGGTCGCAATCCGGATTGTTCACATTTGATATGCAAAAATTTCTCGGCTCCCAAATCGGCACCAAAACCCGCCTCGGTAACCACATAGTCACCCAAAGACAATCCCATTTTGGTAGCAATCACTGAATTGGTTCCTTGCGCAATACTCGCAAAAGGCCCTCCGTGAATAATGGCTGGATTTCCTTCGATAGTTTGCACTAAATTAGGTTTGATAGCGTCTTTCAGCAAGGCAGCCATTGCTCCTACGACTTTCAAATCTTTAGCAAAAACAGGAGTGCCCTCTACCGTTTTTCCCACATAAATATTCCCTAAACGTTTTTTGAGGTCAGCAATATCTTTGGACAAACATAAAATAGCCATAATTTCAGAGGCAGGTGTTATATTGAAGTTTTCCTCACGCATCACTCCGTTTCCTTTGGCTCCGACACCAATAATTATCTGACGCAACACACGGTCATTCATATCCATAACGCGTTTCCAAACAATAGCTTTCGGGTCTAGCTGCAAATGGGCTTCAGGGTATTGCAAATGATTATCAATGATGGCAGAAAGTAAATTATTGGCCTTTTCAATCGCTGAAAAATCACCTGTAAAATGAAGATTAATATCTTCCATTGGCAATACTTGAGCATAACCGCCTCCAGCAGCTCCACCTTTCAAACCAAAAACAGGTCCCAAAGAAGGTTCTCGTAAAACCGCAATGGCTTTTTTACCAATACTATTCAATCCATCAGTCAAACCTATAGTCATTGTCGTTTTGCCTTCGCCGTATTTGGTTGGTGACATAGCCGAAACTAAAATTAATTTTCCTTTAGGTTCTTGCTGCTGCAAATGCAAGGGCAATTTGGCTTTATATTTTCCATACAACTCCAAATCATCTTCATTTATGTGTAGCTTTTGCGCAATGTCTTTTATTGAAGAAATCTTGTTTTTTTGAGCAATTTCTATGTCGGAAGGAAATAATTTCATAGTAATTGAATTGGTTTTTGTTTTTTATGTAAAATTAAACCAAATCCAAAACATAAAATAGGATAAAAATCAGGTTTTAAAAAAACCGTTTCCTTTTGAAGTTGGAAACGGTTTTTAAATTATTCTAAAGATAAAGTGACTTGCCCATCGTCTTCTAATTGAATAGAAGAATCATCAATGGCGTCTTCAATACTTTCAGTCGGTTCAGGTTGCTCTTCTTCTGGCTCTTCATAAGGCAAAGGGTCAAGCAAATTCACTTGTTTTAACTTATCGGTTGTCAATTGGTTTCCTAAAGCTTTGAAGCCTTTTACCGCAATAAAACTCTCGATGTCTACCACTTGATTTTCTTTTTGAACACCTTTCACTTTAGCAAAAATCAATTCGGCTACAGGGCGATAATCGGTAGCTACAATCTCTAAACGAGAATTTGGATGCTCGGATATAAACGATTCTTCTTTATTCTCCACTTCAACCAAGAAGCGCTTGATATAATAACGCTCTTTTTCGCCATCATAATAGATAGCCGAAATCGGTTTTTTAGGATTCCATTTTTCTAAAACAATCATATCCTCATCAAAATGAGTAGAGAGCTCTGGAATAATAACTTTTAGTTTTCCAGTCTGAGAAATGACTAATATCTTGTCGCTTGGTCTAAATTCACCCAACAGCTCTCCTCTTCCATCCACATTCAATCGCTGCACGGTATCGTCAAACCAAACTTTTCTAGGCAATAAGGTAGAAATTCCTTTCTCTTTTAATTCGATTTTCTTGATTGGATATTTGGTTACCAAATTCCCTTTGGAAGCTCTTCCTTTGATAGCTAATTTGGCGAAATCAATATCAAATTTGAGTTTTTTGATACTACCAACTTGACGCAGGATGATATTGATTACCTCCGCTTCACCATTTGGATTGCAAGAAAAATAAAGAATTTGAGAACCCGCAGCTCCATTGGTTAAATCGTAGGCTTTATCTCTAGTAACACCTGAAACATTGAATCGTTTAATGTAAGACGGACCCGATTTTCCATCACGATAAATCAAATTATAAATCGTGCGTTTATCGCCTTTGTCAAAAATGGCAACGTGAATAATGTCTTTACCTACAAATGTCTTAGCATCGACTTTGGTAATCATCATCGTTCCATTACGTAGAAAAACAATTACATCATCGATATCAGAGCAATCCACCACATATTCGTCTTTTTTCAAGCTAGTTCCCACAAATCCTTCTTCGCGATTGACGTATAGTTTGGTATTACGCAAAACCACTTTGGTCGCTTCGATGTCATCAAAAATGCGGAGTTCGGTTTGGCGTTCTCTTCCTTTACCGTATTTTTCTTTAAGCTTGGCAAAATAAGCTATCGCAAAATCGATGATGTGATCCAAATGATGTTGTACTTCCTTCATTTCGTCCTCCAATTTCGCAATGAAATCATCGGCTTTATCCGAGTCAAAACGCGTGATACGAATCATTGGGATTTGCGTTAGTTTTTGCAAATCATCATCGTTTATTTCTCTTACAAAGGAGGCTTTGAAAGGCTCAAAACGATCATACATATAGTTGTACAACGATTCTCTATCAGAGTACAATTTGAAGTCGATATACATTTCTTCACGAATGAAGATTTTCTCCAAAGTAGAGAAATGCCATTTGTTTTTTAATTCTTCTAATTGAATTTCGAGTTCTTGACGCAATAAATCTACGGTACGGTCTGTCGAAATTTTCAACATATCCGAAACCCCAATAAAAAGCGGTTTGTTGTCTTCAATCACACAACCTAATGGCGCCACAGACGTTTCGCAAGCGGTAAAAGCAAACAAAGCATCAATAGTTTTATCTGGAGAAACACCCGGGAAAAGATGGATTAAAATCTCAACCTCGGCAGCAGTATTGTCTTCGATTTTCTTGATTTTGATTTTCCCTTTTTCATTGGCTTTCAAAATACTATCAATCAAACTAGATGTATTGGTCGAAAACGGAATTTGGGTAATCACCAAAGTGTTTTTGTCCAACTGACTGATCTTGGCACGCACACGCACACGTCCACCACGCATACCATCGTTGTAATTCGATACATCCGCAATCCCAGCGGTTTGAAAATCTGGATATAAAGTAAAAGGTTTCCCTTTCAGAATTTTTATAGAAGCATCAATTAACTCATTGAAGTTATGAGGCAACACTTTGGTAGAAAGCCCCACCGCGATTCCCTCTGCTCCTTGTGCCAAAAGCAACGGAAACTTCACGGGAAGATTATTCGGTTCTGCACGACGACCGTCATACGATACACCCCAATCTGTAATTTTAGGAGAATACAATACCTCTAAGGCAAATTTGGACAAACGCGCCTCGATATAACGAGAAGCAGCTGCGCCATCGCCCGTTAAAATATTACCCCAGTTTCCTTGGCAGTCAATCAATAAATCTTTTTGACCAATTTGCACCATAGCATCAGCAATACTCTGATCCCCGTGAGGATGGTATTGCATAGTGTGTCCCACCACATTCGCTACTTTGTTATAACGACCGTCGTCTAATTCTTTTAACGAATGCATAATACGGCGTTGCACCGGCTTGAATCCGTCTTCGATTGCGGGTACGGCACGTTCTAAGATCACATACGAAGCGTAATCCAAAAACCAATCTTTGTACATTCCTGTAACTTTGGTAATGGTATCGTGCTCGTCTGCATTATTTTCGTAAAAATGGTGCATCCCACTTGAAGTCGCAATATCATCGAATCCTTCTTGATCATTGGAATCAAAACCGGCGTCGTTGTTTTCGTCTTCGTTAGGAAGGATGTTATCTTCTTCTTCGTCTTTCATTTATATCTTTATAAATCTACTTAATCGTTTTTTCAGTGCTAAAAAGAATACTTTTCTTTGCAAATATGTTCTTTTGTGGTCACCCAATTTCCATTTTTGTCTTTCACTTTTTTGGTAACTATTCCACATTCTTTATGATCATTGCTTCTGATAATAAAAAATGTCCCACCAAAACCTAGGGCAAAAGCTAAAATAATGAGTACTAACGTTTTTTTATTCATTTCTAAAATATTATTCTTTCTCAATCACATCCAAATCTACCTTCAAGTTTTTGATGATAAACTCTTGTCGGTCTGGGGTATTTTTACCCATATAAAACGACAATAATTGCTCGATAGAGGTATTTTTATCCATCATAATAGGATCCAATCGAATGGTTTCTCCAATGAAATTTTTGAACTCATCTGGCGAAATTTCCCCGAGTCCTTTAAATCGAGTGATTTCGGGTTTGGGTTTTAATTTTTCAATGGCGTCTCTGCGCTCTTCATCAGAATAGCAATAAATGGTTTCTTTCTTATTTCGAACTCTAAAAAGTGGCGTTTGCAAAATATACAAATGCCCCTCTTTGATTAATTCAGGGAAAAATTGCAAGAAAAAGGTAATCAATAACAAGCGAATGTGCATTCCATCGACATCGGCATCGGTTGCAATTACAATATTGTTGTAGCGCAAGTCACCCATATCTTCTTCGATATTCAAGGCCGCTTGCAACAAATTGAATTCTTCATTTTCATACACAATCTTCTTACTCATTCCGTAAGAATTCAAAGGCTTTCCACGCAAACTAAAAACCGCTTGTGTATTCACATCACGCGATTTGGTAATCGACCCCGAAGCCGAATCTCCCTCGGTTATAAACAATGTACTTTCTAAATATCTTGGGTTTTTGATGTCTGGCAAATGCACGCGACAGTCTCTCAACTTCTTATTGTGCAAACTGGCTTTTTTAGCTCGGTCTTTGGCTAATTTTCGAATGCCTGATAATTCTTTTCGCTCGCGCTCGGCTTGCAGAATTTTTCGAAGCAACAAATCGGCTGTTTCTGGATTTTTATGTAAAAAATTGTCTAATTTATTTTTCACAAAGTCATTCACAAACGTTCTAACCGATGCCATTCCTGGCTCAGAGCCCATATCTGTAGAACCTAATTTCGTTTTGGTTTGGGATTCAAAAACAGGTTCCATCACCTTGATACTAACCGCACTCACAATAGATTTACGAATATCCGAAGGGTCGAAGGTTTTATTGTAAAATTCACGAATGGTTTTGACCACCGCTTCTCTAAAAGCGACTAAATGGGTTCCCCCTTGTGTTGTATTTTGACCGTTTACAAAAGAATGGTATTCCTCGCTGTATTGCGATTTACTATGGGTCATCGCAATCTCAATATCATCCCCTTTAAGATGAATAATTGGATACACCATATCTTCCTCTGCAATATTTTCATCTAATAAATCTTTCAATCCATTTTCAGAAAAATATTTTTCACCGTTATAGATAATTGTTAACCCCGTATTTAGGTAACAATAGTTTTTAAGCATTTTTACTATATACTCATTTCTGAATTTATAGTTTTTGAAGATGGCTTCATCAGGAATAAAAGTAACTTTGGTTCCTTTGCGCTTCGTGGTTTCGATGATATCTTCTTCTAGAACCAAATTTCCCGCTGAAAACTCAGCTGCTTTTTGCTTATCGTCACGAACCGATTCAACTCTAAAATAATTAGACAAAGCATTAACCGCCTTGGTTCCTACTCCATTCAATCCAACTGATTTCTTAAACGCTAAAGAGTCATATTTTCCTCCCGTATTCATTTTAGAAACTACGTCGATTACCTTTCCTAAAGGGATTCCACGACCATAATCGCGAACCGCAACCGTTTTGTCTTTAATGGTCACTTCGATAGATTTCCCAGCGCCCATTACGAACTCATCAATACAGTTGTCTAATACTTCTTTTAAAAGAATATAAATACCGTCATCCGGCGAAGAACCGTCACCAAGCTTTCCGATATACATTCCGGGACGCATCCGGATGTGTTCTTTCCAATCGAGAGAACGTATATTGTCTTCATTATAAATATTTTGCTCAACCATAAACAGATTTTGGATTTTGATGCAATATAGCATATATCTCCAAAAAATGAAAGGCGATACTCTTTAATTTTTTTTAATAAAATCAGGCTCAAAAACAATGTTTTACATCGGTTTTGAGTAAATTTACCGCCAAATTTTTTCAAAAAAATGCCAAATACCATAAAACCGAGTTTAGAGCAAATTAAACTCATCAACGAATATTTATTATTTGACTCTCCAAACGAGGAACAATACGACAACATTACATTTTTGGCTACCCAAATCTGTAAAACACCAATTTCTACTATTACATTAATTGATACTACTCGCCAGTGGTTCAAATCCAAAATAGGTTTTACCCATAACGAAAATCCTATAGAGTATTCCTTTTGTGCCTTGGCACTCTCCAAAAACTTAGATTTTATAGAAATTCCAAATTTAATGCTAGACGAAGAGTTTAGCGGTATAGGCAAATTAAACGGCTTGGAAGAAAACGGTTTTTATGCTAGTGTGGCAATCAGGAATGAAAAAGGAATTCCGTTAGCCACCTTGTGCGTTATTGATTATGAAAGCAAAAAACTCACAAATGACCAAAAAAAGGGGTTGCAAATTTTAGGAAAACAAGTAGAAGCCCTTTTTAAATTAAGACACAAAAACGTTGCTTTACTTAACAATTACAAACTTTTAAGCGAACAATACGAGGCGTTGAAACAGTTCTCCAATCGTGTATCCCACGACATTCAATCGCCGCTAAACAATATCATTTCATTGATTACCCTTTTCAGAGAAGAAAACGAAACTTCTTTTTCTAGCTCGGAATATCTGGACTTAATGATTGAAAGCTCTAGTCAACTAAAAGAATACGTTACTAAACTGCTTTATTATTATCGTTCTGAAAATCAAATCATCAGTAAAAAGGATTTTAATATTAATGAAATAATCACTACCACCAACTCTATCCTAAATCCAAAAAAAGAATTCAAAATAGAGTCAACTTTTGAAAAAGCTCAGATATATACGGATCCATTAGCTTTGACTCAAATTGTAATGAATCTAGTTTCGAATGGATTAAAATACAATTACAGCACCATTCCCGTAATTACCTTTGGTTTCAATGAAACAACTACCTCCTATCAACTAAAAATTAGCGATAACGGAATTGGTTTAAGCGAGACCGAGGCCGCCTCAATCCTAAACAATTCAGCCAGCATCGCAAAAAAAGATCGTTTTGGGAATTATGGTACGCAATTAGGCTGGACTACCATCAAGAATCTTTGCAACAAAATAGGGGTTTCTATTTCTATAGATTCAAAAGTTAATGAAGGAAGCACCTTTATTCTTTCAATCCCTAAAGAAGTAAACACCCTTTCAGCTTCGTAGTAGAACATAAAACGTAACGATACGAAACAGCACACATACAAACACAAAGCCATAGCAAAGACAATTTCTTAGGCTTTGTTATTTCACTTCAACCCTCAAAAAAGAGTCAAAAAACAAGTTTTATTCCTGAAGCACAAGCTATTTTGTTGGAGCTAAAATCTTGCTTTAGGAAACCCAATTCTTAAAAAAAATTCATACTTTTGAAACTCAAAAAAAACAACGATATGGCGACAGTAACATTAGGTGGAAACCCAATTCACACTTCAGGCGAACTTCCTCAAGTTGGAAGCAAATTAGTAGATTTCAAACTAATCAAAAATGATTTATCAGCAGCTACATTAGCTGATTTTGCTGGTAAAAAATTAGTTTTAAATATTTTTCCAAGTATCGATACCGGAACTTGTGCTACATCTGTTAGAAAATTTAACGAAAGCGCTAGTGCTTTAGAGAACACTACCGTTTTGTGTATTTCAAGAGATTTACCTTTTGCTCAAAAACGTTTTTGTGGTGCAGAAGGATTAGAAAACGTAGTGAATTTATCCGATTTCCAAGAAGGTAGTTTTGGTAAAACTAATGGCTTAGAAATTATCGAAGGTCCATTGGCTGGATTGCATTCAAGAGTAATCATTGTAGTTGATGAAAACGGAGTAATTACCCACACAGAACAAGTTGGAGAAATTGCGAACGAACCAAATTACGAAGCAGCTTTAGCAGCACTATAATACATCTATGGAATTTCAAAAAGACAATTCTTTTGTAACCGGAAGATTAAAAAGTGTTACGTATGCTTTTAAAGGAGCAATAAAATTAATAAGTACGGAACATAGCATAATGGTTCAGTTTTCTATTGGAATACTCATTAGCATTTTAGGCTTTATAATGAACATTTCTGCTACAGAATGGTTGTTTCAAACTTTTGCTATTGGACTAGTAATGAGTATTGAAGGCCTAAACACTGCTGTAGAAAAAATAGCCGATTTTATTCATCCAAATTACAGTCAAAGAATTGGTTTTATCAAAGATATTGCTGCAGGGTCTGTTTTCTTTGCAGCAATTACCGCAATCATTATAGGTTTAATCATTTACGTTCCAAAATTCATTTAGGCTTACTTTAAAAAAGAATGGCAAAAACAAATAAAAAAAACTCATCTGAGACTCCTTCTGATAGTACTACTCCAAAATCTAAATTTTGGGAAGTATCCAAGCAAAACAAACTCATAATTGGCAGCTTACTGGTATTATTTTCTATTGGTTTACTAATCGCTTTTGTTTCCTTTTTTCTATACGGACAAGAAGACCAAAGCGCAGTAAATGCTGTATCAGATAGAAATGAGGTAGTTCAAAATTGGTTAGGAAAAATTGGCGCTTTCCTTGCGGACGCTCTTATTTATAAAGGTTTCGGAATTGCATCATTCTTATTTGTGCGTTTATTCTTTTTAACTGGTCTGTTTTTATTTTTAGATTTAAAATTAAAAAAACTCAAAAGCATTTGGTTTTGGGACTTGTTCCTAATCGTTATCGTATCGATTTTATTTGGATTCTTTGCCACTTCTTTACCTGAACTAGGAGGAACTGTAGGATACGAACTCAATTTGTTTTTCCAAGATTACATCGGAAAAACAGGTACCTTATTGGTGTTAATTTTTGGTATTTTAATCTACTTAATCTTCAAGATAAAAATATCTCCAGAAAAAATTCAAAATTTATTTCATTCTACCAAAGATGAAATTAAAGATGAAATAGCCAATAATCCTTTTCCGAAAGAAACTTCAAACGCCTACAATTTAGAAGAATTTGCCATTGAAGAGGAAGAAGATTTAGAAGACACCATTCATCTTAAAACCTCAGGTTCACAGTTCGAAATTAACAAAGAAGCCTTGAAACCTACTATTAGTAGCGCTTCCGAAATTAATTTGGAACCTCAATTGAAACCACAACCTATTGTTGCTACAATTCCAAATGAAGTAATCACCACCAACGACGAGGCTTTTGTAATTGAAAAAGCAGCCGAAGAAGATATTATCGAAGAAAATCTTGCTTCACGTTTGGTTTCGGATTTTGGTTTATTCGACCCAACCTTGGATTTATCAAATTACAAATACCCAACAATAGATTTATTAAAAGAATATTCTACTGGTGGAATTACCATCAATCAAGAGGAATTAGAAGAAAACAAAAACAAAATCGTTGACACCCTTCGCAATTACAAAATAGAAATTGCGCAAATTAAAGCAACAGTTGGTCCATCGGTTACCTTATATGAAATTGTTCCAGAAGCAGGAATCAGAATTTCAAAAATCAAAAGTTTAGAGGACGATATCGCCTTGTCTTTATCTGCACTTGGAATTCGTATCATTGCGCCAATTCCAGGAAAAGGAACAATTGGTATCGAGGTTCCTAACAAGAATCCTACTATGGTTTCTATGAAAAGTGTTATTGGTTCGGCTAAATTTCAAGAAGCCGAAATGGAATTACCAATTGCTTTAGGAAAAACCATTTCTAATGAAACTTTTGTAGTCGATTTGGCAAAAATGCCACACCTATTGATGGCGGGTGCTACTGGACAAGGAAAATCGGTAGGATTAAATGCCGTATTGACTTCTCTTTTGTACAAAAAACATCCAGCCGAAGTGAAATTCGTTTTGGTAGACCCTAAAAAAGTAGAGCTTACCCTTTTTAATAAAATAGAAAGACATTATTTAGCTAAATTGCCCGATACCGAAGACGCCATTATTACTGATAATGCGAAAGTTGTTGCTACATTAAACTCACTTTGTGTTGAAATGGACAATCGTTATTCGTTGTTAAAAGACGCTATGGTGCGCAACATCAAAGAGTACAACGAAAAATTCAAATCTAGAAAGTTAAATCCTGAATTAGGGCACCGTTTTTTACCTTACATCGTATTGGTAGTCGACGAGTTTGCCGACTTAATTATGACGGCCGGTAAAGAAGTAGAAGTTCCTATTGCCCGTTTAGCGCAATTGGCTCGTGCGATCGGAATACATTTGATTATTGCTACTCAAAGACCTTCGGTGAATGTAATTACAGGTTTGATTAAAGCCAACTTCCCAGCTCGTATTGCTTTTAGAGTAACTTCAAAAATTGACTCTAGGACCATTTTAGATACACAAGGCGCTGACCAATTGATTGGTAGAGGGGATTTATTATACACCAATGGCAATGATGTGGTTCGTGTACAATGCGCCTTTATCGACACCCCAGAAGTAGAAAAAATAACCGAATTTATAGGTTCGCAAAAGGCCTATGCCACTGCTTATTTACTTCCAGAGTTCGTTGGAGAAGAAAGTGGCATTAATCTTGATATGGATGTTTCCGAAAGAGACCCCTTATTTAGAGAAGCTGCCGAGATTATTGTCAATGCACAGCAAGGCTCTGCTTCTTTACTACAACGCAAACTCAAACTAGGATACAACAGAGCAGGACGACTAATTGACCAATTAGAAGCTGCTGGAATTGTAGGCTCCTTTGAAGGAAGTAAAGCACGTAGTGTAAATATTCAAGATATGAGTTCTCTTGATCAATTTTTCAATAACGAACTAAACAATTAAATCATGTTACCTAGCACTCAAAACACAACTCTTTTTGCATTAAAAAACAAGTCTCAAGCAATTTTGTCTTTTTTAACCTTAATTGCCTTGTTTTGTTCTGTTTACACCTCTAACGGACAAGATAAAAAAGCCAAAGCTTTACTAGACCAAGTAACCAGCAAAGTAAAAAGTTACGATAACATTACGATTGATTTTAAATACAGCTTGCAAAATGCTAAAGAGAACATCAATCAAGATAGTAAAGGAAATGTTACCCTAAAAGGAAACATGTATGTACTTAATTTTATGGGGGTAACTAAAATGTTTGACGGTAAAAAAACATACACAATCGTTCCTGAAGACGAAGAAATCACGATTTCTAAACTTAATGAAAATGACGACAACGCCATTACACCTTCAAAAATGTTGACTTTTTTCAACTCTGGTTACAAATACACTATGGACATCATTCAAGATGTTAGAGGAAGAAAAATACAATATGTAAAACTTGTTCCAACAAATGCAAAAGACCAAAGAAAAGAAATTTTATTGGGTATCGACATACAAACCAAACACATTTATAACTTAATTGAATTTGGTAAAAAAGGAACAAAAACAACCCTTACCGTTAATTCTTTTAAAACTAATCAGTCATTATCAAAAAATCAATTTACCTTTGCGGCGAGTAAATACCCCAATTACTACATCAATAAAATAGATTAAACATAGGTGAAGATACTTGACAAATATTTATTAAAATCGTTTCTGATTACATTTACTACGGTTTTTGTTATCCTTTTTTTCATCTTTATTCTCCAAACCGTTTGGCTTTTTATCACTGAATTAGCTGGAAAAGATTTGGATTTTATAATGATTATCAAATTCTTACTCTTCTCAATGCCAAGGATTATTCCTTTGGTTCTACCATTATCGGTTTTATTGGCTTCTATCATGACTTTTGGAAGTTTTTCTGAAAACTATGAATTAGCAGCAATGAAATCATCTGGAATCTCATTACAAAGATGTTTTCGTACTTTAATTGTTTTTATCTCTTTATTAAGCATTGTTGCTTTTATGTTTGCAAACAATGTAATTCCATATGCAGAGTACAAATTCATGAGTTTTAGAAGAAACATTGCTCAAGTTAAGCCTGCTTTGGCTATAGCTGAAGGACAATTTAATACTGTTGGTGTCTACAACATCAAAGTGAATAAAAAATCGGGAGATAAAGGTAATTTTTTGAGCGGTGTTACCATTCACAAGAAATCATTAATGGGTGATGGAAATAAGACTGTCATCAAAGCCAAAACAGGTGAATTGATTAGCAATGAAGAATCAAATTTATTGCAATTAGTTTTAAAGGATGGCTATTACTATGAAGATGTTACTCCTAAAAAATATGAAGACAGAGAAAAAATGCCTTTTGTAAAAAGTTCATTCAAGAGAGACATCATCAACATTGACTTATCTAAATTAAACACAACCGCTGTCGAAGATACCAAAGACGCTAATACTAAAGGAATGCTCGATGTTTCAGAACTTATATACACTATCGATTCCTTATCAAAAAGCAAAGCTACGGAGACCAAATCATTTTCTGAAAACATCAATCAGAGAGTCACGATTCCAATAGTCTCTACTACTACATCAACTAATGATACGGTAAAGAAAACCAAAAAGAGCAACACAAAAGACCCATTGGCCCCTTTTACTGATGACGAAAAAGCAACCGTTTACAAAAATGCTTTAGCCAATACACAAAGTACTGTAGCAAGCATTAACGGAACACTTTCGGATTTGAAATTAAAACAAAAAAACATCAACAGCCACGAATTTGTGATTTACGAAAAATTCGTTATTGCCTTTGCTTGTTTCTTAATGTTCTTCATTGGCGCACCATTGGGAGCCATTATACGAAAAGGAGGTATTGGACTTCCAATTGTATTTGCAGTATTGATATTCATTACTTTCCATTTCATCAACACTTTCGGAAAAAGAATTTCTCAAGAAGATGGGCTCACTCCTTTTGTTGGAGCGTGGATGTCCTCATTCATATTAACACCCTTGGCTTTATTATTAACTTACAGAGCCATCAACGATATTGGCATCATCAATATGGATCGTATAACAGAACCTTTTCAAAAATTGGTTAAAAAATTATTCCCTTCTAAAAACTAATTCTACACATGGTAGCAGATAAAATACAACTCAATACAATTGAGGAAGCAATTGAAGACATTCGTCAAGGTAAAGTAATCATTGTAGTAGACGACGAAGATCGTGAAAACGAAGGTGATTTTTTGGCAGCCGCCGAAAAAGTAACTCCTGAGATGATTAATTTCATGGCAACGCATGGTCGCGGACTAATTTGCGCTCCTCTTACTGAAAGCCGTTGCAAGGAACTAGGATTACATGTAATGGTGAGCAACAATACCGATCCAATGGAAACCGCTTTTACCGTTTCGGTCGACTTAAGAGGAAATGGTGTAACTACAGGAATTTCTGCCTCTGATAGAGCAAAAACAATTCTTTCCTTGGTGGATTCTAACACAAAACCACACGACCTAGCTCGTCCTGGACATATTTTCCCGCTAATCGCTAAGCAAGGCGGTGTATTAAGAAGAACTGGACATACAGAAGCTGCAATTGATTTTGCACGTTTAGCAGGCTTTAAATCGGCTGGTGTGATTGTGGAAATCATGAACGAGGACGGAACCATGGCTCGTTTGCCACAATTGGTTAAAGTGGCTAAAAAATTCGATTTGAAATTAGTTTCTATTGAAGCATTAGTGGCCTACAGAATGCAACACGATAGTCTTATTGTTAAAAAAGAAGATTTCGATATACAAACTCGTTTTGGAACTTTTAGATTCCGTGCTTACCAACAAACGACCAACAAACAAGTGCATATTGCCTTAACCAAAGGAACATGGAATTCTGGTGAGTCTATTCTAACAAGAATTAACTCTTCTCAAGTAAATAACGATTTGTTAGGAACATTAACCAATAATGCCGACAAACAACTAGACGATATGTTTACTACCATCAACAATGAAGGAAAAGGCGCAGTGATTTTTATCAATCAAGACATGCAAGCCGTAAACCTGTTGAGTAGAATTGCAGAATTAAAAGATTTACAAGCCAATGGCGAACTCAAAGCTCCTAAAATAAAAATAGACAGTAAAGACTTTGGAATTGGAGCTCAAATTCTGCACGATTTAGACATTTCAAAAATACGATTGGTTACGAATACAGCACAAGGAAAACGCGTTGGAATGATTGGTTACGGCCTTGAAATTACAGAATACGTAAACTATTAATCTTTTAGAATTTTTTTTTTATTTTTTTTATTCTCCTAAAACATAGAAAATGAAATGATTAAAAAAAAGCCAAAAAAAAAGGTGCAATTTTTATAAAAATACATTTGCATAACCAAAAAAGGTTCTTATATTTGCACTCGCAATCACGAAATGATAGCGACTTACTGGAGGAATGGCAGAGCGGTCGAATGCGGCAGTCTTGAAAACTGTTGACTGTAACAGGTCCGGGGGTTCGAATCCCTCTTCCTCCGCAAAAACCCCGAAAACAAATTGTTTTCGGGGTTTTGTCTTTTATGGATTTTAAGACAGATTAAAACTATTGTTGCTTTAATCTATTAAGCAATTTGCAACAGTAATCTGTCTCTATTTAACTCTTAAATAGCGTATGAATATCAAATTGATTGCCATTGGCAAAACCGACAATAAAGCACTACAAACCTTGATCGATGATTATACCAAACGATTGTCGTTTTATATCAAATTTGAATTGGAAATTATTCCTGACATCAAGAATGTAAAAAACTTATCCGAGAGTCAGCAAAAAGAAAAAGAAGGCGAGTTGATTCTATCAAAGATTACACCTACCGATCAATTAATTTTATTAGACGAAAACGGAAAAACCTTCTCTAGTGTGGGTTTCTCTAGCGAATTGCAAAAAAAAATGAACTCAGGAATCAAAACCTTAGTTTTTGTGATTGGTGGTCCTTATGGTTTTTCAGATACAGTTTACGCCAAAGCACAAGGCAAAATATCACTATCATTAATGACTTTTTCCCATCAAATGGTGCGTTTATTCTTTATCGAACAATTGTATCGTGGATTTACTATTTTACGCAACGAACCTTATCATCATCAATAAACATTAAAAAGAAAAGCTCTATTGATTCCTATAATTTTCGTTAAAAAATGAATTCTTGTCGGGATGAATTCGAATCAAAACCTTCAAACTTCAAGCCTCGAATAAAGATTTGATTTTGTAGATAAGTGTCAAAACTACTTTCTTTGGCAAAACCAAAATACAGCGTTCTCGTTTTGTCGCTTGGCAATTGATTCAAATAGTCTTGTAAAGCAGTTTTCTTAATTTCTTTAGAATTTACAATAACGCTATTGTTTTGGGTAAAAAGAATCAAAGTTGCGAGCTTCGGTTTCTCCATCTTATAGGTCACATTCGTAAACGAAACAAAAGCCAAGTTTTTGTGAAGACTATCAGCATACGAAAAATAGTTTTCAGAGGTTTCACTTTTGTGCATACTCTTCTCTTTTTTGGCTTGCATTTTCATTACTTGAGGCATCACCAAACGCAGAGGTAATCGTTTATCAATGTTGAATACCCAATGGGTCGAACTAATAGTATTGCTCCTATTTAAATCTGCAATAGTGTCTTTTCCCTTTAAAGCAAAGAAAATATAAACGGGAGAATGTTCGCCGATGGTAGTTACCAAAGATTGATTCAACTTAGGCAATTGAACTTCTTTTTTTCCTTCGCAGGCTAACAGAAATAGAGCCAAAACACTTAAAACAACTGATTTCATCTTTTTTATTTTATTGATACTTTTCCCCATAATTTGATGGTTTCTACTGCTTCTTTAACGTCGTGAACTCTCAAAATAGCAGCTCCCTTTTCTAAGGCGAGAGTATTCAAAACGGTGGTGCCGTTTAAGGCTTCTTCGGGGTCAATTTGTAGTGTCTTGTAAATCATTGATTTCCTAGAAACTCCTGCTAAAATTGGCAATTCCAATGATTTAAAAAGCTGCAAATGACGCAACAATTCAAAATTATGTTCGATGGTCTTAGCAAAGCCAAAGCCTGGATCAACAATCAAATCTGATATTCCCAAACTACGTGCAGCTGCAATTCGTTCCGAAAAATAAAACAATATTTCTTTGACCAAATCATCATATTGCGCAAGTGTACTCATCGTTTGTGGTGTTCCCTTCATATGCATCATAATGTAAGGAACTCTATAATTAGCTACAATTTGCATCATCAACGGATCCAAAAAACCAGCTGAAATGTCGTTTACAATAGCCGCACCTTGATCCAAACACAACTGAGCCACTTCGCTTCTAAAGGTATCAATTGAAACTATAGCTTCAGGAAAATGTTGAAGTATTGAAGCAACTATTGGAACTGTTCTAGCCTTTTCTTCTTGAACAGTAACCGCTACAGCATTGGGCTTACTTGAATAGCCTCCTACATCAATAAAAGTAGCACCATCTATAAGCATTTGTTCTACTCTTTGTAAAACTTCACGATCATTAGTGTAACGACCTCCGTCAAAAAAAGAATCGGGTGTGACATTCAAAATCCCCATTACTTTGGGTGTAGATAAGTCAATTAATTCGCCATTGCAGTTGATTGTCATGATTTTGTTGATTGTTGTATAAATTTGGTAAACGATTCCAAAAAAATAGCTTATTTTTGGAGCAATCAGAATACAAATATACACCAATAATGAAGAATACTTCACAAGAATACGATGCGGTTATAACCATTTGTCGGCAATTATTCATCAACAAAATGAAAGATTACGGAAGTGCTTGGCGCATACTAAGATTGCCTTCGCTGACCGACCAAATATTTATCAAAGCACAACGCATCCGCAGTTTACAAGAAAACGATATCCGAAAAGTTGACGAAGACGAAACTGGAGAATTCATTGGTATTATCAATTATTCGATTATGGCTTTGATTCAGCTTGAATTGGGAGTGGTAGAACAACCCGACTTAGATGTAACCGCTGCTACCACTTGGTACGATAGCAAAATTGAACTTACCAAAACTTTAATGGAAGCCAAAAATCACGATTATGGCGAAGCTTGGCGCGAAATGCGAGTGAGTTCGCTTACTGATTTGATTTTACAAAAACTACTCCGAGTGAAACAAATTGAAGACAACAAAGGCAAAACATTAGTTTCTGAAGGCATTGATGCCAATTATCAAGATATGATAAACTATGCTGTTTTTGCCCTTATCTTAATGCAATTTCATTTGAAAAAATAAATTATTCCCCACTATGAAAAACATTCTTACCCAATTCTCCCGACTTTTCGTTGGAATTTTATTTATCATTTCTGGATTAATTAAACTCAACGACCCGGTTGGATTCTCATACAAACTAGCCGAATATTTTAGTGAACCTGTGTTCAATATGCCTTTTTTAGAGCCATTTGCATTAGCGATTGCCTATTTTTTGGTAATACTTGAAGTGGTTTTGGGAGTGTTATTATTAATTGGTTACAAAACCAAATTCACTATTTGGAGTTTATTAACACTAATTGTTTTATTCACCTTTTTGACCTTTTACTCCGCCTATTTTGATGTGGTGAAAGATTGCGGCTGTTTTGGTGACGCTTTAAAACTAACACCTTGGCAATCCTTTACGAAAGACGTTGTTTTATTATTTTTTATTTTAATACTATACTTTAATCAAAAATTAGTACAACCATTATTTGGAGTAAAAACACAAAATGTTCTTGTTGCCGTTGCAGTAGTACTTTGTTGCTTTATGGGGTATTGGGTATTGAATCACTTGCCTCTAAAAGACTTTAGACCCTTTAAAGTAGGAAACAATATCAACGAAGGGATGCAAATTCCAGAGAATGCTCCAAAAAGCGAAGTAGAAATGGTCTTTATCTACAAAGTAAATGGCGTTCAGAAAGAATTTACAGAAAAAGAGTTAATGAACATTCCAGCGGGGGCTACTTTTGTAGATAGAAAAGACAAAGTTATCAAAGAAGGCTACATTCCACCAATTCATGACTTTACTATAGAAAAAGATGGCAAAGATTTTAAAGAGGAATTCTTAAATGAACAAAAGCTAATGCTAATTGTTGCCTACGATTTGAACAAATCTAGCGCAGATGGAATGACTAAAATGGAGGCTCTGCATAAAAAAGCATTGATTAAAGGTTATAAAGTAATTGGAATGACTGCTTCTTCTCCAGAGCAAATTGAGGCAGCAAAAAAACAATTTGGTCTCACTTTCGATTTTTATTTCTGTGATGCTATTCCGCTTAAAACCATCGAAAGAGCCAACCCTAGTGTCGTGATTATCTCGAAAGCAGTAGTCAAACAAAAAGTACATTACAACGATATTGAAGATTTAAAGCTATAATCCCTTCAAAATCAAACAACAAAAAAGAGTGCCCTCCATTAAACGGAAGGCACTCTTTTTTTGTAAAAGCTAGATTTTCTTTTAAAAAGGTATCGAAAAACAATTTTAGAATTTTAGTTTTAGCACCAATCTGAATGAATCACTAAAGAGCACTCGCATTTTACGACAAACCCCCTATTTTATTAACGATAACGTTATTGTTGTATTTTTTTAACAAAAAAACAACTAAACTAACAATCCGAGCGGTGCCTAGATGAAATAGTTTCTTTAAATTTGTAGACAATGAAAAAACCAACAATATGAAAAAAATAATCGCTCTTTTTATTGCTTTTGCTAGTTTTTCGTGCACTCAAGCTCAAAAATCAGCATTTTCGTCAGTAGCTTTAAATGAAAAACTATTAGCAGCAAATGACAGTCAAGTAGCATTTAAAGATGTTTTAAAAAAACATAAAGGCAAAACAGTAGTCATTGAAGTTTGGGCCTCTTGGTGTGGTGATTGTGTAAAAGCAATGCCAAAATTAAAAGAATTACAAGCCAATCATCCAAAGGTAGACTATGTATTCATCTCTATGGATAAAACCGCTGATAAATGGAAAGCGGGTATTGAGAAACACGAAATCAAAGGCGATCATTATATGGCTAATGATCAAATGAAAGGTGTTTTTGGAAAAGCCATCGACCTAGATTGGATTCCACGTTACATCATTATCGATAAAAAAGGGAAAATCGTGCGTTACCGCGCTATTGAAACCGATTTTGCAGCCATCGACGAAACATTAAAAAGTTTAAACTAAAATAATACAACCTATAAATACAAAAAAAATGAGAAAGAAGATTGTAGCAGGAAACTGGAAAATGCATAAAAATGCAGCACAAACCCAAGAATTATTGACTGACTTACTAGCAAAAATACCAACACAAACAACGGCAGAAGTAATTGTAGCACCAACTTTTATAAACTTAGCAGCTGCGGTAACCAAATTAGAAGGAAGCGCTATTGAAGTTGCAGCACAAAACCTTCACCAGGCAGAAAGCGGAGCATTTACAGGTGAAATTTCTGCTGATATGATTAAAAGTGTAGGCGTGAACCACGTTATCTTAGGACACTCTGAGCGTAGAGCTATTTTCCACGAAACCGATGCTTTGATTGCATCAAAAGTTGATACTGCATTAGAACACGATATGACGGTAATTTTCTGTTTTGGTGAAGAATTAAAAGACCGTCAATCTGGAAATCACTTTAACATTGTGGAAAACCAATTGAAAGATGGTTTATTCCATATTACAGCTGCGGATTGGGAAAAAGTAGTTTTAGCTTACGAGCCAGTTTGGGCTATTGGAACAGGAGAAACGGCTTCACCAGAGCAAGCACAAGAAATGCACGAATTCATTAGAGAAACCGTTCGCAAAGCCTTCGGAAGCGATATCGCAGAAGACCTTACCATCTTATACGGTGGAAGTGTAAAACCAGACAACGCTAAAGAAATCTTCTCTAAACCAGATGTAGACGGAGGTCTAATTGGTGGAGCTGCCTTGAACGCTACTGATTTCTTAGCTATTGTTACTGCTATCTAATCCAATCATAAAGCAAGAAACCTTTGAAAGTTTCTGCTGATATTCTATAAAAACCTGACCAATTGGTCAGGTTTTTTTTGTGCCATAATCAAGAAAAATATTGGTTATTGACGATTATCAGATAAATTCATTCCCGATTTACCTAAAATCGAATTTGATACTGCAATAAAATTTGGTTGTAATCGTATTGTGCTGAATTAGGAATACTTTTGTTGTAATCTACAAAAAGCCCAACCAACGATAACTTTCCAATATAATCTTCTCCCAAAATATAACTCGCCATAGGTGTGTAAATTCGGAGGGGATTACCAGCTTTGACTAGATTCTCGAGGTATTCATAACGAAAAGAAAACTCTACACCTATCTTTTTGTCTACATCGATAATTTTACGAACCAAAGGAATCACATAAACACCTTGCATTTCATAATCATTCAATTCTTTTGGAACAAGTTTCGAAGCAGTATACGCATTCAAATTCGAGCCTCTTTTGTACTCTGTATCCAAAGCCAAGCATAATGTTGGACTAATTTTTTTCTCAAACTGCAAATCGGCACCATACGCCTTAGCGGATTGTCCATCCCAACGCGAAAAACCAACATTGCCACCCAAATTAAGGTACTTGCCTAACTTGTATTCTAACCGAAACATATGATGCTTTGCATTATCGGAGTCGGCGACTTGATTTTTACCATTTCCGTTGACAAAACTATAATAGTACTTGAGAGGAATTTTCAAATCTGATAGGGAACCAAAAACAGCAGCACCTATTTGAAAGCTTTGCCAACCATTGTTCCCAAAAAGAGTGTACTGATTGGACCAATTATAGGATTTTAAAATATCGGCTGGGTACAAATCTTCTAAGCCAAAATAAGGACGAAATTGCCCTGCTTGAATCGACAAATAGTTATTGGCTTTGTATTTCAAATTAGCCAATTCTAAAACACGAGTTTGAGGGTTATTTTTAAAATCGGCTAAATTAATCAGCACTTGAGCCGTAATTTTATTGATTTCGAACTTGGCTTGTAAGCGAACATAACGAAGGTAAAAGCCATTGTCTGAAGCCTTATCATCGGTAGTGTGATTACCATTCATATCCACATTAGAAGAAAATGTTTTGGCATAATCCCCCACAAAAAGAACAGCATAACTGGCTTTTTTAGTTAAGAAATCAAGCTTTTTATCTGCCGCTTGGGTTTCTTTGGGTTGATTTGAAAGTGGAGGTTGATTTTCGATTTTCTTTTCTGATAGTTCAGTGCTTTGACTATAGCAAAGCGAGGTGAAGAATGCCAAGGGTACTAGCATCCATTTTTTGAATTCAATAAGCATTTTTTAAGTATTTTGATAGAAGCTTTAGAGGTAATTAACCTGATTTATACAGAAGGAACTGCTTTAGTTTCTTGTAAAAGCTTCTGTATTAAAGAAACCCTAAAATTAAAACACAGCCCTTTCCTATTCTATGATAAAAATCAGGAAATGGCTTTTTTGATATCTTTTGAACACATAAATAAATGCAAGAAATATCTTCAATAAACTTGTGGTATTTATATGCAATTGATACATTTGAAAAGACATTAAATACAGATTTCTTAAGCTGATAAAAAGTGTTTTGAAAGAAAAACAAAAAAATGATTTATGGCAAAATGGACAACAGAAAACCCTGCTTTTGTAGACACTTGGTTTTCATTATTTCGATTAGGGCAGACAAAAAAACAATTCAATGCTGCGGATACTATCAAAATGTCGGAACTTACATTTTTCAATCCGTTATCAAGTAAGGATAATCTAAAAATTGAAGCCACATTAATTGCCGATACCATTGATAAAGTTTTTTCGAGTTGGGGTGCCAAACTAGAAAATTCTATATCTAGAAATACCGCCATAAACGATATGATTCAGATTCTTTTAGATGAAGATAAAACGATAAAGGACTTGGCTGAAAAGAATGACGAAAACTATTTTTTTACAAACGAAATTAAACTCGAGAATGAATCGTAAATTACTATTTTTTGTCCTGATTTTATTTTCATATTGCGGATTGAATGCACAATCGCTTACAACTGTTGTATCCAAAGACAAACTACTGCAAGAAAACAAAGTCATAGAAAAAGTTGATTCTCTAAAAAAGCAACCTGAAAATTGGGGGCTTTTATTGGATTTTATGGAGCTAAAAATCCAAAAAAAAGACACTTCGTATTTAAAATGGTTGAATAACTTTGATTTGGATTTAAAAACCTTTCAAAACAAAGATTCCACTAAATCGGCTTTAGGATTTGCTTACAACCTCAACATCGAAAGAGCAAAAATCACTGAGAAAGGCCATATAAAAAGAGGAAAATCAATATCGTTAGAGATAAAAGGGAATGTATCTTTTAACAAAGAAGTCAATCCCTACAATTTTCTAAACACCAAATTAGCTTTAAATCTCTTCCGCATTGGTGGAGGCGTAACCGTAACAGCAACCCCGAATGATTTGGTTTACTACGCCAATTTACGCAGAAAACTTGCCACCTACGAAAGTTCCGAAGCCATACTAAATGCCCCAGAATGGCGTGAAATGAACGAAAAATTTAAACTCAAAAACAGTTGGATTCTCAAATATGATTTGAATGCAGGCTTAGAATCAAATCAAGATTTTTCCAAAAAACAAAGCACGCTAGGTATGCGATTGGGCGGTAGCTTGAAATCTTGGGATAAAAACAACATCGCATCAAAACTCAATATACTTGATTATCCTTTTGCTTTCCTCAGAAAATTAACCCAATACAAAGGAACGCTGCATTCGGGTATCACCCTTCCTACGCTATTGTTCGGTTTTGATTATGTAAATCCAATAAAAGATACGTTACGAAAAAAAAGTGACCCTAATCTAAAGCCTTTCCCACGTATGCATTTCGAAGCGGGTTTTAGAACCGTACTTACTGAGATTTCCTCACAAACACTCTTTTTCAATAGTTCTTTTAAATACTTCAAAGAAATTAATGCGTCGAATGAAATAAAAAATAATAACTTTGATTCGTTTTCATATTTCACAGCAGCTATCGCCTCTTCAAGTGGAGTCTATGTAAGCTACTCCAACGGGAAACTGCCTTTTGACAGACGAAAAGAAGCCGTGTATGAAATTGGATTCAAATACCAATTGGACTAGTAGACCAGCTGCTATTCTTTATTTAAATTAAAAAAAATCTAATCGAAAGTTATGCTTAACAAAGTTCATCATATCGCTATCATTTGTTCCGATTATGAAAAATCGAAACGCTTTTATGTTGAAGTATTGGGATTAGAAATCATCCAAGAAATTTACCGAGAAGAAAGAGCTTCATACAAACTCGATTTAGCACTCGATGGCAACTACATTATTGAACTTTTTTCGTTTCCCAATCCTCCTTCAAGACCTTCACGACCTGAAGCTACGGGTTTGCGTCACTTGGCTTTTGAAGTGGATGATTTGGATAGAATCGTTGCCCATTTGCAAAAAAATCAAATCGAAATGGAAGCCATTCGTACAGATGAATTCACCAACAAACGCTTTCTTTTTATTGCTGATCCTGACCAGTTGCCCATTGAATTTTATGAAAAGTAACTAGGATAAGCAAAATCAATGTATATTAGCTTATTCATCAAAAGATTGCTGTAAAACGCTTTTGATCAGCACAAAACATCACTACAAACCTAACTTTTACTTTTGAATATGAAAAAAACAATTTGGGCTATTCTTGCCACTACCCTATTTGCGCAAATAAATTGGTCCCAAAAATCAATCGAAATACTAAAGAAAGAAGCAAATACGAGCATTGAAAAAGAAAGGGCTACTTACAAGAAAATAGCTTTGAATATCTGGGATTATGCCGAATTAGGATACAAAGAAACCAACAGTTCTAACTTACTCGCGCAACAATTAAAAGAAAATGATTTCTCCGTTACTACTGGTGTAGCAGGGATACCTACAGCTTTTGTGGCTACGTATGGTTCGGGGTATCCTGTGATTGGGATATTAGCAGAGTACGATGCACTTCCTGGATTATCACAAGACACCTCACCTATTAAAACATTGATTCCTAATAAAAATAATGGTCACGGATGTGGACATCACCTATTTGGAACTGGCTCCATTGCTGCTGGTATTGCCATCAAAAATCTAATGAAAGAAGGCAAATTAAAAGGGACAATAAAAGTCTTTGGATGTCCTGCAGAAGAAGGCGGAAGCGGAAAAGTATATATGGTGAGAGAAGGGCTTTTCAACAATGTTGATGTAGTCTTGCATTGGCATCCTTCGGATAATAATTCGGTAACCTACACTAGTGCTTTGGCTAACAAATCGGCTAAGTTTCGATTTTATGGGATTTCATCGCACGCAGCTGCTTCTCCAGAGCAAGGACGCTCCGCTTTGGATGCTGTCGAAGCTATGGATTATATGGTCAATATGATGCGGGAACATATTCCTCAAGAAACAAGAATTCATTATGTCATTACCAATGGCGGTAAAGCCCCAAACGTAGTTCCAGAATTTGCCGAAGTATATTATTATGTTAGAAATCCAGAGAAAACCATTGCTGTTAATGTTTTTGACCGAGTAGCTAAAGCAGCCGAAGGTGCAGCTTTAGGAACAGGAACCCGTTCCGAATATGAAATCATCGGAGGTACTCACGATTTGCTCATCAACAAAACATTGGCCGATGCCATACAAATCAATTTAGAAAAAGTTGGAGGCGTACAGTATACACCAGAAGAAATAGCTTTTGCGACTAAAATTCAAAGCAGTTTTATCGACAAAAAACCACCAATCGCCAACGCCGCCAAAGTCAATCCGATGCATATTGAGAAAAATCTAGGCTCCACCGATGTAGGCGATGTAAGTTACACTGTTCCGACAGTTGGAATCGAAACCGCAACTTGGGTTCCAGGAACTGGAGCACACAGCTGGCAAGCCGTAGCTTGTGGTGGAACCGATATAGGTATCAAAGGAATGCTTGTGGCTGCCAAAACACTTTCGTATATGGCCATCGATTTGTTTACGAATCCTTCTTTAGTTCAAAAAGCCAAAGAAGAATTCAAATCCAGCAAAGGCGATTATCAGTACAAACCTTTACTTGGTGACCGTAAACCAGCCTTGAATTATAGAGATTAATTTAATCTCTATAATTCAAAATCAATTCTTGCTATTCTACTCTGATTACAGGCGTTCTTGGACTAATTCCGTTGCTATTAAAAGCTTCTATTTGAAAATAATAGGCATCGGATTGATCCAACGCATTCAAATAATATTCATTTTTACCATAAACCATTACGGAACCATAAAGCTGGTTTGGTGATTTTCCAAAATAAATAACATAACCATCTGCTAATGGTTCTTGTTCCCATTTAAACCAGACATTACGACGTTCCCCTTTTGTTTTTGGAGCTACTCGCAAAGGAACAAAGTTTTTAACAGGAGCTGGAGCTTCACCATTACCTTTGCCAAAAACCCTAAAGCCACTTAAAGCAAATTTACCTGTTGGCATTTGGATATTCTCTATCTTCAAATATCGTCCAATAACAGGTTTCTCTAATTCGACATAATCGTGAGGAACATCTTTGCAGTTTTTACTCTTATCAACAATCACTTTCCATTCTTTTAGATTGTCAGATACAGTAATAAGATATTTATGCCCAACAGTGGTCTCTGGTTTCCCCATCAGTGTCACGTCTTGGTCTGCATAATTTATTTGAATTGCACGAATAGTACTGCTTTCCCCTAAATCAGAAATCAACCATTCCCCTTTGTTTCCTGTTTTTGCAGACCAATACGTCTTTATATCTTCATTGACTGCATAATTGGGTTGAAAACCACCTAATGTAGAGGAAACACTCACTGGTTTATTATAGTTCAAAAGCATCCAACCTGAAAAACTACCCTTAAGGTGGTCTTTATTTTGTGAAGGAAGAAAAGTTGGGTAATCGCCATAAGCTGTATTGGAGTATAAAACTCCTTCTTCATCTATACCAGCTGGCCAAATACCCAATCGTCTTTCAAAATTATTCTTTGTTCCAATTACAATTGTAGATACATGCCAAAAAGTACTATTTGCATCTTGAAAAGTTGCACCATGACCTGCACCTCTTGCAAAACCTCCAGGTTTATATGAAAATGGATTATGCGATTGATACACAAACGGACCTAAAGGATTCTTGCTTGTATACACACCATCTCCATATCCACTAAATTCAGTACCTGGCCCACCATATTGTAAATAATATGTGTTCTTGTGTTTAGTCATAAAAGCACCTTCCATAAAAGGTTGCATAAATGTATTATCATTGTTTTCACCAAATCTTTCCCAACCATGTTCCTCATCATTCAATGCAATTAAGGGCACTACTTCTCCTTCGGGCTGGAATGTTTTACGATTTAACTTTACTCCATAAATTGGATACAAATTACTTGACCCATAATATTCATACAATTCATCTTTTTCTTTGTCCCAAAAAATCTGAGGATCCCAAGCAGCAGCTTCAGACTTATGAACCAGTTCTTTCCACTCATTTTTACTTGGATTTTTACTCATCCAGATTGGAAATTCTTTACCGTGTGTTGAGCCCACAACCAACAAGCTATCATTGACAAAAGAAAGTGATGGAGCACAAAGTTCATCATAAACTTTATGTTCTGGTCGCAAAAACTTTTTAGAAATAAATTGCCAATTGAGCATATCTGTACTATGCCAATACCCCCATTGATTGGTAGAAAACAAATAGTATTTCCCTTGAAAAAAAGTAATCACAGGATCTGCTGTGGCTCTATGCTTTCCTTGGGTAACAAAATTTGGAATGGGACAATAACCATAATCAATGTTTATAGGATTACAATAGGTTTGTTGTTGTTTTACTTGTCCTTGTGCAAAAAAACAAAAAGATAATCCCGCTAAAATTAGCCCAAATCTTTTCATTAGATAATATTTCATTTTAGAATTCATTGTTTATTGGATAAAAAAATACCCTCCGAAAGCAATCATCGAAGGGTAAAAAAAACTAACAAAACTTAATTAATTAACTCAAAACTTATTTTATTATTGGTAGTTGAATCCTTGCCAATAAAAACCTCAAATAGACCAGGTTCAGCAACAAAGTTCAAATCTGAATTATAGAACTTTAATTTATCAACAGTAATTTCAAAAGTAAGGGTTTGTTTCTCTCCTTTTTTCAACGCTATTTTTTTGAAATCCTTTAGTTCTTTTAAGGGACGAGTAACACTTCCTACTATATCCCTAATATAAAGCTGCACTACCTCTTTACCGTCAAAATTACCTGTATTTGTTACCTCAACAGAAACTTTTATTGTTTCATTTTTTGTCATTTTAGGAGAAGAAATCATCAGATTTGAGTAACTAAAATTAGTATAACTTAGCCCATATCCGAATGGAAAAAGAGGCTCATTTCGCTCATCAATATAGTTTGATTTGAATTTTTCGAACTTACCTTCTTTATTTCCTAAGGGCCTTCCTGTATTCTTGGTACTATAGTAAATAGGTATTTGCCCCACACTTCTTGGAAAAGTAGTTGTTAACTTCCCTGATGGATTTTCATCACCAAACAATACATCGGCAATAGCTAATCCTGCCTCACTTCCTGCAAACCAAGCATTCAAAATAGCAGGAACTTTTTGATTCTCTTCCACAAGAACTAAAGGTCTTCCATCAAAAAGTACTAAAACAACAGGCTTTCCTGTTTTTACTAGTTCATTAAGCAAATCTTTTTGGGCTTTTGGAATTTCGAGATTGGTACGACTACTGGATTCTCCGCTTAACTCTGCTGATTCGCCTAAAGCAGCAACAATGACGTCAGCTTGGTTAGCTATTTTAAGTGCTTCGGCTAGTAATTCTTGATCCGAGCGATGATCTCTGTGCAATGTTTTTCCGAACATAGTCGCACGTTCTTCAAAAGCAGCATCATAATCTAAATTACTCCCTTTGGCATATAAAATAGTGGCGGAGTTTCCGGCAACCGTTTTTACTCCAGACAATAAAGAAATAGAATTTTCAAGCTTTGTAGCTACACTCCAAGTTCCCGACATATTTTCTTTCGCATCCGCTAGAGGTCCTATAAGTGCAATAGTTCCGGATTTTTTAAGAGGCAATACTTGATTCTGATTTTTTAATAAGACTAAAGATTGAGCAGCTGTATTTCTAGCTTCATTTCTATTTGAAGTAGTATATATATCCGTTTTGGAACGTTTTATATCACAATATCTGTAGGGATCATGAAACAAACCCAAATCGTATTTCGCCTCCAGAATTAACCTTACAGCATTGTCGATTTGAGCAATCGAAACCTTTTTTTCGTCGATTGATTTTTTTAATGTGGTCAAAAAACCTTCGCCTACCATATCCATTTCAACACCAGCATTCAGAGCTAAAGCTGATACAGTTTGTAAATCCCCCATTCCGTGATCTACCATTTCATTAATTCCAGTAAAATCAGTTACTACAAAACCTTTAAAAGCCCATTGTTTTCTTAACACGTCCGTCATTAACCACTTGTTTCCTGTTGCAGGAACACCATCTACCTCATTAAACGAAGCCATAACGGAGCCAACGCCAGCATCTACAGCAGCTTTATAAGGAGGAAAATAATCATTATACATACGGATTTTGCTCATATCTACGGTATTGTAATCACGACCAGCTTCTGGCGCTCCATAAAGTGCAAAGTGTTTAACACAAGACAAAATGGTATTGTTCTTAGACAAATCATTTCCTTGATATCCCCTAACCATAGCTTGAGCAATTTGGGAACCTAAATAGGGATCTTCGCCTGAACCTTCTGAAATTCTTCCCCATCTTGGATCTCTTGAAATATCAACCATAGGTGAAAATGTCCAGTTAATTCCGTCAGCACTTGCTTCTTGAGCAGCTATTTGAGCACTACGCTCTATTAAATTCATATCCCAAGTACAAGACAATCCTAATGGAATTGGAAATGTTGTTTCGTATCCGTGAATGACATCCATCCCGAAAATCAAAGGGATTTTAAGGCGACTTTTTTCAACGGCAATTCTTTGAACTTCTTTAATTTTTTGTACCGACTTGATATTGAATAAGCCTCCTACTTTACCCTCCTCAATTTTTTTTGCAACGTCAGAGCTGCTGGCTGCACCTGTAGTAATATCTCCAGATGTAGGCAAATTCAATTGTCCTAATTTTTCATCTAAAGTCATTTTAGACAATAAATCAGCCACAAACTCTGCTCGGGGTTTGATTTTGGAATCATTTTTATTTCCTCTTTTTTGGCTGTAGCCAATAAAGGAAATACTTAACAGCAATAGTAGTAATTTAGTGGTATTCATATTTTTATTTTTATTTTTTTCATTGACCTTTTAAGAAAAGTAAAAGGCTTTATTTCTTGACAAATGAATCTTTTACACCAATAAAAAATCTAATAGTTTCATTATCAATAAAATTGTAATAAGGATTATTTCTATTTTAGATTCCATACTTCGACGAATGAAATCCTAATTTTAACAAACCTGCTTTCACTTCGGGAGCATTCATAAATAGCTTCCATAATAATCCTGAGCGATAATTTTCAATCATAGGTACAATAGTCCCTTGGTCAATGGCTAGATAACGCGGAGTTACCCAATTGTAATGTGGTGAAAATGCATCATAAGGTCCTGCTATACCAACATATTTTGTCTTATTCTCATCATAAACATAGCGCAAAAATTTCATCGCTTCGATTGGGGCAAAAGGGAATGAAGATAAGGCTGCTGTTGGCGTAATTACACCATTGTCATTATTGGGTTGGTGTGCAGTATAACCTGTTGTGCCATCAGGATTACGAGTATAACTGGCGGTAAGTCCCCAACATTTATCAGAGTAATCTTTAAACTGTTTTGGATTAGCCTGACTGTACTTGACCATAATTTTGGCGTGATTCTGCGTTAGTGTACCATAATTCGCATAGTTATCTGTTAAATTATTGGGATCCAATCCCAAAAAAGAATAATGTGACCAAAACATAGGACCTACATTTCCAACAGCTCCATTATAACTCAACACGACGGGTAGTCCATATTGAGAACTTCCGTTTATGATTCCCCCATTTCTTGCCCATCCTATATGGTAAGCATCGGCAGGAATGGTATGAGTCGGAGATGCGGCACCCATAATATAGGTAATCAAGCATTCGTTATATCCCTCGAGTTTAAAGTTCATTTCCCAAGTATAATTAGGCGACCAATGCCAATACAAAGCTTTTTCCCCTTTTGTGTACCAATCCCATTCTACCCCTTTCCATAACTCATCAGCTTTTTGGGCTAATGCTTTTTCGGTAGCATTTCCATTTTTAAAGTATTCTCGCAAAGTGATTAAAGCCTGACAGACGAAAGAAGTTTCGACCAAATCACCGCCATTATCTTTAGTTCCAAAAGGGATTACTTTTCCTGTTTGGTTATCCATCCAATGCGGCCAAGCACCGTGAAAACGATCGGCTTTTTCTAGAAACTGCAAAGCTGTACTAAGTCTTGCTAAAGCTTCTGCCCTAGGAACAAAACCTCTTTCGATACCAACAATTAGTGTCATTAACCCAAAACCTGAACCACCTGTAGTAATTATATTCGATTCAAAATTTGGATCTTCGGTGTGGTATCGCTCGCGAGCTAATTTAGAAATCGGATCGGCATAGTCCCAAAAATACTTAATAGCGTCTTTTTGTACCAAGTCAAGAAGTTCATTATCTGACAACACTTTCACTGGAATTGTTGGCAAGGGAGTTCCTGAACTTTTAGGCTCCTGCGGAGATGATGTACAAGACGTGAACATTGATAAAAAAAACAATAGATATAGCGATTTTTTCATTTTTATTAGAATTAAACATTAGTAAAAACACCTAGGTTTTAATTCTCTAGGTGTATTGAAAAGCATCACTTATCTTTTATCTTTTTCTAACTTGTAGAGCGCTGTAACTTCGTTGTCTTCTAATGCAATATCATAGATTCTAAATTCATCCATTAACCCTGTGTAATGTAGCATCCATCCATCAGGAGCACTCCAAGGAGCTCCTAAATGTTGTTGATATCCTCCAATGATAAATTTAGAAACTTCAGAATTAGCTAATTCACCAAAACCAACCCCACCTGTTGCTGGATCACTTGCATAGCGTTTTGCAATTGAAGCAGGTAAATCTAATTTTTGACCATCAATAAACATACTGTAGGTAGAATTTGTTGCGTTATAGGTCCATACAATATGTTTCCATGTTCCAAACATATTCTTCAAAACATTACTTCCTCCGTGCTCTATAAACTGACCTGACCAAGGAATACTTGGAGTTACATCTTTTTGAATATGGTTTTTAACCAGCATCGTCGTTGCTGGGCCAGTACCTTCAATTAAAGTAAAAATATTACCCCAAAAATCTGTTTTCTTCGGAAGCATAAATAAAGATTGTGCCCCTCCTGTATGTGGCTCTGTCTTAATCCACATAGCAACAGAAATATTCTTAAGACCTATAATTGGATTAGCAACAGAACCATAAGCAATAAAAGATGTTGGAGAACCTTTATAAGCTTGTCCTTTAATCCCTTCTTCATAAGTTACATTAGTTCCTACCCCATTTGTAATACCATTTTTAGCATCAGTAATATCTCCATCAAAACTAAGTTTGGAAACCAAATGTGAGGCTGCAACATCATCTGAACTTTCATATCCACCAATAGATTCGTATGGTATGGGATTATTTACTTTGTCAATACTATCTTCACAAGCAGTAAAAAAAGGAATTACAGCCGCCATAGCACCTAAGAATATCGATTTATTTATTTTCATTTTGATACGATTAATGATTAATAATTTGGATTTTGACTAGATAATCCAGCGGCTTGTCTGATGAAAGATTGCGGAATAGGAAACAATTCGTGTTTTCCTGCTACGAAAGTTTTTCCATCAGCGGCAAAAGCTGCAACAGCTTGTCCTGTGCGAACCACATCAAAAAATCTATCGTGTTCAAAAGCCATTTCTACTCTTCTTTCTTTCCAAATGGCACGTCTTACATCGGCTTGAGAAAGCGCCGTAGTATTCGCCAATCCAGCTCTGTTTCTTATCTGATTCAACAACGGAATCGCTGCACTGGTTTGTCCTAATTCGTTCAACGCTTCAGCTTTCATCAACAGCACTTCAGCAAAACGCAAGTACTTGATGTTAGCATCTGTTTCCCAAGCATCTGTAAAATTCGAAGAATAAGCTTTGTAGTTGTATCGTGGGTTTTCTACTGTGTTTGGAATTATTCTTCCGTCATACAAAGTAGTTCCTCTGAAGATAATAGTCGCATTTTTTCTAACATCACCTGCCTCATAGGCATCTACCAAACTTTGCGAAGGTGTATTGAATCCCCAACCCCAACCTCCAGCACCACGGGCGCCTTGAGTGTTTGAATAACCCTGAATACCTCTGGCTGGAATTGAACCAACTCCTTGGATTTCGAAAATAGATTCAGCATCATTCTCACCTGCTAGGCGAAACATCGTTGCATAATCAGGAGCCAATGAATAACCAGTAACTGCATTACAATTGTCTACAACTTTTTGCCAATTTTTCTGGTACAGATTTACTTTGGCTAATAATGCATAGGCAGCTCCTTTGGAAGCCCTTGCTTTTTCATTGGCTGCATAAGCAGACTTCTCTGGTAAAGCTGCAATCGCATCAATCAAATCAGTTTCTATGAAAGCATAAACTTCAGACGCAGTTTTGCGTGTTAACAACATTTCTCTATCCTCTGTAGAAGAAGGATTAGGCAGACGATCTACTATTGGAACTCCTCCATAACATTTTACTAAGGTAAAATACATGAAGGCTCTCAAAAACTTCGCCTCACCCATCAATCGATTACGCAAATTAGCGTCTGCTTTTGTCAACTTAGGAAGAATATTTAGAGCTTGATTACATCTATTTATACCGTCATAATTGGCATTAAAAACACTCTCAACAGAAGGAGTTGTTGGGTTGTAAGTCAACGCATCCAAAATATCTTTATCGGTTCCTGTATCCCCTGGTGAAGATCCTTTGTCAGCATCATCAGAAGTGATACTAGACAAACCAATCCAACCGAAAGAAGTCATGTCCCAATCTAAGAATTTACTATAAATAGATGTTACAAATGAGGAAGCTCCTGCATCATTATTAAACAATTCAATGTCTTTAGTAGAGATAGATTCTGTTTGATCTACATCTAAAAAATCATCAGCACAACCAGTAAAAAAAACTACCGATAAGGCGAATAGGGATATATATATCTTTTTCATACTATTAAAATTTTAAATTAGCTCCAATAACGAAAGATCTCAACGTTGGATATGCATCCAATTCTACACCTTGTGTTCCATAAGGATCACCATTTCCGTTTAGCTCAGGAGAAAAGCCAGAGAATTTTTGAAAAATGAAGGGGTTAATCATGTTTACATACAATCTGCAAGCACTAATTAATTTACTTTGAATTGGTAGTTTGTATCCCAAAGTAATGTTGTTAATTCTAAAAAAATCACCGGACTCAAGATAATAAGTAGAGGCTACTGGCACTTGATTGAAAGGAGCCATTGTACTGGCAGATGTGTTATTTACAGTCCAGAAATTAGTAGCCAAGGACTCTTCTATATTCTCTCCAGAAAAACGTTGCGCTTTTTTACCATTGTATACTTTAGCACCAGCTGTACCATAACCATCTACGGAGAAGTCCCAGTTTTGGTAAGTTATACCCAATGAGACACCAAAATTTGATTTTGGCAAAATAGAACCTACATATTTCTTGTCCGTTTCTGCTAAAGCATCTTGAGTAACTTGGTTTCCTGCAGCAGTATAGTATAACATTTTTCCATTTGTAGGATCAAATCCTGCATATTCATACATAAAGAAACTTCCTAAAGGTTGTCCAACAGAGGTATTGTCTAACAACTTTGTATTTTGTCCGTTACCTAAATTTCCACCTACGATTTGAGATAGTGTAACATCTTTTAACCCTTTTAGTTTATTGGTGTTTTGAGAAAAATTCCCTCCAATCCAATAGGTCATATCATCAGATATTTTATCATCCCATCTCAAAGAAACTTCATACCCCTTGTTTGATACTTCACCTACATGTGCTGGTGAAGCAACACTAATTCCTGAAGTTGCATAAGGTTTTGCATTCAAAATTACATTGGTAGTATTCTTATCATACACGTCAAAAGTTCCCTTCAAGCGGTTATCCAACATTTCTATGTCAATACCTGCAGATGCCTCTTGAGTGATTTCCCATGATAAACTTGGGTCAATTTGTGAATTAATAGTTGTTCCTTCATTCAAAATTGAACCTCCTAAATACGTATTCAATCCTGAGGAGTACGCTTGGTTGTTTAATGGCACATTTTGGTTTCCTAATTTACCCCAACCACCTCTGATTTTCAATACGTTAATCGCTTTAACATCGGCCATAAAATTTTCCTTAGTTACAACCCAGCCTAAACCAAATGCTGGAAATGTTCCCCAACGATAATCTTTACCAAAATTAGAAGAGCCATCACGTCTTATCGTTCCAGTAAACAAATATTTATCCATTAATTTATATTGAAAACGACCAAAATAAGAAGCTAAACGAGTTTGATTGAACATCTCATCTCTATAACTAATAACGTTTGCAGCATTTTCAACACCATTAAGTGCCCAATAATTTTCATCTTGATTTACGTTTTTTCGAACAACAGTCAATTTTTCACGAGACCCTTTAACAGAAGCCTCCATACCAGCCGTAACTTCTAAATCATGAATATCACTAAACACTTTACTGAAAGTAAAATAGTTCATTAAATTCCAATTAAAATATTGCTCCCTTCCTTTTGTCAATAAATTAATGTTTGAAGTAGCTGGATAAGCAGATGCAATTCTAGTAGGATCAGCTGCTAGCCAAATGTTTTTAGTGTCTTCATAATTATACTGTTTCCAAGTATAATATTCCCCATTAAACTGTGAAGTAAACTTTAAAGGTTTGATTATTTCATAATCTAATTTTAAACCTCCTTGTAAAGTTACGCTACGTTGTTCTTCGTTAAAAAAGTCCAATTGTGCCACAGGATTCCCAACATTGTTAAAAGAAGACCCAGATGGAGCAGCAAAACCATCAGCACCAACAAAAGACACACCGTATTGTCCATTAGCAAAACGAACAGGGACAATTGGTGATTGTTTATAAGCATTAGTAAAAGCACTCAATGGTTTAGGAGAGGCATTTGCTGATGTAAAACTAAAGTTTTGATTTACCGTTAATTTCTTAGAAATCTTGTATTCATTATTGTTTCTAAAAGTAGTTCGGCTGTAGTCCAATCCATTCAAAATTCCTTTTTCACTATAGTTTCCTGCACTAAAAAAGTATTTCACCGTTTCTGATGAACCTAATATCGAAACGTTATTTTGAGAGTAAGTTCCTGTTCTAGTTATGGCATCAAACCAATCTGTGTTTACTGGTTGATCCTGCGAAAAGGTAGTAGACTGTAATGCCACATTTGAATAATGAGCATATTTATTACTACCCGCCATTTTTACCTTCTTGAGTGTAGTTCTAAATCCGGTGAAATTTTCAAGTTCTACAGTTACCTGATCCCCTTTCCCTTTTTTGGTGGTTATAATAATTACACCATTTGCTGCTCTGGTTCCGTAAATAGCAAGTGAAGAGGCATCTTTTAAAATTTCATACGAAGTAATATCATTGGTATTGATATTATTAATGTTTTCGGTTGGCATACCATCCACTACATACAAAGGAGTTCTTCCTCCAAGTGCAGTTCCAAGCCCTCTAATTACAACAGAAGGAGAGCTTCCTGGTAAATCTGATGAAATCACCTGAACGCCCGCCGCTTTTCCCTGAATTGCTTGTGAAGCATTAAGTACTTTCGTCTTAGTTATTTCTTCGGATTTAATGGAAGAAATAGCTGTTGTGTTATCTATCTTTTTACGGGTACCGTAACCTATGACGATAACATCTTTCAAAACGGTATCATCAGACTCGTACAAAGTAATTTTCATAAAACCCGAAGAAGCCTTTACAGTTATCGAGTTAAAACCTAACATAGAAATCTTTAATGATTCGCCTTCTTTGGCTTTAATCGCAAAATTTCCATCAAAATCAGCATCAGTAGATGTATTAGAAGTCGAAGCTACAACAATTGCTCCTGGAATCCCTACACCTTTACTATCTTGTATTTGACCTTTTATAGACTGCGCATGCAGGTATGCTGGCAGCAAAAGGAATGTTAATAAACTAAAAATAAAATTTCTCATAAGATTGTAATTGGTTAAAGTTGTCAACCAAAATTAGTCAATTACAACGTTGTAGTTGAGTTGTTAGAGTACTACACAACTACATCATACAAAACAAAAAAACACTTAATACACACAAATACAACACTTTAATAAAAATAAAATCAACATTAGAAACGCAATATGATGTAGTAATGATGTAGTATGGCGATTCAATAAAGCTTTACAATCAATAAGAATTTGATAAATAATACTTGTTTTTTTTATATAGTTAATAAAAATTTGGTTAGATTTTCTTCTTGTGATAGTTGCAGTTTTTTTCGCAATCGGTATCTATGAAGCTCTACTCCTCTAAAAGAAATATTCAACATAGGTGCAATTTCCTTAGAAGAAAGGTTCATTTTCAAATAAATACAGAGTTTGATATCCTTTGGAGTCAAATTTGGATATCGTTTACTCAAGTTCGAAATAAACTCTTTGTGTATTTGATTCAAGTTGGTTTCGAATGCTTCCCATTCATGCTTATTGACTGAATTAATTTTGATTACTTTCTTGATTTCATTCTTCAGTTTACTCAAATCCGATTCAGAATCTAAAATATTCTGAATACTTTCCATCATTTCGGTTTGTTTGGCAATGGATAAGGATTTACCAGCAACTTCAGAGGATTTGGTTTGAAGCTCTAATTCTAAAATATGCTTTTCATACTCCTGAAACTGTAACTCATTTTGGGCTTTAAGTTCCATCTCAAGGATTTCATTTTGATGTTTCAATGCCTCTTCTTGTAATTTCAATTTTTGAATGTAGCGTAACTTATTCCATTTATAATAAACGAAAAATATGATTCCAATAACCAACAAATACAGCAAAATCATCCAAAATGAAAAATACCAAGGTTGTTTTACCACAAAAGAAAAACTCGACAACTCACCAAAACCAACTCCATTATGATTGTAAATGGTAACAGTATGTGACCCACTATTTAAGTTGTTTAAGACAATGGCTCCGTCTTTTAACGAAACAAAATCATTCACTTCATCGATTTTATAAAACAAATGAGGCTTGTTTACCCCATAAATTCCAGATATGACTCTTATCTTCAACTCAGAATTAAAGTCAATTTTGCCTCCATCGTTAACAATAGATTGATTGCTGAATGCCTCAATTTTAGGAATAACATTGGTTTTATCATTGAACGCAAATTGTAGCGAAATAAAACCATCATCTAAATTGAGCAAATAATTATTTCCAGTTTTATAGACTTTTAAATTGTCATTAATCAATTTTCCTTTGTAATACTTCTCCTGAATTACATTCCATTTAAATTGATTTCCCTCTGCCAAGATATGATACAAAATACCATCTCTAATAATTAAAAACTGCTTATCATCAATAGCAATAACATCCGAAACATTCTTAAAGTTAGACTGAAACCAATCATTTATCTCCAGTAAACCTGTCAATGAATTATAAGTGTACCAAGAATTATTTATCAAAAACAACAATTCATTTTTGAAATCAAAAATTTTGACACCAAAATCATTCTGTATTTTAGACTGTTGCGTAATGTTTTCTATTTTTTGAGTCTTAAAATTATCATCATATTGAATGCAATACAAACCACGATAATTATCAGCAGCCCAAATTTCATTTTTTCGATTTTGAGCTAAATACTTAATCGGTTTTAGTAGTTTCTGAATAACCCTGCTTTCCTTCAAATTATTAGGATTGGGATACACCAAAATTCCAGTATATGTAGCTTGCAAAAAAGATGCATCGACAGCACTTTTTACAAGATTCCATCCACCATTCACTCCATTTAATTTGGATAGGCCAGTAGATGATTGATATAAAAATGTCCCATCATTATGACCAATCATAAAACCTTGCTGAATAGGGGATATATTCCAAGATTGTCCTTGCGTATTTGGAAGCAAACTAAGCTTGTTTTGTTCAAACTCAAAAACACCATGATTGGATGCAATAAGATAACTAGATGCTGTGGCCTTAACCACAGAATAAACAGAACCCAAAGCTCCAGAATTATCATATAATATAGAAACGGGAGAATTGATTTCCACGTGCGAAATACCATTATCAAGACCTAACCACAAATCATTCTCGTTATCAACACCAATACTTAGTACAGAATTGTTCAATAAAACATTCTTCCTATTGATGTTCTGAAAGGTTTTTTTAGCAAAATCATAAATAAAAAGCCCTCGCAAGCCAGTACCTATAATCAATCTATCCTTACTAACAAATTGAGCCAGATTTATGGTCGTATTTTTTAATAATTCGTTCAGAGGATGCGACCAAGGAATTAATTTCTCGTTTTTGGCAATAAATACACCCCGTTTTTGAGTAAAAATAAACAGTTCCTCACCCCTTTTCTGAATACCATGTACAACACTGTTTTTTAGCACATCCCATCCTGGGATAGCCTTCAATTGATTCTGAACTAGTTTGAAAATCCCTTTTTCTACGGTAGCCACGAATATATCGCCATCAATCAAGAAACAATATGAAATCATATAAGGAAAAGTGATTTTTTTCACACTACCTTTTTCATAAACATAAATTTGATTAAAGGATTGAAAATAAATGGCATCTTTAACTTTAAAAATTTTCCAGATTTCTTCGTTTTCATTCTCAAAAAAAATATTTTTTCCCTTTGAAATTGAAAAATAGAACATCTTACCTCCACTTCTTTTCCAATAACCAAACTCTTTATACGAACCAGAATAAATCCTATCTCCATCTGAAAAAATTGAACGAATAATCGTCTTGTTGGGCAAAAGATATTTTTCCCAAACAACTCCGTTGTAACGCAATAGGTAATGATTGTTAGCAAAGTACATGGCTTTATCTTGGCCCTGCACTACACTCCAAACTTGGTTATCTCCTTTGTAACTCGATTTATCATAATTCTCAACGAAAGGAAGTAATTCTTGCGATTGACAAAACAAACCAAACAGTAATAAGAAAAGGGAAAGTACTTTTTTCAAAATAGTGATTTTATCCTCAAATTTAATAGGTTTTAAACAAAAAAGCTTCTGAATTCAGAAGCTTTTTTAATATAATTGAATTGTAGAATTTGTTCTTGATTATCTAACCAATTTCCTTGTTGTTACAATGTGACACAATTTAGCTCAGCAAATCATACACCTGATTGGCAATCTCTACTTCCTCATTGGTTGGAACCACCAATATTTTTGTTTTAGAACTTGGCGTGTTAATTTCTCTGATTTCTTTAGAGCGAATGCTGTTTTTCTCTAAATCCAATTCAAGACCAAAATAATCCATATCAGCACATACTAATCGACGAATATAATCTGAATTCTCTCCAATACCAGCTGTAAAAACAATAGCGTCCAAACCATTCAAAACAGCGGCATACGAACCAATGAATTTTTTAATTCGATAGGCGTTCATTGCGAGTGCCAACTGACATTCCTTATTGCCTGCCTCGGCATTACTTTCAATATCTCTCAAATCGCTATAGCCTGTCAAACCTAGCATTCCACTTTGCTTTTGTAATAACGCATTCACTTCATCAGTAGAGTAGCCTAAAGATTTTACCAAATAGAAAATTATCGATGGGTCCACATCACCGCTACGAGTTCCCATAATCAATCCGTTCATAGGTCCAAAACCAAGCGTGTGGTCTATACTTTTTCCGTCTTTTATAGCCGTCATACTACATCCATTTCCTAAATGAATCGTAACTATTTTGTCAGCTTTATGGTTGGCCGTTTGCGTTAAATACTGAATGGCTTTTTCGGAAACATACTTGTGGCTGGTACCGTGAAATCCGTAAGCACGAATTTTATGTTCTGACAATAAATAATTCGGAATAGGATATTTATAAGCCTCAACTGGCATTGTTTGATGGAAAGCCGTATCAAAAACCGCCACTTGTTTGGCCGATTCAAAAATTTGTTCTGCCACAATAATCCCTTCTAAATTAGCAGGATTGTGTAACGGAGCCAACTCAAAAAGTTGTCGGATTTCCTCTTTTACTTCGTTTGTAATTACTACCGTATTCGAAAAAGAACTTCCTCCGTGCACCACTCTGTGCCCAACCGCTTTAATTTCTGAAGTAGACTGAATCACCCCAACTTTTTCATCCATCAACAACTGCGCAATTTTTTGCAAACCCACTTTATGATTGGCAATTGGTAATGACTCCACAATTTTATTCGTCGCTGTGGTGTAGGTCAAATTAGAAGTATCCAACCCAATTCGATCAATCATTCCACTACAAATTACCTTTTGTTCTGGCATTTCAATCAATTGATACTTTATCGATGAACTTCCTGAATTTATAATTACAATTTTCATATATGCAAATTTTACTATTATGTTTGGCTTACAACCAAGCCTATTTGTTTCATTTTTTGAAGCGGCAAAAATACGCTTTCTTGTGGTCAAAGTCCCGTCATCCATTATAATCTTTTTCCCCGAAAAAAATCGGGGCAAAAGGATTTTCATTCCTACCGGGGCTAAAAGGCAACAACTTACCTTTTTGTAAACATTTACAATCCTTGTGCTTGTATGGCAGTAATTACCACCGTATTGATGATATCATCCACCGTACAACCTCTACTCAAATCGTTCACCGGTTTGTTCAATCCTTGCAACATTGGACCAATCGCCAAGGCGCCAGTTTCTCTTTGAACCGCTTTATAGGTGTTATTTCCTGTATTCAAATCTGGAAAAATCAAGACACTAGCCTGTCCTGCAACTTGTGAATCTGGCATTTTACTTTTACCCACACTCATATCTACCGCAGCGTCATACTGAATCGGTCCTTCAATTTTAATATCAGGACGTTTGGCTTTTACAATTTCGGTAGCGGCTCTTACTTTCTCCACTTCATCACCTTTACCAGAAGTTCCAGAAGAATACGACAACATCGCTACTTTAGGGTCTATTCCAAATGCCAAACTCGAATCCGCCGATGAAATAGCGATTTCTGCCAATTGTTCTGCGGTTGGATTCGGATTAATCGCGCAATCTCCAAAAACAGAAACTCTATCTTCTAAACACATAAAGAACACGGAAGAAACCACAGACGAATTAGGCTTAGTTTTGATAAACTGAAGCGCTGGCAAAATAGTATGTTGCGTCGTATGCGCCGCTCCCGAAACCATTCCGTCAGCGTGTCCTTTGTACACCATCATCGTACCAAAATAAGACACATCTTCCATTAAATCCCTTGCCATCGCCAACGATACATTTTTGGCTTTTCGAAGTTCATAATAGGTGTTTACATAATCCTCATAATGCTCTGATTCCGTTGGATTAATTATCGCTACTTTATCAAAATCAAAGTCTAAACCAAGTTCTGCTACTTTGCTCTCCACTTGTTTTCGGTTACCAATGATAGAAATATCAACCACATCCATAAGTTGCAAACGCGAAGCCGCAATTAAAATTCGCTCGTCATTTCCTTCAGGTAGCACAATATGTTTGCGATGTTTTTTGGCACGTTTTACCAAATTGTATTGGAACATCTTTGGTGTAATACCATCTGATTCGAAAGAGGTAAACTTCTCCGCCAAAGCATCAATATCTACATATTTTTCGAAAGTAGCTATCGAGGTTTCGATTTTCTGTGTATTGTTGGCATAAATCTTAGACTTAATCGCACCAATTTGATTCGAAATATTATACGTTCCGCCTTCTACAGTAAGAATTGGAACCACTGTTGACAACCCTTCAATCAATTTCAAAATACTTTCCTCTGGCATAATATTTCCTGTCAAAACAATTCCAGAAACAGAAGGATAATTAGCCGACTCATTGGCTTGTAACGCACCCAAAATAATATCGGCACGGTCACCCGGCGTAATGATCAAACCATTTTCTTTTAGATGCAATAAATAATTAGGCAATTGCATCGCTCCAATACTATAACTTCCAGTTTGGTTGTTCAAATATTCGTGACCAAACAACACTTTGGCACCAATCTCATTTACAATTTCTTGAACCGTTGGATTGTTCAAACTCGAAATCAATGGAATCGTATTGATTAAAACTGAACTTGGTAGGTTCTTTTTCAAATCATTCGTAACCAATTCAATATTTTCAGGTTGTACTTTATTAGCAATCACCGAAATCACTTCAACATCTTTTACTTTGAACGTATCGTAAGCCAAATACAAACTATCTACCAATTCTTCTAGTGTTTTGCCAATACCTGAACCAATGATGATAGTTGGGATACCTAGATTTTTAGCAATAAGAACATTAATTCCTAATTCTATAGCGGTACCTTCTCCTATAAAACTCGTTCCTTCTACCAGAACAAAATCAAACTTTTCTTCCAGTCGTTTGAATTTTTCAATAATCACATCCAGTACTTCACCAATCTTTCCTTTGTTCTTTTTCTTGATTAATTTGCTCTTGGTAAAAGCATAAGCATCTTCAAACTTCATATCCAATCCAAAATGAGAAATCACAGTTTCAATATGATTGTCAAACTGTCCTTCCTCAAAATCCTCTATAATTGGTCTAAAGTACCCAACGCGAGCTGTTTTACCAATTAACAACTGCATTAATCCTAAACTGATAATCGATTTACCACAGTTTTGTTCGCTAGTGGCTATGTATATTGCTTTATTCATTGTAACTAATTTTAATCATTTTTTCCTATTCTAAAATCCTCTATAAACACTAAAACCAACGCCTCTTTTTGAAGTAAACTACCATTGCAATTCCAATGGCCAACATCAATAATAGTATATAAAAATAACCGTTTTGATAACGCAATTCTGGCATATTATCAAAGTTCATCCCATAAACGCCAACTATAAATGTCAACGGAATAAAAATAGCCGATACTATAGTTAGCGTTTTCATAATTTCATTCATCTTGTGCGATTGCGTTGTAAAAAAGAAATTCGAAGCACTTTCTAATAAACTCATATCCGAATCAATTTGTTCCAAAAGTTCTAATGTTTTTTGGTACAAACGAGCAAAAAACACAAAACTATCGGGTTGCATTACATTAAAAGTGTTATCGTCTTTTATACTTTTTATATCATATAACGAATCGCGTAGCGGAATAATGGCACGCTTTAAAAAATTGAAATTATCCCTATGTTTTTCTATTCGCTGTAAAATTACTGGGTCAGAGCTAGTTTTAGATAAATTCATAATCTCTTCCAAACGGTCTTCTTCATTTTCGATGGTGATGTAAAAATTTTCCATTACAGCATCAAGCAAGGTATACAACAGATAATCCGTTTTTTTGGTCCTCAAAATAACCGAGTTCTGACGAATGCGTTCTCGAATATGAGTAAAAAAATCCGAACGCTTTTCTTGAAATGAAATAAGCAAACCATCTTTTAACAAAAAACTAATTTGCTCAACATTAATATTATCAGAATGCTCTGTTGGCAAAATCGATTTAATATTAAAAAACAAACGATCGTGAGATTCTTCCAACTTAGTTCTTCGACTTGTGTTTAGTACATCTGACAAAACATAAGTATCAATCGAAAAATGAGAACCTATCGCCTTAATCAATTCAAGATTGTTTAAGCCATGAATATTCAACCAATTATTTTTAGCAAAATCAACTTGTTTGGTCAACTCTTTCAATTCAAAATCCATATACTCAGAAAAGCTAACTCCATCATAAACAAAAAGTTGCATCTCCGACTCTTTGTTTTTGTGAACACCCGTATATTCTAAACTATTGGGCTGTACTTTTCGTCCTTTGCGGTATTTTATTTTTCTCATGAATTGAATTTATCTAGTAATATTACGAAAAATAAATTAATATTTAGCTGAATTCAAGTCATTTGACTTTACAAATTACAGAACGTACTGTGGTTACACTAGTTATATTTTTGACAAAAATAAAATAAAAAAACAGTACTATTTATGAGAAAAATCAGGTTTTAAATTATTTTAAAACTGCTATCAACATTTGTTAATCTTTAAATTTTAACTTACAAAACTGCGCTTTTTTTGTTTTTTTTTAATAGGTTTGAAGCAAGAAAACTATTTCATTGTAGAATTTTCAAAAATCTATTATCTCTAAAAAATCAAAACAATATGTCAAAAACCAAATTGTTATTGCTTAGTACTGCACTTCTTTTATGCGGTACCGAAGTAACCTTTGCACAAAGCAAAAAAAAGAAAGATGCGGGCAAAGAAGCTCCGAAAGTGGAACAAAAAGCTCCAGAAAAAAAAGGTCCTAAACCGTATAACAAAGTAGTCGATTCTACTGCCGTTACTCAAAAAGGGCTTTTCGACATTCACAAAACTACCGACAATAAGTTTCTTTTCGAAATCAACGATACGCTTATTGGTAAAGAAATCATGACGATCACCCGTTATTCTAAAACTCCAGCAGGTGGAGGTGTTTTTGGGGGTGAAGAAGTAAATCGTCAAGTTATCAAATGGGAAAAAGGATTGAACAACAACCTTTTGTTACGCTCTATTACACACGTAATTACTTCTCCAGATGAGGACAAACCTATTGCTCAAGCAGTAAAAAATTCATCAGCTGACCCAATTATTGGTAACTATGAAATTTTAGCCTTCAAAAAAGAAGGAAAAGAAACTACAGGTTATGTAATTGATGTAACTCCAACATTTGAATCGGATTTACAAACTTTCTCTTTGGATCCTATCAAAAAGCAATTACTCAATATTCAAGGGTTTCAAAAAGACCGCTCTTTTATTCAAAAAATGAGCAGTTACCCAATTAATGTTGAAATCAAAACCGTAAAAACGTACGCTACTACTGCACCACAGTTATCGTTGAATCCAACACCTAGAATTGGAACCAACTTACCTGCTGCGTTGGATGCAGGAGTGGTGACTATTGAATTGAATACTTCGATGTTATTGTTACCAAAAGTACCTATGCGTAAAAGAACTTTTGATGCTCGTGTTGGTTTCTTTGCTAACCAAATCGATGTTTTTGAAGAAGAATCTCAAAAATCGGATACTGAAACTTTTGCTGTTCGTTGGAAATTAGAGCCTAAAAACGCGGATGACGCTGCCAAACAAAAAAGAGGTGAATTGATCGAACCGAAAAAACCAATCGTGTACTACATCGATCCTGCTACTCCTATCAAATGGAGAAAATTCATCAAGCAAGGAATTGACGACTGGCAAGTAGCTTTTGAAGCCGCTGGTTGGAAAAATGCTATTCGTGGCGAATATTGGCCAGAGAATGACCCAACGATGAGTTTAGAAGATGCGCGTTTCTCTGTATTACGTTATTTTGCTGCCGATATTCAAAATGCTTACGGTCCAAACGTACACGATCCAAGATCTGGGGAAATCCTAGAAAGCCATATTGGATGGTACCACAACATTATGAGTTTGTTGAGAAACTGGTATTTAATTCAAACTGCAGCTGTTGATCCAGCGGCAAGAAAAAAACAATTTGATGACAACCTAATGGGCGAATTGATTCGTTTTGTTTCTTCTCACGAAGTGGGACATACTTTAGGTTTACGTCACAACATGGGAGCAAGTAATGCTACTCCAGTAGAAAAACTTAGAGATGCTGCTTTCCAAGAAAAGAACGGTCATACCTCTTCTATTATGGATTATGCTCGTTTCAACTACGTAGCACAGCCAGAAGATGGCGTAAAACACTTATTCCCAAGAATTGGTGATTATGACAAATGGGCCATCAAATGGGGGTATTCTTATTTTGCTGACGCCAAAGATGAAAAAGCAGAAAAAGCCATCTTGAATGAGATGACCAAAGAAGCCTACAAAAATCGTCGTTTGTGGTTTGGAACAGAATCTAGCCCTTATGATCCAAGATACCAAACAGAAGATATTGGAGACAATGCTATGAAAGCTTCTGCATACGGAATCAAAAACTTAAAACGTATTTTGCCAAACTTAATCATTTGGAGTGCTGAAAAAGGAGAAAGCTATTCAGAATTAGAAGAAATGTACAATGCTTTGACTGGACAATTCAGACGCTACATGGGACACGTGACTAAAAACGTAGGTGGTATTTATGACACACCTAAAACCTATGATATGTCAGGTAACCAATTCGAAGTAGTTCCAAAAAGCATCCAAAAAGAAGCCGTTACGTTCTTGAACACTCAATTATTTGCTACACCAAAATGGTTAATGGATCCTAACGTATTATCCAAAATCAATCCTGAAAGTGGTGTGGAAGCTATCAAAGCGATGCAAGACGGAACCCTTTCTAACTTATTAGCTGGAGACAGAATGGTACGTTTGATGGAAACTGCAGCTATGAGTCCAGAAAACTATTCTGTAGATGAATTAATGACCGACTTGAAAAAAGGAATCTTCTCAGAATTAGCTGGTGGTGCCAAAATAGACATTTACCGCAGAAACATTCAAAAATTGTATGTGGATAAAGTTATTGCTATGCTAAAACCAGGTAATGCTGTAGTACGTTCTAACAGTGTTGGTGCGGCTTATGGTATGAATTCAAGAACTGTAAATTTAGCCCAAACCGATTTGCCTTCTATCGCTAGAGGACAATTGGTAGGATTGAAAAACGAAATGAAAGTCGCTGCAGCAAGAATGGATCGTTTGAGTAAATTCCACTTATTGGATTTAGTAGCTCGAATCGACAGTGCTTTGAATCCAAAATAACAAGCAACGTTTTAGTTGAATATCAAAAGGTCTCGTTAATAGCGAGACCTTTTTTTATGTTCATATTTGTATTTAACCAATATAAAACCAATGAATTAAAAACAGTTCCATTTAAACCAATCAAAAACGGTGGTATTCACTAAATTTGAGTAGTATTCATATTAAAACCATAAGATTATGGAATTCAGAATAGAAAAAGACACCATAGGAACCATTCAAGTACCAGCTGATAAATATTGGGGTGCACAAACCGAACGCTCCAGAAATAATTTCAAGATTGGTCCACCCGCTTCAATGCCCAAAGAAATCATTGAAGGATTTGCTTATTTAAAAAAGGCAGCCGCATATACCAATTGTGAACTAGGTTTTTTATCTCTTGAAAAAAGAGAGGCCATTGCAACCGTTTGTGATGAAATTCTATCTGGAGCTTTAGCGGATCAATTCCCACTTGTCATTTGGCAAACGGGTTCCGGAACACAAAGTAATATGAATATCAATGAGGTTATTGCTAATCGAGCTCAAGTACTCAAAGGATTAAAAATTGGTGAAGGAAAGCCGTTTATCAAAGCGAACGACGATGTCAATCAATCACAATCCTCCAACGACACATTTCCAACAGCGATGCATATTGCGGTATATAAAGTAATCACTGAAATTACATTGCCAGGTGTTGAAAAGTTAAGAGACACACTTAAAACTAAAGTTGAAACATTTAATGACATTGTCAAAATAGGTCGTACCCACCTAATGGATGCTACCCCACTAACTCTTGGTCAAGAATTCTCCGGATATGTAGCTCAATTGAGTTATGGAATAAAAGCAGTACAAAACACTTTGTCCCATCTTTCAGAAATCGCGTTGGGCGGAACTGCGGTAGGTACAGGACTCAACGCACCAGAAGGATATGATGTAAAGGTGGCGCAATACATTTCCCAATTTACAGGACATCCATTCGTTACAGCTCCCAATAAATTTGAAGCATTAGCAGCTCATGACGCCATTGTAGAAACTCACGGAGCATTAAAGCAACTGGCCGTTTCCATCAATAAGATAGCCAATGATATTCGGATGTTGGGTTCTGGACCACGATCAGGAATTGGTGAACTATTGCTTCCGGAAAACGAGCCAGGATCTTCTATTATGCCAGGAAAAGTGAACCCCACACAATGTGAAGCCATTACTATGGTTTGTGCTCAAGTAATTGGTAATGATGTGACCATTTCAGTAGCAGGTATGCAAGGACAGTATGAATTGAATGTATTTAAGCCTGTGATAGCAGCCAATTGTTTACAATCAGCGCGCTTGTTAGGAGAAGCTTGCTATTCATTTGAAGAGCATTGCATCAAAGGTATTGAGCCCAATTACCAACGTATCGAAGAACTAGTCAACAATTCCTTGATGTTAGTTACAGCATTGAATCCTAAAATTGGCTATTACAAATCAGCTGAAATAGCCCAAGCAGCTCATCGTAATGGAACCACATTAAAAGAAGAAGCTATTCGATTGGGATATGTAAGTTCTGATGATTTTGATACTTGGGTAAACCCCAAAGAAATGGTAGGTAAACTAAAGGAATAAAAACACAAAAAAAACCGAGCCATTTCTGACTCGGTTTTCATTATTTATGTTCTTCAGAAGATCTCGATAAATATCGGGATAAGCGATTCATATCATTTTTTATTCAATGCAGTTCGTTGAAAAACGAGACCTTTTTTTATACCTTCCTATTTCATTAATTTTTTGAAATCGTCTTAGTCAAAAAATTAACCTCTGAAAATGTACCCGTAATAGTGATTTTTTCTGGAGCATCTTTAGAAATATTTTTACTTTCCTGAATTTTTGTTTCAAAACTAAACGTACCTGAGAATGTTTTTTTGTTCAAATCTATTGCTGTATACGTTAGATACCCTTTAATTGGAAAGTAAGTAATCTCTTTTTTATTTACTTTTTTGATAAGTTTAAAAACTGCCCTACCATTACTTCCCATAAAGCTATCCGTAAAGTCATAGTCTTTTAGAATACTTGAAGGAGTTAGATTAATTGGTTCAAGAACACCTATCATAACTTTATAATTAGCATCATCAACTATTAAATTAAGATTTTGAATCTCATTTTCCTTAACAGTTATTAGATTAGCGTATTGCACATCACCTGCCCAAGCCTTCCCATCAATGGTAGCAGCAACTTTAGACTTTTGAACATTTTTTGGTATTTCATCCTCATCATTAGAGCATCCAATAAACAAGAACGTGGCGAACAAGACCCCTAGGGCATAGTTTTTTTTCATATTCTGTAGCTTTTAAGTGTTAACTATATCGAAATTAACAAAACAATCCTTAAATAAATATTAAAAAGTAAGATATAACTCCTAAAAAAATCATAAAAAAAAACCGAGCCATTACTGACTCGGTTTCAATCTTACTACTTAGTACTAGGTACTAAATACTTATTTAACCTCTTCGAATTCAACGTCTTCAACATTATCTCCTTGTGCTTGAGCTTGTGGCTCAGCAGCAGCTTGACCTTGTTCACCTTGAGCGTACATCGCTTCAGTTGCTTTTTTCCAAGCAGCGTTGATGTTATCCAAAGCAGTTTGAATAGCTGGAATGTCTTGAGATTGGTGCGCCATTCTCAATTCAGTTAAAGCGTACTCTACAGCAACTTTGTTATCGTCAGATAATTTATCACCAAGCTCTTTCAATTGAGATTCTGTTTGGAAAATCATACTGTCAGCTTCGTTCAATTTCTCTGCTCTTTCTTTTGCAATTCTATCTGCGTCAGCATTTGCTTCTGCATCTTTTTTCATTTTCTCGATTTCTTCAGCAGTTAATCCAGAAGAAGCCTCGATACGAATATCGTGAGATTTACCAGTTCCTTTGTCAGTAGCCGATACTTTGATGATACCGTTAGCATCAATGTCAAAAGTAACTTCAATTTGAGGAACACCTCTTGGTGCTGGTGGAATTCCGTCTAAGTGGAAACGACCAATAGTTTTGTTATCCGCAGCCATTGCTCTAGCTCCTTGCAATACGTGGATTTCAACAGATGGTTGAGAATCAGCAGCAGTAGAGAAAACTTGAGATTTTTTAGTTGGGATAGTAGTGTTAGCTTCGATTAAAGTAGTCATTACACCACCCATAGTTTCGATACCTAAAGATAAAGGAGTAACGTCAAGTAACAATACATCTTTTACATCTCCAGACAATACACCACCTTGGATAGCAGCTCCAATAGCTACAACCTCATCAGGGTTAACTCCTTTAGATGCTTTTTTACCGAAGAATTTTTCAACTTCTTCAACAATTTTTGGCATACGAGTAGAACCACCTACTAAGATAACTTCGTCAATGTCAGAAGTAGACAAACCTGCATCTTTCAATGCTTGTGCTACTGGAGCCATAGAACGTTTTACTAAAGTATCTGCTAATTGCTCAAATTTAGAACGAGATAATTTTTTCACTAAGTGTTTTGGTCCTGAAGCCGTAGCTGTAACGTATGGCAAGTTGATTTCAGTTTCTGCAGAAGAAGACAATTCAATTTTTGCTTTCTCAGCAGCTTCTTTAATACGTTGTAATGACATTGGGTCTAAACGTAAATCAATACCTTCTTCAGCTTTGAATTCGTCAGCTAACCAGTCAATGATTACTTGGTCAAAATCATCACCACCTAAGTGAGTATCACCATTAGTAGACAATACTTCGAAAACTCCGTCTCCTAATTCCAATACAGAGATATCAAAAGTACCTCCACCTAAATCGTAAACAGCAATTTTTTGGTCAGTTCCTTTTTTATCCAATCCGTAAGCCAAAGCCGCAGCAGTTGGCTCGTTGATGATACGCATAACTTTCAAACCAGCGATTTCACCAGCCTCTTTTGTAGCCTGACGTTGTGCATCGTTAAAGTAAGCAGGAACAGTAATAACTGCTTCAGTTACTGTTTGACCTAAATAGTCTTCAGCAGTTTTTTTCATTTTTTGAAGTGTCATAGCTGACAATTCTTGAGCAGTGTACAAACGACCGTCAATATCCACACGTGGTGTATTGTTGTCACCTTTTACAACTGTGTAAGGAACTCTTTTTGCCTCTTCTTGAGTTTCAGCAAAAGTATGTCCCATAAAACGTTTGATAGAAGCAATAGTCTTAGTTGGATTAGTTACTGCTTGTCTTTTTGCAGGATCACCCACTTTAATTTCTCCACCTTCTACAAAAGCGATGATAGATGGCGTTGTTCTTTTTCCCTCTGCGTTAGGAATAACAACTGCTTCATTACCTTCCATTACAGAAACACAAGAGTTGGTCGTACCTAAATCAATTCCGATTATTTTACCCATTTTTAATATATTTAATTTTTATTGTATACTCGTTTTAACAACTCGAGGTCGGTAAGTCAAGGACTGTGCCAAGCCGATGTCAGTCTATAAATTGTCAGTTTGCTCCAAAAATGGCGGAAAAAAATATGACAAGATGACATTTTCAATTTCAAAAAGCAAAAAACAAAAAACAAAAAACAAAAAGCAAAAAGCAAAAAGCAAAAGGGAAAAGGCAAAAGGCAAAAGCAAAAAGCAAAAGGCAAAAGGCAAAAGCAAAAGCAAAAGCAAATTACAAAATTTCAAAAACGTCACCCTGAGCGCAGTCGGAGGCAAAATTCCAAATTCTTAAATTCCAAATCCTAAATCCTAATTCTTAAATCCCAAATCCCAAAAACGTCACCCTGAGCGCAGTCGAAGGGCAAATCTCAATCCTTGCAGTTACTACTCCCCTCTTGAAATCGAAGATTCAACGACTCTAAAGCAAATAAACAAATGGAGTTATAGGGGCTGGGGGTGTGTTTTTATATTGCCAATCCTAAATCCTAAATCTCAAATCCTAAATCTCAAATCCTAAATCAAAAATCCCAAAATATCCTCCTAAACATAGTCGAAGGGCAAATTCCTCCATTACACAACTATTTAGGAGCTTAATCCTACTGTCCGCTATATCTGTGGCTCTGAACCCCAGAGCCACAGGATGCCGCTCCCATCAGGGCTAGAAACGTTATGCGAAGAAATTCCAATTTATAAATTACAAATCCCCTTTTTTTTGCAGTTACAACTTCCCTCTTGAGAGGGGTTGGGGGTGTGTTTTTTCAAACAATAACCATAAACCAATATCAACAAACCCTAAACAAGCAAAAGATTTGTAATGAAAATTGTATATATTTGAGAATACTATATAATGTGATTCTTATCCTAGCAAACATCCAGAAAAAGAGTACTTTGAAGTGATTTTATCAAACACATGTACTAGTTATAAGCAATTTTATGAAAACTAAAACTGAAAACATTGACAATAGATTTCAAGACGAAAATTACACAATATGTAATTTTCAGAATGATATATATGTTGAGTGTCCAAAATGTAACAAAAAGGCAGTTATTAAAAAAGAAACACCCAATTCTTACTTTTCTGAAAGAATTTTAACTTGTTCATATTGTCATTATTCACAACGAGGACGTAAAGAAACTTTCCGAGTGGAATTAAAATGCAATTGTTCAAATTGTTCTTCGCAAATTAATTTGATAATACCGAATGTTAATGAGAAAAAAGAAAAAATAGCAGTTAGATGTAAAAATTGTGGAATAACACAAGATTACGAGCCAAGAAATATTTCACAAGAATGGTTGTTTTCAAATAGCGGAAAAACAAATGAAAATTATTTTGGACTTCCACTTTGGATAAACTCAAACTTCAGAAATCATATTTTTTGGGCTTTTAACTATGAACATTTAGCCTATTTGAAAAAATATAAATCCGCTGATTTAAGAGAAAGAAACAATCGAACTCATTGGACAATGGTTGAGAAACTTCCTGATTGGATGAAATCAAGCAAAAATAGAGTAAAACTAATTAAACTGATTAACGAACTTGAAACAAAATAAAAGCTAAATAAAGTATAGTGAGAACAGGTAATAAGCATTTACATATATGAAAAACATAAGTGAATTCAACAGTAAAATAGTTAGCAATTATTTGAGGTTTAAAAGCAATTCTGAGTCTTTGCTACTTATTTGCAAAGATGTAATTATTTTTCGTGAAGAAAAATTGAATACATTAAGTGAAAGATTAGAAATAAGTAAAAAATCATTTTCAGAAGATGGAGATTGGGATAAATACGTTGATAATAATCTATCAGTAATGTTAAGTCAAAAAGTTTACGAAAACGACTTTGATTATCTCTTTTATAATTCAATATTTATCTCGCTATTTTCACTATTCGAGATTCATTTCACAAAACTTGGAAAAAAATGTGAACAATTTGAAGATAAAACACTAAAAATAAAAGATTTAAAAGGGAATAGCGATATTGATACTGTCAGAAAATATATGAATTTAGTTCTAAATATAGAAACTGCCTCTGCTGAAAACCAATCTTGGAAAGAACTAGAAGATTTTAAAAGCATTCGAAATGCAATTGTACACAATGAGAATCAACTCAATAAAGTCAACACAACAAAAATACACTCTTTAAAGGGTATTCAAAAACTTAAACAACATAATATTAAATATTCGGAACAAGAAGTATACTTTAAAATTAATAGCTCAGAATTCCTTATTGACTTTGTGAATACATCTAATCATTACTCTAAAATACTCTTGAATGAGATTCTAACAGCAGCTAACCCTAGTTAGAAAAGAAAAAAACATCAATGAACCAGATAACAAATAATTAATTTTATAAAAAATGAAAGGATATTTTATTGCAATAATTTCTTTGATTTTATTTTCTTGCAATGGTCAGCAAGCGACAAATCAAAATACAATTGTCAATCAAGAAAATTTAAAAAACGATAAAATGAAGAATTATGCCTATTTAAAAGATATGTATGCTGATTCCTATTTCCCAAAATTTCTCGTTGACAAAGTGAAAACAATCCTTATTGAACTATGTATTGATATTGAAAAAACATCGCCTAACAACAATGACGCACTTTATAAGTTAACACATACAGCGACAAAAAAAATAAATAATTTACAAAACGAATTCTCTGAGCAAAACAGCGAAATAGAAACTGGTGCTAGAGAATCAATTGCTGCTGACTTTGACTTTATTGCTAAAGCTTATGGATTCAATGCTGATGCAGAAGAACTGATAGCTCCCAGAGAGTGGTAGAAAACTAGCAATTACAACTTCAATAGATTCGGGCAATTTCCTTTTCATATTACGATTTTATACCAGCCAAAACCACCTTAACCGCAAGCAGCACCATTTTTTCCTATGCGCAATACAATCAAAATCTTTGACTTCAAAAACCAAACAGGCTTTCTGTTTGGTTGCTTGATTTTATTTTCAAGTTGCAAAAAAGAGTTACAACCAACCATCGAAAATCCAAAGTTTGTGAGAACGTGGTATGACACTGTTCAAGGAATGCCTTTTAGAGCAAAATTAAGCATCAAGGAAAACAACAGCTTCGAATATTCAAGTCGAAGTTGCGAAAGCGGTTCCAAAAGCAGCGGAAAATGGAGAATTGAAAAGGACACTATCATTTTAAATAGTACAAAACCAAAAGGATGTTTGTTTCAACATCCATTTGGAGTTATATGTATTCCTTTTAACGAGCCGTATAGTGGAGATTACAAAACAATAAAAGACTGTGAACCAAGCGGTAGTGAAGCTACTTATGAAATCTTTGAGAATGAAAAATTCATCTTCAAAAATGACACGCTGATTCATACCAACAAAGTAAAAGACAATTGTCCCAACATTAGAATTGCCTTTTCAACAAAAGAGAAACTTAGGCGAAGTAGTAAATAAAAACGTTTGACAACATCATTCCCAAAACAGCACTGTTCAAAATGAATACTGCTGTTTTTTTTATGTTATGAAAACCAAAAACCCTCACCTAGCCCCGATGGCAGTGGCATCCTTGCTTGGCGGGGTTCGACAAGCAAGATATAACGGACAGCGGGACGACTCGTGTGGTGCGCAAGAATGTGGTGCTCCTAGAGAATATCCGCTCTATTTTAAATCGGAAATGCTCTGTTGGGTTTCATTTTAATATTTTTCAAAATAATCATCATTTTAACCTTAAAAACAGGCATAACTATTAAAAAAATAGCACATTTTCAATATGATGTTAATTTTATAAGAATCTCTAAATTCATTTGTTATAAAAAATACTTTTAAAATAAAGTTGTAAACACTAAAACGTTGTAGTAGAAACCTCAACTATGACATTCATAATTTGAACACTATTTTTTGATAAATTTAACAAAAGTTTAATGCTTTATTTACCAAAACTTAAATTATGAAAAAACTAGTACTATGGCTTATACCCCTACTCGTCTACGGTTTTGGAGCGAAAGCACAAATAAGCACTTCTTATTTGTGGCATTTGCACCAACCCACTTATTGGGGTGATGTAAGCAAGAAAAACCCCAATCGCTACCAGATAGTTAAAGAATCGCAAGATTTGAAAACATCGGGAGCTAACAACGACAAGAACGGACTAGCCCATCCTACTAATAACTTAGTGGAGATTTTTAGTACCGGTGACCGTGTAGCAGCCTACCAATTTGCTCCAAAAAATGCCATATCCTCGATAGCTGATTTGCCCAAAGCAGGGGCTCAAATCACTTACGGAGGTTCATTGATGGAAAACGTACAGGAATTAGCCCAAGCCAACCAATGGGGCTATTCGACTTCGTGGACGCAAAATATTAAGGATGCCAAAGGCTGGAAAACTTCGGGAGGATTCCCAAGAATGGAAGTAGTATCTTTTACAATGCACCACGCCTTATCGCCATTGTTAAGTGACGAAGCCTTGACCAAAGAAATCAAAGCGCACCAATACTACAGTGCTCAATTGTTTGGTACCCACGATTCGAAAGGCTATTGGCCAGCAGAATGCGCTTTCTCAGAAAGAATCATCAAAACCTTAAAAGAGTGTGGCATTGAGTGGTCGGTCATTGCTAATAGCCACCTTTCAAGAACTTTATCCGACTATCCCCTAAAATACGGTTCTGGTGGGACGATGTGTGATGTTCCCAACAAAGCTGACCAAGTAGATACGAAAGGAAATACGTGGTTTTCGGCTCAAAAAGATGCCCGCGGAGGACAATTTGCCATTCCTTACTCCTATTTGCCTTATAAAGCCAAATACATCGATCCTGAAACCGCTCAGGAATACAAAATCACCGTGGTTCCAATGGCAGATTACGAAAGTTATGAAGACGGCTATTCTGCAATTGGCACTACTCTAATAGATCCTATTGCAGCCAAAGCTTCAACCTCTCCAAGACAACCTTTGGTTTTATTTGCTCATGATGGCGATAATGCTTGGGGTGGCGGTTCATCATACTATAACGAATCGGTTACTGGTTTTTCGCATGCCTCGGCAGCCAAGGGAAATAATGCTACAACTATTCCACAATATTTACAAGATCATCCTGTCCCAGAATCTGAAGTTGTTCACGTAGAAGACGGCGCATGGGTAAATGCTGATGGGGATTTTGGTCATCCACAATTTACCAACTGGCTTTGGCCTTTCTTTGATCCTGTTACCAAAAAATTCAATCCGAATGGTTGGACAGAAGACATGATGAACCAAGCCATAACTACCGCGGGTGAAAATCACGCCATCATGGCCGAACAACTCGAAGGAAGCAATCTCCGCATTAGCGAAATCGTAAATCCAACAGCAGCCATAAGTCCAGCTGAAAAAGCATGGCATTTTTTGATGGCCGGATACGACAGTGGAAATGCCTATTATGGTTTAGCCGAAGATTTAGAAATCAAAACAACCTTGGCTGTGAACCGCTGTGTGGAGTTTGCACAACCAACACTTAACGCTCACCCAGGCGTTGACAACACCAAACCTTCTGTTTTTATTCCACAGCGATGGCCTTATAATCCTGGAGAAAAAGGATACGGAGCGCCTTATGCTTACAAAGAATTCTTGAATTCAGCCGACTTTACAGTATACACTTTTGCATATGATGTAAGCGGGGTTGAAAGAGCCGAACTAAAATACCGTATTGATAATGATGGGAAAAACAGTTTAAGCTCCAATCATAACGATACATACGCCGGTGGAACTGATGTGGGTTCTTGGGTAAGTTTACCAATGACCGAAAGGGTTTTCCCTAAAGGCAATGTAACCAACAGTACCCAAGCCGATTTGTACATGCTGCCTACGGTAATTGCTAATCAATACCATGCAGAAATTGCTGGACTTTCGGAAAAATTAGTGGATTATTACGTAGAAGTAACTGATAAAAAAGGCAATGTCACCAAATCGAAAATTCAACACGTTTGGGTTGGAAAAAATCTAGATGTAGCTCCAAAACTTACGTTTACGCCAGACATCACAAATTCTCCAACAACAGTAGACGTAACCATAAAAGCCACCGATAGTACTGACCCATCACCAAAAATCTACTACACCACTGATGGTAGTGTTCCAACAACGGCATCGGCTAGCGCAATTAGCAGCAAAACCATCACCATCACTCAGACGACCACTATAAAACTGTTTGCGGTTGACAATGAAGGAAACATTTCAGAAACTGTTACCAAAACTATTTCAATTGGAGCTTTACCAGAATTCACAGTGTATTTCAAAAAACCAACCAATTGGAATACAGCTGTAAAAATCTATTATTGGTCTCCTACAGGAACAGCACCAGTTGTAGCCTATCCAGGAGTAGCTATGACTAATGATTGTGGCGATTGGTACAAATACACCTTCCCAAGTACAGTATCCGCTTCGAACTTACTTTTTACAGACGGTACTTTAAAAACCGGCGACTTATCGGCAACCGCAGGAATTAAATTTTATGATGGAGCTTGGCTAGCCAGCGAACCTGCTAATCGTTGCAACGTCACTCCTATTGCACCTGATTTGACCATTGCACCAGTGGGCGGCAATTTCACTACTGGCGCCACAGTGAATGCAACACTTACTGCAAATGAAGCGACATCTACCATTTACTATACTTTAGACGGCACAACACCAACAACTGCTTCGCCATCCGCTGTAGGTAGCAAAAGTATCGCCATTACCAGTACTACTGTGCTTAAAGCCTTTGTAAAAAACACCGCTGGAACTAGCTCTGCTGTCAAAACAGAAACCTACACTTTTAGCACTCCTAGTACCTTTACGGTGTATTTTAAAAAACCAACCAATTGGAATGCAGCGGTAAAAATTTACTATTGGTCACCAACAGGAACTGCCCCAGTAGTAACTTGGCCTGGAATTGCGATGACTAAAGATTGTGGGGATTGGTACCAATATACATTCCCGAGTACGGTTTCTGCTTCAAATTTATTGTTCAACGATGGGACTTTAAAAACTGCTGATTTAACTGCTACAGCGGGAATTAAATACTATGATGGCGCTTGGTTAGCTGGAGAGCCTGCCAATAGATGCCCTGTTATCTTACCAGATGTAACCATAACTCCAGTGGGCGGCAACTTTACTACTGGTACCACTGTGAATGTAACACTTACAGCCAACGAAACTACATCAACCATCTACTACACCCTCGATGGGACGACGCCAACCATAGCATCGCCTTCAGCTGTTGGCAGTAAAAGTATAGCCATTACCAACACTACAACGCTTAAAGTTTTTGTAAAAAACACCGCTGGAACTAGCTCTGCTATCAAAACAGAAACGTATACGTTTAGCACTCCCGCAACTTTTACGGTGTATTTCAAAAAACCAACCAATTGGAATGCTGCAGTTAAAATCTACTATTGGTCACCAACAGGAACTGCTCCAGTTTTAACTTGGCCTGGTATAGCGATGACCAAAGATTGTGGTGATTGGTACCAATATACGTTCCCAAGTACGGTTTCTGCTTCTAATTTACTGTTCAATGATGGTACTTTAAAAACTGCCGACTTATCTACAACAGCAGGAATTAAATACTACGATAGAGCTTGGTTGAATGGAGAACCTGCCAACAGATGCCCTACCATAGCTCCTGATTTGACTATTTCAAAACTTGGAGGTAGCTTTGCAACTGGATCTACAGTAAATGTAACCTTAACGGCCAACGAAACCACTTCGACCATTTACTATACCCTCGACGGAACGACGCCAACTACAGCTTCGCCTTCAGCCATTGGAAGTAAATCATTTGCCTTTACTTCAACTACTGTCTTGAAAGCTTTTGTTAGAAACACGGCTGGAACCAGCTCGGCCATCAAAACAGAAAACTATACGTTTAGTGCGGTACCAACAATTACCGTATATTTTAAACCACCAACAAACTGGACCGTAACTCCAAAAGTATATTACTGGAGCGCTACACCGACTGGTAGTATAGCAAATGCAGTCTGGCCAGGAGTAAACATGACAGCAGACGCCAATGGTTTTTATAAATATACTATCACTGGACCAACTGCAATAAATCTCATTTTTAATAATGGTTCAGGAGGGAGTACTAACCAAACTCCAGACTTAATTGCAAAAACAGATGGTTTTAGTTATACTTGGGGAGATCCTGTAAATAAAACTTTGGGAACAAATTCGAATAAAGTCGAAACCACTAACGTAATTCGCGTGTATCCTAACCCAGTGAGTCATACTTTGCAAATTCAATCTGTGATACCTGCTAATCATTTTATAGTTTTCTCTTCACAAGGAAGTACTGTACTTGAAGGAAAACCAGAAGACAACACTATCAACGTTAGTCAACTAAGTGATGGTCTTTATTTTATTCTACTTCGTTTTGAAGATGGTCAAGAAACGATGCAGAAAATACTAAAAAAATAAAATTCATTTAATCTATAATAAAAAAGTGGGCTTAAAAGCCCACTTTTAATATTCATAATAGTTTCATTCATTACAAATCAAATCGATCAGCATTCATTATTTTTACCCATACTCTAACGAAATCAGCAACAAATTTTTCTTTATTGTCATCTTGAGCATATACCTCTGCATAAGCTCTTAGCACGGAATTAGAACCAAAAACCAAATCAACACGAGTAGCAGTCCATTTAGTTGCTCCAGATTTTTTATCTACAATATTGTATAGATTATCTCCGGCTGGTTTCCAACTATAATTCATATCTGTTAAATTAACGAAAAAGTCATTGCTAAGCACTCCTTCATTATTGGTAAATACACCGTGTTTTGTTCCTTTATAATTGGTTCCAAGAACACGCATACCTCCAACTAAAACAGTCATTTCGGCTGCAGTTAATCCTAAAAGTTGTGCTTTATCCAACATCAATTCTTCAGGCTCTACAACATATTTAGCTTTCATAAAATTTCTAAATGCATCATTTGTTGGCTCTAAAACTTCAAATGATTCTGCATCTGTCATTTCTTGACTAGCATCTCCTCTGCCATAAGCAAATGGAACTTTTACTGTAAATCCTCCCTCTTGAGCCGCTTTTTCGATAGCTGCACTTCCACCTAAAACAATTAAATCTGCTATACTAACTTTTTTGCTCAAGCTTGACTGAATTGCTGTTAGTTTATTTATAACATTCTGTAGACGCTCTGGTTCATTTGCAATCCAGTCTTTTTGAGGCGCTAATCGAATTCTGGCTCCATTGGCTCCACCTCTAAAGTCAGACCCTCTGAAAGTTCTTGCACTATCCCAAGCGGTATTGATTAATTCGGCTCTTGTTAATCCACTGTTTAGTAAGGTAACTTTTAATTCTTCAATTTCTGCCTCGCTTAAAGTATAGTCAACTTTTGGAATAGGATCTTGCCAAATCAAATCTTCAGCTGGTACATCAGCACCTAAATATCGGTCTTTAGGCCCTAAATCACGATGAGTTAACTTGAACCAAGCTCTAACAAAAACCTCTGAAAAATATGCAGGATCATTGTAAAAACGTTCCGATATAGCACGGTAAGCTGGGTCCATCTTCATTGCCATATCCGCATCAGTCATAATTGGATTTCTTCTAACCGATGGATTGTGTGCATCAAATGGTTTATCTTCTTCTTTGATATTAGTAGGCTCCCATTGCGAAGCTCCTGCTGGACTTTTTGTTAATGCCCAATCGTGGTTCAATAATAAATAAAAGTACTCGTTGTCCCAACGTGTAGGATTTGTGGTCCAAGAGCCCTCTAATCCACTCGTAACCGTATCACCAGCATTTCCATTACCTTTTGGATTTAGCCAGCCCAAGCCTTGATTTTCGATAGCGCCCGCTTCTGGTTCTGGGCCTAATTTTGAAGCATCACCATTTCCGTGTGCTTTTCCAACAGTGTGACCACCAGCTGTTAATGCAACAGTTTCCTCATCATTCATTGCCATTCTTTGGAAAGTAATGCGAACATCATGTGCAGTTTTAAGCGGGTCAGGCTGTCCGTCTACACCTTCAGGGTTTACATAAATTAATCCCATCATAACGGCTGCCAACGGATTTTCTAAATCACGTTCCCCAGAATATCTAGTTCCTTCACTTCCACTTTTTGCCAACCATTCTTTTTCTGCTCCCCAATACACGTCTTTTTCTGGGTGCCAAATATCTTGACGTCCTCCAGAGAATCCGAACGTTTTTAATCCCATTGACTCATAAGCCATATTTCCAGCAAGAATCATCAAATCCGCCCAAGAAATTTTATTACCATATTTCTTTTTTATAGGCCACAACAACCTCCTTGCTTTGTCCAAATTGCCATTATCAGGCCAGCTATTCAAAGGTGCAAATCGGATGTTACCAGTTCCAGCACCACCTCGCCCATCAGATATTCTATAAGTTCCCGCTGAGTGCCACGCCATTCTAATCATTAATCCGCCATAATGTCCCCAATCTGCAGGCCACCATTCTTGACTAGAAGTCATAAAAGCTTTCAAATCATTTTTTAACGCTTCCAAATCTAATTTTTTAAACTCTTCTGCATAATTAAAATTTTTCCCCAATGGGTTGGTTTTACTATCGTGTTGATGAAGAATATCTAAATTGAGTGCTTTAGGCCACCAATCGTGATTATTTGTACCTGAAGTTGCACTTTTGGTTAGTGCCCCACTTGAAAAAGGACATTTTCCGCCTTCACTAAAAGAATTACTGCTGTTTTCCATAATATATGTTTATTTAAATTGATATCTTAATGAATGCTAATTTACCATAGTTTTATCTTTTGATTTTTCAATTTTAATAGATAAAAACTATATAAAAAGTGTAAAACATTATGTATAAAGATATTAAATAAACACAAATAAAAGGAAATCAATACGCTACAAATTGAAACAAAAAAACCTCTTAGCAAAACTAAGAGGTCTGATATTAAACGATAAAAATATACTTAGCGAGCTTCAGTATTCAATTTACTATTTTTTCGGCTAAAGCTAAAATAAATAACCAAACCAATTAACAACCAAATTCCAAAGTATATCCAATTCCACACACTCAATTCAGCCATCATGTACAAACAACAAATTAAGCCTAACAATGGAATTAATGACAAATTCTGCTTGTATGCCCAAACACACAATCCTATTAAAGAGAATAAGAAAATCCACATAGGTATTTTATGCTTAAACAAAGCAAAACCACTTTCGTATTTAATAGCATCAGAAACTGGTAATCCAGCCACTACGCTTTCATATTTAACATCATCTTCTGCATGTTTGCTCAATAAGTTTTCAAGGTCAGAAGAAGCTTCCGCTGCTTTTTCTCCTTCTAATGCAATTAAATAATCAGAAACCAATTTAGTTTCTTCTTTATTCAACGAAGTAATAATAGAAGAAGGTGAATTTACTTGTGTCTTATTAGTAATAAAATCCATAGTCGCTTTTTCATTAAATCCAAAAGCAAAAACAAGACCTATTATCATTAAAACAGGCATAATAAACTTTGAATTCACATAAGGAGTTTTGAACTTACCACGAGGAATATCTGTTTTATTTTGCAAAGACAACACACCAGCACATACTAAAACAAAAGCGAATAATGTTCCGATACTACACAAATCTGTAACCATTGTCAAGTTTAAAAACAAAGCTGGCACAGCTACTACAAAACCGGTAACTATTGTTGCAAAAGAAGGTGTTTTAAATTTAGGATGCACGGTAGAAAATTTCTTTGGCAACAAACCATCACGACTCATACTCATCCAAATACGAGGTTGTCCCATTTGAAAAACCAATAAAACACTCGCCATAGCAATTACAGCTGAAACTGCAATAATTCCAGACATCCATTTTAAATCTAATTTATCAAACACAAAGGCCAATGGATCACCAACATTCAATTGATTATAGCTTACCATACCTGTTAAAACTAGCGCAATTGCAATGTATAATAATGTACATAGTATTATAGCCCACATCATACCTTTTGGTAAATCGCGTTGAGGATCTTTACACTCTTCTGCAGTAGTAGAAATTGCATCAAAACCAATATAGGCAAAAAACACAGCAGAAACACCTTTTAAAACACCAGTAATACCATTAGGAGCAAACGGAGACCAATTAGCAGTATCAACATAAAAGATTCCAACAGCTATCACCAATAAAACGATACAAACCTTAATTGCAACCATTAAATTACTAGCATTTCGAGATTCTTTCATTCCACGGTACACTAAAGCAGTAATCAAGACGATAATCAAAAGTGCTGGCAAATCGGCTACTAAATGGAAAGAACCAATAGTTGGACAAGTTGTCCACGCAGTGTAAGCAGCTTGAGTGGCTGCTGATAAATTTTCAAAAGACTTTCCGCCTTGCATTAAAGCAGTCGCGTCTTTAAAACCATTTGAAGCTGTCAAATAATCCATTTGAACCCACTGTGGCATCGTAATCCCGCCGCTTTCTAAAAGCCCCGTAAAGTAATCACTCCAAGATATTGCTACGGTTATGTTACCTACTGCATATTCCATAATCAAAGCCCAACCAATTATCCATGCAATCAATTCACCAAAAGCTACATAAGAATAAGTATAAGCACTACCAGAAACTGGAACCATAGAAGCGAATTCGGCATAAGCAAACGCTGCAAAACTACAAGCAACAGCTGTAAACAAAAATAAGAAAATAACCGCTGGACCGCCGTCTGCACTCGCTTTACCTATGGTACTAAAAATCCCTGCTCCTACAATAGCAGCAATACCAAAAGCAGTAAGATCACGAGCTGTTAAGTGCTTTCCTAAAGCTTCATGCCCGTCCAAATTATTTTTCTCAACTTGCTTTAAAATGTCTTGAACTGTCTTTTTTCTAAATAAACCTTTTAATGCCATTTTTTAAATTTTATCGGTAATGGTTAGTTAATGTATGCTTTGCAAATAAATGCTTTTAAAACTAAAAATTAAATTATTGAATCATAAAAATTAAAACAACCCGTTTAAAAAATTGTTTTATCTTTTAAAAAAGCAATAACTAAAACAATTTATTTTTTATTGCGTTAAAAAAGTCAAATATATACATAAAATAGACATACAGAAAAAAATTTGTGTTTTTATGTTTATAATTTACTAACATTTAATTCACACTGGCATAAAAATACTAATATCCTTAGTATCAAGATTACAATTTTGATTTTTTTTAAAAAATGAACTATAACAATTGAGTGAAACCCGTGATTCAACAAAATTAAAAGTTTTCTTCTTGTTAAAAATCAGAATACAATCTTCAAATACAATAAATCATCCTCTCTTTTGTGTCAAAAAAATAAAAGATAAGGAATAGTCATTTAAAAACACAACTGCTTTTTACAACAATCAATTTTATACTACTTTTGAACCATTACTCAACTTTAATTCGCTATTATGAATCCAAATATCCAATCTTTGATTACCGTTTCGCAAAAATCAGTACGAAATATTATTGGTCTAATGTCAGGAACATCACTTGATGGATTGGACGTTGCTTATTGCAAGATTTCTGGATCAGGAACCTCAACTAAAGCGGAAGTAGTGCATTTTACAACTTTTCCTTATGACGAGGAAACCAAATCAGAAATAAGAAAAGTTTTTGCTCAAAAGACAATCGATTTTCAGCATTTAGCTTTGCTAAATGAATGGATAGGCATAAAACACGGCGAAATTGTCTTGGATTGTTTACAACAATGGAAATTAAACACTTCAGATGTTGATTTGATTGCATCACATGGACAAACTGTTATGCACGCTCCCAAAAGTCTCCACCAACAAAATAAATTTCCCAATGCAACTTTACAAATTGGCGACGGAGATCATCTTGCTGTAACTACGCAATGCATTACAGTTTCTGATTTTAGACAAAAACATTTAGCCGCTGGAGGAGAAGGCGCTCCTCTGGCTGTGTATGGAGATTATTTTTTATTTAATTCTACTACTGAAAATAGAATATTACTCAATATTGGTGGAATTTCAAATTTTACCTTACTACCAAAATCAGGTTCATTTGATTCCATTTTTGTTACCGATACGGGTACAGGAAATACGCTAATGGATGCCTACACTCGTTTACACTTCCCAAATCAAGATTACGATATAGACGCAGCTATTGCAAAAACTGGCAAAGTAAATCAACCCTTATTACAGAAATTAAAAAGTGACGCTTTTTTCAGTGCCTCATTCCCAAAAAGCACAGGTCCTGAACTATTTAGCCTTGCTTTTCTTAACAAAGCACAAAACGAATCGGATACTACTTCTATACCTGTTGCTGATGTTTTAGCAACACTAACACAATTTACCGCCGAAACTATTGCTGAAGCTATCTTAAAAGTAACAGCTACACAAATTGAAAAAAACACCGCAACTACTGTTTATATTTCAGGTGGTGGCTTTCACAATCCATTAATAATGAAATACTTAGAAAAATTACTTCCATTCGCAATTGCATCAACAACTTCACTCGGAATTAATGGAGATGCTAAAGAAGCATTGCTATTTGCAATCCTTGCCAATGAAACCATTTGTGGAAACTTAAACAGTTCTAAAAAGAATAACAGCATCCCAGCAATAAGTATGGGAAAAATCTCATTTCCAAGATAAAAAGCATTTTACTTCGACAAAAAGCAATAGCGATACTATTAAAATGGTTTTTTATGTTAAATAAAATTCATCCTGATTTTAGAATAGTAATAGTACGCAAGAAATTATCTTACAATTAATTCTTAAAAAAAATGCCAAAAACATAATTTTAGCACCTTTTTACTACAAGAAAAGATTTTTTTTAACATTTGAAGAATCTCTTAAGTTAGATTTAATTTAAAATTCATTGATTATTTGTAAATTTAATATAGAAAAACAGCATAATAAAAGCCATTTTCAGACTAGTCAATTTGGAATTTTGAACTAAAAAATAGAGGCATCTATTTTTTTACAACTATTTAGATAACATAAAATTTAAATAGTATGTTTCTTTCACCGAATCACTGTTTCATTTTAAAAAAACCTTCGAAATGAAAAATAAGAAAGAAAATAATAGTTTCAATTGTTATCTATCAAATGCCAAGAGTTACGGGCAACTTATGGATTATAACAATGAATCAGAAGATTCAGTTCTAACGAAAAGAAAACTTGTTGTTGAAATCAATACCTTAAAAAAATCACTTTCTGATTTACAAATCGAAAAGGAGGATTTAAATATGCAATTACTTCAGCAGTTCAAAGAATTAAAAAGAACTCAAAAAAACCTTAATAAAGACTTTCATAAAGGGTTAGAGGAAATGATGTTTATCCTTTCGCATAAAGTGAGACTACCATTAACCAATATTTTAGGTTTAGCTAATTTATTGACTAATGTTGATAATTCAAATGATGAAAATCTTGCATACATTGAATTACTCAAGGCATCAGCCAAAGATTTAGACAATATTACAAAGGAACTTGGTTCATTCATTTATGAATTGAATCACAAAAAATGAAACCGCTTCCAAATAAGGAATTCATATAACACGCTCACTATGACTTAAAATCAAAACCAAAAAAACACTCGATTATGAAAACAATTGTCTTATTACTAGTAACGGCACTCACATTTGCTCAAAATGATAAAGAAAACTATCTTTCATTTTCAGGTGCATTAGATGCAAGGAATTTAATATCAGGAAGCAATCCAACTAATAACGAAAGTGCTCTGAATTATCTTCTACAATTTGCAATGGTTTCAAGGAATTTCGAAATTAATGTAGGATATGAACGTTTTTCAATGATTCAATATAGCAAAAACACCATCGGGTTTGGTTATCATATTCCACTTCATACAAGAATTGGTAATCTTAACATAAAATCAACAATAATACCATCCATCGAACCTACATTGATTAACAGATGGGGAAATTGGGGAGGTGGAATTTCTTACGAACAAAAAAGTTCTCACATATCTGCAGGAGCCAACCTAGCCTACAGAATACATTTATCAGATTCAATTGCAATAGAATATTTATTTAATGTCCTACCAAGAGTAGACCTTAGTGCTATGTATGGAAGTGCTAGCACAAAAGAGAAAAAAAGCGCCAATGGAATTCCAATTATTGGCAGTAACTATTTTAAACTTGTATATAAAATTGGAAGATAAGCCCTAAATAAAAGAAGATGAATTTTAGCCTTTTTTGCCCAAAAAATAAAACCTCATTCAGAAAGTAGTTGAATGAGGTTTTATTTTTTCTTACCTCGCTTAAAATAGAAAAAAATCATTCTCAAAAAGCCTTCCCTTCAACTAATCAATCAACCTTTAAAAGAATTTATTGAATAATAATCCTTTTTTCTAAAGTAAAAAAAACTATTTTTGAATGCATTATAAACGAAAACATAATGACCAAAAATAAAGTATTACCTCTACTATTTATTTTATTACTATCTATCATTACCAAAGGGAACGCTCAGAAAAAAGATCATTATCCCAAAAATGAATTTAGAGGTGTTTGGATTGCTACTGTCGTAAATATTGATTGGCCCAAAAAAAGTAATGATTCTGTTGCTAAACAAAAAGCGGATTATTTACAAATTCTTGATACCTATCAAAAACTCAACTATAATGCGGTTATCGTTCAAATTCGAAGCGTGGGAGATGCCTTCTATCCTTCAGAATTAGCTCCTTGGTCTCGCTTTTTGACTGGAAAAGAAGGAAAAGCTCCTACCCCATATTACGATGCTTTGGAATGGATGATTGAAGAAGCCCACAAGAGAGGATTCGAATTCCACGCTTGGCTTAATCCCTATCGTGCCACTTTCGACTTGAATAAAGCGCAACTTAGCCCTAATCACGATATTTTTAAGTACCCACAATGGATGATTACTTATGGTGGGAAAATGTATTATAACCCAGCATTACCTGAAGTTCAAAATCATTTAGTAAAGGTGGTTGAAGAAGTTGTAATGAAATATGATATTGATGCCATTCATTTTGATGATTACTTTTATCCTTATAAAATTAAAGGAGAAGAATTTAACGATGCTGATTCTTTCAAAAAATACGGTAATGGAATGAATCTCGAAGATTGGCGTAGAAACAATGTAACTACATTTGTAAAAAGCATTCACTCTGCCATTAAGAATCACAAACCTTGGGTACAATTTGGCATTAGCCCTTTTGGTGTTTGGAGAAATAAATCGATGGACCCTAAAGGTTCCGATACACAATCAGGACAAACCAATTATGATGATTTGTATGCCGACCCTATTCTTTGGATGCAAAATAAATGGATAGATTATCTATTGCCTCAATTGTATTGGAGCATTGACCACAAAACGGCTTCTTATGCCAAACTACTAAAATGGTGGTCAGAAAACACCAATGGTGTTAATCTCTATATGGGAAACAGCACCTACAAAATCAAAGGTGATTCGGATAAAAAATGGAACAACATTCACGAAATTCCCAATCAAATTGATTTGACTAGAAGCTATGCTAATGTACAAGGAAATGCATTTTATAGCGCTAAATGGTTTATCAATACTCATCAAGACGTCGCACAATTGCTACAAAATCATCAGTATAAATATCCTGCAATTCCGTTGCCTGTTCCCAATTCAAAACACGTCGTGATAGATACACCTGTAGTTAATAAAATTGAAATTGATTCGGTAAATTGCACTTTTACTTTACCAATGCCTTTGAATACCAAAATTCGTTATGTAGTGGTGTATAGTGCCAAACGAGACTCTAAAATTGACCTTCAAGAAGCTAGTCAAATTATGACTAAATATTTTGTCGACCCAAAAGCAACAATAATCAATTTTAGCATTCCGCTAAGTGACATAGACAAAAACAAAGCTTTTGCTCTTACTTTCATTGACTTTTATGGCAATGAAAGCAAAGAAACCATCATTGATTTACCCAAAGAAGACTAACCCAACCATTTCTACCATTCTATGAAATCAGAAAAAAATCCTTGGTATTGGATACCACTTTTGAATTTTGCATCAGGTTTTCCGTATGCCATAATCATATCTGTATCTGTTTTGATGTACAAAAATTTAGGCATCAGCAATGAAGATATTGGAATGTTTACTAGTTTACTCTACTTGCCTTGGGTGATTAAACCGCTTTGGAGCCCATTTATCGATTTGCACGCTACCAAAAGAAAATGGTTTTTGGCGATGCAATTGGTCATTTCGATTGCTTTTTTAATCGTTGGATTAACCATTCCGATGCAACATTTTTTTGTATTGAGTTTGGCTTTATTTTGGGTGGGTGCTTTTGCTTCAGCTTCAAATGATGTAGCTATTGATGGATTCTATTTATTGGCGCTAACCAAAGACAAACAATCTTTTTTCTTAGGGATCCGCAGTACTTTTTACCGTTTATCTATGCTTACTGCCAATGGCTTAATTGTACTTTTGGCTGGATTTTTAGAAGAAAAATACGGAGACAAAAGCAAAGCTTGGTCTTATACTATGCTCGTGGTGGCATTGATTATGATTTTCATCACGGTCTACAACTTTTTTATGACGCCAAACCCAGAAATTGAACAGGAATACATAAAAAGCAATGCCAATCATAAAGGAAGTTTTACCGAAGTATTTGTTACTTTTTTCCAAAAGAAACAAATAGGATTGATTCTGACATTTATATTAGTATATCGTCTTGGAGAATCACAATTGATGAAGATGCTTTCTCCTTTTTTGGTTGATGATGTAGCCAAAGGCGGAATGGGATTAAGTACCGAAGATGTTGGGATTATTTACGGAACCTTTGGGGTAGCTGCTCTAGTTATTGGCGGAATCATTGGCGGAGTCGTCATCTCGAGAGACGGTTTAGGAAAATGGATGCTCCCAATGATTTTAACGATGCATTTGCCAATTATTGGGTTTGTTTATTTATCCCATTATCATCCTTCAGAAATAGTTAATATACATTTTGAATTCTTAAAGATTATATTTGATTATAATTTAAATCCACACATTACTGCGGTCGTTGTGATTGAACAATTTGGTTATGGCTTTGGTTTTGCGGCTTTCTTAATGTATTTAATTTACGTAGCCGAAGGAGAATCCAAAACCTCTCACTACTCTATCGCTACTGGATTTATGGCTTTAGGAATGATGCTTCCCGGAATGGCAAGTGGTTATATTCAAGAGTATTTGGGCTATGGTAACTTCTTTATTTGGGTGTTTTTAGCAACAATTCCGGGGATTATTTTATCTCGCTTTTTGATTTTTCCTTATGATTTTGGAAAAAAAGAAAGTTAAATTGACTCTATAAAAGTAAATTTAGTTTATAACAAATTAATTAACTGGAGTTTAAATGGCAAAATTAAACGTACAAGGAAAAGAGATAACAATAATTCAATCCAATAATCAAGATTATATTTCTATCACTGATATGTTGAAAGCTAAAGATGGAGATTTTTTTATATCGGATTGGTTAAGAAACAGAAATACTATAGAATATTTAGGTATTTGGGAGCGAATTCATAATTCAAATTTTAATTATGGCGAATTCGCCATAATTAAAAGTCAAGCAGGCTTAAATAACTACAAATTAAGTGTAAAAGAATGGGTAGAAAAAACTAATGCAATTGGCATTAAAGCTACCTCTGGGAGATACGGTGGTACTTATGCTCATCAAGATATAGCTTTTGAATTTGGAATGTGGATAAGTCCAGAATTCAAAATTTATTTGGTTAAAGAATTCCAAAGATTAAAATCAGAAGAGAACAGCCTAAATAAACTTGAATGGAATTTACAAAGAACTATTTCTAAAATAAATTATAGAATTCATACAGATGCCATAAAGGAAAATTTAGTTCCAAAAAGCTTAACTCCTCATCAAAAAAAATTAATTTATGCTGATGAAGCTGACATTTTAAATGTGGCTCTTTTTGGTAAGACTGCCAAGGAATGGCGTAGCGAAAATCAAAATGAAAAAGGTAACATAAGAGATACAGCAACAATTGAACAACTTGTTGTTCTATCTAATCTTGAAAGTATTAACGCAATGCTAATATCACAAAAAAATAATCAGCAAGAAAGATTAATAAAATTGAATGAAATAGCCATTATACAAATGAAATCTCTTGTAAATTCAAAGGCATTATCCAATAAAACTAAGTAAAATTTTTTTTTTACCCCTCAACATACAATTCATTTATATGGCCTATGCTATAAAGTATAAACAATGACAACCGAACAAAAAATAGGACAATTCTTTTTTCCCGCCGTATTTATTAACGACAGCGAGGAAAACATTCAGGCAACAGAGCATTTAATTCGTGAATACAATATTGGCGGCTTAACCTTTTTTCACAGTCGAGCTAGTGCGGCTACCAATTATGAAGGCAACAAAAAAATTGAATTCAATGATGAGAGTTACGAACGATTAAAAGCCTTAATTATACGTTACCAAAAAGCTGCAAAAACACCGCTTTTAATGAGTATAGATGCAGAATGGGGCTTGGCAATGCGCGTTGAAAAAACACCTCAATATCCTTATGCCATTACACTTGGAGCTGTTCCTGTAGCAGATAAAGAATTGGTCTATGAAATAGGAAAACAAATTGGAAAGGACTTAAAATCGGCTGGTATTCATTACAACTTAGCTCCTTTGGCGGACATAAATACCGACCCAAACAATCCTGTAATTGGGTATCGTTCTTTTGGAGAAGACAAAAACAAAGTCGGCACCTTTGCTTTAGAATATTTGAAAGGAATGACAGTTGCTGGGATTTTGGGTTGCTTAAAACACTTCCCAGGTCACGGCAATACCAATGTCGATTCCCATTTGGGATTACCCGTTCTGAATGAGACCTTAGACGAATTACTGTCGAATGAATTAGTTCCTTTCATTAAAGGAATTGAAAACAAAGTCGACTCCATAATGATTGGGCATTTGGCGGTTCCTGCTCTTAACAATGGAGCAAATACTTCGGCTACACTTTCTAAAGCAGTGATTGAAGGTTTACTTAGAGAACGATTGGAATACGATGGTTTGGTGATTTCGGATGCATTGAATATGCATAGTGTTTCCAAACTATACCCAACTAAAGGGATTTTAGAATGGGAAGCGTTTAATGCTGGAAACGATGTGTTGTGTTTTGCAGAAAATGTACCCGAAGGGATTCAGGAAATTTTAAAAAGAGCTAACATCGCAAGGATTGAAGCCAGTTTTGAACGTATTTGGAAATGCAAAGTACAAGCTGGATTGATTACCGATAGCAAATTTGAAGAAACTGATTTAGACTGGAATTCTACAGCTGTAATCAACCAAAAATGTGCTGAAAAAGCCATCACATTAGTAAAAAAAGACAGCAACTCATCTATAACTGATTTTATCAACAATGGTGGACGGATAGCAAAAGTGAGTGTGTATAGAGAGAGTGACAATCCGTTCTTTGAAGGATTAGAAAATACGATTCAGGGAGATTCTTTTTCGATTACATTGGGAGAGGAAAATCTGGAGGAAAAACTACAAGCAATAGACAAATATGACACTTTGATGATTGCTTTATTTGTGCCAAAAGCCAAACCTTTAGCCAATTTTGAAATTGAAGATGCAATTATTACTTGGCTAAGTGAAGTGGTGTTGACTAAAAAAGTGGTCTTGCATTTGTTTGGGAATCCGTATGCGCTACAAGTGCTTCCGAATATTATGGCAGCCAAAATTGTTGTCGTAGCCTATCAAGACCTTATTGAATTTCAAGAAGTAGCGGCACAAAAAATAGTATTGAACCAAGCATACGAAGGAACTTTGCCCGTGACTTTACTTTTGAAATAACTAAATGTAAAGAAATATAGAAACGATAGTGGTAAGCTATCGTTTTTTTTTGACTGATGCTCACAAGAAAGCCCATTGCTGCTTTTTAGCCCCGATGGGAGCGGCATCCTTGATTGCCGGGGTTCGGCAAGCAAGATATAGCGGAGAGCGGGACTTTGTTTCCATAAAAGCCTAAAGTTTCCTGCTCCTAAAAATTAGCCAAAATAGACCTACAAACCACTAGTTATCAATATTTTAAATTATCTACAACGTTTTCGTTAAAAACTGTTATTTTTTTACAAAATAAGCAACTCCTATTCGATTATAGTTAATTATAATTAAAACTTTGAGCAACTCGGACACTTACTAATTACCTTTGCCAAACAGAAATAAACAAAATTTTAAATCATAATCATTATGTCATTAGTAGGTAAAAAATTTCCAAGTATTGCGGTTGATGCTATCTCTGAAATGGGAGACAATTTGAAAATCAACATTTTTGAAGAAGCTGTAAACAACAACAAAAAAGTATTGTTGTTCTGGTACCCAAAAGATTTCACTTTTGTATGTCCAACAGAATTACACGCTTTTCAAGCCGCTTTACCAGAATTTGAAAAAAGAAATACAATTGTAATTGGTGCTTCTTGCGATACTAACGAAGTACACTTTGCTTGGTTGAACACACCAAAAAACAATGGTGGCATCGAGGGAGTAACTTACCCAATCTTGGCTGATACTAACAGAAACTTGGCTAACATTTTAGGTATTTTGGATATCGAATCTACTAGCTACAGCGAAGAAACCGATTCTGTAATCCTTGAAGGTTCTAACGTAACGTACAGAGCTACTTATTTGATTGACGAAACTGGAAAAATTTTCCATGAAAGTGTTAACGATATGCCATTAGGTCGTAACGTAAACGAATACTTACGTATGGTAGATGCTTACACGCACATTCAAGTAAAAGGTGAAGTTTGTCCTGCTAACTGGGAAGCTGGTAAAGAAGCAATGAGTGCAGATAGAAAAAGTACTGCTGAATACTTAAGCTTAAACTAATAACAAGTTCCAAATTTTAAATTCCAAATTCCAATGTAGTTCGTTTTAGCACTATCAAAAATTGGAATTTGGGATTTTAAAAATTGAATTTTAAAATTTAAATTATGTTAATCGAATTAAACGAAGATACGTTAGGTGCTTTGGTAGCACAAAACGAAAAAGTAGTGGTTCAATACTCGGCTTCTTGGTGTGGTAATTGCAGAATTATGAAGCCAAAATTCAAAAAAATGGCCACTGAAAACGAAAATCTAACGTTTGTTTTGGTGGATGCTGAAAATTCACCTGAATCTAGAAAGTTAGCCAATGTGAGTAACTTACCTACTTTTGCAACGTTTGTTGGAGGAAAATTAGTTAACGAAACACAGACTAATAAAGCAGAAGTTTTAGCCGATTTAGTAAAAGAAATCGCTTAAAAAAACGAATTACTCCTCCTTACAATTATTTCCAATCTTTATACATTTATTCCAATGAAATTACCTGTTATCAAACACCTGACTCAATTTATAGAAGAAAACGATCAAGATTACATCATTGAAACTATAGAAGTTTTAGAAGCACTTACCGAAGTTCCTTCTTTGAAAGACGAAGAGTTGGATGTGATAGGCGAATTGATTTCGAATATGTATGGTGCTTTGGAAGTACATAAAATGGTAAAAACGGGTACTGATAAGAAAGAAGCTTTGAACACGTTTATGAAGCGTGTTTTGGGTTCAATTGATAAATAGGTTCTGTTTCTAAAACATAAAAAGCCTGCAAAGACAAAGTTTTTGCAGGCTTTTTTTATTATATCTTTCTTCACCGATTATGCTAGCGCATAATAATTCTAACTTGCATTTAAAAAAATATTTTACTGTTGAAATACCATTATTGTTTGCATAAAAAAAATTAAACCATTTAAAATACTATTTTTGTTAGTAATTTAGAGTCAATTATTTACGGTTTTTAATCTATCAAGTATGAATACATTATTTACAGATAAAATGGCTAGTGTATACGATGCTATGTATCAAACTTTCATTGATTATAACGAAGAATATGACTTCTACAATACTATTATTCAGAAATACGAAAGTCAATCAACTCTAGAAATTGGTAGTGGCACAGGAAACTTAGCACTTCGTTTTTTTCAAAACAATCAAAAGTATTTGGGGCTTGACGCAAGTGAGGATATGATTGCAATTGCCAAAAAAAGAACTTCGAAAAGTACGTTTATTCATGGCGACATGAGAGAGTTTACATTAGAAAATCCAGTTGATTCCATCCTCATCACTGGTCGCTCTACTAGCTATTTAATTTCTAATGAAGACGTCTATTATTGCTTTGACTCGGTTCACCAAAATCTTAATAACGAAGGTGTATTTGTGTTTGACTTTATTGATGCAAATAGGTATATTCCTTATTGTGAAAACAACAAAAGCATCATTCATAAAGCGAATTGTGAAGGAATCCTGCATTACAGAGACAGTAATTGGAAACTTACCACGGCGGATAATTTTTTGATGGAATGGACTGCTACTTATTACACTATCCAAGATAACGAAAAAGAGGTGATAGCAGAAGATTTTTCTACGGTTAGAGTTTTTACTTTAAATGAAATTGAACTTTTCCTTTTTATGAAAGGATTTGAAATTCTTGAAGTAATAGACAGAAAAACTTATGCATTTGACACCTATGTTATTGTTGCAAAAAAGAAAAAAAAGTAGTTTTAAAACAATGAGTTTTACATTTTTTTCTCAATTATCGAAATGATTCGCTGTTCCTCATCAGTAGCTGCTAAACCAGAGAAATCCCAATAATTAGTTAGAATACTATTCCCTTTATTAATCAAGCTTTTGTCTTTAAATACTTGAGGTTCTCTATAAGTATAATTTTGATTACTAAAATTAGTAGTTACTAAATAATTTCTAACTTCTATATTCTTAGTTTCCTTTTTATACATTTTCTCAAAACCAATTTCTTCCTTTGAACTTACTAGGAAATAATTAGCCTCTTCAACTCTATAAGTAGTTTTTACATTAGACATATAGATGTTCTTGTCGCCTTTTCCAGTTTTTCCTGGATTTCTAGCCAAACTAATTTCTGAAATTTTAGAGCTTACCTCGATTATTAAGTTTTTCTGATTATCATAAATAATCTTAAACTCATCTAATAAACCTTTGGAGTTATCTAGTGGAGTTGCTGTCAAAACATAATAAGCATCGTTTTCAGAATAAGAACGCACCAAGAAATAATAATTATCTTTTGCTTTAGGATCCAAAAGAGGAGCAAGATACTTAAATGTATAATAATTTTCCATTATATCATTTAAGTTGTATCCCAACAAATCAGCGCTCACTTCATCTTCAACGACACCGAAAGAGCGGTTTTGCTCAACAAGAATGGTCGAATTTAATTTTTTTTTATCCCCCACAATTTGAAAATTCAACAATCCATCAGTGTAATAGGAATACACACCATTAAGTTTAAAAAACTCTCTACAATACACCTTTAAACGTGCTGGAACATTGAATTTTTTGATAGAATTTGCAACTAATGATTTTAAAATTTTTTGTGGATGCTGACGGGTAACTACCAATTCATCTAACTTATTCAAACTACTTTTCAAATAAATGATATTCCCTTTTTGTTTTAGAGTTGCAGGTCGAACCGTAATGCTTACATAAGAAGGATGCGATAATTGATAATTAGAATTTCCGTTTACAATAAAACTAACTTCCCCTTCCTTATTGCTTAGAAGAATTTGTTTCGTTTTAGCCACTAAAACAGTCACATCTTCTATAGGAAGTTGCGTATCCATATCCTTAATAATCAAAGTTCTTTCTATTTTTTGAGCTAGAACACTTGAACTAACTAGTAATAAAAAGACAAGTAGTGTTCTCTTCATAAGAAGTGATTTTATGTCTTACCTAAAATTCAGAAACTTTTAATATTTTAGATAAAAATAAATAAATTGTTGATAAAAAAAAGAAAAAAAGAAAAATATGTCTACAAAGCCGACTTTATTTTTTAATTCTGCACCCAAACAGAAGAAAAAGTAAGAAAATAACAATAGTTATTAACAATCTAAAAAACAAAAAACCTGAGTAAAACTCAGGTTTTCAATATGGTAATAACTTAAAAACTATTCGTTATGTAAAAACGATTGTCTGTTTAAAAGTGTTTCTTCATCTTCTACGTGATTATCATCAGGAATACAGCAATCTACTGGACAAACTGCAGCACATTGTGGTTCATCATGAAAACCTTTACACTCTGTACATTTTCCTGGAACAATATAGTATACTTCGTCAGAAATTGGAGTTTGTGGTGCCTCAGCATCTATTTCAGTACCATCAGGTAAAATTACTTTTCCTTTTAATTTGGTGCCATCTTTATAACGCCAATCGTCTGCGCCTTCATAAATTGCAGTATTTGGACATTCTGGTTCGCAAGCTCCACAGTTAATGCATTCGTCTGTAATAATAATTGCCATCTTTAACTAAATTTTTTAATTAAAATTTAAAGTGATTGTTTTTATAATAAAAAACAACTGTTGTCATTAGCTTCTAAAAAGCTTATTTTTGTGCAAAATTACAATCAAAAGATTTCATACACAAGCAATATGACATTAGAAACAAAAAAAAGTAAATTTGTTGAATTAGGAAAATTCTTGAGTCAATTTTCTTCTATAGAGAATCCCTCGAAAAATGATGTTTTGGGCAACGATTTATTTTTTGACGAATGTCTTAATCTAATTGCTCTTTCTCAGTCGCATAATGGTTGGTACACTCCTGAACAAGTCTGTTTTGCTTTTCAATCTTGGGCGAAAGCATTAACCCAAGAAAAACTAGACCAATGGCTATCTGCATATGATTTCACAGACAGACAGCCTAAAACAATTGCCTTGATTCTTGCTGGAAACATACCTTTGGTAGGTTTTCATGATTTCTTATCGGTATTGATTTCGGGACATAATGTTCTAGTAAAAACCTCTTCGAATGACCAGCATTTACTTCCGTTTATAGCGAAATACCTAATTCATATTGCCCCTGAATTCAAAGATAAAATCACTTTTGTTGAGGGAAAATTAGAAAACTTTGATGCCGTTATCGCAACAGGAAGTAACAACACTGCTCGCTATTTTGAATATTATTTCAAAGACAAACCTTCAATTATCAGAAAAAACAGGAACTCAGTAGCATTGCTAACTGGTGAAGAATCCCGCGAACAACTCGAAGCTTTGGGTGAAGATATTTTCCGCTATTTTGGTTTGGGATGTCGCAACGTATCAAAACTTTTTGTGCCAAAAAACTATTCTTTCGATGCTTTTTTTGAAGCCATTTTTAAATACAAAGAAGTTATTGAATATGAAAAATATGCCAATAATTACGACTACAATAAAGCCGTTTTCTTGATGAGCAATTTTAAGTTGCTAGACAATGGCTTTTTGACCATCAAAGAAGATAATGGCTACAGCTCGCCTATTTCGAGTACTTTTTATGAGTTTTATGAAGACATCGATGACGTGGTAAAGCGCTTACAAGACGAAGAAGACAAAATTCAGTGTATAGTTTCTAATAATTTAATCTCCAACAGTATTCCCTTTGGGCAAACCCAAAGCCCTGAATTATGGGATTATGCTGATAATGTAGATACAATTTCATTTTTACTAACAATAAAGTAGAAAATTGTATAATTATTTCGAATAATTCAGCTTGTTTTCAAGTATGATTGTCGAAATTTGCATTTTTAAATTTTCGGATACTTACAAACCATGAAAAAACACAACTACAGCGCAGGACCATGTATTTTACCACAAGAAGTTTTTGAAAAATCGGCTCAAGCCATTTTAGATTTCAACAACTCAGGATTATCAATTTTAGAAATTTCCCACCGCAGTAAAGACTTTGTTGCCGTAATGGAAGAAGCCAGAGCTCTTGCTTTAGACTTATTAGGTTTAACAGGCAAAGGCTACCAAGCTTTATTCTTGGCTGGAGGAGCTAGTTTAGAGTTTATTATGGCGCCTTACAACTTGATGAAAGAAGGAGGCAAAGCTGCCTATTTAGACTCTGGAACTTGGGCCAGTGCTGCCATTAAAGAAGCAAAAACTTATGGAGAAACGGTAATCGTGGCTTCCTCTAAAGAACAAAATTACAATCATATTCCAAAAGGATATACGGTGCCTGAAGATGCAGATTATTTTCACTGTACGAGCAACAACACCATTTTTGGAACACAAATGAAAGAATTTCCAAAATTGAATATTCCAATCGTTTGTGATATGAGTTCGGATATTTTTTCACGTGTTTTAGATTTCACTCAATTTGATATCATTTATGCAGGTGCTCAAAAAAATATGGGTCCAGCAGGAACAACTTTAGTAGTGGTTAAAGAAGAGATTCTTGGCAAAAACGGTCGCGTGATTCCAAGTATGTTGGATTATGCCAAACATATCAAAGCAGAAAGTATGTACAATACTCCACCTGTTTTCCCAGTATACACTTCGCTATTGACTTTGCAATGGTTGAAAAACTTGGGAGGTGTAGCAGCCATCGAAAAAATCAATAACGAAAAAGCGGCTTTATTATACAATGAAATCGACAGAAATCCATTGTTTAGAGGAACAGCTGCTGTAGAAGACCGTTCGAATATGAACGTTACTTTCTTATTGAACGACGAAGCACATAAAGATACTTTTGACGCGATGTGGAAAGCCGCTAATATTTCAGGACTTCCAGGACACCGTTCTGTAGGAGGTTATAGAGCGTCTATCTATAATGCGATGCCAATAGAAAGTGTTCAAGTTTTGGTTGATGTTATGAAAGCTTTGGAAGCAGCGGTTTAATCGCTTACACCAAATTTTCTTGAAAGCACAACTCCCCTAGCCCCGATAGTAGTGGATATCCTTTTCTATTTTTTCTTTAAAAATAGAAAAGATAGCAACGGATAGCGGGATTAGCTCCTAAAAAAATAAAAATATAGTATAGTTGATTCTTTGGCACAAACAAGGAATTAGAGAAACAAAATAAAAACAAAATGAAAGTATTAGCCAATGACGGAATTTCAAAAAGTGGAATTCTAGCTTTAGAAAAAGGTGGTTTTGAAGTAATCACTACAAAAGTGGCGCAAGAACAAGTGGCCAATTTTATTAATGAAAACAACGTGAGCGTTATCTTGGTAAGAAGTGCTACCAAAGTGCGCAAAGACATTATCGATGCTTGTCCTGGTATCAAAATTATTGGTCGTGGCGGTGTTGGTATGGATAATATTGATGTGGACTATGCAAAAAGCAAAGGGATTCACGTAATCAATACTCCTGCTTCTTCATCAGAATCGGTAGCGGAATTGGTTTTTGGACATTTGTTTACAGGAGTTCGTTTTTTACACGATTCTAACAGAAATATGCCTCTTGAAGGAGACTCAAATTTTGATGGTTTGAAAAAAGCCTATGCTAATGGTACTGAACTAAGAGGAAAAACTTTAGGAATTGTAGGTATTGGACGTATTGGTCAAGCTACTGCAAAAATGGCTTTAGGACTAGGTATGAAAGTTATTGCTGCCGATAGTTTTATTCCTCAAGTAGACATTAAAGTGGAGTTTTTTGATGGACAATCTATCACTTCTACTATTGTTTCTCAATCATTGGAATCGTTGTTTCAAGAAGCAGACTTTATTACTTTGCACGTACCAGCTCAAAACGGGTATATCATTGGCGAAGAACAATTGGCTACTATGAAAGACGGCGTAGGAATTGTAAACTGCGCTCGTGGTGGTGTAATTGATGAAGTTGCGTTAGTAAAAGCTTTGGACAGCGGAAAAGTAGCTTTTGCAGGTTTAGATGTTTTTGAAAGCGAGCCAAAACCAGAAATGGCGATTTTGATGCATTCTAAAATCTCGTTGACGCCTCATATTGGTGCAGCTACTGGAGAAGCTCAAGACAGAATTGGAACAGAATTAGCCTCACAAATTATTGCTTTGTTAGGATAAGTAAAAGTCTTCAATATATCAAAAGGGTAATTTATTAACAGCAGTTATAAATTACCCTTTTTTATTTAAATTTGAGAATACTTTAAATCTAAAATACTATGTTTGAGCAATTAACACAATTAGTGCAGCAATTTGGAGATGATGCTGTTGTAAAAAACAGTGCTATACCAAATGAGCATAACGAGGCAGTTATGCAGGAGACGGGCAACTCAATTTTCGCTAGTTTACAAAAAATGGCTTCTGAAGGAGGAGTTGAGCAATTGGCAGGTTTGTTGCAAGGCAATAATGCCCAAGATAGTTCCAATCCTGCAGTACAACAAATCACACAACAACTTACTGGTAGTTTGAGTGAAAAATTCGGAATAAGCGGAGAAGCAGCTTCTGGAGTAGCAGGAAATATGATTCCGAAAATTCTAGGTGGATTGATGGGCAAAGCCAATGACCCAAACGATAGTTTTCAAATTTCGGATATCATTGGAGCAATTGCTGGCAATAGCGAACAAGCGGGTGGTATTATGGATACTATTTCTAAGTACGGAACACAATTTGGCTTAGATCAAAATGCGGATGGAAAAGTAGATATTAGTGACGCTATGAATCTAGCAAAAGGTAGTGGCGGAATTGGAGGAATACTAGGTAAATTATTTGGTAAATAAAAGCAAGAAAACATAGAGAAAAGCGTCATTTCCTTAAAAGAAATGACGCTTTTTTTATGATAGAATTTACATTTTTCAGGCTCAGATTTTGTAAATTTCGATTTCAATAGTTAAGCCATGAAAAAGATAGCTTTTATAATCGTGCTTATTGCAATAATTGGCGCTTGTTCGACTCCAAAGAATAGTCTAGCTTCAGTTCCTACAACCAATCCAGTTAAAGGAGACACAATAAGAATTGCTAATGATTCATTAGAATATGAAGTAATCATTATTGACCCAGGTTTTAGCACTTGGTTGAATTCTATTGCACTTCCAAGAGGTTATTATTCGCAATTTTATTTAGAAAATAAGAACCGATTTTATATTACAGAATGGAACAATAGAGCGCAACAACCGTTACGATTTGACCCAAATTTATATGAAATGACAATAAATTATGACCCACAGATAAATTATGGATACGAAGTGAATTATTTAATCTACAATTATATGATTTATTTCCAAAATCGATACCAGCAAAGGCTATTTGGCAATGTCCCGATACGATAATCTTAGTATATTTGTACAATTGACACTTTAGAATGAAAAAATTAAAAGAACGTTGGGGAATAGAAAGTAACTTTCAATTAACATTAATTTTTATTGTTTTTGCAATCACTGGTTCAGCATCCGCATGGTTATCTAAACCTTTTTGTTATTGGCTGGGCATTACCAAAGCCGATTTGGGATTTTGGTTCACTCCTGTTCGACTCCTACTTATTTTTCCTATTTATCAAGTGCTTTTAGTTTGCATAGGATTTCTATTTGGTCAATTTCGATTTTTTTGGGCTTTCGAAAAGAAAATGCTCCGAAGTATGGGACTCGGTTTTCTTTTCAAAACATAAAAAAAGCTTCATTTCTGAAGCTTTTTTTGTTGGTATTAATTAAGAGTTTTTCTGTTTCTTTATGAGATAAGTGTATATCCAAGTCAAAGTAAAAGTGGGAATAACATCCGAGAAAGGAAAAGCTTCTTCTATAAATGTAATCGCTCCCGCAACTTTTCCAACACTTCCTTTGTACATCCAGGTCATTAAAAAACCCGCTAAAGGTGCCCAAATCACATCTGAGAATTCACCTATCATTGGTATGGAAAAAGAAAGCATTCCGACAGCATCAAACAAGATACTCAAGAATAAATGTCTTCTTTTCTGAGAAGTTTCAGCGCTAATTTCTGCTTGGTTTGTCATTTTTTAATTTTTGAAAAGTCCAAACAAAAATAGTGCCTTTTATTCTTGCTTAATCATATTGAAGAAATCATTTCTATTTTCTTTTTCATTAAAAATCCCCCCATATTGAATCGTAGAGGTAAAACTAGTTTCATCTTTGATACCACGGCTAGAAACGCACAAATGTTTTGCTTCCATAACAATGATAACATTATCCGTCTCCAAAACAGTTTTTAATTCATTAAAAATTTGCATAATCAAGCGCTCTTGTACTTGAGGGCGACGAGAATAATAATCGACGATTCGGTTCAATTTTGACAATCCAATCACTTTTCCGCTAGAAACATACCCTATGTGAGCTTTCCCTACAATTGGTAAAAAATGATGCTCACAGGTAGAGTTAAAATTAATATTGGCTTCAACCAGCATTTTGTCATAATGGTAGCTATTCTCGAAAACCGAAATTTTGGGTTTGTTTTTAGGGTCTAAACCACTAAAAATCTCTTGAATATACATCTTCGCCACACGGAATGGAGTACCACTCAAGCTATCATCTGTCATATCCAATCCCATTTCTTCCATAATGGCGTGAAAATGATGCTCAATTCGTTCCATTTTCTGGGCATCCGATTTTACAAATGCGTCAGCTCTAAGAGGTGTATCTGCACTAGTGGCTTGGTGATTATCACCTAAAATTTCAATTAATTCTCTATCTAATACTGTGTTCATATTTTAGGTGTTATTTATTTTAATAATCTAGTAAACGATTCAGAAAGTTTGTTCATTTTGGGAGTAATGACGTAATGACAATACGATTGTTCCTTATTTAGTTGATAATAGTTTTGATGGTACTGTTCTGCAGGATAAAACTTTGAAACTGGTGAAAGCTGAGTAACGATAGGGGAATCAAAAACTTTAGCTTCTTCTAATTGATTGATATAGGCCTCAGCAAGTAACTTTTGATTGTCCGAATGATAAAAAACTTCACTACGGTATTGTGTTCCTACATCGGCGCCTTGTCTATTGAGTGTTGTTGGATTATGTGTAGCAAAAAACACTTCTAAAAGAGTTTCAAAAGCAATTAAGTCCTCATCATATGTAATTTGAATAGCTTCTGCGTGTCCTGTTGTACCTGTACATATTTGTTGGTAGGTTGGATTTTCAACAGCACCTCCAATATAACCCGACACTACTGATTCTACTCCTTTGAGCTGTAAAAAAACAGCCTCGGTACACCAGAAACAGCCTCCAGCAAATGTTGCAATTGATTTATTCATTAAAATCGAATTATAATTTTGTTTAACAAAAATAGCAAATAATTAAACAAAAAAGATCATTTAACTAAATATTAATAAATGTTACTATAAAGAAATTTTATAATAGTTGAGTGGCAGACAAAATCTTTGTTTCTTTGTAAAAATAGATTGGAATGATACTTGCAAAAAACATACATAAATTCTACGACCAACTTGAGGTTTTAAAAGGAGTTGATTTACATATCACTAAAGGAGAAATTGTATCTATAGTGGGGGCCTCTGGTGCTGGAAAAACCACTTTACTTCAAATACTTGGCACTTTAGACAGACCGACTTCGAGTGAAAATTCAAGTTTGTTGATTAATGGAGAAGATGTCTTGAAAATGAACGACAAAGCTTTGTCACGTTTTAGAAATTTAAACCTAGGGTTTATTTTTCAATTTCACCAGTTATTACCAGAATTTACCGCATTAGAAAACGTATGTATTCCTGCTTTTATAGCTGGAAAAAACAAATTAGAAACAGAAATTGAAGCGAAGAAATTATTGGACTATTTAGGGCTTTCTCATAGACATCATCATAAACCTAACGAATTATCAGGTGGTGAACAACAACGAGTGGCGGTAGCTAGAGCATTAATCAATAAACCCGACATCCTATTTGCAGATGAACCTTCAGGGAATTTGGACACTACATCAGCAGAAAACTTGCATCAACTCTTCTTTAAACTTAGAGACGAGTTGGGACAAACCTTTGTTATTGTTACACACAATGAGGAGTTAGCCAATATGGCCGATAGAAAATTAGTGATGGTAGATGGGCTAATTAGTGCTTAGCAATTAGAACCCCAAAAAGCATTTATTTAAAAATATGACTGAGGCTGAACTTAAAGACTTTCTTAACGAAAAAGTACTACAATACAACACCCTAGATTTTATAGAAAGTGATCCGGTTCAAATTCCGCATTTATTTACTCAAAAAGAAGATATCGAGATTGCAGGTTTCTTGAGTGCCACTATTGCTTGGGGCAACCGCAAAATGATTATCAAAAACAGTATCAAAATGATGGATTTAATGGGGAATTCTCCATATGATTTTGTCTTATCGCATTCAGACAGCCATTTAGAAAGACTCAACACATTTGTTCATCGAACCTTTAATGGACAGGATTTTCAATCTTTTATCAAAGGACTACAACACATTTACAACAATCATAACGGTTTAGAAGCTGTTTTTGCGAAAAATCAAGAGCCAACAAGTGTTCAAAAAAGCATACATGAATTCAAAAAAGCTTTTTTTGAAATTCAGCAACCGCAACGAAGTCAAAAACACATTTCGGATCCGTTGAATAACTCTGCGGCGAAAAGAATCAACATGTACTTGAGATGGATGTGCCGACAAGATAATAAAGGAGTAGACTTAGGCATTTGGAATAGTATTTCACCATCCAAACTTTCGTGTCCGCTCGATGTTCATTCAGGAAATGTTGCACGGAAATTGGGACTTTTAACCAGAAAACAAAATGATGCTAAAGCTCTCAATGAACTTGACAATCAACTCCGACTTTTAGACCCAAAAGACCCTGTTAAATATGATTTTGCTTTATTTGGTCTAGGAGTTTTCGAAGGCTTCTAAAAACATAATACATTACATTACAGAAAGTTATTCCTATTTTTATTACATTTGAAATACAAATGTTTATATGGATACTTTTCTTTACTATATTAAAAACTTTGCAATTCCAATCCTCCTTGTTGGAATTCTTTTTGCTAGTATTTTTTTAATTTTTAAACGATTACACAATCAATGGTCGTATAAAAACAAAAAAAAATACCGCACATTCATTCAGCATTTTTTAATAGAAATCACAATTGAAGAATTTAATAAACAAAAAGTAAAACAAAAACTCAAACTTTTCAGAAATAGCATTCCTTTTAACAGCGCCTGGTGTAAAGAATTAATTATTGATGAAATGATTCGGTTAAAAAAGAATCTAAAAGGAGACAAATTGGTTATAATTAGCATTTTGTACAAAAGCTTAAAACTACATAAATATTCATCAAAATTAATCTATGATTTTAGAGCCTATAAAAAATGTATCGGTTTTTATCATTTTATGATGATGGATTATTATAAAGGAAAGCATTTGATTATACCTTATTTACAAAGTGAAAATGACTTAATTCGGTCTAATGCCAATGTCACTTATATTGCCCTTACCGATTTAAGTGAAGAGCATTTAATCCATACTCCCGAAAAAATATCAAAGCTGAATGTCATAAAAATTATGGATATTATTTATTCTAAGAAAAAAGAGTATCCAAAAAGTTTAGATTTCCTTATAGCATCAAAAAATGCCTTATTAATAAAGATTGGTCTAAAGATAAGAGCCTTTTACAACCATAGAGCGGATACAGATCAAATTTTACAACTTCTTTATCATAGATCTGAATCCGTACAAATAGAGGTTCTAAAAACAATTAGCAAGTTGTTCCTTATCGAAGCTGAGGATAAACTTTTAGATATTATTACGAGCCAATCCAAAAAATTTCAAATAAATTGCTACAAATGTCTATCAACTATTGGTTCGAATAACACAACAAATTTTATAATTAAAACAATTCATGGTATTAAAGATGTAGACGTACAATTTTCAGCCATTTATTGTATTGAACATTTAAACCCTATACAAGCAGAACAACTAGCTACAACCAATTTTGAATTGGAAAAAATGCTAAAACATGTAAAAACAGTATGGAAATAATCAAAAATTTAGTGGCGGTCGTTCTATATGGTTATGAAATCTTCATAGCTCTTTTCTCATTATCCTATGTAATTTTTTATTTCATATTAGCTATCCTATCCTATATTGCTATTGCAAAACACATAAATAATAAGAAACTGTTAGAAGATGAAATTGTAACAAGATCGAACTATATGCCTGGAGTTTCTGTAGTAGCTCCAGCTTTTAATGAAGGTGTAAACATTGTCTATAATGTAAAATCATTACTCTCCCTAACCTATCCAAAATATGAAATCATAATTATTAATGATGGAAGTACTGACGATACCTTAACAAAATTAATAGATGAATTTGAACTTGAAAAAGTAGATTTTTTTTATCAAGAAAAAATTAAAACCAAACCTGTAAGAGGACATTACAAATCAAAAAACCCAATTTATTCAAAACTTTTAATTGTAGATAAAGAAAATGGAAAAAGCAAAGCAGACGCATCGAATGCAGGCATTAATTCCTCACAATACCCTTTGTTTTTGTGCACTGATGTCGATTGTATTCTCAAAAGAGACACAATACTCAAACTTGCAAAACCTTTTATAGAAAACGAAACAAAAGTAATAGCAACTGGCGCTGGTATTCGAATATCCAATTCTTGCGAAATAAGAGATGGTTTATTGGTAAAAGTTCATTTTCCCAAAAAATGGTATCCCCGATTTCAAGAATTAGAATATGTACGTTCCTTCATTTTTGGAAGAATGGCTTGGAGCCAAATCAATGGGTTATTACTCGTTTCTGGTGGTTTAGGAATGTTTGATAAAGAAACAGTAATTGCAGCTGGAGGATATTGGCACAAATCCCTAGGTGAAGACATGGAATTAATAACACGCATGAGAAAATACATGCATGAAAAAAAAGAACCCTTTTTAATAAAATACATTCCTGAATCACTCTGCTGGACAGAAGTGCCTGAAACTAGAACTATTTTTATTAGACAGCGCGTAAGATGGGCTAGGGGATTAGTTCAAACTCTATATTTACACAGAAAAATGTTTTACAATAAGAAATACGGCCGAACTGCTTTTGTAACATTACCTTTCTTTTTTGCTTTTGAATTTTTGGTCCCAATTATCGAACTATTAGGAATTATTGTACTTGCATTAACTTACGTTTGGGGTTTAATTAATTTTGAATTTTTAATTATAATGACGGCTTTTGTCTATTTGGTTTATTTATTCATAACCTTAGTTTGCATTTTAATTGATGAAATTTTATATCGCAGTTATGCAAATTACAAAGAACTTTTTATTTTGATTGGAATGGCAATAATTGAACCTATTGTATATCATCCTTTAACGATTTATTCCTCATTGAGAGGATATTGGGATTTTATAAGTCAAAAAGAACAAAAATGGGGAGTTATGGTAAGAAAGGGTTATGAACAACCCAAGCAAATCTAAAACTTATGAGACAGTTCTGTAGTTATCATCATTATGCTTTTACTTTGTTCTTATTTTTGGGAACAATGTCACTTTGTGCCCAAAAAATGAATACTGATAGTTTGCTCGTATCCATTATCTCAGATATGAAAACTTCCAATAACTATCAAAAGAACATAGAAAAATGCTTGTTGGGAAAAAAAATAGCACCTGATTATCTTGATTTTCAATTGCTGCTAGGAAGAAATTATGAATTCATCAAACAAACAGATAGCGCCCGATATTACTACAAAAAAGTACTGGACAAAAACCCAAAATACGAAGAAGCCTTTTTGTATCTAATCAACTTAGATATCCGTGAAAAAAAGTATAATGAAGGATTAGCTACCACAGAAAAAGCCTTGACCCTATATCCAAAATCAATAGTTTATTATCAAAAGAAATCAGAAATTTATGGTTTACTTCAAGAGCGTGAACAACAAATAAAAAGCTTAAAAGAAACCCTTGAAATATTCCCTAACGATACCAAAACCCTCTCGGAATTAGAACAGATAAATCAAGAGAATAGAAACAACAGGATTGGAGTTAACTACAATTACACTGCTATAAACCGAAAAGAAATTGGACCTTGGCACTTGCTCCATTTAGAGTATGTCAATGATCAAAAATGGGGTTCCATAATTGGTAGAATTAGCTATGCTGAGCGATATGCTATCAATAATTCCATTTCAAAAGGAATGCAATATGAAATAGAATCGTATTACAAAACTAGCAAAAGAAGCTATACTTACTGGGATGCTACTTACAGCAACGACCTTGTTTTTCCTAAATACAAACTGGGGGGGTCTTTCTATTTAAATTGGGGAAAAAGTTGGGAAGCCGATATGGGAATCCGTTTCATCAAAACCCAAAATCTTGATGTTCTCACATTGGTAACAGGAGTTTCAAAAACAATCGGCTCTTATTGGCTGTCCGTAAAGGCCTACCTTAACAATAACAAAAAAAAGTACAATCCAGTATTTACATTAAACAATCGATATTACTTTAATTCAAAATACGATTATGCCACACTAAATATAGGTTTTGGAACGTCTCCCGATGAAAGAACCACTATTGCACAATTACAAAACCGACTCAATTTAAACTCCTACAGGATGGGTGCAGGATATTACAAACTGTTACTAAAAAAATTCGTTACAGGTATCCAATTGAACTACAATTACCAAGAATACATTCCTAATGAGTTTCAAAATGAATATGAGCTATCGCTATTATTACATTATAAATTGTAATCATGAAACTGAAAATAATACTCTTATTATTAATAAATGGATTTGCTTCCTTAACTAATAGTATGGCACAATCGAATACCATCCAAATTTCGAATCAGCAAAAAAAAGTAGCCATTACCTACTCTTGTGCTGAATCTAAACTTGCTGCTGAAATTCTCTATTCTTATTTGGAAAAATCATTGCCCAGCACTTTTGAGATAAAAGATAGAAATAGCACAAAAAATGACACTCAAATTACACTTGAAATAGAAAAAAACAATAAAGAATTAAAAGATCAAGAGTTCATACTAAAAAGTAACTCACAAGACATTTCCTTACTAGCTACCAATTTAAAGTCCTTAAAATATGCGGTATATACTCTCTTAGAAAAGTGGGAATTTAGAAAATTTACTTCCACAGTATCCTATATACCAAAACCTGATGAATTTACATTTCCAAAAAAATTCTATAAAAAATACCGACCTTCATTTGCTTACAGAACCTTATTATACCCTGATTCTTATGATCAAACCTTTCGTGAATGGCACAAATTAGACTGGTTCACAGATGATTTTGGTCTTTGGGGACATACTTTTGATCGATTAGTACCTCCAAGAACACATTTTAAAACCAATCCAAAATTGTACGCTTTATATGAAGGAAAACGTAGAGCGGAATCATTATGTATGACAAATGACACAGTAGTAGAAATAGTATGTAATGAACTAGAAAAAGTTATAGCCGAAAAGCCAAATGCCCGCTATTTTTCAATAAGTCAAAATGATGATGTGATTTATTGTGAATGTGCTCAATGCAGTAAACTCAATAAAGATCACGGTGGTCCACAGGGCTCTCTCTACAATTTCTTGAACAAAATTGCCAAGCGATTCCCTAAAAAACAACTATGTACATTGGCCTACTTACATACTTACAATCCACCTATCAACTTAAAAATAACATCAAATATTACAACATTATTTTGTCCAATAGAAATGGATCGTGGTAACCCAATATCATTAAAAAACAACAATAAACCAGTGGCTAACGCACTTGCAAGATGGCAAAGTGCTAGCAAAAATCTTTTTGTCTGGGATTATACAGTTCAATTTGCTAATTATATGTCGCCTTTTCCCAATATAGCCTATTTTGAAGAAAACTATACAACATTTAAAGAAAACGATGTGAAAGGTCTTTTCGTTCAAGGATATGCGGATGTTCCTGGTGATTTTAGCGAATTAAGACAATACCTTTTAGCAAAACTGTTATGGGATACTTCTATTGACGTTAAAGCAACTACAGCTGATTTCCTAAGGGGCTTTTACGGAAAAGCAGCCACAGAAATTGAAAATTATTTGAAGCTATTAACCGAAAACCAAAAAAAGAGCAAGGCTTACCTTGATATTTATTCTGGCCCAGTACAAAACAGAACTACCTATCTTACTCCTGAAGCTATGAATCAATATGATAAAATCTTAGAAAAAGCGTGGCAAGCTGTAGATGAGGACAAAACAATTCAACAAAGAGTAGAAAAATTAAGACTTGCATTAGAATATACCTATTTTGAGCAAGCCAAGTTTTATGGTGCAGATGCTCACGGATTATTTATAACTGACAGTAACGGAAAAAAAACTATCAAAGAAGGATTAAATGAACGTGTGCAGCGTTTTTCACAAGAATGCAAGAATGATGGCATTTATGAACTCAGTGAAGGCGGTCCTTCTCCCGAAACCTATTATAAAGATTGGTTGAATATTGCGCAAAACACATCACAACATCTAGGAGAAAAAATGACGATAACCCAAATTACTCCTCCAGCAAATGAATATTCAGGAAAAGGTGAAAAGGGATTATTAGATGGAATAAAAGGTTACAAGGATTTTAATATCACCTGGATGGGTTGGTACGGAAAAGACCCAGAAATAATTATTGATACAAAAAAAATAAAATATTCAAGCCTCAAAATGGGTTTCCTAGAAGACCAACGTCATTGGATATTTCCACCAGATAAAGTCACTATTTTTGGTCTAAAAAACAATAAATGGGAACTCATCACCTCAAAAAAAGCAATAGATTTAACTGAAGATTACGATATTACAACAAAAAATTGGGAATTTAACACTACTATTTTTAGTAAATTTGACATTATTAAAATCAAGATAATTAATCAGCAAAGGATTCCAGAATGGCGCAATCGGAAAAATAAAAAACCGATGGTTATGCTGGATGAAATTGAATTTTTTTCTAATTAACTGTATAACTTATGAAAGCAATCCCAGAAATACTGATAGTAGAAAATAATGAAATGACACTTGAAATTCTGACCATCGTGCTTACAAAAGAGAATTATCATGTTACAATTGCTCACGATACAAATGAGGCAATAGCAATTGCTAGTGAAAAAAAATTCGCCCTCGTATTGGTTTCCATATTAGTACCTCCAAGATCTGGTTTTGAAGTAATTAAATTCTTTACAACCTACCAAAAAGATGTTCCTGTAGTAGTTTTATCAACACAAGCTGAAGAGGAAAAAACAGTAGAAGAGTCATTTTTATTAGGTGTTGCTGACTTCATTGCCAAACCTTTTAATCCTAACGAACTCCTTCTGCGTATAAAACGATTATTATAAAATAGTCATAAAAAAACTATTCATTCAATAGTATTGAAAGCACTTTAAATCTGCATTACAACTGTTTTTTTAATTAATAAAAAGTCTTTAACATAACAAGAAACAACAATAAAACACTAATTAACAAATGTTTAAGATGTTTTTCCTATCTTTGAAATTAAGTAACTCTTTTCATTATGAAAGAATTCTTGTCCAAAATAGCTCCAAACTCTTATACACTACTAACCATTACACTCCTTGTTTTGGTAATTCTGTTGGTATTGCTGCGCCCACAATTCCGAAAATACAATCAAAAAAAACAAAAAAAAGCACTCACTTTCATTAAGCACTTTTTAATTGATGTTGTCAATAACCATACTGACAAAGAATATATTAAAATCAAAATAAAAGAGTTAAAAAAGAAAATTCCATTGCAGAGTAATTACTGTAAAGAAATGATGATAGACGAAATGATTCTCATCAAAAAGAAACTAAGTCAAGAAGAAGCAGAAACAATAACGTTAGTATACCGAACACTGAAACTCCAAAAATATTCCTCTAGTTTAATCAATGATAGTAAAATCTATAAAAAATGTCTAGGTTTTTATCATTATCAAACTATGAATTATTCAAAGGGCATAAACAAAATAATGCCTTATCTAAAAAGTAAAAATCAGTTACTTCAATCCAATGCAAGTGTTGCTTACCTTTCGTTAACTAATATCTCAACAGGAAATACCCTTTATCAAAGCAAAAAAACAATCAAACGAAATAAAGAGAAAATAGAAAACCTGTTTTACATCCAAAAGTATCCCTATAACAGCAATATCGATTTTTGGTTGAAAGCAAAAAAAACATCAATTTTATTGTTAGGACTAAAAATTGCCGCTCATGAAAGCAACGGAAACGACACCAATGCCATTATTCAATTACTTTCATACAAAAGCAATACCGTAAAAAAAGAAGCGCTCTTAACCATAAAAAAACTACACCTACAAGAAGCCGAAGCCACAATTCTTTCTTTATTTGAACAATTTACTCCACAACTTCAAGAACAAAGCTTACTCACTTTAGAAATAATTGGATCTTCCAAAACAATAGAATACCTGCAACCTAGAATGTCTTTTTTTGAGAATAATGAACTAAAGGATATTGCAACATATTGCTTGGAAACGTTATTAAAAAAAGAAATAACCATGTCTTCTCAAAAAGTGACCTGCTAAGTACAAACCAAGAAAATAGTATTTACAGCTTATATTAGTATCTTTGCAAAAAAAATAATGCAAATGAGCACTTTCGAGCAATTCAATCTTCCCAAATCCTTACAAAAAGCAATAGATGAAATAGGATTTACCTCTCCTACTCCCATTCAGGAAAAAACTTTTTCTGTAATTATGTCTGGTAGAGATATGATGGGAATTGCACAAACAGGAACTGGTAAAACCTTTGCTTACCTAATTCCTTTATTGAAACTTTATAAATTTACGCACACCAATACACCAAAAATCGTAATTCTAGTACCTACAAGAGAGTTAGTGGTACAAGTTGTAGAAGAAGTAGAAAAATTGACAAAATACATGTCGGTAAAAACACTTGGAATCTATGGTGGTGTAAATATCAATACACAAAAAAAGGCAGTTTACGAAGGCGTTGATATTTTGGTTGGAACACCGGGTAGAACAATGGATTTAGCTTTAGATGCTGTTGTTCGCTTTGATGAAACTCAAAAATTAGTAATCGATGAGTTTGACGAAATGCTCAACTTAGGGTTTAGAACGCAATTAACGGCTCTATTGGCAATGATGAAAACCAAACGTCAAAACATATTATTCTCTGCTACAATGACAGATGAAGTAGATACTGTTTTGAATGATTATTTTGATTATCCTGAAGAAGTTACCCTTGCAGCCTCTGGAACTCCTCTTGAAAACATTACACAAGTTTCATACAATGTTCCAAATTTCAATACTAAAATCAATCTTCTTAAGCATTTGTTGGAACAAAATGAAGACATGACCCGAATCCTAGTTTTTGTGAACAACAAAAAAATCTCGGACATGCTTTTCAATCGAATAGATGAATTGTTTGAAGGCCAATTTGGTGTCATTCATTCCAATAAATCGCAAAACTATCGATTAAGTACGATGGCGGAATTTCAAGAAGGAAATTTGAGAGGTTTGATTACCACCGATATCATGGCAAGAGGATTAGACATTTCAAACATTACCCATGTAATCAACTTCGAGATGCCTGAGCTACCAGAACTATACATGCACCGTATTGGTAGAACAGGAAGAGCTGATGCCACTGGAACAGCAATTAGCTTCATTACTCCTCGTGAAGAAGAGTCTAAAATTGAAGTAGAAGTTTTGATGAATATGGAATTACCGATAGCTAATTTTCCAGAAGAGGTTGAGGTTTCTACCAAATTAATCGAACCCGAAAAAGACCGTCAACCCATTAAGTTTTTAATGAAAAAAGTTAAACTTGAGGGAGATGGCGCTTTTCATGAAAAAAGCAAAAAGAACAAAAAAGTCAATCTTGGTGGACCATCAAAAACGAAAAAGAAAACACATGGTTCTGTAAATAGAAACATGCTTAAAACAAGAGATAAAAAAAGAAAAGACTCCAACAAATAAGCCATAAAAAAAGCCACGAATTCACAAATTAATAAAATTGGTGAATTCGTGGCTTTAACCTTTTTGTTTTGAATAGATTACAAACGTTTTTCAAAAAGCAGATGAACAGGCTCGCAAACCGAAATTCTTTTTCCCGTATCGGTCAAACTTCCTGTGCTTTTATCTCTTCTAAAAACCACCACTTCATTACTCGCTTGATTCGCAACAAGTAATAAACTTCCCGTCGGATCTATTACGAAGCTTCTTGGACCTTTACCTAAAGTACTTACCGCCTCTTTAAACTCCAATTTTCCGTTTTTCAATACTTTAAAAATCGAAATAGTATTTGCTTCTCCTCTATTAGTAGCATACAAAAACTTTCCATCTGGTGATAACGCAATGGCTGCAGAACGAAAATCGCCTTTATAATCTCTAGCCATTACTGAAGTATCGTCTACCAAAGTCAATTCACCTTTAACAAAACTATAAGTCAACAAACCACCATCTAGTTCATTCAAAACATAAACATATTTTCCCTCTTCATCAAAAGTCAAATGACGTGGTCCCGCTCCAGGCTTTACACTTACACTACTTTTGAAAGTCAAAATATCTTTGCTTGCATCAGCATTATAATTGTAAACATAAATTTTATCAGCGCCCAAATCAACAGCCAAAACATATTTTTTATCAGATGAAAAAGCCACCATATGCATATGTGACGCTTCTTGACGTTCTTTATTTGGACCACTACCAGATAGTTGTACAATTTGTTTAGCATCGGTCAAACTACCATCAGCATTCTTAAAAAAAACAGTAATATTTCCACCAGAATAGTTAGCAGTAATTACGTTTTTATCATCTGTAATAACATGGCACGGATCAGCTCCTTTAGTCGCCTGCTTATTCAACACAATCATTTTGCCCGTTTTACCGTCATAACTAAAGGACGTAACTGTACTTGTCGCCCCAGACTCATTAACTGCGTAAAGATGCTTATTATCTGAAGAAAGCGCCAAATAACTAGGATTCTGAATATTAACAGTTGAGCCATTCAATAAAGAATTTCCAGAATTAACATCGAATTTAAAATTATAAATTCCTTTATTTTCGCATTTATTGGTATAAGTACCAACAATCAAGTGATAGAGATCTTGCTGAGCGCTAACTGTCGTAACAAAAGAAACAAAAAGTAGCACTAAAATCTTGCTTTTCATAATATATGTATTTTTTAGAGTCGCGAAAATACTCATTATTTTGATATAGTAAGGCAAATATTCGCTTTTTGAAAAAACCAAACAAGCTGCATTATTTGTAGGTACAAATTCGTATTTTTGAAAGGTCAAAAAGAGCTGTTAAGTAATTTTTGAAGCACAAACAATAAGAAAATTTGTTAGCATCGTCCCGCTCTCTGTTATATCTTTTCCTTTTTAAAGAAAAAAGAAAAAGGATGTCACTGCGATCGGGGCTAGAAAGTCACAAAACCCCTTTCTGTAAACATCAAAAAAACAAACATTACTAACCACAGACAAAAGTAAACCTTCCATAGAATGCATTTTAAACACCCTGAGATTCTATACTTTTTATTCCTTTTATTAGTGCCTATTTTGGTGCATTTATTTCAGTTAAGAAGATTCAAAACCGAATATTTTACCAATGTTCGCTTCTTAAAAAAGCTAACAATAGAATCGAGAAAAAGTTCAAAAATCAAGAAAAGACTCTTACTAGCCACTCGATTATTGTTACTTTCCGCTCTAATTTTAGCTTTTGCACAACCTTATTTTGAAGCAAAAGACCATAAAAATGCTAACAATGAATTGTATATCATTTTAGACAATTCCTTCAGTATGCAAGCCAAAGGAAACAGAGGTGAATTACTCAAAAGAGCTGTTCAAGAACTATTAGAAGAAACACCAGAAAACAGCACTTTTTCACTTTTAACAAACGAAGAAAATTTTTGGAATACGGATATTAAATCAATACAAAACGACTTACAAAACCTAAAATATTCTGCCATTCCATTTGACTTAGATGCTCAATTAGCCAAAATAAACACTCGAAAATCTATTTATAAAAAAGACATTATTCTCATTTCAGATGGCGTTGGCACACAACAAAAACAAGACAATAAAGAGGAAATTTATTTTATAAAACCAGAAGCCGAACAAAAAAACAACGCCGCTATAGACAGTGTTTTCATCAATCAAACGCTCGATAACTTTTATGAAATCACAGTCAGTATTAAAGGTTTTGGAGAGGATTTAGCCCCTTTACCAATTGCGCTTTACAATCAAAACAAATTGATTGCAAAAACTATCGTTACGCTAGATACGAAAAAGAAAAACGTAAATTTTACTATTCCAAAACAAGAGTTTAATGGCTATGTCACTATAAACGACAAAGGATTACCTTATGACAACGAATACTTTTTTAGTATTGCTAAAAACAAAAAAACAGCTGTTTTAAGTATTGGAGAGCCTCAAAAAAGCGGCTTTCTTTCTCGAATTTACACTTCAAATGAATTCAATATCACTACCTCTGATTTACGTTTATTGGATTACAATAGTATAGAAAAACAAACGACTATAGTCCTTAACGAACTTCCTGAAATTCCACAAGCACTTCAAACCACCTTGCAAGCATTTGTCAACAAAGGAGGAAATTTAGTAGTCATCCCTTCAGAAAGCACTACTGTTGCAAGCACCAATTCTTTCCTAAAAAGCATTGGAAACATACAAATGGGAGCTTCTGATAACAGTAATCCCAAACAAATCACTAAAATCAATTTTGACCACCCTCTTTTTAGCGGGGTATTTGAAAGTAAAATCACCAACTTCCAATACCCAAAAGCCGAAAAATCTTTTGTAGTAAAAAGTACTTACCCGAGCATTCTTTCTTACGAAGATCAAACGCCATTTTTAACATCAATTCCAAAATCTACTGGCACTTTGTTTCTTTTTTCGGCGCCATTAAACACAAAAAACAGCAACTTTCAACAATCTCCATTGATTGTTCCAGTGTTTTATAAAATGGGTATAAACAATAAAAATGCCTTATTGTACGCCGCAACTATAGGAAACAATACTCCATTTTGGGTAAATACAACTTTAACCAAGGAAGCCGTCCTTACAGTTAAAGGAAAAAATGAACAATTCATCCCAATTCAACAAATGTTAGATAACAAAGTAAAAGTAACATTTGCTGATCTTCCAAAGCAATCTGGTAATTACACGATTTTTAATAAAAATGAAGCACTAGAAAGTATTTCTTTTAATTATGCGCGAACCGAAAGCGATTTAAGCAAAGTAACTACAGATTTCGGTGAAAATTTTGAAAGTATAGATAGTATAAGAAGCGTTTTCAATACTTTACAAACCAACAGAACAGACCAACAAATTTGGAAATGGTTTCTTATCTTTGCACTGACCTTTTTACTAATAGAAATGGCCATTATCCGATTTTTAAAATAACAAAAGTTTAAAAAAACTTATCTCCTAGACCCATGAAAATTCTCCTGAGAGCAGCAACAATTATCGATTCTAAAAGTCCCTTTCACAACCAAACTATGGATATTTTAATCCAAGACGGCTATATTAAACAAATAGGAGTTGCGCTCCCAACAAACGGAGCCGAAGAAATACAATTACCACAAGTACACGTTTCTTCAGGATGGTTTGATAGCAGCGTTTCCCTAGGAGAGCCTGGTTTTGAAGACAGAGAAACCATCAGTAATGGTCTTACTGTAGCTGCAAAAAGTGGATTTACAGCCATTGCTTTACAACCCAACTCACATCCTATCATTGATAATCAAGGGCAAATTAATTTCGTACTCAACAAAGCAAAAGATGCCCTAACCCAACTCTACCCTATTGGTGCACTAACCGTGGGTAACGAAGGAAAAGATATGGCCGAACTTTTTGACATGAAAAAAGCAGGCGCTATTGCATTTGGAGACTATAATAAAAGCTTGGACAATGCTAACTTGTTGAAAATCGCTTTGCAATATGTACAAGATTTTGACGGACTAGTGATTGCTTTTGCACAAGACGAAAAAATAAAAGGAAATGGAGTTGCTAACGAAGGTTTAGCATCAACAAGATTAGGATTAAAAGGCATTCCAACGCTTGCTGAAGAATTACATATTGCAAGAAACTTGTTTTTATTAGAATACACAGGAGGTAAATTACACATTCCAACCATTTCAACACAAAAATCAGTTGCGTTGATAAAAGAGGCAAAAGCCAAAGGTTTACAGGTAAGCTGTAGTGTTAGCGTACATCATTTAGTATTAAACGAAGATCAATTGGATGGTTTTGATACTCGATACAAAGTAACACCACCGCTCAGAAGCGAATCGGATAGAAAAGCGTTACTAGAAGGAATTCTCGACGGAACTATTGACATGATTACAACTGATCACAATCCTATTGATATTGAACATAAAAAAATGGAATTTGACGGCGCTAAAAACGGTACTATTGGATTAGAAAGTGCTTTTGGAGCGTTGTCTACTATATTGCCAACGGCTGTAATCATCGAAAAATTAACCGCTGGAAAAACAACTTTTGGAATTCCGACTCACTCCATCAACGAAGGAGAACCAGCCAATTTGACTCTTTTTACCACCGAAGGGGAAAGTATTTTCACCAAAGAAAGCATACTGTCAAAATCTAAAAACTCCGCTTTTCTAGGTCAAAAATTACAAGGAAAAGTGTATGGTTGTATCAACCAAAATCAAATGATTTTGAACCAATAATTAGCCTAAATCACAACTAAAATGAACACATCAGACAACGGAAAAAATATCGCCATTGTAAGCTATCTTACCATTATTGGCGCCATTATCGCCATTTTTATGAACTCCGAAAAGAAAGATTCTTTTGCCGCTTTTCACATTCGTCAAGCCTTAGGTATTTTCGTTTCTTTCTTTTTAATTGGCTATTTCATTGGCTATTTTGATAGTTGGATGATTTCTTCAGCCTTTTATGTATTCTATTTTATCCTATGGATTTATGGCTTTGTAGCAGCATTACAAGGAGAAGCCAAACTTATTCCGCTCTTGGGAGAACAGTTTCAAAAGATATTTAAAAACATAGAATAACATATTTTAAATACATTTTATGAATTTATCCTTAGAATACAAAATAAGAGAACCTAAAGTTGTTTTAGCAGAAAATCCAGTATTAATTTTACTACACGGTTACGGTAGTAATGAAGCAGATTTATTCTCTTTTGCACCAGAATTACCAGATCATTACTATATCATTTCGGCTAGAGCGCCTTATGATTTACAATACGGCAGTTATGCGTGGTATGCTATTAATTTTGATGCTGATCAAAACAAATTTTCAGATAACAATCAAGCACGCGAATCTCGTGATTGCATTGCGAACTTTATCGACGAATTAACACAAAATTACCCTATCAACAAAGAAGAAGTAACGCTCATTGGTTTTAGTCAAGGAGCCATTCTGAGTTATGCTGTAGCACTTTCTTATCCCGAAAAAGTAAAACAGATTGTTGCGATGAGCGGCTATTTGAATCCTGATATCATAGCTGAAGATTACTTAAAAAACAATCTGAATTCGTTGCGTATTTTTGCATCTCACGGCGTAGTAGACCAAGTGATTCCTGTAGAATGGGCCAGAAAAACAGCTCCTTTTATGGAAAAATTAGGCGTTGCTATAACCTATAAAGAATACCCTATCGGACACGGTGTTTCGCCACAGAATTTTTATGACTTCAAAAATTGGTTAGAATAAAAAAAGGTGCTTAAAGCACCTTTTTTTATGACTATTTATTATACAACAACGACTGATTGACTTCAAAAGAAATACTTTCATCAGTATTGACAAAGTATTTTATAAGGACTTCTCCCCAATATTCGCCATCGCTAAAATCAGCAATAATCCATCGGTGATTCAAAATTCTAACTTTGTTTATTACAAATTTATTGGGTCCAATTGGATCTTGCCCTGTGTATGGATTTCCTTTGGGATTGTTATTAAAATCAAGTAATTTCTCTGTTACAACAGGAATCAATTTTTCAATTAAAATTGTTTTATCTGGGTTGGTCGCTTCAAAATAATTTTGGGCGTTTTCATTTTTACCCAAAGAAAAATAATTGGCATCATCCAATTTCAGTTCAACTTTTTTGATACTATCTCTAAGTTTGGTAGTGACTTTTGCGAATTTTTCTTGCTCGAATTTTACTTCTTTATTCAAAAACATATAGGTATAAATATTGAATAAAACAGCCAATATAAAACCATAAAGCAGGAGTGATTTTTTCATTTTTAAAATATAAATTAAAGGGTAATAACTAAATTATCGTAGGCCAAAAATACATTTTCTGGTAATTCTTTTTGAACATCTTCGTGAAAGCCTAATAAATGACTGATATGCGTCAGATATGTTTTTTTAGGCTGTACTAAAGCAATAAAATCGAGCGCTTCTTGAAGATTAAAATGGGTATTATGAGGGGTGATGCGCAAAGCATTCAAGACCAAAACCTCAAGATTTTTCAATTTTTCAACTTCTTCTGGAGCTACCGTTTTCACATCCGTCAAATACGCGAAATCATCAACTCTATATCCAAAAACCTGTAAATCGCCGTGCATAACATCAATTGGAATAACCGTTTTACCACCCAATACAAAAGGTTGGTTATTGATTACTTCAATCGTTTTTACCGAAGGAGCGCCTGGATATCTGTTTTCGGTTTCAAAAACGTAATCAAAACGCTTTTTCAAATTTTCGATTACGCGTTGATGCGCATAAATTGGCATTTCGCCTTGTCTAAAGTTAAACGGACGAATATCGTCTAAACCCGCAGTATGATCTGAATGTTCGTGAGTAAATAAAATTCCGTCTACTTTTTGACAATCCGATGCCAACATTTGCTGTCTAAAGTCGGGACCGCAATCGATAACGTAAGAATGGTCTCCCCAGGACATCCATAGTGAGACACGAAGTCTTTTATCCTTATAATCAGTGCTTTTACAAACAGGATGGGTACTCCCAATGATTGGAATTCCTTGAGAAGTGCCAGTGCCTAAAAAATAGATGTTCAAAAGAGTGTTATTTTTTTACAAAAATAGAATTATTTATGATTCATTTCGAAATCGAATTAATTAACTTTGTCACAAAACACCACTATTTAGATTCAAAATGGATACAAAAAAAATCAAACTTAAGGGAGATAAAGTCATTGAGCAAATACCATCCATAAAGGATAAAGCACTGCGAATAAATCTCAACGAAAATATTTACGGAACATTTGCTGAAATTGGTGCGGGACAAGAAACGGTAAGACATTTTTTTAGAGCAGGAGGTTCTTCTGGAACGATTGCGAAAGCAATGTCGGCTTATGATAAAGATTTTAGTGATGCAGTTTACGGAATCGAAGAAGATGGACGATATGTAACCGAAAGTCGTCTCAAAAAGATGTTGACTTTTGAAGGAGAATTGATTGAAGAACGTTTAAGCAGAGTAAAACACCCCAACAAATTATTTTTTAGCTACGCCAATACAGTAGCAACCATCGATTTTGCAAAGCAATTCAAAGGCCACGGTTGGGTAGGTATACGCTATCAATTGGATCCAGCAGAAGCCTATAACGAAATCATCATTCACATTCGTTTTAAAGAAACAGATTCTCGTTTACAACAAGAAACTTTAGGTATCCTTGGGGTAAATTTAATTTATGGCGCTTTTTATAAATACAACGATCCAAAAAAATTATTACGCTATTTATACGATCACTTAGACAAAGATCAATTAGAGATTGATACCATCAACTTTTCGGGGCCACGATTTGCAGAAGTTGACAACCGATTGATGAGTTTACAATTGGTAAAAAACGGAATGACCGATGCGGTAATGTTCAATCCAGAAGGAAAAAACATCTTGCCAGCAGCCATTTTATACAAAAAGAATATTCTAGCTTTTAGAGGTAGTTTCCGTCCTGTTACTAAAGTAAATATGGATATGTATGAAAACTCCATAAAAATGTTCTTGGAGGAAAACAAAGTAGAAAAAGAAAATACCCAAGTAATTTTTGAAATTACGCTATCGAATTTACGTTCAGATGGTGAGATTGACGAGAGAGATTTTATGGATAGAGCCGAGTTGCTATGTTCTTTGGGTCAAACCGTAATGATCTCTAATTTCCAAGAGTATTACAAAGTGGTAGAATATTTTGCTAATTATACCAAAGCCCGTATGGGATTAGCGATGGGGGTTAACAACTTGGTTGATATCTTCGACGAGAAATACTACCGTCACTTGAGTGGTGGAATTCTTGAAGCATTTGGTAAATTATTCTATCGTGATATGAAAGTATTCTTATATCCAATGCTTGGCGAAGAGGGAGAAGTTATTACCTCTGAAAATCTTAAAGTACATCCAAGAATGAAAGAATTGTACAAGTTCTTTAAATTCAACGGAAAAGTGGTAGATATTACAGATTACGACCCAACAATCCTAGAAGTATTCTCTAGAGAAGTACTCAAAATGATTAGCCAAGGAAAACCAGGATGGGAACCTATGTTGCCTTCTGGAGTGGCAGAGATCATCAAAAAACAACGCTTATTTGGTTACGATCCAGAAAAAGTATTACAAGCATAATAAACATCAAAAGCCAAGTTTAGACTTGGCTTTTGTATTATTAATGGTTCATTTTCCAAACTTTATCGTGATATGGCAAGTATTCAGGTAATGCCGCTGAACCATACCAAGGAAACACCTCGGCACTTAATAATTTTGCCTTGATAGCTGGATCGGTTTCTAATAATTGATTTGCTTCTTCAATCGTGGCAACATTCAGGATAAAAATACCTCTCAAATTGGCTTCATTCTTACCCATTGGCCCAGCCACAATCAACTTTTTAGCGTTAGCCAATTTTGCAATATTCGTCATATGGCCAGCAAAACAATCCGCTATGAATTGTTCATCTGTCGTTGTATTAGTGCCTGTTTTTAGCAATACAAAAACATAGCTTTTCATTCCATACTCATCTGCTCCAAGTTGTAGTGCTAAAGAAGCATCATATTTTGGATTGTCATTTTGAGCATAGCTTGAAGTATATAATAAAAGTATCGTAAAAAGTAATAGTGCTTTTTTCATAACCTGATAGAATTAAGAAACAATGAAGTTTTAAAGTAACTATCAAATATAAACATTATTTACTCTTATTGATTTCTATTCGATCAAGCACGAAAAACAAAAAGCCAAATGACACTGATCATTTGGCTTGTTAACTACAACTAAATTTGTTGTTATTTCAAAATCTGTGACGCGTGTACTTTTGTTTTTACGTCAGTGATTACGTCCTCGATGATTCCTTTTTCATCAATAACAAAAGTGGTACGGTGAATCCCATCATATTCTTTTCCCATAAACTTTTTAGGTCCCCAAACCCCAAAGGCTTGGATAACAGATTTGTCTTCGTCAGCCAATAATGGGAATGGAAATTCGTATTTGTCTTTGAACTTGGCTTGCGCTTTGGCACTATCGGCACTAACACCAAGTAACGCATAGTTTTGTGCTTCAAATCGGGCGTAATTGTCTCTTAAATCACAAGCCTCGGCAGTACAACCTGGCGTGCTCGCTTTTGGGTAGAAAAAAACGACTAGTTTCTTTCCTGCATAGTCTGCTAATTGATGTGTTTTTCCGTCTTGATCAACTCCTGAAAATGATGGAGCTTGGTCTCCTTTTTGTAATGTGGTCATAACTTTTTTATGGTTTGTGGTTTATTGTTTAAAGTTTAAGGTTGTTTTTTGTGGTTTGTTGTTGATTGTTTATTGTTAAAAGTTTAAAGTTGTTGTTGATGACTTCTACTTTCTGCCTTCTGATTTATGGTTTGTTTTAGCTATTCGTAATCGTTAAAGAAATGCGTTATGCCCCAGATGGTAGTGGAAAGCCCGTACTGAAAAACTGTTATTTTTTCTTGATAAAAAAGAGCGACCAACGGAAGCTCCTTTTTTGTCTTAGAAAAATACAGTTTTGAAGGAGGACTTGTAACGTACAGCTGGATTAGGCACATTATAAAAAATAGGCTATTTTTACCTTTTATAAAAGTAGTAAAATGACCAAACAGGAGCGCGTAACATTTGTTATAAATACGTTAAAAGAATTCTACCCAACGATTCCGATTCCCTTAGATCATAAGGATCCGTACACTTTATTGGTCGCTGTTTTGCTTTCAGCACAGTGCACAGATGTGCGGGTAAACCAAATTACACCGCTGCTATTTGCCAAAGCGGATAATCCTTATGATATGGTGAAATTATCGGTAGAGGAGATTAAAGAAATCATTCGTCCGTGTGGTTTGTCGCCTATGAAATCAAAAGGAATTTATGGTTTGTCTGAGATTTTAATTGAGAAGCATAATGGTCAAGTGCCACAGAGTTTTGAAGCGCTAGAGGAATTGCCTGCTGTGGGACACAAAACGGCTAGTGTAGTGATGTCCCAAGCTTTTGGTGTACCTGCTTTTCCGGTTGACACGCACATTCATAGGTTGATGTATCGCTGGAATTTAACGAACGGAAAAAACGTAGTTCAGACTGAAAAAGATGCCAAGCGATTGTTTCCTGAAGAGCTTTGGAACGACTTGCACCTGCAAATTATTTGGTATGGCAGAGAATATTCGCCTGCGAGAGGTTGGGATATCGAGAAAGATATCATCACCAAAACCATTGGTCGAAAATCTGTTATTGACGACTATTATAAAGGAAAGTAAATAACTCGGAAAAAAATATAAAAAAGCCCAAAATCGAGAATGATTTTGGGCTTGCTTTTTTTAGTGAAGTGCTAAAAAAGTGCTGATGCAATTCCTAATTGGATATAATTTCAAAACTGCTAGTCTTTGTTTTTAGGACAGTTAATGTTTTGGAATAATTCAAAAGAAAAGAAACTACTTCTTTTTTTGGTTTTAATTCTTTTGAAACTGCATTTTTTTTAGAGTAAATTTTGGCCATATACAATGAATATAATTAGTGATTAGACTGATAATCAATGTACAACGGCAAATCTTACCTTTTAGTATCAATTCGTTAAAATAATTTGATGTTTGTCGATAACTTTTCTCAAATTAAGCAAAGCATATCGCATTCTTCCTAAGGCGGTATTGATGCTAACCCCTGTCACCTCTGAGATTTCCTTGAAACTCATATCTTGGTACATACGCATCATTACCACTTCTTTTTGATCATCAGGTAATTCGTTTATGATGCGACGAAGGTCTATTTCGACTTGAGAAGCGATCAATTGGTTTTCGATAGTTAATGAATCATCAGACATTACAGAGAAAATGGAAAAATCTTCGGTTTCTCTGTAGAGTGGCATTTTTTTGTTTTTTCTAAAATGATCAATAATGAGATTGTGGGCAATACGCATTACCCAAGGTAAAAACTTGCCTTCTTCGTTATAAGAGGTTGATTTTAAGGTACGAATTACTTTGATGAATGTATCTTGGAAGATATCATTCGCTACATCACGATCTGGAATTTTAGAATAAATGAATCCGAAGATTTTGGATTCGTGGCGTTTGATTAATAGTTCTAGTGCCTTTTCGTTACCAGAAACATACTCTTGAACTAAATACGCGTCGGTGAATTGTTTACCAGCCATAGTCTTACCTTTTAGTTTAGTTTTAAATTTGGGGAAATTCTCTAAAAAGTAATTTTGAACTATAGGCTTTATTAGTTTTGGTTAGTTAATGGCCAAATTTAACAAATTTTTATCTTAATAAACAAATAAAAAGCGCAAAAATTAAGCACTATCGTTAAATAAATAATAGAAAAAAGCCTGAATTCTTAAAAATAAGACCAGGCTTTTCTTGTTCAGCATTCTTTTATATAACTTGTTTTTGGAGAAAGTTATTCGTTTAAAAACTGATTTATTGATATACTTTGATATAATCAATATAAAAATAATCAGGTAGTGCCGCATCGTCTACTATTTGTCCACCAAAATTACCTCCAATCGCCAAATTGGCAAGGAAATAAAACGGTTGATTGTAGGGCCAAGTGTTTTCATTCTTTTCTTTGGGTTGAAAAGTGTAAGTTAATTGATTGTCTACATAGAAAGCAATTTTGTCTTTATCCCAATCGATAGCATACAAATGAAAGCCTTTCTCGATATCTGGAATGGTAGTTTTCTTAGTATTTATGGTATTTCCGTGACTGTCTTGTGTATGCAATGAATTAAAAATAACGTGTGGTTCACGGCCTACGTATTCTAAAATATCAATCTCACCACATTTTGGCCAACCTGCTTCTTTGAAGTTAGAACCCAGCATCCAAAAGGCAGGCCATAAACCATTGGCCACAGGTAATTTGGCTCTAATCTCAAATCGACCGTATTGGAACTCCTTTTTGCTTTTGGTATTGATTCTAGTTGAAGTGTATTTATTGCCTTCTTTTTTGGCTTTAATTACCAAATTCCCCTTTTCTATCGCGTGATTCGAATCGGTGTACAATTGTCGTTCATTGTTTCCCCAACCGCAGTTAGGACACCCATCACCAATTTCAATATTCCAGACTTTTTCGTCTAGAGTTTTTCCGTTAAAATTTTCTTCCCAGACTAGTTTTCGTTGCGTTTGCTGAGCAAAACTAAAACTCACCACTCCTAGTATTAGTATTATATACTTTTTCATCTCTAAAAATTAATTCGTTATTGTTTTACCCAGAGAGAGGGCAAATCATAAAATATAAAGCGTTGATTTAAACTTGTATTTCTAATTTTTTTCAGGTATCCTCATTAAAGAGTATACGTTCGAAGTAAAAAAAAACACCATTAAAAATTAATTCATCTTGCAGCAGTAATGAAAACGAAATACAAGTTAAACCAACTACTAACTCCTTTATTATTGGGCAAATTGAAAATCTGCCTGTAATGTTTGTGCAGAACTTCCGCCTACAAATACTTTGAAATCGCCAGCTTCAGCTTCCCATTTTGCATTGGCAGTATAGAACTCGATTGTTTTTTCATCAATCGTAAAAACTACTTTTTTGGATTCATTGGGCTGTAACTCTATCATTTCAAATCCTTTCAATTCTAAAACAGGTCGTGTAACACTAGCAAATAAATCCCTGATATACATTTGAACCACTTCTTTACCAGCCACTTTACCAGAATTGGTAACCGTAACTGAAACTTCGATTTTACCATTCGTTTTAAATGAAGGTGACGATAATTTCAAATCTGAATAGTCAAATTTGGAATAACTCAACCCGTAACCAAAAGGATAAAGAGGCGTGTTTTTTTCATCGATATAATGCGACCAAAAAACACTCTCTGGCTCATTTGAGGATGGTCTTCCTGTATTTTTATGATTATAGTAAATAGGAACTTGAGCTACATTTCTAGGAAAGGTCATAGGTAATTTTCCACTAGGATTGTAATCGCCATATAACACTTGAGCAATTGCGTTACCGCTTTGTGTTCCTAATTGCCAAGCTTCAACAATCGCTGGAATATGTTCGTCAGCCCAAGGCAAAGCCAGCGGACGACCATTATTTAAGACTAAAACAATTTTTGGATTTACGGCATAAACCGCCTCAAGTACTTCTTGTTGCACGCCTGGCAAACCAATATCAGTTCTACTGCGTCCTTCGCCAGATTGCAAACCGTGTTCTCCAAGAACCATTACCACGATATCCGCATTTTTGGCAGCAGTAATTGCCTCTTCAAAACCGCTTTTGTCTGTAATATTGATTTTGGTTTCAAAAACAAACTTTGGTTCTCCTAAAGCTACATCGGCGCCTTTTGCATAGGTCAACTGATTGTCTTTGTAAGCTTGTAATCCTTCTAAAACAGAAACTGCGGTATTGTCATCGGCTGCAATACGCCAACTACCCAATGGACTAGTTTTATCTGCTGCAAGTGCACCAATTAACGCTATTTTTTGACCTGATTTCTTAAGTGGTAAAATCTCATCTTTGTTTTTCAACAATACAATTGATTTTTTAGCCATTTCTAAAACCTGTTGATGGAATTCAGGTTTACCTACAGTCGCTTTTTCATATTCCTCGTTGCAATATTTATATGGATTATCAAATAAGCCTAAAACAAATTTGGTTCTCAAAATACGTTTTACAGCTTCATCGATGGTGCTTTCTTTTACTTTTCCTTCGCGAACAAGCTGAACCAAATGCTCTACGTAAGCACTAGATTCCATATCCATATCAGAACCCGCATTTATAGCCAACTCGGCAGCGTGTTTTAAATCTTTTGCATAACCGTGCGCTTGCATTTCCATAATAGAACCCCAGTCAGACACCATAAAGCCTTGAAATCCCCAATCTCCTTTTAGGATTTTTCGCTGCAAATAGGCATTACCTGTTGCAGGAATTCCATCCAATTCGTTGAAAGAATTCATAAAGGTTCTTACGCCAGCATCGACCGCAGCCTTAAAAGGTGGAAAAACTACATTTTGTAAAGTAGATTCACCAATATCGACTGTGTTATAATCTCTACCAGCTTCTGCAAAAGCATAACCAGCAAAATGTTTAGCACAAGCCAAAATGTTTTTATTGCTACTAAAATCTCCTTGGAAACCAACTACTCTAGCTTTGGCAATCAAACTTCCAAGATATGGGTCTTCGCCAGCACCTTCCATCACTCTACCCCAACGTGCATCTCGAGAAACATCTACCATTGGTGCAAACGTCCAGTTGATTCCAACAGCCCCAGCTTCTTCTGCAGCCATAGCTGCCGATTGCTGAATGGCTTTTAAGTCCCAACTCGCCGATTCTGCCAACGGAATGGGACTAATGGTCTTATACCCGTGAATTACGTCAAAACCAAATAATAAAGGAATACCCAATCGAGTTTGTTCTACGGCAATTTTTTGTAGCGTTCGAACTTCTTTTACTCCTTTTACATTGAGCATCGAGCCTACTAATCCTTTCTTTAAATTTTCATATTTTTTAGCGGCTTGACCTTCTTTTGGTGAAGGACCCGTAACATCCCAAAAACCATTGTATTGGTTTAGCTGTCCCACTTTTTCCTCTAAAGTCATTTTCTTTAATAAAGAAGTAACTTTTTTATCTAAACTAACTGCCGAAGCAACGGGTTTAGTTTGAGCAGTTATAGAACCGAGGTTTAGACCTGCAATAACTAAGGCCATTACAAGTTGTTTTTTCTTTGTGAGTATCATAAGCTCGCTATTAAAAAATAGAAGATTGATTGTGAATCAATCTTCTATTGGTTTAGTTTATAAATTATTGGTATACTCTAATGTAATCCACTTCCATAGTAGATTGCGTAAATGCTGGATCAATTGCTCCACCAAAGTTCCCACCCATAGCCACATTCATTATCAAGAAAAAGTCTTTATTGAACGGCACTGTGTTGTTGTTTGCAAAAGAATGAAATAATTTATCATCTACATAAAACTTTATTGACGATGGAGTCCAAATGGTTTTATACACATGAAATTCTGTTGATGCATTGGCAATTGTAGTACTACCAGTGTTTCCATTTCCACCAGAATTTCCTGGGTAATGCAACGTTCCATGAATTACATTTTGCGCATTGCCTACATGTTCCATAAAATCGATTTCACCACAAGCAGGCCAAGAATTTGTTTTATAATCTTGTCCCAAAGACCAAACCGCAGGCCATGTTCCCCCACCAGAAGGTAACTTGGCTCTAAATTCAACTTTACCATAAGTGAATTCATATTTATCTTCAGATTTTAAACGAGCTGAAGTATAAGTAGAACCTTCTTTCTTAGCTGTGATTTTCAGCATTCCACCTTGAACAACAACATTTGTAGCACTATTGGTATACGTTTGAGATTCATTATTACCCCAACCGCCAGCTCCTAAATCATACCCCCATTTGGTTGCATCTGGAGCACCATCGGTATTGAATTCATCTGACCAAACAAGATTAGTATAATCTGTTGGTCCAGTGGCTTGTCCTGGTGGAGTTGTAGTAAAAATATGGTACCATGCCAAAAATGCATTGCCACCCATTACCGCTCTTACCACCATACGATTTTCAGTAATTGATAAAATTTCATAGGAACTACTACCTATATAATATCCCATAAATCCATTATCTGAAAAATTCATCACTGTTCCGCGTGTTTGCGTAGCTGCATTTGGATTTTTGCTAACAAATGATTCTGATGGACTCAAAATAACCGTTTTTAGTCCACTCGTATCTAAATCTCTACAAGCATCATCACCTCCGCCAATAAAAGCACCGTTATAATATGTTTGTCCCTTATTGTCTAAATTAAATTTCAATTGATCGCCTGCAACAGAGAAAGTCATCACGCTGTTATACAAACAAGTAGATGCTTTTTCATTAGCCGCTGCACCATAGAAAGCTGGGTAATAATTTTGGGTTCCAAAATTGGCATCCGTATGCGAAGTATTTGGTCCCACGCCTAGATGACCTACTTCTGATTGTGACCAATACCATTTTTTCGAAGAACCACCTGTTAAAAATTTAATAGCCTCTTCATCTTTGAAATTACTAAAAACGGTAACTTCAACAGTAGTATTAGTAGTGATTCCCCCTTTTCCACTTGCCAAAACAGTTACGGTATAAGTATTTGTTCCTGGTTTTGCAAAGCCTTTTTCAAAAATACCACTTGGGGCATTTTGAGAAGTTCCATCACTAAAAATGTATTTGTAAGAAATCGCATTATCAGCAGTGGCTGTAAAAAGCACTTTTCCTGATCCATCTCCGTTGGGAGCAGTAGCAGACTTACCTACGATATCTACTTTTACCGCTAAATTTGTAGGAGCATCCAAAGAGCCGAACTCTACATTATCGTCCTGACAATTTACCATAAGTAGCAGTAAAAAGGCAGCTGTTATATATTTTAAAATATTTTTCATTTTTGAATAGTTTTAGTTGGATTGTTTGATATCATCAAAATAATAAGTAGCACCAGTTCCATTCACACCAAAATCAGGGAATAAAATCACTCTGTCGTATTTATTGGACGTGCTAAATGCACCGAAAGAGGTAAGATCAAACGTTAATACTTGCCATGAATTTGCAACTGTAGTAGTCGCTTCAACCTCTACAAAAATTGTTGGATTTCCGTTACCATCTTTAGGAGAAGTAGAATCTTCCATTTTGAATAAAATCTTAGCACCAACTTTAGGCGACCAAACAGTCACTTTTACTTTGGTTCCTTTTGTAAAATCTACTGTAGAGTCAAGATTTAAACTAGCTCCAGCCCATACTTGTGCTCCTGAGGGTTTATCTATTTTAACTACTTTGTTAGACACATTTGCTCCTGTTTTATCTGGATTATTGACTACCGATGCTGGAATCGCACCAAAATCTGAAGCTCCAAACCCACTCCAAGCATAAGTTATACTGGCTTCAAAATCGATTGGCATTTGAATAGTTTGTGTTGGAGATTTATAGAAGTAAATGTTATCTATGAATACTGAGCCTTTTGCCCATGGCGTTCCAACAAATTTCAATTGAAAAATATCAGCTACCGTCAATCCTTGGCTTGTAAATGCTGAAATTGGAATATCAATACTTGTCCATTGATTCGCTACAAGATCTTTCACTACTGGTTTTTCACCATTGGTTTTACTAATCAATGAGGTTTCAATTTTTTCCAAATCGGCAGTCCAAACATCCATATGAATGTACTCCATTCCTGATACGTTGATTGTTGTTCCGTCAGCCAAAGCAATTCCTTGATAACTCAAATTAATGTAGTTTAGCATCTTGTCTCCATTCAAATCAAACTCAGCCCAACTACTACCTTGACCTCCTTGTCCCCAATCTGGGAAGAAATTTGTTCCTGCAACATTGGTGTATTTTGAACCGTAAAGAGAGATTACATCTCCAGCTTGTCTGTTAGGAGGCGTAGGTGCTGAGGCACTTGGTTTATTTACTACCGTAACTGTAAAGTCTGTTGAATATTCTGTAGTTTTTATAGCAGCACTTTTAGAAACCACACGGATTTTATAAACTCCTGCAGCTTGGTACGTATAAGAAACCGATTCACCATTGTTTACCGAAATTGGATCTGGTTTTCCTGCTTCACCAAAATATACATCATAAAACAAAGCAAAATCTGCCGTCGCTTTTACTGTAACTTTTTTAGAAACCGTCAAATCATTTTCGATAGTAACCACAAGGTTTTCTGGTGCTCTAAAAGCTACTACTACTTTTTGGATTACTTCTGTTCTTTTTCCGTCAATGGTAGTTCCCACAATTTTGGCGTCATACACCCCTTCTTTGTAGATGTGATCTACAGTACCACCTGGAGAAACATATCCTGGAGTTGTTGTTCCGTCTCCGTAAAAAATTTCATATCGAGTAACCCCTTCTCCTCTTGGCAAGAAAGTTACTTTTCCAGTATTGTCTTGAGTAACCGTTGTTAAAGCGGATATATTTGCTGGAGCTCCAACACTGCTTACATCTATAAGGTCATTTTCGTTAGTACAACTTACTATCAAAATAAGCGCTAACATGCTTAGTATATAAACTATTTTTTTCATCGTTTTTTATATTTTAGTATCCAGGGTTTTGTTGCCAATTTCCGTTTGAAAATTGAATTTCTTCAATAGGTAAAGGGAATAATTCGTTTTTACCAGCAGTAAATCCTGGAATTTTTCCAGCTGCTTTACCAGTTCTAACCAAGTCAAAGAAACGATGTCCTTCACCCAAAAGTTCTACTCTTCTTTCTGCCAAAATAAAATCTGTCAAAGCTGCTCCAGAAGCTGTAATGTCGTGATTGGTATCGCCAAAAGCACGACGACGTACTTGATTCAAATACAATCTAGCTTTGGCATCATCAATTCCACCACGGCTGTAAGCTTCGGCAGCCATTAATAGTACATCGGCATAACGAATCGCTCTGTAGTTGTTAGGATTGGTCAAATTCAAATCTCCCGCTGCATTAGCACTTCTTTTTCTTGGTAAATATTTTCTATTGAAATACCCAGTATGTTCATTTCCTTTACCAAAAGTAGCGCTAGTACTAGTTGCCCAAGCCTCGATGTCTAGTATAGCTACATCTTTTCTTCGGTCACCAATTTCGAAAGCATTGGCCGCTTCTTTTGTTGGAACATTAAAACTAAATCCAGGAGAAAAAACACTACCTGAATAGTTTCTAATACCATTAAACCCAACTGCTACATTCCCTTCACTACATTGTAAACATCCAAATCCAGCTCCTTCAATATCTGTATATTGTACTTCAAAAACAGATTCTGCATTGTTTTCACCAGCTTCTTCAAAAATGGAATTATAGTCTGTAACTAAAGAATAAGTATTAGACGTAATCAAACTCTCTAAAGTACTTGCTGCCTGAGTGTATTTGTTTTGATACAAATACGCTTTTCCTAGTAAAGCTTGTGCAGCACCTTTGGTAGCGCGTCCTTTTTGAGAAGGAACAGCAGCTAAATTTGCCGAAGCATAAATCAAATCCGCTTCAATAGAAGCATATACTTCTTGGATTGTAGCTCTTTTGATTGTTTTCTCATCACCAACTTTAAAGCGAGCATCACCTTTCATCGGAATACCTCCAAACCATTTTACCAATTCAAATTGGTAGTAAGCACGTAAGAAACGAGCTTCTGCAATGATCTGGTTTTTGCCTGAAAAATCGGTTTTGTCTTTGAATTCCAAAATGTAATTGGCTCTTTGAACCCCAGCAAACATCCAGTTCCATAAATCACGTAAATTACTATTTACGGGCGTATGAATCATATCGTCTATTTGTTGAAAACCTATCACATCAGTTGGACTTTCTCCACCGGCAAGTGTGTTATCTGAGGCAATTTCACCCAACAAAACATTCACATAAGATGATTGTAATAAATCGTAAGCGGCTACAAGTGCTTTGTCATAATCGTCTTTAGAATTAAAATAATTTTCCGAGTCTATTGAGTAAGCAGGAGAACGATCTACAAATTCATCCGAACAAGAGGTAACTGTAAGTGTCATAACAAATACGGTTACTATCGTAAAAAAAAGATACTTTTTCATTGTAATTGCAATTAAAAATTAATGTTTAGTCCAAACAAATAAGTTCTTGGAATAGGATAAAATCCATAATCAATTCCACCTCCAATAGGCGCTCCATTTGAAGCTCCTGGATCGTAACCTTTGTATTTAGTAAACGTGTACAAATTGTTTACACCAGTATATATTCTGAATTTTGACACTCCAATTTTTTCAGAAACGGTTGGACTTAAAGTGTATCCTAATTGAACATTTTGTATTCTTATATAAGAAGCATCTTCCACAAAATAATTCGAGAATACATTATTTGAGGTAGCTCCTGTAGTTACTCTTGGCGTTGAATTAGTAGAACCCTCTCCCGTCCATCGATCCAATACATAATTCAATCGATTTGCATCAGACAAAGTTCTTTCGTAATTACGGACCATATCATTTCCTACTGAAGCAAAAGTATACACTGCTAAATCTAAATTTTTATAGTTTACTTGCATATTGAAACCCATCGTAGCTTCTGGAATTGGATCACCAATATTGGTTCTATCATTAGCATTGATAATTCCATCTCCATTGATATCCACATAGCGCAGATCTCCAGGAGCAGCATTCGCTCCTAAAGCAATTTGAGATGGATGAGCATCGATTTCGGCTTGATTTTGAAAAATCCCATCTGTTTTGTAACCAAAGAAATATCCAATTGGCTTGCCAACTTCCATTCTTGAAGGAGCGGGTTGTCCTACTCCAAAAGATCCTCCTTCAATAAATCCTGTTCCGTTATCAACAGCCAAAACTTCATTTTTAAGGAAAGTCACATTGTATCCTAAACTTAATGATAAATCATTAGTAAAAGTATGTTTGAAATCCATAGAAAATTCAACTCCTGAATTTCGTACTGTACCTGCATTCAAGGTTGGCGCTCCAGCTCCTGGTGCAGCAATTCCACTAATACCCGACACAGGGATATTTGGGATTAATAAATCTTTACGAGTATCGATAAAGTAGTCTGTAATAATAGAAAGTTTATTGTCGAATAGCTTTAAATCCAAACCAACGTCAAACTTTCTGGCTTCTTCCCATTTCAAATTTGGATTAGGAATTTGACCATTCGCCGTTCCATTTACCAATACTCCATTAAACACATAAGTAGCTTCACCTCCTAATAAACCAACATAACCATTGTTTGGAATTTGGTCATTTCCTAGAGTACCATAACTAGCTCTTAATTTCATAAAATTAAGCGTTTTGGATTCTCCATAAAAAGGTTCATCTGAAACAATCCAACCTGCGGTAAATGATGGAAAGTAACCTACTCTGTTGGTAGGTCCAAATTTAGTAGAAGCATCACGTCTTAACATAGCTGATAATAAGTATCTTCCTTTGAAATCGTATTGAATTCTACCAAAGTAAGACAATCTTCTTTCATCATATACATAAGAGCTATTAGTTTTAGCATCTAATGTTCCTGTGGTCAATGAAATATCCGCGAACTCCCAAGAATTATTTGGTACATCATAACCTGTAGCGAAAAGTCCATTCCCCCATTCCTTGAAGATGGTATTTCCTATAGTCCCCACAAAACTGTGGTCTTCTCCAATTTTTTTGGTATAAGTTCCAAAAATATCAAACGAGTAATTATTGTCATTTACGGCACCTTGTGTTATAGAGCTACGTTGCACATCAAAAACTTTACCTCCATAGTTTACTTGTTTAGCGAAATCTTTGGATTCACTATTAGAGGTATTAAAACCAATAGTACTAGAAAGCACAAAACCATCAAATAATTTATAGTCTAACCCGAAATTACCATTCAATTTCTTAAAGCTATAATCGTTGTAGGTGTTGTCTATTTGTGCCAATGGATTAATAATTTCAGTACCTAAACCTGTTGTGCTTGGCACTAAAGTAAAGTTACCATTAGCATCATAAGGTTTTAAAGTGGCGGGAGTGTTCAAAGCATTAAATAATACCGAACCCAATCCATTCTCATTTAAAGATTTTCTATTAAAATAAGTATAGATAACATTCGTTTTTAATTTCAATTTATCCGTCAAATCTGCACCAATAGAAACTCTGGCTGTATTTCTCAAAAATCCAGATTTATCAGTACCAACAATACCTTCTTGATCCAAGTGAGAACCACTGACTGCATATGTCATTTTTTCAGATCCCCCTGAAATGGAGATATCGTGATTAATGATTGGAACTCCTGTACTGAATACTTCTTTTTGCCAATTGGTTCCTTTACCTAAACCTGTAACATTTGGATAAGGAATGGTTTGACCACCATTAGCATAACTTTCGTTCAATAACAAAGCATACTCTGTAGCATTTAGCGTAGGCAAAGTTCTCGTGGTTTCTTGAAAACCTACATAAGTATTGAAATTGATTTTTGTTTTTGCGTTCTTTTTTCCTGTTTTAGTAGTAATCAAAATTACCCCATTAGCACCAATAGTACCATAAATGGCAGCTTGTGCATCTTTCAAAACAGTGATGGTTTCGATGTCATTAGGGTTGAGCAGTCCTAATTCACCAACATAACCGTCAATAATAGTGGTTGGTCTATTTTCACCATTAGTAGCAATACCACGAATACGGATATCTAAAGCGGCACCTGGTGAACCTGACTGAGTCGTCACATTTACCCCAGAAACGGTTCCTTGAAGTGCTTGTTCAACTTTTATTGGCTTAATTACATCCAAAGCTTTGGCATCAAGAACCGAAACAGCACCTGTAACTTCTCTTTTTTTCTGGCTACCGTAACCAATAACTACAATTTCTTTCAGTTGACTGGCTTCTTCCTCCATTTTTACTACCAATGACTCACTTCCTTTAACAGTGACTTGAGTATCTAAATAACCAACGTAACTAAAAATAAGTACTGCATTGGTTGGGACCTTGCTCAACTTAAAACTTCCATCAAAGTCAGTTGAAGCACTTTGTGTTCCATTTTTTACCCTCACATTTACACCCGGAAGTGAGGAGCCGGATTTGGTATCGATTACCTTTCCATTGATTTCATTCGTTTGTGCATAACCCAAAGAGGCCAGCAAAATGAATGCAATTACTACTAGTTTAGATTTCATAATATTTTGGTTTTGTATTGAATCCTAAAATTACTACAACTACAACGTGATAGTTAAAAAGTAACCTCTACAAAAAACATACAAAACAAAAAAATTAGCTTTTATTTAAGTAAACAGCAAAAAACAAGCGTGTTTATTAAGAAATACATATTGAAACTTGTTCTTAAAAAAAATAAAAAAAAACCACAAACAATAGAGATGTTGTGGTGTTGTATAGGTAAAAAGTTGCTTTTTTTTAAAAACTATACGGTTAAAATGTATTCTACTAGCCCTTGTTCATGTGGTAAATCCATTTTTTTACGCAAACGATATCTTTTTATTTCTACACTTCGTACTGAAATGTTAAGTAATGGAGCAATTTCTTTGGAAGAAAGATTCATTCTTAAATAAGCACATAGGCGCAAATCATTTGGAGTAAGGGAAGAATGTACTTGTTTTACCCTCTTTAGAAAATCTTTATCGACACTATCAAATGCTTCTCTAAATACTTTCCAAGAATCCTCTTCGGTTATGTTTTTATTAATGGTAGAAATTACAGATTTAATATTCGAGGTTTCACTTTGTGCAGTTTTCTTTAAATCCTCTTTTATAAAAGCCAATAATTCATTTTTACTATTCAAACTCATTGTAGAAACTGCCAATTCACGACTTTTTGAATCTACATCTTGTGAAAGTTGTTCATTGCGTAAGCGCATTAACTCTTGTTCGTTTTCTAATTCTTTAATTTCTAATAAAAGGTTGTTCTCTTCGATTAATTTGGCTTCTTGCTTTTCATAATAATTTTTGTAAGCCTTATGAATATAAAATACCAAAACAACAAATAATACTAAATAGATAATTACAGCCAAATTGGTAAGGTACCAAGGTTTTAAAACGGTAAAAGAATAAATAGCTGTATTTTCTAACAATGTGTTCGAAAACTTAGCTCTAACTTTAAATACATAGTCGCCTGGTGGTAAATTTTTAAAATTAACAGCAGAACGAGAACTCCATTTACTCCACCCTTCTTGAAAACCTTCAAGTAAAAATTGATATTCGGCATTGATATACTTATTGTATTCAGGTACCGTAAAATTAAAAGCGATGTTATTTTGCTCATAATTAAACTTCCCATCTTCCGGAATAGCATAGTTATAAGAACCTTCGTTCAAACGATTTACAGCAATGTTCGTAATGGCTACTTTATAATTTTTAAAACTCAAATCATTCAAATTCAAAGTATAGTAACCATCAACTGTTCCTATGAGGAAAACAGAATTTGAGAGTTGCGTACAATTCTCATAACCCAACATAGAGTTCGTTAATGAAGCTGGAATCGGAATTACATTATCCTTTAATTGATTACTCAATTTACTTAAAGATAAGTAATGAATATAGTTCTTAGTAAATAACCACAATCTATTGGAATCAACAATCATTTGACCTGAAGTATATTCATCTTTGCTAAAAACAGCGCTTAATAAAGGGTCTTTTATGAATTGCTTAGTTTTTGAGTTCAACTTAAAAATTCCTTCCTTGTAGGCATAATAAATTGAGCCGTTGAATTGAGCTAAACTTGCATTTTTCCCTTTTTTAGGGTTGGAATAGGTGTAAAAAGGAGCTGTTTTTGTCAATTCTTTATTCAATTGTAAATGAAAAACACCTTTGTATTCGTGGCTTATGTATACTTCAAGACCTTTAGTGATTTCAAAACTTTTGGCTGAATAATCAAATCCAGCTATTTTGTTTTTAAACACCCACTGATTATTAACTTTTTGAAGTAGCGAAATCCCATAATAATTGCCTTGCAACAAAAGGTCTTTCCTATTAGGTACTGGACTAAACTTCCAAGTACCAGAACTTTTAAAAATAGGAACGGCAGTTCCTCCTTGAATTAAAAAACTACCTGAATCATGTCCACAAAACAATTCTCCATTCCACTCAAACAAGGACCAAACTTGTCCCTTAGTTCCGTTTATAAACTTAAACTCTTCATTAGAATAATAATTTTTATAAAAAAGCCCCTGATTGGTCCCTACATATAGCTTTCCTCCTAAAAGTTTTGTAGCATAAACAGTACCCAAAATCCCTGTATTATCAGTAAAACTTTTGATAGGAGACTGCAGGTTGATACAATTGATACCATTGTCTAAGCCAATCCATAAATTTTTATCAGCATCTTCAAACAAGGATAAGGCCGTATTGTTACTCAATCCTTTGGTTTGTGATATATGATGCTGGAGTTTTCCGTTTTTATCAATTATAAAAACACCATTAGAAACTGTTCCTACTGCGAAACTTCCATTAGACAGTTGTTGACTATTATAAATATTATTTGCAATTAGCTGATGGTCAACTTCGGTTACAAATCGAGAAACCGTCTGATTAATTAGAGTATAAAAACCGTTCCATTGTGTTTGAATCAAAAGTCCTTGATCTACAGCGAATACATTGATAATTTTATTGTTTTTCAGTACAGGGTCATTCGAAACCAAACTTTCTTTTCCACTAACAATTTCAAATAGTCCATTCGAAACCGTTTGGTAGTATATCGCATTTGAAGTTCGATAAGATTTTAAAATACCGCTTTGGGGAGCAATTACTCTAAAAGTTTCTTTTTTAGAATCATAAATAAAAATTTTATTCAATGATTGAAAAATAATCCATTGGTCATAATTCAAAATATTCCAAAACTGCTCATCCTCTTGAATTTTACTTTTAATCTTTTTGCTTAATGAGGTATAGTGCAATTGTCCATTTTTTTTGCGTAGCCAATAACCAAATTCCATATAACAGCCCGTATAAATTCGTTGTCCAATTACTTTTACAGAACGAATAATTGTTTCATTGGGTGATGGGTACAAATCCCATTTAGAACCATCAAAAGTGAGTAAACCCTCATTATTGGCAAAATATAAATATTGATTTTGGTCCTGAGAAATCATCCAATTCTGATTGCCAGCACCATAAGTATTAGGTGCATATTTTACAATTGGTGGCAATTCTTGAGCAAAAAACTTGATGACCGAAAATAGTGTTACTAGTAGTACCGCTTTTTGTAATCGCATAGGATAAATTATTTATGTAAAACTATAACTTAATATTATAAATTCTAAATAAATCAGCAGAAACAAAAGATTCACAACACAAAAAACAAATACCATAGCGCCTTTTTTAATCAAATATGGCTAAAAATTGTGATTCGTTCAACCTCAACAAACAGGGCAAAATTGATTACTTTTGTGCAAATTCATTTTACTATGCCGATTGAACTTTCTACTATTGACCCAAAGCAAAATATCATCATTAAAGGTGCTCAGGTTCACAACCTAAAAAACGTGGATGTTGTAATTCCAAGAAACAAATTGGTTGTAATTACAGGACTATCTGGCTCCGGAAAGTCAAGTTTGGCTTTTGATACGCTTTATGCAGAAGGACAACGTCGTTATGTCGAAAGTTTATCTTCTTATGCAAGACAATTTTTGGGCAGATTAGACAAACCAAAAGTAGAATACATCAAAGGGATTGCTCCCGCTATTGCAATTGAACAAAAAGTAAATACAACCAATGCACGCTCAACTGTAGGTACCTCAACAGAAATCTATGACTATATCAAGTTGTTGTATGCACGAATTGGACGTACCTACTCTCCTATTTCTGGTCAAGAAGTAAAGAAAAACACAGTAACCGATGTGGTTAATTGTGTTAAGGAATTAGCATTGGACAGTAAATGGTTACTCCTAGCACCTCTACATATAGAGGAAGGCCGAAAACTGCAAGATAAATTAAAGATACTTCAGCAACAAGGTTTTGCAAGAGTGCTAGTCGATCATGAAATGCTTCGTTTAGACGATTTCATTACTTCTATTGCCGACAAAAAAGAGAAAGAGTTAGAAAAATTAACCATCGAACTTATCATTGACAGGATTGTAGTAAAGAATGAAGAAGAGTTTTACAATCGATTGGCAGATGCGATTCAAACGGCTTTTTACGAAGGAAAAGGGGAATGTTTTTTACAAGAACTTAACCAAAATAATCGTTTTAGCTTTTCTAATAATTTTGAACTGGATGGTATTTCCTTTTTAGAACCAAACGTTCACTTATTTAGCTTTAATAATCCCTATGGCGCTTGTCCCTCTTGTGAAGGTTACGGAAACATTATCGGAATAGATTCAGAACTTGTTATTCCTAACACCACACTTTCTATTTTTGAAAATGCCATTTACCCTTGGCGAGGAGAAAGTATGAGTTGGTTTAGAGATGAATTAGTCAAAACCGCATACAAATTTGATTTTCCAATTCACAAACCTTATTTTCAACTCAGCGAAGAACAAAAAGAGTTATTATGGACTGGTAATCAATATTTTCAGGGGCTTAATGATTTTTTCAAAGAATTAGAAGAAAAAAATTATAAAATTCAAAACAGAGTGATGCTTTCTCGTTATAGAGGCAAAACCAAATGCCCTACATGCAAAGGGAAACGTCTTCGCCCAGAAGCATCCTATGTTAAGATAAACCACAAGACAGTGTCTGATCTTGTAGATTTACCAATAAAAAATCTAGTCGATTTCTTTAAAGAAATTCAATTGGATGAATATGAAAAACAAATAGCAAAACGTTTATTGATTGAAATTAATAATAGATTGTCTTTTTTGACCGAAGTAGGATTGGATTATTTGACCTTAAATAGAAACTCGTCAACTTTATCAGGTGGAGAATCACAACGTATTAACTTAGCTACATCTCTTGGCAGCAGTTTAGTAGGGTCTATGTATATTTTAGATGAACCCAGTATAGGCTTGCATCCCAAAGATACTGAACGCTTAATTAATGTATTACTTTCATTACGAGATTTAGGAAATACAGTAATCGTGGTAGAACATGATGAAGACATTATGAAAGCTGCCGATATGATTATTGATATTGGTCCTGAAGCAGGAACATTAGGTGGAAGCTTAGCAGCACAAGGAACATATGCTGAAATCCTCAAAACAGATTCGTTGACAGCTAATTATTTAAGTGGTATCAAAACTATTGCAACTCCTAAAAAAAGACGTACTTACAAGAATTTCATAGAAATAATTGGAGCAAGGGAAAACAACCTGCAAAATATAGATGTCATCTTTCCATTAGATGTACTTACCGTTATTACAGGCGTATCTGGAAGTGGAAAAAGTACTTTAATCAAAAAGATTTTGTTTCCTGCTATGCAAAAAAAGCTAGAAAACATTGGTGAAAAAGCAGGGCAATTTTCAGAAATGAAAGGTTCCTTTTCTCATATTAAACATATCGAATATGTTGATCAAAACCCTATCGGAAGAAGCTCCCGTTCTAACCCTGTAACGTATATCAAGGCTTATGATGACATTCGAGATGTATTTGCAAAAGAAAAATTATCAAAAGTTAGAGGATACCAAGCCAAACATTTTTCTTTCAATGTAGATGGTGGTCGATGTGAAACTTGTAAAGGTGAAGGAACCATCAACGTAGAAATGGTTTTTATGGCTGATGTGCAATTACCTTGTGAAACTTGTAATGGGAAACGATTCAAAAAAGAAATTTTAGAAGTTACCTTTGAAGAAAAGAACATTCACGATATACTTACAATGACAATTGATGATGCCATTGTTTTTTTTACAAAACATAAACAAAATAAAATTATTCAAAAACTACAACCTTTACAGGATGTTGGTTTGGGGTATGTACAGTTAGGACAATCCTCTTCAACTTTATCCGGTGGAGAAGCACAACGTATAAAATTAGCCTCATTTTTAGTTAAAGGAGCTACCAAAGAAAAAGCCTTGTTTGTTTTTGATGAACCAACCACAGGTCTTCATTTTCACGATATCAAAAAATTATTAGCTTCTTTTGACGCTTTAATAGAAAAAGGGCATTCTATACTTGTCATCGAACACAATTTGGATTTAATAAAATGTGCCGATTGGATTATTGATTTAGGTCCAGAAGGTGGGCAAAATGGAGGAAAAGTTTTAGCTGTGGGAACACCTGAAGAAGTCGTTAAAAATAAAAAATCTGTAACAGCAAAATACCTAAAAGAGAAACTATAGTAAACTAAAGAGGTACTCAAAAAAACAGCCACGAATCAAGTAATAAAATACTAGAATTCGTGGCTAACTTTTATTAAGGAATTAACTAAATCTAACCCATATAGCAATTTTCTTGAAATACATTTCCTTCTTCATCTAGGCCAACAACTATCTTTTTAGCCTTTGAAATATGGCTCAAATAAAGCCAGACAATAGACCAAATCCCTAAAGTAATACAAGATAATTTAAAGTTTAATTTGTGATTTACCCTTTGTGGTTTTTTAGATAAAACAGCGAAAGGCAATGCATCATTACGCTCTTCTAAGATAAATCCTTCTTCTAATTTAGAATTAATAGATTTTGTAAATATGGTTAAATCTTCTTGGTTCAATGGTTGGTTATTTTTCATGCTTTTTTGGTTTTAAAGATTAAAATCCATTTCAATAATTAGATATTAATTTTTCACAAATTTAACTTAGTTAAAAAGCATGCACAATACCCACTTTTAGTGATATTTGAAATTACAGAGTATTAAAAAACATAAAATACTATAAATCAACACTTTATACAAATTGATAAATTTAAAAATTAGATAAACAGCAATAAAATCCGATAAAAGTAACTCGAAGAGAATAAAGTCTTAAACTTTATTTAAACTATTTCTTATTTTTATAATCATTACTTATCTGAAAAACGGACGGCTGATAATCTCTAGATAAGTAAGACTCTGGGATAGTCGTATGATTCCCATCTCTCAATGCTTTATAATGTGGTGACATAATTTCTATACCCGCTTCATTAAAACAATCCTGAATGTTTTGATGCAAATTTGAGTAGATAAGTGGCTGCTTTGTAGCTTCTTTGGTGTAAGCATTAATTTCATACGATACATAAAAATCATCTAAACTGGTTTGTAATACAAATGGTTTGGGTTCTTTCTCAATCAAGTCTGTACGATTTGCTGCTTCAATTAGGGCTTTATGCACTTCACGCCAAGGTACATCATAACCAATCGTTACTGTGGAATGAATCACTAATCCATTGGTATTAGTTCTGGTATTAGCAGAGAAATTTATAGATGAACTCGACAAAACCGTCGCATTAGGAATAGTTATATCTTCCATTTTAGGAGTTCTAATTCGGGTGACAAGAGCTGTTTTTTCAATTACAGAACCACTAACCTCGCCAATTTTGATAAAATCACCAATCTTGAAAGGTCGCATATAAGTAATTACTAATCCAGCTACCATATTGGCAATTGCATTCGAAGAGCCAATAGAAAACAAGATACCAACAAAGACGGTAACTCCTTTGAAAATAGGCGAATTTGAACCTGGCAAGTATGGAAAAAGAATCACTAACATAAAAGCATACAGCAATACTCTTATGATATTAAATGTCGGTTTAGCCCAATCGCTATAAAATCCATCGATATTGATGTTTTCTTTTTGAATTTCATCTACAAAATACTTCACTATTTTTAAGGCATAATGAAACAAAACAACAATTACGATAATAGAAAATAAATTAGGCAAGAAATCAATAAAACTTACCAAAGCAAACTTGGCAGGTTTCATAATCCAATGAATCAGCGTCGTTGTATACCCCACAGTTGATGGAAAAACGCTAAAAAGCAAGGGTAACGAGAGATATATTATAAAAATAAAAACTATGGTACGAATGATTCCAATGATTCGCAACGTAAAATAGAGCTGGTTGGCTGGTGATAAAATGTGAAAATTCTTGATTAAAATGCCTTTGAAATATTTTTCATCATTTCGGATTAGGAAATATTTAAACTTTCGAAAAACAACGTTTATACCAAACAAGAGTAAAGCAATACATCCTATAAAAAGAAGTTCTAGCGCTATGCGTTTGATCCATTTGACTGGGGCGTTATTTTCTTTTTCTTTTACGATAGCTTTGGAAATGATTCCAATATTTTGCTGCGCCAAAGATTGACTGTCTTTACCAACAGTTTTGGCATCTACCGTGGTGATAGACATAATAATAAAGGCTTCTTTGTAAACGATATCAAGCGTAATATCGGCTGGAACAATTTTTAGGGAATCGGCTTCGAACAAAGGGTCGCTGTAAATTTGTCGGATTCTGTCAGCAATTGCTTTGGCTCGTTTCTCGGGAGAAAACCCTCCTATTTTATTATGAATAAAAAACAAGGTATCCTGAAAAGGTGCTACTGGATAACTATCCTTAAAAGTAACCACATTCACTGAATCAGTAACTTTTGGAGTGGTTACAACGGGCTTTACTTGTTGTTTTTGCGCCCACAAAACAGAGGTTAAGGTCAATGAAATTAATAGAATTCTAAAAGCTTTCAAGTGAATCATAGAAGATGACTGTATTTATTAAAATAAGCTATTGATTTCTTTGTAATGAAAGCAAGAAAGCTAAATGCTTCCTTTTAGCCCCGACAGCAGCGGCATCCTTTGCTTTTTTCTTTAAGAAGCAAAGATATAGCGGATGGCGGGACGATGTGACCAAAAACGCTTCTAATCACTGCTCCTAAACATTATTTATCTGAAAATTAGCTTAACAAATATAAAGACAAAACAGTATACTTTTAACAGAATCTCCTCTATTTAAGACAAGTATGTGCTATTTTTTTATTTTTAATTTAATAAAGAGCGTATCGATAGCCTGATTGATTTCGGGAGAAATAACCATTTTATAGTTTGCATAAACATACACCACGGTTAGCAAAATCGATTTTAACGTAATGCCGATTAAAGGATGAAATGGAAATTGCCAAAAGTAAAAAAGCAGAAAAATTGCCAACGTAACTCCCAAAGACACTAAGGTTGGTTTGCTAAAAGGATATAAATGCATACGATTGACAACAAAATACAATTTGGCTATACTGTACGCAGTAATTGACAACAAAGTAGCAAATGCAGAGCCAATTATGCCATATAAAGGAATAAAAATCCAATTGAGTAAAAAGGTTAACACGGCTAACATTACTCCCAAAAACAGCACCATACGGTAGTATTTGGAGTTGAAAATAATGGCATTATTGTTTCCTAAAATCAAATCGAAGTATTTAGAGATTCCAATCATAAAAACGACCATAATTCCGCCCGCATATTCTTGGGGCAACAATTCATACAACTGATTGATGTTGACAAAAATGCACAGCATTACGAATCCGCCCACCATTTGTAGATTTATAGACGTTTTTTTGTACAAGACATTCAACTCGTCGTATTTGTTATCGTGCATTAATTTGGCTGTAATTGGATACACAATTTGATGCATAGCGCGACTTGGTACTGAAATCACTAAAGCAATAAACGTTGCTACCGAATAAATTCCAATAGCCCCAATGTCTAGATACTGATTCAACATAATTTTATCTCCGTCAAGTAGCAAATTCGCAACACTTCCAGATAAAATAATGTAGAACGAATACTCTATAATTCCTTTTACGTGTGCTGGAACTACCCATTGAAAAACAGGCTTTTTGATTCGGAAGGCATAAAACATAGTGACCAAAAAAGCTATAAAATAAATCCCCGCCGTAAGATAGATAAACTGTACCGCTGTAATCAACTTAAAATACATAGCCAAAAGGGCTAGCAATGAAAATAGTCGTAAAGCAACCTCTTTGATAAAATTTCCAAAGACAGAATGCATATGTACTCTTGCCCAAGCATAAAATATTTCGAAATATGCCATAGATAATCCTACAAGAGGAATCATCCAAATAAAATCTTTTACAATTGGATTCTTTTTGGTAACAAAAAATAAAATTTCATCATAGAAAAACAAACCAATCAAAAGCAGTGGAATACTGAAAAGCAATGGAAACAAAACAGTAAAAGACAAAAACTGATTTCTCTCGTCTTCGGTTTTGCACTGCGAATAAAATTTTACCAAGGTGTTTTGCATTCCAATAGCGAATAAAGGCATCAATACATTGGCACAGGACAAAATATAATTAGATAAACCATAATAGGTTTTACCCAAAATAGGTGGAAATAAAAACAAGGTACTTATCCCGCCTATTCCAAAACCGATGTAAGTTATTATAGTGTTTTTTAGTGATTGATTTAAAACAATGCCCATTATTCGAAGGTAGAATTTAGAAGTTAGAGGTTTGAAGTTAGAGGTTTGAAGTTACTGTTTTAAGGTTAAAAGAGTAGCTAATTCTTTGGTTAAACTTTTTCTGGAATATTTTTGCAAACCTACTGGATTCGACTGCAATTTTCCTTCCAAAAACTGTTGATAGTAGGCTAAAATGGTCGCTTTCAATTGCTGTTTTTTATCGTATTCGAAAAACACTCCTGTATTCGTACTAGTGATAATCTCGGCAAAATCAGAGTCTTTGGGTCCAATAGCGATAATTGGCCTTCCAGAAACCATATATTCGAAAAGTTTCCCCGGAATGATGCTTTTGGTATCTTCTGAATCTATTTCGATTAACAATAATACCTGCGATTTACGTTGATGCGCTACAGCTTCATCGTGTGGTACATAGCCCAAATTATTCAAATAGTCGTTCAGTCCAAATCGCGTAATCGTATCCAATACTTCCTGACTTACAGCACCCATCAACTTAATCTCCAGCTGATTTTTAAAATCAGGGATTTCGGCAACTAACTCCACTAAACTTTCCCAAAGAATCAGTGGATTGCGTTCGGATAAAAACGAACCAATATGTGCCAAAGTGAATTTGGTATCTAATGTTTGTGGTGCCACATTTTCAGTGTCATACCCATTCGTAATAACTTCAATTGGTTTTGAAGTAATGGCTTGAAACTCCGTTTTAGTCGTTTTACTAGTTACAATAATCGTATCAGCGGCATTTAGCACTTGATGTTCTAATTTTTTATGCTTTTTGGCAGCATAACTAGACAAACGCAAGGCTTTGTGATATCCAATAGTCGTCCAAGGGTCACGAAAATCGGCGAACCATTTTACATTTACTTTTTTCTGCAACTCCAATCCAATTAAATGCAAACTGTGCGGTGGACCTGAAGTAACGATAGTATCTATATTATTTTCAGCAATATATTTTTCTAAATAAGCCACAGAAGGTTTTACCCAAAAAACACGGGCATCTGGAATGAATAAGTTCCCACGTATCCACAATAAAAACGCTTCCAAAAAGGATTGTTTTTTTTGATTAGGAATGATTCCCGAACTTATTTTTTTGGTTTTATTTTTAGAAAAAAAAGAAGCCAATTGATAGGGTTCAAAAATGCTTTTTCTTAAAACAATAGCTTGTTGCGACACTTCTTTTTCTAAATGAGCATCGACTATTGGATAGGTTGGATTTTCTGGAATATAAACAATGGGCTGTATATCAAAATCTGGCAAATATTTCACAAACTTAAGCCAACGTTGCACCCCAGGCCCACCGGCTGGCGGCCAATAATAAGTGATGATTAAGAGTTTACGCCCACTTGTCCCCAAAGGGGAAATTCCTAATGATTTATCCATCAAATCAATTTCAATTTTTCAATACAATTACTTTCCCTTATTGGTAGCTTTTTTTCGCTCTACATATATCCCTCCTACCAAAAGCAATAGCATTCCAATAGAACTAACCAAGGCTATGAGACTTCCTGTTTGAACCACTTGTGGCTCGAATTTGAATTCCACTTTGTGTTTCCCCGCTGGAATATCAATAGCTCTCAATACATAATCTGCTCTGAAAATTGGGGTTTCTTTGCCATCAACGTAGGCTTTCCAACCTTTAGCATAATACATTTCAGAAAACAGCGCTAAACCAGCATTAGCATTAGTTGAAGTATACGTTAGATGATTCGGTTTGTAGGCATCCAAAGTAATTACCGCTGAAGTATCTTTTACAAAGCTTTTATTTTGAATGGCAAACTCTTTTGTATTGACAATTGCCACATTTTTAGAATCGAATTTATCCAAAGCTTTCATTTCTTCATCGGCAGAAGAAACTGTTATTATTTGACTTACAAACCAAGCGTTTCCATTGGCATTAGGATTAACGGTTGGGAATTCTTTGCCTTCTTTATCGGTTTGAATGATGTATTTTACATTTAAAAAATCTAAAACCTCAATATTATTTTTAGCGATTTGATAATCGAATAACTGCTGAATTCTTCTAGGCTTAGCCGCGTGATAACCTCCCAAAGATTTATGAAAGTATGAAGCCCTTGCGCTTGATAAATTCCCACTTACCTCAAAAACCCTGTAATTAGAAGGGTCTCTCAAAATTTGAATATCAGCAGGAGTTTCTTGAAATGGAGCTGCCACTTCTCTACCATTCATAAAATCTTTTCCTGAAACATATTTTTTATCCACGAAGAAAAGATCAAAAATCATCAAAACGCCAACAACAATTATAGCGGTATTTTGTGCCAAACGCTTTTGGGTATACAACCACAAAATTGCAGCGATAACGATTATAAAAAAGGAAGAGCGTAACAAATCGGCCGTGTATAAACTCATACGATCTGCTTTTAATGCGTCTACAAATCCCGGACCATAGTTTTGCAAATACAATCCATCGTTGCTACCAGCATAACTCCAAGCACCTTTGCTTACAAAAAGAATGAGCATAACGCCTAAACCAAATAATGCTGTATGCAAAATTCCTTTAGTTTGTTGTGGCCTTTCTAGAGTAAAAAAGGATTGTAATCCCATAATGGCTAATACTGGGAAACATAATTCCAGAATGACCTGAATAGACGAAACGGCTCTAAACTTATCATACATCGGAACGTAATCAATGAAGAAATCTGTCAATAAAGAAAAGTTTTTTCCCCAAGACAAGACTAACGCAAACATAGCGCCTCCAAAGAATACATATTTAATTTTCCTTTTGTCTATAAATAATGCTAAAACCGCCAAAAAGAAAACCACAACTCCAATATAAGCTGGAGCAGCTACAATTGGTTGATCTCCCCAATACGTTGGTAATCCATTTGCAAAATCGGCAGCTTGATCTTCAGGAACACCTTGACCCACCATAAATTCAAACATAGCACTATCTTTCCCAAGAGCTTCACTATTCGAACCACCAAAGAGTCTTGGAGCAATCAAATTGAAACTCTCCATAATACCATAACTGTATTCTGTAATGTATTCGCGAGACAAGGCGATGTCTTCCGTTTTCTTTGAACCGTCTGGATTAAATGTCAATTCACTTTTCCCACGAGTACTAAAAGCAGCATATTCAGAAGTAGCTAGTAAATTGGTAGCATTTGCTCCAATAGCCAAAATTCCTGCAATAGCTAATATTGCAAAGCTTTTGCCAAGGTCTTTATATTGTTTCTCTTTGATGGCTTGATACGAATAATACCCTACCAAAATCAACAAAAGCAACAACAAATAATAGGTCATTTGAAAGTGATTCGCATTAATTTCTAGAGCTGTGGCAAACAACGTAACCAAGCCACCTAGAATATATTTACGCTGAAAAACAAGTATAAAACCTGCAATTACCATAGGCATATACCCAATTGCGTGGGCTTTGGCATTGTGCCCCACTCCTAAAATAATAATCAAATATGTAGAAAAACCAAAGGCAATCGCACCAAAAAAAGCTTTTAACGGATCGATTTTCAATACCAATAAAAGACCATAGAATCCTAAAAAGTATAAGAATAAATAATCGGCTGGTCGAGGTAAGAATCGGATAGCATCATCTAGAGCACCGATGTAATCGTGAGGGTATTTTGCTCCTAATTGATAGGTAGGCATTCCTCCAAAAGCAGAATTTGTCCAATAAGGTTCTTGATGTTCAATGGCTCTAAAGTCGTTTTGTTCTTTGGCCATCCCAGTAAACTGAGCGATATCGGACTGGAAGATTTGTTTTCCTTGTAGAACAGGATAAAAATAAATTAAAGAAATAACTACAAAACCTAGAATAGCTAATGCGTGCGGGTAAAATTTATTTAAAACTTTCAATGGATTCAGATTTGAATTAGATTAAAAAATGGGCTTCAGCGCACAAATTTAATCTATTTCTTCGTAATCCACATATTCTCCCACTTTTTTGGTTTCTTTTGGATTTTTGGAACGAGCAGTATCTACAATAATCTCATCTTGATTATTGTATCTCCTATTATTTTGAGCATATTTTTGTTGCGCATATTGTTGCTGCTGCTGAAAATTTTCACCAGCTTTCTCTACCGCTTTTTTAACTAAAATCGGTAAAAAAAGTTTAGCCAAAAATTTAAAAACATAGTAAAACATTATCATGTAAAACAATGTTCTTACAAATCCACTAAAAGAAGCTAGTTGCATATCTAAAAATTTTTCCAAAATTAGTAAATCAAATGTTCAAATTTAAAATCCGTATCTTAAATAAATAATAAAATATAGTACATTTGGTTGCGCTACTATTTTAAATCAAAAGAATATAACTATGCTCCCATTCAAAAAAATTGTTTTAATCGCTTTATTTTTATCCCCTTTTGCTCACTATGGGCAATTTACCGATCAAATTAACTCCAATCGCCCTGGAGAAACTATGTCGGCTTATGGTGTGGGCAAACATGTCATTCAACTAGAAACTGGTGTTTATGGTATACAATCAAATCACAGTTTATTGAACTATGATGTCAATGGCTTCGGTCTTGACGCCACGATTCGTTGGGGAGCTTTTTTAGAAAGATTAGAAGTTATTGCTGATATTCAATATCAAAATGATCAGTTAAAGACTGACTTAAGTACTACAAATCGAGCTAATTTCAAACAGACCAATTTAGGAGCAAAATATTTAATTTACGATCCTTTTAAAAATTACGAGAAAAAAGTCAATTTTTACAGTTGGAAAGCCAACCAACGTTTTAATTGGAGGCAGTTTTTACCTGCCGTTTCTTTATTTGCTGGAGCTAATTTTGTTTTCGAAGGAAATCCTTATGCCTTTACATTAGAATCTAGCATTTCTCCAAAAGTGATGTTGATTACACAAAATCATTTTGGCGACGGAAGATGGGTTTTTGTTACCAATATTATTGCTGACTACATTGGAACCGATTATCCAACTTATGGTTATGTGATTACTTTAACTCGTGGTTTTAGTAAAAAATGGTCAGGATTCATTGAGAATCAAGGATACAAAAGTGACTTTTATAGTGATGCAATTGTAAGAGGGGGCGCTGCTTATTTACTGAACAATAACTTTCAAATAGACGCTTCTATAAGTACGAACTTCAAAGATACTCCAACCCTTCTCTATGGAGGATTTGGCGTTTCTTGGCGCTATGATGGTTTTTACAAAAACGGAATAGCAAGAATGAAAAAAGAAGACAAAAAGAAAAAAGCTACCGACAATCAAGAACAAGAAAGAAGAAGAAAATCCAAATACGACTAACAAACAAGCCCATAATTGGGCTTTTTTTATGGACAAAAGTTGGCTATATTCGCACCTACACTTTACACTTTATAATCCATGATTACGATTCACGAAGCCAAAAGCAAAAAAGAAATCACCGAGTTTATCAAATTCCCTTTTTCTCTCTATAAAGACAATAGCTATTGGGTACCACCATTGATTGCAGATGAATTAGAGACATTTGATAAAACCAAAAATCCAGCTTTTGAAAATGCTGAAGCCTATTTTTTTGTCGCCAAAAGAAACCAAGAAATTGTTGGAAGAATCGCCACTATCATCAATTGGGATGAAGTTAATAATCAACAGAAAAAAAAGGTTCGTTTTGGTTGGTTTGATGTTATTGACGACATAACAGTAACCCAAGCGCTACTTGAAAAAGTATATGAACTAGGGCGCAAAAACAACCTAGAATACGTAGAAGGCCCGATGGGTTTTTCTAATCTTGACAAAGTGGGCGTACTAACCGAAGGCTTCGAAGAAATTGGCACGATGATTACTTGGTACAATCATCCTTATTATGCGCAACACTTCGAGCAATTGGGTTATGTTACCGAAAAAGAATATGTAGAAAATAAATTCCCTTTTTCAAATGTAAAACTCGAAACATTCGACAAAGCACAGGAATTGATTAAAAAGCGATACCAATTAAAAGCCATCAATTTCACCAAAACCAAAGATGTCCTTCCTTATGTGGACAAAATGTTTGATTTATTCAATGAATCGTATGCCAAACTTTCCTCGTTTGTAGCCATTACGGATATTCAGAAGGAGTATTTCAAAAATAAATACATCAACTTCATCAATCCAGAATACATTAAATATGTAGAAGACAAAGACGGAAATCTAGTCGCTTTTGCCATCGTGATGCCGAGTTTTTCAAAGGCGCTACAAAAAGCAAAAGGCAAATTATTCCCTTTTGGTTTCCTTCATTTATTACAAGCAAGAAAAAACAGCAAAGACGTTCTTTTTTACTTAATTGGCGTGCATCCCGACTACCAAAACAAAGGAGTTCACGCTATTATTTTTAAAGAATACCATACTACTTTTACCGAAAAAGGCATTCAAAACTGTATCCGAACACCAGAATTGGCAGACAATCTGGCTATTCAATTACTTTGGAAAAACTTCAACCCCACCATTCACTGCCGAAGAAAAACGTTTCGAAAAGAACTTCTTTAATAAAAAAATGGCCAGTGGTCAGTTTTAAACCTCAGTAAAACAAAAAAAATCCATTCGCCAAAACGAATGGATTTTCTATATAAGTGAAAACCTAAAAAAATTAAGCTTCCATATCTACTGTAGTGCGTGCTGCAATTTCTTTATACGTACCGTTAACTAGTTTCTCACGAATCGCTTCGAAAGCCGCCAAGGTTTCTGCAATATCTTCTAAAGTATGAGAAGCCGTTGGAATCATACGCAATAAAATAATACCTTTCGGGATTACTGGATAAACTACAATCGACAAGAAAATACCGTAGTTTTCTCTTAAATCATTCACCATCACCATCGCTTCTGGAATACTTCCTTCTAAGTAAACAGGAGTAATACAAGTGTTGGTATCACCAATATTGAAACCTTTTTCTTTTAATCCGTTTTGTAACGCATTAACATTTTCCCACAATTTATCTTTAATTGAAGAAGATTCACGCAACAACTGCAAACGTTTTAAAGAACCAAGTGTTTGAATCATCGGTAACGCTTTCGCAAACATTTGAGAACGCAAGTTGTATTTCAAATAATCGATAATGTCTTTATCTGCTGCAACGAAAGCACCGATATTTGCCATAGATTTTGCAAACGTAGAAAAATAAACATCAATTCCGTCTTGACAACCTTGCTCCTCACCTGCTCCGGCACCTGTTTTACCAAGCGTTCCAAAACCGTGTGCATCATCAACCAATAAACGGAAATTGTATTTCTCTTTCAAGGCTACAATTTCTTTCAATTTACCTTGTTGTCCACGCATTCCAAAAACACCTTCTGTAATGAACAAAATTCCTCCACCTGTTTCTGTCGCCATTTTAGTAGCACGTTGCAGGTTTTTCTCCATACTCTCTAAATCATTGTGTTTGTAGGTAAAACGTTTCCCCATATGCAAACGCACCCCATCAATAATACAAGCGTGTGAATCTACATCATACACAATGATATCGTTTTTAGTCACCAAAGCATCAATGATAGACACCATTCCTTGGTAACCAAAATTCAATAAATAAGCCGACTCTTTCATCACGAAAGCAGCCAATTCTTGCTCCAATTGCTCGTGATATTTCGTGTGTCCGCTCATCATACGTGCTCCCATTGGGTAAGCTGCACCAAACTGAATGGCTGCATCTGTATCTGCCTGACGCACTTCTGGATGATTGGCCAAACCTAAATAGTCGTTCAAACTCCAGTTCAATATATTTTTTCCTTGAAATTGCATTCTTGGTCCCAATTCTCCTTCTAATTTTGGAAAAACAAAATAACCTTCTGCCTGAGAAGCCCATTTTCCTAAAGGACCTTTATTGTTTTGGATTCTTTCGAATAAATCTTTTACCATAATATAATGACTTAATACTACATTTTTATTAAGGCGCAAAATTAAATATTTAAAATTTATAATTACTCCCAAAATCCTTTTATTTTACTTAAAAAAATAGCCTTTTCAAGAGGATTATTTTTAGTAGCAAAATCCTGCTCTACATTACAAGCTCTTATGACTCAACCGTATTTTACTAAAGCACTAGCAGGAGCTTCTTTTAGTCGCTCTGCTAGCACAAGTAAAATATTCGGTTGAGCCACAAGAGGCTTTTCATTTCCATCAGGGCTAGGCAAAGTGCTAACCACAAAGTTTGTATCTTTGAACACCAAAGCATCAAAAATGTCAAACAACACCAAAGAATTAAAACTAGCCGTCCTTATTGACGCCGACAACGTTCCGTATAGTAACATCAAAGGTATGATGGAAGAAATCACCAAATACGGCACTCCCACCACCAAACGTATCTATGCCGATTGGACAAAACCCAATTCTAATGGATGGAAATCAGTTTTATTAGAACACGCCATTACACCTATTCAACAATACAGTTATACTACGGGAAAAAATTCCTCCGATTCCGCTTTGATTATTGATGCAATGGATTTGTTGTACTCCGATAAAGTTGATGGTTTTTGTATCGTTTCTAGCGACAGCGATTTTACCCGTCTCGCCATTCGGTTACGTGAATCAGGTATGAAAGTCATTGGAATTGGCGAAAAGAAAACCCCAAACGCCTTTATTGTTGCCTGTGACCGTTTCGTGTTCATAGAAGTTTTAGAAGGTGCTACCAAAAAGAAAAAACCAAAAGCCACTACCACTGCCACTCCATCTGACACCAAAAAAGTAGTAGAAAAAGAAACGGCAATCAAAATAGACAACCCAACTATTGACCTTATCGAAGATGCTATAGATGCCATAAGCGACGATGATGGCTGGGCATTTTTGGGCGATGTGGGAAATCTAATCGTCAAAAACAAACCCGAATTTGACCCAAGAAGTTATGGCTTTAGCAAACTTACACCAATGCTCAAATCACTAACCGACATTCTCGAAATCGACGAAAGAGATTCGGATAAAAAAGGCATTAAACACGTCTATGTAAGACTTCGTTATTAAAAACAAAAAACTGCAGTTCAATAGAGATGCAGTTTTTTCACTTAAAACAAATAATTCTAAAGTTAGCTTTTCAAATTACTTAAATAATTTTCAGGAAGAAATTCAACTTTACCCGTTTTTAAATCATACACAGCGCCAACAACCATAGTACTATTATCTTTAGTAGACTTGGTCAAAACGGGTTCTAAATTTTTCAATTGCTCCACTTGCATCGCAACGTTAATCTTTACAGCATTTTCAATCTCGTCACCGTGCTGATGTTTGGCCAATTTTGCAGCAGGCTTTATAGCATTGATTAAGCTTACTATGTGCCCTGGAACCTCTGGCAACTTGCAAGCCGCGGCTACAGCACCACATTGGGTATGTCCTAAAACCACAATTAATTTGGCTCCCAAAACCGCATTAGCAAATTCAATACTGCCAAATGAAGCATAAGAGGAAACTTGACCAGCGGTTCTTACAATAAACAAATCTCCCAATCCTTGGTCAAAAATAATTTCGCTAGGCACTCTAGAATCAGAACACCCCACAATAACCGCAAAAGGCTTTTGTCCCGAGGCCAATTCCTTAATTCTATTGACATCTTGGTGAGGTTTTATACTCTTCCCAGCTACAAACCTACTATTTCCTTCCTTTAAAGCAGCCAATGCTCTTTCTGGCGTAACTTGTGCACGAACAGAATAATAAGAAAGCATCAAAAATAAACCTAAACAAACGCTCAATTGTTTCATAACTTTTACTTTTAAAATTTGATGTAAAACTAAAAGATATAAAAACATAAACATAGTTAATGTTTTTGATTGTAATCATAAAAATATTTAATACGTAACTTTCAAAAAAGAAGAAGTTCATTTAAGTACATCTAGAAAATAATATCTTTGAAACTAAAAATTAAAGAAATGAAAATAGTATTCGCCACCAATAACGAAAACAAGATAAAAGAAATCCAGAGTATGCTTCCAGAAAACATTACCATTGTAAGTCTTCAAAGCATTGGTTGCTTGGAGGAAATTCCAGAAACTGCTCCTACTATCGAAGGAAACGCTATTATGAAAGCGAATTACATAACCGAAAAGTATGGTTATGATTGCTTTGCTGATGATACAGGCCTTGAAATAGAATCTTTAAACAACGAACCTGGTGTTTTTTCTGCTCGTTATGCTGGAGAACAACGTTCAGCTGAGGACAATATGAACAAAGTATTACATCTTTTAAATGATAAGAATAACAGAAAGGCTCAATTCAAAACCGTAATTTGTTTGAATCTTAAAGGTGAACAATACTTATTCACAGGCATAGCCAAAGGAAGCATCACTTCAGAAAAAAAAGGTAATGGTGGTTTTGGATACGACCCTATTTTTCAGCCTGAAAATTACAAAGAGACATTTGCAGAACTTTCACTTGAAACCAAAAACAAAATCAGTCACCGTGGTATCGCCACACAATCATTACTTGCATTTCTGAATACAACTCATTAACAATCAAAATTGTATCATTTTATATAACATTTTTTACCATTTCTCGCCATAATTTCACATCTAAAAAGACTATTAAAACACAAAAATCAAAAATTAAAAAGCTAACAATCTGAAAATCAAATCACAATAAATCATTAAAACTTAAAATAGCATTAGTTAATCTGAGAAATTAACAGTAATTTTGCACCCTATTTTAAAAATACATAATGAACAAATTTGAACAATTAGGATTGAGTGAATCGTTACTGAAGGCGATTTTAGATCTAGGATTTGAAAATCCGACTGAAGTACAGGAGAAAGCGATTCCCCTATTATTGGAAAAAGACACAGATTTAGTTGCGTTGGCTCAAACAGGGACAGGGAAAACGGCAGCTTTTGGTTTTCCAGTTATTCAAAAAATTGATGCCAACAATAGAAATACACAGGCGTTGATTTTATCTCCAACGCGCGAGCTTTGCTTACAGATTACCAACGAAATTAAAAACTACTCAAAATACGAAAAAGGTATTAATGTGGTAGCCATTTACGGAGGAGCAAGTATTACCGAACAAGCGAGAGACATTAAAAGAGGAGCACAAATTATTGTGGCTACTCCAGGAAGAATGCAAGACATGATTAATAGAGGTTTAGTAAACATCTCTCAAATTAATTACTGTATTCTTGACGAGGCAGACGAAATGTTGAACATGGGATTCTATGAAGACATTGTAAATATCCTATCGACTACTCCAGACGAAAAAAACACTTGGTTGTTCTCTGCAACTATGCCAGCTGAAGTTGCAAGAATTGGAAAACAATTCATGCACAATCCAGAAGAAATTACTGTAGGAACCAAAAATTCAGGTTCTGCAACAGTATCACACGAGTTTTATTTGGTTAACGCAAGAGACCGTTACGAAGCTTTGAAACGTTTAGCTGATGCTAATCCAGACATTTTCTCAGTAGTGTTTTGTCGTACCAAAAGAGACACCCAACAAGTAGCTGAAAAATTAATCGAAGACGGATACAGCGCTGCTGCATTACACGGAGATTTATCTCAAGCACAACGTGATGGGGTAATGAAATCGTTTAGAGGAAGACAAATCCAAATGCTAGTAGCTACAGATGTAGCCGCACGTGGTATTGACGTAGACAACGTAACTCACGTAGTAAACTACCAACTTCCTGACGAAATCGAAACCTACAACCACCGTTCTGGCCGTACTGGTCGTGCTGGTAAATTAGGTACATCGATTGTAATCGTTACCAAAAGCGAATTGCGCAAAATTTCTTCTATCGAAAGAATCATCAAACAAAAATTTGAAGAAAAAACAATTCCTTCTGGAATCGAAATCTGCGAAATTCAATTATTGCACTTAGCCAACAAAATCAAAGAAACGGAAGTAGACCACGAAATTGACAACTACCTTCCTGCAATCAATGATGTATTAGAAGGTTTAAGCAAAGAAGAATTAATCAAAAAAATGGTATCGGTAGAATTTAACCGTTTTATCAACTACTATAAAAAGAACAGAGATTTATCTAGCCAATCATCTGGTTCAGATCGACGTGAACGCGACGATAGAGATGGTGCTTCTAGAGGAAACAATAGTGGTGCAACTCGTTACTTCGTAAACATCGGTTCTAGAGATAACTTTGACTGGATGACTTTGAAAGATTTCTTAAAAGAAACTTTAGACTTAGGTCGTGATGACGTATTCAAAGTAGATGTAAAAGAAGGATTCTCATTCTTTAATACAGATGCTGAACATACTGATAAAGTAATGGACATCTTAAACAATGTACAATTAGAAGGACGTCGTATCAATGTAGAGATTTCTAAAAATGATGGTGGCGGAAGACGCGACCACAACGGAAGAAGCTCAGGAGGTTTTGGCGGTAGAAGTTCTGCTCCAAGAAGAGAAGGTAACTTTGCTCCAAGAAGAGAAGGCGGATTCCGTAGCGAAAGAAGCTCAGCTCCAAGAGAGGGAGGATTCAGAAGCGAAAGAGGAAGTGCTCCAAGAAGAGAAGGTGGTTCAACAGAAAGAGCCCCAAGACGTTCAGAAAGTTTTGGCGACAGCCCAAGACCAAGAAGACCAAGAAGAGACTAACATTCCTTTGTTAATTTTCTTATAATAATACTAAGAAACTACAAAATATTTAATTGCGATTTACTACTTTTAAAGCTTTAAATTCGTATATGAGATATTTTGTAGTTTTCTTTTTTATGCTACTTTCAGTTAGCAGTTTCGCACAAGAAACCAACCCTACTTTAAAAGTTTCTGGAACCATCGTTAATGACAGCAATGACCAACCATTATCTTACGCTAACATCATCAACGTCAACAAAGTAAAAGGAACTACTACAGATACTAAAGGAAATTTTGAAATTGAAGTTTCACAAAGTGACACCTTACACGTCTCATTATTAGGTTTTCAATCCATCAAAGTTAGAGTTACAAACGACTGGTTGAAAAATAAAACCACCGTAATTAAACTGACAGAAAAAGCAATAGCCCTAGAAGAAGTAATTATTCGACCATTTCACCTCACAGGATATTTAGAAGTAGATTCAAAATTAATTCCAGTAAAAGAAAACTTCAGATATAGTATTTCAGGATTAACTGCTGGTTACGAAGGTGGACAATATTCACCTGATGCTTTCGGAAAAGTGCTAGGTTCTATTTTTAATCCTGCAGATATGTTATATAACTTTTTTGGTAAAAAACCGAAAGAGCTAAGACGCTTAAAGGATTTAAAGAAAGACGATACGGTACGCAAAGCATTAGAATCTAAGTACGATAGAGAGATGATTGCTACCTTATTAGGAATAGACAAAAATGAAATCCCAGACATCCTAAAACGATGCAATTATTCGGACGCATTTATTCAAACAGCCAATGATTTGCAAATTATGGATGCGATAAGTGGTTGCTATGAAGAATATAAAATCTTGAAGAAAAAATAACTACTCTTCTTTATTTTTTCGGATTTTTTTGATGCGCTTGGTTGCTTTCTTCACCGCATCTTTAACCGCACTTTCACTAAATGGTTTGATCACAAAATCAGCAGGATTATATTCCGAAGCTTTAAAGAAATAACCAGGATAAGCTGTAGCAAAAATAATTTGAAAATCAATCGTATCCAATTGATCCAAAACCTCAAAAATTTGTTTTTCTCGCATGTTAATGTCTAAAAAAACAATATCAGGTTTTTTGGAAACAATCTCAGACAAAGCTGTTTCCATAGTTTTAGCAACACCAACAATCTCAAGTTTTAAGCAATGCGTAGAGATAATTTTCTTTAAAATCTCAATGTTGATCATTTCGTCATCAACAAGTACAACAGAATATACGTTCATAAAATGGTTAGGAATAAATGGTGGTATTTTTATTCTAAATAGTTTTTAAATATAATTAAAAACCGCAACAAAAAAACAAGATAGCATTACATTTATCAAGAACTTATTGTTAATAGCATACAATAACAACATAAAGCTAGAAAATTGAATTTTATGAAAATATAATTTTGTAATCTAAAATCTTGTCCTACTTTTGCTCCTCGAAAAACAATACAATTGTTGTGAAAAAAATTGGCGTATATCTTTTAACCCTCACATTGCTATTCCCTATTTTTGGGAATCTAGCAATATACACCCAATTTAAAGCCAACCAAGAGCAAATCATCAAAACTATTTGTTTACAACGAAAATTAGTTACCAATACTTGTAACGGACGTTGTGAATTACAAAAAAGCCTAAAACAATTTGATGAGAATGAGAAAAAAATGGAAAACATTCTGAAAGAAAAAGCAGATTTTGTTTACCTTCTTCATTCAACACCTACAGCATTCGAAAGTAACACTACTATAACTTTAACAACCAAGTTGAACGTTTTTCATACGTCTGGAAAAACCATTTCCAAAACAAATTCAACTTTCAGACCTCCCTCCTTTTTACTATAATCTTATTCAAAATCCATTTCAATCTCAATTGAAAAGCATTGACTTGTATGAAAAATACAATGTCAAGCAATGATTGCTTATGAAAGATTCCTTACATTCTGATTTGACAATGCATGAAATCATTTCAAAAAAGAACATATAGCAAGTTCTTTTTCAATACAATTATGCAAAAAAAACAAATGAATATCATAATAGTAAAAAACCAACTCATGAAAAAATATATTTTAAAAGCAACTTTAGCTTTAACAGCAATAATCACAATAACAGCTTGTTCTAACGATAACGACGAAGCAATCACAGGAACAGGAGCTTTAACACTTGAATTTGATAACGCTTTCAAAGCAAATGACCTTATTCTAACTTCACAAGCGAATACAACAGCCAACAACGAAGTCTTGAAAATCAGTACAGTAAAATACATCGTCAGTAACATAGTGTTGACCAAAGAAGACGGAACAACGTTCACTTACCCAAAAAGCGAAAGCTACTTCATTATAGACGAAGCTACTCCAGCTAGTTTAGAAGCTCAATTAAAAAACATTCCAGCAGGTAATTATACCAAAGTAAAATTCGGAATTGGAGTAGACAAAGCACAATGGGAACTTGGTGCCACAGGACAAGGCGATTTCTTAGCCAAAGCACAAGCAGCAAAAATGATGTGGAGCTGGACTGCAGGATACAAATTCTTAGCTTTCGAAGGGACCTTTACTTCAAGCACAGTAACAACTCCTACTTCGTTTATGATCCACACAGGACAAACAGGAACCGATTACAACTACACTGAAATCACTTTGGATTTAGCTACCAAAGCATTAGTGAGAACCAACATTACCCCACAAGTACATATCATCACAGATATCTCTAAAGTGGTAGACGGAACCAACACCATCAAATTGACAGACAACAATATGGGTGGTATGGGTGCTATGATTATGAGTGGTTCAAAATTAGCTTTAATCACCGCTAATGTTAACCAAATGTTCAAAGTAGATCACGTTCATAACGACTAATCCACTTCACAAAAAGCGATTGAAAGTCTTCATCTATTAAGAATAAGGAGCGAATCATCTGGCATTTTTGTCAACAAGATTCCCGCCATCATTCCAAAACTTGTGAGCTGAACACCAGCTCACAAGGTTTTTCCCTTCTGTCGGGGCTAGAAGACCAACACTTAGGATACTTTGGAAACATTCAAACGAAAATCGCTTTCAATCGTTTTTTCACCAAAATCGCTAACCCAAGTTGTCGCGATTCCCTTTTTAATAACAAAATGTACACATACAAATGAAAACAAAATACCTATTGTTGTTCATTTTTCCTATTCTTTTGAGTTGTTCCAACGACAACGACGAAGACTATCAAAATGTACCTATCGACTTCAAAGTCCCCTCCAACTTTCCTCCAGTTGCCTATAATTTTGCCAATAATCCATTGACAGAAAAAGGATTCGAATTAGGAAAAAAATTATTCTATGACGGACGATTGGCTTCAGATGGAACCGTTTCTTGTGGTTTTTGTCACGAACAAGAAACAGCTTTCACGCACCACGGACACACCGTAAGTCACGGAGTAGACGGTGCTGTGGGCACTCGAAATACGCCTTCCATTCAAAATTTAGCCTATCAAACGACCTTTATGTTTGATGGCGCTACCAATCATTTGGACTTACAAGCCATCATCCCTTTTACCAGTCCAATAGAAATGAATGGCGATTTCAACAAAGCGCTTGCAATGATGAAAAAGGACCCTGAATACCGAAAGTTATTCAAATCCGCTTTCACTGACGGATTAATTAATTCTGAAAATATGCTAAAAGCCTTGGGACAATTTATGGTAATGGTTACCTCAAGCAATTCAAAATTTGATAAATTCAGAAGAAATGAAGGAGGCATCACACTAAGCACGACCGAAAAAGAGGGCTATGCTGTTTTTAATGCCAAATGCGCCTCTTGTCACGCTACAGATTTAATGACTGACCATTCTTTTAGAAACAATGGCTTACCCGTAAATCCAGCAGTAAATGATGTGGGACGTTACCGAGTGACAGAACTAGCCGCCGATTTATATAAGTTTAAGGTACCAAGTTTAAGAAACATCGAAAAAACGGCACCTTATATGCACGACGGACGCTTTGGAACACTAGAAGCCGTTTTAGATCATTATGCCAATGGTGTAGAAAACTCAACAACTTTGGATCCCGTTTTAAAACAAAACGGAAAAATAGGTATCGTACTTTCTGTTCAAGAAAAAGAACAACTTATTGCCTTTTTAAAAACACTAACCGATTACGAATACCTCACCGACAAACGCTTCTCGGAATTTTAAAAGTTAGCAAAAATTGTCAATAAACATAAAAACAACCCATCAAGAATGAAAAAAATATTCCTATTACTTCTTATTTTATGCCATCAAATAGGATTTAGCGCAACGACAGAAGACCCAATTTCGGGATTTACCTTTCAAAAGATGCTAATAGAAAGCTATGACGATTTTTGTGATGCTTGTGGTTGTTCTGCAAGTGGTGGAAGTATGGGCTTCAGTTCTATGCTGAACTCTAATTTTGTGGGAATTCGGTATTTTTATCAAAGTTACTCTAGCCAAGACGGCATATTTGCTAATTCGCCTTGGGTAGACGAACACTTTAATACCCTTCAAATTTGGAGTAAAATTCCCGTTACAGAACAATTACAACTTTCGCTATTAGTTCCGTACCAATTTCATAATAGGGAAAGAACCACTGGCAACGAATCCATCAAAGGTTTGGGCGACATCACCTTAATGGGATTGTATACTATCTATAAAACACACAAAGACAGCACTCTTTTGATTCATAAATTACAGCTTGGAGGTGGGGTAAAAATGCCCACTGGGAAGTTTAATGAAACTAACAATGCTGGAAACATCAACCAAAGTTTTCAAGTCGGAACTGGGAGTTGGGATTTTTTATTAGCTACAGAATACATCCTTAAAAAAGGAAAATTAGGATTGCATACTATGGCCAATTATACCGTAAAAACAGAAAACAAAAAGCAATACCAATTTGGAAATCAGTTCAATTATGGCAGCACGCTGTTTTATTTATTTGATACTTCCGCTGTTCAATTTGTACCTCAATTAGGAATTGCAGGAGAAGTTTATGCCACCAATAAACAGTATGGGTTGAATTTACCTAATACTGCTGGAGACGTTTTGTTTAGTAAACTTGGTCTAGAACTAGGAAAAGACAATTTTTCTCTTGGAATTAATGCTATGCTCCCTATCAATCAACACTTGGCCAATAGTAAAATGGAAGCCAATTATCGTTGGAGTATTAACTTGAATTATAGTTTATAACCACCCGATTTTGAAAAAATTTCTTGTAATTAGTTTATCATTTATTCTTATGCTCCCACTTATGGAGCGCGCTATCCTATTTACACTATTCAAAATCAATCAAAATGAAATTTCAAAAACGATTTGTGTTCAAAGACAACTCATCAACAACACTTGTAACGGTCGTTGTGAACTACAAAAAAGTTTAAAAAAACTAAATGACAATGAAAAAGATTTTGATAACCGCTTAAAAGAGAATACCCACATCATTTATGTGAAATCTCTTTTAGAAACCAATTATTCTCTAAACGTTTTCATTTTTGTAACCAAGAAAAAGTTTTACAGCACTGTTCAAAAACCCATTTCAATAGTTTTATATCATTTTCGACCACCATCTGCTACGCTTCTACTTTAGTAAATGTTTTTAAAACAAAAAAAATCAACTTAAGATTAGAATTTCAGATAAACCAAATGAAAAAATACATTACAGCCTTATTACTAGTAGGGCAAATCGCTATTGCGCAAAATAAAACCGAAAAAGACAGCACCAAAACCCAAGATTTAGAAACCGTTTTTGTTACCGCCAACCGTACAGCCACACAACGAAAACAAACCCCAACTGCGATCAGCAAACTAAACGCCAAAACTATAGACGAGGCTAAAGCCGTTGCTGTATTCGAAGTAATCAACAAAATACCTGGCGTATTGATGGTCAATTTAGGGAACGAGCAACACTCTATGGCTATTCGTCAACCTATGACCACAAATGCCTATTATTTATACCTTGAAGACGGATTACCTATTCGCCCTATGGGAATTTTCAATCACAATGCATTACTAGAAATCAACCAATTCAACCTTCAAAATATTGAGGTAGTCAAAGGACCAGTTTCTTCATTATATGGACCTGAAGCTGTGGGCGGTGCCATCAATTTAATTTCAAAAAAACCAACAGTAGACCCAGAGTTCAAATTCGGAATCCAAGCCGACCAATGGGGCTACCACCGTATTCAGGCTATGGTAAGTGCGACTGTTGGCAAAGTTGGTTTTCACATAGCTGGAATTTCAAGTTTGCAAAAAAATGGCTGGATGGCTTTCTCTGATTATAACAAAGACAATCTGAATGCTCGTATCGACTTCAACATCAGCCCAAAAACTCGATTAATCGGTACAATGATGTGGGGTAAATATTATTCGGATATGAGTGGAAGTGTAAACGAAGATGCTTTTTACAACAGAACCTACAAAAGCACCACCGATTTCACTTACAGAAAATCCGATGCCTTACGAACTAAACTGGCACTTGAACACGACTGGAATTCCAACTCAAGTAGTGCCTTGACGGTTTATTTTAGAGATAACAAATTAGGACAAAATCCTTCCTACTCTATTCGTTGGACCACTGGAAAAACTACAGCAACAGGCGAAATTAACTCTAACAATTTCAAAAGTTATGGCGCCATTGCACAACACACACAAAAACTATCCTTTTGGGACACCAAAATTGTAGCAGGTGTGCTTTATGACTACTCTCCAGTAACCTATTGGGCGTATAGAACCGACTTAAAAGCCAACCTAAACCCAGGTGGATTAACAGTAAACAATTACGAACAAATCGCAGAAAGACCAGACATCAAATTAGTGGACTACACAGCAGATATCTACAACTCTGCCGAATATGCGCAAATTTCAGTAAGTCCTATTGAACAATTGGTGCTTACTGGAGGCTTGCGTTATGACAATATGAAAGTTGATTATGACAATGCTCTCGATACATCCATCGGAACCAAAATATACGACAAAGTAACCTTCAAAGCTGGAGCCAACTTCAATCCATCTACTTACTTTGGATTTTATGCTAATTATGCACAAGGATTTGCACCTCCAGGAATCACATCTATTTTTAGAGCCAAACCCGGAACAGGTGGAACCACAGGGAAACCCGCTGAGTTTTACTATAATCTTGAGCCAGCTACTTTCGATAACTACGAAGCTGGCGGTTGGATAAATGTTCTAAAAAACAAGTTGTATTTTGATTATGCTATCTACTATATGGATGGCAAAAATGAACTGTTAAGCATCCGTCAACCAGACAATTCAACCGATTTTCAATCTGCGGGTGAAACAAGACACAAAGGAGTTGAATTTGGTTTTAGCTACAAACCTTCAGAGCAATGGCACATTCGTTTTGGAGGAACTGTTGCTGAGCACACCTTTATCAACTTCAAAGTATCGGATAGACCAACCGATGCATTGAAAAACTTAGATGGTAAAGAAATGCCTCAAGCTCCAAGATGGTCAGGAAACGCTGAAATCAGTTATTATCCAAATTGGCTACCCAATTTTAGAACAGCTCTAGAATGGCAATCGGTAGGAAGCTATTACCAAGACCAAATCAACACGGTAAAATACGCAGGTTACGATATTTTCAATTTTAGATTGGGCTATCACTACAAATCCCTTGAATTCTTTGGAAACATAATGAATTTAACCGATAAATTATACGCCTTCAATGTGTCGCGTGCCAATCTAAGCACCTCACAACCATCGTATACTGCCGCCGCACCTAGAACCTTCTTAATAGGATTACAATATAATTTTTCATTAAAAAAATAATTAGGAGCTAATCCCGTCATCCGCTGTATCTTTTGGGGCGAACACCGCCCCAAAAGGATGCCGCTACTACCGGGGCTAAAAAAAAACAAACAATGAGCACGACCCACAACAACGAGAAAACATCCAAGAAAAAGGATTCGAAATTCATCAAAAAAGTAAAGCAAAAAATATACGCTTGGCACAGATACATTGGGATTATTACGATTGTGCCCGTTATTTTTTGGACACTGTCAGGGATAATGCATCCTTTTATGGCGCATTTTTTCAAACCGACTATTGCCAATGAGCAAATCGAAAAAGTAACCATCGACTCCTCAAAAATCAACTATTCCCTTCAAGAAGTATTGCTAAAAAACCAAATCAGCACCTTCAAGAATTTCCGAATAGTATCTTTTGACAAGGCTACTTATTATCAAGTGAAAACTGAAAAAGATTTACTGTTGTACTTTGATACAGCAACCTCAAAAAAACTAGAAAACGGAGACCAACACTACGCACACTGGCTTTCGCTTTACTTTTTAGAAGACCAAGAAAGTACTATCGCCAAAACGGAAGTAGTAACCGAGTTCAATTCGCAGTACAAATACATCAATCGCTACTTACCAGTTTACAAAATCACGTACAATCGTCCAGATGCTATGGAGATTTATGTAGAAACCGCTTCGAGCAAACTAGCTACTTATAACCCAAAATCCAGACAAGCCTTCATTTGGTTTTTTGACACGTTTCATAATTGGGCGTTCATAGATTGGATTAGCAACAACAGCATCCGTATAGTAGTAATGTTCATTTTCCTTGGCATTATCTTCTTCTCAGCCATTAGCGGGATTGTAATTTATGGCTTATTTTGGAAACAATTCAAAAAAACAGACAGTCTAGCGCCCAAAAAAGGAATTAGAGCCTATCACCGTCAAATCGGGATTTGGTTTTCGTTTTTTACCTTAACCTTTGCTTTTAGTGGGGCTTATCACGCTACAACCAAATGGGAACCTTATGTGCTAGACAAAATGGTGTATGAACCCCTTTTTAAAACCAATGAGTTACCAACCGCTAATACAGCCTTAGCTTTAGATTGGAAAAAATTGGAAAACACCAGTTTGATTCGTTATAATGATAGCATTTATTACCGTTGCGAATTACAATCCAATAACAAAACCGCTACCGAAAAACCAAAATGGGGCAACAAAAAAGCACAACCCGTTAGCGAAATTGTGTACATCAACAGTGTTACCAACAAAGTACGCCCAAATTTAGATATAGATTACGCTACTTATTTGGCTAATTATTTTGATGACAACAACCAGCAAGCCGCTTGCTGTGAAATGGACAACAGCACAACAGAACCTAACTGCGCTATAAAAGAAGCTAAACTATTAGAAAACAAACAACTTACAGAATTCAATAGCAGAGAATATGGTTTTGTCAACAAACGTTTGCCAGTAGTCAAATTAGCGTATGACACTCCAAATAAAAAAACCTATTTTATAGAAACCGCTACCTCAAGATTAGCTGCTCTAGTCGAAACATCGGACAAAATAGAAGGCTATTCGTTTGCTATTTTTCATAAATTCTTGTTTATGGATTGGGCAGGAAAAAGTATTAGGGACTTGTCTACCGTTCTAGTTGCTTTGATTATTTTAGTTGTTAGCATTTTAGGTTTAATATTGTTTTTGAAAAAGAAGTAGAATTTCTCTCTTTTAATACAGCATTTAATCAAAAAATCATTCTCTCAATTGCATCTTGTGATTGGGAGTTTTTTTTTAAAAGTTGTAATGGCAGCAAATTAACCTACCTTTACTTGATTCACTAAAGAAAGTAATCATGGCAAAAAGTCTAAATGCTAAAAAAACAGCAAAAAAAGAACCGCTAAAAACAGCGAAAGAAAAGAAAGAAGAAAAACGAGATAAAAAAAATAGTCCCAAAAGGGACTAAAATTAGTGTTCAGTTATCAGTTTATAGTGTTCAGCAATTCACTGAACACTATACAACTGAAAAACTAATTATTTCGCAGGAATACTTGCTAAAATTTCTAGGAAGAATTTCCAGAATTTTTGAGAAGAACTAATACTTGCTCTTTCGTCTGGAGAATGAGCTCCGTGAATCGTTGGCCCAAAAGAAATCATATCCATTTCCGGATAATTAGTGCCTAAAATTCCACACTCTAATCCTGCGTGGCAAGCCACTACATTAGGTTTAGCATTATTTTGTTTTTCATAAATACCAACCAAAACATCCAAAATTTCAGATTCTGGATTAGGCGTCCATCCCGGATAAGCACCAGAAAACTCTACTTCGCAACCCATTAATTCAAAGGCAGAACGTAAAGCATTCGCCAAATCCATTTTAGAAGACTCTACAGAAGAACGCGTCAAACATTGTACAGTTAACTGTCCTTCGCCTACAATTACTTTGGCAATATTGTTAGACGTTTCTACAAGATTGTCAAAATCGGCACTCATACGATACACGCCGTTATGGGCAGTATACATCGAACGCACAAAATAAAACTGCGCTATAGAAGGCATTACTTTGGTAGGAACCTCTGTTAATTTTTCAAAAACAATTTCTAAGTTAGGCTCAGTCGTTTTGAACTCCGCTTTAATCTCGTTTACGATTTGTTGCATATCAAAAACAAAGGCTTCATCGTATACCGCGGCAATAATCACTTTGGCTACACTTTCTCTTGGAATCGCATTACGCAAACTTCCTCCAGCAATCGAAGCAATTTGTAATCCAAAGTTATCAAACCCATCAAACAACAAACGATTCATTATTTTATTGGCATTTCCCAAACCTTTGTGAATATCCATACCCGAATGTCCGCCTTGTAAGCCTTTTACGGTAATACTATAGCCAACAGAACCTTCTGGTGTATCTTCTTCGTCGTATTCGGCTGTTGCCGTTACATCGATACCACCTGCGCATCCAATGTCAATTTCGTCATCTTCTTCGGTGTCTAAATTCAATAATATTTGACCTTGTAAAATCCCGCCTTGTAGGTTCAAAGCACCTGTCATTCCTGTTTCTTCATCAATAGTAAACAAGGCTTCAATAGCAGGATGTGGAATATCAGTACTTTCTAAAACAGCCATAATTGCCGCTACACCCAAACCGTTATCGGCTCCCAAAGTAGTTCCTTTAGCACGAACCCAGTCACCATCGACATACATATCGATTCCTTGAGTTTCGAAATCAAAAACGGTATCGTTGTTTTTTTGGTGTACCATATCCAAATGGCCTTGCAACACGATAGGTTTACAGTTTTCCATTCCTGGAGTAGCCGGTTTGCGAATGATTACATTTCGGATGTCGTCTTCAAAGGTTTCTAACCCCAAACGATTCCCAAAATCTTTCATAAATTGGATTACTTGCTCTTCTTTTTTAGAAGGACGTGGTACGGCATTCAAATCAGCAAATTGATTCCAAAGTGCTTTAGGCTCTAAATTTCTTATTTCTTGACTCATTGTTTGTATTGTTACTTATTCGATTCCCTCTATCCTATCTTTAAAAACATTGACTAATTTGTGAGTAGCGTTCATTTCTAAAACACTATCCCAAACTTTGCAAATGTTCTCGTGAAAATCTTTCATCTTCATATTTCCAAATCGGATATGAATTACTTTTGGAGGAGGATTGTTTAACATCATTTTATTGGAAAAATCAACATCTTTGGTAATTATAGTGAGGTTGTTTTCCTTTGCATATACCCAAATTTGTTCATCAAACCACTCATCGTTAATATTCTTTTGATGAATAAAATTATCCGAATTCCAAATGGAAAGGTGATATGGTAAATTAACGTCTATTAAAAATTTCGGCATTTAGGCAACCTCTTTAATAGTGAAATTTCTATTCATTAATTCGGATGCAAATTTAAGACAGGCATCAATATCTTCGTTTTCGAGGCTTGGATATTGCAACAAAATTTCTTCTCTTGAATCTCCAGAACTCAAAAACCCAAGAATAGTATTAACGGTAATTCTCTTGTTTCTTATGGTAGGTTTTCCGTTGCAAATTCTATCGTCAATTGTAATTCTATCAGCAATAGTTTCCATAGTGAAGTATTTTAAGGTTCAAATTTACAAAAAAAGAAAGTGCACGACGGATTTAATCCTTATTTTTATGCCAAAAGTCAAGCCTTGAAAAGAAAATACCTTTTACCGCTATTCCTCGTATTTCAGATTCTAGTATTAAAAATCATCCGATTTTTTCCAGAATTCATCGAACGTTGGTACAGCAATGGCCTCTATATCTTTATCTCGAATAATTTACGAATCAGTTTAGGGAAAGTTCCTTTTTCGTTGGGCGATGTGTTGTATGCTTTGCTAATTATTTGGGCGATTCATTGGTTTTGGCTACTCAAAAAAAATAAAACAATCCAAAGTGTAGCACCAAGACAAAAATGGAAAGCAATATCGCTTTCTATTTTAAGTTTTTTATCGGTGGTTTATTTTCTTTTTCATTTGCTTTGGGGACTCAATTACTATCGAGAACCGTTGTATGAAAAAATGAAAATTGAAAGAGAGTATTCGGATGCAGATTTAGCTTTTTTTACTCAAAAGCTAATTGCCAAAACCAATGCGATTCAGTTGAAACTAATGAAAGACAAAAATCGAAAAGTAATTGTCCCTTATTCCAAATCTCAATTGTTTCAAATGAATACGAATGGATACCAAAACTTGGCTCGAGAACATTCGATGTTTCGATATAGCCATTTGAGTATCAAGAAATCGCTTTTTAGTATTCCGCTGACGTATATGGGATTTGGTGGCTATTTGAATCCGTTTACCAATGAAGCACAAGTGAATGGTTTGGGACCTTTGTATAGTTTTCCAATGACTGCCAATCACGAAATGGCGCATCAAATAGGTTTTGCCAGTGAAAGTGAGTGCAATTTTATTGGTTTTTTGGCTTCGATAAAAAATAAAGACGCTTACATTCAATATTCGGGATACAGTTTGGCTTTGCGCTATTGTTTGCGAAATTGGCAAGCACGTGATGAAAGAAAAGTGGCGCTCTTTTTAAAAACAATTCATCCTGGAGTACTAGCCAACTTTAAGGAAAGTGAAACCTTTTGGAAACAATACGACACTTTTATCGACAAAGGATTTCATATTTTTTACGACAACTTCCTAAAAATGAACCAACAAAAAGATGGAATGGAAGGCTATAGTAAATATGTGGATTTGATGGTAAATTATTTTAAGCAACATTCGTTGTAAGTCTTATTTCTTATGAAAACAGAACGTGTAGAATAGCCCCGATTGCAGTAAAAATCATTTGTGGGCTGGGGTTCAGCCGACAAAGATTGTAACGGAAAGCGGGACGACTCGTCTTGGTATTCCCAAAAGTTGTGCTCCTTAAAAAAAATAGTTTTATTTGTAACAAAAATCAGTTTTGAACCACTAATGTCTATATGTCCGATAATTTAGAACAATCCTTTGTATCACAATTGCAGGCGAACCAGAATATCATCCACAAGATTTGTAGGTTGTATACTTCTGGTGAGGACGCGCATAAGGATTTGTTTCAAGAAATCACCATTCAGTTATGGAAAGCTTTTCCCAAGTTTAGAGGAGACAGTAAGTTCTCTACTTGGGCCTATCGAGTCGCGCTAAATACAGCCATAACTTTGTATCGCAAAGACAAACGCTCGGTGGCCACAACTGAATTTGAAGCCAGACAACATTATACTCCAGAGGTCGAATATGATTATGAAGAGGAAGAACAATTAAAATTAATGTACCAAGCCGTGTACCAATTGAACGATATTGAAAAGGCATTAATTTTTATGTATCTAGAAGACAAAGATTACACCGAAATATCCGAAACATTAGGGATTAGCGAGGTCAACGCAAGAGTTAAAATGAACAGAATTAAAGGAAAATTAAAAAAAATACTAAATCCATTAGCCTAATGAAAGAACTGGATTTGTTAAAAAAAGATTGGCAAAAGAACGAAGCTTCTTTTGAACAGGTGACCGAAAAGGACATTTACAAAATGATTCATAAAAAATCTTCTTCGATTGTGAAGTGGATTTTGATATTGAGTGTTTTGGAATTGGTGTTTTGGTTTGTAATTGGCCTTGGAATAAATATTGATGATGATTTTAAAAGAATGAATCACGAAGAGTTTTCTTTGTATTTTAAAATTTATGACAATTTCAATTATCTAATATTATTGACTTTCATATACTTGTTTTATAAAAACTACAAAATCATCTCGACCACAGTATCTACAAAACAATTGATGCGAGATATTATTAAAACCAGAAAAACGGTTAACTATTATGTATACTATAATCTAGGACAAATAGTTGTTTTGTTTTTTATTTTTACTTTTATCTCCTTTAAGTACAATCCAGATTCGGTAAAATTAGCCAATCAAATTGGAGATAATTATGGTATGTTAGCCTTCACTTTTTTATTCTTATTGACGTTTATTCTTATCATTTTTGGATTGTTCTGGTTGTTTTATCGCATCGTATACGGTCGATTATTGAAACGATTACTTGACAATTACAAAGAATTGAAGAAAATAGATTTATAAAAAAAGCGGTCAAAATTTTGACCGCTTTTTTTATATTAATATTCCCATTTTCGCATTTTATCCAATTCTTTTTGAGCTTCTAATTCTTCGGCAGGAATAACTTTTAAAAAGGAAGGATGTTGCTCGATTGCGTATTCTACTTTTTCTACAATCTCTTCAATTGTTTCGTTTTCATAGTCAATCTCTAAAGGTTCTTTGATGATGAACGATTGCAAGATTCCTTTCTTTTTTAATCGCAAACCTTTTTTATCAAAAGAACGTCTAAAGCCATCAATTACAATCGGAACTACAATAGGTTTGTGTTCTTTGATGATATGCGCTGTTCCTTTACGAACGGGTTTAAATGATTTTGTAGTACCTTGAGGAAACGTTATCACCCAACCATCTGCCAAAGCAATCTTGATATTTTCGGTATCATTAGGATTTACTTCTCTTTTTTCGGTAACATCTTTTCCTTTGGAACGCCAAGTTCTTTCTACTGTTATTGCACCTACATAGGCCAAAATTCTTGGCAAAAGTCCAGCATGCATCGTTTCTTTAGCGGCAACATAGTATATATTCATTTTGGGTTGCCACAAATAACAAACGTTCTTAATACTGTCATCTCTTCCGCTCAAACTTGCGTTAAACACATGGAACATAGCTACAACATCGGCAAAATAGGTTTGATGATTGGAAATAAACAACACATTACTATCTGGTAAATTTCGAATAATTTCTGAACCTTCTATTTGTAATTCATTGAAACCACGATACCTTCTATGGGTAACAACACCAAAAATTCGGATTAACCATTTCTTTATAAAAAGGATATGACCAAAAGGATTCCTTTTAAATAATCCCATAATAATTCTTTTTTGAAATTGGAGTGCAAAGATACGACATATTTTCTTAACGTTTAGAAAACGCTAAACTTGCAATAAATTTACAATAAATCAAGAAAAACAGCGCTTATTTATGATTTTTTAAGCACAAAATGCAAGACTTCTTTTAACTCACTCAGCATCATAGCTGTAGCCCCCCAAACTATATGTTCGTTGATTTTGAAAGCTGGAATTGCAATATTAGTAGCATAAGAAGTCGTCAGTTTAGTCTCATGCAAAAGCGCATCACCTAAAAAATCAGACAATGGTAATTCAATTATACTCGCCACCTCTTTCGGTTCTAATACAAAATTTAGGGTCTCTTTTGCAATACCTAAATAAGGATGCACTAAGAAATTACTAGGCGGAATATACAAAGGAGAAAAAGGTCTTATTACTTTTATTTGCTCACGCGAAACTCCAATTTCTTCTTCGGATTCTCTCAAAGCCGTAGTTTCGTATTCTACATCTTCATTTTCAAACTTACCTCCGGGAAAAGCAATTTGAGCCGAATGTACACCTTCATAAGAATTTCTTTCAATCAGTACCAAATGCGTTTGCTCTTGTTTTGGATACAACAACATCAAAACCGCAGCTTTTCGTGGATTTTTATCTGCATAACTAAACGCTTTCAAGGATTCGATTCGTTCTTTTGGCGCCATTTTTATATGTGAAGCAAAAGCAGGAAGCGGAGCCTCAAGTATTTGAGGGATATATTGCTGAAAATCTTGAAAATTCATAGGTAAAACTTATTTTTGCAAGCATTCCAATAAATATACTATAGTTTTGTTTGGAATACAAACCAAACTTTCTAAATTCAATTCAAATGTACAGTAAAGCAGAAAATCAACGATTAAAACACGATTTTTGGGTGGCCTTCGCCGAGAAATACCCAAGAAAATGGGTGTTGTATGATACAAAAATTAAAGATTTCTCTTTTAAATTTTTTGCAGATAATAAAAAAGCCCAAGTACTCATTGATATCGAACACCGAAATGATGACTTACGTTCTCAATATTTCGAAAAAATCGAAGCTTTGAAAGGTATTTTGGAAGATGAATTCATCAAAGATTTGGTTTTTGAAAAAGACTACACATTAGAAAATGGCAAAACCATCAGCCGCATTTGGGTTGAAAAAAATGGGTACAGTATGAGTAACCGCAATCACTGGGACTACATTTTTGACTTTTTCTTCGAAAAAATGAATGCTTTAGAACTTTTCTATCTCGAATATGATGAGTTTATAAAAGATATTGAAAAAGAGTAAGGGTTTTGGTTTGTGTTTTTTGGTTTATAGTTTTTGGTTTTAATGCTAATTACTTTTCACTAAGGACTAATCACTAAGGACTAAATATTATACAAATAAATCCTATTCTCATAGTTGATGTACAACTGCTTGCGATTGCCTTGTTGTTTGCGAGTAATAATCATCAAAGTGCAGGAATCACCATTTTCGTCTTTGCATTCAAAAGAATAAATGATATCGGTTTTGTTTTCTTCAATTTCTGCATACGAAAGAATGTTATACAATTGAAGCATTGGGGTGTAGACTACAATTCGATGTTTAGATGTATCTAACGTAATTGGGATATTGATTAAATCCAATTCGGACCAATCTCCCCATTTTCCTTTTTCGTTTTTCTCTAAAATACTGTAGCCTGAAGTTTGAAACTTATAGGTTTGAGCATTAGACAGCTGAAAACAAAAAAATAGGACAAAAGACAAAAATAAAATAGTAGGTTTTGACATGAGGAGGCGTTTGGGGTTGGAGTTAAAATTGGAATTGTCCGATTTCAATTTGGGCTTGTTTAAACTCGGCAATCATAGTATCTATTATTTCTTTTACAGGTTGAATTTCGGTAATTAATCCCGCAATCTGACCAATTTCTAATTCGCCCTCGACCAAATCACCTTCAAACATCCCGCGCTTGGCTCGGGCTCTACCAAGCAATGCAACTAAATCTTCTTTGGTAGGACATTTTGCATACAGTTCCTGAACATCATTGTAAAACTTATTTTTCACCAAACGAACAGGCGCTAATTCTTTTAATGTTAATTGCGTATCCCCTTCTTTTACTTTGACGATTACTTCTTTAAAATTATGGTGAGCTGATGATTCTACCGAAGCAGCAAAACGACTTCCTACTTGAACACCATCAGCGCCCAAAGCCATTGCCGCAAGCATTCCTCTTCCAGTGGCAATTCCACCAGCAGCAATCAACGGAATGTTTATCTTTTGCTTCACCATCGGAATCAAAGTCAATGTCGTAGTTTCCTCTCGCCCATTGTGTCCTCCAGCTTCAAAACCTTCGGCAACTACAGCATCAACTCCTGCTTCTTGGGCTTTCAAAGCAAACACCGAACTACTCACCACGTGTACTACTGTAATTCCTTTTTCTTTCAAAAAAGCGGTCCAAGTTTTTGGATTTCCAGCTGAAGTAAAAACAATTTTTACACCTTCTTCTACAATGATATTCATTATTTCTTCCACATTAGGATACAACATGGGAACATTCACGCCAAAAGGCTTATCTGTCGCCTTCTTGCATTTTTGTATGTGTTCTCTAAGCACCTCAGGATACATAGAACCAGCACCAATGATGCCTAATCCTCCAGCATTACTAACGGCACTTGCCAATTTATAACCACTGTTCCATATCATTCCTCCTTGAATGATTGGATATTGAATGCCAAAAAGCTTTATAATTGAATTCATTGAATTGTAAATTAATATTTGATGATTTTTCCTTGAGCTGAAAAATTTCCTCCTTGAATAGTGTACAAGTATACTCCATTCCACAAGGTTTCTACAGAAAAAGAAGGTGTTGATTTTGTAAAAGGTACTTCCATTATTTTTTGTCCCAATAAAGAATAAATAGTAAGGTGCACCTCGTCTACTGTCGAAGGCAAAGTCACATAAACCGTTCCTTTGGCAGGATTGGGATACAAAGAAAATGAAGCAATCTGAATGTCTATTGTCGCTAGAAGTCCTTTATTTACAGCCGCACTAAAATCCGGAATTCCATAGCCCAGTTGTGGCGTTGGAGTCAAATATTTATCGGCAGATTGAATAATCAAATCTCTGATTTCTTTATTGGTTTTATCGGGTAAAGCTTGCCATAAGCACGCCACCATTCCTGCTAGAATTGGACTCGAAAAAGAAGTTCCGTTGGCCGTACCAATGTTCCCAAATTCATCCGAAACAACAGAAGCTTGTCCTTGCGCCATCACTTCTGGCTTAACCCTACCATCAAACGAGGGACCAATCGAACTAAAAGAAGCTCTGGACTTACTGGCTGTTACTGCTCCAATCGTAAGAACAGAAACTGCATCTGCTGGAGCAGCAATATTGGGATTAGTTGTGTTCCCTGAATTTCCCGCAGAAGCCACCACAAGCATTCCTCTACTAAAAGCAATCTCGGCTCCTCGGCTAATAAATGTTGTTGCGCCATTCATATCTTCATAAGTATAGCTATATTTAGAATTATCAAAATCAAAATAACCTAACGAACTATTAATGATATCCACACCCAAACTATCTGCTTTCTCTGCAGCTTCTACCCAAAGCGTTTCTTCAATAGGATTTTCTGATGCATCATTCTCTGTAACAAAAAGATAATAAGACGCATCAGGAGCCGTTCCGACCAAAGCTTGGTCTTGATTCCCGCCCATAGTAGAAAGCACCAACGTACCGTGATTATCTCCCGTATAGTAGTTAGAACTTCTATTCACATAATTGTATCCGCCCAAAATCTGATTATTATCTCTCAATTTTTTAAACGGCAATTGGGTGTCTACGCCAGGAAATCCAGCATCCAAAACTGCTATAATTTTACCACTCCCCGTATAATTTTGCTGATGCAATAAATGACCATTCAACATCTGAATTTGATTAGCTGAAGTGCCATAATTATACGTAATAGCAGTGTTATATTTTTTTTGAATTTGCTGTGATTTTGACACAGCTATTGTTTTCCCTGTAGCATTTAAGGACTTATCCGCGAAGCTAATCTTAGTAACAAAAGCTAAATTTTTAAGAGAAGTAATATCCGCTTGAGTACCTCGAACATGCAACGCATTTAGCCATTTTGATTGCCCCATAATTGTGATTCCCGCCGACTCTTTTACAGCTTTTATATACGAAGCTGGAATGGGAACATCCTTGCTGTCAAAGGCAATTTTTTGTCGCGTTCTTCTATCAATAGCACGTTGTGAAAGCATCAATTGAGGATTGTCTAAATAGTTTTGAACATTGGCTTTATCACCAAAATACACCCAAGCATCTTGTTGTGAAAAAACCAAAAAAGATTGGAATAAGAAAAATAAAAAAACTATTTTTTTCATGCCGAAATGTACTCAAAAAATCATTATAAATTATAATTTTAAGTGTTTTTAGGAGCACAAAATTTGGGAATTCATCACGTTTGGTCCCGCTGTCCTTCCTATCTTTTTATCCAGAAAAAGGATAAAAAGGATATTCCCTCCCATAGGGGCTAGGCGACACTATCTTTTTTTCAGAAGATTTTTTTATGGTTTTTACTAAAGACCAATCACTAATAACTAAGGACTAACAACTAACAACTAAAAACTAAGCTATAACCCCAGAGCCTAACAATTCGTCCTCTTGGTACCAAGCCACAAATTGTCCTTCAGTAATAGCCGATTGTGGTTCATCAAAAATCACATACATTCCTTTTTCTTCTTGATGCAACGTGGCTTTTTGCAACGGCTGACGGTAACGAATTCTCGCCATTACTTCTTTAGACTCACCCACTGACAAGGCTAAATCGGTACGAATCCAATGTGTTTCAGAGGCATCAATAAACAATCCTCTTCTAAACAATCCAGGATGATTGCTAGACAAGCCTGTGTAAATTGTATTGGTCACCACATCAGTAGCGATAACAAACAAAGGCTCTGTTGTACCACCAACGTTAAGCCCTTTTCTTTGACCAACTGTAAAATAATGAGCGCCTTGGTGTTTCCCAACTACCTTGCCCATTTCTGGAGTGTAAGTGATTTTATGAGACAAAGAATCAAGAGTCTCAGTTTCATCAGAGGATGAATACACACTGTGATTTTTGTCTATTTGGATAATTTGACCTTCTTTGGGTTGCAATTTTTGTTGTAAAAACTCTGGTAAACGTACTTTACCAATAAAACATAAACCTTGAGAATCTTTTTTCTCTGCGGTAACCAATTCCATTTCGGCTGCTATTTCACGAACTTGAGGTTTCGTTAATGCACCAATTGGAAACAAAGATTTAGCCAACTGTTCTTGCGACAATTGACATAAAAAATAAGATTGATCTTTGTTAGTATCAGCACCTGCGATAAGGTGATACAAGGGTTTCCCGTCTATTTCTGTAGTTCGCTTTTGGCAATAATGTCCAGTAGCCACATAATCTGCTCCTAGACTCAAAGCAATTTCTAAAAAAACAGCAAATTTAATTTCGCGATTACACAATACATCAGGGTTTGGAGTACGTCCTTTCTCATATTCACTGAACATGTAATCCACAATCTTTTCTTGGTATTGTTCACTAAGGTCAACCGTTTGGAAAGGGATTCCTAATTTTTCGGCTACCAATAAAGCATCATTGCTATCTTCTAACCAAGGGCATTCATTGGATATTGTTACTGAGTCATCGTGCCAATTTTTCATAAATAGCCCAATAACTTCATATCCTTCTTGTTGCAACAAATAAGCCGCAACACTAGAATCTACACCTCCAGAAAGACCAACAACTACTCTCTTTTTCATCAAAACCCTTTTTTAAAATAGGGTGCAAAGTTACAAAACATTTAGCACAGAAATTATCTAAGCAAAAGTTAATTCTTTTTACGCTTGGTAAGGCCTTCAGGATAACTCATATTTCGTTTCTTCACTAACTTATCTTTTTCATAAAACTCCCAAACACCCTCTTTTTTACCCAACACAAAATTTCCTTTGGAAGCAATAAAACCATTAGTATCTCTAAAAATCGCAGGGCCATTATATTGTCCCTTTTGATAAACTGTTTCTTCTAAAACGATACCTTTATCAGAATAAATTTTGCAACTCCCGTGTTTAAGTCCATCTACGTAGTGAGTTTCTTCAGCTACTTTACCATCAGGAAAATAAACCGTTCTCAATCCTGACAATTTTCCTTTATCATAAAATTCTTTTGTCATTATCTCTTTCGAATTGAAGTGATAATAAATCCATTCTCCTTCAAAGAGTTTATTAACCACCTTGCCTTCACTTACCTTAAACTTATTTTGATTGTAAAAAATAGTATACGCTGAATTGTCTTTTTCGTTAAACTCGCGAGTGGCAATCACATCTGCTGCTTTCGTATCATCAAAATATTTAAAAACACCTACTTCTTTACCGTGCAAAAAAGTTCCTTCATAACGCAACCTTTTGGATTCTTCATAATACCCTCTCCAAAGTCCATTTTTCTTACCCTCACTATCCAATTGATTGGTAGTCCCTTGTGCCAACAAGGCTGAAATCTGGAAAAATAAAATCAAAAACAATCCCTTATTAATCATATTTTAAAAATTTATCATTGTTAAAAAACTATCAGAAATAAAAATATACAACTGCTAAATGTTCTAAAAATTGTTCTCAGTACTATTCACTACCAAAAGTAATAAATGAAGCTAAAGTAACAAGACTTTGCGATTATTAATATTTGTTTAACAATAATACTATTAAAATAAACAAAAAACACTTGATAAGCTTTAAATCATTTAATTATCACCTATAAACAAGTATTAATCAATATATAAAATTAAATTTTGTTTAATCTTTATTAAATAACTTTGAACAACAAAATAACATTAACTCTAACTCAATTAAAAAAAAAGATTATGAAAATTGCATCAAAATTAAAAATGGCTTTGGCTTGTATTGCATTTTTATCATTCGCTGTATCTTGCGACAATGATGATGACAACCCTAAACCGGTAGACAATACCATTACAGGTATTGCAGTAAAAAATTCAAATTTAAAAATTTTAGTACAAGCGTTAACGAGAGCAGAGTTAGCAGCTACACTTCAAGGAACAGGTCCTTTTACAGTATTTGCTCCAACAGATGCAGCATTTACAAAATTCTTAAGCGATAATAAATTCGCTTCCGTTAATGATGTACCAAAAGATCTTTTGACACAAATTTTATTAAATCACGTAGTAAGCGGTACAGCCAAATCAACCGATTTGAAAACAGGATACATTAAAACACTTGCTAAAGGAGGAGCATCTACAACAAATACTTTAAGTATGTATGTGGACTTAACTTCTGGAGTAAAATTAAACGGTGTTGCCACAGTTACAACAGCTGATGTAATGGCTTCGAACGGGGTTATACACGTAGTGGATGCAGTAATTGGTTTGCCAACAATTGTTACACATGCAACAGCTAATCCTAATTTCTCTACGTTGGCAACATTATTAACTACGCAAAATTTAATTACAACATTAAGTAGTAGCGCAACACCATCACCTTTCACAGTTTTTGCACCTTTAAATTCTGCATTTGATACAGCAACTACAAGTCTGTACGGTGGGTTAACAAGTGCTCAAAAAACTGCAGTATTAACTTATCATGTTATTGGTGGAGCAAATGTACTATCTACAGGAATTCCTGCATCGTCACCTACTTTAGAAACAGGAATTTTAAAGTTTTCTGGCACAACAATTACAGATGAACAAGCAAGAGTAACAAATATTGTTTTAACTGATGTACAATGTTCAAACGGAATTATCCACGCAGTAAACAAAGTCTTACTACCAACTTTGTAAAAGTGATTATTTCTAAAAACAAAAAAACTTCCGCTTTTGGCGGAAGTTTTTTTTATAAACAGAATTTGAAAATACTTATTTTTTCTTTTGTTGAGCCGCTTTTTGAGCTTCAGCTTGTTCCATTGCTTCTTGTAATTTGCGTTGGAATCTTCCTTGTTTTTTAGGCTCTTTCAATTTATTTTCTTGGATTTGAGCGTGAATTTTATCTCCATCGATAAAATATCTTTTGATTACCAACATAATTAAAATAGTAACTAAGTTGGAAATGAAGTTATACAAACTCAAACCTGCTCCATAACTATTAAAGAAGAATAACATCATCAATGGCGAAACATAGATCATAATCTTCATCATTTTGGCCATATCTGGCATACCTTCTTGTTGCGGTGCTGCCATTTGTTGATCTCCTGAAGTCATTTTCATATAGAAGAAAATTGCAATCGCTGCCAAAATTGGAAACAAACTAATATGATCTCCATACAATGGAATATGGAACGGTAATTTTACAATTTCATCAAAAGAAGACAAATCATCTGCCCATAAAAACTTTTGTTGTCTTAACTCAAAAGCTGAAGGAAAAAACTGAAACGAAGCCATCAAGAAAGGCATTTGTATCAATGCTGGTATACAACCCGCCATAGGATTTACTCCAGCTTTGTTGTACAACTTCATTGTTTCTTGTTGCTTTTTCATTGGGTCTTTTTTGAATTTCTCACCCAATTCAGCAATTTCTGGACGCAATACTTTCATTTTGGCTTGTGACAAGAACGATTTGAAAGTAATAGGCGACATTGCCAATTTTATTAAAATCGTAAAAAGAATAATCGCAATACCATAAGCAATATAAGAACCTAGGAAACCAAATAAAGGCACAAAGATAAAACGGTTGATCCAACCAATGATTCCCCAACCTAAAGTGATGATTTTTTCTAGATTTTGATCGTAATGTGCTAAAGTCTTATAATCAGAAGGTCCTATGTACCAATTTAATTTATAATCAAGCTCTCCATTAGTAAAAGCCAAAGGTAAATTCGCTTTGAATGATTTTGTAAAAGTAGTGTCTACTTTTTCATCATTCATAAGATTGGTAGAAACCAATTGCGCTTTCTCAAAAGGTGTTTTAGAAACCAATATAGAAGTAAAGAAATGTTGTTTGAAAGCTATAAATGTAGGCTTTTCAAGAGTTTCTTCTTCTTTAGCACCTAATCCAGCATAATCAACTTTACCCTCTTTATGTTCAAAATAAATCTCAGTATATTTATTTTCGTAAGATATGCTCTTTTCATTTCTGAAAGCTTTCAAATCCCATTCTAAATCCAATGGCTTAGCAGTATTCAATACTTGGTTCAAGCCTTGAGAACGCACATCAAAACCAATCATATAATCGTTTGGTTTCACTACGTATTTATATTCTAAAAATGAATTTGGACCTGACTTTAACTTCATAGACAACACTTGATCCGCTCCTATTTTGGTTAAAGTAGGCTCAAAAAACAAGTCTTTGGTATTTAAAGTTCGGTTGTCATTGGTTTGCAAAACAATATTCAAATTAGCATTATTATTTTTTATCAATTCTACCAACTGACCAGAACCTTTTTTGAATTTTTCAAAGTTTTTCAAAGTTGCCTCAGCGATATAACCACCTTTATTAGCAATTTTTAATTTTATCACTTCATTTTCAATCGTAGTAAAATCATTTTTTGCAGAAGGTAACGTCGCAGAATAAGCAAAATTTCCTAATGTTTTTTGCAAAGCTACCAATTGAGTAGAATCGCCAGTAGCTACCGCAACAGTTGCTTTTTCAACTGCTTTATTCGCCAATTCTTTTGCTTTTTGAGCTTTTAAAACCAATTCTTTTTGGGCTTTTTCAGCCGCAACAACTTTAGGATCGGGTTGGTTTTGGTACATAATCCAAACCAAAATTCCAAAAATCAATATAAAACCGATAATTGAATTAATGTCAATCTTTTTTTCTTCCATTATTATCTATGTTCAAAATTCAAAACTGAAGCAGTTTACTCCAGTTTAGTGTTAGAATACAACTTAAATGCTTTGTTACAACTATTGTATTATTTCTTTTTGGCTTTTACTGCTGCGGCAACAAAACTCACAAAAATTGGGTGAGGATTCGCAACCGTACTTTTATACTCTGGATGGTATTGAACACCTATAAAGAAAGGATGATTTTCAATCTCAACGATTTCTACCAAACCAGTATCAGGGTTCACCCCAGAAGCAATCAAACCAGCTTTTTGCAATTGCTCTACATAAGCACTATTGTACTCATAACGGTGACGGTGACGCTCCGAAATTTCGGTTTTACCATATATTTTGTGTGCTAATGAGTCTGGTTTTATTTCACATTTCCAAGCTCCTAAACGCATTGTACCTCCTTTATCCGTTACTGTTTTTTGGTCTTCCATCAAATTCACAACTGGGTGAGTCGTATTCTCATTCATTTCAGTAGAATTGGCGTCTTTGTAACCCAAAATAGTTCTTGAATATTCTATAATCGACATTTGCATTCCTAAACAAATACCAAAAAATGGAATGTTATTCTCACGAACATAACGCACTGCTTCTATTTTTCCTTCGATTCCTCTTTCTCCAAAACCTGGTGCTACTAAAACCCCATCCAAACCAGCTAATTTCTCAGCAATATTTGAAGGGTCCAAATGCTCTGAATGAATCGAAATCACATTTACTTTTGTTTCATTCGCTGCTCCTGCGTGAATAAAAGCTTCCAAAATAGATTTGTAGCAATCTTGCATTTCGACATATTTCCCAACCAAACCAATATTTACGGTATGCTTAGGATTTTTTAAACGTTTCAAGAACGTGTTCCAATTTTTTAAATCTGGAGCTGCTTTTTTAGGTAAGTCTAATTTCTTTAAGGCTACTACATCTAGACCTTCTTCTAACATTAAATTAGGTACTTCATAAATAGTAGAAGCATCAATAGATTGAATAACAGCTTCTCTTTTTACATTACAAAACAAAGCCAATTTGTTGCGAATATCGTCTGCAATTTCGTGTTCTGTTCTACACACTAAAATATCAGCTTTAATTCCGCTCTCCATTAATGTTTTAACAGAGTGTTGAGTAGGTTTAGTTTTCAATTCCCCAGCTGCTGCTAAGTAAGGAACTAACGTCAAATGAATAACAATAGCATTGTTTTCTCCTAAATCCCAAACCAACTGACGAACAGACTCGATGTATGGTAAAGATTCGATATCTCCTACAGTTCCACCAATTTCTGTAATGACAATATCATAATCACCTGATTTACCAAGCAATTGCATTCTGTCTTTAATTTCATTGGTAATATGAGGAACTACTTGAACTGTTTTTCCTAAAAATTCTCCTCTTCTTTCTTTTTCAATAACCGAAAGGTAAATTCTACCAGTAGTAACGTTATTCGCCTGAGAAGTAGGCACGTTTAAGAAACGTTCGTAGTGACCTAAATCTAAATCTGTTTCGGCTCCATCATCGGTTACGTAACATTCTCCGTGCTCGTAAGGATTAAGTGTTCCTGGGTCAACATTAATATAGGGGTCGAATTTTTGAATAGTTGTTCGATACCCTCTTGCTTGTAATAATTTCGCCAATGATGCCGCTATAATTCCTTTTCCTAATGAAGAAGTCACACCGCCTGTAACAAAAATATATTTCGTTTGATTCATTCTGTTGTTGTTTGTAATGTAGTTGTGTAAAAAAACGTGGCAAAAGTACAAATTTAATTGGAATACTTACCTGCTTCATTCGGGAGATTTTTAGAATTTAACCACAATAAAAAAGACACCTCAGGATTTAGAATACTAGCTAAAGTATTGCTCTAATTCCTGAGGTGTCACTTTTATGGTTTAGGGTATTTCTTTTTTATGTTCCGAATTAAATCTTCTAATCCGTTGGCTTTTAATTCATAAATTAATTGCAGTTGTTCGCCCAAAACACCTTTGGGAAATCCTTTATTTCTGTACCAAACGATATAATATTCAGGGATATCAATAAGATACCAACCTTCATATTTTCCAAAAGGCATTTTAGTGTGTGCCAATTGAATCAAGTGTTTTTGATTTTCATCCAAAATAAAAACTAATTGGCTTGTTTAATCGTCATATCCGAATCGTAATACAAGATATAAACACCTTTATTTGTATAGCCACCCTCTTCTTTTTTGTAGTATTCAAAACGGTTTTCTACTTGTTCCGTTGCAGCACTTTCAATGGTTTCTTGAAACGTTTTGTCCTGAGCCATTCGCATTAGCGTATCAAACGTAAGATCAAAACCTCTTGTAGCAAATGAACTTGGGTACACTTTGTTTTCCTTGCGGTATTTTTGTTCAAAAATGCGAGCTTCATCTGTTTCATTTTCACGAATAGCCGATGGATACATCAACTTTAATTTTACCAAATTAGCAAATGAAATTTCGTCTGTATCCAAAGTAGGATTAGGCTCTAAAGTTACCAATTGCACTTTGTGAGTTTTCATAACCGCCAAAAGTGTTGCAATGGTAGATTTAATTAACATTGTGCTTCCTGTTTCTAAAATGACATAATTCATTTTATCTTTATCCAACAAACCTTTCAAAGCCTCAACATTTAAACCACCTGCAGGGGTAAGTGGTGCAATTTTCACCTCTTTTTGGAATTGGTTAAAATAGCTTCTTGCGGATTCTTTTTTCTTATCTACAACCGCAATTATATTACCCTCCTTGCTTTTCATAAAATCAAAAGCCGCATTTTTAATTACATCGGCCGAAACAATAGATTGATATAAATTAGGAAATGCTTTTCCAGTTTCTTTTGATAATGGAGAAATTACCGCAACATCAGTCCCGCTAAGTAATTCAGCTGTTTTTTCCACATTATTTTGATAAAACGGACCAATAACTACTTGTGCATTTTCTATATTGTTATTTTTGATTAATGACGGAACCTGAGAACTCATTTTGGTTTCTTGAGAATCAAAAACCTGAACATCCACATCAATTCCTAATTGCTTGGCAGAATCTATAGCAATCAAAGCACCCGAGTAGAAATCCAAAGTCATATTCAAAAACTTGTCTTTCTTTAAACGTTCAACGGTTGAGTTAACGGTATCACTTTCAATTTTTGCGATATTGAAAGGCAACAACAAAACCAACTTTTTTCTATCAGCGGCACTTTGTTTACTCAATTGAGTAATGCTTTTTTTAGCTTCTTGTTGTGCTATCAGCTTTACTGCTGCTGGCAACTTAATCACCATTCCTTCTTGAACGCCATTTTTTAATTCAGGATTTAAAGCTATCAACTCTTCTTGTGACAAACCTGAAGTTTTGGTCAAACTATACAAGGTTTCTTTTGGTTTCACCGTATAATTTTGAAAATCCGAAACAATAGCCTTTGGAACAACTGTAGGCGAAAGGTCTTTTTTGTCAGCAACTACGGGAATCTCTTTTACTTCTTTAGGACGATTTCCTTTAATTATTAAATTAAAACCAACTGGAAGATTGGCTACCACTTCTGGATTTTTTTTCTCCAATTCTTCAATGGTGATATTGTATTTCTTAGCAATCGAAAACTTGGTTTCTTGAGGTTGTACCAAATGAAAAACGGGAGTTACCGTTTTTGGAGCAGCAGTTGCTGTAGTGGTTTTGGTCACAACACCATTTGGAATAACGAGTGTTTGCCCAATTTGCAGACCGTCTTTTTCTAAAAAAGGGTTCGCTTTGAACAAAGCCACTTCGGTAACATTATACTTTTTTTGAATTCCAAATAAAGTCTCTTTTGGCGCTACCTCGTGGGTTACTTTTTTAGAAACAACCGTTGAACTAGTTACTGTTTTAGACTGAACTTTAGCTCCTGCTTTAGGTATTAGTAAAAGCGTATTTTGGCTGATTCCTGCTTGAGCATCTGGATTTAATTGATAGATGTCGTACGGACTTACTTTGTACTTCTGAGCAATTTGTGCGATGGTTTCGCCTTTAGCTACTTTATGAGTAATTGCTTTGTCTTGAGCAAATAAACTTCCTATAAAAAACAACCCACAAAGCCAAATCTTACTATAATATTGCATCCGAATAAATTATAAATTAGTACCGTTCAAAGATAGCAAAACGGTATCAAATTTTATTCCAAAATCTGATACCGTTTTCGTATTAATTATTGTAATTTCTCTTAAAAAAGAAACTCGACAATTTATTTTATTCCCACTCGATTGTGGCTGGCGGTTTCGAACTAATATCGTAAACCACACGATTAACACCTTTTACTTTATTGATGATATCGTTAGATACTTTCATCAAAAACTCATAAGGTAAATGTACCCAATCCGCAGTCATACCATCGGTAGATTCAACCGCTCTAAGCGCTACTACTTTTTCGTAAGTACGCTCATCGCCCATTACACCAACACTATTTACAGGCAACAAAATAGCACCTGCTTGCCAAACTTTGTCATACAATCCCCAAGATTTTAAACCATCGATAAAAACTTTATCAACATCTTGCAAAATTTGTACTTTTTCTGGAGTAATATCTCCCAGAATACGAATAGACAAACCTGGCCCTGGGAAAGGATGTCTTCCCAATAACTCCGGGTCGATTCCTAAAGTAGCTCCTACTCGACGTACTTCGTCTTTGAAAAGCATACGCAGTGGTTCTACAATTTTCAGTTTCATATAATCTGGTAAACCACCCACATTATGATGTGATTTGATAGTTGCAGAAGGTCCTTTTACCGAAACTGACTCAATTACATCAGGATAAATTGTTCCTTGAGCTAACCAAGTAACATCTTCTATTTTGTGTGACTCATCATCAAAAACTTCTATAAAAGCATTTCCGATGGCTTTTCTTTTTAATTCTGGGTCTGTAATTCCAGCAAGTGCATCATAAAAACGTTGCGAAGCATCCACTCCTTTCACATTTAGTCCCATACCTTCGTATTGGTCTAAAACACTTTGGAACTCGTTTTTACGAAGTAAGCCGTTATTTACAAAAATACAATATAGGTTTTTACCAATTGCTTTATTCAATAATACCGCAGCTACAGTAGAATCTACTCCACCAGAAAGACCAAGAACCACCTTGTCATTTCCGATTTTCTCTTTCATTTCAGCTACAATTTCTTCTACGAAAGCGTTTGGTGTAAAGTTTTGAGGCACTTCGGCAATTTTTACCAAGAAATTCTCCAACATTTTAGAACCATCGGTAGAGTGAAAAACCTCTGGATGGTATTGAATAGCATAAGTGGTTTCGCCTTCAATTTTGTAAGCTGCAAATTCTACATCGTGAGTACTCGCTAATTTAACACCGTTGGTTGGTAATGCTTTGATACTATCACTATGGCTCATCCAAACTTGGCTATTCTCAGAAACACCTTCGAAGAAGATTTCATTTTCTTTGATGAAAGACAAATTGGCTCTACCATATTCTCTAGTATTAGAAGCTGCTACTTCTCCACCGCTAAAATGCGCTAAATATTGCGCTCCGTAACATACGGCAAGCATAGGAAGTTTTCCTCTAATTTGAGATAAATCTGGATGTGGAGCATCTTCTGAACGAACAGAAAATGGACTTCCTCCAAGAATTACTGCTTTGTAAGATGATAAATCACTAGGAAAGTGATTGTAAGGGAAGATTTCGCAGAATATGTTTAATTCTCGAACTCTTCGCGCAATAAGCTGAGTGTATTGCGACCCGAAATCTAAAATAAGTACGTTGTGTTGCATGCGCAAAAATACTTCTAAATTTCGGAATTGAAAAATTGAATTTTGAAAAATTTTTATTTTGCAAAAAGGAATGAAATCTTATTCTTTCACCAACAGTATAGTTCCCTTAAAACCAGTGGCTAAGTTGTCCCAATAATTTTTGGAAAGCACTTTTTTCTGGTCGTCTATAATGATGATTTCGGCGGTGTTGCCTCCACTAGTTCCCGTATTTAGCGCCTCGAAATCTAGTTTATTAAAGCCTTCACCCAATAAAATTTTGATATCCGTAAAAGAATCGCCAAGAAAAACTTGCTCTTTGAGTATTGTCGCATTTTGATATATTCGAAGTAAGTCGCCATCTACATAAATAAAATCTCGCACTCTTACAATCACATATTTGGATTTGGTATTGATTTGACCGAAATCGAAATTACGACGAAGCAAAGGCATATTGTTTTCGTTCAACGTTTTGTCGACGTCTTTTTGCATCTTTTTTAAATACTCCTCGCCCACGTTGATGAATTTCTCTTTGGGAAACATATCCACATCGTTTGACTTTGTGATTGAAGTTGATGCTTTATTGGGATTTTCTGGAGAATTAAACACGTTAGGTTGTTCTATTTTGGGCAGCTCGGCGGGAGGAATAACTTTTTTCTTTGGCGCTGCAGGAAATTTAGCCGGAGGAATGGGTTTGAATTTTGGACCAAACTCCGCTTGAGCATTTCCTTTGAATGCCAAAACCAAGAATAAAAAAAGGAATAGAAAATGTTTCATTCGCTAAGATGCTTTTGTAATTTCGATTGATTGCAAAGGAAGAATCCCTTTCTGTTTACAAAACTAACTTATTTCTTATTTTATACTAAGGTATTAGAAATATCTTAACATTTAATAGGTATTTTCTAAGTATGTTATCGATGTTCCTAGAAACATATTGAACGATGCATACAAAAAGACTCTTTGTTTCCTGCTAGCCCCGGGAGGAGCGGCATCCTTTGCTGCCGGGGTTCGGCGGCAAAGATATAGCGTATCACGGGACGATGATGGCAAAAATGCGCTTTGTTACTGCTCCAAAAAAAGAAACAAATGTAACTTTTAACGTATTCGAATCGTTTTTTTATTGAACGATGATTGCCTAGTTTTGTTGTTCTATTAATAACCAAAAAGTAATTTTAAATTAGGAAAATGAAAAGACAAAATATTTTGACAGGGTCACCGTGGGAGGATAAAATGGGGTACTGTCGTGCGGTTCGTATTGGAAACATCATAGAAGTTTCGGGAACTGTAGCGATTGTGGATGGCGAAAAAGTGAAGGCAAATGATGCGTATGCGCAAACGCTGAACATACTCGAAAGAGTTGAAAAAGTTTTGGAGGATTTGAATGTGGGAATGAAAGATGTGATTAGAACTCGCATTTTTACTACCGATGTTAGCACTTTTGAGGATGTGGCGAGAGCACACTCCACTTTCTTTAAAGAGGTGAAACCTACGACTGGTTTTTATGGCATTAATCAATTGGTCGCGCCAGAATATTTGGTTGAAATTGAATTTACGGCTATTGCGGCTGAATAGCTATTCACGTTGGGTGCAAAATCAAATAAAAAAAGTAACCACATAGAATCATAGATTAAAGCAAATCAACATAGAAAAAATAGAAATAGCTCTATTTATCACATAGATGTGCTATGTGAATAGTAAAACGTCTTTTTTTTCTTTTTTAAAAACTATAAATTCTATTTTTCTATGTGGTTTAAAAAAAATTCATACAAAGGATTAGTATTCTAAATTTAAATTGAATGCTTACATTAGCAACATTATTTGCTTTTGTTTCTCACTTATGACTTTTGACGCGATAAAAAATAAAGGGCTTACTCTACTCCAATGGATTTTCGTTTGTGTAGTGGTAGGCTTTTTTTCTGGGTCGGCATCAGCGATTTTTTTGTTGGCTTTAGAAAAAGTTACCCAAATTAGAACGGATAATTTCTGGATTATTGGCTTCTTACCTTTGGGTGGATTTGCCATTGGCTTGTTGTACCATTACTACGGAAAATCGGTAGTCAAGGGCAATAATTTAATTTTGGAAGAATACGACACACCGCAACAAACCATACCCTTCAGAATGGCACCTTTGGTTTTGATTACCACTTTACTCACGCATCTTTTTGGAGGTTCTGCGGGACGTGAAGGTACAGCGGTGCAAATGGGAGCAGCGATTTCGGACGGAATTCAGCGTATGTTTAAATGGGCTGTTATTGACCGAAAGACTATGTTGGTTCTCGGTATCAGCGCGGGTTTTGCTTCTGTTTTTGGAACACCAATTGCGGGAGCAATCTTTGCCATCGAAGTACTGAGTTTTAAAAAAGTAACTTTTAAGACTGTGTTTTTGTCTTTTGCAGTGGCTTTCATTGCCTATTACACTGTTGAATTATGGCCGGTAACTCACACTCACTATACCATTCCGATTGTGCCTGAATTTTCGCTTGCTACTATTTTTTGGACGGTTTTCGCAAGCGTTCTTTTTGGACTTGCCGCACTACTCTTTTCGCGTTCGACTCATTTTTGGGGTCTTTTATTTAACAAAACCATTGCTTACTCGCCTTTTCGACCTTTGGTGGGTGGTTGTATTTTGGCTTTGGTGATTTTTAATTTTTCGGTGCAACCTTATATTGGATTAGGAGTACCAGTGATTGTTGACGCTTTTAGTACGGCAAATCCTTGGTATGCTTTTTTATTGAAAATTCTATTTACTGGTTTTACCTTAGGGGCTGGATTTAAAGGAGGAGAAGTAACGCCTTTGTTTTTTGTAGGTGCTACTTTAGGAAGTTCTCTGTCGCTTGTTGTTCCGATGCCCATCGCGCTTTTGGCAGGAATGGGATTTGTGGCTGTCTTTTCTGGTGCCACGCATACACCTATTGCTTGTAGCTTAATGGGAATAGAGCTTTTTGGCTTAGAAAGTGGCGCTTACATAGCTTTGGCGTGTATCATTGCCTATTTTTGTTCAGGAGCAGTAGGGATTTATAAATCGCAAATTGTAAAAGGACCAAAGGCAGTTTTGTATGAGAGCATTAGAAGAAAACTTCCGTTTCGTTAAAATCCCAAATAACTCTTAATGATTTTTACATTAGATAAAAAAATGTAATTTCGCAACTTATGAAATGAACATCACCTCTAATGGAGTTCAACACCAATAACTAAACAATCTGGTCAAAAATGAAAAGGCGAAGCAGTTAATTGGTGTTCTTTAAAAAAATCAAAATTACGAATGACAATACAAGATATTCAAGCAGTTCAAGAGTTATTAGCAACACCAAAAAAAATTGCGATTATTCCGCACCGAGGGCCAGACGGCGATGCTATGGGCTCAACCTTGGCGTTGTATCATTTCCTGATTAAAATCAACCACCAACCCGTTGTAATTGCACCCAATGAATTTCCGGATTTTCTGGCTTGGTTACCGGGTTCTGAAACGGTAGAAGTTTACGAAAAAGAAAGAGAAAAATGTACTGCCATCTTAAATGAAGTGGAACTTGTTTTTACTTTAGACTTTAATGCCTTACACCGCACGGGCGAAATGGAAACGGTTTTAAAAACACTGACCGTTCCATTCATTATGATTGACCATCATCAAAAACCTGATGATTATGCCACAGTGATGTATTCGGATACGCAATTTGGTTCTACTTGCGAAATGATTTACAACTTCATTACCTATTTAGGTCAAAAATCAAGTATAGATAAAACCATTGCAACTTGTATTTACACAGGTATTTTAACGGATTCGGGCTCTTTTCGTTTTCCAAAAACAACAGGAAACACGCATCGCATTGTGGCCGATTTGATTGATTTAGGAGTAGAAAATACTGTTATTCCAACTTTGCTTTTCGATAACAGCTCTTATAATCGTTTGCAACTATTGGGAAGAGCTTTGCAGAATATGCAATTGATTCCTGAGAAACAAACTTCTTATATTACCCTTACTCAAGCCGAATTGAATGAATTTCATTTTGTAAAAGGCGACACCGAAGGTATTGTAAATTACGGATTGAGTATCAAAGGAATTGTATTTTCGGCAATTTTTATTGAAAATCAAGAAGAAAAAATCATCAAAATCTCTTTCCGTTCTCAAGGTGCTTTTGATGTCAACGAATTTGCTAGAAACCACTTTAATGGCGGAGGCCACATCAATGCCGCAGGAGGAAAATCTGAGGAATCGCTTAGTGCTACTGTAGCTAAATTTGAAGAATTGGTACATCAACTTAATCTATAATCGTATGAACAGTATAAAAAACAGCCTTTTAGTCGTTTTATTCGCTTGCTTTCTTTGGAGTTGTGAACAAAACCAAGAAGCCCGAAGACCGCTTTCGCAAGCTTCAGGAAGTTTTATGAAAAAATCAATAGAGCGCAATAAAAAACTAGTAGCTTCAGAAGAAGACCGAATTCAAGCGGTTATCAAAAAAAATGCTGGAATAGAATTCTTGGCCTCCAAAAAAGGATATTGGTACCATTTTTCGAAAAGAAATATGCAAGATACTCTTACACCAAAAAAAGGAGATGTAGCTTTTTACGACTACGAAGTAAAAGATTTGAGAGGAAATATTATTTACACTAAGGAAGAAACACAACCTCAAACCTATTATGTAGACAAACAAAACATTATGATGGGGCTAAGAGATGGAATAAAACTGATGCGTAAAAAAGAAACTTTTGTATTCTTATTTCCTTCACATATGGGCTATGGCTACCACGGTGACAATAAAAAAATCGGCACTAACATCCCACTATTGTGCACCGTAACTTTACGAAATTTTATGCCCGAAGCCGAACTAAAAAAACAAGAAATGCTTAGAGCCAAAGCTTTATTAAAACAACAAACGATTGCAAAAGATACCCTAAATCAATAAAAACCTAAAATCAATTTATTAAAATGAAAAAAAGAATTGTTCTTGGATTACTAGCCTTAACGACTTTCTTCTCTTGTAAAAATGAAGAAAAAAACGATTTGCCTGATGGTTTATATGCCAAAATTGAAACCAATAAAGGAGATATCATCTTACAACTTGCTTATGATAAAGCACCCGTAACAGTAGCTAATTTTGTAACACTAGCCGAAGGAACCAATGAATTCATTACTGACCCCAATTTGAAAAATCGCCCGTATTATGATGGTTTAAAATTCCACCGTGTTATCGAAGATTTTATGATTCAAACTGGAGACCCTTTAGGAACTGGTTCTGGTGATGCAGGTTACAAATTCAAAGATGAATTTTGTGAATTTAGATTTGACAAAGGTGGTGTTTTAGCAATGGCCAATAATGGACCAACAACCAATAGTAGCCAATTCTTCATTACTCATTTAGAAACACCTTGGTTAGACGGAAAACATACTATTTTCGGTCAAGTTGTAGGCAACGGAATGGAAGTGGTTAACCAAATCAAGCAAGGTGACTTTATGAAAAAAGTAACCATTATCAGAAATGGTGAAGCTGCGAAAAAATTCAATGCTGTAAAAACATTCCACGATTATTATATTGTTGAAGCTGAAAATCAGAAAAAATTACAAGCCGAATTAGACGCTTATAATGCAAAATTCAAAGCCGTACAAGACCAAAAAGTAGCTGATTTCAAAGCCTTGAAAGCAAAAGCTACCAAAACCAATACAGGTTTAGAATACGTAATCACTCAAAAAAGTAATGGTAAAAAACCTGCTGTTGGTGCCAATGTGTACATTCACTATGCTGGGTTTTTAGAAAACGGAACTTTATTTGATAGCAGCATCGAAAGCGTTTCAAAAACTTTCGGAAAATTTGATGCCGCTCGTGCCGCAGCCAAACAATACTTACCAATACCTTTTGAATATGGTAAAAAAGATGGTTTGATTCCCGGATTTATTGAAGGAATTGAAAAATTAAAATTTGGTGAAAAAGCTACTATTTTCATCCCATCTAATTTAGGTTATGGCGCTCAAGGTGTAGGACCAATTCCACCTAATGCTAACATTATTTTCGAAATTGAGTTATTAGAAAAAATGTAGCACTTGGTGAATAGTAATTAGTGATTAGCAATTACTAAGCACTATTTACAACAGCTAAGGTCTATGGAATAAAAACTAAGAACTAAGTACTAAGTACCAATTAAAAAACCATCAAAAACAAATGAAATCAAAATTGCTTTTTTTATTATTCTTCGGGATAGTAAGCATCAATGCACAAGTAAAAAAAGTAGCCACTCCTGCTAAAAAACCAGCAGCGAAAACTGCTATTAATCCAACAAAAGTAGCCCCTGGAGAAGGATTATTTGCCAACATCGAAACCAATAAAGGAACGATTATTTTGGCGCTTGAGTTTCAAAAAACTCCGGTTACTGTAGCTAATTTTGTAAGTTTGGCAGAAGGAACTAACCCTTATGTAAACAAAGAAAAATTAAAAGGAAAACCATTTTATGACGGATTAAAATTCCACCGAGTAATCAAAGATTTTATGATTCAAGGTGGTGACCCAGAAGGTAATGGTTCTGGTGACCCAGGATACAAATTCAAAGACGAATTTACCGATTTGAAACACGACAAAGGTGGTATTTTATCTATGGCGAATTCAGGTCCCGCTACCAACGGAAGCCAATTCTTTATTACACACAAAGACACGCCTTGGCTAGACGGAAAGCACACGGTGTTTGGTCACGTAACCGAAGGAATGAATGTAGTAAATACCATTGAACAAAACGATGTAATTACTAAGGTTACCATTACCCGTAAAGGCGCTTTGGCAAAAAAATTCAATGCTGCTAAAGTTTTCACAGACTATTATGCCAATAAAGCAGAGGATGCTAAAAAACAAGCCGCTATTGATGCCGAAAATAAAGCCAAAAAAGCCGCTTTAGAAGCCGAAGCCAAAAAAGCCTATGAAGCAAAATTTGGTCCAGTTATAAAAGCTAAAGCCGATTACATTAGCTCAGTTAGAGCCTCCGGAACAAAAACACCTTCAGGATTAATCTACCAAGTGATTCAAAAAGGAAGCGATGTAAAACCTGTTGATGGGTCGACCATTTACTTTCACTACGCCGGTTATTTTGAAGATGGAAATATGTTTGACAGTAGCTACGAAGAGGTGAACAAAGCCTACGGAAAATTCGATGCGAACCGCGCTGCTCAAAATGGCTACCAACCTTTCCCGTTCGTAGCAGGCAAAAAAGAAGGAATGATTCCTGGATTTATTGAAGCGTTAAGCTTGTTACATTTAGGAGAAAAAATGATTGCTATTATGCCATCTAATTTGTGCTATGGCGAAAGAGGCGCTGGCGGAGTAATTCCACCTAATGCTAATCTTGTATTCGAATTAGAAATAATGGATAAAAAACCAGAAACGAAATAAATCCAATAACTTCTATAAATAGTCCATTTTGTCAGTTCGAGCGCAGTCGAGAACCCTCACTATATCTCGACTGCGCTCGATATAACAAAAACACGATTGGACTATATTGAAATAGTGTTTGATGTAAATTTCCTTTTGTAACAAAATAAAAAAACCGATAACAAATGAAATGTTATCGGTTTTTTTATGCTTAGAGAAATTTATTTCTTTCCAAATTTCCAGTCAAATTCGTCTTTTTGATTGATAATCGCACCAATCTCAAACTTTACTACTTCTTCAAATTCGGTTTGTAAAATAAACCAATTCTCTTCGTTGAAGTAATTTTCAAACGTATCAAATTCTTCTTGTGTAAATTTGGTTATTCCTTTTGCAGCCAACTCTTTTTTAACAGATGTAATTGGCTTATCAATAATCAAATTGCCAAACAATTCCAATTTTGGACTCGAAGCCACGATATATCCTAATCTCAACTCTTCTTCTTGATAAAAAGTCAAACGCATTTTCAATTTGTTGTACACCAAAATCACGTTATCATCTTCGTCTTTGTAATTGCGATCTGGTTTACCATAAATGGCGGTCACATCGTTTTGTTTCATCCCGAACAAAAGCTGTTCAATCCCGCTTTTTAAATTTATTTTCATATGAAAGTGTGTTAAATTGTATAACTAAAGCACAAAGGTATTTCCAATTTTTGGGATAACCACCCAATTCCAAAAAATAATATCGAAACATTATTTTATATCAGGAGCAGATACAAAAGGCTTTATCAGGCTGCATCGTCCCGCTTTCCGTTACAATCTTTGCTGCCGAACCCCGGCAGCAAAGGATTTCCACTACAATCCTTTAGATTTGCTAAATAAATTTAAATTACTTTTAATCAACAACCAAACTGACAAAGTGAACCTTCTCTTCGATCAAAGTTAGCTACTTATGCCCCGATTAGGACTTTGTCAGTTTTATTGAATAATCTTCAGAATAGTAATTAAGGATATAATAATAACTTATGAAAGGCACAACAAACCTTCGTGTAATTCTTATTCGAAGGCTTGTTATGTCTTTTTTTTAAACTAAAAAATAAATAAATTTTTAGTTTGTATATATCATAGTAATCGGGGCTAAAGAACAACATCCTGCCTTTTTGGAGAGAGATTACAATTGTTGCTCCAAATTCATTTTCACCATATCAAACCATTCGTCCTTCAAAATACTCAAAATAATACTATCTCTTCGTATTTCGGGAGTATGCGTAGGCATATGACTTCGCAAAACACCTTCCACCGTACAACCAATACTTTTCATAGCCGCAATACTGCGTTGATTGTTCGCATCGGCTCTAAATTCTACGCGCTCCATTCCTAAAGTCTCGAAAGCAAAACGAAGCAACAAATATTTGCAATGCTTGTTGAGTCCCGTTCCTCTAAAATCCTTTCCGTACCAAGTGTAGCCCAATTGCAGCGTTTTGAATTCAAAATTGATATCATAAAAACGAGTACTTCCTGCATATTTCTCCAATTGTTTATCATAAACGATAAAAGGAGATTCTTTCTGCGTTTCCTTTGCCTTCAAAGCTAATTGAATATAGTTTTCGAGATTGGCCTGCCCATCGGCTTTTACTAACGAGAATTCCCAAGTTTCGGGTTCGTGAAGAGAAATGGGCAATAAATGAGTAACATCATCCATTTTTAGCGGACGCAATTGCACTCGGTCATTTTCTAAAATAGCGTTGGAGAATAAATCAAAGTTCATAGTATTGAATTAGCTTTAAAGATAAAACTTTAAGCGTTTTATCAACCTTAAAAACCATCAAAAATAATCAAAACTATGTAGCGACCTACTTAGCCCAGACCGTAGTGGAAAGCCCGGAGCAAAAAAAATTGATTTTTCTTGTTCTAAAAGAGCGACTAACAGAAGCTCCTTTTAGAATATAGAAAAATCAATTTTTTTGTGAGGACTTGTAACGGAGCGCTGGAATTAGCTCCTAAAAATTATTCATTGAACTCGTCGTAACGAACGGGAACTTGCGGGTCATAAACTGGACATTTGAACTCTTCGAGCGTGTCGGCCAATAGATTCATCGTTTTTCCATCGGTGCCATAGCAGTCGATTTGAATGCTTTGGGGTGTGGTTTTGACCTGAAAAGCGCCTTTGCCTTTGGTGTTTTTCCAACTGCTGTCGTCTACCTTCTCCCAAGTAGCGAAAACACTATTCAACCGATTCAAAATAACCTCAACAGGTAAATCTTCTAAACCCTCAACGATTTCTTGTTCGACCAAGGCTTCGTAAACCAAATGATGATTGAGGTAAATGCCCTCTTGATAGCGCCAAAAAAGTAGTTCGTACATAGGGAAAAGGGGGTTAAGGGTTTAAGGTTTAAAATAGTTTAAGGTTGTTTAAAGTTTTATATCGTTTAAAGTTTAAGATTGTTTAAAATACGAATTGTTAGTTCCTTAAACAATTTTAAACTTTTAAACAATTTAGTATTCGAAAGTGCCGTATTCGCTGTTGATGGTTAGTTTTTTCGAATCCGAAGCTGCTACTCTACCTACAATTTTCGCATCGACATTAAACGATTTTGAAATCGCAATAATGTCTTGTGCAATGGCTTCTGGTACATACAATTCCATTCGGTGCCCACAATTGAATACTTGATACATTTCTTTCCAATCAGTTTTGGATTGCTCTTGAATCAGTTGAAACAAAGGCGGTACTGGGAATAAATTGTCTTTTATGATGTGTAAATTATTGACAAAATGCAGGATTTTAGTTTGTGCTCCTCCGCTACAGTGTACCATTCCGTGCACTTCGTTAGCAGAATATTTATCTAAAATAGCTTTTATAATTGGCGCATAGGTTCTGGTTGGTGATAAGACCAATTTACCTGCATCGATAGGAGAATTTTCTACAGCATCTGTCAATTTTACTTGTCCAGAATAAATCAATTCTGAAGGAACAGCGGCATCGAAACTCTCAGGATATTTGGCCGCTAAGTATTTTTCGAAAACGTCGTGACGGGCAGAAGTTAATCCGTTACTTCCCATTCCTCCGTTGTATTCTTTTTCATAAGTGGCTTGACCAAAAGATTCCAAACCAACGATAACATCACCAGCTTGAATATTGGCATTATCAATTACTTTGGAACGTTTCATACGAGCAGTTACGGTTGAATCTACAATGATAGTGCGAACAATATCTCCAACATCAGCCGTTTCGCCACCTGTAGAATGAATAGTCACCCCAAAAGTAGCCAGTTCCTGAATTAATTCTTCAGTACCATTAATAATCGCCGAAATAACCTCAGCAGGAATAAGATTTTTGTTTCTTCCGATAGTGGAAGAAAGTAAAATATTGTCAGTAGCGCCTACGCACAACAAATCATCAATATTCATAATCAATGCATCTTGTGCAATGCCTTTCCAAACAGAGATATCCCCAGTTTCTTTCCAATACATATACGCTAGTGAGGATTTGGTTCCTGCACCATCGGCATGCATAATCAAGCAATAGTCTTTATCTTGGGTAAGGTAATCGGGTACAATTTTACAAAATGCTTGTGGAAATAAACCTTTATCGATGTTTTTAATAGCATTATGCACATCTTCTTTGGATGCCGAAACACCGCGTTGTGCATATCGTTTAGAAGTATCTGAACTCATGAAATTAGTTTGTGTTGATGTGGTGCAAAGATACTAATTTGATTTAGGAATTAAGAATCAGTATTTAGGATTTATTCGACTATTTTTTTACAATCAAAATCTCAACTCTTCTATTAGCGATTCTTTCATATTCATCTTTCTCGGGCAATGGATAAATAGGTTTTTTACTACCAAATCCTTTATACGAAAGCCTCTCCTTTTTAATTCCATTCTCAATCAAGATATCATAAATTCTCTTGGCCCTTGCCTCCGAAACATCGTATTGTCCCTCCTTTTTCTGACAGCATATATGACCTTGAATTTCAATTTCTAAATCTTTTGTCTTTTTCATAACAGAAATCAACTCCAAAAGAGCTGGTTTAGACTCTGGCAACAATTGATCACTTAGATTTAAAAAATTAATATTATCTAATTTTAACAAATCACCCACATAAGCCTTGCTTAAATTTAATTCAATAGCTGATTTTTTATACTCTTCATTTTTAGCTGTCGTTGGCTGGACTTTATGAAATAAAATTTCAACTTTTCTATTCTCACTTAGGATTTTGGATTGAAGAAAATTCTCGCCAAGAAAACTAAATTGTATATTTTTACTAAGCATAACCTTATTTGTCTTCAAAAGCGCAAGGACATTATCAACTCTTCTCTTAGACAAATGCATATTATAAATTTTGACATCAATACTATCACAATACCCGTGGATATTGGTTACTTCAATTTCTTTAGCATTGTAAAGCCAAGTATTGAAATTCTTTTGGGATTCTTCATTAATTACATCCTCATTAGAATTAAAAAACAAAACTAATTTGTCCTGAGCGGATAATGTATAGAAATTTAAACTGCACCATAATAAAAAACATCTTACAATCATAAAATTTAAAAAATAGTGAAACAATTAATTGGAAAATCGCAAACTAGATATACCTAAAACCCAATTTACTATTTCATACATAAATTCCTTCTTTATAACGATAAAAAAATAAAATCGTATAAAAAAACCGATAGATCCTAAAATCGTATCGGTTTTCAAAACAAAACTAAAAAATGATGTGGTATTTATTTCCAATCAGGCATAGAGGCACCTGAAAATAAGACAACTCTTGATTCTACATTTGCCAAACTTATCTTTTGAATATTATTTGATGAAATACCATCATTTGAAGTATTGACATAAATTACTTCGGCTTGATTTGGAGAAAAACGAACATCCAAATCATTAAATCCTGCCAATTTATTACTAACCAACTCAGTATTTACTTTTGTAGACGTATTAAAAGTAAAAATTCGAGAGTCCAATCGGCGGTAATCTAAATTCTGAAAACCTGAAACGTCGCGAGTATATACGATCTTACTATTATCCACAGTTATGTCTAACCCACTAACTGCACCACTAATACCAGATAAAACAGAATACTGAACAACTCCTGAAGCAGAAATTACAAACACTTCTACTTCATAACCGATGTTGTTGTTAACTTTTAATACAATAGAATTTTCATCATTACTCCAAACACATTCCGAAATAAACTTCCCATTTGGTGTTTGATAGATTTGTGTGAGCCCTGTTCCATCAGCATTAATCTTATAAAGCTTATCAAAGTTTGGATAAATAATTTGATTTCCCGTTGTATTCCAACTATAGCCAACATGCTCCATATTAAATCCAGCAATAGGAACTGTATTCGTAACTTTTTTTATAGATGAACCATCGTTATTCATTGTGTAAATATGATTTTGCGAACCGTCAGAACTTATGTAAGCAATTTTACCAGAATTATTATTTCTTCGAGGACGATAACAATTACTGTTTGCAGAGGAGATTTGTAGTTGCTCTCCATTATCGTTTGCTGTAAAAATTACATTATTGGAATTTATTTTTTTAACAAACAAATACCTCCCATCGGGAAAAGGCAAAGTAGTAAACGAAAAAGTCACACTGTTAACTGGCTTATTAATACCATCAGAGACAGATACTTGCCAAAAATATTTCGTATAATAACTTAAATTAGTCAAGTCTAAACTTGCTGTTTTTAAATCAGGATACGTTGTTGTGACATCAGTAGCTGCATTTTTTAAAGTAACTGAATAAGTTAAAGGGTCCTTATCAACGTCTGTCGCTGTCCAAGTAAGTTTTGTTGCTATGGATTGATTTGTTGCATTATCATTTGGGGCGGTTAACACAGGTACATCAGGAGCTTTGTTATTAACAGAAGACACTGATAGTTCAAATACAATTTGACTAGTTGAGTTTAAGGTAACATTTGCAGGTTCAAATTTTGCTAGATAACCTTCTTTTTGAGCCTGAAATGAATATTCTCCAGCGGGAACATCATTAATAGTGAAATAGCCTTCACTATCCGTAAATACAGTACTTGTTACTGGACTAGAGGATATTTTTGCATTTGCAATGGGTTCAAAACTTACTTTGTTTACAACTCTGCCCTTTACAATTCCTTTACCTGCATCATCTATTTGTTCCTCACTACAAGCAACGAATAAAGTTATACAAACAAAAAATAGTATATTTAATTTTCTCATTTAGAATCAGTATAAAGCGTTTAATTCTGTTTTTAGATAAACTAACGTTTTTTTGCTTTTATTTTTTTAGGAAAATAATAGGTCATTCCTAAGCCAAACCTCCAATAATAATCATCTCTCACTCCATTACTGATGTAATCAATGTTATCTGTAAAAGCCATATTGTATTCTCCATATATTTTTACACCAAAATTATTAGTCACTAAATATTCTAAACCCCCACCATATTGGATTTTAGCATGGAAATTTTCATATTTTGAATTAAAACCAGTACCTGTACCAATAAACACATAGGGACTTAAGGCATCATAAGGAAGAACCAAAAATTCTAAATTAGCGTCTAAAGTTGCATATCCGACATCTAGTTTGTTTTTATTTCCCAACTTAAAAACATTTGCTGAGGCACTAAAACAAAAATTAGGGGTGAAATAAAATTTAGCAGCTCCTCTTCCCATCGGTTTAGCAATTGGATTGGTATAATCGCCATCCATAAAAGTTACACCTCCCGTTGCCTCGACACCAAAACGCCCTCTTTTTTCCAATCGATCTCTGCCGTGTAGTAAAGCAACTTCCGCTTCTTCCTTCTCATCAGAATAACTTGCAATATAATCATCCACCACTTTTTTAGGCGCTGATGATTTCCAAATTCCTGCTTTTAAACCTTCTAATACTAAGGAGTGAACAGCTTTTTCAATAGCCTCTGTAACGGCCATATGAACTGGCTCGTTAGTTGTAAACCCTGTTTCAACCTCCAATAATCGTTTAAAATTAACATAGCGAAACAAGCTTTGATCTATGGCTTGGGAGAGTATAGTTTTTGAAACGTAAACTGACTTCAGAATTTTACCATTAGCCGTAGAAATCATCCTCAAATAGATGCTCACCCGGTCTTGTCTGTATTTTACAGAACCTCCTGCTCCAAAGTAACGTGCTCCAAAACCTCCAGTTAAGATATTAGAATCATAAGAAATTATTCCGCCCTCTAATAAAACGCCAGCATACAATAAAGGCGTAATTTGAACTTCATTTGGATTAGAACTTTTAGAATATTCTTGACGTGTTGACCGAATAAGATTTCGTTCTTGCAATAAATTTCCAATATTTTCTCTTTCAATTGGAACAAACCATTTAGAATCCTCTAATGCCTTAATTAGTATTGAAGTAGCCCCTTGAGTAACAGCGGTACTAAAAGTACTTCCTGTTTCGGCTTCCTTATATTGTCCGGTTTGATCTCTAAATTTGTAAATACCAACAACTACGGGTTCTTGAGGTTTAGGAAGATTTTTCAATAATGAAGTAGCTGGTGTGTTTTCTCCTATAACGGCTTTTTGAACTCCTGTAGGCTGATTAAAATAAGCCCCACAACTAGTCAATAGAATGACCAAAGTCATAAGTAAATACTTTTGGCTTCTCATACTATTTCTTAGGTATTATTACAGTAGTTTGTTCTCCTGTATTGGTATCCAAAATAGTTACACTAAGCCCCCCTTCTGAAGGAAAAATATCTACAGATAAACTTCCAAAAGTATAAGAACCTTCTGTAAGCCCTGAATTTCCAAATTGTTGGGTAAAAAGAGATCTAGTAATTTGATTTAATAATTGTGAATTCAAACTCTCCGTAAACCTTTCAAGTTCTGTTTTTTCTAATCTTTCTTGAGATTTATCTTTGAATTTATTTTGGTTTTCAGCGGAACTCATCAACCATTGGTAGTTAAAGGTATCCCCACCAAATGCAGGGTTTCTAGGTTTGTAAACCAAACTTTGTGCAAAAAAAGAAGGACAAACTATGCCAATAAAAAGAAGGGTTAAGATTGCTTTCATAGTAAAAAAAATAAATTAATATTGAATGAAATATTTGCTTTGTTTTTCTAGCTCTTTAAAAAAATAATAAGTTCCCTCTACTGATTCTTGAGCAACTGATTCTAAATACTCGTCATCTGGACGAGCAATAAATTCATAAACTATTGAATTGTCAATACTTATTATAATTTTTGTATTTCTTGCAAAAGTGAATTCTTCACCTATAACTACAATTTTTTTAGCATTTATTCCAATCTCATTATACTTGTAATAATATCGATCATAAAAATCTTGTCCAATTCGTGTTTTAGTTTCGTTGAGCACAACTCCCCGTAACTCAAAACCATCAACAGGTATTTTTATATTGTCTTTTTTTTTTGCTCCCCAAGAACAACTCTTTCTTTGCTAATAATTTGCTTTCTTTCATCAAGAAAAACTAACATAACAATTACTTCATCACCACTTTCGATATTTATTTGAGTAGAAGATAGTTTTTTAAACTCACCAGGATTTAAAGTGAACATACCTTCTTGAGCATTATTCGTTTGATTATTACTTATATTATTTTTTTTTATAACGGTTAATTTATAACTCGCACTTTTTAAAATATCTGAACTATTCTCAGCAGTACCTGTAAGAATAGTATTTCCTTCGATATTTTTTATTTCGATTTTAGCTTTTATCTCATCTTGAACTACTTGAGCATAACTCATATTGATAAAAATAAAAAAGAGCAAAAAAATAAATCTAGACATAGTATTATTTTAAATTGACTACTATAACCGTTGAACCGTTACCACTTTGCGTTATTTTCATATCTTTTGAAAGTGAATTTGTTCCAAAAGTATGAATGCTTTGATTGTTCCCTTTTTGAATAAAATCCATAAAAACAGAATGATTGGTATAACCACCATAATCAAAAACCGTGTTGTTATCTCCATTCTGCGTTATTTTTTGTTGAACTGAAATTGCTTCTTTTGAAACGGCAATACTATTGCTATTACCTTGTTGATTAAACCTTATTTCAGATCTGTTTGCTATGATATTACTATTTGCAGAATTAAAATTCCCAACTTGTTGTATGTAAACAGCATTATTATTTTCAACGCTAGTTTTAACTTTTTCAGACTGATTTGACAATATTTTTTGTGTTTCAGCTTTAGTATAATTATCAGCTAAACCTAACTGTGATTGAGCATAATTATTGAGCTGAAAAAGAAAAAATAATCCGACACATACAATTAATTTTTTCATTTTGGGAAATTTTTAAAAAAACTGGATGAATTGCAGCAAACAATCCATCCAGTTAAAATTATTATTAGTTAGACTGAATCACCAACGCCATATTTCCAGTTCCATTTTGGAAAGTGGCGCTAACATTTCCTGTTCCGTATTGACCAGTACCAGACATGTTTCCGTTTCCAATTTGCAATGATCTTGAGAAATTACCTTCACCAAATTGTCCTGATGCAGCAAAATTACTGTTACCATATTGAAAACTTTTGGTGTCGTTTGCATTACCTTCTTGCCAACTCAAAGATTGATTTAATTGTCCTCCTTGGCTAGCATAGGCTTTGTTATCATTACCCAATTGTAATTGATATGCTTGATTTGATCCATGTGGTGCAAAAGGAACTGTAACACCACCTACTGCAGAAATGTCAATTGATCCAAAATCAGCAGCCGCAGGTAAATCATTTCCAAAAGTACCTTGATCTATAGCTGCATAATTAGCATTTCCCTCTTGTGCTTGATAAGCTTCATCACTTCCCAATGATCCAGGTTCGTCTTGCCAAATTATAGCTCTGTTACCATCTCCAATTTGCAATTGAGCGGCAAAGTTATTTAGATTAGCTTGAGAAACATAGGCATCATTACCATTACCTGCTTGTATTTGGCTTGATGTATTACTATCTCCACTTTGATTAGACAAAGCAACATTGCTTAAGCCCATTTGATCTTGAACTGCATCATGATTAGTTCCTGTTTGATTTACAGTAGCATTATTACTACTTCCATCTTGTTTTTGCCATGAAGTATTGTCATCACCATTTTGAGTAGCAGTTGCAGTATTACCAGGAGATTGATTTGGTCCTGAGCTTTGATCTTGGATAGCTTTATTTCCATCACCATTTTGTGTTACTGTTGCCATATTATTGTCAAATCTTTGTTTTTGACTAGAAGTATTCATATCACCAGTCTGAGACGTAGAAGCTACATTATCCTCTGCAAATCCAACTCCTTGATCAATTTTTGCTTTATTTTTATCCCCTAATTGCATTACTGAGCCTAAATTTCGATCTCCATCTTGTTTAACATCAGATTTGTTTTTCTTTCCATTTTGCATTACTTGAGCATCATTATTATGACCTCCATCCATAAAATTAGATCCTAACTGTTTAACTTTAGAATCGTTTTGGTTTCCAGTTTGGGTTACAGCTGCATTGTTGGCTGTTCCAACAGAACTAACACTACTTGTATTGGATTGTGCAAATCCAATCACGGACATCAGCATCGCAGAGATGCTTAAAATTACTTTTTTCATAATAAATATATTTAATTGGTTATTAATACAACTTATCATGTAGGTTTTCAAAAAAGTCTTTAGGGGGCATTCACTTTTTCGTAATAAACATACTTTACTGTTAAAAAACTAAGTTTTGTTTATTTGTTGAGCCAAAGATAGTATGGTTTTTAAATACTTCAAAAAAGTAAAACTCTGTATTTTAGATATTTAACTAACTTTTCGATGAAGTGTAAATCTTGTCGGACTAACTACAATTCAAGGAAAAAAATACGTAGGTAAAACATTATAAAAAAAATGGGAACCTAAAATTAGGTTCCCATTACAAGTAACTAGTACTTTATATTACTTAGTAAACAATAACTCTCTGTATTTGGTTAAAGTCCATAATTCATTGTCAACTAACAATTCTAGCTTGTCACAATGGTTACGAATTTCTTCAAAATAAGGTTTTACTTTGTTACAGTATGCTTCAGCCATTTCTTGAGCATTAGTCAAGTTGTTGGCAACTTTTCTTTCGTTTGTCATTAAAGCGACTTTTGAATTGATACCTTCAATATGACCTGAAATTTCTTTTATTAGAATGATTTGTTCTTTTGCAACGTTTTCGTAATCCGATCCAAAAATATCTTTTAATCCTTTTACATTCTCAATTAAAGTATTTTGGTAACGAATTGCTGTCGGAATTACATGATTCTTAGAAATATCACCTAAAACACGTCCTTCAATTTGAATTTTTTTAGTGTACTCTTCTAATTCAATTTCATAACGAGCTTCAACTTCAACGTGATTCATAATACCTAGCTCAGAAAATAAATCTAAAGCTTTTCTAGAAGCTCTCGCTTTTAATGCTTCTGGTGTCGTTTTGAAATTACTCAATCCTCTCTTAGCTGCTTCGTTAGCCCATGCTTCACTGTAGCCATCACCTTCAAAAAGAATCTTTTTAGATTGTTTGATGTACTCTCTTATTACATTGAAAATGGCATCATCTTTTTTCATATCCTTCTCTTCAATTAGAGCATCAACTTCTATTTTAAAATCTCTTAATTGTTTTGCAACAATAGCATTCAAAGTAGTCATTGCGTTAGAACAGTTTGCAGAAGAACCTACGGCTCTAAACTCAAATTTATTTCCTGTAAAAGCAAATGGAGAAGTTCTATTTCTATCGGTATTGTCTAAAAGTACGTCTGGAATTTTACCAACTACGTTCAATTTTAAGTCTGTTTTTTCTTCAGGAGATAATTTTCCAGCCGTTACACCTTCCAATTCAGCTAATACTTTTGTCAATTGTTCACCAATAAAAACAGAAATAATTGCAGGCGGTGCTTCATTGGCTCCTAATCTATGATCATTACTAGCCGTAGCGATAGAAGCTCTTAATAATTCTTCATAATCATTAACCGCTTTGATAGTATTAACAAAGAAAGTCAAAAATTGTAAGTTGCTCATTGGTGTTTTACTTGGGCTTAACAAGTTTACTCCAGTATCAGTAGCCAATGACCAGTTATTGTGTTTACCAGAACCATTAACCCCTTTGAATGGCTTTTCGTGCAATAACACTTTGAAATCATGTCGTTCAGCCACTTTACCCATTACATCCATCAATAAACAGTTGTGGTCTACTGCTAAGTTCGTTTCTTCAAAAATTGGTGCTAACTCAAATTGGTTTGGTGCAACTTCATTATGACGTGTTTTAACAGGAATCCCAAGTAGCATACACTCTTGCTCAAGATCTCTCATAAAAGTTAAGGCACGTGATGGAATAGAACCAAAATAATGATCATCTAACTGTTGTCCTTTTGCCGAAGTATGCCCTAATAAAGTTCTACCAGTCATCATCAAGTCGGGACGAGAATTTGCCAAAGATTTATCGATTAAGAAATACTCTTGTTCCCATCCTAAAGTTGCAGTTACTTTCTTTACGTTTTTATCAAAATACTTACAAACTTCAGTAGCGGCTTCATCCATAGCTGATAAAGCTCGCAATAATGGAATTTTATTATCTAACGCTTCACCAGTATACGAAATAAAAATAGTAGGTATACACAAAGTTGTACCATAAATAAATGCTGGTGAAGTTGGATCCCAAGCAGTATAACCTCTAGCTTCAAAAGTGTTTCTAATCCCTCCATTTGGAAAACTAGAAGCATCCGGCTCTTGCTGAACCAATTGTGCTCCACCAAATTTTTCTACTGGATCACTTCCATCATAAGAAGTTTCAAAAAAAGCATCATGCTTCTCAGCTGTAGTACCCGTTAATGGTTGAAACCAATGCGTATAATGAGTAACACCTTTGGCTAAAGCCCACTCTTTCATTCCCATTGCTATGTAATCTGCAATTTTTCTGTCAATTTTTGTTCCATGCAAAATGGCACCTTTTACTGCTTTGTAAGCATCCGAAGTCAAATATTGCTTCATTGCTTTATCATTAAAAACATTCGAACCAAAAAGAGATGATTTTCTATCTGATTCCTCAAATTTTACCGGCTTTCTATTCGATGCTTCGCTTAAAGCTTGAAAACGTATTGTAGACATAGTAATGGTTTTTAGTTGTTATTACTTTATTTTTTTTAATGTAACAAATATAAACAATTACACTTTTAGAGTCGAATATTAAAATTTAATAATTGGAGGCAAAAAAAGAAAGAGTAAAAAAAACAAACTACAAGTCGACAAGCAAACTGCAAAAAAATTAGGCTAAATTCAAATAAAACTTTAAAAAAAAATAAAAGCTACTACTATGACGAAACCACAAGTACAAAACAAGAAATATTCATAAAATCAATCAACTTTCAAAACAAAAACCACTTTTTTACAAAAATATAACAAAAAAAAGCAGTTATTTTATATAAAAAACATCTATTTATCAATCAAGACATTAATTACTCAATAAAAAAAAGACGAATATTACGAATTTGTATTTTTAGCGCGTATAAAATTATTTTTTTTTAAATATACCCCCTTCAAAATTACAGTTTATTAAAATCCTTCAACAAAAGCACAATTATTACCCCCTATTTTTTAGCAGTAAAAAAAATAAATTTATATTTGTCACAGAAAAAAAATAAAACAAATTCATATAGTTATGGCTAAAATTAAATTAGAGTACATCTGGTTAGACGGATACGAACCAACACAAAATTTAAGAAGTAAAACAAAAGTTGAAGAGCATGAAAATTTCCAAGGAACTTTAGAAGAACTAGGTAACTGGTCTTTTGATGGATCCTCTACAAAACAAGCTGAAGGCGGATCATCTGATTGTCTTTTAGTGCCTGTTGCCATTTATCCTGACCCAACTCGTATTAACGGTTGGTTAGTAATGACAGAAGTTATGAACGCTGATGGTACTCCTCACGCATCTAATGGTAGAGCTACTATTGATGATGATGGAGATTTCTGGTTTGGTTTCGAACAAGAATACTTTATCATGGACACTAAAACATTATTACCATTGGGCTTCCCTGTAGGAGGATACCCTGCCCCACAAGGTATGTACTATTGTTCAGTTGGTGGAAAAAACACTCACGGAAGAAAATTAGTTGAAGAGCATGCTGATTTATGTATTGCTGCAGGAATTAACTTTGAAGGAATTAACCAAGAAGTTGCTTGTGGACAATGGGAATTCCAATTATTCGCAAAAGGAGCAAAAAAAGCAGGAGACGAAATTTGGGTAGCACGTTACCTTTTAGATCGTTTAACTGAGAAATACGGTTACTACATCGAGTACCACCCAAAACCTCTAGGAGACACAGACTGGAATGGTTCAGGAATGCATGCTAACTTCTCTAACGAAGTTTTAAGAACATGTGGCTCTCAAGAAGTATATGAAAAAATATGTGAAGCTTTCCGTCCAGTAACTGCTGAACACATTGCAGTTTATGGAGCATTTAACGATCAACGTTTGACTGGTAAACACGAAACTGCATCTATTCATGATTTCTCTTACGGAGTATCAGATAGAGGTTGTTCAATCCGTATTCCTTTAATGACTGTACAAAAAGGTTGGAAAGGTTGGTTAGAAGACAGAAGACCAGCATCTAACGGTGATCCATACAAAATTGCTGCAAGAATTATCAAAACAGTTAAATCTGCTTTGTAATTTCTACAATACTTATATGGAAAGTGCTAGCTATTATAGTTAGCACTTTTTTTATATCTATAAAACAAATCAGAACGAATCATGTAAGCAAACAATAATGCATGATTTAAAAAAATATATTTAATTTTCATATCTCTTTTTAAGTCAAAATTCAAAAACTATCTTTGCATTTCATTAAAAACAAACTACTATGTTGATTTGGACGCTCTTTTTGGTTTTTATTATGGGAATCTTAGCATTAGACTTAGGTGTTTTCAACAAAACTCCTCATATAATCAACACTAAAGAAGCCAGCAAATGGACATTGATTTGGTTTACAATTTCAATGCTGTTCTCTGGGGTTATCTATTGGCTGTATAGTAATGACTATGTTGCCAACACTACAGGATTAAAACCTGCTGTGGCTTCAATGAAATTTATTACTGGTTACTTAATAGAATTATCCCTAAGTGTGGATAACATTTTTGTTATTGCAATAATTTTTTCAGCTTTCAAAATCCCACAAAAATACCAACATCGTGTCCTTTTTTGGGGAATTTTAGGTGCAATAGTTTTTAGAGGACTAATGATTTTCTTTGGTGTATTAATCATCAATAAATTTGCTTGGACAACGTATTTATTTGGAGCGTTCTTGCTTTTTACAGCTATAAAGATGTTTTTTGCAGGCGAAGATGACGAATTTGAACCTAAAGAATCTTTTATATACAAAACTCTTGGTAAAATCATACCATTAACTTCGCACACTGATAAAGAGCATTTTTTTATTAAAATAAATGAAAAGAATCATGCAACTCCACTTTTTGTAGCATTAATTGTAATTGAAGTAATGGATGTTTTATTTGCTGTTGATAGCGTTCCGGCTATTTTAGCAATAACCTCAGATCCTTTTTTAGTATTTAGCTCTAATATTTTTGCCATACTAGGTCTACGCTCGATGTATTTCTTCTTGGCAAATATGCTTGCTAAATTTAGCTATTTAGAATACAGTTTAATTGCTATTCTGAGCTTTGTAGGCTTAAAAATGCTGCTTCATGATTATATAGAAGTTCCTGAATGGGCTTCACTTGGTTTTATTGCATTATCACTACTTACTGGAGTATTAGTTTCATTAAAACTCAACAAAGACGAAAATATTATTGAGTAACTAAAGCACAAAAAAAGCTGTGAATTAAAATTCACAGCTTTTTTTTATATTGACAAAAGTTAATTTAATTGTTTAACATTACTATCATTAATGTTATACCTTTTAATTACAGCGTAATAATCAGAATAATCCACCTTGTTATTAACTGATTTATTAATAATTGAAGGATTTGTCCCCGGAACAATAACAATACGGAATTTTTGACCGGTTCTTAGATTTGCAGGAACAGTATTCAATTCAAAACCATCTAAATATAATTCAAAATCTACATCAGTAAAATTAAATTTATAAGTAAAATATTGTGTTCCATCATCATAATAATAAGTTTCTGGAATTTGAGTCCAAACGGTACGGCCATTCTCCACTCCTGTCGCTCTATAAGCTAAAACTACATCACCTTGAAAAAGTGTAAATCCAAATCTTCTAACTCCTCCATTACCGTTTAAATCAAAATTAACATTATTAACATCAATCACTTCTGCAATAGTATCTGAATCCACATTGTCATCAGTTGTACAACCAGAAAATGCTATTAGCCCTATAATAGCAAATAATGTAACTATTCTTTTCATAATTATTTTATTTTTTAAGTTATGTTATGCTGTGTTCAAAAATCGAACCAAAATTTCAATTAGAATAAAATCAGCTATTTTCTTGATAGTATTTTACTAAAAAAGAATACGTGATATGGTAATGCATTTTCCCAATATTCCCAAGTGTGTGCACCTGGCCTTTCTGTATAATCATGTGCTACTTTATTGTACACCAATCTACGATGCAATTCTCTATTGGATTCAATCAAAAAATCATCAACACCACAATCAATAATTAAAGGTAGTTTATTTTCTTTGATAGCATCAACCATTCTCAATACAGCATGCTTTACATACATTTCTTGACTCCCACTTTGCTCGCCAAAAACTGGCTGCATTAATTGAATGACTTGCTGCGAAGATTCTCGGTTAAGCATTGTGCTCATGTCCACTGCACCACTCATGCTCCCTGCTGCGCAGAATAAATCTGGATGTTTGGCTGATAAATAAAGAGCTCCATGACCACCCATCGACAAGCCTGTTATTGCACGAGCTCGCTTATCAGCAATGGTTCTATACGTTTTATCAACTGTACCAATTACCTCCTTAGTAATAAAAGTTTCAAATTGACTACCTGAATTAACTGGGCTATCAATATAAAAACTAAAAGTTTCGCCTTCTGGCATTACAATAATTATATCGTATTGGTCCGCTAGATTTTTAACTACTTCTTTATTTGGTGTTTTACTCAACCAATCATTGAAATGCCCATAAGCACCATGAAGCAAATACAATACAGGATAAGCTGTTTTGCTTTTTGCATAGGAATTAGGAAGTACAATTGCAGCTTTATAAGTTTTATTCATCGCTACGCTTGCTACTTGAAGGGTATCTACTTTGGCTGCAAAAAGGAATGTGCTGCAAAAAAACAAACACATATAGATAATCGATTTCAACTTTTTCATTTTGTAAAATTTATTTTCTGCAATTTACAAAACTTAAGGTTCAAAATTTTAGTAAAATACGACCGTCTATTTTATAATGGTTTTTAATTCGTTACGGTATTGAGAAGCGCTTTTGCCTGTATAGGCCTTAAAGGATTTGTTAAAATGACTAAAATTATTAAAACCACTCTCAAAACACACTTCATTTATACTCATTGGTTTTTCAGCCAGAAGTTTAGATGCATGTACAATTCGGTATTCGTTCACAAAAGTGGTAAAAGTTTTATTGGTGATTTTTTTAAAGTACCTACAAAAAGAAGGAATTGTCATACTTACTAAATCAGCAACTTCTTCTAAAGCTATAGGCTCTTGAAAATGGTCTTTTACGTAATTAAAGACAACATTAATCCTGTCGTTATCTTGTACCTGCAATTCCAAAGAAAAACCAACCGCATTCAAAATAATACTTTCATTAGATTCACTCATCTCTTTGAGTACACTCCAAAGCGCAATCAATCGATCAAAAGGATCCAATTGATGCATCATTTCGATTTTTGCTCCAATTCTAGCTTTACTCTCTCCCAAAAATGCAATACCAGCTTTAGCTTGCTGTAATAAATTCTTGACTGCAGCCATTTCAGGTATATTAAAAAAGTCATTTCCAACAAAATCAGGCTTCATTTGAATAACCGTTTCAGATTTATTACCTGTTTGGGAATTCGTAAATCCACAATGTGGCAAATTGCTACCTATTAATATAAGGTCACCATCTGTAAAATAAGATAAATGACTTCCTATCTGCCGTTTTCCAGAACCTCCATGAACATAGACCAACTCAATCTCGGGGTGGTAATGCCACAAATGGGATTTGATGTTGCTACTTTCATTATACTTAGCAATTGTAAATGAACTTCCGTAAGACGGAGAAATAATTTCTAGAGCAGCTTCTACTTTTTTCATTTCGTTTCGGTTTGGTCTCTAACAAAGCTAAACAATTAATGATACAATTTTACCTTTTTTAACATATAACGTTTTCGTAAATGATAAAATAGCACACATATCTGAAAACTGTGTTGTCCTTAGTCACACGTAATCAGACTAATTTAGCAAAATAAATAATGACTAATAATTTAAAAAATTGAAAATATGAAAATGATGAATAAATTAAGTTTAGTAGCACTTTTTGCATTGGTATCTTTAAACACATATGCAGTAGACGGAGATTTTTTACTTAACGTAAAAAAAGGAAAAGGAAACGAAATTAGCTTTGCAATGAATGGAGTTCAAAAAGCTACAATCGCAATATTTGATTCAGAAAATAACTTAATTTATACTGAAAACGCAACTGGTCAAAATGGAATTGTAAAATATTACAATTTAGAAGAATTGCCTATTGGAACTTATTCTTTGATTGTTAAAACTGACCTAAAGGAAGTAACACATGAAATCAAAGTTGCTTCTTCAAATGTTACTTTAAGCAAAAGAGCTTATTTAGAAGTTTACAAAACTTCATTTGCTGACAAAAATATTGCTTCAAATTAATTAGTACTTCGACCATAAAAATTCATACTTTTTAAAAGCTGTCATTTTTGACAGCTTTTTTTTGCTTAAAAAAACAGCAAAACTTAACTTATTGTCATCAAAAACTACAAAATGACAAAAAAATAATAACACTTAAGACAATTCACCTAATTTTATTCAACATTTTCACAATAAAAAGACAAAAAACATCTATACTATTTTACCTTAACACTATACTATATTAACAAAAATAACACTATAACGTTTTCGAAAAGGCAAAATAGCATTCTAATAGGCAAATTCTGTTGTGTTAAACTTCTTTTAGTTACATTATTTTAGTAATCTAAAACCTATCAACAACTTAAAACAAGAATTATGAAAACAATCTCAAAATTAAGTTTAGCGACATTATTCGCATTGGCTTGTAGTACTACCTATGCTATTGATGGTGATTTTTTACTTAACGTAAAAAAAAGAAAAGGAATAGAAATTAGTTTTGCTCTTAATGGTCAACAAAAAGCTAAAGTAACTATTTACGATACTTCTAATAAAGTTTTATTTTCTGAAAATGCTGTTGGTGAGAAAGGCATATCCAAAACCTACAATCTGGATGAATTCCCAGAAGGAAATTATTACTTAATAGTGACTAATGATTTCAAATCGGTTAAACACACAATCAAAGTAAATGGAGGCTCTGCTGTTTTAAGTAAAAAACCCGTATTAGAAGTTTATTTGAAAGATGAAGATGATAAAAAACTACTTGACATAAAATAAAAAAAAGCTACTCAAAATTAAGACTGTCTTCATAGGCAGTCTTTTTTTTTTACACACATCTCAAGATTTTGAATATCTCATAAAAATTCAACGTATTAAAAACACAATATATAAATTAAATTTCAATTTTTTATTATATTCAAAAAATAACCATTTTAAACAATAATTATTGATACAAAAGCATCAATTACATCATTTTATTACACATTTTTAACGTATTTATCAATATATCACAAAATCAGTATGTTCAAAATTACCCAAAAGCTATTCTATTTTACCCAAAACATCACTATATCGTTTTCGAATAGTGAAAATAACATAATAATTAGAAAATTCTGTTGTGTTATAAATTTGTTTGTTACTATACTTTAGCAATAGAAATTTAACTAACAACTTAAAAACAAGAATTATGAAAACAATCTCAAAATTAAGTTTGGTACTAGTATTTGCTTTAGCCAGTCTAAACACTTACGCAGTTGATGGCGATTTTTTACTTAATGTAAAAAAAGGAAAAGGAAACGAAATTAGCTTTGCTCTCAATGGACAACAAAAAGTTACAGTTTCTATTTATGATAAAGACAATACCCTTCTATTCACAGAATATGCTTCAGGTAAAAAAGGAATTTCTAAAACCTATAGTTTAGAGGAATTCCCAGAAGGCAAGTATATCTTGGTGGTAGAAAACAATTTAAAAACCGTAAAACATGAAATCACTATTTCAAAAAACGAAACGGTTTTGAACAGAAAAGCAATAGTGGAGGTATATAAAAATAGTGCAAAAAAATACCTTGCTATTGCGAATAACTAAAAATTGGTTTTTTAAAGTGTGTTTTAAAAAGAAAGGCTGTCAGTATTGACAGCCTTTCTTGATTTATTGCAATTGAAGATTACATATTTCTTCTGTACTGCCCACCTACTTCAAATAATGAAGCCGTTATTTGCCCTAAAGAACACACTTTTGTTGCTTCCATCAAATGATCGAAGATGTTTTCATTCTTGATTGCTGCTTCTTGTAAGGTTTTCAAATGTTGAGCTACCAAATCAGCATTTGCTTTTTGTAAATTATTCAACATTGTAATTTGGTATTGCTTTTCTTCTTCTGTAGCACGAATAACTTCCGCTGGAATTACCGTTGGAGATCCTTTAGAACTTAAAAATGTGTTTACCCCAATAATTGGGAATTCACCTGTATGTTTCAATGTTTCGTAATACAAACTTTCTTCTTGAATTTTAGAACGTTGGTACATTGTCTCCATAGCTCCAAGTACGCCACCACGTTCTGTAATTCTATCAAATTCTTGTAAAACGGCAGCTTCCACCAAATCCGTTAATTCTTCGATGATAAAAGCACCTTGAATTGGATTCTCATTTTTAGCCAAACCTAATTCTTTATTAATAATCAACTGAATAGCCATAGCTCTACGCACCGATTCTTCAGTTGGCGTTGTAATCGCTTCGTCGTACGCATTGGTATGTAAGGAATTACAGTTATCATAAATCGCATACAATGCCTGCAAAGTCGTACGAATATCATTGAAATCAATTTCTTGAGCGTGCAAAGAACGTCCAGAAGTTTGAATATGGTATTTCAGCATCTGAGCTCTTTCATTGGCACCATATTTATTTTTCAAGGCTTTCGCCCAAATTTTTCTCGCTACACGTCCTATAACTGCATATTCTGGATCGACACCATTCGAAAAAAAGAACGATAAATTCGGTCCAAAATCATTGATATTCATTCCTCTACTCAAGTAATATTCTACATAAGTAAAACCATTGGCCAAAGTAAAAGCCAATTGCGTAATAGGATTAGCTCCAGCCTCGGCAATATGATAGCCTGAAATAGAAACCGAATAAAAGTTTCGGACATTTTTTGCAATGAAATATTCCTGAACATCGCCCATTAGTCGCAGTGCAAACTCTGTTGAGAAAATACAAGTATTTTGCGCTTGGTCTTCTTTTAAAATATCGGCTTGAACGGTTCCACGAACTTGCGCTAAAGTTTTGGCTTTTATTTCATTATAAATTTCCAATGGCAACACTTGATCCCCGGTTACTCCCAAAAGTAGTAATCCCAAACCATTATTCCCCTCTGGTAAATCACCTTGATATTTTGGACGCTCTACTCCTTTTTCTTGGTAAATCGCTTTAATTTTAGCTTCGACTTCTTCCACCAAATCATTCTGCTTGATATACATCTCACATTGTTGATCGATAGCCGCATTCATAAAGAATCCAAGCAACATAGGCGCTGGTCCATTGATGGTCATACTCACCGAAGTCATAGCGTGCACCAAATCAAAACCAGAATACAGTTTTTTAGCATCATCCAAGCAACAAATAGAAACTCCTGCATTTCCGATTTTACCATAAATATCAGGACGAATGTGTGGATCGTTTCCGTACAAAGTCACACTATCAAAAGCTGTCGAAAGTCTTTTGGCTGGTAAACCCGCACTTACATAATGAAAACGTTTGTTCGTTCGCTCTGGTCCACCTTCACCTGCAAACATTCGAGAAGGATCTTCACCTTCGCGTTTGAAAGGATACAATCCAGCAGTAAATGGAAATTCTCCTGGAACATTTTCTTGTAAACACCAACGCAAAATATCACCCCAAGCTTTATACTTTGGCAAAGCAACTTTAGGTATTTGTGAATGCGACAAACTCTCGGTATGTGTCGCCATTTTGATTTCACGATCTCTAACTTTAAAGGTATAGACTGGATTTTTATACTTATTCACTTTATCATTCCAAGTCAGAATCATTTCCCAATTGTAAGGATCTAAATCCATTTTTACTTTGTCGAATTGATTCAAAAGTAAATTCAAAAAGATGCGGTTTTCATCATGCGGCGCTGTAGCAGATGGCAATACAGACGCGTCATCAATTCCAGCTTTATTTAGTTCTGGTTTCTTATTGGAAACCGTCTCGATTGTTTTGTATATTCCGTATAACTTTTGAGCTACTTGCTCTTGACTTAAAGCTGTTTCATCATATTTGCGGTTGTTCTCTGCTATTTCAGATAAATAACGAGTACGATGTGGCGGAATCACAAAAATTTTCTCGCTCATTTCACGAGTAATCTCGAAAGTCGATTTTAAATCTGAACTGGTTTTCTCTACAATTTTATCCATAATCGATTTGTAGAGTGTGTTCATTCCTGGATCGTTAAACTGAGAAGCAATCGTTCCAAAAACCGGCATTTCATCTGGATTTACATCCCATAAATTATGATTGCGTTGGTATTGCTTTTTCACATCTCTAAGTGCATCCAAAGCACCACGCTTGTCGAATTTATTCAAGGCCACTAAGTCCGCAAAATCAAGCATGTCAATTTTTTCCAATTGCGTAGCTGCACCGAATTCAGGTGTCATTACGTATAATGAAACATCTGAATGATCCATAATTTCAGTATCCGATTGCCCGATTCCTGAAGTTTCTAAAATAATAATATCGTATTTTGCCGCCTTAAGTACCTGAATCGCTTCGGCTACATATTTAGACAAAGCCAAATTAGATTGACGTGTCGCCAACGAACGCATATAAACTCTAGGATTATTGATTGCATTCATACGAATTCTATCACCTAACAAGGCGCCACCTGTCTTACGTTTTGATGGATCTACAGAGATTAATCCGATTGTTTTTTCGGGGAAATCAATTAAAAATCGTCTTACCAATTCATCCACCAAAGAAGATTTTCCTGCTCCACCGGTTCCAGTGATTCCTAGAACGGGAATTTTAGAAGTTTCATTTTTAGTATGAATCTTATCAAAAACTGGTTTTGCAATTTCAGGAAAATTCTCTGCAGCCGAAATAAGTCTTGCAATCGCAGTTGGTGTTTTATCTTCAATTAATTCTAATTCATTAGACAATTGATTACCAATAGCAAAATCAGAACGTTCCACCAAATCATTAATCATTCCTTGTAATCCCATAGCACGACCGTCATCTGGAGAATAAATTCTAGTGATACCGTACTGATGTAATTCTTCAATTTCTGAAGGCAAAATAACGCCTCCGCCACCGCCAAAAATCTTGATATGTCCTGCTCCTTTTTCCAGAAGCAAATCGTACATGTATTTGAAATATTCGTTATGTCCCCCTTGATAAGAAGTCATTGCAATAGCATTGGCATCTTCTTGAATGGCAGTATTTACTACTTCTTCTACACTTCGATCATGCCCCAAATGAATTACCTCCACTCCAGTTGATTGAATAATACGGCGCATAATATTTATGGCGGCATCATGACCATCAAAGAGAGAGGCTGCGGTAACAATTCTTACTTTATTAACAGGAATATAAGGTTTTTGTGGTTCCATTTTATGAATATGATAATTAATAGTGCCAAATTACACATTTTTTAAAATAAAAATTAGCATTTTATTGAATTACTATAAAACAACCAAATGCTGCTATTTCTTAAAAAAAATAAGTTAGTTTTGGTAAAAAAGGACAACTAATCGCAATAGAATCAAAAGAAAACGTTTTCTTTTGATTCTAAAACAAACAAGATTTTGTCCTCAAATAAACAAAAAAATAGTCATTCAGTACGTTTAATGATAAAAACATTTTAAAACCTAGTAATAAAGCACAATTAAAAGAAAAAATGCAAAAAATTACCATCCTCATTCATTGTAAAGATCAAAAGTCAATTATAGCCTCAGTTACCAACTATATCGCCTCGATAGAAGGAAACATTATTTATTTGGACCAACACGTTGATGCCGATGAAAATGTTTTTTTTATGCGATTGGAATGCGAATTAGAATCTGAAAAATGGCCTATAGAAGCCATAAAAGCTGATTTTGAAACCAATCTAGCTCTTCCATTTGATATGGATTGGAAAATTTATCCGCAACAGCAAAAACCGAGAATGGCTCTGTTTGTTTCTAAATACGATCATTGCCTATACGATATTTTGGGACGTTATAGCGCTGGCGAACTACCACTTGAAATCCCTGTAATTATTAGCAATCACGAAGATTTAAGAAAAGTAGCCGAACAATTTGCTATTCCTTTTTATTGTGTTCCTTTCACCAAAGAAATTAAAGAAATTGGAGAAAAAGGACAATTAGAGTTATTAGATAAATACAATATCGACTTCATTGTATTGGCGCGCTACATGCAAATCATTACCAAGAAACTGATAGAAAAATATCAAAACAATATCATCAATATCCACCATTCTTTCTTACCAGCTTTTCCTGGGGCAAAACCTTATCATTCTGCTTTTAAACGCGGCGTAAAAATCATTGGCGCTACTAGTCATTATGTAACCGAAGGTTTGGACGAAGGTCCAATCATCGAACAAGATATTGCTCGTGTAACCCACAGTCACTCTATAGAAGATTTTATTATGAAAGGACGCGATTTAGAACGAATGGTTTTGGCAAGAGCCATTAAATTGCATGCAGAACGAAAAACTATGGTGTATAACAACAAAACTGTAGTATTTTTGTAGCCTTTTCAATTAAAAAACCCCAAAATCCTAATGAAAAAATTTTTAATCCTACTTATTTTATTCCCTGTTATTAGTAACGCTCAATTCAAAAACATTCTAAAAAAATCATCCGAAACAGCAACCGGTATTTTAAACAAAAACGGAAAAGTAGATATTGCTGCTGGGCTAAAAGAAGCTTTAAACAAAGGAATCACCGAACAGGTTTCGAAATTGACGCAAGTAGACGGTTTCTACAAAAATGAATTGGTCAAAATCGTAATGCCAGAAGAATTGTCCAAAGTTGACAAAACCTTGCGTAAACTAGGAATGGGTTCGCTAGCCGATGACGGAATTAAAGCCCTGAATAGAGCCGCAGAAGACGCTGTAAAAGAAGCAACTCCAGTGTTTGTAAACGCCATAAAAAACATCAAAATTGCAGATGCTAAAACCATTTTGATGGGCAATGAAAATGCCGCAACAACCTATTTACAGCAATCTACTAACAAAGATTTATATGCTAAATTCATTCCTATAGTGCAACAATCTATTGGGAAGGTTGGTGCCGATAAAATTTGGAATGGAATTATTCAAAAATACAACACGGTGCCTTTGGTTTCAAAAATCAATCCCGACTTGAATGATTATGTAACCAACAAAGCACTAGAAGGCGTTTTTAAAATGATTGCTATTGAAGAAAAAAACATCAGAACTGATTTACAATCAAGAACTTCTACTGTTTTAAAGAAGGTTTTTGCTATGCAAGATTAACATAATATAACAAGAAAAAAACACCAAAAAAACATTGTTAATTAGACTTAACTTATTGACAACAAAGTAATAACATAATTTTAACAATGACATACTAACTTATTCCTGACCTTTGTAGTGTAATAAACTGGTTATTTATTATTTGGTTTTGGTTAGTTATAAAAATGCCGACGTCTTTGGATTTCGGCATTTTTTATTGTGCTGTATTTAGAAAAGAAAGTACTGCTGTATTGAAAGCCAAAGGTTGCTCAACATTCACTACATGACCGCATTTTTCAATAACAAAAAGCTTTGAAGAGCGATAGTGATTTTCGACTACTTTTCGAACAGAAGGCAAAAACATGTAATCCTCTTCTCCCATAACGTAAAGTGTTGGAATATTCAATTCTACTTGTCTGAACCACTTCAGAACAGGATTGATTTCGGCTGTGAGTTTAAACCATTTTATAAACTCTTTTTGGTATAATTTTTTAGCTTCATTGATAAACAATACTCTGGACTGCTTGTGGCTTTTCTTAGGCATAATGACGAAAGCAAAAAAGCGATACAATACCAAATAAGGCAATACATATTTAAAGGCATTACCTAAACGCATTAAAATTTGAGAACGGAAATTCATTTTCAAAATGGCACCACCCAAAATCATACTTTGTACTTTTTGCGGATACATTTCAGCCAATTGACGAATCAAAATCGTTCCTAATGAAATGCCAACAAAATGAGAACGTTCAATTTTCAAATGCTCTAAAACTTCCACTATATCATTCGCCAAAGCCGAAAAAGTATATTTCTGTTTAAAAGCTGTTTTCAGGGTTGGTTTAGATTCTCCATGTCCTCTTAGGTCCAAAAGTAAAACATTGTATTGCTTTTGAAAATCTCGAATTTGCTTAAACCATATCGACGAGCTTCCTCCTGCACCATGGACAAAAGTTACCCATTGTGTACTTGTTTCATTCTTGTAGATAGTGTAATTAAGCATTCGGTAGTTTTTTTTGTAAAAATAGAATAATAATTTTAAAAGCCAATTCAATGTGTTGAAATTAGCAACTCTAACACAAATTAGTAACTAACAACAACTTATACATTCAAGACCAACTCTTGTTGTAATTCTTTAAAATAAGAAAGCGCCTTAAGTAATCGGCTACCGTGCCAAGAGAAATATTCACCATCTACTAAACGTATTTTGGCATTTGGAAAAAAGGAAGTGAACTCGGCTACATCTTCATTCTTAAAAGGATAAGGTTCCGAAGAAAGCAACACCAAATCAACAGCATCATACCGAGTTGACGCATCAACAGCTATTTCGGGATAACGGGATTGCGTTCCAAAAAAATTATCGAATCGATTCAATTGCAACAACTCGTGGATAAAAGTACCTGAACCTGCTACCATATATGGCTTTTTCCAGATAAAATAAGCTACTTTTTGAGTAGGAATGGTTGCTATAAAAGTTGCAAAATCAGCCAACGCCAAATGAATACTTTCATTCAAAATTTTGGCTTCGGCAGTTGTATCGAAAAGCAACCCAAAATCCGTAATCATTTGAAAATTATCCGCAATGGTAACGACATTGGTCACCCAAACTGGCGCAATTGCAGAAAGTTCTTGCACCATTTCTAGTGTATTTTCTTCTTTGTTACAGATAATGATATCAGGTTGTAAGGCTTTGATTTTATCAAAATGAACTTGTTTAGTACCGCCAACTATTTTCTTGGTTTTAAGAAAATGGTTTGGATGCACACAAAACTTGGTGATTCCAACGATTTGGTCTTCCAATCCTAAATGAAACAACAACTCCGTTTGTGAGGGAACCAACGATACAATTCGACGAGGTGTCGATTCCAAAAAATGAGAAGTACCGATTTGATCTGTTAGTTGTTTCATACTGATTGAATTTAACCGCAAAGGGCGCAAGGATTTACGCAAAGTACGCAACGGTTCAACAAACAATATTAAACCTTTAAACTTTAAACCTTTAAACTTTAAACCTTAAACTTTTAAACCTTAAACTTTAAACCTTTAACCTAAGAATCTCCTCCATTTCCTGTTGCATTTTCAACGCTTCGTTTCTAGCAACTTCGGCAAAATCTTCTTTATTCGAAGCATAAATAATGGCTCTAGACGAGTTGATCAACAAACCAACTTGACTATTCAATCCGTATTTGCAAACCTCAGACAGACTGCCGCCTTGTGCGCCAACACCAGGAACCAACAAGAAGCTATCAGGAACAATTTTACGAATTTCAGTAAAGTATTCGGCTTTTGTGGCGCCAACCACATACATCAAGTTATGACTGTTCTTCCAAGATTTTGAGGTTTCCAAAACCTGTTTGTACAATTCTGTACCATTTACCGATAAGGTTTGAAAATCAAAAGCGCCTTCGTTAGACGTCAAGGCTAACATTATGGTGTGTTTGTTTTCGAAAGCCAAAAAAGGCTCCACCGAATCTTTTCCCATATATGGCGCAACTGTTACACTATCAAAATTCAAATCCTCAAAAAAGGCTTTGGCATACATTGAAGACGTATTCCCAATATCGCCACGTTTTGCATCCGCAATCGTAAAGAGTTGAGGATAATTGGCATTTATGTATTCAATGGTTCTTTGCAACGACTGCCAACCTTTTATGCCATACGCTTCAAAAAAAGCCGTATTGGGTTTGTACGCCACACATAAATCGTGCGTCGCATCAATAATTGCTTTATTGAATTCGAAGATTGGGTCTTCCGTTGCTAATAAATGAGAAGGTATTTTATTCAAGTCAACATCTAAGCCTACGCATAGAAAAGACTTTTTCAATTGGATTTGTTCTAGTAGTTGTTGTGTAGTCAAAACAGTAGTTGTTTATTGTTTGTAGTTTGTTGTTGTTGGCAAAGTTCGCAAAGTTTTCACAATGTTCTCGGCCTGTTAAAAAAAATGCCAAACATTTCAGTATGGCATCTTTTCTCAATATTTTCATCTTAGTACTTAATACTCAATACTTGGTACCTAATTAATACTTATTAAAAAACCTCGCTTGCTTCTTTCAGTTTTTCCATATTGTTCACCAATTGTAATTCGGCTACAATTTTCTGAATATCACCGTTCATAATGTTACCCAAATCATACAAGGTCAAACCAATTCGGTGATCCGTTACACGGCCTTGAGCGTAATTATAGGTACGAATTTTAGCAGAACGGTCACCTGAACTCACTTGCGATGTACGTTTTGAAGCGTCTTCGGCTTGTTTTTTGGCCAATTCCATTTCGTACAAACGAGAACGCAATACGTTCAACGCCTTGTCTTTATTCTTATGTTGTGATTTTTGATCCTGACATTGCGCCACCAATCCTGTTGGAATGTGAGTCAAACGAACAGCAGATTTCGTTGTATTTACCGATTGTCCACCAGGTCCTGACGAACAGAAAAAGTCCACACGAACATCGTTCATATCAATTTGTACATCAAATTCTTCTGCTTCTGGAAGCACCATAACCGTTGCTGCCGAAGTATGCACACGTCCTTGTGTTTCTGTTTGTGGTACACGTTGCACACGGTGAACACCCGCTTCAAACTTCAAAGTTCCGTACACATCTTCTCCTGTAACCTCAAAAATCACCTCTTTGAAACCACCCGAAGTTCCTTCATTCATATCCACAACCGATGTTCTCCAACCTTGACTTTCACAATATTTAGTGTACATACGGAACAAATCTCCTGCAAAAATACTCGCTTCATCACCACCCGTACCCGCACGAATCTCGACCATTACGTTTTTCGCGTCTTCAGGGTCTTTTGGAATCAACATAAACTTAATTTCGTCTTCCAATTGTGGCAAACGTTCTTTAGCTTCATCCAATTGCATTTTGGCCATTTCCACCATATCGGCATCACTACCATCAGCAATAATTTCATTGGCTTCGTCAATATTGGCCAAAACCAAAATATATTCCTCACGTTTCTCCACTAGGGCTTTAATGCTCTTGTATTCCTGATTAAGCAGTACATAACGTTTTTGATCCGCGATAACATCCGGCTGAATAATCAAATCCGAAATCTCGTCGAAACGCTGTTTTACATATTGAAGTCTATCTAACATATTCTTGTCCTTATATTTTGGACGGCAAAAATACAAAAAAGAAAGCAATTTACAGAAACCCCTTTTCAGATTTTTTTAGGAGCTATTTCCTGCTGTCCGCTATATCTGTGGCTCTGAACCCCAGAGCCACAGGATGCCGCTCCCATCAGGGCTAGAAATGGTAACACGACACGAATCGAAATTCCAAATTTTAAATTCCAAATTCCAATAAATAAGAATTTACTATAAAAAGCTCTAAAATTCACGCAACGACTCCCCTCTTGAAATCGAAGATTCAACGACTCCAAAAAAAAAAATGGAGTTATGTGAGTTTGGTGTGTGTGTTTTTAAAATTCCAAAAGAACTATTCATCAAAAAAAGCTCTAAAATTAGAGCAATTACTCCCCTCTCGAGAGGGGCTGGGGGTGTGTGTTTTTTTTATTCCAAACTTCAAAAACAAACCAAAGACAATAAATTTTGTAATGAAAATTGTATATATTTGAAAAGCTAATGCGCTATGAGACTTATCATAACTATCTACCCAAAATTGGATGGCTTTGAATGATTTTGTCAGACCTGTAAGCTAGTTGGGTGATATTTTACCAAAACAAACTTAATAATCAATAACTTTTAAAAAATGTATAAAATTTTATTTTTACTTCTACTCTCTACCTTTTACAATTGTTATTGTCAAGAAGTACCTCCTCCTCCTCCAGCTCCAAGTTTAAAAAATGTAAAAAAATATGAAAAGCCACAAGAGATCGTTGAATTAACTGAATCAACAAATCTAGAAAAAGAAATCTGTAACGTACAAATATTTGAAATAGACAGTACATCTTTTACCGACAATAGTTCTAAATACTATTTTAAAAAAATAGAAAGCAGATTAAATGCTATTGATTTAGAAATTTCGTCTGAAGAAATAATCGCTTACACAAAATATAGAAATAGTTTAAATTTTAATCCATTTAAAATTGACAGTGTTGCTCGAGCAATTTACAAATTAAATGAAAATTCAAAATTTGAAGAAGCAATAAATCTATCTTCTAGTTTAAGAATTATTTCGCCAAATAATATAACATTACACAAAGAGTTGGCATACGCTTATAAAAAACTAGGACAGATAGAGCTATCAAAAAAGCACTTCGAGATGATGAAAAAAATAATAAGTGCAGTTGAAAAATATAGCGATGGTTGCAGAATAAATCCATATATATTAAATAATTGCTTTGAAGGTATTAGCCTATATGAAGCAATATTCGGCGGATATCCCACCAAAACTCGATTTATTTTAACCGAATCTAAGAAAATCATTTACGGATATGACATTTACCACATTATGAGATTTGCTAATTTAAATCACTATAAAGAATATCTAAAAGAAGGTGAATACAAGATTGAATAATAAAAACATCACCCAACACACGCTACAAGCAATATTATGAAACACTCTACAAAAATTCTAGTTTTTTTATTTTTAACGCTAATTGGGTGTAAAAACACTGAAGCGGAAAAAGAGATGTCCAATCTTGAATTTGAACAGAAAGTATTTGAACAAGTTTTTATAAATATTGTTGACTCAACCTATACTGACAAAAGGATTTACACCAGAATTCCAACAAAAGCTCAAGAAAATGACCCTGATTTTATTGCAGAAACAAATGCGATAGAAAAGGATACTTTAAATCTAATTATTGCAGTAGATGAGAGATTTACAGACGTGGAAAAACTCAATACCAAAAAGTTCATTTTCAAAGATCTTAAGGAATTACCAAAAGTTGAAAATTATACAAACTGGACAGAAAAATACAAGAAGTTTATTGGAGTAATGTCATTTTCATATATAACATTTGATAAAACCAAAAAAAATGGAAGTTTAGAAGTTTCATATAGATGTGGTGTAAATTGTGGACTTGGTTACAAAGTTTATCTGAAAAAGATTAATGGAAAATGGAAAGTAGTAAAAATTGAAGATACGTGGATATCGTAAGATACTGCTGGTAACACACGCTACAAGCAAGCTGGGCATTTGGCTTAATGGGAAAATGGTTTTGTATTTGGAATACTTGGCAAATCCGAAAGATAACGCTTATTTAATCCCAAACTGCTTGTAGCACGGGAACTTTGATGATAATTTTAAAACAGAAACTAACAAAACAAGTACTATGAATAAATTTAAAATAATAATTGTTTTTTCCATTTTAACTGCCTTAATGAGCTTTAAATCGATTAATGAATGGTATCAATATGATTCCTCTGAATTTAAAGTTTTGTTTCCTAAGATGCCTAATAGTACAATAAAAAAAATAAATACAGAAGCAGGAGAATTGCAAATGCAAGTTAACATGTACGATGCATCAAAAGACGAAACTGACGAAAATCTAATTTATTCTGTTACATCATCTGAATATCCAAAAACGCATATTGAATCTCACATAAAACACGATAGTTTAAATACTTTTTTTAGAAACTCAATTGAGGGAATGGTTAATAATGTAAAAGGCAAATTAATCTCTGAGTCAAAAATTAACTTAGGTAATTTTCAGGGTAGAGAATTTAAAATAGACTTCAGAGATGGGCTAGCCATAATAAAAACGAGAATGTATTTAGTTGAAAACAAGGTTTATTTTCTTCAAACGATAACAAAAACTGATAAAGAAAAAAATAAATTGATAGAAAAGTTTATGAACTCATTTACAATTAAAAAATAAGAACTACTTCTGACAGCTAGATTAGGCTTGGTCTTTAGACTTTATATAAAATTGATTTGTTTTTTTTTTTATGAATTAACTTGATAAAGACAAAAATAAGCGATTAATAAAAAACGAAAAACTACATTGTGGAATTTCTCTACAAACAATTAAAAAATGAAAAAAATTATATTTCTACTCTCTATACTTCAATACACTTTTACTTTTGCTCAAAAGGAGCTAAACTTCAAAATTCATTACACCCCTGAAACTAATTATAACCAAACCGTACAACAAACTTCAGAAATGAGTGTAAAATACATAACATCTGAGGAAATTCTACAAAAATTAAAAGAAAAAGGGATTCAAAATCCAACAATTACAAGCTTTAGTTCTAAAATCGAAATGGTTTTAAAAACTGGAAAATTATCTAATGCTAAGAGTTTTCCAATAACAATGGAATTTATTAATACAACTAGTAATGATGGAAAAAAATCCATTCCTGATGGGACAATAATTTATGGTGTCGGAACAATTGATGATTTACCTAGACTAGACTCTATTGTTTCAAAAAATCTTGATGAAAATTACAAAAAAGCTTTACTTCAAACCTTACAAGGCACATTTTCTCAATTATCATTTCCAGAAAAAAAAATGAAAATTGGCGATAGTTTTTCTCAAAAAACTCCTTTAACAATGCCAATTGCAGATGTTAGCATAAACATGTTAATCACTACAACTTATAAATTGTTAAGCATAACCAACAACAAAGCAAGTCTAGATGTAGACTTAATTTTTACATTGGATTCAAACATTACAAAATACAATATAAAAGCTACTGGCCAAGGAAAAGGAATAATGGTTTACGACCTAAACACGCAATTCATTTCTAAATACGAAACAGAAACACTAATGGAATTGTTTTTAAAGGCAGATAAGTTTGATTTGGAAATAAATGCGAAAAGTGGTTTTATCCAAACTGTGGCAGCTTCTAAAACTTAAGAGTGAATAATCGGATTTGCAATCCGTGCCTACTCCAATAATTCACTAACAAATTCGCAAAAAACACACCTTTTTTAAAGTTCAATGTGACCTAGAATCGCAAATCCACCCTAACTTTTTGGCACTACTATTCGAAAAAATATGCAAAGAAAAATAATCCTAATTTTTATAATGTTTCAACTGTCATTACTAAATGGTTTCTCCCAAAATAGAAAACAGCTGTCCAAAAAGGGTTATGTAAAACAAAAAGAGTATTTTGTTGAAATACCTTTTAACTATGTGAACAAGCATATTTATATCGAGGTTTTTATTTCAGGCAAAAAATACAACTTCGTTTTTGATACAGGCTATGAAATCACTACCATTGATTCCGAAATTGCAAAGGAAATACAGTACAAAATCATAAAAGAAGTTAATCTTTCAGGTAGTTCTTTTGCTGACCAAAAAGTAACCCTCGTTGAATTACCAAACATTGCTATAGCGAGTCTAGATTTTGAGGAAACTTATGGCTTACTACAAGATTTATCCTTTACAAAAAACCCAGCAACCCAAAAAATAGATGGAATCATCGGAAATAATGTAATGCGAAAATCAAAATGGCAAATTGATTACGTTCAGAAGGTGATTCGCATCAGCAGCAAAATAGAAAATTTTAAAAACCTACCAACTGCAAAAAAAATTGAACTTATTGGCAAAGATTGGGGCCTTGGCTATGTGGCTATTGAACTTAACAATCAAAAGCATCAATTTCTTTTTGATTTAGGTTCTAATGGCGAATTTACCGCCAACCATTCTTTTGTAAAATTTCTAAAAGAAAAAGACACCCTGTTGCAACAAGAAAAACAGACCTTTCCAGTAGGAAAAATAAAAATAGGAGAAATTGAGTTAAATAATAAGTCAATAACCTTGGAGAAACGCGCTGGTTCGCTACTAGGAAATACTTTTTTCGAAAATTATCTACTAACAATTGATTGGGATAAAAACATCTTGTATTTGAATCAAAATACAAACTAAAAGTAAGTCCGCCCACTTTCGAAAAAGTAGGTAATTAAGTCGCTCCTACTTAAGGAATACTTAGGAACCCAATAAAACAGGATGCTATAATTGTAACAATTTAGATTTTGGCTAAAGCCAAATACTAAACTCATTTTAAAGAATGGGCTAAAGCCCATTCCTATTGATTTTTTTTCAAAAAGAATAATCCCACTCAGATTAAATAGTAAATGGTTGTATCGCATTAGAAGAGAAATAAGAAAGTACTACCTTTTCATAAACGTATTGGATCTTATTTTATGTCGAAAGTGCTACTTGATAAGACAATAGCTTCTTAAATAGCAAAATCTAGTAGACAACCTCGTTTAGCAATTATAAGCGAGGTTGTTTTTTTATGTTATGAAAAAGAGACGTTCTTGTCTAGCCCTGATGGGAGTGGCATCCTGTGGCTCTGGGGTTCAGAGCCATAGATATAGCGTACAGCAGGACGAATCGTGAGGGTAGCACTATTGTTGCTGCTCCTAAGCACAACCAAAAGATTCGTTTATAACTCCTGCCTGTTTTGATGGTTTCTCAATTTCTAAATTCCTAATTTGCGCCTTCAAATTAATAAAGAAAAAATGAAGGTTTGTATTGCCGAAAAACCCAGTGTTGCTCGAGAAATTGCCACCATATTGGGCGCCAATACCAAGCACGATGGGTATTTTGAAGGTAATGGTTATGCGGTAACGTATACGTTTGGTCATTTGTGCACCTTAAAAGAACCAAACGATTATTGGCCTCACTGGAAGAGTTGGGATTTGAATAACTTACCGATGCTTCCAGAAAAATTTGAAACTAAATTGGTGCAGAATTCGGGAATTCAGAAGCAATTCAACATCATCAAAAGTTTGTTTGACAAAGCTACCGTTGTGATTAATTGTGGTGATGCTGGACAAGAAGGGGAACTCATTCAGCGATGGGTAATGAACGAAGCGAAGTACAAAGGCGAAGTACAACGTTTATGGATTTCGTCTCTAACTGCTGAAGCTATAAAAGAAGGTTTTCAAAACCTAAAACCAGCGTCCCAATATGATAATTTGTTTTATGCTGGTTTCTCTAGAGCCATTGGCGACTGGTTGCTGGGGATGAATGCCACGCGTTTGTATACCGTAAAACACGGAGGTTACCAACAAGTATTGTCAATTGGGCGGGTGCAAACTCCTACACTGGCGATGGTTGTAGAACGCTTCAAAGCGATTGAAAATTTTAAACCTCAGCCCTATTGGGAATTGCAAACCTTGTACAGAGAAACGCTTTTTAGTTATGAAGAAGGGCGGTTTTTGAATAAAGACGAGGGAGCGGTTTTGGCCAACAAAGTTAAAGAAAGTGATTTTGAGATTGTAAGTATCGATAAAAAAAAGGGCAATGAATATGCTCCAAAACTCTTTGATTTAACGGGATTACAGGTGTATTGCAATACCAAATTTGGATTTTCGGCGGAGGAAACACTTAAAATTGTTCAGACTTTATACGAACAAAAAGTAGTTACTTACCCTAGAGTTGATACCACTTTCTTGCCCAACGACATTTATCCTAAAGTCCCAGCTATTTTGCAAAACTTAACGCAATATGCTGCACTGACAGAACCGCTGTTGGCAAAAAAGATAAAAAAATCGCCCAAGGTGTTTAACGATAAAAAAGTTACCGACCACCACGCCATCATTCCTACTGGCGTACAGAGCCATTTACAATTCAATCAACAACAAGTATATGATAGTATTGTAAAGCGTTTTATCGCTGTGTTTTATGACGATTGTTTGGTGGCTACTACTACCGTAATTGGTAAAGCAGCCGAGGTACATTTTAAAACTACTGGGAAGGAAATCTTAAAGAAAGGATTCCGTGTTGTTTTTGATACTTCGACTCCGCTCAGTACGAATGCTAAAGAGAAAGAAGCAGACCTACTTCCGAATTTTGTGGTTGGCGAAAAAGGACCTCACCAACCTTCCTTTTTAGAAAAGGAAACCAAAGCGCCCAATCAGTTTACCGAGGCTACACTTTTGAGAGCGATGGAAACCGCAGGCAAACAAGTAGATGACGAGGATTTACGAGAATTAATGAAAGAAAATGGTATTGGTCGTCCTTCTACTCGCGCGAATATTATTGAAACGCTCTTTAGACGAAAATACATAGTCCGCAATAAAAAACAAGTTTTGCCCACACCAACAGGAGTGCAATTGATTGATACAATTCAGAATGAATTGATAAAATCAGCAGAACTCACAGGAACTTGGGAAAAGCAATTGCGCGATATTGAAAAGGGCACCTATACAGCTTCGGCTTTCATAAAAAATATGAAGCAAATGGTCGATAATTTAGTCTATGAAGTGAGAAGCGAAACCAGACGTGCCAATATTTCTCACACAGCAAATGTCCCAAAAATAGAAACTGTTGTAGAGAAAAAGAAAGCGGCAGGAATTTTGGCAGCCTTATGCCCAAAATGTCAAAAAGGAAATTTGATTAAAGGAAAATCGGCTTATGGTTGTAGTGAATATAAATCGGGTTGCGATTTTGTACTTCCCTATGTTTTTGAAGGTAAAAAGATTTCTGAAAGTCAATATTTGCGCTTGCTTCAAAAAGGATCAACTGTAAATTTAAAAGACTTTAAAATCGATGCAGGATCAGTTGAGGGTTTAATCCGTTTTGAAGAAAATTTCAAACTCAAATTTGAACCAAAGAAAACCGAATTAAAAAAGACACTTGATACTTTGACTTGCCCAAAATGCAAAAAAGGAACAGTGCTAAAAGGAAAAACGGCTTACGGTTGTAGCGATTATAAATTGGGTTGTGATTTTAAAGTTACTTTTGAAATGGTTAGAGAAAAACTAAAAGAACAAAAACCGACAAAAGAACTGGTATATTCTATTTTAGAGAAAAGCATTTAATTCTATTCAACCGCAAAGTTCACAAAGAATTACGCAAAGTTCGCTAAGCGTTGCGTTCCTTGCGCTAACTTTGTGATTTTTGCGGTTAAGAACGCAAACTTTTTTCATAAATTAGCGCCATCAATCCAAACAAAAAATTTGCATCATGTTTCAAAAAACGACACTTTTATTGGTCTTTTTAGCACTTGCGTCCTGTAACAACAACGCGAACAAAAATGAAAAAATCAAAGCTTCGCAATGGCTCTTGGGCACTTGGACCCAGCAGTCTGAACAAGGAATTTTAGAAGAAACATGGAAATCTGTAAACGACAGCACTTTTGAAGGGACTTCTTATTTTATAAAAGGGAAAGACACTTTGCACAACGAAACAATTGTGTTGCAACAAAAAGGAGAAAACCTCATCTACAAAGCTACTGTAATAGGCGAAAACAATGACGAAGCCGTATCGTTTCCCCTCACCTCCACCACAGAAAAAAACTTGGTCTTCGAAAATCCAAAACACGATTACCCACAAAAAATCAATTACAAATTAGCCGATGCTAATACGTTGATTGCAAAAATTTCTGGAAAACAAGCCGGAAAAGTTACATCCGAAACCTATACGCTTAAAAAAACGAAATAATTCAATATCAATACTATAACCTCGGTTTTTACTGAGGTTTTTTTATTTATTCATCCAACAGTGTTAAACCATTTTTACTTTTTTCATTCTTACGAATACAAAAGCTATTGGAAAATTAGTTTTAATACTTACATTTGCATTGTTTTTATTTATTCTAAATAAACAACATTGTTTTTAATCCTTTCCAAAATATGAAAAACATATTATTAACCCTATCTTTAATTACAACTGTTTGGTGCAGTGCCCAACAAAAAAATAGCTTACTCGACCAGTCCTTTTGGAAAACTTCGCCCGATGTGGCCACTGTAAAAGCCGAAATTGAAAAAGGCAACAGCCCATCTGCGGCGACACCCAATGCTTTTGATGTAACCGTAATGGCCATAAATAATGACGCGCCAGCTTCTACTATTAAATTCTTGTTGGAACAACCTGGAAACGAAGTAAACAAACTGACCCACGACAACCGAATCTACCTGCATTGGGCAGCTAACAAAGGGAATGTAGAAATTATAGAATACTTAATCGCTAAAGGCTCTGACATCAATTTGGAAGACAGTAAAGGAGAAACTCCGCTTACCTTTGCTGCCATTGGTGGACAATCGAATCCAAAATTGTACGAGGCTTTTTTCAAAGCTGGCATTGATCCAAAGAAAAAATACAAAGACGGCATCAACCTGCAACTTATGACCATTGCCACAGATAAGAACTTAACGCTAAGTGATTATTTAGCTACAAAAGGCTTATCTCTAAAAGATGTAGATAGCAACGGCAATACAGCATTTGATTATGCAGCAAAAACTGGTAATGTTGCTTTCTTGAAAACCCTTTTAGCAAAAGGAGTAAAATACACCAACAATGCGCTTCTTTTTGCCGCTCAAGGTACACGTAGAGAATCAAGCACACTTGAAACCTATAAATATTTGGTTGAAGAATTGAAAATCAAACCTACTACTAGTAGTAAGTCTGGTGAAACAGTACTTCACTTTTTAGCAAACAAACCCAATCAAACAGAAATCATAGCCTATTTCCTTTCTAAAGGTGTGGATCCTAACCAAGCAGACAAAGAAGGAAACACACCATTGATGCTTGCTGCAGCTGGTCGTGAAACCGCTACTTTGGAACAATTAATAGCGGTAACCAAAAATACCAATGCGCAAAACTCAAAAAAAGAAAGTGCCTTAACTTTTGCAGTTAAATCAGGAACACCAGAAGCAATCACGCAACTTTTGAATCATAATGCTGATATTACAGTAACCGATAAAGATGGTAACAATTTAGGCTACTATTTAATTCAATCATATCGTCCTCAAACAGGCGGCGGACGTGGTCCTGAAGCAGCCAACACACCAAAACAAGACCCTTTTGAAGCTAAAATAAAGATCTTACAAGACAAAGGCTTTGTCCTTTCTACACCTCAAAAAGACGGAAATACCTTGTATCATTTGGCGGTAATCAAAAACGATTTAAATTTGCTCAAAAAACTAGCCGATTTAAAAATTGATAGCAATGCCAAAAACAATGATGGCTTAACGGCTTTACACAAAGCGGCAATGATTGCGAAAGATGATGCTATTTTAAAATATTTAATCTCTATTGGGGCACAAAAAGATGCTAAAACAGAATTTGACGAAACCCCTTATGCATTGGCGAAAGAAAACGAAACATTAACCAAAAAGAAAACAGATTTAGAGTTTTTGAAATAGTTGAGCTAGTCCTTAGTGATTAGTCCTTAGTAACTAGTGAATAGCCAAAATAATTCAAAACTCATAACTCAAATCACGTCACTTAAAATTCATAATTTATCCTCATAATGAAATCATTCTTAAAAATAAGCTTACTTACCTTTATCAGTTTTTTATCTTTTCAAGCGACTGCTCAAACTAGCAAATACAAATGTATGTTGCAAATGTCAAATTATGTGGGTGAAGGTGCCTATATTGTCGTGTCGTTAATCAATCCAAAAGGAGAATATGAGAAAACACTTTACGTAATGGGTGACGATAAAAAATGGTACAAAACCATCAAAGAATGGCATAAATTCCAATCGAAAAAACAAGAAAACATTAGTGCCAAAACTGGAGCTTCTGTAACTGGAGGAGACCGCAGCATTACCACCATCGACATAGAAGATGCCAAAATCAACAAAGGCTACAAACTCCGTTTTGAAAGTGCTGTAGAGGACAATAAATACTATGTTGCCGATGCCGAAATCCCATTATCCACAGAAGGATTGGCTGCCAAAACAGATGGCAAAGGATATATCCGCTACGTACGATTCAATAAAATCTAAAAACATCTTGAAAAAATAGGCAAAGTCATTTAAGATTGAGGAACCACAACCTTTATCTTATTTGACTTCGTTTTTTCAATTTGTACATCATAAAAACTAATAGTCCTTTTTCTATGACTCTTTCCTTTTGGCGCTACGCACATTTGGTTCTAGCGATTTTCTCTTCCCTTTTTTTAGTCCTAGCAGCCGTTACGGGTACCATTCTAGCTGTAGATGCCATTCAAGAAAAAATACCTTCTTACCAAGTCAGTAATTTCGATAGAATAACGTTAGCAGAAACGCTTCCTGTTTTACGAAAAACCTATCCTGAAATAACAGCACTAAGCGTGGATCACAATCAGTTTGTTCTACTTGAAGGAATAGATCAAGAAGGTAATGATGTTAATGCCTATGTAGATCCAACCAACGGTAAAATTCTAGGGAAACCAACCCCAAAAAGCGAATTCATCCAATGGACTACGGCATTGCACCGCTCTTTGTTTTTAAAAGAAACTGGACGTTTTGTCGTTGGTTTTATTTCATTTTTATTGGCGCTTATTGCACTTTCTGGATTGGCGTTAATCATTAATCGTCAAAGAAGCATTCGTAGTGTGTTTTCAAAAGTTGTAAAAGAAAACTTCGCTCAATATTATCACATCATTACTGGAAGATTAGCGCTACTTCCAATACTTATCATTGCGATTACTGGGGCTTATCTTACGCTAGAAAAATTTCATTTTTTTATAGAAAACGATGCTTCAGCAACCGAAACTGTAGCTCAGCCTTCGTCCAAAAAACAAAAAACATCTTTTTTCAAGACGGCGCTTTTGGCTGATGTCACCAAAATAGAATTTCCTTTTTCGGATGATCCTGAAGAATACTTTATCATTCATCTAAAAGATAAAGAAATAGAAGTACATCAAGTAACTGGAGCTGTAGTTACAGAAAAAGCAATCGCAACCACCACACAATTTAAAGACCTTAGTCTCGATTTACACACCGGCAGAACCAACATTCTGTGGGCTGTAATTCTTGGTTTGGCTAGTATCAATCTATTGTTTTTTATTTATTCTGGATTTGCGATGACGTTGCGACGCAGAGCCAGTCGCATCAAAAATAAATTCAAAGCCAAAGACAGCGAAATCATTCTCCTCGTAGGTTCCGAAAACGGAAGTACCTTGCGATTTGCCAATGCTGTACAACAACAATTTATTGCTCTTGGTAAAAAAGCCTATCTCGCCGAGATGAATTCTTATACCCAGTTTCCAAAAGCAGAACAATTGCTCGTTTTTGCAGCAACTCACGGGATGGGCGATGCACCATCTAATGCGGATCAATTTATTGAATTACTAGAAAAAATTACACAAAAACAAAAAATAAAAACCGCTATCATTGGTTTTGGGTCTAAATCCTATGCTGATTTTTGTGGTTTTGCTTATGATGTAGAAGCTGCATTAGCAAAACAAAATTGGAGCGAAACCATCGTACCGTTACATACCATAAACGACAAATCAACAGAAGAATTTGTGGCTTGGATTCAGTTATGGAATACCGCAACTTCCTTACCACTTGCTACTACTCCATCGCTATACAATGCAATACCAAAGGGTCTACAAACTTTTGAAGTAGTTACCAAAACACAAGTATCCACAGACGAAGACACCTTTTTGGTCAACTTCAAAACGCCTTGGACGACCAAATTCCAATCGGGAGATTTGTTAGCTATTTATCCTGCCAACGATAGTAGAGAGCGTTTATACTCCATCGGTAAACACAACGAAAAACTACAATTGGTTGTCAAATTACACGAATACGGATTAGGTTCGGGTTATTTGAACCAACTTGAAATAGGGGTAAAAATAAAAGCCCGAGTAATAACGAATACTGCTTTTCACTTCCCGAAACAAGCGAACAAAGTTGCCTTAATTTCTAATGGAACTGGAATTGCGCCGTTCTTAGGAATGATTCAAGAGTCGACACCCAAAACGGAAACGTATTTGTATTGCGGTTTTAGAACCGAGACAAAAAGCGTTGCCAGTTATACAAAACTAGCGCAAGAAATGATGAACCAACAAAGGCTTCAAAGTTTTAATTTGGCCTTATCTAGAATATCGAACGGCTGTCGTGTGACACAGTTGGTTGAACGTGATGCGGCTTTTTTCAAAGTGCTGTTGAATGAAAATGGTGTCATTATGATTTGTGGCTCTTTGGCAATGCAAAAAGATGTAGAAAAAGTACTCGAAACCCTATTAGAGGAATCCAATACAAGCTTTTCAGATTACAAAGCCAAAGGGCAAATTTTGACCGATTGTTATTAGAAAGCCTCACTCAGACCCTCTCCAAAGGAGAGGGAGAAGCAACTTAAAGATTAGTCGTGATGTAACAATTTCCTGCAAGGTTTTCAAAACCTTGTAGGTATCTTTGTTTATTCAAATACCTACAAGGTCAAAAAAAAGACCTTGCAGGAATAAAAAAAATCAGGAGCGGCTATCAGGGTTTGTAGAGCTTTACATCGTCCCGTTTTCGCTACAATTCGAATGGTGAACAACTCATTTTCTTTAGGAACGTTTGCGTGAGGGATGGCAGTGGAGCTCTTTTTTGAGCATTTTTTTTGCTCAAAAAAAGCGGGAACGTACAGCCCGACCCGACCTTTTTCGGGAGGGGCACGCCCAAAATCAATATATTTACATTATACAACATACGTTATGTCAACCAAAAATCTTTTCCTATTCCTACTCGTTTGGAGTGTTTCGTGTCACTGTCAGGTGTTACGAAAAAAAACGACTTTGCTTATGGGTGGGCGTTTTGACATTACGATTGTAGCCCAAGACTCAGCCACGGCAAAAGAAAATATCGATGCTGTTGTTGCCGAAATCACTCGAATTGAGCATTTGATTTCGGACTGGAAACCCACTTCACAAATTTCAGAAGTGAATCAAAATGCGGGTATTCGCCCTGTAAAAGTCGACAAAGAAGTATTTGAATTGACCCAAAGAGCGCTTGAATTTTCTAGGATTACCAAAGGTGCGTTTGACATTAGTTTTGCGGCTATGGATAGGATTTGGAAATTTGACGGGTCGATGACCGAGATGCCAACGGCAGAAGCCATAAAAAAATCGGTTGAAAAAGTGGGCTACCAAAACATCCTATTAGACTCCGTTCAATCGACCATTTTCTTGAAAGTAAAAGGAATGAAAATTGGTTTTGGCGCTTTGGGCGAAGGCTACGCAACCGATAAATGTCGCGCTATGATGCTGGCCAAAGGCATTCCCGCTGGAATCATTAATGGCTCTGGCGATATGAGTACGTGGGGAACACAGCCAAATGGCAAACCTTGGAATATTGGCATTACAAACCCTTTTCGACCCGAAAAAATTATGGCGGTCGTTCCATTAAGGCAAGAAGCCGTAACCACTTCTGGGAGTTATGAAAAATATGTCGTTTTTGATGGCAAACGCTATTCGCACATTATAAATCCCGCTACGGGTTATCCTGCTACGGGTTTGTGTAGCGTCACCGTTTTTGGCCCCAATGCTGAAACGGCCAATGGTTTGAGCACTTCGTTAATGGTTTTGGGACACCAGCAAGGATTGCTTTTACTCGAAAAATTCGCGGACTACAGCTGCATTATGATTACCGATAACGGAAAAGTGATTCGGTCGAAAAACTTCAAAAAGAAATTGAAGGCTAAACTTTAGTCCTTTTTGCTTTCAATACACCTCAAAAAAGTGACTTTCTTCCATAAAAATTGTATAATAAGACTTTTTCAGTCAAGAATCCATAACAAAAAAAGTATTCCAAATTACTGACAAACAAACACTTTAAAACTATTTCTTATTTTTATTCATATTTAATCTAAATAAGCTTTGTGGTTTCAAAAGAGGGTTTTATATTTGCATAGTTATTTTTAATTATTCCAAATAAACAAGATGAAATATATACTCCTCCCTGCTCTACTCTTAGCCTACTTCGGAAGTAACGCCCAAGAAAATCATCAAGCAAGCGCTGCTGCAAACGATAAAAAATCAACTATAGAATCCTTTGATTTTGAAATGGATACCGTAAAAAATAAAAAAGGTGCTGTTTTAAATGAGGTAATCGTTAAAGCGCATAAACAAAGACAGCCCGTAACAGCTATCCGTTCAGGTCTAAAACCAATGGACAACCCACAAACGGTTCAAGTTATTGGAGCTGAAATCATCGAACAACAACAAGCGATTCGATTGAGTGATGTGATTAAAAACGCTAACGGAATTTATGTTGGCTCCGCACGTGGTGGTGCGCAAGAATCATTCTTCTCAAGGGGGTATGATATGTCTGCCAATAATATGTTTAAAAACGGCTTTCGCTATAATGCAGGTTCTATTCCGGAAGTTTCGGGTTTAGAAAAAGTAGAGTTCTTAAAAGGTGGAGCAGCCTTATTATATGGAAATGTAGCTCCAGGAGGTATTTTAAATTTGGTAACCAAAACCCCAAAATTTACTGATGGAGGAGAATTTTCAATCCAAATGGGAAGCTATAACTATTACAAACCTGCCTTTGATGTTTATGGTCCTTTGAATCAATCCATCGCCTATCGTTTTAACGGTTCCTATGAAAAATCAGAAAGTTTTAGAGACTTTGTAACCAATGATAGAATTTATTTCAATCCTTCATTCTTATTTTTATTATCCGAAAAAACACAAATTACACTTCAAGGAGATTATTTAAGCGCCGATTGGACCCCTGATTTTGGTACAGGAATCATTGGGAAAGAAATATTAGATTTACCAAGAAATCAGTTCTTTGGAGCAAAATGGTCTAACGGAAACACCAAATCTTCAAGTGCATCGGTTCAATTACACCACGATTTTAATACTAATTGGAAATTGAATTTTAATTCATCGTTTCAGAATTACAACAGAACACAAAAATCTACAGCGCAAATTTCCAATTTAAACACGTATGCTGTTCCAGGCACTTGGAACAGAGGATTGGTTCAAAATAAAAATTTAGAGAAAATATTTGGTGATCAGTTAAGTATTCAAGGTACTTTTTACACTGGAAAAGTTAAACATCAAATCTTTACTGGGGTTGATTATGAACTGTCGATTGCTGATAACTACACCTATGTTTTTAACGAAAAAGCGGTTATGGTAAATGGAAAATACGATCCAAGTTTATATGACACTATCAATCTTTTTAGTTTCAATCCTGACTCACAAAGAAACGACATTCCAAATGCAGCCAATACACAAATTGCAGTTACAGAAACTAGTCGTTTTGGTGGATATGCACAAGATTTGATTTCATTTACAGATAAAATTAAAGTTTTAGCAGGTATTCGTTGGTCTTGGCAAGAAGCTCAAGTAGTAACCACAGATTTTACAAAAAATACAGTTACTGAAGGAGCTAAAAATTTAAATAGAGCGTTCTCTCCAAAAGCAGGCTTAGTTTATCAACCTAATAAAACTACGACGGTGTTTGGTAGTTATTCTAATTCTTTCACGCCTAATACAGGAACGACCATTGATTTTAAGCCACTTGATCCTTCTATCATTGACCAATATGAAGTAGGAATCAAAAAGGATTTTATGAAAGGACTAATAACCACAAATATCACTGCCTACATTATTGATAACAATAATCTAGCTCAAACCGCCCCTTTTGCAGCTGATGGAGTTACTCCCAATGTCAATACTAATTTAAAAGAATTAGTGGGGGGCACTAGAGGAAAAGGGATTGAAATTGACATCAATGCTAACCCAGTTAAAGGTTTAAACATTTTGGCAGGATATAGTTTTAATGAAACTAAAATTACCAAAACCTCAGGAACTAGTGGTAGTTTAGTAGAAGGAGACTTATTGGTTAGAACACCAAAACATACCGCCAACTTTAGTGTATTTTACAAAATTCCAGAAGGTTTTTTCAAAGGGATTACCATTGGTGGTGTTGCTAATTATATAGGTGACCGAATTGGCGGATGGAATGACCGTTATGTTTGGACAGAAAACAAGCCTACAACCAATCCAAAAACGTATACCATAACCATTGAAGACCGTGATATCCCATTAAAAGGATATACTACTGTTGATGTTTCTGTAGGCTATGATTGGAAAAAAATTTCATTATTATGCAAAGTTTCCAACATCACCAACGAATTGAATTACACCGTACACGAAAATTATAGTGTAAACCCAATTGCGCCAACTCAAGTAATGGCGATTTTGAAATACAAATTGTAATCAGTAATTATTAATCCATAAAAAAAACCAATGTTGGCAATTCAACATTGGTTTTTTTGGTTTTATACTTTAACAGATGTTATTTCAACCCAGCCAAACTTTGCTCAATAGTGGCAATTTTAGCTAAAGCATCCGCTTCTTTTTTGCGTTCCATTTCAATTACTTTCTCTGGTGCACCAGCTACAAATTTTTCATTCGCTAATTTTCCTTGAACCGATTTCAAAAAGCCTTTGGTGTAATTCAATTCTTCAGTCAATTTAGCAATTTCAGCTGCTACATCAATGTTTCCTGTGATTGGAATAAAATATTCGTTTGATTTTACACGGAAAGACAAAGCGCCATCCACTTTTTCTGAAACGTATGCTAATGAAGTTATATTCCCCAATTTAGTTACTATTGCATCGAAATAAGTAGAAGCATTGTCATTATTCACCACTTTTAATTCGATAGTATCCTTAAACGGAATGTTCTTGTCTTTACGAATGGTTCTAATTCCAGAAATTACTTCGATTGTATTTTCAAAATCAGCTATTAATGCCGCATTGAACGGTTTAATTTCTGGCCAAGTTGAAACAATTAAAGCTTCTTCTTTGGTTCTATCCGCGATTAAATGCCAAATTTCCTCTGTTAGGAAAGGCATAAATGGATGCAATAATTTCATATTGTTTTCTAACATTTCGATGGCTTTATCAAACGTAGCTTTATCAATTGGTTGTTGATAAGCAGGTTTGATCATTTCTAAGAACCAAGAACAGAAATCATCCCAAACCAATTTATAAATTCCCATCAAAGCATCTGAAATTCTATACTTTTCAAAATTGTCTTCAATCTCAGCTAAGGCTTGTTGCAACTTCGCTTCGTACCATTCAATGGATACTTTTGAAGATTCGGGTTGTGGAATCGTTTCAGAAACTTCCCAACCTTTGATCAATTTGAAAGCGTTCCAAATTTTGTTAGAAAAACCTTTTCCTTGATTGCATAATTCTTCGTCGAACATAATGTCGTTTCCAGCAGAAGCACTCAAAAGTAATCCTACACGAACACCATCGGCACCAAACTTTTCAATTAATTCCAAAGGCTCTGGAGAATTCCCCAAAGACTTCGACATTTTGCGACGTTGTTTATCACGAACCAATCCCGTTAAATACACATTCGTAAATGGTTTTTCGCCAGCATATTCATATCCTGCTATAATCATTCTGGCTACCCAGAAAAATAAAATATCTGGTCCTGTAACCAAATCATTCGTTGGATAATAGTATTTAAAATCTTCATTTTCTGGATCCATTATGCCACCAAAAACAGACATTGGCCATAACCAAGAAGAAAACCAAGTGTCAAGCGCATCAGGATCCTGACGAAGGTCAGAGGTTAGAAGTGAGGAGTTAGAAGTTTTTTCTTTGGCTAACGCCAAAGCCTCTTCAATATTTTCAGCCACTACAAAATCTTCTTTACCGTCGCCATAGAAATAAGCTGGAATTTGTTGTCCCCACCACAATTGACGGGAAATATTCCAATCGCGAATGTTGTTCAACCAATGCGCATACGTATTGTTAAAACGAGAAGGATGCAATTTAATATCTCCATCTTCTAAAACCGACTTAATAGCTGGTTTTACTAAATCATCCATTTTTAAGAACCACTGGTCAGACAATCTTGGTTCGATTACCGCCTTAGTTCTTTCAGAGGTTCCTACTTTATTTAAATGAATTTCGGTTTTAGCCAAAGCACCAATTGACTCTAATTCTTGAGCAATTTCGGTACGAACTACAAAACGATCTTTCCCTTGGTAGTGTATACCAAAACTATTTAAAGTCGCATCTTCATTGAATATGTCGACAATCTCTAAATTATGTTTCTCACCCAAGGTTTTGTCATTCATATCGTGTGCTGGTGTGACTTTCAAGCACCCCGTTCCAAACTCTACATCTACATACTCATCTTCGATAATTGGAATCACACGACCACAAATAGGAACAATCGCTTTCTTTCCTTTTAAATGGGCAAAGCGTTCATCATTTGGATTAATGCAAATAGCAGTATCTCCAAAAATCGTTTCAGGGCGCGTCGTAGCTACTGTCAAGAAATCTTCTGACCCTTCAATTTTGTATTTTAGAAAAAATAACTTTCCTTGTTGTTCTTCGTAAATTACCTCTTCATCAGATAATGTAGTCTTAGCTTCAGGATCCCAATTTACCATTCTATAGCCGCGGTAAATCATTCCTTTGTTATACAAATCCACAAAAGATTTGATAACAGATGCCGACATATCTGGATCCATTGTAAATTTGGTTCTATCCCAATCACAAGAACAACCTAACTGTTTCAATTGTTCTAAAATTGTTCCACCATATTTATCTGTCCAATCGTAGGCGTGTTTCAAAAATTCTTCACGAGTCAAATCGGCTTTATTAATACCCTCCGATTTTAATTTGGCCACTACTTTAGCTTCAGTAGCAATCGATGCGTGGTCTGTACCTGGTACCCAACAAGCATTAAACCCTTTCAAACGAGCTCTTCGGATTAAAACATCTTGAATCGTATTATTCAACATATGCCCCATATGCAAAACTCCCGTAACATTTGGAGGTGGAATTACAATGGTATAAGGAGTTCTATGGTCTGGTTCAGAATGAAAATAATTGTTTTTCATCCAGTAAGCATACCATTTATTCTCAATGGTTTTAGCGTCAAATTGTGCAGGAATACTCATTTTATAATAGATACGTTTTATTAGTAATTGTATGTTTTTAGGTCCTTGAATATCAAACTAAAAGAAAGTAAACAATACCACATTTAGTTTTTGGTTCGATATTTGTAAGTGCACCGTTGGCAAAAGTAATTAATAAAGTAGAGTATAAAAAGCGAATTAATAATTTGTACTCTAATTAAAACAAACTATATTTACTCAACCCAAACAAAGTCCAATTATATGAAAAATCTTATCATTGTAATAGCCACAGCGCTCTTTACCATTAGCACCTACAGCCAAAGTGGTCCAAAAATCCAATTTTCGGCACCCGATAACACAATCGATTATGGAAAAGTGAGTAAAAATGCGGATAACGGTATTCGTACTTTTGAATTTAAAAACACAGGCGATGCACCTTTGCAAATCATCAATATACTATCTACCAAAGAGTGTAGCATTTTAAGTAAACCCACATCGGCAATTCAGCCTGGACAAAATGGCAAAATAGAAGTAAAATACAATATGACTCCGGGACCTATCAGAAAAACCATCACTGTTGAAACCAATGCAGTAAATCAAGAGAATGGTAGAGTTGCCTTAAAAATCAAAGGAGAAGTTATATAAAGCTATTTTAAAGTTCACTTTCTAACCTGAAAGTGAACTTTAATTTGTTATTATCTCTCAAAACCACTATGGTGATATTTTTATCTTCTTCCACCATAAAAAGATTGTTTATTTTTTGAAGCGAATACTTAAAGACTGGCACGCCACCAATAGAAACAAGCTCATCTCCTACTCGCAAACCACATCTTTCGGCAGCTGATTTTTTGCGAATGTTAGCAATAACATAATTCGGTTTTAACTCGAATTTATATTTATAATTATTAATTACTTTTCCAAATTCTTCATTACTTGAGCCGTCTGGTTTCAAAAGATTATTTTCAAGTTTCACATAATCTTCTACCCATTTCAATCCATTTTGCTCAATTTCAATACCGCTTTTATTATACTTAAAATGAGATTTGAAATTTCCATTTTTTTTCAGGTACATAGTACCTCTTTCATAATCAAAAACAACTTTAAATCTCCTAAAAACTTCTGCACCAATAGAACCTACTCTATTATCGACCATTTTAACATGCTTCAACGAACTCGAATCTGGAAATGCAACAATTGGAGTAGTAAACTTAAAATCAGCCATTTTTAATTCACTTATTTTGGCTCTTTTGCCTTCGATATCTCCACTAAATCCTTTACCTAAAAAATCGTCAAAATTTTTCTTAGGCACAGTAATCCCCTCAGTGTAGTTTTGAAAAACCCAAATTGCATCGCTATTCCCGATATCAATCAACATCTTTGACTGAATATAAGTATCCTGCATTTTCAACTGAACATTGAAGTAAGGTTTCGCTTTTTCGATTGAAATAGGAATCTTGACAAATTTTTTATCCAATTCTTTCTGGTATTTGGCATTGAGTTTTGAAACCTTTATTTTTTTTCGGATATAATCAATTTCTACCAAGTTGTTTTTAAAAAATTGTGTTCCAATAATCCCATTTACAGGGATACCAATATGTGCGGAGAGATTAAAGTTTTGGTCTAAAATGATATAAAAACTTTGCTTTGAAGAAACCAACCCTCTTACAAACATATAGTTATTAGAAGACTTCAATCCTTCAATTGACTCATTACTGCCCAAACCCCGTAGTTGAATTTTATCAACATTATACAAATTCAATTCCTTTTTATCATCCAAACTAAACAATAAAGTCTCCTCTACTCCTGTATCCAATAAAAAGTTAAGCTCAATACCATTCACGGTAATGGGCACAAAAATGAGATTATTGATTAATTGAAATGGTATCTCAACTTGAGTTTGATTGGCTAAAAATTGAAACCCTTCTTGCGCACGATTAGTATACTGTCCTAGAAAAAATAATAGAAAAAAAAGAGCTATTCTCATTAAAAAAGGTTTCGGTAATATTACAAAAAATCCAACATATTTGTTAGAATTTGATAACAAATAGGACTTAAATTTACATTTAATTTGGAAAAAAAATCGCAATTTTGCACCAAATTATTAAAAACATGCCTAGTATTTCAATCAGAGGTAAAAAAATGCCTGAATCGCCAATTCGAAAATTAGCCCCTTTTGCAGATTTGGCTAAATCAAAAGGACGTAAAGTCTATCATTTAAACATTGGTCAACCCGATATAAAAAGCCCCGAACTAGCAATTGAAGCTATCAAAAATATACAACTAGATATTATTGAATACGGACCATCTGCTGGTTATGAAAGTTATAGAAAAAAACTAGCCAAATTTTATCAAAATCAAAATGTTTCAGTAGCGACTGAGGACATTATGATTACAACAGGAGGTTCAGAAGCTTTGCTTTTTGCCTTAGGAAGCATTATGGACCCCGAAGATGAAATAATTATCCCTGAACCTTTTTATGCTAATTACAGTGCTTTTTCAGCTGAGTCAAGCGCACGCGTTGTTCCAGTAATTTCCAACATTGAAAGTGGTTTTACTCTTCCAACTATTGAAGAATTTGAAAAAGCTATTACCAGTAAAACGAAGGCAATATTAATATGCAACCCGAATAATCCAACTGGTTATCTCTACTCCGAATCTGAAATAAATCAGCTTGGTGCATTGGTTAAAAAATATGACCTCTTCCTTATTGCTGACGAAGTATATCGCGAATTTATTTACGACGAGAAAGACCAACATTTCTCCGTAATGAACCTAAAAGGAATTGAACAAAATGTCATTATGATTGATTCAGTTTCCAAAAGATACAGTATGTGTGGCGCTAGAATAGGCTGCTTGGTAACCAAAAACAAAGAAGTTATTGCCGCTTCAATGAAGTTTGCACAAGCCCGTTTGTGTCCACCTACAATTGAACAAATTGCCTGTGAAGCTGCTATAGACACGCCAAAAAGTTATTTTGACGAAGTAATTGTAGAGTACAAAGAAAGAAGAGACATTTTAATCAATGAACTTAACAAAATTGATGGAGTACTAGTAAAAAGTCCAAAAGCAGCTTTTTATTGTATCGCTCAACTCCCAATAGACAATGCCGACGATTTTGCACAATGGCTTTTAGAAACCTATGAATTTAATGGAGAAACAGTTATGGTAGCGCCTGCTGCTGGTTTTTATTCTACTCCCGGTGTGGGCTTAAATCAAGTTCGCATTGCTTATGTTTTAAGTAAAGAAGAGCTCATAAAAGCGGTTCACATTCTAAAAGAAGCAATAAAAGAATACAACCAACGTTCTTAGAAACAAAAAATAGATAATCAAAAGACAATAATTCAAAGGAGTTATTGTCTTTTTTTGTTAAAATTAATCCTGAAATATTAAGAAAAACAAGGCAATTAATTCCCTCAAGCGATTGAATTTGTTACTATTTATTATTTATCTTTACCCCTTGAAAAATACACACCCAACAAATAGTAATTTTTAATGACAAATAACGAAGAATTCCACGACGAAATAGGAAATAATCATATTAGTACCAACGCTAATAATCCGATAAGAGAAGATGCTTTTGCTATTTCGGATGAAGAAAAAATTGAACGCATCAAGAAAGATGTAGAAAATATGTTGCTTACTTTGGGTATGGATTTAACAGATGACAGCTTAAAAGGCACTCCAAATCGTGTAGCAAAAATGTTTGTGAAAGAAATTTTTGGAGGTTTGAATCCAAATAAAAAACCAAAAGCCTCAACCTTTGACAATAACTACAAATATGGTGAGATGTTGGTTGAAAAAAACATCACCTTGTATTCTACCTGTGAACATCATTTATTACCCATTATAGGAAGAGCACACGTGGCTTATATTTCTAAAGGAACTGTAATTGGCTTGTCTAAAATGAATAGAATTGTTGAATATTATGCAAAAAGACCTCAAGTACAAGAGCGTTTGACGATGCAAATTGTTCAAGAACTTCAAAGAGCATTAGGAACAGAAGATGTAGCTTGTGTAATAGATGCCAAACATCTTTGCGTGAATTCTAGAGGAATAAAAGATATCGAAAGTAGTACGGTAACCTCTGAATTTGGCGGAAAATTCAAAGAAGCTCAAACTAGAAGAGAATTCTTGGATTACATCAAACTAGAAACAAAATTCTAAACGTTTATGATTTGTTGTTCAATCGGTTAAATAGTTAATCGATAGACAACAGATTATTTACTTTTTTCAAATAAGCAATCACGATTCATAAGTTTGCAATCAATAATTCAACGTTAAACATTAAACCGTTAAACTGTTAAACAAATAAAAATGCCTTTATACAACCATCAACCCCTCAAAATATACAATTCTCTATCTGGAGAAAAAGAATCATTTGTACCCGTTCACGAAGGAAATGTAGGAATGTATGTTTGTGGTCCAACGGTGTACAGTAATGTACATTTAGGGAATGTGAGAACTTTTATGTCATTTGATGTAATATTCAGGTATTTATTGCATTTAGAATACAAAGTTCGCTATGTGCGTAACATTACCGATGTAGGTCATATCGTGGATGATGTAGATGAAGGAGAAGATAAAATTGCTAAAAAAGCGAGATTAGAACAATTGGAACCGATGGAAGTCGTTCAACGTTATACTGTTGATTTCCATCGTATTTTGAGCGCCTTTAATTTTTTACCTCCGAGTATTGAACCTACAGCTACTGGACATATCATTGAGCAAATTGAAATTATCAAAAAAATAATAGACAATGGTTTTGCATATGAAGCCAATGGTTCTATTTATTTTGATGTGGTAAAATTTAATGAAGACCATCATTACGGAATTTTGAGTGGCAGAAACATTGAAGATATGTTGGCTAATACTCGAGATTTAGACGGTCAATCCGACAAACGAAATCCTCAAGATTTTGCTTTATGGAAAAAAGCGGAGCCGCAACATATTATGCGTTGGCCTTCGCCGTGGAGTGATGGATTCCCAGGTTGGCACTTAGAGTGTACCGCTATGAGTACTAAATACTTGGGCAATCATTTTGACATTCACGGTGGTGGAATGGATTTGAAATTCCCACATCACGAATGTGAAATTGCTCAAAATGAAGCTTGCACAGGACACACACCTGTGAATTATTGGATGCACGCTAATATGCTTACTTTAAACGGTAAAAAAATGGCAAAATCGACTGGGAATAATATTTTGCCAGGAGAAATTTTGACGGGAGAGAACACCATTTTAAGTAAACCTTTCTCTGCTTCAGTTACCCGTTTCTTTATGCTACAGGCGCATTATAGAAGTATTCTTGATTTTTCGGATGATGCTATTGTGGCTGCCGAAAAAGGATACAAACGATTAATGGAAGCTCTTTCGTTATTGAAAGACTTACCTACAAGCGCTCAATCGTCTGTTGCCATTGAAGATTGGAAACAATTGTGTTATGATGCGATGAATGATGATTTTAATACACCAATTTTGATTGCACATTTGTTTGAGGGCGTTCGTTATATTAATGTTATCAAAGACGGCAAAGAAACTATAACAGCAGAAGATTTGGCAACATTTACGACTGCTATAGAAGCGTTTGTGTTTGAAGTTTTGGGTCTTGAAAATGAAAAAATTGCCGATAGCAGTAACGATAAATTAGAAGGCACCATTCAGTTATTGATTGAAATGAGAAAGCAAGCCAGAGAAAACAAGAACTTTGCGCTTTCTGACCAAATTAGAGACCAATTATTGGCCTTGGGTATTCAATTGAAGGACGGGAAAGAAGGAACTACTTTTAGTATCTAATTCAAAGGTAGAGGTTAGAAATTAGAAGTTAATGTTTCCAAAAAATCAATTTCTATCCTTTTAGCCCCGATGGGAGTGGCATCCTTTGCCTTTTTCTGTAAAAAGGCAAAGATATAACGGACAGCGGGACCCATACTTACTGAAAATGCCTTATTTACCTGCTCCTAATTATTAGTTGACTAACAAAAGATGATGTTAAATAAAATTTTTACCTACCCATTAATTCTTTTGGTACGCTTTTATCAAGGAGCCATCTCCCCTTTTACACCAGCCGCCTGCAGGTACGAGCCCACTTGCTCGAGCTATATGATAGAAGCATTGCAGAAACACGGCTTTTTGTTTGGTACTTATTTAGGATTGAAACGCATTTTGAGCTGTCATCCTTGGGGAGGAAAAGGATACGACCCTGTTCCTGAAAAAAAATGCACACACAAATAGTAATTAAAGGTTCTCAATTTGATTACATTTAAAGTTTATATTTACAAAAAAATTACACATGACACACGCTTTAAACTTGGTTTGGAATCCATCTGAAGGATTAGATTTAGGCTTTTTTATGATTCGATATTACAGTCTAATGTTTGTAGTAGCTTTTGGATTGGGTTGGTACATAATGAAACATATTTTTGAACGCGAAGGAGAATCGATAGACAAATTGGATTCGCTTTTTATTTGGACCGTCTTAGCTACGTTGATTGGAGCGCGATTGGGTCATGTTTTCTTTTATGATTGGGAATATTATCGCAATCATATCGTTGAAATTGCACTTCCAATTCGTGAAAATGCCAATGGCAACCTTTTGGGTTTCATCAATGGTTGGGAATTTACTGGTTTTACAGGTTTAGCGAGTCATGGTGCTGCTATTTCTATCGTAATTGCTATGTATTTCTACAGCAAAAACATATTGAAACGTCCACAATTATGGATTTTGGATCGCGTAGTTATTCCTGTGGCAAGCGGCGCTATTTTTGTGCGTTTGGGTAATTTTTTCAATTCCGAAATCATAGGGAAAGAAACCTCTTCTTCTTTTGGAATTCGCTTTTTGAGGGATCAATTTAGTCCAAGAGATGTTGTAAATGCTACTGGAATTACAAACCCAAACGAAGCGTATACTGCGATTGCAACTGATCCAAAGTTTGCTGATTTACTGGCTCAAGTTCCTGTTAAACATCCAACTCAGTTGTATGAGGCATTTTGTTACATCTTCGTTTTTACTATTTTGTTTTTCTTATATTGGAAAACAGAGGCAAGAAAGAAATCAGGCTTTTTGTTTGGATTGTTTCTAGTACTTTTATTTACGGTTCGTATCATTGTTGAGTCGGTAAAAGAAAGTCAAGGTGGTTTTGAAAGTGATTTAGGCAACATCCTTTCTACCGGACAATGGTTGAGTATTCCTTTTATCCTTATTGGTTTGTTTTTTGTTTTTAGAGCCAAAAAAGAAGCTTAAAACATTCTAGTCAATATTTATCAAGCGTTACTTTCTAGTAGCGCTTTTTTTATAGTGGAAAAACAATCCCTAGTTCTATATTTTTAGTATTAAAGCCAGCGTTGGATGTATTCAAACCTGCATTGGAAGTGTGTCGAAAACTAGGTCGTACATCCAATGCAAAATACTTTAAATCTAAAGCATACCCTAGTGCTAGAATGTCACAAAAAGCAAATCCTTTTGACAATCGTTCAGTTTCTGTATCCGTAAGCATAGGACTTATGCTTCCTAAAACGTAAATGGCACTTCGTTTACCAATCTTTTTTTGAACCGTCATTCCTAATTGCAAAACACCTTCATTAATGGTTTTTAATTGCATAAAAGCGTCCCGTTTGGCCTCATAATTTGGTGTTTCTGGCTTTACAAAATAAAAATTTAGCAATTGATGAGAGGCGTGATTGTATTCTGGGCCAAAGAAAAAAGAAAAATCAATTCCCTTGTAAGTCCGCCATTTTTTATAAAACAACACTTTATAACTGGAATTGGTATAGGTATAATCGGTGTTTTTAATAGCATTTCCTGTTCCATAAGAAAAACCTACTTTCCAGCTATCCTTAATCGATTGACACCATATAAAATTACTACAAAGGAGGAATAAAAAAGAAATAAATAATCGCATGCACTTGATTGGTTTAAATAAAAAAGCATTCCTATGAATCTAGGAATGCTTTCAAAAGTAAACTAAAAATTTGTATTATTTAGGAATGGATTTAAATCCCATATTGAACAAAGTAAACGCCTGAATATCGGCAGCTTCTTCAATTGTCTTAGAAACTGGTTTTCCAGCACCGTGTCCTGCATTGGTCTCAATTCGAATTAAAACAGGATTACTGCCTGTTTGCTTTTCTTGCAATTCGGCCGCAAACTTAAAACTATGAGCTGGCACAACTCTATCGTCATGATCTCCGGTCGTTACTAATGTAGCAGGATACTTCACCCCAGACTTAACATTATGCACTGGTGAATAGCCTTTTAAATAGGCAAACATTTCTTTAGAATCTTCAGCTGTACCATAGTCGTACGCCCAACCTGCACCAGCAGTAAACGTATGGTAACGCAACATATCCAAAACACCTACTGCCGGAAGTGCAACCTTCATCAAGTCAGGTCTTTGTGTCATCACAGCGCCAACCAATAAACCACCGTTAGAACCACCACGAATTGCTAAGAAATCAGAAGAAGTATATTTTTGAGAAATTAAATACTCACCCGCTGCAATGAAATCATCAAATACATTTTGTTTTTGCATTTTGGTTCCAGCGTCGTGCCATTTCTTACCGTATTCTCCGCCTCCACGCATATTCGCTACTGCATAAATTCCACCCATTTCTAACCAAACCGCATTAGCAATACTAAAACTTGGTGTTAAACTCACATTAAACCCACCATAACCGTACAAAATAGTTGGATTCTTTCCGTTTAATTGCAATCCTTTCTTATGTGTGATAATCATCGGTACTTTGGTTCCGTCTTTTGACGTAAAAAATACTTGTTTAGACTCATAATTTTCGGAAACAAAATCAACTTTAGGCTTAACATAAACAGACGACTTACCACTTTCAGGGAAGAAGGTATAAGTAGTACCCGGAGTTACATAGTTAGTAAATGAAAAATACAACTCTTTATCTTTGGCTTTTCCACCAAAACCTGAAGCAGTTCCAACACCAGGTAAGGCAATGGTGCGGATTAATTTTCCTTTATAATCAAATTGTTTCACCACAGAAACAGCATCTTTCATATAATTAGCAAAAATATACCCTGAACCTGTCGATGGATTCAATACTTGCTCAGTTTCTGGAATCAAATCTTTCCAATTTTCAACACCTGGATTCGCTACATCAACAGTAACAATCCTTTTGTTAGGCGCTTTTAAATTTGTCACTATAAAAAGTGTAGTACCAACATTATCCAAAACATCAACATCATACTCAAATCCTTTATGAATGGCCACAATAGGGCTATTTGAAACAGATAAATCTTTTAAGTATAATTCATTTCCTGAAGTAGAATTTGCGGCAGAAATAAACAGATAACGATTATCATCCGACACATAGCCACCAACATATCTGCGTTTTTCTTGATCACCAAATAGTATAGCATCCTCGGCTTGTTTGGTTCCAAGCTTGTGAAAGAATAAACGGTGTTGATCCGTTTTAGCCGAAAGTTCACTTCCTTTAGGTTTTTCATAACTAGAATAAAAAATCCCTTCATTCCCTTTCCAAGATAAACCACTAAACTTTACATCAACCAAAGGTTCACCGATACTCTGTTTCGTTTTGGCATCAATAAAAATTACTTTTCTCCAATCACTTCCCGCTTCTGAGATAGAATAAGCCACTAAAGAACCGTCTTTAGAAAAACTCACACCATCCAATGAAGTTGTGGCATCTTTAGAAAAGGTATTTGGGTCTAAAAACAACTCTTCAGTCCCTTTAGCGTCTTTTCTATACATAACCGATTGATTTTGCAATCCATTATTTTTATAATAGTACGTATAGTCTCCTTCTTTAAAAGGCGCTGAAACTTTTTCGTAATTCCAAAGTTTTTCCATACGTGCTTTGATTGTATTTCGAAACGGAATCGCTGCTAAATAATCAAAGGTAACTTTGTTTTGCTCTTTTACCCATTCGGCAGTCTCGGCTGAACGGTCATCTTCCAACCATCTAAAAGGGTCTGGAATAGAATTACCAAAATACACATCTACTTTGTCAATCTTTTTAGTGGCAGGATACTTTATCGCGGATTGCCCAAACGAAAGCAAAGAAGAAGAAATAATCATAGTACTTAAAATTACTTTTTTCATATAATAACACTTTATTTTATTGTTCGAAGATAACAAAGCTATAAAATAAATATCGGTATTAGCAACAAAAACAAAATAGCTATAAAATAAAAAGGATGTATCTTTCGATTCATCCTTTCTATTTAAGTAAACAACTAAATTAACTTAAAAAATATTTTTTTTAATTAACGTACCTTTTTCTGATATAAAATGAACAAAATAAACTCCTTTAGAATAATTAACTACGTCTATCGATCCCGAAAAATTGTTCTTTGAATTTGTTTTATTATACATTAATTGTCCATTTGCATTAAAAATAAAAATTGAATCTATTGAAACATTTTGAGACTCATAATAAACAGTCCTATTAGCATAAAAAACATCTAACTGTTTAGTTTCTTCTAATAAATTTAATGACAATATTTTATCTGGACCTGAAGTACATTCACTAACTTTTGTCCATTGTCCTGCAACCAAACCAGGATACTCATTGGGGTTAGCCCAATAATTATTTTCCCAAATATTTAAGTTATAATAAACTTTGGTTTTAGCAGAAGAATAGGACACAGTAGGTTCATACTTAACTACACCGCAATATTTTTCAACTTCCTTACCATCACAAGAAAAATCTTTGGAACTATAAGGAGTCATAGAAAAATTATTAGCTTCTTGAATAGCTAAATCTTTTGTTTGACCATTTAATATATTTGAAGCAATATTTAAGTAAGAATAACTAGAGCTATTAGCTCCTTTTAACAACAATTGCCAAATCATAATACCATCATTATCTCCAATACGAGAAGAATAATTTTTTATATGTGAGGATAAATCAGCAACATTTTGATGATTGTATTCATAATACGGCCCCCAAGGTTCGTTTGGATAATGGATACCCGCAGCAACAGAAAAACCATATTTCTCAGCATAATACGCATAAGAATCATACATTATTTTTCTATTTACGCTAGCACCAATATTATAACCCTGAAATGCAACAATATCTATCAAATTCCCAACCGCTTTAAAGACAGGAATCATATGCCCGGTAGAACTAAATCCAAACAAACTAATACCATTTGTTGGTGCTGTAGCACTATACAAATTAGTATCTGATTCTCCTGTTAAAGCATTCCTCTTAGCATATGCGTATGGGGAACTTGCATCATCATTGTTTTGACCGCCCATAGCACCAGCACCTGCAGGAGCACAAGCTAAAATATAACCCTCACTTCTTGGCATCAAAGCTCTAGATTTTGTAAAAAAATCAATAAAATGTTGCACATTGTCTTTTGAGCCAATTTCTTGAAAGGAGCCGTTAGGTTCAAAATCCCAATCAATACCAGCAAATCCAAAATCATCAACAAGATCTTTAATTTGCGAATAATTTATTTTTGAATAGATAGCACTATCAGTCCAAAACGTTTCACCACCAATTGACAATATTACTTTTGTCCCTTTTTGTTTAAGAGCATAAATACTTTCTTTTAATGCACAACCATCATATGGCACTTCAATTCCAGTTTTTGAAATATCCAATGACCCTTTACTATATTGCAAGTCTGGTTTTGCAAAAGATAAAAAAACAACATTAACATAAGATGGAATTTCCCTTAATTTAGAATTTTGCCCAGCACCGGCAAAAGATTCAGACCATGAAGGAAAATAAGCAAGAACAATAGGACTTTTAATACTTTGAGAATAAACAGAAAAATTAAGAAAAATAATTAAATAAATAAAAAATCTAAAACTTGACATAAAAAATAGGTTAATAAATTTGGGGATATTTGATAATAAAAGGCAAAAAAAAAGGATACACTTTTCAGTGTATCCTTTAGAATAAAAATAAAATTACTTACTCTCGTTATGTCTTTCTTCAATTAATTTTTTATCAGCAATAGAGATAGAATCTACTAAAACTGGAGTAGCAATAAATAAAGAAGAATACGTTCCAACTATAATACCAATCAACATAGCGAAAATAAATCCTCTAATTGATTCTCCACCAAACACAAACATGATTAACAATACAACAATCATTGTCAATGATGTATTAATTGTTCTAGACATAGTAGAGTTAATAGAGTTATTTACAATTTCACTAAAGTTACCTTTAGTTTTACCATCTAAGAATTCACGAACTCTATCGAATACAATTACAGTATCATTCATAGAATAACCAATAACTGTTAGGATTGCCGCAATAAAGTGTTGGTCAATCTCCATTCCGAATGGCATAAACTTGTAACACAATGAATAGATACCTAATACAAAGATAACATCATGCGCAACCGCAGCAATAGCTCCTAAACTGTACTGCCATTTTCTAAAACTAATTACTAAGTACAATCCAACAATAAGCATAGCACCTAAAACCGCCCAATAAGCATTCGTTTTGATATCTTCTGCAACAGTAGGTCCAACTTTAGAAGCTAAAACAATACCTAATTTTTTTCCTTCATAAGCGTTAACAAACTTATCGTAAGTAACATCAGGAGAATAATGCTTTTTCAAAGATTCATAAAGCAATTTATTAACTTCTTCGTCAGCTGCTATACCAGTTTCTTGAATTTTATATTTAGTTGTAATTTTCAACTGATTGTCTTGACCAAAAATCTTAACCTCAGCACTTCCAAAGATTGCAGTTAATTCTTCTTTAATCTCTTCAGGCTTCATAGATTTATCAAAACGAACTTGGAAAGTTCTTCCTCCAACAAAATCCACACCTTGATCAAAACCATTCGTAGCGATAGAAATAATAGAAACTACAGTTACAATTGCTGAAAAAGCATAAGACCATTTTTTAATTCCTAAGAAGTTATAATGGAAATTAGTAAAGAAGTTTTTAGAGAAATTAGTAACGAATGATAAATCATTTTTACCTGCAATATTTCTATCAATAAAAATTCTAGCAATAAAAATAGATGTAAACAAAGAAGTTACAATACCAATTAATAATGTAGTAGCAAAACCTTTGATTGGTCCAGAACCAAATATGAATAAAACAGCACCAGTCAAAATATGCGTTACGTTAGCATCAACAATAGAACGCATTGCACCTTTCCAGCTATAAGAAGCAATTACTGCCTCATTTAAAGTCTTTCCAGAACGAAGTTCTTCCTTAGCTCTTTCATAGATAATGATATTCGCATCTACTGCTGTACCCATTGTTAAAACAATACCTGCAATACCTGGTAAAGTAAGTACCGCACCTAAACTTGCTAAAATTCCAAACAAGAATAATAAGTTAACCGCCAATGCAATATTTGCATACCAACCAGCTCTACCATAATACACTAACATCCAAAGTGACACCAATAACAAACCAACCAATGCAGAGGTTGTTCCATTATCAATTGCTTCTTGACCTAAAGATGGTCCTACTACTTCAGATTGAACGATATCAGCTGCAGCTGGCAATTTACCTGCTCTTAAAACGTTAGCTAAATCTTTTGTTTCTGTAATATCAAAATTACCAGAGATTTCAGATCTTCCACCAGCAATTGGTCCACTAGATACTCCTGGTGCAGAATAAACTACATTATCCAATACGATAGCAATATATCCTTTTGAAGTATAAGCTCTTCCTGTTAATTCTTCCCATTCTTTAGCTCCTTTGCTATTCATTTGCATAGAAACTGCTGGTTTACCCATTTGGTCAAATGTATCAGTAGCATCTGTTACCACACCACCTGCCATTGAAGGCGCATCATTTCTATTTCCTTTTAAAGCATATAACTCAACCGCATCGATTTTTTTATCTTTTGCTTTAGCATCTTGAATAGTTGTTGGTTTACCCCAAACAAATTTAGCATAGCGTTGCTCACCTGCTAATAAATTTCTTACGTCTGGTCTTTTCAAATAACCATTAACAACAGCCGTATCTTTCGGAGAAAACATTCCTAAAACTGGCCCACCACCTTGCGCAATAATTTTATCGAACAAAGGATTTTTTCCTGCTTTTGTTGCAGTAGAATCTTTTTCGTCAGTCAATAAAGCACTTAAACTATCTTTTACAACTTTTTTAGTTTCTACTTTTGCAACTTCTGTTTTCTTTAAAGCATCATTAGCAGCAACCAAGAAGTTACCAATCTCTTCAATTTTATAGGTTTCCCAGAATTGTAATTCTGCTTTTCCTTGTAATAATCTTTTGATTCTATCAACATCCTTAGCACCTGGTAACTCAACAAGGATTCTACCTGACTCACCGATTTTTTGAATATTAGGTTGAGTAACACCAAATTTGTCGATACGCTCTCTTAAAACACCAAAAGCACTTTCAACAGACTCGTTTACTTTTCTTTTAATTACTTTTTGAACTTGAGCATCTGTCATTTGAAAATCAACACCACCATCACCTTGCAAGCTTCTGTTTGCGAAAATTTCAGGAGAGGCTAACTTAGTTGTACCATTAGCATTAGCTTCAAAAGCTTCAAAGAAGGCATCTAAATACGTTTGATTACCTTTTTGATTAGCAGTAGCATCAGCTAAAGACTTATTGAAAACTGGATTTTTTGAGTTATTAGACAATCCTTTCAAAATGTCTTTTACAGAAATTTGAAGAATTACGTTAATTCCTCCTTCTAAGTCAAGACCTTTATTGATTTGTTTGTCTTTAACCTCATTGTATGTATAATCTGTGATTCCAAGATTAAACACCTTTTCTTTCCCTATGGAATCTAAATATTTTACTTCTTTTTCAGTGTTACCACCAGCGAAAGATTTAGCATCACTTTGAATCTTATTAGAAACAAATGTGAAAGAAAGTTGGTAAATACTTACCAATGCAAATAGAATTGCGAAAAATTTAATAAGTCCTTTATTCTGCATTATTACTAAAAATTAATTATTTTTTAATTACTCTTTTTTGTTTTAAACCTCAATAAAATAAGCCTTGACATCGTTTTTTTAAAACAAAAAAATCAACTGTGCATTATATCATTTTTTTTAAACCGAGCAAATATATCATTAACGAAATGATTAACCAATTTTTTTATTAATTAATCTCAAAAAAAAAAACTGCAATAGTGCAGTCTTTTTTTTTAATGATAAAAAACGGTTATGCCAATACTGTTTTCAAATCAGCATTCATACCTCTAACCGCTTCAGCACTTTTAGCAAATGCTGCTTTCTCAGCTTCATTCAAGTTGATATCGATGATTTGCTCTACACCATTTTTACCAATAATGCATGGTACACCGATGCAAATATCGTTTTGACCGTATTCTCCTTCTAAGAAAACAGAGCAAGCAATCATTTTCTTTTGATCATTCAAAATACTATCCACTAAGTAAGCTACAGAAGCTCCTGGCGCATACCAAGCTGATGTACCTAGTAACCCTGTTAAAGTAGCTCCACCTACCATAGTATCTGCAGCAACTTTATCCAATACTTCTTGAGAAGCAAATTGTGAAACTGGAATACCATTATATGATGCTAAACGAGTTAATGGAATCATAGTTGTATCTCCATGTCCTCCGATAACCATTGCTGAGATATCATTTGAAGGAACATCTAATGCTTTTGACAAATAATATCTAAAACGAGAGCTATCTAAAGCTCCACCCATTCCGATTATTCTGTTTTTTGGTAATCCTGTAGCTTTTAAAGCTAAATATGTCATAGTATCCATAGGGTTTGAAACCACTACTACAATACAATTTGGTGAATGAGCTAAAACATTTTCAGCTACTGTTTTTACAATTCCAGCGTTGATTCCAATTAATTCCTCTCTTGTCATCCCTGGTTTTCTTGGTATTCCTGAAGTAATAACTACAACATCGCTATTAGCTGTTTTTGTGTAATCATTTGTACTACCTGAAACTTTTGTATTAAATCCTGTATTAGTTGCACATTGAGAAATATCCATTGCCTTTCCTTCGGCAAATCCTTCTCTAATATCCAATAATACTACTTCACTTGCAATTCCTCTATAAGCAATTACATCTGCGCAGGTTGCTCCCACATTTCCTGCTCCTACAATGGTAACTTTCATTTTTTTTAAATTTTATTTATATGTAAAATTGATTCTTATAATCAATCCCCTAATTTACGCATCTATTTTGGCATAAACAGCATTTTTTTCAATAAAATCTCTTCTTGGTGGCACTTCGTCTCCCATTAACATAGAGAAGATTCTATCTGCTTCTACCAAACTATCAATATTAACTTGACGCAATGTTCTAAAGCTAGGATCCATAGTTGTTTCCCACAATTGCTCAGCATTCATCTCTCCAAGACCTTTATAACGTTGAATAGAGGCACTACCTCCCATTCTTTCGTTAGCTTGATCTCTCTGAACATCATTCCAAGCGTATTCTTTCTTATTTCCTTTCTTAACCAAATACAAGGGAGGCGCTGCGATATAAACGTGTCCTTCTTCGATTAACTCTTTCATAAATCGGAAGAAGAAGGTTAATATTAAGGTAGCAATGTGACTACCATCGACATCGGCATCACACATAATAATTACTTTATGATAACGTAGTTTAGAAATATTAAGCGCTTTACTATCTTCTTCTGTTCCTACAGTTACACCAAGTGCTGTAAATATATTTCGAATCTCTTCGTTTTCAAAAACTTTGTGGTGCATGGCTTTCTCCACGTTCAAAATTTTACCTCTCAAAGGCAAAATAGCTTGAAATGCACGATCACGACCTTGTTTTGCAGTTCCACCTGCCGAATCACCCTCGACAAGGTACACTTCACATCTTGCAGGATCTTGTTCAGAACAATCAGATAGTTTACCTGGCAAACCTCCACCGCCCATAACGGTTTTACGTTGTACCATTTCACGAGCTTTCTTAGCTGCGTGACGCGCTTGAGCCGCTAAAATTACTTTTTGGATAATGATTCTAGCATCATTTGGATTCTCTTCCAAATAATTCTCTAACATTTCCCCTACCGCTTGACTTACAGGAGAAACTACTTCTCTATTTCCTAACTTAGTCTTAGTTTGTCCTTCAAATTGTGGCTCTGCTACTTTTACAGAAATAATCGCAGTTAACCCCTCACGGAAATCATCCCCAGTAATTTCAAACTTTAATTTATCCAGCATTCCAGAAGCATCAGCATATTTTTTAAGCGTTCTTGTCAAACCACTTCTAAAACCTTGCAAATGCGTTCCTCCTTCGTGTGTATTGATATTGTTTACATACGAAAATATGTTTTCAGAATAACTTGTGTTGTAGATCAAAGCTACTTCAACTGGAATCTCTCCTTTTTCGTGATCCATCGAAATTACGTGCGTAATGATTGGTTCACGATTTCCATCCAAATAACGAATGTATTCCTTTAATCCTTCGGTAGAATGAAATACTTCTCCTAAGAAATTACCATCTTTATCAACTTCTCTTTTATCTGTAAAAGTGATTGAAATTCCTTTATTCAAAAAAGACAATTCACGCATACGTGCAGAAAGCGTATCGTATGAATACTCCGTAGTTTGCGTAAAAATGGTTGGGTCAGGATAAAAAGTTACGATAGTCCCTCTTTTGGTAGTATCTCCAATTTGCTTTACTGGATATAAAGCTTTTCCTCTTTCGTATTCTTGCTCATACACTTTACCATCACTACTATGAACGGTTGCTCTTAAATGAGAAGATAAAGCATTCACACAAGAAACCCCAACACCGTGAAGACCTCCAGATACTTTATAAGAATCTTTATCAAATTTTCCTCCAGCTCCAATCTTGGTCATTACTACCTCAAGTGCTGAAACGCCTTCTTTTTTATGAATCCCAACTGGAATTCCACGACCGTTGTCTTCAACTGTAATAGAACCATCTTCATTTATAGCTACACTAATGGTATCACAATGACCTCCCATTGCCTCATCGATAGAGTTATCTACTACCTCATACACCAAGTGATGCAAACCACGGACACCTACATCTCCAATATACATTGATGGACGCATTCTTACGTGCTCCATTCCTTCTAATGCCTGAATACTGTCTGCTGAATAATTGTTCTTATTGATTTCTTCGCTCATATATATTTTATTCTAAAAATGTATTTTTTGTATAACACGCAAATATACAAAAACCGAAAGGAATTTAGGTCAAAAATGGCTTTTTAAGCGCTTAAGTTATCAACATTTATGGTTTATATCCCAATAAAAAAAACACGCCCTAAAAAGAGCGTGTTTTCAACATTACAACTAATAATCTAATTCAAATAACAATTATGCTTTTACATAGGCATCATCGTGTACATTGGCCACGGCTCTACCTGATGGATCGTTCATGTTTTTAAAAGCTTCATCCCATTCTAAGGCAATTTTGGTACTACAAGCCACACTAGCTTCTTGAGGAACACATAAAGCCGCTGCATCACTTGCGAAATGTTCTGCAAAAATAGAACGGTAGTAATACTCCTCTTTTGAAGTTGGTGTTTGCAAGGGGAATTTATATTTAGCATTCGCCAATTGTTCGTCAGTAACTTCTTCAGCAACAACTGCTTTCAAGGTATCAATCCAACTGTATCCCACACCATCACTAAATTGTTCTTTTTGTCTCCAAGCAACACTTTCAGGCAACATATCCTCAAAGGCTTTACGAACTACCCATTTCTCCATTGGATGCTCTTTGTTAATCATTTTATCTTGAGGATTAATACGCATAGCTACGTCCATAAATTCTTTGTCCAAAAATGGCACACGTCCTTCAATTCCCCAAGCCGCTAAACTTTTGTTCGCTCTCAAACAATCGTACATATGCAGTTTACCTAATTTACGAACGTTCTCTTCGTGAAATTCTCTTGCATTCGGCGCTTTATGGAAATACAAATAACCTCCAAATAACTCATCGGCACCTTCACCAGACAATACCATTTTAATTCCCATTGATTTAATGACTCTCGCCATTAGCCACATTGGAGTTGACGCTCTTACTGTAGTAACATCATACGTTTCTAGGTTGTAAATCACATCACGAACGGCATCCAATCCTTCTTGAATGGTAAATTTAATTTCGTGATGAATCGTTCCGATATGTTCTGCCACTTTTTGAGCAGCAGCTAAATCTGGCGAACCTTCTAAACCAACGGAAAAAGAGTGTAATTGTGGATACCAAGCATCTACTTGATCGTCTGATTCAATACGTTTTTGAGCGTATTTTTTAGCTACCGCCGAAGTAATTGACGAATCCAAACCTCCTGAAAGCAACACTCCATAAGGCACATCACTCATTAATTGTCTGTGAACCGCAGCTTCTAAAGCTTCTTTGATTGCAGGAATACTGGTTTCATTATCTTTTACCGCTTCATAGTCTGTCCAATCTCTTTTGTACCATTGTACAAACTCCCCATCTTTACTGGACAAGTAATGTCCTGGAGGAAACAACTCTATTTTTGTACAATAGCCTTCTAATGCTTTCAATTCAGAAGCTACATAAAAAGTACCGTGTTGATCCCATCCTATATATAAAGGAATAATTCCCATATGATCACGAGCTACGAAGTACTCGTCTTTTTCAACATCATAAATAGCAAATCCGAAGATTCCATTCATTTCGTCAATAAAATCAACTCCTTTTTCTTTGTATAATGCCAAAATTACTTCGCAGTCACTTTCGGTTTTAAATTGATATTTACCATCAAACTGTTTGCGCAAATCGCGGTGGTTATAAATTTCGCCATTGGCAGCCAAAATCAAATTACCATCTTCGCTTAACAATGGTTGTTTCCCTGAAGCTGGATCTACAATAGCCAAACGTTCGTGAGACAAAATCGCTTTTTCATTACTAAAGATTCCACTCCAATCTGGTCCACGGTGGCGGATAATTTTTGACATTTCTAAGACTTGAGGTCTTAGGGTTTCTGATTTCTGTTTTAGATCAAAGGCACATACAATTCCGCACATAACTATATTTTTATTCTGATTATTTAATTTGATAAAGCAAAGATGCTATAACAGATATAAATAGAAAACACAAAATCGATTTTTAGTTATAAATTATAACTAAAAATCGATTTTTAAGTAAAATATGAAATACAAAACCTATTCAACAAGAAGAATCGCTTAAAATCTGTAAATCGAAAGCTATCTGCAATTGCAATTACTTTTGTTTCGCTCCTTTAACAAAAGTATTGGATGGCTTCATCTTAACCACCTGACTAGCTTCTACTTGCATCAAATCGGCATCAAAAACCACAAAATCCGCCCATTTACCGACTTCCAAACTACCTTTTTCGTTTTCTTCGAAATTAGAATAGGCGGCCCAAAGCGTCATCCCTTTTAAGGTTTCTTCGCGAGACAAAGCATTTTCGATTTGGAAACCATTTTTAGGAAATCCTTTTACATCTTGACGTGCTACTGCAGCGTGAAACGTAAGCATAGGATTGACTTCTTCCACAGGAAAATCAGTTCCTAGGGCTATTGTACCTGCTTTTTGAAGTAGCTTTTTATACGCATAGGCATTTTTCAAACGGTCTTTCCCTAAACGATCTCCCGCCCAATACATATCGGAAGTGGCGTGTGTGGGTTGAACGGAAGGAATGATTCCGAGTTTGAAATAATCAAAATCGGATTCCTGAATTACTTGTGCGTGCTCAATTTTCCAGCGACGGTCTTTTTTGCCCGTCAATACTTCTTTGTAAATTTTTAGCAAAACAGTATTGGCCGAATCTCCGATGGCGTGCGTATTGAGTTGAAAAGGCGAATTGGCAATTTGTTGAGCTACTACTTTCAATTGAGGCACTGGTGACAACAACGCTCCAAATTGTTTCGGACTATCCGAATACGGTTTGTGCATACAAGCGCCTCTAGAACCCAAAGCGCCATCGCCATACATTTTGAACGAACGCACATTCAATTGGTTGGTTTTGTAGATTCCTTTTTTGAAATACAAATCCATATTTTTTTGATTGGCCGTAATCATCGCATAGACGTTGATTTTCATTTTTCCCGCTTGTTGCAAACTGTCTATCAAATGAATAATATCAGGGTCTAATCCTGCGTCGTTTACTGTTGTTAAACCATAATCAAACATTACTTTTTCGGCATCCAAAAGCGCGGCGATTTGTGTTTTTCGGCTGGGTTTTGGAATGATTTTAAAAACCAATTCCATAGGATTGTCAATTAGAATTCCAGTTGGTTCTCCATTTTGAAGTTCAATTTGTCCACCATCGGCATTGGTTTTGGCGGTAATTCCAGCCAATTGCAGCACTTTGGAATTGACCACAATAGCGTGTCCGTCAATGCGATTAAGCACCACAGGAATATTTGGAAAAGCTGAATCGAGTGCTGTTTTGGATGGAAATTTCTTCACCGCCCAATCGTTTTGATCCCAGCCATTACCGACAATAAATGCTGGATTTTTTGCTTTTTGAAAAGCTTTTAGGCGAGTGATTATCTCTTCGAAGCTTTTGGTACCTCGTAAATCTACTTCTTGTAAGGTTAGTCCATACCCATAGAAATGACAATGCGCATCTATTAATCCAGGATAGATAAATTTTCCTTTGAAATCTAAAATAGTCTTGGAAGTATATTTTTTTAGAAGCGAGTCCGTATTACCGATGGCTAAAATTTTTCCATCCTTAATTGCCATAGCAGAAGCTTTTTCGAAGGCAGCGTTTACGGTATAAATGGTGGCATTGGTCACAAGCGTATCCACTTCTGTCTGTGTGCTAGATGAACAAGAAAACAGGAATAGGGATACAAAAAACAGAGCAATTGATTTCATATATGTAAATTTTGTTTTTTAGAGGTCATATATGGTATCGCCTTTTACTTATCGGTGTTTGTTTTCAACAAACTTGTTGTTAGTGGCGATTTCATACTTTTGAAATTGAGTTTGGTCTTGCTAAGATAAGGAAAAGTAAAATTTAAAATGCTTTTAGTCTGATTGGCAAAAAATGAAGTTGTTGACTATAAGCAGGCTTCATAGAACAATTATTTAATCTTCCAATACTATAAATAGCCTAAAATTTTAAAGATATTTACAGAAAAAATCGTGAGCTTTTTAGTATGTTTACGTATTAAAAATAAAATAAAAACGAAAACAGGAGACTTTTTAGAGCGAAAAACAATTAAATTAAATTTAAAATGGATTTTTTTGAAATAATTTTTGGTAGAGGAATACTTGAACTTGTTGGAGGATTTATTAGATTTTTTTTAAATAAGTGCTATTCATTATTAACTGGAAAACCTCACAAGTCATTATCTTTTTATTTTAAAGAGACAAAAGATGAGACATTTTCAAATGGCGCGGGAAATCACGTTGTTGGCACTTTATTTGTATTTGCACTAGCATTGATATTGGTAATAATTATGTCAACTTCATGGAGAAAATATTTTTATTAATTCTTTTTATTTTTCAGAGAACAAATCTAAAGGATGTCTCGAATATGAATAAAACCTCTCAAGCATAATAGGGCAATCTCAAACTTCTCATCATTTCAAATCGTGTTGCCTATTCGTAAACGCGAAAAAGTGACACTACTTTTACCATTAGTATCTATAGAATGATTGGCTTTTCAAAAGCAAAAGCTTTAAAACAATCGTTGGGCTATATTAAAAATATAGCGATTTAGAGGCTTTATCTGAAATTACAGTACAGTTTAGGCTAAAGCCTATACCAAACTCATTATAAAGAACTGAATATTTGCAAAAAAAATATAACTCAAGAACGGGCTAAAGCCCATTCCTATTCAACATTTGCAAAAAAATAACCGAACTCGAGCTTCAACAACTTTTACCCTTCTTTACAAAAAATCAAGATAATCCCTGCTAGCCCCGGGAGGAGCGGCATCCTTTGTTGTCTCGTAAAAAAACGAGACAGCAAAGATATAGCGGATCACGGGACGATGTTACCAAAAAAAACATTTGCTTCCCGCTCCTACTCTAACTTTTAAATTACAAAATTTCTTGAATGGTGTATTTGGTGGTGTTGATTTCGAACTCGAAACCTACTTTGTTGCCCATTAATTTACTGCCCAAAGGCGATTGTGGCGAAAGCGCGATGATGTTGGTGCCTTCGATTGTGATTTTGGGCAAGGCCAAACTGAGGTACAGGTAAATGCCGTTGGCTACGACTAAACTACCCACGACTATGGTTTCGGCGACGATGGTAGAATCGATTTTGTCTAATACGGCTTTTTGTTCTAAGACTTCTTTTAGTTTGTGATTGAATTTTTCTTGCTCGATATGCATCATCGAAAGTGTGGTTTCGTGCTTGTCGCCTGCGGATCCTTTGGCATCATTTTTTGAATCTTCGGTCAATGCCGAGATCATAGCGCGAAACGCATCGATTCGGTCTTGAACTAACTGTAGATAGTAAGTATGTGTTTTTTGTTTGAATGTCATATTTAAAACCAAAACTCTGAGAGGGTTTTAGCCCTGTCAGAGTTATTATAAAAATTTAAAAATCAAATTTATAACTCGCTCCAGCTACAATTTGAAATCCTTGAACGGGAAGATTGAGCCATTTTTGATAGGCTTGGTTGGCAATATTGTTGGCTTTTAAAAAAGCAGTAATGCGCTCGCTGTATTTATAACCTACATTCAAGTTTACATCAAAATAGGACGGCAAAGTAATACTAGTAGAATTGGTAACCAAATCCGTATTAAATTGATTCTCTTTTCGTTCGCCTACGAAAAAGACTTTGGCGCCCGCAAACCATTTATCGGTAATGACAACATCTAATGTCGAATTGATTTTCATAGTGGGCAAATTCCAAGCTTCTGCTTGCACATCTGTCGTATAGGTATTTAGGGTAGCGTTGATTCCAAAGGCCACGTTTCTAGAAAAATCGGCTTTCAATTCTGCAAAAAGGCTCATCGTTTTTACATCATCATAGACTATACCTAATGAATTTCCAAAAGCGTATGGCTCATTGGCACTGTTTTCTGTATAATTATTTGCTTTGAACAAGGCCTTATTCCCTTCATTCAGATAGGACGCACTAACATTATAGCTAACTGAATTTGCCAATTTCCCTTTTAATCCGGCAAAAAGATTGTACTTGGAATCTGTGGGCTGAATAAATAAAGTAGGAGAAAGAAATGGGTTTTCATTCACAAAATCCATATAAGTATTCTGTTTTAAACTACCGTCGGCACCTAAATAAAAGATCATCAAATCACCCACCACTTTATAGGATGCTTTGAAATTAGGATAAAAATACAATTTGCTTTTACTCGCTTGGGTATCTAAACTATAAAACAAACTCGCTCCTATTTGCAAGGTCCAATCGTCCTCTGCAATGGCAAATCGAGGGGCTAATCCAAAATTTAAGAAGCGATAATCAATAGCCTCTGTATTGGTTTTAGTATAATTATTCTCAAAGGATCCGCCCAAATAATCCAAAACAACAGAGGTAGTAACTGCTTCATTCCAAAGATCCATTCCAAAAACAGATTGTGCAAAAAAACGATTTTCAGAAGATCCAAAAGCATCTGTAAAATGATGAAATTTTATTTTGGATTCATCTAACATACTTTCATCCATAGTCAGATTTCCTGATAGCGTGATGGTATTGTATTTTTGTTCTGAATCAATTCCTTTAATTAAATCGTTTCGTTGACTTGCTGTTAAAGAACTTCCGAAATCAGCTGGCAATCCATACCAATTATAGGTTTGACTTTGAAATCCACCAGCAATATCCCAAGAATAATCACTTTCTTTTACTCCATAAAACAAGTCTAATTTGGTATCATAAAAATGGTCATCGAGTAGCACATCATTTATACCACCTTGAGAGGAATGATGCTGAAAGCTTGCTCCTATAAAATCTCTAGCTTGTAATTTTTTATACACAAACAACGAACCTTGAAGCGTTCCATAATTCCCAATACCCAATGAAGCATAATTTTCGAACAAGCGTTGCGCTTTGGCTTTTTCTACACTTGCAGCAACTCCTTTTGCAGGAGTAAAAGTAGATGCTACAGGAAAAGGCAAAACCGTATATTTTACTGTTTCTTTTTGGGCATTTCCTTTATCGTCCAAAAGTGGCACTTCTTTGATTTTGAAGGCATCCGATACGGTAGGAGAAAAAGATTTCACAACATCTACCTCTTCTGCCCCAATGGTTCCTTTCTTTTCTTGAGCAGTTCCCAAAGAGAAAACAAAAAACAGTGTAATGATACTGGTGATATTGATTGGAAAATACTTTATTTTATCGTGTAAATTCATATTATTTTACTCTTTTGTACTAGTTTTTAGTAGGATTTTCTAGGAATCTTTACAACTCCCTAATTGCATTTGAACTATTTTTTCAACTAATAAAAGTGATAAAAACAACTGCTTTTTGATTGCCTTTATTTTGAAATAGAAGCGTTCGTTTTAGCCTCCTCTTTTTTAATGGTATCCAATGCTGTTTGCGCTTCAGCAACCACATCTTTATAATCGGTGAAATTTTTGATGACACTTTCTAATATGTAAGTCGCTTGAAAACTGTCTTTCAAACCATAAAAATTATTAGCCATCACCACCAAGCCTTTGGCTCCCAAATAACGATAGCTGGAATAATTTTTGGCTAATTTTTGAACTGCTTCGTTTGAAGCTTCAAATTTCCCTTCTTTATTTTTAAAATAGGCATCATAATAAATCGCTTCGGCGGCTAATTCCCCTTTAGCAATAGGCAATAATCTCGCATAAGCTTCTTTTGCTTTTGTTTCGTTTCCAGCTTGAATAGCGCTTCGTGCAATAATTATTTGCGCATCGCTTTTTACCATTTCGTCAATCTTGGCTTCGGCTAAAACTTTTTCTGCATAAATAACTGCTTTTGGGTATTCTTTTGTGTCATAATACAACTTCATCAAATTTGACAGCGCAAAAAACTTATTTTGTGCAATATCAGATTCTGTTTCTAAACGCAACAATACTGGAATGGCATAATCTGTTCTTTTATCTTTTAAATGAATTTGAGCCAAGCGAACCAACGATTGCTCCGTATATTCAGAACGTGCTTGTTGTACTACAAAATCAAAATGTGGAATCGATTTACCTGCAGCACCTTCATCATAATAGGCTTGTGCCAACTGATAATTGGCTTTCAAAGCGTGAACGCCATTAGGGAAAGAGGTCACATAGGCATTAAGCCCAGCTATCGCTTGCTTCGTATTGCCTTGTTGCAATTGTTTTTCGGCGGCTTCATAACTGTCATTATCTAATTCTACATCAGTTACAGATACAAAAGACAACGTTCGCACCCAAGCCGCATATTCATTTACTTTTCCGCTATCTACATAAATCAAACGAGCCGAGGCAACTGCTTCGAGTGCTTCTGGTGTTTTGGGAAAATCGGTTGCTATTTTTTTGAATTTGGTTAAAGCCAAATCATCTTTATCATCATTATAATACACTAAACCTTGTCGCAGCAATGCTTTGGATGTGAAGGTTCCTTCTGGAAATTCGGTTATTAACTGGTTGTAAGTAGTTATAGCTAATTCGTCTTTCTTGTCTGCTACGTAAGTATTTCCCAATTCAAACAGCACATCATCTCTGTATACAGATTGTTTGTAACGCTCCAAGAAAGCTTTCAACTCTATTATTTTCTTGTCATTCTTTCCTAAAAAACCATATGCCAATGCCTTTTGAAGATAAGCATAATCAGCATCTACACTTTTTAGCTCAATGGCTTTTACATAATTATCAATGGCTGGCCAGTATTTTGACCCCACAAATCTACAATCTGCCAAACGCAAGTAAGCGTCTGCCAATCGGGCTTTATCCTCTGTATTAGTATCGATTTGTTTTTGAAAATAACTCGCTGCCGATTCGTACTCTTTTAATTTAAAATAAGAATATCCTAAATTATAATTGCTGTTTTTAAACTCCACCGTAGTTGGCGCACTAGGCAAAACAACAAATTGTTTAAAACCTGCCAAAGCCGATTTAAAATCTTCCAAAATAAAATCAGATTCGGCTTTCCAGAAAGTAGCCCTTGCGGTGATATTTGTGTCTTTAGACTCATTTATTGCACGATTAAATAATTTGTTCGCAGTTGCGTAATCGGCAGCAGTAAATGACTCTAGTCCGCTATAAAACAACACTTTTTGATAAGCCAGTTTATTCTCAGCCGTTTTATTTCTTTCTAGCAAAACCAATGCTTCTTTATAATTCTTAGAGGAGATATAAGAATCAATCAACAATTTTTCTACTTCACTCGCATTCGCATTTCGTGGATATTTTTCTAAAAAAGCCAACAAAATAGAAGGAACACTTTCGTATGAATTTCCAATTTCATAACTCAACTTAGCATAATTAAGTGTAGCATCTTCCTGAAGTTCGGCATTGAAATCCATTTCAGAGGCATTCTTAAACGCATTCAATGCCTGTGTTTTTTGACCTAAATCCAAATACGATTCTCCCAAATGATAATAGGCATTTTGGGCTACAAAATCTTTTCCGTCAATGATTTTATTAAACTGAGCAATGGCATTTTCATATTGCTTTTGTTGGTAATATGCATAGCCCAATTGATAAAAATCGGTATTGTTCCATTTCCCTTTTTTTCCTTTGTATTCGGACAAATACGGAATAGCTTTTTCGTAATTTTTTAAGTTGAAATAACTCTCCCCAATAATTTTATTCAACTCAGACAACTCCATTTCATTCGATTGTGCCATCGCTTTCACCCCTAAATCAATCGCTTTTTGGAAATTGCCCAACTTAAAATTCATATCCGCCTGAAAATACGACAACTTCTCTTTGTATTTTTCTTCGCCCGAAACCTCGTCAAAATACTTAGTTGCCGCTTTGTAATCATCACCTTCATAGGCCATAAAACCCAGATAATATTTGGCCTGAGCACCATATTCTGGCGAGTTCAAAACCAAATTCAAATATTTTGTAGCTTCTTTTTTCTTTCTCGTGGTATAATAGCTATACCCTTTTTGAAAATTAAATCGGTCTAATTCTTGTTTTGTCAATTCGTCAGCCTCCACTTTGTCAAACCAATACAGCGCTTTTGGGTAATTATTTTGTTCAAAATAGTAATGTGCAGCTTCAACATAAGCTTGATTTCGCTTAGAGCTAGTAGGATATTTTTTTACGAACAATGCCACCAAATCCTCAGCATTATTGGCGTTTGTTCGGATAGCACAATTAGCAATGTAGTACGCACAATCCCCTTTGATATCCTCATTAGAAGCATTTTGTTGCACTTTTTCAAAAACAAGTTGAGCGCTAGCATATTGCTTATTCGTATACAAATCCATTGCTGTATCAAAACGCTGCAAATCGTGAGTATAAACAGTAGATTTTTGTGCAAAAACACCAGAAAAACAAAGTAAAAAAGGTAGAATTAGGAGCCAATAAAAGGTACGCATTGTGCTATTTTTTTGATGATTCAAATATATCATATTTATCGTATTACAAACGAGAAGAAACAACATTTTATTATCTCACTCCAATCGAGAATCGTAATTAGGAACAGAAAAATAAGGCTTTTTTGTATACATCGTCCTGCTATACACTATATCTTTTGTTACGCTATCGCTTCACAAAAGGATGCCGTTTCTATCAGGGTTAAAAGCCAACATTAAGGCATTTTTGGATGCATTAAAATCCGACTTAAACTTCCCCAAATTTCTTTACAAAACAAACTAAAGCCTTTCGCAATTACCATTACACAACGCAGTAACAATCAAACTGATGATTTTAGCTCATTAGCTTCGAATTTATTTTGAATACAAAGGCTAACTTCTTACTTTTACGCAATAAATCACTTCAATCATGTCACAAACCGTATTAGCTTTAAACAACGTAACCATTTATCAAGAAGGAAGAACCATTTTATCTGATGTTAATTTAGAAGTAAAACACGGTGAATTCATCTACTTAATAGGAAAAACAGGTTCAGGAAAAAGTAGTTTACTCAAAACCTTATACGGTGACTTGCCTTTAACAGAAGGTACTGGACATATTGTAGATTACAATTTAGAAACCTTAACTGAAGAAGAGATTCCTTTTTTAAGAAGAAGAATCGGAATTGTTTTTCAAGATTTCAAACTCTTACCAGACCGTTCTATAAATGACAATATGTTGTTTGTACTAAAAGCAACGGGTTGGATAGATTTGAACGATATGAATAACAAAATAGAAGAAGTGCTTACCAAAGTAGGCATGCAAGATTTTGGTAACAAAATGCCGCACCAACTTTCTGGAGGAGAACAACAAAGAGTTGCTATTGCAAGAGCTTTGCTTAACGACCCTGAATTCATTCTTGCCGATGAACCTACTGGAAACTTAGACCCACAAACCAGTGCAGAAGTATTAGAAGTACTAAAAAACATCAATGCTCTTGGCAAAACCATCATTATGGCCACTCACGATTATGCTTTGTTAATGAAATACCCTTCTAAGACCTTGAAATGTGAGGACACCAAAATTTTTGAGGTAGTTCAGCGCACGGTATAATGCTTTCTATTCTTATTCCGGTATACAATTATGCGGTATTCCCATTGGTTTTGGAAGTACATAAACAATGTATTGCCGCCGGAATTCAATTCGAAATCCTTTGCCAAGACGATTCTTCTACATCACATATAGAAGAAAATCGTGTTATTGAACAATTATCGTATTGTACATTTTTACAAAATGCAGTCAATTTAGGCAGAGGAAACAATCGAAATTCACTGATTCAAAAAGCACAATTTGAATGGTTACTGCTTTTGGATTGTGATACGTTTCCTAGAGATTCTTTTTTTATCAAAAACTATGTTTCGTTTATTGAAAAACCAATGGCTCCTTTGGCCTTTGGAGGAATTATATATCATCCCAAAAAGCCTCACAACTCACAATTGTTACGCTGGGTATATGGTCAAAAAAGAGAAGCTTTATCTTGTGAATTCAGGAGTAAAAAACCTAACAGCCGCGCACTTACTTCTAATTTAGTTATACGAAAAGAAATCGCAGTGAGCAATCCATTTCCTGAATCGGTAAGTGATTATGGGTATGAAGACTTGTCTTTTCTATCGAATTTGGGGCAGCAGAACATTACTGTTTTTCACCTCGACAATCCAACTTTTCATCTTAATTTAGAAACCTCCGCTCAGTTTTTGGCTAAAACAGAAATCGCATTGCAAAACTTAGTCCTTCTGATTCAAACAAATAGAATCAAGGCCAATGAAAGTAAAATAATCGCAACATTTTTATGTGTCAAAAAACTACATTTGATACAATTTATAGCTTGGCTATTTCAACAAACCAAAACAATCACTACAAAAAATCTATTGTCTGACAATCCTTCGTTGCTACTTTTTGACTGGTACAAGTTGGGTTATTTGTGTCTATTGCAAACGCTCAAATAAGGTCTTCCACTGCAACATAATAGCATCCAAATCATACTTCGAAACACTTTGCAGAGCGTTGGCTCCCAGCTTTTTTCTTAAATCTTTATTCTCGAAAAGCAAGGCTAATTTCTCCGCAAAAGCGGTTGCATTGCCATCCTCAACCAAAAAGCCATTTACACCATCAGTTATAATTGACCTTGGACCTACTGGGCAATCGTACGCCACACAAGGCAAACCAAAAGCCATAGCCTCAAGCAGCACCAAACCCAATCCTTCAGAACGAGAAGTCATCACCAACACCGAAGCGTTTGCATATAGCGTAGCAACTTCCGAAACAGGAGGATAAAAACGAACAGAAGAGGCAATTCCTAAAGCATTTGCCAAAGGAATCAGATTTTCTTCAGGAGAAAGCGTTCCATAAATATCCAGTTTCCAATCAGGATACTTTTGAATTAATAAGGACCAAATCTCCAATAATCTATCGAGTCCTTTTTCATAGGAATTACGGCTAACAGCTAGTACTTTTTTAGCATCTAACGCAGCTAGTTCTTCTGATTTAAAAGACAATGGATTAGCAATAATCATACTATTTTTACTATTCCATTCTTGGGCACTTTCCCTATTCAACACCACAAAAGCATCAAAAGTTTTAGCTCCCCATTCTTTAAGAAAAATTCCTATTAGAAACCATAATCTAGACAAAAAAGGAAATGCAAAAGGTCTTTCATTTACATACTTTGAACCATGACTTTCAAAAACCACAGGTAAGTTCTTACCAATTAAAGAAGGAACAAAGTAGCCTTTCAATCCATTATCCGCCACAATAATACTATCGGGTTGAACGTGTGATATAATCGTTTGCAGTTGCTTTTTGTAGGCATAAATCGCACTCAAAAAATGGCCTTTTCGTCCAATATCATGCCAAACAATTTGCGCATTAAATTCAAAAAAAGGAGTCTCGTAGCCTTTATTCTGGGTCATAATATGCACTTCGTATCCGAAATTTTGAATGAAATAGTCGGTTTTGGTAGCTATCACTTTTGCTACCCCACCCGCTTGATTGACAGAAGGAACTAAATACAATAATCTCATTTTTTAGTTTCCAAAAATTGTGGATAGTCTCGAATATAATCCGATTCTTCAAAAACATCCGATGCCAAAACCAAGCATACCGCACCCGAAGAAAAATTCTGTAATTCTCTCCAAATCCCTGTCGGAATCAGTAATCCCATCGAAGGTTTATTGAGCAAAATTGTTTTTTTCTCAAAACCGTCATCCAAAACTACCTCAAAGCTTCCGCTTAGAGCAATCAAGACTTCTTGCTGTTCAATATGAGCATGTCCTCCCCTAAAAGCACTACTAGGCACATCAAACAAGTAATACACTCGCTTAAAATCGAAGGTTAGAATATCATTTTGAATAAATCCTAAATTCCCACGAGTGTCTTCTACTACTGGGATTGCAATCGTTTTTAGGTCTTTAAGAGTAGTTTTCATTGGGTAAGTTCTAAATATTTTTTGCGCCCATTAAACGCTAATTGAATGGCTTTGGGTGTTTCTTTTAGCCTTATTTTTTGCTGTTTTACATCATAAAACATTTTTTGTAAAACGCGAAAAATCCAATTTTTCATACCAACACGTTTCAAAAAAGCGCCTTGAATGTAATATCGTTGTAAAAAATCTACTTTATCAGTAGTCGTTTGGGTTTTATGGGCAGCAATTACTTTGGTTACAAATGAAATTTGCTGTTGCTGACGATACAAATCCATCAAAAAAATGGCTTCTTCACCCATTTCAAAGGTTGCTCCTAATCCAAAATGAGCATCAAATTCGATTCGAGATGTCTCTAAAATGGCTTTATTTATCGTTATTTCAATAGACATCACAGAAAACAAAGTCAATGGTTTTAAAAACGTTTGACTTTTTTTTGGATATTTTTTAAACAACTTTCTATTTTCGTTTTCAATTTGAAAACTAATCACTGCCGCATCGGGAAACTGAGCGTAGGCAGCGACAATTGTTTCTATAAAATCAGGTTCAAATACTTCATCATCATCTGCCAAAATTAAAATTTCTCCTTGGGAATTTTTCAATCCCATATTTCTACTTTTAGACAACCCTATTTCAAAAGAATTAATGACTTTGACAGTAGGAAAATCAGAGGTCAAAATAGCATTTTCATGGGTTTGATTGACGATTAAAATTGAAAAATCAGCAAAATGAGCAAAAGGAAACATCGGAATCAAAAAATCCAACGAATCTCTATTCATCGTTGCAATTATAATTTCAATAGCCTCTTTTGTATAACGAATATTCAATTTGTTCTTACATTTACACAAATATAGAAAAATAGGGTTTGTAAATGAAAATACTTTTGATTGGGGAATACAGCAGGTTGCACAATTCTTTAAAAGAAGGCTTGGTAGCATTGGGCCATGAAGTCATACTTGTAGCCTCGGGAGATGCTTTCAAAAACTTCCCTTCTGATTATTCGTTTCGAGCCCAAATCATCAATAGCAATTGGTTTTTTAAGAAAACAAGAAACCTAATTTACAGTTTAACTCGAATTGAAATTGAACAGATAGAACACGCGATTCGTTTTTACCTTTTACTTCCAAAACTTGATAAATTTGACCATGTGCAACTCATTAACTCAGATGCATTAGAAACTTTTCCTTGGGTTTCGAGATTTCTATATCGCAAGTTATTTCAAAATGTAAAAAGTCGAAGTTTACTCATTTGCGGTGACGAAACGCCAGTCATTGAATATTTGCTAAAAAAAGAATTATCGTATTCTATTTTGACTCCTTTTTTTGAAGATGCTACACTCAAAAATCATTTTTATTACCCTTTAAAATACACGAAACCATCTTACAGAAAAACCTTCGAATGGTTAGCACAAAATTGTCAATCGATGACGAGTTCCGATATGGATTATAAAATCCCTATGGAACGAATGGGATTCAATGCGCCCTTGATTCCTAATCCAGTCAATTGTGAAAAAATTCCTTTTGAATCCATAAGCAATCTTGAACCCATTGTGATTTTCTTAGGCATTAATCGAGGCAGTTACATTAAAAAAGGGATTCGCTATTTTGAAGAAGCATTGACTGAAATAGAAAAAATATACGGTAATAAAGTTACTATCTCTGTTTGCGAAAATCAACCCTATGAAACCTACATCAGCCTGTACAATAAAGGACATATCGTATTGGACCAGATTTATGCTATGGACCAAGGATATAACGCTTTAGAAGCTATGGCAAAAGGAAAAGTAGTTTTTACAGGTGCAAGCGAGGCATTCACAAATTATTATGGTTTAAATGAAAATGTAGCTATTCACGCCTTACCAGACAAAGATTACCTAGTTCAACAATTATCCTATCTGATTGAAAACCCAAGCAAAATAAAGGAAATAGGAAAACGAGCAAGGGGATTTATAGAGAAAGAACATCATTATGTAAAAATCGCAAAACAATATCTTGCGGCTTGGAAACTTTAAATCTTCGGTAAAAAGAGTTTTCTAAACACTATCAAAACTAAAATAAAACCTAAAGCACTCGCACAACAATACGCTTGAATCGCTCCCTCATATCCCTGAGTTTTTATCCAAAAGAATGACAGCAATAAATAGCTCACATTAAAAGCAATTTCAAGGAAAAAATAAACTTTAAGTCGCGCTTTGACCAAAATTTGATACCCAAAGGCTAAGGTTATTATTTTAAAAAAATCACCTATAAACTGCCATATCAAAACCGATTTAATTTTCAAGAATTCAGTAGTAAAAATTAGTTCTAAAACCCATTCTTTTACAAAAAACAAAACGAGTAACATTATCAAAAACAAAGGAACAAAGGTCGAAAAATACCCCATAAGTTCTTGCTTAAATTCGGATTCGGTTTGTAACGAAGCTAGTTTGGGCATATAATACAATGACAATCCAGCGTTAAAAAAATGCATATAAAAACTGGATAATTTGGTGGTAGCTTCCCATAAACCAGCTTCAGGTAACGAATATCCAGCTGTGATGGTATTACGAATTAAAAGCAAAGTTAAAGGAACAATTATAGCCGACAGCAAAGCCATTGCCGAAAACTTTTGAATGGAAATTATATATTCTTTTTTTATTAAAAACCGAAAATTAAATTGAAAAAAGCGTTTGTCTTTTACGACAAAAACAAAAGTAGCAATCACCATCAGTAGTTCACTTAAAGCAATCGCCCAAATAGCACCATCAATGGAATGAAAATAAATTAAACTTATTGTTACTATAAAAACCAAAAAAGAAGAAACCAATTGTATTAAAACAATAGTTTTAAATTGTTCAAAACCATTATAAATGGCTAACCAAAATGTAGTAAGCAATACCAAAGGCAAAGACAAACCCACTATTCGGATTGGAGTAGTCCATTGGCTTGAATCGAACAATAGCTGCGAAATACCCTCTGCAAAAAAGAAAACCCCAATGGCCAATAAAGAAGAAATAATTAAAAAAACGGATAGAAAAGTAGCATACAATTCCGAAAGTGCTGTCTTATTTTCTTTGTTTTCAGCCACCAATTTGACTAGTGAAGTGCTAATCCCAAGAGTTGCAACGGATTTTAACATCGCACCCAAGTTTCTAAAATTACCTAGTAAAGCCATTCCAGAAGGCCCCAAGAAAACAGCGACCACCTTGTTCGAGATAAATCCCAACACAAAAGTGACTCCCATTGAAAAGGAATTTAGAGTTAACACTCTAAGCAACGTATTTTCTCTTAGGATTTTCAATGTGGCAACATTCTAATTATTCGTGCAGGATTACCGGCAACAATTGTATTTTTTGGCACATCCCGAGTCACTATAGTTCCATTTCCTACCACTGCATTTTCTCCCACAGTTACTCCTTTAAGAATGGTTACGTTCGAACCAATAAAGACATTATTTTCTATGACAACAGCTTGTCCAGAAGGCGGCTGATTTCTCCTATTAAATGCTAGCTCATGTCCATCATTGTCCATAATAGAACAATTGACTCCAATTAGTACATCATTACCAATAGTAACTTTAGCATAAGTCACAATCGAGAATCCATTGTTTATGGCAACATTTGAGCCGATTACAATCTCTGATTCTCTGTATCTGGCTTCTAAGTAGGTGTAATGAGAATAAAAATTAGGAGAAGAAATAACCCCAATTTGTACATTTTCTCCAAATGAAATCTTTCCTTCGCCTTTTAACAATAAAGGATGATGCATTATAGGTTTTCCGGAAACTTTTTTACAATCTGACAATAATTTGTATTTCATGATACGTAGGCTCACAAAACAAAACACTTTTATTTTAGAAAAAACGCTCATTAATATTCGTTTAAGGCGTTAATAATAGTACTAACTTCTTCGTCCTCAAGAGCTGGATTTAGTGGAATACTCAAAACCTCCTTATGCATTTTCTCAGTGATAGGAAACGAGAGCGAATTCATATTTCCTAAAGCCTTTTGCTTGTGCGGTGGAATGGGATAATGAATCGCTGTTTCAATACCGTGTTGTTGCAAATAAGCTTGCAATTCAGTTCTTTTGTGTGTTCGAATCACAAACAAATGGAAAACGTGATTTTTAGAAAAATCCCAAAATGGTAAGATGATTTTATCGTTTTTAATTTCGGTCAAATAGCGTTTGGCAATAGTTCTTCGCTTTTCGTTATCTGCATCTAAGTTGGATAATTTTAGGTTCAAAAAAGCAGCTTGAATTTCGTCCAATCTAGAATTAACACCAATAAACTCATTCTGATATTTTGATTCGGAACCATAATTACGCAGGGATTGTATCACTTTCGCCAATGGAGCATCATTAGTAACAACTGCTCCTCCATCACCCAAAGCACCTAAATTTTTACTCGGATAAAAACTGTAGGCAACAGCCCAGATTCTGGTTTTGGAATTTGGAATTTCAAAACTGGAATTTCTTGCAATCCCGTGAGCCTGAGCCGCATCTTCAATAACTAATAAATCATTTTGTTCAGCAATTTTGTGAATACGCTCCATTTCTGCTAACTGTCCGTATAAATGAACCGCCAAAATAGCCTTGGTTTTTGAAGTTATCTTTTCTGGAATCAAATCAGGGTTAATGTTGTAAGTTTCTAATTTGGGTTCTACTAAAACAGGAACCAAATCAGCAGCTAGAATAGCTAAAATACTTGCTATATAAGTATTGGCTGGTACAATAACTTCATCCCCTTTTTGCAATTTTCCTAATTGAATATAGGCTTTAAAAATCAAAGTCAAAGCATCCAAACCATTGCCCACACCCACACAATGTTCCGACTTACAATAGTTTGCAAAATTAGTTTCGAACGTTTCTACTTCTTTACCTAAAATATACCAGCCTCTTTCTAAAACTGATTTCAATGTATCTTGAAATGCCGTTTCATACCGTTCATTTATTCTTTTTAAGTCTAGAAATCGTATCATACTAGCTTGATTTTGTAAAAATCTTGATTCCATACCGTGCAACCCAATTCTTCTTTTTGCTGCAATAAGCCGCTATGAAATCCTTTTTCGCCAGAGTCATTTACAATTCCCATATCAAAAAAAAGTTTGCCTCTTTTTTGAAAAATATCTAGTAAAGAAATGAATAAAAAATCCAAAGCACGGTATTTTTCACCTTTTTTAGAAGTGGCACCGTATTGCGATTTCACTCCGTTTTCAAATTCAAAAATGGTGATTCCTGCAACAATTTTATCCTCTAAATACGCCGAAAATTGTTTGATATTTTGAGGAAATCTCTCGTGAAGCAATTGAATTTCAGTCAGGCTATGAACTGGTTTTGCAGCATATTTTTCTACTAATCTTGGCTCAAGAATTTTTTCCCAAAAAGGTTGAAAATTGGTTTCTTCTACCACCCGCAATCCCAATAATTCTGTTCGTCTAAAATGTTTCAATTTACTTTTAGAAATTGGAATTTCTTGATGCAATTGCGCTACCATATTCATTTCTTTTCGGTAAAGTTGCGCTCCTTTTTTCATCAAAAAAAAGTCAATCGCTGCGTTTCCTTGTCCTAGATAAAATGAAGGAATTGGGTGCAAATAAAAATGTTCTATCCGCTTGCTCTTGAAAAAATCAAACACCAAATCCAAAATCGTTTCTATCTTTTCTATTTTTAATTTGGAAGAATAAACCAATCCGCCATAAGTTAATCCTTGATGTGAATACACCTTATCTCCTACTCTATTGGCTGGCAAGACTGCAACCAATTTAACTTTATCAAATACTAACAGTGAAAAATCCTCAAAACGTTCTTTATGGTACTCCATAAAATCCCTATGAAACAAAAATGTAGCATTTTTAGCGGCACTCACAAAGGTGTTCCAAAGCTCATAATCGCTTTCTTGATAAGGCCTTATACTATAATTCTTCACGTTTACTTCAATTTTAAATCTAATGTTGGCAACGACCAATTGAACTTGACCACCAACAACCGAACAATGATAATCACTAAAGTGGTTACTAAATGAGTGATGTCATTTGAAAAGTCACCTTCTTTCATAAGAAAAAATACAATACCACCTAAAATACAAATAGTAGCATAAATCTCTTTTCTGAAAATAACTGGAATTTCATTACACAAAATATCCCGAATGACCCCTCCAAAACAAGCCGTCATTGTTCCCAAAGCAGTACAAATGATAGGATGCAAACCGATGCTAACCCCTTTTTCCAAACCAATAAGAGTAAAAACACCTAAGCCAATAGTATCGAATAAAAACAAGGATTTGCGCAACTTATCAAATTTTTTTCTGAATAGAATCGCCAAAATATAGCCAATGAAAATCACGTAAACATAATTGAGATTGAGCATCCAACCCACGGGAGTTTTACCAATAAGCACGTCTCTTAAAGTACCGCCGCCAACCGCCGTGACAAAGGCAATAATCAATATCCCAAAAGGGTCCAATCTTTTGTTCATTGCCGTAAGTGCTCCCGATAAAGCAAAAGCCATAGTCCCAATAATATCTAGTAAATAAAACATGTTGCTCTTATTCGTTTACTCTTAAACAATGTTGTTTCTTTTTGAAGAAAACAAAATTAAAGAAATACTTATTAAATAAATGCAGTATTCTTTAAATATCCCAATTCAAGTTTAATCTAAGTAATACTCTGTGTATATTTGTCATTAAAAAAAAGCTTGAAACAAATTACTTCCATACAGAATCCGTATATCAAATCCTTGGTTTTATTACAAGAAAAGGCCAAAGCTCGCAAACAAACCGGCACTTTCTTGATTGAAGGACAACGAGAAATTAGCATTGCCATAAAAGGCGGATACGAAATTGAAACCTTATTATTTGTTCCCGAAATTTGTTCAGAAAGCCAAACCAAACAATTGGCTTCTAATGCTGAACTAATAGAAATTACTTCGGCCGTTTATGAAAAGCTAGCCTACAGAGATTCTACAGAAGGTGTCTTGGCTGTAGCCAAAACCAAATCGACATTGTTATCGGATTTAAAACTCTCCGAAAACCCATTGATTCTAGTGGCAGAAGCTCCTGAAAAACCAGGCAACATTGGCGCCTTATTGCGAACTGCGGACGCAGCTAATTTGGATGCTGTAATCATTGCCAACCCCAAAAGTGATTTATACAACCCAAACATCGTTCGTTCGAGCGTGGGCTGTTTGTTTACCAACCAAATCGCTACTGGAAGCACAGCGGAAATTATTGCTTTTTTGAAAGCAAAAAATATCAGTTTTTATTGTGCTACTTTACAAAACTCAAATAGCTATCATCTTGAAGATTATACCCCGCCAACCGCTCTAGTTGTTGGAACAGAAGCTACAGGTTTGACGGAAGAATGGCGCGATGCGGCCACACAAAATATTATTATCCCGATGCAAGGCGAAATTGATTCGATGAACGTTTCGGTAGCGGCGGCTATTTTGATTTTCGAAGCCAAAAGACAAAGAGGATTTTAAAAAAATATTGATTGATTATTGAACAACACAACACTTAAAAAAATGAAAAAATATTATTTTTCGCTGCTCTTACTTTCTGTATTTAGTTTCAGCACTTTTGCTCAAATTACACCAGAGCAAATCGACCAAGTAACCGAGAAAGCCATTCAAACCTTTAATGTGCCTGGGATTGCCGTAGCGGTAGTAAAAGATGGCAAAGTAATTCATTCCAAAGGATATGGTGTAAAATCAATTTTGACCAAAGAAAAAGTGGATGGCAACACCTTATTCGGGATTGCTTCCAATAGTAAAGCCTTTACCACAGCCGCATTAGCGATGCTTATTGAAGAAGGAAAGCTACAATGGGACGATAAAGTAATTCAGTATTTGCCCAATTTCAAAATGTACAATGACTATGTTACCAGCGAATTTACCATTCGAGATTTAGTAACACATCGAAGTGGTTTAGGACTTGGTGCGGGTGATTTAATGATTTGGCCTGATGGAAGTGATTTTACTTCAAAAGATATAATCGAAAATCTACAGTACTTAAAACCTGTTTCTGGCTTTAGAACCAAATTTGATTACGACAATCTTTTGTACATCGTGGCTGGTGAAATTATTCACAAAGTAAGTCAGCTTTCTTGGGCTGATTTTGTAGAGCAACGTATGATGAAACCACTTGAGATGAACTATAGTGTAGCCTCATACAAAAGGTTAAAAGATACTACAAACGTCATTGCTCCACACGTTCCTGTAAACGGTCAATTAAAAGTAATCAAGCCTTATACCAACCAACTTTTTGATGGAGCGCAGGTATTTATTCTAGCGTAAATGACTTGAGTAAATGGGTACTTTTGCAACTCAACAAAGGAAAATACGGGCCAGAAAACAAAGCTTTATTCTCTGAAGCGCAGCAAAATGAAATGTGGCAATTGCAAACCATCATTCCAGCAGCCACTCGCCCACCTTACAACACTCACTTCAATGGTTACGGATTGGGGTGGTTTTTGAATGATGTTAAAGGATTCAAACAAGTTTCGCACACAGGAGGTTTAGAAGGAAATGTCACTCAAGTAACACTACTTCCTGAACTACAATTAGGGATAGTTGTTCTGACCAATCAACAAGAAGGTGCCGCTTTTACAGCGATAACCAATACGATTAAGGATAGTTATTTAGGTATTTCTGCTCAAGATTATGTAACACTGTATCATAATCGAATCAAAGCCAATGTCGCTACTGCCGACAAAGTAACCGAGGAAGTTTGGGCAACTGTAGCCAAAAACAAAAAAGACAAAGTAAAAACTGACTGGAAATCTATTATTGGAACCTACAAAGACAATTGGTTTGGTACCATTGAACTTTCAGAAAAGAAAGGAAAAATTTATTTTCAATCGAAACGCTCTCCACAATTAGCTGGCGAAGTTTTCTTTTATAAATCAGGTAATCTAGTGGTGAAATGGAACAATGCTTTTTTCAATGCTGATGCGCATTTATTCCTAGAAAATGATGCTTCAGGAAAAACGATTGGCATCAAGATGAAACCAATTTCAGACTTAACTGATTTCAGTTATGATTTTCAAGACCTAGATTTCAAAAGGGTCAATTAGTCGCCATCAAAATATTTTTATTTTTGTCCGATAAAAAATGATTGTATTTTTTTATCGGACAAATTACTTTTAAAAGCTCTTAAATAAACTTTATAAGTCAATTTCGCCTTGCAAAAATGGGATTTATTGCTTAGTTTTAGAAATTGAACCATGCCGTTATGACAGAATTAGAAATAGAGAAAGAAAACAAAGCGATTGCGCAAGAATACAAAGAATTATTGCGCATTAGTTACCAAACCTTAACAACTACCGACAAAAAGCTAATTCGAAAAGCTTTTGATGTAGCTGTGGATGCTCACAAAGACCAACGAAGAAAATCGGGAGAAGCATATATTTTTCACCCCATTGCTGTGGCCAAAATTGTAGCCTCTGAAATTGGTTTGGGTGCCACCTCTATCGCTGCCGCATTGCTTCATGATGTTGTGGAAGATACTCCAATTACCGTTGAAGATATTGAAAAGCTTTTTAATCCAAAAGTAGCACAATTGGTCGAGGGACTTACCAAAATATCTTTAGTTCAAAAAGATTTAAATGCTTCTCTGCAAGCGGAGAATTTCAGAAAAATGATACTGACCTTGAACGATGATGTTCGGGTAATTTTAATAAAACTTGCCGATCGATTGCACAACATGCAAACTATGGATTCGATGCGTGAGGACAAGCAAACCAAAATCGCCTCCGAAACTTTATACATTTATGCGCCTTTGGCTCACCGATTGGGCTTATACAATATCAAAATAAAACTAGAAGATTTAGGATTAAAATACACAGAACCTGAAATTTACAACGAAATTGTAAGCAAAATCAAAGAAACCAAAGAAGAACAAGATGCTTATATCAAAGATATCTCAGATGTACTGAAAAACTCTTTAGATCAAGAAGGGATTGAATATCTTATCAAAGGAAGGCCCAAATCTATTTATTCTATTCGTAGAAAAATGAAGGCTCAAAACGTAAGTTTTGACGAAGTCTATGACAAGTTTGCATTGCGTATTGTGTATAAAGCACAACCCAATGAAGAGAAATTTTTGGCATGGAAAATCTATTCGATAGTAACCGATCACTACAGACCCAGCCCAAGCCGTTTGAGAGATTGGATTTCGTCTCCAAAATCTACGGGTTACGAAGCGCTTCACATTACGGTCATGGGACCAAGAGGGCGCTGGGTTGAAGTACAAGTTCGAAGCGAACGCATGGATGAAATTGCAGAAAAAGGGTATGCAGCACACTACAAGTATAAAAATGGCGCTACCGAAGAAAGCGGTTTAGACGTTTGGTTGAATTTACTTAGAGAAGCTTTAGAAAATTCTGAGACGAATGCGGTAGATTTTGTCGAAGATTTCAAAATGAATTTGTACTCAAAAGAAATTTTTGTGTTCACCCCAAAAGGAGAAATCAAATCATTACCAAAAGGTGCTACTTCGTTAGATTTCGCCTTCAGCATTCACTCTGAACTAGGAATAAGAACCAGAGGAACACGCGTTAATGGTAAACTAGTTCCACTAAATTATGAACTCAAAAGTGGGGACCAAATTGATGTAATCACCTCACAATATCAAAAACCAACTGCCAACTGGTTGGATTATGTGACTACTTCAAGAGCCAAAACAAAAATTAAAAACGTTCTCAACGAAAACACCAAAAAAATTGGCGAAGAAGGAAAAGAAATTCTTACCCGTAAGTTAAAACACCTCAAAATCAACCTGAACGAATCTGTTACAAATGAGTTGGTGAATTTCTTTAAGCTCAAAACTAGTTTGGATTTATATTACAGAGTTGGAATTGGTGCAATTGAAAATCAGCAATTGAAAGATTTTGCAGCGAAGAAAAGCAATACCATAATCAATTTCTTCAAGAACAAAATCAAACGTAATCAAAAAAATACGGCTGATGTTGATATCCACAAACCTGAGATTAACAACAATTATGATTTACTAGTTTTTGGAACAGAACATGACAAACTAGACTATAAACTAGCCCCGTGTTGTAACCCGATTCCAGGAGATGATGTTTTTGGTTTTGTTACGATTAATGAAGGCATAAAAGTGCATAAAAAAGATTGTCCAAATGCTATAGGTATGCAATCCAACTATGCTTATAGAATTATGAGTGCCAAATGGATTGACTCTACACAAGAAGAATTTAAGGCACTACTCGATATTACCGGTATGGATGTCCTTGGATTGACCAACCAACTCACGAAAGTGATTTCAAACAATATGCATGTCAACATTCAGAGTATCTCTTTGAGCACTAATGCTGGACTTTTTCACGGTCAAGTAGCAGTAGTGGTTCAAAACAATACTATTTTGAAAAAAATGATTAATAACATTAAAAAAATTGACGGAATAGAAAAAGTCACTAGAGTTTACAATACCTAAAACTGTTTTGATTTATAATTAATCACAAACTTTAAAACTAGGGCCTTTAATCTTTAAACAAAATAATTTATCTTTGCCAGATATGACACTCATCTCCACAGAAAACAATAAAAATCAAGAAATTGTAAAAAATGTTTTTACGATGTATCTTGAAAATAAAGGACACAGAAAAACGCCTGAACGTTATGCTATCCTTCAGGAAATTTACGATAGTGAAGAACATTTTGATATCGAAAATTTGTATATCAAAATGAAAAACAAAAACTACCGTGTGAGTAGAGCCACTTTATACAATACTATAGAATTACTTTTAGATTGTGCTTTGGTGCGCAAACATCAGTTTGGACAAAATCAAGCGCATTACGAAAAATCGTATTTCGACAAACAACACGATCACATTATTATGACCGACACAGGAGAAGTAATAGAGTTTTGTGATCCAAGAATTCAATCAATCAAAAAAACAATCGAAGAAATTTTTGACATAGAAATCACGAACCATTCGCTGTATTTGTATGGTAACAAAAAGAAAACAGAATAACATAAAAAATAAAAAAATTGGGCAACTTATAAGTTGTCCAATTACATTTAATTAACAACAAATAATACAGATAATGACCGTAGATTTATTATTAGGATTACAATGGGGGGATGAAGGAAAAGGAAAAATTGTAGACGTACTTACCTCTAATTATGATATCATTGCCCGTTTTCAAGGAGGACCAAATGCTGGACACACACTAGAATTTGACGGAATCAAACACGTTTTGAGAACCATTCCTTCTGGTATTTTTCATAAAAACTCTGTAAACATTATAGGAAATGGTGTAGTGATTGATCCTGTTGTTTTTCAAAAAGAAATTGAAGGTTTAGAAAAATTTAATTTAGACATAAAATCTAAGTTAATCATATCTAGAAAAGCACATTTAATTTTACCAACTCACCGCTTACTAGATGCAGCATCTGAAGCATCAAAAGGAAAAGCAAAAATTGGTTCTACTTTGAAAGGAATTGGTCCAACATATATGGACAAAACAGGTAGAAACGGTCTTAGAGTTGGAGATATCGAGTTAGAAGATTTCGCAGATCGTTACAGAGCACTAGCTGACAAACACGAAGAAATGATTAAGTTCTATGATGTAGCTATTCAATACAACTTGGCTGAAATGGAAACTGAATTTTTTGAAGCTATTCAAGAATTAAAAAAATTAGATTTTATTGATAGTGAAGAATATTTACACCAAGCGCAAAAAGCAGGAAAATCTATTTTGTGCGAAGGTGCTCAAGGTTCTCTATTAGATGTTGATTTTGGAACCTATCCATTTGTAACTTCATCTAATACAACAGCTGCTGGGGCTTGTACAGGTTTAGGTATTGCTCCGAACAAAATCAAAGAAGTGTACGGAATTTTCAAAGCTTATGTTACTCGTGTAGGTAGTGGACCATTCCCTACTGAATTGTTTGACGAAGTTGGTGCAACAATGGCAAAAATTGGTAATGAATTTGGATCTGTAACTGGAAGACAAAGACGTTGTGGTTGGTTGGATTTAGTAGCATTAAAATATGCTGTTCAAGTAAACGGTGTAACCCAATTGATGATGATGAAAGGTGATGTACTTTCTGGTTTTGATACTTTAAAAGTTTGTACTGCATATCAATACAAAGGACAAGAAATTGCGCATTTCCCATACAATATTGAGCCTGAAAATGTAACTCCTGTTTACCAAGAATTCAAAGGATGGGCACAAGATTTGACTGGAATGACTACTTATGAGGAATTACCAAAAGAATTGAAAGAATACATTGAATTTATAGAAAAAGAGGTTGAAGTACCGATAAAAATAGTTTCTGTTGGACCAGACAGAAAGCAAACTATTTTAAAATAACAACGAACGCTCTGAGATTTTCAGAGCGTTTTTTATTCTATCTCAATTTTTGCAATATGAAGAAAAATAAAATTTTAGTATTTCTGATTTTTATGATTATTTTTTCTTGTAAAAAAGATGATATAGAAACAAATACAGTTAGTACTACAAAATACAGTATTGCTGGAACCAAGCTTCTTTTGAATCAGTATCCAATACAACTTATTGGTGCAAATGCTTTTCATGTATTTGGGGTAGGAAGTACTGATATGAATGCTTGGAAAATAGATATAATTAGAGAATTCATAGGCAATACAAAGGAGACACCACTAACTGGTAGCCCAATAAAAGATGCAACAGGAGCATATCTATATTCACTCGAAAAAATCATAGCAGATAATAGGGTAAATAAACGAGTTACTATTATTTGCGCTTTTGGTTGGGATGGCACCCAAAACACCGCTTTTACTGGGAAAAGTCCACAACAAACCAATTGGTGGAATGAATACAAGACCCGATTAAAAGAATGGGCTACTTACCTTAAAGACCAGCCCGATGTATGGATTGAAGTATGGAATGAACCCTACAGATACGACAGAACTGATGGCTATACCGACCAAGTTTGGCTACAAGACATGAATGAATTAGTAGCAATTATTAGGTCTACAGGAAATAAAAATATTGTCCTTGTGCCTTGTGCGGAACAAGGACAAGACGAAAGTGTGTTATTAAATAAAGGCAATGAATTTCTTAACGGAAAATCCAATATCTTATTTGATATTCATGCGTATGAAAAATGGCTTTTGGATAGCAATAGTTCAATTGAAAATCGGTTGAATCAATTGAGAAATAAAAACATTCCGATAATTATAGGAGAAACTGCACCTATGAATGCGGGAGTTTTAATGAATCCAAAGCCTTTTCTGGATCTTGTTTATGAAAAAGGACTATCAGTTTGTGCTTGGGTTTGGAAAAAAGAAGCCAATGATAAAGATGCACTATTGACCGAAAATGGACTAGTTAACGACAATAACAATAATAATTGGGGAACAACATTCAAAGAGTTAACCAATAGAAGTAGAAAACCATAAAAAGCTATGTCAAATCCGAAATACAAAATACAAAAGACCGAATTACTATCCGACAATTGGTATATTTTGAACAGGGTCACTGTTGATTATCAAAAAAAGGATGGTACATGGGATACTCAAAAACGAGAGGTGTACGACAGAGGCAACGGAGCCGCCATTTTATTGTACAACATTCACAAGGGAACTGTGGTCTTGACGCGTCAATTTCGATTGCCGACTTATATGAACGGTAACCCAACTGGGATGCTAACTGAGGTATGTGCTGGTTTACTTGACGAAGATGACCCAGTCGCTTGTATTATTCGTGAAACCGAGGAGGAAACGGGTTATCGCCTTTCGTCTGTGCAAAAAGTGTTTGAGTCCTATATGTCACCTGGAGCTGTGACTGAAATTTTATATTTTTTTGTTGGCGAATACGATGTTAGTATGAAAGTTAGTAGTGGCGGTGGATTGGACCAAGAACACGAAGAGATTGATGTTATTGAAATTCCGTTTGAACAAGCCTATTTAATGATTGAAACAGGCGAAATTAAAGACGCCAAAACAATTATGCTATTGCAATATGCCAAAATCAACCAACTGATTCCAAATGCAACAAGGCTGGCTGATGATTATAGTAATGAACAATTTTGCTAATTCAAAAGCCCTTTGCTCCTGACTAGCCCCGATAGGAACGGCATCCTCCTGACTTGTGACCGAACAAGGCAGGAGATATAGTGGATAGCGGGAAACCTACCTCCTGAAAAAGCCAACTGTTTCGCTCCTAAAACATCAAATATTTTGCACTAAAAAGTACCAAAAAAGAAGGGTAAAAAAGGAAATAGGAATCCCAAAACCTACCATCATACTACATAATCTTGGCTTTAATCCGTAGCTAGCGGCCAAAATACAACCCGTTATCATAGGTGCCATAGCGGATTCTAACAGCGCTACTTGAATGACCTCTGAACGTTGCTCCAAGATCACGACATACAACAAAAAAAGAAACGCTGGAGCGATAAGTAATTTATAAAAAAGTCCAAGTCGCAAAAAAGACCAATGCTTGCTTTTGCTATCAAATTGCAACTGCAATCCCACCGAAAGCAGTGCTAGAGGTGTTACGCCTGCGCCAATTATTTTGAGTCCTTGCTGAAAAAAAGTGGGGAATTCGCATTCGAAAGTATTCATCAAGCACGCGATGACAAAGGTTATAAAAGGCGGAAAAAAAGCTATTTTTTTCACTATTTGCAGCCCGCTTGTTTGCCCTTTGGAATACAAAGTTGCGACCAATATTCCTAAAGTAGACAGTACTACAAACGATCCCGGCTGATCGACTAAGATGGCGGTTTTCATTCCGCTTTCGCCATAGAGCGCAGTAATTATGGGAAATCCGAGAAAGGAGGTATTGCTGAGACCGCTACAAATGATTAAGCAGCCAGTGAGTTTTCGAGACCAGCCAAAATGTTTCCCAAGAAGCGCAAACACTAACCAAGATAAGAGAAAAATAATCCAAGCGACTAAAATTGGATACAACAATTGAGCATTCCATTGGATTTTTGGAATGTAATACAAGGCCAAAGCTGGAAGACAGATTTGAATAACAATCCAGTTGAGGATTTTAGGGGTATTTTTTGGGATAGCTGCAACGCGTTGAAGCACTGTACCAAGTACCAAAAAAACAACAATAAGAATAAAATTAATCATAAGGCTTGTTTATAAATGATTTTACAAACAAACATAATTTAGTCTTTATAATTCACTATTCTTACAAGGAGTGCTAATCCTATAAACGTTTTCGAAAACAATCCAGTATAACTTCCTAAATTATATGCTGTAGAATTTAAATTATTCCAATCAAAATGAAACAATTGACTGGCACCTTTAACAAAAAGGCCTAAGGCTAAAGAAGCAATTAAAATTAAATAAAATTTGTTATTCATTATGACACTTAATTTTAGTTTCTCAAAAATACAATTAAAAAAATTTCAATAACAATAAAAATCATAAGTTTTATTTAATTTTACTCTCAAAACAATTTTATCTTGGCCAATACGAATCCAAAAAAATCAGCGCTTCACGAAATTCCGGGTATTGCTTCACCCGAAAGTGTTAGTGCTGTAGCGGCTAACACCATTCAATCGTTTCGAAAAAAAACACCAACTCCTACGGAATTAGTTCAAGGGATTTTGGCTGGTAATATTACCGCTTTGAGCCGTGCCATTACGCTAGTGGAAAGCACTAACCCTAAGCATTTGAGTCAAGCCAACGAAGTCATCAATTCGTGTTTGTCGCACGTAAAAGAATCCGTTAGAATAGGTATTACAGGAGTTCCCGGTGTTGGTAAAAGTACTTTTATAGAAGCTTTTGGAAAACACTTAACGAGTTTAGGCAGAAAAGTGGCTGTTCTCGCCGTCGACCCTAGCAGCACCATTTCGCACGGAAGTATTTTGGGCGACAAAACCCGAATGGAAGAATTGGTGAAAGATAAAAATGCTTTTATTCGACCTTCGGCATCTGGGGAAACCTTGGGCGGTGTGGCTCGAAAAACTAGAGAAACCATTACTTTGTGCGAAGCTTTTGGTTTCGACACCATTATTATTGAAACGGTAGGTGTTGGTCAAAGCGAAACTGCGGTACACAGTATGGTCGACTTTTTTTTATTGCTGAAAATTGCGGGAGCTGGCGATGAATTACAAGGCATCAAACGCGGTATTATGGAAATGGCCGATGCGATAGTCATCAACAAAGCGGATGGCGACAATATTCGAAAATCAAATCTGGCAAAAGTGGAATTCAACCGTGCTTTGCATCTCTTCCCGACGAAAAAATCGGGTTGGACGCCTACTACAACTACTTGCAGTGCTATAACAAAAGAAGGAATTCCAGCCATTTGGGAAACTATTTTAAGCTACATAGGAACCACTCAAGCTAATCAGTATTTTTTTGAAAAAAGAGCTGCACAAAACCAGTATTGGATGCTCGAAACCATCAATGAATATTTGAAAAACCATTTTTACAATCATCCAGAAATAGTTCCGCTATTAGAAAAAAACAAAGAAGCCGTAGCTCAAAATGCCCTTTCTCCATTTGCTGCTGCACAGGTTATTTTGGATACATACTTCAAAAAATAATTTTTTTTTCCTTCTGTTTATGCATACAAAATCATTAAAATCTTTCACTAAATAGTAATTTTACGCTACTAAATTTTAATTTCTCTTGAAAAAAATAGCCCACTTACGACCAATTATAAACTTTTTGTTACTTGGTTTATGCATCACTACGCTAAGCCGAATCGTTTTATTTTTTCTATTCAAAGAACGTGTAGTTGCCACCGAAAATTACGGGTATCTTTTCCCCATCGGTCTCCGAATGGATTTGATATTATTATGCTACCTTTCGCTACTTCCAGCCGTATTGATTAGTGTCTTTCCAGAAAAATGGGTACTCAAAATTCAGTCATTTTTGACGGTGTACTTTATCTTTTTTCTCAGTTTATTGCTGTTCTTTGAATTGGCAACACCAAATTTCATCGCACAATACGACACGCGACCTAACCAACTTTTTATTGAGTATTTGATTTACCCAAAAGAAGTCATTGGGATGTTATACAAAGGCTATATGCCTTCGATTTTAGCTACTATCGTTTTTTTATCGGCCTTTATTTATGCATTAATTCGGTTTAGAAAACACCTTTTCGGAGTTGGAAATACGTCTTACAAAACCAAATTACTCTTGTTTCCTTTGGTCGCCTTTTTGTTGTTTTTTGGTGCGCGTTCTAGTTTGACTTCCAAAAGACCGATAAATGCTAGCAACGCCATTTTCTCTACCGACCAGTTAACGAATTGTTTGGGATTGAACTCCTTTTACACGCTTGGTTTTGCTGTATATTCTTTAAAGAATGAAGGAAACTCCGATAAGATGTACGGAAAAATGAAACCCGAAGAAGCCATTCCTCGCGTAAAAAAATATATGGATGCAAAACCAGAAGATTTTGTCGATGCCAACTTTCCTTTATTACACAAAAGCAAATCAGATACGATACTACAAAAGCCTTACAATATTGTTATTATTTTGGAAGAAAGCTTAGGCGCCGAATATGTGGGAAGTTTGGGTGGATTGCCTCTAACACCAGAATTTGATAAATTAACCAAAGAAGGAACACTTTTTACCAATATGTACTCGACAGGCACTAGAAGTGTACGCGGGATTGAAGCCGTTGTCACTGGTTTTCTGCCTTCTCCATCAGAAAGTGTGGTCAAGCTGAATAACTCTCAAAAAGACTTTTATACCATCGCTAGTTTATTGAAAGCAAGAGGATATGATACCAGTTTTATTTATGGCGGAATGGCCAACTTTGATAATATGGGTGCTTTTTTTAACGGAAACGGCTTTAGTACCATCATTGACGAACCACAATACGACCCTAAAACTAGTGCTTTTCACGGCACTTGGGGTTGGTCCGATGAAGATGTAATGGTCAAAGCCAATGCGTATTTCAAAACACTAAAAGACAAACCTTTTGTGTCGTTGGTTTTCTCCTCTTCGAATCACGAACCATTTGAGTTTCCTGATGGCAGAATTCAGTTGTACGAAAAGCCTAAAAACACCGTACATAATGCGATGAAATATGCCGATTATGCTATTGGGAAGTTTTTTGCATTAGCCAAAAAAGAGGCCTATTACAAAAACACCATTTTCTTGGTCATTGCCGACCACAATACTAGAACTTACGGAAAACATTTAGTACCTATTCATAAATTTCATATACCCGCTTTGTTGATTGGTCCCAACATTCCAAAAAATACCAAATATGAAAAATTGTGTAGCCAAATTGACATCCAACCTACCACATTGAGTAAAATTGGAATGAATGTTATCACGCCAATGCCGGGTCGAAATCTGTTCCGTTTGCCTGCTACAACCCAAGGAAGGGCAATTATGCAGTTTCACGATGTGAATGCCTTCCGAGTAGAAGACCAAGTGGTTATTATGCAACCCAACAAAGAACCATTGCAATTTAAAGTTTCAAAAGATACTATCTTTACTCCTGTACCTCTCAACAAAGAACTGGCAAAAGATGCTTTGAGTCAAGTGATTACGGCTTCGTATTTGTATAAAAAGAGTAAATATTCTATCCAGAAATAAAAAAAGGCAGTTAATGGAGTTGTAGTTCCATTAACTGCCGCTATATAATTTACTATTTTAAGTTAATAACTTAGTTTGTACTTTTTTAAGCAGATTCCTTTTCATTGGCTAAAGCTTCTTCATCACAAAACCAATCGTAACAAAACTTAATCACTCCTACTCCAATCCCTATTTGGAGTAATTTTTTGATAATTAATCCATAATTATGTCTGAGGCCATTCAACCAATCAGTAATGGTGTTTCCCGTTACAGGTTTGAAATTTAAATCACCAAAGTCCATTACACCATCGATGATAGCGATAATGGCTATAAAAACGAGCATTATTACAAATAACTTCTTCATAAGGACAGCTTATTCCTCTTCAAATCGTGCTATCTCGCGGTCATAAAACGCATTCGCTTGTTCGATTAAACCTTCCATTTCTGCGTTCAATTCGGCTTCGTCTAGGTCTTCTGGTTCTTCTAAAAACTCCACCTCATCATCTTTAAGATTAATGATAAATCGAGGATAATCCATATGAATGATAAAAATATCGTCTGGAAAGTCGGTATTGTCGCCTAGTAAAAATTTTGGTAATTCCATTTCTATTTGTTGTTTATTGTTTGTTGTCTATTGACTCTATTTTACTTCAAAGCTAAGCAAAGCGTATAACTTTTTGCAAATTTAAGCATTCAGTTCGTAACAGCTAACCGATTAAACAAATAACCGATTAACCTCAAAAAACTATTTATCCGAAAGAATCACTGGCGCACTTCCTTTTCCCATAAAAATAATTTTAGTGTTCGGTGAAGTGGCAATTTCTTTCTGTGCTTTAATTTGTTCGTATTGCAATTGTTTGTCTGTTAACCCTAAAGAAATGATACGTTGGTAATCTGCGATACCTTGTGCTTCTACCCTTTTACGTTCCGCTTCTTGCTTTTCTTTTTGCAAAACAAAGGTCATTTTTTGAGCATCTTGTTCGGCATTAATTTTACTTTCGATGGTTTTCTTTACGGATTCTGGCAAATTGATATTTCGAATCAATAATTGCTCTAACACCAATCCTCTAGATTTAAAATCGGCTTCGATACTTTTGAAAATACGTTGTTGGAATTCATTTCTTTTGGTCGAATACAAAGCCACTGCATCATAATAAACAGCGTTGTCGCGAATACGGGTTCTCGTCACTGGACGTACAATTTTATCGGTGTAGCTTTCCCCAATTCCTTTTAAAATTTTGGGTGCTTCATTTGGGATTACACGATATAAAACCGTTAAGTCTATGACTACTTCCAAACCGTCATTAGATAATACTCTAATCGCATCATCACCCTCTTGAGCCCCTTCACTATGAACAGCTGACATAGTATAGTTTTGTGTTTGTACATCAAAAACAGTAATATCCAAAAGCGGATTAACAACGTGAAGGCCACTTTCTAAAACATCGGGCTGTACACTACCGTAAAGCGATTTTACGCCTACTTTACCCGCGTCGATTTGCTTGAACATCGAAGAAAAAACTCCGATTAGGAGTAATAGAACACCAATAATTTTTAAAAGATTAGAAAATTTAGATAAAGGATTAGCGCTGTTGTTTACCGTAAAACTAACGACTAACAAAATTATTCCGAGAATAATAAATACTATCATTTTTTTGGGTTTAGTTGATATGCTTATTATACGAGGAAATAAAACAGAAGTTACATTTATAAGAAAAACTTTATTCGGCTGTATTCAAAAGAACCAGTTTCTTGGTCAATCGAGAAAATCGAATGTATAAAAATATAGCCGCCGCTGTTAATCCCGCCAATAATCCAATCCAAATTCCTACCGCCTCTAAATCTGTATATTTTCCTAAGTAAAAGGATACTGGAAACCCAACAATCCAATAGGCTACAAAAGTAATGTACATTGGAATCTTCACATCTTGAAGCCCTCTCAAAGCTCCCAAAACCACAACCTGAATACCATCTGAAATTTGGAAAACTGCTGCAACCAATAACAATTTAGCCGTTATCATTATAATTTCATTGTTATCGGCCAATTGAGAAACATCAGCAGTATTCAAAAATAAATGTGGCAAATAATTATGGAAGACAATAAATAAAATGGCAAATAGCGATTCAATAAGGATTGCCAATAAAAAAATAGAACGTGCTACCACAATTAATCCTTTAAAATCTGCTGCTCCCTTGGCGTGACCCACACGTATCATTGCCGTTACATTCAATCCCATTGCTACCATAAAAGTAGAAGAGGCTAAAATTAACGCAATTTGGTTGGCCGCTTGATTGTTTTTACCCAAAGTTCCTGAAAGCCAAATTGCAGCGGTAAATAAAGTAACCTCGAACAACATTTGCATCGCTGAGGGCAATCCTAGATTGATGATTTTTTTCAAAATCGTTTTTTTGATTTCTTTGAACGTAAAATTTTTAAAATAGCGTTTCATAATGGCATTCTGTTTCATAATGTAATGCATAAAAATCACCATCAAAATTCTAGAAATCACTGTTCCTAAAGCAGCTCCGATGATTCCCAACTTAGGAAAAAACCAAACACCATAAATCAATACGTAATTAAAAAACACGTGTACCACATTGGCAAAAAATATGGCATACATAGAATATTTGGTTTGCGATAATCCATCGGCAAATTGCTTGTACCCTTGATAAATAATTACAGGAATCAATGAAAAAGCCACCCAATCAATGTATGGCGCTGCCAGAACGACAACCGTTTCTGGCTGGTTCATAAAATACATTAGTTGCTTGGACAAGACGGTCAAAACAAACAAAACAACGCCTAAAATTGTACACAACAACAAGCCGTGATGAAAAGTCGTTCGGATTTTTTTGGTGTTTTGTTCCGCATCCGCTTCTGCAATCAATGGAGTAATGGCTGTAGAAAAACCAATACCTACAGAGAGCGCCAAAAATATAAAACTATTGCCTAACGAAACCGCTGCCAATTCTGTAGAACCTAAATTGCCCACCATATAATTGTCTACAATACCAATTAAAGTATGTCCCAGCATCCCTAAAACAACGGGATAGGCCAATTTTATGTTCTGTGAAAACTCTTTGGTGTATTGTGACAAGTTCATTATAGTGCTTTTTAGGTCGGCAAAGGTAATCAGAAGAAATCGATTCTTTGAATAGAAATTAGTTTAAAAAAAATCATTTTTGAAACCTTTCAATCGACCTTGAATAAAGCACTACAGACCAAAGAAATTTTTAATTTCGCTTATCGGTAAGGGTTTTCATAAAAGCAATTAACTGCTTCTTTTCCTTATCTGAAAGTAGTAATTCATCTTCTGGCAATGTTTGATTAGGCACTTTAAATCCAAGGCCAATTCCACCACCTTTGTTATAAAAATCAATGACTTCTTCTAAAGTTTTGAAAACACCGTTATGCATATACGGAGCCGTTAGCTCAATGTTTCTGATGGTGGGTGTTTTAAATGAATTTCTATGAATTTCGGCTTGGGTCAATTCATATTTTCCTAAATCGGCATCCAAATAATTATGCCTGTTGGGTACTCCTAAAATTTCGCTTTCTGTTTTCATAAAATTAGGTGGGACTGTCCCGTTGGTTAAAGGAATAAAATGGCAAGTAGCGCATTTAGCTTTACCTGCAAATAAATTAAAACCTGCTTTCTCGTCTGTCGAAAATTCGACTTCGTCGCGCATATATGCATCAAACTTTGAATTGTATTGGCTCAAAGAACGAACGTAGGAAGCCAAGGCGTTTTTGATTCCGAATTCGTTAATCTCATTTTTAGGAAATGCTTTTTTGAATTCGGCTACATACTTTTTATCTTTTTGCAAGGCTTTTACTGATTTTTCAAGAGAACCGTGCATTTCGATTTCGTTTGTGATGACAGCCACGGCTTGGTCTTCGAGATAACTTACTTTAGAATCATAGAAGAAAGCACGTTGGAAAGCGATGTTCATCAAAGTAGGCGTATTTCGCTTTACTTTGGTTTTTCCATCTAAGGAAATCGTTTGCTCTAAACCATCTGTAAAAGCAATATCAGAATGGTGACAAGAAGCGCAAGAACGCGAATTGTTGCCAGACAAAATAGGGTCATTGAATAACTTTTTTCCTAAGGCAATTTTTTCTGGAGTGGTTTTATAATCAGGAAAACCATTGAAAGCTTCTATATCAAAAGCCTCTTTATCAAAGAGCGTTTGCGCTGTAGTTTTTAGAGCTCTGGTCTCTTTTACAAACGGAATCGAAGCACTTTTTTGACATTGATATAACTGTTTACTCAATGGATTAGCTATATTTTTAATAAAATACGCTCTATCAAAAGCATTGAAGTTGGTATGAGTTGCTAGGTACTTTGTTCCTTGAGAAAGAGTAGCTGAAAGCGCTTGAAATGACTTAGCATCCAACGTGTTTTTATAAAAAGTTACATTTTCCGCTATGCTCTCTAAAACTACTTTTGCTTCTGGGATGGAATGCAGTGCAACTGGAGAATCAAAGCCCGTAATTCCTAGGGTAATCATTCTAAAAACGGATAGTCGCAACGCATCAAAAATATAAGTATCGGCTAAGGTGGTTTTTTCCGAAACCTTTTGTAATCTTTTCAAATTAGACCTCAATACGCCTATTTCCATTTCTAAATCTGATTTAGTAGCTACATCATATTTTGGAAACAAAAATTCTTCTATTACTTGAAAACCCTCAGGAGGAACTGTTATGCCATCATTTTCTTCAAACTCAGGAATTGCAGGTCCGTTAATTGATTTTGAAACTGTTGGGTAATAGTACTCGCTCATCCATTCCAATTTTTTATAACTATTTCTAGCTTTTAAAAATTGATTTTGAATCGTTGAAAGCTTGGCATCTGAGGCAACTAAAGCTTTTAATTGATTGACTTCTTGAATTAATTCAGTTACGTTTCGTGCAAAATTGGATGAAATAAGGCTATGTGTATTTTCCTTTTTTTGACAAGAAAAAAAAGAGCATAATAGCAATAAGAAAAAATATCTTTTCATAAATAAAAGGGTTGTTGCATTTACAATCTCATATAAAAGCGGATACAATAAAAACTAAAACCACGATTGCTTACAAACAATCGTGGTTAAGTTGAAACAAAAAAAGGTATTATCTAGCTAATCCTTTGATTAGTACTATTTGACTGGCTTGATTTTCTGAAGGACGTTTTGTTCCTCCGTCTACGCCTTTGTATTTATCACCTCTCCAAGTATGAGGTTGTACAGATAATAAAAAGGTATCATCGATGCCTAATTGCTCCGATACATCTATCATAGCGCCATATTCCCAGCTTCCAAATTTTGATGCAGTACCAACATTATAAGTAGCAGCATCGGAAGCAGTACGACGATGGTCTAATTCGAAAACTACTTTTAATTGTTTGGTAGCCATATTGTATTGATAAATATAAGCATCGTGAGTTTCATCACCGTAACCATTAGAATCTTCTTGAATATAAACATAATTTTTAGTTACACATATATTGTCTGGATTTTGAAATTTCCCTGCCACACCGTTACGGTCATCACCATCTAAAATCACTTCTAAGTTTCCGATTAATGGATTTTTAGCATCTAAATTTAATTTATACACGCGACCGTATTTGGTTCTAGAAGCATCTGCATTGGTACCTGTAGTATTTTGACCCGTTACGTTAAAATAAATTTCTCTAGTTCCTTCAACGCTTCCTTTTTTATAATCTAAGTCTTCTACTCTACCAAATTTCAACGCTTTCAATGTATTTACCGAAGCATTGATGGCAGCACCCGTCAAACTTTTATGATTTTCTATTTTTACAAATGAAACAGGATATTTTTGATTAACAGCAATATCTTTTTCTCTTTGATTGTCGTCATTACGCTTCATCATATACAAGGAACCATTTTGCAAATCGCCAACTTTGTCTGCTACGTACATAAACACTTGTCCTCCATAAGTATCTGAATCGTCATCACCCAAAAGAATAACTGTTTTTCCAGGGTAAGCCTTTGCATTTAATGGCACTGCATTTTCGGCGTTTAGTCTTCCTAAAGCTTCTAAACCTCTGTTTCTAGATGCTTCAGTTACACTAGCGAAAGGGTCTAAACCGTGCGTAAGTGACTCTTCTCCAGATTCTCCAGAAGTTAAGAATAGTGGTCCAAATCCGTGTTCTGATGGAGTCACCATTGTTGCACTACATAATCTCCAGAATCCTCCGTCTGAGTTTAATAAATATTCTCCTTTCAAAGGTTTGAAGGTTTTGTCAAGAGTAACTCTTGAAACCGCAAAATTGTCTTCGTGATTTACCAAAAAAGTAAATGTTCCGTCTTCGTTTCTTAACAATCCAGAACCGTCAGCTGAACCTCCAAAAACGAATTTTGGGCTTCCTGACAATACATCATCAGAAGAAATTAAAGAGAATAACTCAACGTTTTCAAAACCTGCTTTTTTAGTAAGCAATACTGGAGTTACTGATTGATTTGCCAATACCACACTAGTTGGTTTAGCGTCATTAGAGTCGTTCTCACAAGAAATAAGTGAAACCAAACACAATAAGGGTAAAATTAGTTTTTTCATTGTTATATGTTTTTTTTATACCCACAAAATAAGAGTATGAATTTAAACACATTATCACGGTGGGATTAAGAAACGGCTATCAATCCGTAAGATTTTATAGTATAATTTAATCTAAAATTTACAACATAACAATGAGTACATATAGGGTTTAAATTGAATTAACAATGAGAAGTCATAACCAACTAGATGTCTCAAAAAAAGTACGAAAAGAAACTTTTAAAGTACGTTTAAACGAAAAGATTCTGCCGACAAATCACTACTTTAGTTGCTTTTTAATTCATCTGGATTCCAAACTTTAATGGAATGTTGGATACAAATATTATAATGCAATGGAAAAATTCACACTTGAGCTTTTATTTCAAATCATAGGAATTGGTTCTGCTTCTGGTCTTATTTATAAATCGCCTTCCTTATATGTTATTGGTGACAACAGCGGGTATCTGTACGAATACAATATGGAAGCCAAAGACTTGCAGCAACACGCTATTATTGAAAACGCCAGCGTAAATATTGCTAAAAAAGACAAACCCGATTTTGAAGCCATAACGAGTTTTGAAGACAAATTGTATGTTTTTGGTTCTGGTTCTACTCCTAAACGCAACAAAATGGTAGAAATCAATACAACCGAAAAAGAGATTAAAACCAACGATTTGACGGATTTGTATGGCGTGATGCAAAGCTTTGGTCAAATCAAAGCCGATGATTTTAATCTGGAAGGAGCTATTTATACTGGAAAAGAATGGATGCTTTTTAATCGGGGGAACGGAAAAAAGGGCAAAAATGTGATTTTTACGATTTATGGTAAAAATCTAATCAATGAATTCAATATGATTAGCAACGAGTATAAGTTGCCTAAAATTAATGGTGTACGTAGCAGTTTTACCGATGCCGTTTTGGTGGATACTAAAATTTATTTTTTGGCTACTGCCGAAGATACACAGTCTACGTATAATGATGGAGAAGTAAAAGGCAGCTTGATTGGTGTAATAGATGTAGCAACAATGAAACTAGAATTTACTCAAAAAATAAGCGATACCCATAAATTTGAAGGTCTTTCCCTCTATCAAAATTCGGAGAAAACCTTAGCGTTTTTGTTATGCGAAGACAAAGACTCGGAGGTATTAGAAACGAATATTTATAAATTGGTACTTGACAAGAGTACCCTTTAAGTAGCAAATTAAATTGCTTCCAAAAAAACACTATGCTGGCTCATAGCCCCGATGGAAGTGGCATCCTTTTTTATAGCTGGCAGGTTTTTGGACCTGACAGTTATAAAAAAGATATAACGTACAGCGGGAATCCTGCTAACCAGAAAGCCCAGTGTTGGCGCTCCTTCATTCATTTTTAAAACTAGAATTCCTGATGATTGTAGCAAAAAAAGAATATTTTTTTGATACGCTTCCCAACCTTTTTGATTTTTAAACGCTCTTTAGTAATAAAGACATCAATTGTGATAAACGAAACCCTACTCTCTAACTGCAAAAAAATGCACCGTGATGCTCAGCGCGAGGTGTATGACTATATGGCGCCCAAGCTGTATCGCACTTGCAAGCGCTATCTTAAAAAGGAGGAAGATATTGAAGAAGTTTTGGCCGACGCTTTTTATACTATTTTCACCAAAATAGACCAGTTGAAAGAGGTGCTGGCTTTTGAGGCTTGGTGCCGAAAAATAACGGTGAATCACTGTTTAGCAGCAATTAAAAAAAGTACCAATTTTAATATGTACTTGGATGATGTGAAATTGCTTTCGCAACCATTTACTGAAGAAATCACAGCGCTTGAAGAAGCCGATTTATTGAAACTTTTGAATCATATTCCAGAGGGTTGCAAAACTATTTTCACTCTTTTTGTGATAGAAGGCTATGGACATAAGGAGATTGCGAGTTTGTTGCAAATCTCTGAGGGCACCTCAAAATCACAATTGAATGCCGCCAAAAGTAAACTAAAGGAACTGGTGAACAACCTCTATTATCAAAAAGCAAAATAGTTATGGACTATCAAGATAAATTATTCGAACAAATAAAAGAAGCTGAGCGAAATGCTGAAAACCAAGATTTTCCTGCAATGGAAAAAGTATGGTCGCGCTTAGAAGAGAAACTAGATAAAAAAGAAGCTAAAAAAACTATCGCTTTGTGGCAAAAAATCGCCGTAGCTGCATCGCTTTTATTGGTGCTTTCGATTGGCTTTCAGTTTTTGAATTCGTCTAGCCCGAAAAGTATTCAAGAAGCTCCAGCGGTGGTTACTACAACCACAAAAAACAATCCATCGGCGATTGAAACTAACAAAAATACAAACAGCAGTACTCCTATAATCATTCCAAAAGCTGAAGCGGAAGCAATCATCAACAATAGTATTGGGCAAGAAGTTGCGGTTCATAACACGCAATCCAATGACACGATAATGAGTAGTGCGACAAATGCTATTAGTATTCCTGAAATTGCTACAGCAATTGCAAGTTCGGAAGTAGCGGATGAAAAGGATGCTGAATCGAATGCAATAGAACAAAAATTGGCGGCTCAAGCTTCAGTAGCCAAAGAAAAAGCCAGTTACAAAATGGCTTTTGCTGAAAAAAGTCAAGAGCGTGCTAAAAAAAGTAGTCCATTGGTCGTGATAGACAACACTGCACTTTCAGACAGTAATGCCTCAAAAAGAGAACGCATTATGCAAGAAGAACTTTCTAATTTTAAACCCGAGAACTTAGAGTCGGTGATAGTTTTAGACAATCCACTTTATATCATTGATGGTAACTACTTTTCGGAAGATGATTTGTTTGGTCCACAGCCTAAGAGTCCTTATGCGCCTCTCAATCATCAAGACATTAAGACCATTGTCATTCTCAAAGACACTGATGCCGTTTCAAAATATGGCGAAAAAGGCAAAAAAGGTATCGTAATTATCACTACAAAAACAGGAAAACCCGCAGTCCAAAAATAGGAATCCCCTAACACTAATCTTAAAAAAACACGATTATGAAAAACGTAAAACTTATTTCATTAGGCCTTGCTATGCTTATATGTTTCGTAACAAAAGCACAAGAAAAAACGATTACTGGAACCGTTTCTGACGCCTCTGCCCCGCTTCCTGGAGTGACGGTTGTCAACAAAAACTCAAAAGCGAATGCCAGTACAAATTTTGATGGCAAGTATACCATTCAAGCGCAAAAAGGAGACCAATTGGTGTTTAGTTACATTGGTTATAAACCGCAAACTAAAAAAGTGGGAGAACAAAACATCATTAATGTAAAATTAGTGGCAGAACAAATGCTCTTAAGTGAAGTAGTCGTAGTAGGCTACGGGAGTAACGCCGATTATGAATCGGACAATACTTTCTATGAAAAAAAGAAAGCCTCGACCGCCGCTTCAGTTCAAAAGCTCGAAGGTCGTGTCGCAGGATTGACCATTTCGTCTAACACTAACGCTATTGCCAACGCTCCGCAAAGCATCGTCATTAGAGGCACGAACAGTAGTTCTTCTAAAAATGAACCGCTGTATATCATCGATGGTGTGCCTGTAAAATCGAATGCTCTAGCTAAAATCAACCCGAACGATATTCAGGATATAAAAGTACTCAAAGACAGTGCTGCCACTTCTCTATACGGAGCAAAAGCTGCAAATGGTGTTTTGATTATCACCTCAAAAAATGAAATTTATAAAAACTTAAGTGAGAAAGAAGTAAACAAAAAATTAAACCAACTCCATCCTTATCAACCAGAACCAATCAATGATGAAGATTACGAAAGTTTTGTAGAAAATGCATTTGAAAGTCCAAAAACAGCACCGCTTTCCACTTTTTCTATTGATGTTGATAATGCCTCTTATACCAATGTAAGACGTATGATTAACAACGGACAAAAAGTACCTAAAGATGCGGTTCGTGTAGAGGAAATGGTTAATTTTTTCAAATACAATTACGCACAACCTAATGACCAACATCCGTTTGCTATTCAAACCGAATTGAGTCACAGTCCGTGGAATAGCGATACCAAAATTTTGAAAATTGGATTGCAAGGAAAAAACATTCCAACCCTTGATTTGCCAGCCTCCAATTTGGTTTTCTTAATTGATGTTTCAGGGTCTATGAGTGCTGCGAATAAGTTACCCTTACTAAAACAATCTATGAAAATTTTGGTAAATGAGTTGAGAGCCAAAGACAAAGTATCGATTGTAGTATATGCTGGAGCTGCTGGTTTAGTATTACCTCCAACCTCTGGAGATGAAAAAGAAACTATAAATACTGCATTAGAAAAACTCAACGCAGGAGGAAGTACCGCAGGTGGTGAAGGCATTACACTTGCTTATAAAATTGCGGCAGAAAACTTCATCAAAGGAGGCAACAACAGAGTGATTTTGGCCACTGATGGAGATTTTAATGTGGGAAGTTCTTCTAATGCTGATATGGAAAACCTCATCGAAGAAAAAAGAAAATCTGGTGTATTCTTAACTTGTTTAGGCTACGGAATGGGGAATTACAAAGACAGTAAAATGGAAATATTAGCTAACAAAGGTAATGGCAATTATGCCTACATTGATACCATTCAAGAAGCGAATCGTTTTTTGGGTAAAGAATTTAAAGGCTCGATGTTTGCAATTGCTAAAGATGTAAAAATTCAAATTGAATTCAATCCCAACCAAGTGAAAGCCTACCGATTGATTGGGTATGAAAACCGAAAACTAAGACCTGAAGATTTTAAAAATGATGCCATTGATGCTGGAGAATTAGGTAGTAATCATTCGGTAACGGCTTTGTATGAAATTATACCAGCGGGCAGCAAAAGTAAATTTTATACAGAAGCAGATGAACTAAAATACACCACCACTACTCCAACAGAAAATAAATACACTAACGAGTTAGCGACCATAAAATTCCGTTACAAAAAAACCGATGGTGACCAAAGCATCGAAATGGTTCAAACCATTGAAAACAAAAGTATCTTGTTACAAAACGCCAGCGATGATTTTAAATTCAGTAATGCCGTTGCTTGGTTCGGTTTAAAATTGAGAGATTCAAAACTGATTGGGAATTCATCTTCAAAGGACATTATTGCTTTGGCAAAACAAGGTTTGTCAAACGACTCTGAAGGATACAAAGCCGAATTCATCCGCTTGGTAGAGGCTGCAAATTAAAAGTTGCTTTTAGTTTCTAATAGCAGTTAGAAATAAAATAAAAAAGCGAGTAAGAATTCAATCTTACTCGCTTAATGCTATTATAAAGAAGTGTTTTAGGATTACACTTCTACATTCAAAAACTCCATACGAACACTTCCGTCTTCGTCAATTCGGGTCAATTGTACCTCGTGTAACGTATTCACTAATGCTGGGTCCCAAGGGGTTTTCACTTTTACATAATTTTCGGTAAATCCGTGAATGTATCCTTCTTTATTTTCGTCCTCAAACAAAACTGTTCTTTGGGTACCCAATTGACTTTCATAAAAAGCACGACGTTTCTTCACCGATAAACCACGTAACATTTTGCTTCGTTTGGCGCGAACATTATTAGGAACCACGCCGTCCATCACAGCCGCCTCAGTATTATCGCGCTCTGAATAGGTAAAAACGTGTAAATAAGAAATATCCAAATCATTCAAGAAATGATAGGTTTCTAGGAAATGCTCATCGGTTTCACCCGGAAATCCAACGATAACATCCACACCAATACAAGCGTGTGGCATTACTCTACGAATATTGGCAACTCTATCGGTATACACTTCGCGTTGGTAACGACGTTTCATTTTACCCAAAATCTCATTACTTCCAGATTGCAAAGGAATATGAAAATGTGGCACAAATGTTCGGCTTTTGGAAACAAAATCAATGGTTTCGTTTTTCAATAAATTGGGCTCGATAGAGGAAATTCGAAGGCGTTCAATACCCTCCACTTCGTCAAGCGCTTTTACCAAATCAAGGAAGGTATGTTCGTGTTTTTTATTCCCGAACTCTCCTTTTCCGTAATCGCCAATATTGACTCCGGTAAGCACAATTTCTTTGATTCCCTGTTTTGAAATTTCAGCAGCATTTTGCAATACATTTTCTAAAGCATCACTTCTAGAAATTCCTCTCGCTAATGGAATCGTACAATAGGTACATTTGTAATCGCAACCGTCTTGTACTTTCAAAAAGGCTCTTGTTCTATCGCCAATAGAATAACTGCCTACATAAAAATCGGCTTCGGCGATTTCGCAAGAATGCACTTGGCCAAAATCGTTTTTGGATAAATCGTTAATGTAATCTGCTAATTTGAATTTTTCGGTGGCACCCAGAACCAAATCTACACCGTCAACATCGGCAAGTTCTTCTGGCTTTAATTGTGCATAACAACCCACAGCGGCTACAAAGGCTTTGTCGTTTAGCTTCATCGCTTTGCGCACGACTTGCTTGAATTGTTTGTCTGCATTTTCTGTAACAGAACACGTATTAATAACATACATATCGGCTACTTCTTCAAAATCCACTCTTTCAAAGCCTTCTTCTTGAAGATTTCTAGCTATGGTTGACGTTTCTGAAAAGTTCAGTTTACAACCCAGCGTATAGAAGGCAACTCGTTTTTTATTTTCCATAAGATAGCTCAATTAATGAAATCGTTGTCAAAAAATTGAGGGTGCAAATTTACGAACAAAAATCAGGATATCGAAAGCAATACTTTAGAATTATTGCCATTTGATGTATTTTTTTGTTGTAAGAAACTCGATTACCTATTACATATCAACACTTTACCTTTAACCATAGATTCAGAAGCCGCAAATCTATACAGAATACTATATTTCCTACCTCAAATTTTGCAGATGATAATTTAAATTCTATATTGCATTGCAGTAAACACAAAAACCTAATGCATTTACAGTCAATAAATTAATAAAATGGGTAAGCCGAAAACCAACTAGAGTAGGCAAAAAAATAAGTACAACCAACATGAAAGCATTTTTCCCCACAATCTACTTCATGCTATTGGCTATTTTGAGCAGCTACGGCCAAAATACTACTAGCAAAACAAACACTTTTCCAACAGTTGCCACCCTAACCAATTGGGCCAATTACAACTCACAACAAAAATTTGATTTAGAAATTCGAGCTTTAGGATTTAAATTCGAAGTAAAAGAAGCCGAAACTAGTTCCATTGCTTACACTTACATCCGAAAAGTGATGATTGACGGCGTAAACTATACCGACAGAATTGTGTATAGAATTACCAACGATAACAGTGCAAGTATCATTACTTTGGTTACTGCTTCTACGGATTTGGTTACCTTATACAACCCACAACTTACTGCCTTTAAAAATGTAAAATGTGAAACCCCAATGGCAAAAGACAAAAACACCTCTTGCAATTGTTATGAAAGCAAGACCCACGCTATTGACCTTTGTGATGAACGCGTAAAATTAACAATGGGTGACGGAAACAAATATTTTGTATCAGTAGCCAAAATATAATCACTAGCTATAAAAATAAAAACGGGAAAGTAACACTGCTACTTTCCCGTTTTTTTTCGGTTAAAAAGTTTTAACTCAATATATATCGTTCGATAACCTCAGCTACGCCGTGATTATTATTCGAAGCTACAATAACATCTCCAAAACCTCTCAATTCGGGAGTTACATTGTCTACCCAAACACCTAATCCTGCATATTGAATCATTGTCAAATCGTTTCCTGCATTGCCTACTGCAATAATTTCGCTTTGGTCAATGTCTAATTTTTTGGCCAAAAATGCAATACTTGCGGCTTTGTCTATGCCATTAGGTGCGACTTCCAAAAAGAAAGGTTTCGACATAGAAACGCTTAAATCTGGCATTGCTTGTTTCAAATCGCTTTCTACCGTTTTCAAATAAGAAGGGTCTTCAAGTAAAATACATTTTACTGCATTGGAAGTAACGGCAGCCTTAAAATCAGGAACCAATTCATGTGGCATACCCGTTATGCTTCGTTCAACCTCAATAAATTCAGAGTGGGTTTCGCTTACAATCGTATCATTAACATACGTAATGATATGCGTTTTCATTTTCAAACTATAATCATGTAGCTCATGAATTTGCTCTTTCGTCAACGATTGCTCAAAAATTACCGTATCGTTTTTTAAATCACTAACTACAGCACCATTGAACGAAATCATATAACTATTTTGTAAGTCTTTTGCATAATGTGTCATCGCTGGTGTAGGCCTTCCTGATGCCAAAACCACTTCGACCCCCTTTGCTTGTGCCATAGCAATCATGGCTCGATTCTCTTTAGAAATGGTATGATTGTCTGTCAACAGCGTGTCATCCATATCTAAAACTAGCATTTTGTATTTCATAACTTATGGAAACAATTTAAATACTCATTCTAAAATCCTCGATAACTGGATTCGCCTTCGCAAAATCTGTTTCTTGAATAAAAATTTCAATGGCCAAATCGGAACCACCAAATCCACCCAAACGAGCCGATTGAATATTGTCTTTTTTTACGGTATCGATTCCCGCTGTTTCTAATTTTTCTTGTAAGGCTAGTGCTAAAATTTCACTGCCTGAAAACACTTTCATTAATCCCATACTGTTTTATGTTTGTTGTTGCACTTAACCGCAAAGTCCGCAAGGAATTACGCAAAGAAGCACAACGATTTTAATGTTTATTATCTTTTCAAAATCTAACTTCAAAAATCTACTCTCTAAATTTCTTCTTCATCGTCCTCTTCATCTTCTTCATCGAAATCAAATTCAAAAGGCTCGATTAACATTTTTTCAATCAAAATATCAACTCTATCTGTTAATTGCTCAGTAAAAACGATGCGTTGCGTTTTGGTGATACTATTTGAAATACGCATAATTTTGGTTTCGTGACGCAATTTCAATATAGGGTCAGTGTCATCAATGATGAACATTTTTAAACGATTCACATTGTAACCTGCAGAAGAGAACATTTCACTCAAACGGTTAGGTGTCCCAATCAGAACATCAATACCTGTTGATATATAGTTTTTGTCATAATCCATATCGCCTTTATCGTGTACACCGTATACCTCTAACTTGGTATACTGATTGTATTTATCAAAAAGCTCCTCCATTGCTAATACCTTAGCTTTGTCTTCTACTACGATAAGTGCTCTTGGAGATTCTTCATTGGAACCCGCCAAACGCTGAATTACATTGATTACAATAGTCGTTGTTTTTCCGCTTGCTTTTGGTGCAATAATCAAACAATCTGCTCCGCTTTTAAGCGTAGAAAAAGTCTCCTGTTGCATAGCATTGGCTTCTACTAAACCATTTTCTATCAATGCCTTTTGAAGATTCTCGTTTATTTTTTTTAGTTTCATTTGTCCTTATTGAAAATTTGAAATCTTGAAAAATTAAAAGATTTATTGCATTTAATAATCATTACATTTTTCAATCTTTACATTTATTTTGATGCAAATAACTTCACATCCGTTTCAGATATTTCACTTCCTCCCAGAATTATTAAGCGTTCCACTACATTGCGTAACTCTCGAATATTTCCTGTCCAATCGTATTCTTGCAGTAAGCTAATGGCAGCTTCAGAGAATTTTTTCACAGCATTGCCTTGTTCTGAAGCAATTTTCTCTGCAAAATGTGTAACCAACATCGGAATATCGGTGCGACGTTCATTCAAAGCAGGAACTTTAATCAAAATAACCGCCAAACGGTGGTACAAATCTTCTCTAAAACGACCTTCAGCAATCTCTTGTTTCAAATCTTTGTTAGTTGCAGCTACCACACGAACATCCACTTTAATGTCTTTGTCTGCTCCCACTCTCGTAATCATACTTTCTTGCAACGCACGCAATACTTTGGCTTGAGCCGAAAGACTCATATCGCCAATTTCATCCAAGAAAATAGTGCCTTTATCTGCTGCTTCAAACTTTCCTGCTCGGTCTTTTACAGCCGAGGTGAAGGCGCCTTTGACGTGTCCAAACAACTCACTTTCTATCAATTCCGATGGAATAGCAGCACAATTCACTTCGATTAAAGGAAAACTAGCGCGTTCGCTTTTCTCGTGCAATTGATGCGCCACCAATTCTTTTCCAGTTCCGTTAGGCCCTGTAATTAATACTCTAGCTTCGGTAGGAGCCACTTTATCAATCATCATTTTGATATGATTAATGGCTTCGCTCTCGCCAATCATTTCGTAGTTTTTGCTGACTTTCTTCTTTAGAATTTTATTCTCAACTACTAATTTTTTGCGGTCCAAGGCATTGCGAACGGTATTCAACAATCGATTCAAATCGGGCGGTTTCGAGATATAATCAAAAGCTCCCAAACGCATCGTATTGATGGCCGTTTCCATATCACCGTGGCCTGAAATCATCACCATTGGAATCTCAGGTTTGATTTTTTTGACAGCTTCTAATACTTCCACCCCGTCTAATTTTGGCATTTTGATATCGCAAAGCACCAAATCATAATCGGTATTTTTTATTTTCTCTAAACCTACAGCGCCGTCTTCAGCTTCGTCTACTTGATAGGCATCATTTTCTTCTGAAAGAATTTTGACCAAAACTCTACGAATCGCTGCTTCGTCTTCTATAATTAATATTTTACTCATTCTTAACAATTTTCAAATTTTAAAAATTCCAAATTCCAATAGTTGGATTTTGGGATTTACTTTTTGGAATTTAATACTTCAACCACTTATACAATTCTTTCCAACTTGGTTTTTTGCCGTACATCAAAATACCTACGCGATAAATTTTGGAAGCAAACCAAACTACCAATAAAAACGTTCCGAATAAAAGTACCATCGAAAGCAAAATTTGCCACAAAGGTACGCCAAAAGGAATGCGCATTAGCATCACGATTGGCGATGTCAAAGGCACAATCGAGAAAATGGTAGCTACCGTGCCGTGAGGGTCATTGATTACGGTAAAAAACCCGATGTAAACGCCCAAAATCAAAGGCATAATAATCGGTAACAAAAACTGTTGCGAATCGGTTTCGTTGTCAACAGCGGCACCAATTGCAGCATAAAAGGAACTGTACAAAAAGTAGCCTCCAATGAAATAAATCACAAAACAAGTCAGCAAAGTCCCAATCGGAAGATTCCATAATTCGGCTATATACAATTGCGCAGTACTAGCTATTTCGTGTTGTGCTGCTTGCATTACTTCGGGTGGAACTTTAGAAGTAGGTCCTAAATTAACACCGAAAAACAAGGAAGCACCCAAAAACAATCCCAAACCTATAATCGCCCAAATTAAAAACTGAAGAATACCCGCCAATGAAGTTCCAATGATTTTACCCATCATCAACTGAAAAGGTTTTACCGAGGAAATAATGATTTCGATGATACGATTAGTTTTTTCTTCGATTACGCTTCGCATCACCATATTGCCATAAATCACAATAAACATCATAATCAAATACCCAAAGGCACCACCAATGGCAATTTTAATTTCATTCAATCCTTTCAAACTTTCCTCACCCGAGGCTTTACTCAAACTGATGTTGATATTGGACTGTGCTTTATGTATCGCCACCGTATCCAATTTTGCGGATTGAAAATTAAGTTGGGTAATTTTTTTATCCAAAATGTCCTGAACTTCCTCAATAAAAGTGATACTTGGACTATCATTGGATATGAATTGAATCTTCTTGTCCAAATCGGCAATAGATGCCGTTTTAGGAATTTGCAACACGCCTTCAAAACGCTCTTGCGTGATGCTATCTTTGAGGGCTTTAACGTCCAAAACCGACAAATCCAAATACTGGTATTCGCTATCTTTTTTATTTTTAGCCATAAAATCGGCAACAAACAAACCCGTTTCGTCGTGAACCGCAATTTGCTTGGTATCGGCTTTCATAGACGCCAAATAGCTAACAAAAACAGCAATTCCAACAAACAATAACGGACTCAAAAAAGTCATTACGATAAACGATTTGTTGCGCACCTTGGCTATAAATTCTCTTTTTATGATAAGGGATAATTTGCTCATTATTTTTATAGAATTTACTCGGTTACAGTTTTAATAAAGATATCGTTCACACTTGGAATTTTTTCCACAAAATGCGTCACTTGACCACGTTGCGTAAGGACTTGCAACAATTCGTTGGGTGTCCCAGTACCTAGCTGAATTTCTAATTTCAATTCTTGATTCAATGACTTGAAATTGGCTGGACCTACGGTAAACTTCTGCGTCAAATCATACATTAAGCCTTCTACATTATCTGTCAAAATCCCCACTTCAAAACTATTGGAGCGGTATTGGCGCTTTACTTCTTCCAATTTGCCCTCAATGAGTTTATTCGATTTATGAATCAAAGCGATATGGTCACACAATTCCTCTACACTTTCCATTCTATGGGTAGAGAAAATGATGGTCGTACCTTTTTCTTTTAATCCTAAAATCTCATCTTTGATAATATTCGCATTCACAGGGTCAAAACCTGAAAAAGGCTCATCAAAAATCAACAATTTGGGTTGGTGCAACACACACACCACAAACTGAATCTTTTGCGCCATTCCTTTGGACAACTCCTCGATTTTCTTGTTCCACCAGCCTTTGATGTCTAATTTCTCAAACCAATAGTCCAACTGAATTTTAGCCTCTTTTTTAGAAAGACCTTTCAATTGCGCCAAATACAAACACTGCTCGCCTACTTTCATCGATTTGTACAAGCCTCTTTCTTCGGGAAGATAGCCGATTTGCTGAATGTGATGGGGTTGTAATTTTTCGCCATCCAAAAGCACTTCGCCACTATCGGGCAACGTAATCTGATTGATGATACGAATTAAAGAGGTTTTTCCGGCACCATTAGGTCCTAATAAACCATAAATACTGCCTTTGGGTATCGTAAGCGAAACGGAATTAAGGGCAACATAATCGCCATATTGCTTCACTACATTTTTTACCTCGAGAATACTACTCATAGCTTGATTTTTAGAATTGCAAAAATAGGTAATTAGTAGTCAACAATGCCCAATTGTTACAGAAAATGCTGCTTTTTACAGCAATAAAACTAGACGAACTTCAACCCTAAACTTGATGTCGTTTCCTATTTTTCAGGAGCAGCACGAATCGATATTTCAATCACGAGTCGTCCCGCTTTCCGCTACAATCTTTGCTGCCGAACCCCGGCATCAAAGGATTTCCACTATAATCCTTTAGATTTGCTAAATAAATTTAAATTACTTTTAATCAACAACCAAACTGACAAAGTGAACCTTCTCTTCGATCAAAGTTAGCTACTTATGCCCCGATTAGGACTTTGTCAGTTTTATTGAANGTTCATTTTTTACAGTTTTGCCTTGATTAGGCTAAGAGCAGACAGGTTTATTTGAAAAGAAACCTATCTTGATAAATTTATGATGTTTACGAATAAAAATAACTTATGAAAGGCACAACAAACCTTCGTGTAATTCTTATTCGAAGGCTTGTTATGTCTTTTTTTTAAACTAAAAAATAAATAAATTTTTAGTTTGTATATATCATAGTAATCGGGGCTAAAAAGTACGTTTTGCTATTTCAATTACCTTTTTAATGCCAACCAAATTTGAACCGCAAATTCGCAAATTATCCCAACCATAAATACATTTAAAATTTGAACACCTACAAGGTCAAAAAAAGACCTTGCAGGAAAGACTGCAACAAAACTCTTTTTTTTGAAATTCCCAACCTGCAAGGTTTCCAAAACCTTGTAGGTCTTTCGCCTTACTCAATATTCTAAAATTTGCGAATTTGCGGTACTACAATTTTCAAAAACAAAACAGCAAAAAAAATCCCTATGCTACAAAAACATAGGGATAAATATAAAATAAGATTAAAAAAATTAAGAAAACATATCTTTAACTTTCTCAAAGAATGATTTGTCTGATTTTTCAGGATGCGGCGTGAAATTATCGTCGTTCAACGCATTTTCAAAGAATTGTTTTTGTTCTTTGTTCAATGTTTTTGGCGTCCAAACATTCACGTGAACTAATAAATCGCCACTTCCGTAACCATTGATACTTGGAATTCCTTTTCCTTTCAAACGCAATATTTTCCCAGATTGAATACCTTCTTCTAATTTGATACGCACTTTTCCATTCACCGCTTCAATATCTTTAGAAATACCCAAAACCGCTTCAGCAAAACTGATGTACAAATCGTAGTGTAAGTTCTCTCCTTCACGTTTCAAGAACTCGTGCTCTAACTCTTCAATCGCTACAATCAAATCGCCAGGAATACTATTCCCAGGAGCATCATTTCCTTTTCCAGAAACTTTCAATTGCATACCGTCAACTACACCTGCTGGAATTTTGATCGAAACTGTTTCGTCTTCTAAAATCATTCCTTGCGCATCGGCATTGTTTGGTTTTTTATCCAAGATTTGTCCTGAACCTCCACAAGACGGACAAGTAGACGCCGATTGCATACGTCCCAAAATAGTATTGGTCACACGCATCACTTGACCTTGACCATTACAAGTAGAACAGGTTTTATAGGAAACGCCAGGTGCTTGCACCTTACGCTTAACTTTTACTTTTTTCTCAACACCATTGGCAATTTCTTCTAATGTCAATTTGACTTTAATTCGCATATTGCTTCCTTTGGCACGACGAGGACCTCCGCCTCCGCCTCCGAAACCACCAAAGCCACCTCCGAAAATATCTCCGAATTGACTAAAAATATCATCCATATTCATACCGCCGTGACCACCACCGAATCCGCCAGCTCCATCAAAAGCTTGATGACCATACTGATCATACTTGGCTTTCTTTTGCGGATCGCTTAACACTTCATAGGCTTCGGCAGCCAATTTGAATTGCTCTTCGGCTGCAGGATTGTCAGGGTTTTTGTCAGGATGGAACTCTAATGCTTTTTTTCGGTACGCTTTTTTGATTTCAGCATCCGAAGCACTCTTAGATATCCCTAATATTTCGTAAAAATCTTTTTTCATTTTATATGGTGCTATTACATTTAGCTACAAATGCGCTACTTTGAATTCTGATTATTGTCCAATTACCACTTTTGGGAAACGAATAATTTTATCGCCTAATTTGTATCCTTTCTCCAATACGTCTACAATTTTACCTTTCAAGTCGTCTGATGGCGCAGGAATTTGAGTGATCGCTTCTGCAAAATCAGCATCAAATGCATCTCCAGCTTTTACGTCAACTACTTCTAATCCTTTGGTTACCAAAGTTCCTTTTAGCTTTTCGTGAATCAATTCCACACCTTTAGCTAATAATTCATCCTCAGATTTGTTGATTTCAACCATTGCACGATCAAAATCGTCCAAAACAGGTAACAAAGCCAATAAAACTTCTTGACTCGCTGTTTTGAATAACTCAATACGCTCTTTTGTCGTACGTCTTTTGTAATTTTCAAATTCAGCGAATAAGCGCAAGAATTTATCTTTTTCTTTGGCTAAATCTTGTGCTAATTGTTCCTCAACACTTAATTCTTCAATGATTAGTTGCTCTCCATTTGCATTATTCTCTAACGTTGCATCATCTATTTCTTGATCGAACTCTGTATTTTCAGTAGTCATATTGCTTTTATTTTTAAAAAATTTTTTAAACATTATTTTTGATTCTTTTCATTTATTGTCAAAAGTGTTGCCAAAACTAATAAAATGTCAAATTGTCATATATAAAACAAAACGATTTTAGCATCAAACAAATACAACTTCTAACGATTTTACGAACTTCTTAAAAATTTAATATAATTTTAAGACTATCACGAAATAGTTTACCTAAATTTGTCAATCTATTATTTCGACCTAATAATTTATATACAGAGAATTATTCCCGTTTTTAGTTAATTATTAATTCAGCATTGTTTATAATAAAAAAAGCTTCGTTTATCAAAACGAAGCTTTTTTTGTTAGTATTCCTTATGACAAATAGGACTTAAGAGACTCATAATCAAGAACTACTTGTTCTCCAGAAACTAAATTTTTAACTGAAAAAGTACTCGATTCTAATTCTTGTGTCCCTATAATCACTGCAAACGGAATGCCTCTTTTGTCAGCATATTGCAATTGTTTGCCCATTTTGACAGCATCAGGATACAATTCTACTTTAATGCCTTCTGCTCTAAGTTTTTGAATGGTTTGCATCGCAGCAAAAGCTTCTGTTTCGCCGTAGTTCACAAACAACGCTTTTGAAGTAGCGGCAACCGTATCTGGGAACAATCCCAATTCTTCGATTACCAAATAAATACGGTCCAAGCCGAAAGAAATCCCCACACCACTCATATTTTTTAAACCAAAAATACCAGTTAAGTCGTCATATCTTCCTCCGCCGCCAATGGAGCCCATAGCAACAGTTTTAGGTGGGGCAATTTCAAAAATAGCTCCTGTATAATAATTCAATCCTCTTGCCAAAGTCACGTCCAAATCTAACTGTGCAGTTGCAAGTCCGAGTTGGGTTACTTTTTCGCAAATGAATTGCAATTCTTCAACACCTTTCATCCCTTCTACTGAAACAGAAAGCAATTGTGATAGTTGGTTGATTTTCTCAGCAATCGTTCCTGTAAAACTAAACAACGGTTGCACTTTAGCAATCGCTTCTTCAGAAATGCCTTTTTCAATCATTTCTTTCTTCACACCGTCTTCGCCAATTTTATCCAGTTTATCCAATGCAACTGTAAAATCAATCAGCTTATCCGAAGCGCCAATCACCTCAGCAATTCCAGATAAAATTTTACGATTATTGATTTTGATGGTCACACCTTCTAATCCTAAAGCCGTAAAAACGGTGTCATACAATTGTACCAACTCCACTTCTTGCCACAACGATTTGGAACCAACCACATCAGCATCGCATTGAAAAAATTCTCTAAAGCGACCTTTTTGCGGACGATCAGCGCGCCACACGGGCTGAATTTGATAGCGTTTGAACGGAAACTCAATTTCACTTTGATGTTGTACCACGTAACGTGCAAAAGGAACAGTCAAATCATAACGCAAAGCTTTCTCAGAAATACTCGCGGTCAATTTTAAACTGTCTTTGTTTTCTAAATGCGTCGCATTGGCTTTTGACAAATAATCTCCCGAATTCAAGATTTTAAAAATCAAGCGGTCGCCTTCTTCACCATATTTTCCCATCAAAGTATCTGAATTCTCGAAGGATGGAGTCTCTATAGGTTGAAAGCCAAATTTTTCAAAGTTGCTTTTTATCGTTTGAATAATGTACTGTCTTTTGGCCACTTCGGCTGGCGAAAAATCGCGCGTTCCTTTGGGTATACTGGGTTTTGAAGCCATTGTAAAATGAATTTTCAATTAGGTTTGCAAATATCTTACTTTTTAAAAGAAATCCTATCCAAAAAAAGTGGGTTTTATTATCATACAACAAACCAATCTTGTTTTTGAACCATTTAAGGCATTTAAGGTCATATAAGTTTTTAATTATGTAGAAATAATTTTTTACCACATAGGAGAAACATAGAATTTATAGTCTTTAAAAGAATAAGATAGACGTTTTACTATTCACATAGCGATACTATGTGCAAAATAGACCTATTTCTATTCATTCTTTGCCTAGTTAGTGTAATCTATGATGCTCCTATGTAGTTGCTTTTTAATGTGATTACCCAAACAGTTGAAAATAGAACTTAAATCAAAGAATGCGTTTTCTTTTGAACCAAAAATAGATAACCAAAGCAATAACGACCATCACGCCCAAGGTCATAAAATAACCCAAAGGCCATTGAAGTTCGGGCATATTTTCAAAGTTCATTCCGTAGATACCTGCAATAAATGTTAAGGGTAAAAAGAAAGCCGAAAAGATGGTCAATAACTTCATTACATCATTGCTTTTTTGTGCGTTGACCGAAAGATAGGTATTCAGTAAATTGTTCGCATTTTCAAGCACTTCGTCATAATTGAGCAGCAAACTCAGCAGCTTGTCTTTGATGTCTTGCAAAGCGGTTTTTGAAGACTCGCTCACTTCGAGTTGGTGAATGACATTTTGAAAAATCTGCAATAGTTTTTTGGTGATACGGGTTTGCGCTTTCAAAAAATACAGTTCTTCTAAGGAGATTTTAGAATAATCTTGCAGGAAAATCGTCTTTTCGATTTGAATGATTTTTTCGTCTAAGTCATTCAAAGGCACTTGATAAGTTTCTACCATTTTGTGGATGAGATAAATCAAAATCTCTTCGGGTGTTTTGTGGTCTTTTTTTACCGTTTCCAAAAACGCAAACGGACTGCGATGAATCGTGATGATTTTGTGTCCGTTGTAAAAAAAGGCAATTTTATGCGATAATTCATTGATGGTTGTCGCTTTACTGGCCATTCTCGGCGTAAAAGCCCTCAGAATTAAAAAATTATAATTGGGCTGTTTTTCAAATTTGGGCAAGTGGCCTCGCTCCAAACTGTCTTTAATTTGAAAATAATCCAACTGGTATTCTTGGGCGATTTTATCTAGATTTTCTTTGTTGGGTTGGCAAATGTCTATCCAAACAAAGTTGTCGAATTGTATTTTTGTGAGGGTTGGTGGTGTCATTTTAGTTTTTGGTGTGAATTGATGCGCTCATCGAAAGTTAAAGAAACCAAATATGAGAAGCATCACGAATTTTCATTGGGAGACGAATATAGAAAAAAGTTAGAGGACTTTATAACGCGATTTTGAATTATTGTCAGCGTCATTTCATATTCTATCTAGGTTTTAATTCTATTCACTATACTCTTTAGTTATTTCAAATAATTCTAAAAACTTTTCTTCTAACTTTCTCTTTTTTCTTTTATTGTACCATACGGAAAAAAGCGAGGATACAATCCAAAATGAATTAAAAACCACATATACTTCAATTGGAGCTTTAGTTGAATCAAAAAAAAACACCGAATTTACCGCAATACAAGCCAAAATCGGAAAAAATTTTATCCAAATCTTATGAAATTTAGAAGGCGAAACGATGTTATAGTTTACCGTTACGGTAGCATTCACTTTTTTATACTTCCCTTTTAAGATATAAAAGGTAGGTGTTATTGTACTGTTCGCAGTTAATCGAAACGAAGTCTCATCATAATTCCCATAAAAAGGTTTGGAGGTTTCCCCAAACATTGTAAAAACAGACAATGGACTTAATTTTAGTTTAAGAGAGCCGATATCCAAATTTTCTTTAATTCTGTTACGAAACTCGCTAAGGGATAATTTTGAGGTCATTTTTAAAAAGGGCTATCGGGCTTAAAGCGTTTAGTCATCGGACAAGTCGCTGATTAAACATTTTGATTTTTATCTAGTTGACATTTGTCAATCTATAACATCAAAAAATAAAACGCTAAACATTTTTTTTTAGTCTTTGTTTTTTTTTAAAGAAAAATAATATTTAACTAATTATATCCTAACAGCTTTTACTTTCTCGACAAATTTAATTTCTTTCTCTTCGTCAATACTCAAAAACATTAAATCAAAAATTTCAAAAGTATCTATTTTTTTAAAATCAGATCGTACCGAACTTATCTGTTCCATAGTATCGTATATTATCAAAACATCTATATCGCTATATCGGATATCATTCTCAATGAAAGAACCAAAAAGGTAAAAATCATAATTAGAATATTGTTTCGAAATTTTTCTTATCTCTGAATTTACATATGTTTTCATGATTTATTCAATTCAACATATAATTCTGACCAATTATAAAGTGGAACATTTAGCATACTTGCTACAGTGTATGCTTGAGAGGTAATCCGACCACTTGGATTTGAAGCTAAGATTGCATCAAAACTATTAAAATCGTCTTGTAATTTACGAATCGATTCTGCATTAACCTCATAATCGTTTGTCGCAACAATAACTATAAATTGTAAATCTCTTTTAAAAATTTTCAGTCTTTTGTTATCTAGTCTTACAACTTTTACAACTTTAGAGTGCTGTTCAAGACCTCGAAGAATGAATTTTACATCCCTATGAAGATATGGCCAGTTTTCACTTTGAGAGATAACTCTATACAAGTCACTTAAGCTTCCAAAACTTATTTTACAATCATCTAGAAAGCTATAAATTTCTCCTTTATAGATAGCCCCCGATTTAATATTTAATATAAAATCCAATCTATATTTTTCAACGATTTTATTTATATTTTCCAAATTCAATTCAGCAAAAGAAAAAGAACCTACCCTTATGAAACTGCCATTTATCCTCTTTATAATTATTACTTCGTCTTCATTTATATCAACTGAAGATACTTCATCATGAATTTTAATTTTTTCTAATGCCCATTTTGACAAGCTAGGTTCAATCATATTATTCAAATATATTATTCATTTTTAATGGGAATGTTGCACCACTCAATTCATTATCGTTTATATGCTTATCTTCAAAGTCTCGAACGTGTTGTTTAAAGTTTGCAAATACAATTTCTTCATCTGGATTTAATAAATCATAATTAGCTTCAACTATTCCCAAAATCTTTCTATTATTTGGAAGAATTGTCGAAAGTATTCCTTCTTTCCATTTTTTTGGATTCTCACTTTCTGGATTAAACCTTTCATCAGTTAACGGACCTACTGTATCAAATATAACTTTATTCTCCAACATAATTTTTCTTAAAACTTTTCTTATTGACTCTCTCTCTTCAAACTTTTTAATTCCAAAAAGATCCTTTATTCTTCTTGAATGATTCGATTTCCATTTTTTTAAAAGGCTATCCGAAAATTCACTTTCTACTTTATCAATTTTAGTGTGACAATTTGGACATAGAAGAATTAAATTTTCAAATTTCCCTTTTTCAGATTTTGTCAAAGTTATTGAATTTCGTGGTCCATCATTACTTGCACCAATTATATGAGCCATTTCTGCAATATGAAAATTACTTTCTCCTAAATTGTGAAACAAGGGAAGATTACATTCTGGGTTTTGGCAATATCCGCCAGAATCAGCAAAAAGTTGAAGTTTTACATATGGACTTGGAGATGCCTTTCCTCTTTTACACGACATAGTTTTAATTTTTTTTTCATACAACTCTTTCTTAGACAAAATCCATCTTCCTATAACACTCCCAAATCATCACAATCAACAAAAGTTGGTTTCGTAGTAAGAATCCAAATATAACACTAATCCCTTACAAAAATTGATAAAAATGATTCCTTTTAGGGATATAATTCCAACCAAACGTTTTGGTGTTCCTACTGCCCTAGCCCCGATTGTAATGGAAAGCCCGGAGCGCCAAAAGCCAATTTTTCTTGACCTAAAAGAGCGACCAACGGAAGCTCCTTTTGGGGCGTAGAAAAATGGCTTATGGTGCGAGGACTTGTAATGAAAAGCGGGAATAGCTCCTAAAAATAAACATATAAGTCATTGGATTTTTTTCTGAAGCTTTATTGTGAACCATATAAGGAATTTAAGGGCATATAAGTTTTATTTTAAAACTGTGAAATTTAACCGCAAGGAACGCAAAGTTTTACGCAAGGTTCGCAAAGCATAAAACATATAAGTCATTGGAGTTTTTTTGAAACTTTATTGTGAACCATATAAGGGCATTTAAAGGCATATAAGTTTTATTTAAAAGCTGTAAAATTTAACCGCAAGGTTCGCAAAGTTTTACGCAAAGTTCGCAAAGCTATCAAACATATAATCGTAGAAGTTTTTATTGAAGCTGTGAAATTTAACTGGAAAAGAAACAAAGATGTCAGCCAAGTTCGGAAAGAAAAACTTAAATGCTCTTATATGCCTTATATGGTTTTTAAAAAAAATAGAAGGCTTGTGGATTTGAAATTTAGTGTTTTTTGAAAACCAAACTTGTAACAAAAATTGTATTTTCGTGACAAACTTATATGATGCTAAAATTATTCAAAGAAAATATTAAAATTGCGTTGGGTTCAATCAAAACGCAATTGCTGCGTACCATTCTTACGGTACTGATTATTGCTATTGGAATCACGGCTTTGGTGGGAATTTTGACCGTGGTGGCGGCCTTAGAAAATCAAATTTCGTCGGATTTTGCCTCGATGGGTGCCAATACCTTCAACATCAATCAATACGAAAATACGACGCGAAACCGTGGCGGCGGCGAACGAGAAATCATCAACCCGATTATCTCTTACCCAGATGCCGTGGCGTTTAGAAACAAATACAAATATCCTTTTACCGAGACTTCGATTTCGTTTACCGCAAGCTCGGCCGCCGAAGTGAAATACCTCAACACCAAAACAGACCCAGAAAACAAAATTGTAGGCGTAGACGAAATGTATGCGGTGAATTCGGGATTGGATTTTAGTGCGGGACGAAATTTTACGAGTTTTGACATTGCCAACAATGCCTTTGTGTGTATCGTAGGTTCGGATTTTGAGAAAGGACTTTTGAAAGACGTCAATCCTATCGACAAAGTCATTTCGATTCGCGGAGCCAAATTCAGAGTCATTGGCGTACTCAAAGAAAAGGGTTCCACTTTTGGCAACAGTCAGGATTTGCGCGTGTTGATTCCGATTCAAGTAGCGCGTTCGCTCTTTAGTGCTCCCAACATCAATTACAGTTTGAGCGTAATGGTGGGCAAAAAAGAATTACTAGACCAAGCCGTAGACAACGCCACTAGCGTAATGCGTCGCGTGCGAAAATTAAGCCCCGTAAAAGACAACAACTTTGGTGTAGTGCGCAGTGATGATTTAATCAACCGTATTTTAGGTATCACTCAATATTTAGGGTTAGCTGCTTGGCTCATCGGGGTGATTACCATTTTTGGTTCTTCCATCGCTTTGATGAATATTATGATTGTTTCGGTAACCGAAAGAACCCGAGAAATTGGCGTTCGAAAAGCCTTAGGCGCCAAGAAATCGACCGTGGCGATTCAGTTTTTTATCGAAACCTTACTCATTGGTCAAATCGGCGGACTGGTCGGAATCTTTTTCGGAATCTTAATCGGTTTTGGTATCGCGAGCGCAATGGATTTTGCCTTCGTTATTCCGTGGGGCGCCATCTTAGCTGCTTTTGCTACTAGTTTTATGGTGGCCATTGTTTCTGGATTGTATCCAGCTATAAAAGCTTCGAAACTCGACCCAATTGAAGCATTGCGATACGAATAAATATTTGGGCGTGACCCCATAAAAAAAAGGGACCCACTCAGCAATTGTGCTAGTCGGTCCCTTTTTTTATGCGGTCGGGCTATACGCGCTACTTCGGTAGCCAGCTGCTATCCCTCACGCAAAACAACGAGTAAAGATTTCAAATTTGACATCAAAAATTATCAATCAACAACCAAATCCATACTTCTTTTTGTACAAAAACTAGATTAAAATACTCTAGAAGTACTGTCAAATCGAGCGCAGTCGAGATTCACGAACTGTTCTCGACTGCGCTCGAACTGACAAAAAATAATGAATTAAATATTTCACAGCAAGTCCTCAGCTACAAAAAAGCCAAAATCATCCTGTCATTCCCGTAAATGTCTTTACGTAATTCAACGTTTTGAAAGCCTAAATCTTTTAACAAATCAACCGTTTCTTTGCCCAAATACTGATTGATTTCAAAAAATAACTTTCCGTTGGGACGCAAACTTTTCAATGCTAACGCTCCAATTTTTCTGTAAAAAATCAAAGCATCATCATCGGCTACAAACAAAGCCAAATGCGGTTCATACTCCAACACATTGTTCTTGATTTCTTGTTTTTCCAAATTGCGAACATAAGGTGGATTCGAAACAATGACATCATAGCTTTCCAACAAATCGGTTGTTTCCAAAATGTTTTGAAGTATAAAATTCACTTCAACTCCGTTTAACTTGGCATTGCCCTTAGCAACCTCCAAAGCCTTTTCAGAAACATCAATAGCCGAAACTTTCGCCACTGACAACTGCTTTTTCAAACTAATCGGAATGCAGCCACTTCCCGTTCCAATATCAAGAATTGAAAATTCTGCTGTTGTATCTGTTTTGCCACAATCCTCAAGAATCCATTCGACCAACTCTTCGGTTTCGGGTCTTGGTATCAACACATTTTCATTGACTTCAAAATCCAATCCATAAAAACTGGTTTTTCCTAAAAGGTACTGTATCGGGATTTCTTTTTTTAAATCTTCTAAAATGCTGTTCCAAACCACAAGTTCCACCTCCGAAAAAGTCAAATCGGGTTGTAACGCCAAATCGATTCTTTTGAGCTGATGCTTGGCTTCCAAAATTAGATAGAAAAAACTTTCGGCCTCGCCTTCCTCATAAATAGAAGAAAGTTCCTGAATAAAATGAGTTCTGTAGGCTCTTATTGTCATAATTTATAGTACTAAATATCGAATTAATGGAAGAGTTTACAAATCTTTCAGCATCCAAACGGGACAACTGCTATGACCTGTATTGCCCATAGCACTGCACAAATACTCAAAACCTGTTTTCTTATACAACTTTTGAGCGGAATGCATAAACGGCATCGTTTCGAGGTAACATTGCTCAAAACCGAAGTCTTTTGCGGCTTGCAAACAAATAGCCATCATTTCGCTTCCAATTCCTTTTCCACGTGTGGCAGGTAAAAAGTACATTTTTTGCAATTCGCAAATGGTTTCTTTTTCATTGGCCAAAGGCGCAATACCTGCACAACCAACTACTTCGCCTTCCTGCTCTACCACAAAATAAACAGAACGTGGCTTGTTGTATTCCTCAAACATCAAATCCAAATAAGGGTCTTCGTAAGCGGTGCCTACTTTTGGAATTTCCAATTCATCAAAAACAGCTCGTATTAACTGGGCCACGGCAGGATTGTCTTTCTTTTCAATTTTTCTAATAGTCCAAGATGTCATTGTACTTTATCTTCTTTGGTTAGTCTGACAAAAATAGCATTGTTAATTGACAAATTAGCGAAATCTAACGCCCAAAAAATAGTACTTTTGCATAGTGAACACAAATGAAACTTATATAAAACGTTGCATCGAACTAGCCAAAAATGGCTTAGGCACTACGTACCCTAACCCGATGGTAGGAAGCGTAATTGTCGCCAATGGAAAAATTATTGGCGAAGGTTGGCACAGAAAAGCCGGAGAACCTCACGCAGAAGTGCACGCTATTAATTCGGTAAAAGACAAATCGCAATTAAAAGACGCTACTATTTATGTAAGTCTTGAACCTTGCAGTCATTTTGGGAAAACACCACCTTGTGCTGATTTAGTTGTTCGAAGTGAAATTCCTAGAGTGGTAATAGGAACCGTTGACCCTAACCATCAAGTGGCAGGTAAAGGCATAGAACGTTTGAAAAATGCGGGCATTGAAGTGACTGTTGGTGTACTCGAAAAAGAATGCCAAGAACTCAACAAACGCTTTTTTACGTTTCACAACCAAAAACGTCCCTACATTATCCTAAAATGGGCCGAAAGCCAAGATGGTTTCATCGCTCCATCGCCAAAACCGAATCAAGAACGCGCCCCGATTTGGATTACCAATAGCTATTCACGTCAATTGGTACACAAATGGCGCAGCGAAGAACAGGCGATTTTGGTGGGAACAAAAACCGTGCTTGCAGACAATCCAAAATTAGACACTAGAAATTGGTTTGGTCAAAATCCTACAAGAATAATTATTGACAAAGAAGGACGCATACCAGAGGACAGTTTTGTTTTGGACCAAAGTGTTCCTACACTGATTTTTACAACAAATAAGCACAATGAAAACAAGGAGAATTGTATTTTTGAAACTCTAGATTTCAATCAAAACATTGTACCACAACTCCTGCAAAGGTTATATGAGCACCGCCTTCAATCTGTTATTATTGAAGGTGGCACCACTACCATTCAGCATTTTATCGATTTGAATATGTGGGATGAAGCACGGATTTTTATTGGAGCAATTTCTTTTCATTCAGGAACAAAAGCACCGATACTCCAAAAAAAGAATCCAAATAAGTCAACTATTGCAAATGACGAACTTTTAATACTTAGCAATTATGATTAATGCCATCATTTTTGATTTTGGAGATGTATTTATCAATCTAGACAAGCAAGCCACGCAAGACCAGTTACAAGCATTGGGTCTCAAAGCTTGGAATGAAGAATTGGACGCTCTAAACATCGCTTTTGAAAAAGGCGATTGTACACGAGAAGCTTTTTTAAACGGTTTTCAAAAACAAATTCCCAATGCGAGTCACGAAGAAATTCTTGAGGCTTGGAATGCGGTTTTGCTTGATTTTCCTTTGTATCGTCTAGAGTTTTTACAATTATTGTCACAAAAATACCGCTTGTTTTTGTTGAGCAATACCGATGCGATTCATATTGACACTTTTGAACAAAAAACAGGAAGTTCGTTTTATGGCGCTTTTTACCAATGTTTTGAAAAAGTGTATTTTTCTTTTGAAGTAGGAATGCGAAAACCCGATGCAGAAATTTACTTGCACGTTTTGCAACAAAATGATTTGTCTCCCAAAAGAACCTTGTTTGTAGATGATAAAAAAGAAAACACTGATGCAGCTCAAGCTCTCGGACTTCAGGTTTGGAATCTGCAAGTCGGTAAAGAAGATGTAGTCGATTTATTCGAAAAGAACAGCTTGGGATAAAACTTTAAAATGTATCCAAAAAAGCCAACTGCTGCTCCTGTAGCCCCGATTGCTTCGCCAGTTCGCTTCGCTCGTGTGCAGCGGCATCCTTTTTTTATACCCTTGATTAATGACAATACTTCCGACAAGGGTATAAAAAAAGATATAGCGGATAGCGGGAACCCATACCTACTGAAAATGCCTTGGGTGGGGCTCCAAAAAAAACTACTTTTGCATCAAAAAAAATCCCTTTTGGAGAAGTACACCTAATGAAAGACACCTACCAAACCATTGCTGCACCCAACGAACCCATACTGTTTAAGGAGAAAAACAGCAAGTTTTTTGGCTATACGTTTCCGATTAGCAGCGAGGAGGAAGTAAAACCCATTATTGAAATACTCAAAAAAGAACATCCGCATGCGGTGCATTATTGCTATGCGTATCAAATTGGGACCGAATCGGTGGTTTTTAGGGCTAATGACGATGGGGAACCAAGCAATACGGCCGGGACGCCAATTTATGGACAAATTCAATCGTTTGGTTTAACGAATATTTTGATTGTGGTGGTTCGCATCTTTGGCGGAACCAAATTAGGAGTGGGCGGATTAATTGCCGCATACAAAACCACAGCTCAATTAGCGATAGAAGCGAGTGAAATTGTGGAGAAAACTATTGATGTCTTTTTCGAAATCACTTTCGATTATAAGAACATGAACAAAGTCATGCGCGTTATTAAAGAAAAGCAACTTCAAATTGTGAATCAAGAAATGGAAATTGATGCCGAAACAAATTTACCGATTGGCAAAATTGAATGCTGTATTCGAAAAAAAAATGCCGAAATGGTATTCGACATTTTTGAAAATATGTTTGAAATACAAATCGCAAAAAAAAGATAAAATAGTGCTTTTGGTCGATGATTTTTGTCGTTAATCGATGGTTTTTAATAATTCCAAAATATAATCTGGAGGAGCGACTGGACGACCCGTTTTTAAGGACACAAAAACCAACACAAATTCGGCAGTTGTTAATAACTCTTGTGCTTCGTTATAAATTGCGCAATCAAATTCTATCTTCACAGACGTCTGACTTTTGAAACGAGTGTGTACTGTCAGCAAATCATCATAGCGCGCCGATTTTTTATAATTAATATTCATAGAAACAATGGGAAGTGCAATTCCGTTTTCTTCCATCACTTTATACGAAACTCCTTTATTTCTAAGCCATTCCACGCGTCCTATCTCAAAATAAGGGATGTAATTGCCGTGATAAACGACTCCCATTTGATCGGTTTCTGAATAACGAACACGTACTTCTACTTGGTGATCTTTCATTAGTTATGCTTTAAAAAATTTAAATTTTGAAATGCCCCTTACGACATTTTTTTCTAAAATAATTGTCCAATATATTTTTTTATACAAAAAATTATTCACACTTTTGTTAACCTGAAAATTGCGAAAAACACATATGATTTTTTGCTAAAAACAACAACTAAAGTTAAAATAATTTCGCCAAATCTATGAATAAAACTGCACAATCGGTATGGGAAAACTGTTTATCTTTTATAAAGGACAATATCCAAGAGCAAGCATACAAAACTTGGTTTGAGCCTATTAAATCAGTTGAGCTAACCGACAATGCTTTATACATTCAGGTACCTAGTAAATTTTTCTACGAATGGCTAGAAGAACACTACGTGAAATTGTTAAAAGTTGCCCTTACCAAAGAACTAGGTAAGAACGCTAAATTGCTTTACAAAATCAAAATGGAGAACACTTATGGCAACAAACAACCGTTTACAGAACAGTTACCAAGTGCCAATCGAGTGGTTATGAAACCACAGGAAGTGGACGCTCCTATCAAAAACTTAAATCCAGAATTAAAAAATCCTTTTGTGATTCCTGGTATTCGTAATTTAAAAATCGAATCTCAATTAAATCCTAACTACAGCTTTGATAATTTCCTAGAAGGAGATTCAAATAGATTGGCTCGTTCGGCGGGTATGGCTGTTGCCAACAAACCGGGTGGAACATCTTTCAATCCGTTATTAATTTTTGGTGGCGTTGGATTAGGAAAAACGCACTTAGCTCACGCTATTGGTGTAGAGATTAAAGACAAATATCCTGAAAAAACGGTTTTATACATTTCAGCCGAAATTTTCACACAACAATATATCGACTCGGTTAAGAAAAACAACCGTAACGATTTCATTCACTTCTATCAATTAATCGACGTGTTAATTATAGACGATGTTCAGTTTTTATCTGGAAAATCAGGAACTCAAGATGTATTTTTCCACATCTTCAATTATTTGCACCAAAACGGTAAGCAAGTAATTTTGACTTCGGACAAAGCTCCTGTTGATATGCAAGATATTGAGCAACGTTTGTTGTCTCGTTTTAAATGGGGATTATCGGCAGAGTTACACCAACCTGATTACGAAACTAGAATTTCGATTCTTAAAAATATTTTGTATCGTGACGGTGTTGAAATTCCTGATGACATCATTGAGTATGTTGCTAGAAATATCAAGTCAAACGTTCGTGAATTAGAAGGCGCTATCATTTCGTTAATCGCACAATCTTCTTTCAACAAAAAAGAAGTAACCATTGAGTTGGCCAAAAGTGTGGTGGAGAAATTTGTCAAAAACGTCAAAAGAGAAATCTCTATCGATTATATTCAAAAAATTGTTTCGGATTATTTCCAACTGGATTTAGAAACCCTACAATCTAAAACCAGAAAAAGACACGTGGTTCAAGCCCGCCAATTAGCAATGTTTTTTGCCAAAAAATTCACTAAAGCATCATTAGCGAATATTGGTTCACAAATAGGCGATCGCGATCACGCTACAGTTTTACACGCTTGTAAAACAGTAGACAACTTAGTAGCGACAGACAAACAGTTCAAAAAATTTGTTGACGATATCAACTCTAAATTAACGCTATAAACGCGGATTATGCCTGTAAAGATTTTAATGGTATGTTTAGGCAATATTTGCCGTTCTCCCTTGGCAGAAGGAATATTAGCCTCAAAACTACCAGAGGATCAATTCCTTGTTGATTCTGCCGGAACAGGCTCTTGGCACATAGGCCATTCGCCAGACAAACGCTCCATTGCAGTAGCAGAGCACCATAACCTTTCGATTGCTCACCAAAAAGGGAGACAATTTAGCACAAAAGATTTCGACACCTTCGATTATATCTATGTAATGGACGCCTCCAATTATGATACTGTGATTGAAATGGCCAAAAACGACACCCAGAAAAACAAAGTTCAAATGATTTTGAACGAATTATTTCCAGGAGAAAATGTCGATGTACCCGATCCATACTACGGCTTAGCCAATGGTTTTGAAAATGTATACCAAATGCTAGACGAAGTTTGCGATGTAATTGCTACTAAATTAATAGCCAAACACGGTTAACACTTTATCAAATTCCCTTTTATCACCATTAGCACAAAGGCTATGACTACAACTTCTTCTTTCGGTAAACTGTATTTAATTCCAACCACTATGGGCGATTGCGACCCTATGGATGTTTTGCCGCAAACCATCAAAAGAAGCATCGATTTTATTGACCATTATATCGTAGAAAACGAAAAAACGGCCAGAAAATCAATCAAAATAGTGCAACCTGAAAAAAAGCAATCCGAGTTGGTGCTTTTTACCCTAAACAAGCATACCGAAAACAAAGAGCATTTGGCTATGATCAAACCTTTGCTTGAGGGAAAAAATATGGGATTAATGAGCGAAGCCGGTTGCCCTGGCGTAGCCGATCCTGGAGCAGTCATTGTAAAAATCGCACACGACAAAGGCATACAAGTCGTTCCCTTGGTTGGTCCTTCCTCTATCCTACTAGCACTTATGGCTTCTGGAATGAACGGCCAAAGCTTTACCTTCAACGGCTACTTACCTATCGAAAAGGAAGAGAAAAAATCGGCATTAAAGTTTTTAGAAAAATTATCTTTAGACAAAAACCAATCGCAAATTTTCATCGAAACCCCGTATCGCAACAACAAACTACTCGAAGATTTGATTCAAATCCTACATCCCGAGACCCATCTTTGCGTAGCGACCGATATCACCTTACCTACTGAATACATCAAAACCAAAAAAATAGCCGCTTGGAAAAAAGAAAAAGTAGACTTACACAAGCGTCCGACTATTTTTATTGTGCATAAAATGTAAATAAGCCAACATATCTTGTGATTTTGTTTGTATAAGGAGCAGAAAAAATACGCTTATCAGGAAACATCGTCCCGTGATCCGCTCTATCTTTGCTGCCAAACCATGTCAGCAAAGGATGCCACTCCTCCCGGGGCTAAAAGGCAAAAAAAAAAGCATTCTTGCAAGCAGTAAAAAAACACTCTTTCACAATTTATTTCCTAATCATTTAATTAGCAAGTCTTTCAAAAATAGTCCGCAAAAACAAATCCGTATCTCTTTTAATTCTTATTTTTGTAACAAATTTTAAAAGTAAAGTTAGTATGCTCATCATAGGAATTGCAGGAGGAACCGGAAGTGGAAAAACAACAGTAGTACATCAAATCATGAACGAGCTACCTGATGCTGAAGTAGGCATTATCTCTCAAGATTCTTATTACAAAGAGAACAAAAATATGAGTTATGAGGAGCGTTCGAACATCAACTTTGACCATCCTAGAGCTATAGATTTTGAACTGCTTGTTACGCATTTAAAAGAACTAAAACGAGGCAACATCATTAATCAACCTGTTTACTCGTTCATCAAACACAACAGAACAGACGACACCATTGTGACTCACCCACGAAAAGTAATGATTGTTGAAGGCATTCTAATTTTCACCAATCCAGAACTAAGAGATTTGTTCGACATCAAAGTTTTTGTACATGCAGATTCTGATGAGCGATTAATTCGTAGATTACGCCGTGATATATCAGAAAGAGGACGCGATATGGAAGAAGTATTGAGCCGCTACCAACATACTTTAAAACCTATGCACGAACAATTTATTGAACCAACCAAAGCCTACGCAGACATCATTATTCCTAATGACAAGTTCAACACCGTAGCTATTGATGTCGTTCGTGCGGTTATTAATCAACGTATCTTGTAAAATTTAATTTCTTACATAAAACCTTAACAATGAATAATCCTTACAAAGACAAAAGATGGTTCAAAATACTCAGTAACAAATACATTTGGGTTTCTTTGTTTTTTATTGTTTGGATGACTTTTCTAGACAACTATTCTTATTTTGATCACCGAATTCTTGATAAAGAAATAAATGAGTTAAGGGAAAACAAAGAATACTATCAAGAAGAAATTAAAAAAGACAAACAACACATCCAACAATTACACAATTCTGAGCAAGTAGAAAAATATGCTCGCGAAAAATACTATATGAAAAAAGATAGCGAAGACATCTATATCATAGAATTTGAAGGCGATAGCATTACTAAAAACGACCCCAACTAATACAATTACAATGGCGAACAATCTATTTGAAGATTTCAATCCTGTTTCGGCAAAACAATGGAAACAAAAAATACAATTTGAACTCAAAGGTGCCGACTATAACGAAACAGTGATTTGGAATTCCCCCGAGGAAATAAAAGTAAAACCATTCTACGACAAAGAAGATTTAAAAGCTAATGTAGGTAGCAACACCCAAGCAACAGCGTTTACTATTTGTCAAAACATCTTTGTACACGACTTAGATAAATCTATAGAAAGAGCTTTAGATACCATTCAACGTGGCGCAACTAGCCTCCGATTTACAATTCCAAATGAAAACATCGCTGTAGAAAAATTACTTGCAGCACTTCCTTTAGCTACAACAACCCTATATTTTCATTTCCAATTTCTTTCAATCGATTTCGTTAAAAAAATCGATCAAATTGCCAAAGAAAAAGAAGCTACGATTTTCTGCTTATTGGATCCTATCGGACAATTAGCCCAAGACGGCAATTGGTTTTCATCAGCAGAAAAAGACAATTTCGAAACCCTTAAATCGCTTTTTAACAGTACCCAAAATTGCTCACTATTGAGTGTCAATATGGGCTTGTATCAAAATGCAGGAGCCAATATGGTTCAGGAAATCGCATATGCTTTAGCACAAGCCAATGAATACTTCAACCATATTCCAAACTGTAAAAAAAGCGTAGTGTTTCAAGTGGCTGTAGGAAGCAACTACTTTTTTGAAATTGCAAAGTTAAGAGCCATTCGTCAACTTTTTGAAATCGTATCCACTGCCTATGAATCGGATATCGATTGTCATATTCTAGCCACTCCTACTAAAAGAAACAAAACGATTTACGACTACAATGTCAATATGCTACGAACCACAACAGAATGCATGAGCGCCATTTTGGGAGGAGCTGATGCAGTGGCTAATTTACCTTATGACGCCTTGTACCACAAAGACAATGAATTTGGAGATCGTATTGCTAGAAATCAATTGTTGATTTTGAAAAACGAGTCGTACTTCGATAAAGTCAATAATCCTGCTGATGGAAGTTATTACATAGAAAGCATTACACAACAATTGGCAGAAAAAGCGCTTCAATTGTTTAAAGACATCGAGAAAAACGGTGGTTTCTTAAAACAATTGAAAGAAGGCATCGTCAAAAGAAAAATCCAAGAAAGCGCCGACAAAGAACAAGCTTTATTTGATGCTGGTAAAAAAATATTATTGGGAACCAACAAACATCCCAACCCAACCGATCGGATGAAAAACGATTTGGAATTGTTTCCTTTTGTAAAAATCAATCCACGAAAAACACTGATTACCCCGATAATTGAAAAACGTTTGGCCGAAAAAATCGAACAAGAACGACTCGCCACAGAGTAAGCTTATTCCAACCAAAACGTTTCACCATTACTATTCAGCCATGAAAAGAAAAGACCTTCAACATATTACCTTAGACCATTCCGCAAAAAGGGCTAGTATCCCTAATCAAGAGCCTTTCCTAACAGCGGAAGGTATTACGATTCCACCTACCTATTCTGAAAAAGACATTGAAACCTTAGAGCATTTGGACTTTGGGGCTGGTTTTGCTCCTAACTTACGCGGCCCCTATGCTACAATGTATGTGCGTAGACCGTGGACGATTCGCCAATATGCGGGCTTTTCTACTGCCGAAGAGAGCAATGCTTTCTACCGACGCAATTTAGCCGCGGGCCAAAAAGGATTGTCCATTGCTTTTGATCTTCCTACACACAGAGGCTATGATTCGGATCACGAACGCGTGGTTGGAGACGTTGGAAAAGCTGGTGTAGCCATTGACACTGTAGAAGACATGAAAGTGTTATTTGATCAAATTCCACTACAAGAAATGTCGGTATCCATGACTATGAATGGGGCCGTTTTGCCTATTATGGCTTTTTATATTGTAGCAGCAGAAGAACAAGGCGTATCTCCGGAACAACTTTCGGGAACGATACAAAATGACATTTTAAAGGAGTTCATGGTACGAAATACCTATATCTATCCTCCTACTCCTTCTATGAAAATCATTGCTGATATTTTTGAATTTACCAGCAAGAAAATGCCAAAATTCAACTCTATATCCATCTCTGGTTACCATATGCAAGAAGCGGGAGCTACAGCAGATATTGAGTTGGCTTACACCCTAGCCGATGGTTTAGAGTACATTCGAACGGGTTTAGCAACTGGAATGAAAATTGATGAATTTGCGCCAAGATTATCCTTTTTCTGGGCCATTGGAATGAATCATTTTATGGAAATTGCCAAAATGCGTGCGGGCAGAATGTTGTGGGCTAAACTGCTAAAAGAATTCAACCCTGCGGATGAAAAATCATTGGCCTTGCGAACCCATTGCCAAACTTCTGGTTGGAGTTTAACCGAACAAGACCCTTTTAACAACGTAGCACGAACCGTAGTCGAAGCGGCTGCAGCTGCTTTTGGAGGAACTCAATCATTACATACTAACGCACTAGACGAAGCCATTGCGTTACCTACCGATTTCTCAGCGAGAATTGCAAGAAATACCCAAATCTATTTACAAGAAGAAACCCAAATTACGAAAACTGTAGACCCTTGGGGAGGCAGCTATTATGTAGAAAGCCTTACGAATGAAATTGCCGAAAAAGCTTGGCAATTGATTCAAGAAGTAGAAGCCTTGGGAGGAATGACCAAAGCCATTGAAGCCGGTATTCCAAAGTTGAGAATTGAAGAAGCTGCCGCTAGAAAACAAGCGCGAATCGACAGCGGACAAGATATTATTGTAGGGGTCAATCAATACCGATTGGAAAAAGAAGACCCATTGCAGATTTTAGATGTAGACAACCAAATGGTTCGCAAACAACAATTGGCGCAATTGGAAAAAATCAAAGCCAATAGAGACTCCGAAAAAGCAAAAAGTAGTCTCGAAAAATTGATTCATTGTGCCAAAACCAATGAAGGAAATTTATTAGAAATAGCCGTTGAAGCTGCACGAAACCGAGCAACCCTTGGCGAAATAAGCGATGCCTTAGAAACAGTTTTTGGACGTTACAAAGCACAAATTAAATCCTTTAGTGGCGTGTATAGCAAAGAAATTAAAGACGACAAAAGTTTTGAAAAAGCCAAGCAACTAGCCGATGCTTTTGCCAAACAAGACGGAAGAAGACCCCGAATCATGATTGCCAAAATGGGACAAGATGGTCACGACCGTGGAGCCAAAGTAGTAGCCACAGGTTATGCCGATGTAGGTTTTGACGTGGACATTGGCCCATTGTTTCAAACACCAGAAGAAGCGGCCAAACAAGCCGTAGAAAACGATGTACATGTTCTTGGTGTCTCGTCCTTGGCCGCAGGTCACAAAACCTTAGTTCCACAAGTGATTGAAGAACTCAAAAAATACGGTCGTGAAGATATTATGGTCGTAGTAGGTGGCGTCATACCAGTTCAAGACTACCAATTCCTGTTTGATGCTGGAGCCGTTGCCGTTTTTGGTCCTGGAACTAAAATTAGCGAGGCTGCAATTAGTATTTTGGAGATATTGATGGAGGAATAATTGTATTTTCAAACCTGACAGGTTTTAATAACCTGTCAGGTATAGACAATTTTAAACCCACTCTTTAGCTTCTTCATGCCATTCACTAATATAACTTAGATATTGCACCATACGTGGCGAAGTACCGTAATTTGGAGTTGCGCAATGCGGCAGGGCTTGATGCCAAATCACCATATCGCCTGCAGTAGCAGAAATCGTCTTGGATTGTAGTGTTGCTAAAGCGTGCGCTCTCGGATGAACACCTTCGGGAATCTGCTCCATCCAAGAAGCAATCTTAAGATGGAAACCAGGCACACAATGGAAAGCACCATCTTGTGGTCCACAATCTGATAAATAAATCAAGCCTTGCAATCGAAACGGGATGGGCAATTGCAAACTCACATCCCAATGTAAACCATCTCCTTTGAAAACATAATTTGACGTAACGGGTGGGTTAAAACTTATTTTATCGATGGTTTTGTAAATAGCTTCAGACTGATAAAGCTGTTCGAAAGCTTTCTTGATTCTGGCTGAAGCTCTGTTTTTTTCTAACAACGGATGGTCAAAAAAATTAACCATCATTCCGCGTTGTTGTGGATGGCTTTGGTACCAAGTATCAGGTTGTTCTGGATGCATTCCCAAAAACTCCCAAATCAGCTGTTGAGTCGCAGCACAATCCGCTTTTGAAATCGCATTTGGCAAAATAATATACCCATTGGTTTCAAAAAAAGTAAGTTCCTCATCATTTAAAACGTTACCAACTTCTGCAACTGATGGAAGTAATTTAGTTTCTTTTTCATTGACCCAATGCTCAAATTCTTCAATAGATGGTTTTTCAAAGTACAAATAATGCAAGGCTTCATCAATTCCTACTCCTCTTTTGTACAAATATTCTATTTCATGAGTCCAGTTTGAGGTCGTTTCTTTGACTCCTAAAGCTCTATTTCTGAAAGCAACAAGTAAGTGATTGGTGTTCATAAGTAAATCATTAACGCTATATCAAATATAACAAATGCATAAAGCATCATAATCTAAGATGCTCTAGAGCCCAAGTTTTTAGTTATGAAATCTGATTTTACTGTGTGAATCATAAAAAAACCAGCTCTAAAGCTGGTTCTCTTGTTTTTTCTTTTAAACTTAAATCGAATGTACTGTTGCGTTACTGTTAGCAACAATAACTGAGGTGTCGTAACCTCCAAAAGCTTTTAAATAACTTCGTAATGAAGTTCCATAAGCATCACGGAAATACCTTTTGCCGTTGTGTCTGAAAAATTTCTTTACTGTTCCGGCTCCTGCCAAATGTGCGGCAGCCAAAATACCAGACTCGGTAATCAAAATTCCATCAATGACACTTCCTTCGTGCTTCTCGATAACCGATTGCAACAAGGATTTGTTTTTGGACAAAAGCGCAATAAAGGCTTTTTCTTGTAATGCTGGATTGTTTAAAAAATGATGATTGTTTTGTACACCAATCGCTCGAAGTGTTTGCACACCAAATTGATATTTCCCTAAGTAACCAAAAGAATTTACTTTTTGATATTTACCTCTAGATTCTTTGTGAGCAATAGCTTCTTTGAAGCCTACAAATAAATTCTTGGTAAAGGGAATGTCTGCAATAGACGTTTCGTTGGAAGGAAAAGCTGAAATTGTAGTTTCCTTTTCTACAGGTTGAACCACTGGACTGAGGCTCTTTTTTTCGTTTTTAAAACCTAAGCTTAAAAAGGTAACAATACCCATTAAACTCAAGAAAAAATACCATTTCTTTATCATAAATTGTTTTTCTTCACGCGCTGTCACCTTGTGAAATTTCTACACGCAAAGATACCACTTTAAAAAAAGAGACTGAAAAACAGTAAGTTAAAAATTGTTAAAAGTACAAGGAGTGTGCCTTAAAGCCAGTGTGAGTGCTATATGACAAAGTTGGAGCAGGTACTTTTATGGTGTTAAAAACCGAAAAAAGGGTCTTTAAAAAAGAATTTTTAGTAGTAATTTTCGTTAAATCAACATCAAAACTAAGATAAAACTGTCTGTATCGTTGATCTTTTGCATCAATTCCTGAGAGCATCCCGTCAGCCCCGTATCCAAATGCTAGGTTCAACCATTTTGGAATTTTAGATCCTTTGAAAAAAGAATGCATATTGACCGATAACCAATAGGTTTGCCCGTTGTAATCTTTAAGAAGTTGTTCTGAAAAAGTGCTGCCTAATTTATTGGGATTTTGTGCAGCAAATGAAGTAGTATGAAAAGAAAATTTAGGAGTAATTCGTTGTTCCTTCCAAAGCAACTCTTGCGAAACGTAAAGTCCTGTTCCAAGCGCATTGGCCAAAATATCACCAGATGAAGCTCCCCATTCTGCAGAATAACCATCCATCACTTCGACAATAGACAAAAAGGAAAAACCTAAAGTAGCGCCATAAATCAACTGATCTTGTTTTCGAACGCCGCTCCATTGCAAAGCTTCGGCTCCAAAACGTCCCAAATGATAAGCTGAGTACAAATGTCCTATTTTGTCCATCTGCAACCACTCAGAATTATCATTAATAAAATGAAAATTTGATTTGGGATAATCCGCGTACCAAAGTTGATTCAGTCCTACCAAAGTAGCACCTCCCAACACCGTTTCAGTAATGATAACAGCGTTTCTTCTTTGAATATTTAAAGAATCGGATGGGGTAAAAAAAGAGTTTGGAGCCTCTTGTGCAAAAAGCCCAAAAGTGCTCCAAAAAAAAAGTAGCAATCGAAACATAGTATTTCGAAAGGAGATAATTATCGTTTCACACCTTGATTGTTGATCCAATCTGAATACTTTTTGGCATTAATATTATGTTCTGGCAAGGTAGCAGCAAACTCATGGTAACCAAAACGATCTACACTAGCACAAAAATAAATGTAATTGTGTTTTTCAGGTGCCAAAACCGCTTCAAGTGCTGTGATATCAGGCATAGCAATTGGACCTGGAGGTAAACCAATATTCTTATAGGTATTGTAAGGCGAATTCAAGAACAAATCGTTGTAAAACACGCGCTTAATTACTTGATTAAAATCATTGCTTTTCTTTTTCAAAGCATAAATCACAGTAGGATCTGCTTGTAACGGCATACCTTGTTTCATTCGGTTCAAATACACTCCTGCGATACGAGGTCTTTCGTCTTTTTTAACCGATTCTTTATGAACAATAGAAGCTAAAATCGTTGCTGTAACAGGAGTTAAACCTTGTTGAGCCGCTTGTTGGGTTCTTTTTTCATTCCAAAAAGTACGGTATTCTTTGATCATTTTATCACGAAACTTTTCGGCTGTAATGTTCCAATATACTTCATAAGTATTGGCAATAAACATTACAAAAACATTATCCTCTGTAAAACCGTTTTCTTTAAGAAAAGTCGAATCTTTAAACGTAGTCAATAAAGACAAACTATCTGGTTCGATTTGTGAGCCCACACGACCTGCTAAGTTTTCTAAACGCTCTTGGTTGTTGAAAGCCAATTTCACAGGATCATTGATTCGCATCGTTTTTACCAAATCATAACTACTCATTCCGTTTTTAAGTAAAAATCGTCCTGATTTCACATTTTCTGGATAACTGGTTTTTCCAGCTACCAATTCAAATCGTTTCATGTCTTCAACATAAGGTGAAATGAGTTTTTTGACCGCCTCATAATCAGAACCCGTTGGAACATAAACGTATACTTTTTCCTCACTGAATTTAGTATTGGCACTAAAAATTTGACGAATCAATACAAAACCGTACACTAATAACACAGCGGCAACTACTACAGCTCCAATTGAAATGATTTTTTTTACGTTCAAAATATAAAATTTTAAAATTTATGATTAATTAACTGAAAGATAGCCTCGTCTTTGTAGGAACCATTTACTAAAATCCAATCTTTTTTTGTTCCAATTTTTTCGAAGCCAAATTTAGTAAAAAGAGCAATACTAGCGGTGTTTTCAACGCTTATATTTGCATAAAGCTGATGTAAATTCAAGTCATAAAAAGAATACCGAATCAAAAGTTCTAAAGCTTCAGAACCTATTTGCTGATTTCTATTCCCTGCTGACTGAATAACGATTCCAATTCCTGCTCTATTATTTTTGGGGTCAAATTCAAACAAATCAATGAGTCCAACCGCAGGAAAATCTTGGTCCTTACATATCGCTAACCGCAATTGTTTGGCTTCATAGATGTCTTGATGGGCATTTTCTAAATACTGCTTGACCAAGAATCGACTGTAAGGCGTTTGGGTGTTGCTCACTTCCCAGATGCTTTGGTCGTTTTCCATAGCATACACAAACTCCAAGTCATTAGGTTCTAAAGCTCGTAAATAAATCGTGTTTCCTTTTAAAGTATTCATCAAGATGTTAGAATAATTAGATTTCGATTTGACCTTTAAAGACGAATTTAGCAGGTCCTTTCAAGAATACATTGGTATACTGACTTCCTACTTGATTAAAGGAAACTTCTAGCTTTCCTCCTTCTACATTTAAATGAATAGCATTTGAAGAGGTGACTCCCGTTGCGTTCATCGCGATTGCAACTGCTGTAACACCTGTACCACAAGCCAATGTTTCATCTTCTACACCACGCTCGTATGTGCGAACTGCAAACGTATCTTCGTTTATTTGAGAAACAAAATTAACATTACTACCCGCCTTACCATACAAATCACTATAACGAATTGCGGCACCATTTTCCTTTACATTATAATGCTCAAGGTCATCTACAATTTGCACATGATGTGGTGAACCTGTATTCAAAAAAGAAAACTCGGGAGTAATTTTTAATTCATTTACATCTATCATCTGCAAAGAAACCAAGCCATCTGAGGCTACCGAAGCGTGATGTAAACCATCGGTGGCAATAAAAGTTGTGGCATTCTCAATTACATTCAATTGTTTTGCAAAAGCCACCAAGCAACGACCTCCGTTTCCGCACATCGAACTTTCATTCCCATCAGAATTATAGTAAACCATACGAAAATCCGTATCGCTATCATTTTCGAGTAAAATCAAACCATCCGCACCAATTCCAAATCGTCTATCGCATAAACGCTCAATTAGAGCAACATCCTCTTTTGGAAAAAAAAGAGAGCGATTATCAATCATTACAAAATCGTTTCCTGTTCCTTGGTACTTATAAAAATCTAGTAGCATTTTTTAGTAATTTTAATGCACAAAAGTACGATTAATAATGAAAAGTTAAACACTGTTAAAGTGCGTTAAACTACTTTTTTAGCAAAAAGACATCTATTAAATTTGTGACCAAATAACTAATAAAACTAAATTGTATTATGAAAAAATTTTCATCCTTATTTTTGGTATCGTTACTTAGTGGTGCTACCACTTTGGGAGCTTACAAGCTTTTATTTGAGGGCAATGGGTATTTTTCTAATGACAAAAAAGACATTGTAACAGTCGCATCAGAAAATTACGGAAGAAATGTAGGTCTCTCAGCAGAAGCAGTCGATTTTACTGAAGCAGCTGACAAAGCCGTTCACTCAGTAGTTCACGTAAAAAATGTATCTCGTAGAACCGTAAGTAATCCTATTATGGAGTTTTTCTACGGCTATGGAGGCGGACAATTACAAGAACAAGTAGGAACAGGTTCAGGAGTAATCATCTCTGAAGATGGCTATATCGTGACGAATAATCACGTAATCAAAGACGCTTCGGAAATCGAAATCACACTGAACAATAAAAAAACCTATGCAGCCAAATTAATCGGAACCGATTCTAAAATGGACATTGCTTTGTTGAAAATCACTGCCGATGAAAAATTGCCTTACACGGTTTTTGCTAACTCTGATAACGTAAAAGTAGGTGAATGGGTTTTGGCTGTTGGTAATCCTTACAACTTAAACTCAACAGTAACGGCAGGTATCGTTTCTGCCAAAGCTAGAAACTTAGATGCAAGAGGCATACAGTCGTTTATTCAAACGGATGCCGCTGTAAACCCAGGAAACTCTGGTGGTGCGCTGGTAAATGCTAGAGGAGAATTGATCGGGATCAATACGATGATTTCTTCACCAACTGGAAGTTATACGGGTTATTCTTTTGCTGTACCTTCTAATAATGCTAGAAAAATTATTGAAGATTTAATGGAATTCGGTAACGTACAACGAGGCATTCTTGGTGTAGAAGGTAGAGAATTGAATAGTCCCGCTTCTAAAGATTTGGGAATAAAAGAAACGGAAGGTTTTTACATTAATAAAGTGAGTAAAAACTCTGGAGCTGAAAAAGCAGGTTTACAAAAAGCAGATATTATAGTAAAAATTGATAATCAAAACATAACGTCGTATGCAGACTTATCAGGATACATTAATACCAAACGCCCAAATGATAAAGTAGTAGTAAACTATATTCGTGAAGGCAAAAACAAATCGACTACAGTAACCTTGAGCAAAAACGAATATTTTAGTTCTGAATTCAAAGGAATAGAGGTAGAAAATATTGATGCTGGCGACAAAAAGAAATTCAAAATTGATTATGGTGTAAAAATCAAAGCCATCACCAATGAACGTTACCTCCAATATGCCGATGAATTACAAGGCAATATCATTTTGAGTATCGACAATGTAAAAGCTACGAATGTTGAAACTGTTTCAAAAATTATGAAAAACAAGGAAGAGCAACAAAGCATCCGAATTGAAATGATTAACCGAAATGGAGAAATTTTCAGAATAATTATTTAACACTACATAACAGAAATCCAATAGCCATCACGCTCCAAAGCATGATGGCTTTTTTTTATGAAAAAAAATTGCAAAACAGTTTACGAAATCGATTGAAATAGGGTACTTTTGCAAAAAATTTAAAAAACACAACTTTATTTTTTTACAAAAAACCCATATGAGTACAACACAATTATACGAAAAAGAAGTTACGTTACAAGCCGACAGAAGACGGTCTGGAGTAGAATTAATCAAAATTATTAGCGACTTATGGTATGACAAATCCATCGAATTGGTTTTATTCAGAAACCATTTGATTGACAGAAATGTGAGCGAAATTCTAAACTTGCACGAATATGCAGGTGAATTTGTCGGAAAACCCATTTCAATTTCTGATTCTGTAGAAATCGCTAGTGTAATTCTATCTTTAGACTTACCTCCTTCTAAATTAGATATCGGAAAATTGACTTACGAATACGGTCTTTTGGACGAAAAATATCCAGACGCAAGACATTTTGTTATTGACAAATTAAAAGAAGCCAAAACAAGTGATGAAATCCAACCAAAAGATGTTGTATTGTATGGTTTTGGAAGAATTGGGCGTTTATTGGCTCGTGAGTTGATGTCCAAAACTGGCAAAGGAGACCAAATGCGTTTGAGAGCCATTGTAACTCGAGATAAAAACGATGCTACTAGCTTAGAAAAAAGAGCTTCTTTATTGCGTTACGATTCCATTCATGGCGATTTTAATGGTTCTGTTATTGCAGATCCAGCCAACAATGCATTGATCATCAACGGGACTACCGTTCATATGATTACTGCCAACACTCCAGAAGAAATTGATTATACTGCTTACAATATTGACAATGCCTTAGTAATCGACAATACTGGAGCATTCACTACTCAAGAAGCTTTGAGTCGTCATTTAACTTCAAAAGGAACTGATAAAGTATTGCTTACTGCTCCAGGAAAAGGCGTTCCGAACATCGTACACGGGGTAAACCAAAACGAATACAATCCAGATGAAGTAAATATTTTTTCTGCTGCTTCTTGCACAACTAATGCCATCACTCCAATTTTGAAAGCTATCGAAGATACTTTGGGAGTAGTAAAAGGACATTTAGAAACCATTCACGCCTACACCAACGATCAGAATTTGGTTGACAACATGCATAAAAAATACCGTCGTGGTAGAGCTGCTGCCTTAAATATGGTAATTACCGAAACAGGTGCTGGAAGTGCGGTTGCCAAAGCCTTACCGTCATTAGAAGGAAAATTAACTTCAAACGCGATTCGCGTTCCTGTTCCAAATGGTTCATTAGTGGTTTTGAATCTTGAAGTTAACAAAGCAACTTCTGTCGAAGGCATTAACAACATTATGAAAAAATACGCTTTAGAAGGCGAATTGGTAGAGCAAATCAAATACTCGTTGAACAACGAATTGGTTTCTTCGGATATTGTGGGAACTACAGCGCCTTCAATCTATGATAGCAATGCCACTATTGTTTCTAAAGACGGAAAAAACATAGTATTGTACATTTGGTACGACAACGAATACGGCTACAGCCATCAAGTAATTCGTTTGGCCAAATACATTTCAAAAGTAAGACGTTATACTTACTATTAGTAGATAGTATTCACACTAATCCGTTGAGATTAAAATAAAACAGTAAAAAAAATTAACCACATAGAAAATAATAGATTGTAAAAAACATAAAAGAATGAATAGAAATAGCACTATTTTACACATAGTATAGCTATGTGAATAGTAAAACGTCTATTGTTCACTTTTAAAAACTAAAACTCTATGATTCTCCTATGTGGTAAAAAAAACAACGGATAACGTTAATTATAATTCAACAAACCATCAAGAGGCAACTTTTGATGGTTCTTTTTTTAAATCGGTAACACCGTTGTGCTTTTCACTTCAGAAATGATAAAGAAACTATTGATCAAACTAACCTCGGGCAACACCGATAATTTCTTTTGATGAAAATGGTGGTAACTTTCCATATCAGGCAACACCACTTTGAGCAAATAATCAAAACTACCCGAAACAAAATCACATTCCACTACTTCAGGCAAATTCAGAATCGCTTCATTAAAAGCCTCCGAGATGTCAAACGTTTGTTTTACCAACGTGACTTGACAAAAAACCGTCAAATTCTTACCCAACTTTTTCTTATTGAGTACCGTAACATATTTATCAATAACTCCCTCTTTTTCAAGACGTTTCACACGATCGTGAACTGGCGTTAAAGACAAATTTATTTGATTTGCAATGTCTTTTAACGTCAAATGCGCGTTAGCTTGCAAAAGCCGTAAGATTTTTTTGTCGGTTTCATCTATATTCATAATGAAGGTATTTTTTCTATAAGGGCTTCTTTAGATAATATTTCTTTTTAAATCCAAAAAAACGTTTTCGTAAAGAAATATTTTAGGCTAATTTACATAAATAAATTAATTTTTTCCTATTTAATGATAGTATGTAAAAACTTTTTCTTTTTAAATTACTTTTATACTTTCAAACAAGTAGTAACTTAAAACTCTCTCATATGATTATTGGTGTTCCAAAAGAAATCAAAAATAACGAAAACCGAGTAGCTCTTACACCAGCTGGTGTAGCCGAATTCAAAAAACAAGGGCATACCGTATATGTACAAACCAATGCTGGAATCAACAGCGGTTTTGGGGATCAATCTTATATAGATGCAGGAGCATCCATTCTTCCAACTATAGAAGCAGTGTATGACATTGCTGAAATGATCATAAAAGTAAAAGAGCCAATCGCTTCTGAATATCCTTTGATTAAAAAAGACCAATTATTATTCACTTATTTCCACTTTGCTTCTTCTGAGCCGTTAACACACGCAATGTTAGAGCGTGGTGCAGTTTGTTTGGCTTACGAAACGGTAGAAAAAGCAGATCGTAGCTTGCCTTTATTAGTACCAATGTCTGAAGTAGCGGGACGTATGTCTATCCAAGAAGGAGCTAAATATTTAGAAAAACCAATGAAAGGAAAAGGAATCCTTTTAGGTGGTGTACCAGGTGTTCCTCCAGCAAACGTAGTAGTTTTAGGTGGTGGAATCGTAGGAACTCAAGCAGCTAGAATGGCCGCTGGTTTCGGAGCTAGAGTAACCATTATGGACGTAAGCTTACCACGTTTGAGATATTTGTCTGATGTAATGCCAGCTAACGTAGTAACTCAAATGTCAAATCATTACAACATTTGCGAAGCGATCAAAACAGCCGATTTAGTAATTGGTGGTGTATTGATTCCTGGAGCCAAAGCGCCTCACTTAATCACTCGCGATATGCTAAAATTAATGAGTCCTGGAACCGTAGTAGTAGACGTAGCCGTTGACCAAGGAGGTTGTATCGAAACTTGTAAACCAACCACTCACGAAGACCCAACGTTCATCATCGATGATATTGTTCACTATTGTGTGGCCAATATGCCAGGTGCTGTGCCTTACACTTCAACTTTAGCGTTGACCAATGCGACTTTGCCTTACGCAATTCAATTGGCCAACAAAGGATGGAGAAAAGCCTGCGAAGAAAACAAAGAATTAAAATTAGGATTGAACGTAGCCAACGGAAAAGTAGTATACCGTGGCGTTGCCGAAGCTTGGGATTTACCTTTGCACGAAGTAGAAAGCGTTCTAGCAGAAGAAGCTGTTTGCTAATTCCATCTGACAACATTTTGATTAAAACATATAAGTAACCTAAGTTTTAGTTTAAATAGATAAAGTAAAATAGTCAGTTCATTGAAGTAGTTTAAGACCAATTTACAAAACCCTTGTAACTTATATTGTCTTTAACCATCTGCATAAACAAGCTACTTCACATAGCTTAAATGACTTATATGTTTAAAAAAAATGTTTAACATACAAAATCCGTCTCGTTGCAAAACCAGACGGATTTTTTTATGCTTATTTTGGAGCGGAAAGAATAGGCTTTTTTGCGAGCATCGTCCTGCTCTCCGCTATATCTTTGTTTTTTAACCCAAAAAGCAAAGAATGCCGCTGCGATCAGGGCTAAAAGCTGAGAAATGGCTTTCTTGGAGGTAATGAAAAGAAAAAAATAATAAAATCTTTAACTTACAAATACAACGGATTAAAATCCGTTGCTACAAAATATTTCGTTCCTACGGAACTTACACACTCAAAAAGGGTCGTAGACTCGGCATATTTTATAAGGCTGGACTTCAGTCCAGTTCAACGTAGCATTAAGGATAAAAGAGCCATAGGCTCAATCCATTTTATTTTGCAAAAAAAAAGCAACGAATTACAATCCGTTGCTATAAAATATATTATCTCCTTAAATATTTTCCATTCTTTGTAGAATACTACTCCTTCAACACCTTACGCTGCGTAAAATAATACACTGGAATTCCAGTAAGCATAATCAGTACGCCCCAACCACAAGTAGAGAATTTGGTAAACAATAACGAAATACAAATTGCCGAAGCAATTACAATATACAAACCTGGCAAAAACGGATAGCCAAACGCTTTGTAAGGACGCTCGGCATCGGGCATTTTTTTACGTAGAATAAAAATCCCGTAGATGGTCAAAATGTAAAAAATCAATACAATGATGATTACAAAATCCAATAAATCGCCATATTTACCCGTCAAACACAAAGCCGAAGCCCAAAAACACTGTGCCCAAAGCGCCCAACTTGGTACACTTTTCTCATTCAGTTGTGCGGCTTGCTTGAAGAACAAACCATCTTTTGCCATCGTATAATACACTCGGGAGCCCGCCATAATCAATCCGTTGTTGCAGGCAAAAGTCGAAATCATAATCATCACCGCAATAATCACGGTACCATAATCGCCAAACGTATATTGAGAAGCAACCACCGCTACCCTATCGGATTTGGCTGTGGCAATTTCCTCTATTGGAATAACCGCCAAATACATCAAATTGGTCAACACATAAATAATCGTCACAATGAAAGTCCCCAAAAACAAACTCAAGCCCACATTGCGCTTTGGATTTTTCAATTCGGCTGCAATAAAAGTAACTCCGTTCCAAGCATCACTCGAAAACAACGACCCCACCATAGCTGCCGAAATTCCAGCTAATAAAGCCGTTCCAGCAATTGGTGTCCATTGTTTTGTATCTAAATTATAGGATTTGGTTTCCCATACACCCGTCCAGTTTACGTCCCAAACCTCGGCTTTTGCCGCAAGGATAAATCCAAAAACAATCAATCCAAAAAGTGACAAAATTTTGATAATGGTAAGCACGGTTTGCAACGTTTTGCTGTCTTTTACGCCGCGACTGTTGAGATAGGTTAAGAAAACAATGGTAATGATAGACACAATTTGAGCCGCGTTGAGTTGAAAAGCACCCAAATAGAGCAAAATATTTTCATCACTCAACGATGGAATCAAATAGGCGGCAAACTTAGAAAAACCTACACCTACCGCAGCAATAGTTCCGGTTTGAATCACTGCAAAAAAACTCCATCCGTACAGAAACGCAATCAATTTGTTGTAGGCTTCTTTTAGATACACATATTGTCCGCCAGCATTGGGCATCATCGCGCTCAATTCGCCATAACTCACCGCAGCAATCATAGTAATGAGTCCAGAGATTAACCAAATCAAAGTAAGCCAAGCAGCAGAACCCACTTGTCGCGCAATATCGGCACTTACAATAAATATTCCTGAGCCAATCATCGAACCTACTACGAGCATCGTACCATCTAAAAGTCCGAGTTCACGTTTAAAATCTTCGGGTTTGTTTTCTTTGTTCATAGTTGAAGTTAAAATTCATTAAATAAAATTGGCTTTCGCCAGTTGTTAATAGCATAAAAAACGCGAGTTCACTCTTTAAAAGTAAAGGCGTTATCGCAACGCTTTTTCTAAGGCTTCCTCATCGAGTTGATTTTCCCAACGAGCAATGACAATTGTAGCAACGGTATTGCCAATAAAATTAGTCAATGCTCTACATTCTGACATAAATTTATCAATACCAAGAATCAGCGTCATTCCAACTACGGGCACATCAGGAACGACAGCTAATGTAGCTGCCAATGTAATAAATCCAGCTCCCGAAACTCCTGCAGCTCCTTTTGAACTCAGCATAGCAACAAGTAACAACAAAATTTGTTTGTCAAGAGATAAATCAACATCACAGGCTTGGGCAATAAAAAGTGCTGCCAAAGTCATATAAATATTCGTCCCATCCAAATTAAAAGAATAGCCAGTAGGGATTACCAATCCAACGACTTGTTTGGCACAGCCAGCTTTTTCTAATTTTTTCATCACATTTGGCAAAGCTGATTCAGAAGAGCTAGTACCTAATACCAAAACCAATTCTTCCTTAATGTATCGTAGCAATTTGAAAATATTGAACTTATTGTACCAAGCAACAGCGCCTAAAATGATAAAAATAAAAAAGGCGGAAGTCAGGTAAAAGGTAACTACCAATCCTCCTAATTTCAATAATACGGACAAACCAAATTTACCCACCGTAAAACCCATCGCTCCAAAAGCACCAATGGGAGCCAACTTCATCAATATTTCGACGATTTTAAAAATGGGATGCGACAATGCGTGTAAAAAATCAAGTACTGGTTTACTTTTATCGATAGTCAACGTAATACCAATACCAAACATAATCGAAACGAAAAGCACTTGTAAAATGCTGTCACCAGTGAGGGAACTCATCAGCGATTTTGGAATAATATCTAGCACAAAATTGGATAAATTATGCTCCTTTGTGGCATCAATATAATCTTGTATAGATTTGGGGTCTAGGGATTTTGCATCAATGTTCAGGCCGGCTCCAGGTTGAATGATGTTACTTACTAACATACCTATAATCAAAGCCAAAGTCGAAAAGATAAAAAAGTAAATAAATGCTTTACTAGTAATTCTTCCCATTGCTTTTAGGTCGCCCATAGAGGCAATTCCAGTAGTAACTGTTACAAAGATTACTGGGGCAATAATCATTTTTATTAAAGCAATAAATCCGTCTCCTAAGACTTTTAAATTCATCGCTTTTTCGGGTACAAAATGACCCAATAAAATACCCGCTACAATAGCAAGGAGCACCTGAAAATAAAGAGCTTTATACCAAGGTTTGGGGAGAGTTGGAGCGGTATGCACTTCAAATGACATAAGAAATAGGTTAGTTATAGTTGGCTAAAGATATAATTTTTTGCTAAAAATTGGATGTTATGAAAAAAGAATCCTAACAAAGGCTAAAAAAGCAGGCCACAAATTCACAAATTCTTTTTTAAATCTTTTACTGACTAAAAAATAAAAAAAAGATTTTACTATTTTTGAGAATGTTTCCAAAAGGGTACTTTGTTTCCTTTTAGCCCCGGGAGGAGCGGCATCCTTTGTTTTTTTTCTTTAAAAAGACAAAGATATAGCGTATCACGGGACTTTGATGGCCAAAAAGCCGATTGTTACTGCTCCTAAAATTCACCTTCTTAAAATGCAACTATGTTAGAACGCATCGACATCATCAATAATTTTAATTCTCCAATGAAAAAACTTCTACTGTCCCTATTATTTTTGGTATTTACCGTTTCGGCTGCCACAGCACAAACTCAGTTAGAGATGAACGAAAAAGCCTCTCTAGATTACAAGAAAGCCGATGCAGAACTCAACAAAACCTACAAAAAGTTGGTTTCGCTTTTGGACAAAAATGAAAAAGCGTTGCTCATTCAAGCGCAAAAAGATTGGATAAAATACAGAGATTCGCATTGTAAATTTGAGGCCGACCCTTATACGGGTGGAAGCATAAAACGCTTAATTTGGTTGACTTGTATGGAGGAAATAACGAAAGAAAGAACGAAGCATTTGAAAGAAAGTCTCAAAAATCTAAACCAATAAGATATGGAAACCGTAGCCTCTTATTTCGCGAAATTCCCCGAAGCCAGTCAAAAAAGAATGCAGCAAATTAGAGCGCTCATTTTGGAAAAAGCGCCCGAGGCCCAAGAAAGCATTAGCTACGGAATGCCCGCCTATAAAACCAATGGGAAGCCGTTGATTTATTATGCGGCTTTCAAAAATCACATTGGTTTGTATGCTACACCTTCTGGCCATACGCATTTCGCTGAAGCACTTTCGTCTTACAAACAAGGCAAAGGCTCCGTGCAGTTTCCGAATAAACAGCCGCTTCCGCTTGATTTAATCGCTGAAATTATAGCGTTCAGGGTTGAAGAAAACAAGAAATAGCCCGTTGGGTAAAATTATTTTTACCACATAGAATCATAGAATTTATAGTTTTTAAAAAGAAATAAATAGACGTTTTACTATTCACATAGGTCATCTATTGTGAAAAATAGAACTATTTCTGTTTTTTCTATGTTGATTTGCTACTAATCTATGGCTCTATGTGGTTAAGTTTTTTTAATTTCAATTAACAGTTAAGATATACGCACTTTAAAGCAACAAGTATAGTATGAAATATTCCTTTTTAGTCCTTTTTTGTATCCTTCATTTTTCTGTTCAAGGGCAATCCGTTTTAAAACAAAGTGCGTCTTTGACGATTGGTGAAGTGAAAACTATTTCTTCTTCGATTTTAAAAGAAGAGCGAACTTTAAATATTTATTTGCCTCAAAATTATGATGCGACCAAATCTTATCCCGTAATTTATCTTCTTGATGGAAGTAGGAATGAAGATTTTCTGCATATTGTAGGTTTGGTTCAGTTTTTTAACCTTCAATTCAAGATGCCCGATTGTATTCTTGTGGGCATTGCCAACATTGACCGTAAAAAAGATTTCACTTTTTATACCGATAAAAAAGACTTTCAAAAAGAATTTCCTACCACAGGACATTCGGCAGAATTTATCAATTTTATTGAGAAAGAGTTGCAACCCTTTATCCAATCCCAATACAAAACCAACGGAACCAACTATTTAATTGGTCAATCCTTGGGCGGACTTTTAGCCACTGAAATCGTCCTAAAACGCCCCAATTTATTCTCACATTATTTAATTTTGAGTCCAAGTTTGTGGTGGGATGACGAAAGTTTACTAACTCAAGCTCCAGAATTACTATCGAAATCAAGCCCTAAATCAAAATACATTTACATCGCTGTAGGGAAAAAAGAGCATCCTGTGATGCAAAAAGATGCCGAAACATTAGTTACTATTTTACAAAAAGCACAATTGAAAGACACCAAGATAGATTTCAAGAGTATGCCAAACGACAATCACGCTACTATTTTGCATCAAAGTGTCTACGAAGCTTTTCTTTTGTTGTTTCCATTTAAAGAATAAAAAAACCTCATTTCGCTATGGCAGCAGCAAAATGAGGTTATTACAACAAACTACAAGTAACAAATTAAACTATTAAAACAAATTCTTCTATTTTTTTAAGCAATCGCGCAAAGCGAAATCGAGATTTTTAAATTGAAAGCGGAAGCCCAAATCGAGTAATTTATCATTAGAAACCCGACGCCCCGTGAGCAACAAAAGTGCCATTTCGCCTAAGGCTAATTGCAACACAAAAGCAGGAACTTTTGGCAACCAAACCGAATAACCATAAATATAAGCTAAGGTTTTTGAGAAAAGCGAATTGGTTGTACTGTCCTCTATCGCCGCATTGTAAGCGCCTTGCATTGCTTCATTTTCTATTGCTTCTAAATAAATGGCACACAAATCGTGAATATGAATCCAAGGCATATATTGATTCCCCGAACCCAATGCCGAACCGAATCCGTATCGAAAAACAGGTGCCATTTTTTGCAAAAAGCCAGCACTTTCTCCCAAAACCAAACCAGTTCTCACTTTGACAGTTCGGATACCAAGTGGCACAATTGCATCTACAGCTTTTTCCCATTCTAGGCATACTTTACCCAAAAAATCGTGCGCAGCTGGTGAAGTTTCAGTACAAATTCCTTCGCCATTCAACGCGCCGTAAATTCCGATTCCAGATGCAGAAATAAAAGCTTTAACATTATTCTTGTTTGATTGCAAAACCGATGCCAATAAAGCAGTAGATTGAACTCTACTATCTAATATCGCTTTTTTGCGTTCTACTGTCCAACGTTTCTCAGCAATAGATTCTCCAGCAAGATGAATAATATAATCGGCGTCTAAAACAGCTTTTTCTTCTATACTACCAGATGCAATATCCCAAGTATAATAGGAAACTGTCGCGGTATTTTTTTTATGGGTTCGAGTCAAAACGTTTATTGTATACCCTTTCTCGGTCAGTAATGTTATCAAATAATGACCAATAAAGCCTGTACCACCTGTGATTAAAACTGTCTTTTTCATCTTATTTTTTGTGTTATCAAAATAACTTATGCAAACATAGGTTAAAATTTTGTTTAACATTATTAATAATAAGTTAAACAATAGTATCTTTATACTCTAATTTAAAAGGAACTAAAATGGCAACTAAAAAAACAGTACTTACCAAAGACAAAATCGTATCCTATTATATGGACCACGTGGTTGAACATAATGAAAAACCAAAATCAATTTACCAATTTGCTAAGAACAACGGATTTAGCGAAGCCGAATTTTATACCTTCTTTGGAACACTTGAAGCTATCGAGAAAGAAATCTTCATTCAATTCTTTGATAAAACCATCGAATTGCTAGAAAAAAACCCTGCATACCCAAGTTATGAAATGCGTTCAAAACTGTTGAGCTTCTATTTTACGTTCTTCGAATTACTTACAGCGAATCGAAGTTATGTTTTATATGCATTGCAACAACATAAAAATCAGTTAAAAAACGTAATGCTTTTGGCTGATGTTCGTAAAAAATTCAAAAATTATATAGGTGAAATTACCACCGATGATTTCCGCATTCAAATAGAACGTTTTCAGGAATACCAAGAAAAAGCGACAAAAGAATCGTTGTGGATTCAGTTTTTACTCACCTTAAAATTTTGGATGGACGACAGTTCCGCAGGATTTGAAAAGACAGACATCTATATAGAAAAATCGGTGAAGGCTGCCTTCGAATTAATGAACATCACTCCTATTGACAGTTTAATCGATTTTGGAAAATTCCTATTCAAAGAAAAAATACAAAAAAACTAATGAAAACTATAGACTATATTCCTACTTCAAAGATTGAAAGAGCGACCAAATTGGTACAAACGGGGGCAAAAGTAGGCGTGAATTACCTAAAATATTACGGAGAAAAAATAGTCAACTCAGACTTGACGAGAGATAAACTCAACGAAGACAATGCCGAAGATATTTATGACGGCCTAAAAAGCTTGAAAGGAAGTGCGCTAAAAGTAGCACAAATGCTGAGTATGGACAAAAATTTTCTGCCACAAGCCTATGTAGAAAAATTTTCATTGTCGCAGTTTTCTGTTCCGCCGCTTTCGGCTCCTTTGGTACTCAAAACCTTCAAATCGAATTTTGGCAAAACACCTTATGAGATTTTTGATGAATTCAATGCCGAATCGGTAAATGCAGCAAGTATTGGTCAAGTACATTTGGCCAAGAAAAACGGAAAAAAATTAGCGGTAAAAATTCAATATCCAGGCGTAGCCAATAGCATTTCTTCGGATTTGGCCTTGGTTAAACCAATGGCGATTCGAATGTTTAATCTACAGGGCAAAGATTCTGATAAATACTTTAAAGAAGTAGAAGACAAATTGATTGAAGAAACCAATTATACCCTTGAACTAAAACAAAGTCAAGAAGTGGTCGCTGCTTGCCAAAAAATTGACAACTTGGTTTTTCCTGCTTACTATCCAGAATTTTCATCCGAAAAAATCCTAACGATGGATTGGATGATAGGGAAACATTTATCTGAATTCACTGCCGAAAACACCAATCAAGAAACCGCCAACAAAGTAGGACAAGCGTTGTGGGATTTTTATATGTACCAAATTCACGTTTTACGAAAAGTACACGCCGACCCACATCCTGGAAACTTTTTGGTAGATAACAACCAGCAATTGGTCGCATTGGATTTTGGCTGTATGAAAAGCATTCCGAATGACTTTTATGTGCCTTACTTTGAATTAATCAACAAAGAAATCATTGACAACAAGCAACTCTTTAATGCCAAATTATTCGAGCTTGAGATTTTAAGAAAAGAAGATACTCCAGAAGAAATTGCGTATTTCACCAGTATGTTTTATGATTTGCTATCGCTCTTCACTTTGCCGTTTCAAAACACGCATTTCGATTTTTCGGATGAAGTCTTTTTTAACAATATTGCGCAATTGGGCGAACGATTTGCCAAAGACACCAACCTGCGCAAGATGAATGGTAATCGAGGTTCCAAGCATTTTATTTATATGAATAGAACCTTCTTTGGTTTGTATAATTTGATGTTTGACCTAAAGGCTTCCATCGCCGTAAATCAATACCAAAACTATTTATAAAATTGAAAAAAACGCACTTGCCATCCAAAATATGCGTGGTCTGTAATCGCCCTTTTGATTGGAGAAAAAAATGGGAAAAAGTTTGGGACGAAGTAAAATATTGTAGCGAAAAATGCAGAAGAAACAAAAAGGAATCGTTTGGTTCAGAAATGACCTAAGAATCGCGGATAATCCAGCGCTACAAAAGGCAATTGCCGAAAATGAAAGCGTAGTTGGTGTGCATTGTTTTGACCCAAAACAGTATGCAACTACGGCTTTTGGATTTAAAAAAACTGCGCATTTTCGAGCTCAGTTTACCATAGATTCGGTTCAAGAATTAAGGGCAAATTTGGCGACACTTGGCATTACGCTTTTGGTGTATCACGATTCGGCTTCACAAATCATTCCGACTTTGATTGATTCTTCTATCCAAACTACGATTTACTTTCAAAACGAATGGACGAGCGAAGAAAAAGAGGAAATCGATAGCGTGAAAAAAAATTGCGGTCCAACTGCAGAATTTGTCGCTACTTATCATCAATTTTTATTTCCGCCAGAAATCATTCCGTTTGCGATAGCCGAAATACCAGCGATTTTTACACAATTCAGAAATGCTTGTGAAAAAAAAGCAGTCGTTCCGAAAATAGGCAAGCTAACCGCTCTACCCGAGTCCAATATAATTGACATACAAACCACAATTCCTACTTTGGAAGATTTAAGATTTACAACATTTGAAGAAGATAGGAGAACCGCTTTCCCTTTTCGTGGTGGCGAAAATCAGGCATTGGCAAGACTGCAAGAATACCTTTGGAACACCAAAAAAATCAGTCAGTACAAACAAACCCGCAACGGATTAATTGGTACAGATTACAGTTCAAAATTTTCGCCTTGGTTGGCTAATGGATGTCTTTCGCCTAAAACCATTTATTGGGAAATCAAGCGCTACGAAAAAGAAATAGAAGCCAACGAGTCTACGTATTGGTTGATTTTTGAATTGCTTTGGAGGGACTATTTCAAATACATTTCGCTTCAAAATGGCAATGCGATTTTTAAAATTGGGGGCATTCAAAACCGAGAGTATCAATGGTCTCAAGACAAAAAAGCCATCCAACAATGGATTAACGGCACTACGGCAGAACCTTTTGTGAATGCAAATATGCTGGAACTGCAACAAACAGGATGGATGAGCAACCGCGGACGACAAAACGTAGCTTCTTACTTTGCCAAAACTTTACTCCTAGATTGGAGAATTGGAGCGGCCTATTTTGAATCGATGCTTTTGGATTATGATGTGCACAGCAATTATGGCAATTGGATGTATGTTTCAGGTGTAGGCAACGACCCTCGTGATAGAAAATTCAATGTCGCCTTGCAAGCCCAAAACTATGACAAGCAGTCGAAATTTCAACAACGCTGGCTTCAACAACAACTTTTTTAAAAGATGAATTCGAATAAAAAACATATCAATATCGTTTGGTTCAAAAGAGACCTTCGTTTGCAGGACAACGAGGCTATCCATAATGCAATCCAATCTGGTCAGCCTACACTTTTACTGTATGTTTTTGAAAAATCACTGCAAAACGATACGCACTACAGCGCAAGGCATTGGAATTTTATCAAGCAATCTATCGTAGCCCTCAATGCAGAACTGCAACCGTATCAAACAAAAGTATTAGCTGTAAATGGAGAAGTCATTAGCACCATAAATAGCATACTCGAACTATACACCATCAAAAATGTCTACTCACATCAAGAAACCGGAATAAGAATTACGTACGACAGAGACAAAGCTTTCAAAAGATTTTGCAAAAACAACCAAATTAATTGGGTCGAAAACATCAATAATGGCATTTTTAGAGGGCTAAAAAACCGAAGCAATTGGGTGGTGCAATGGGAAAAATATATGAATGAACCGCAATTTGCATTCTTACCAAATAACAATAGCTTTATAGAATTGAACCAAATTGAACAGCTAGAACGCTTGTTAGAAAAGACAAATTTAGTCACCATTCCCGATGCTATTTTTCAAAAAGGAGGTACAGAAATGGGACAGAAATATTTAGACTCTTTTTTTAAAAACCGTTATTTCAATTATAGCAATCATATTTCAAAACCTCTACTAGCGAGAAAAAGTTGCAGCAGAATCTCACCATATATTGCTTGGGGAAATTTATCTACCCGAGAAGTATTGCAGCGAGCTGCTACATTTCGGTTGATTTGTACCAATAAAAAACAAATTGATTCCTTTGTGTCGAGACTTACTTGGCAAGCCCATTTTATTCAAAAATTTGAAATGGAAGAAATTATGGAGTTTGAAAGCATCAACAAAGGCTATCACGATTTAAAAAAGAAAATCAATTCCAATTATGTCGAGGCTTGGAAAAAAGGACAAACGGGTGTCCCTCTCGTTGATGCAGCAATGAGATGCTTGAACGAAACGGGCTACCTCAACTTTAGAATGCGAGCATTATTGGTGTCTTTTTTTACTCATAACCTTTGGCAACCTTGGCAAGAAGCTACACAACATTTATCGCAAATGTTTTTGGATTTTGAGCCGGGCATTCACTACCCGCAATTGCAGATGCAAGCTGGCGAAACAGGTGTCAACTTATTGCGCATTTACAATCCGATAAAAAATAGTTTGGAACACGACCCGCAAGGAGAATTTATCAAACAATGGGTACCCGAGTTACGAAATTTGCCATTGCCTTTCGTTCATCAACCTAGTAAAATGACCTTTTTGGACCAAAAATTCAACAATTTCGAATTGGGAAAAGACTATCCAAAACCGATTGTCAATATTGACAGAACTCGAAAATTTGCTTCAGATTTTTTATGGAAAATGAAGAAAAATCCATTGGTTAAAGAAGAAAGCAATCGGATTTTGAAATTACATACCCTAGCCGATATTGGCGATAGCGATTAAAAAATAAACCTAGAACATCTATCAAAAAAGCTTTAGCTATGCCCAACAAAATAGCCCTTACCGAATTAGAAATCGACCGAATTATTGAAATGGCTTGGGAAGACCGAACCACTTTCGAAGCCATCCAATTGCAATTTGGATTAAAAGAACAAGAAGTCATCGACTTGATGCGTGCCGAAATGAAACCTTCGAGTTTCAGACTTTGGCGCGCCCGAGTACAAGGTCGAAAAACAAAACACGAGAAACTTCGAAATTTTACCGAAGGAAGATTCAAATGTACTTTACAGCGACAAATCACCCATAACAAAATATCTAAACGATAAACCAAACTCAACACATTATGAAAAACATCGTAATTATTGGCGGTAGCAAAGGAATTGGTAGCGCGATACTAATGCAACAATTGCAATCGAATCAAGTAATTAACATCAGTAGAACAGCGCCAGATTTGTCACATCCCAATTTAACGCACTATGCCGTTGATGTTTTGCAAGATCCGCTTCCGGACATAGAAAATGTGGATACTTTGATTTATTGTCCAGGTTCGATTAACTTAAAACCAATCGGAAACCTCAGCATATCCGATTTTAAAAACGATTTTGAAATCAATGTTATTGGTGCTGTAAAAGCCATTCAAAAATATTTGCCCGCCTTGCGAAAAGGACAACAGCCTTCGATTCTTTTGTTTAGTACAGTTGCTGCCAAATTAGGAATGCCTTTTCACGCGAGTATTGCTACTGCCAAAGCAGGTGTTGAAGGATTGGTAAAATCATTAGGAGCGGAACTGGCTTCAGTTGTACGCGTAAATGCCATTGCGCCAACAATTACCGAAACTTCATTAGCAGCAGGTATTTTAAGAAATGACCGAATGAAAGAAAACATGATTGAACGCCATCCGATGAAAGGGTATCTAAAACCTGATGAAGTAGCGCACATGGCGAATTTCTTAATTTCAAAAGAAGCCAAATCCATTTCGGGACAAGTTTTTGCCTTAGATTATGGTATGGTTAGTTTTAAAATATAAACTCCGTTTGATTCAAATTATAGAAAAATAAAAAAATAATCAAATGGAATTCTAGATTACCAACAATAATTGACCAGAAAAAATATAAGAATTAGTAATCAAAAAAACATGATTCAGACCGTTTTATCGATAATTTTAGCAATACTATCGGTTATTTCTAAGATTATACAATTTTTTTAACTATATTGTTATCAATAAATTAACAAACAAATGAATATTCTTTTAACAGGAGCCACAGGATATATTGGAAAGCGACTACTGCCTTTGCTAGTGGCCCAAGGGCATCATGTGATTTGTTGTGTAAGAGACAAAGATCGTTTTACAATACCCGAAGAATATGTAAATCAAGTACGAGTAATAGAAGTAGACTTTCTCAACCAAGAAACTCTAATTTCTATTCCCAATGAGATTGATGCCGCTTATTATTTGATTCATTCGATGTCAGGTTCGGCCAAGAATTATGATGAGTTGGAATATGCCTCTGCTTTGAATTTTGTAGACCGAATGAACCTCACTCGAGTAAAACAAGTAATTTATTTGAGTGGTATTGTCAATGATGTTATTTTATCCAAACATTTGGCCTCTCGTAAAGCCGTTGAAGATGTCCTTAAAACAGGTCTTTTTGCCATCACAACTTTAAGAGCAGGGATTATTGTAGGCTCAGGAAGTGCTTCTTTTGAAATTATCCGTGATTTGGTAAACAAACTTCCTGTTATGATTACTCCAAAATGGCTCAATACCAAATGCCAACCGATAGCCATTACGGATGTTTTAGCATTTTTGATAAAAAGTTTACATCAACCGGAAACTTACGATCAAAACTTTGACATTGGTGGCCCTGATATTTTAACTTACAAAGAAATGCTCTTGGGATTTGCACAAGCGGCAGGGCTGAAACGTTACATCTACACAGTTCCAGTAATGACGCCCAAATTGTCATCTTATTGGTTGTACTTTGTTACTTCAACTACTTACAAACTCGCTGCTGCTTTAGTCAGCAGTATGAAAGTAGAAGTAGTTTGCAAAGACAACCGCATTAATAAACTACTAGGAGTTTCTCCAATGAGGTATAGCGAAGCCGTTTCGCGAGCACTTGTTAAAATAGACAAAGACGACATTGTATCAAGTTGGAAAGACGCTATGATTAGCGGTCAATTCACTGGGAGTGTTGCCGATTACCTGAAAGTACCTAAAAAGAATTGCTTTATCGATCGTCGCAAAAAAGAAATCCTTAACCGCTCCTACACCACAGAACGCATTTGGTCTATTGGCGGTGAAACAGGTTGGTACTATGGCGACTGGCTTTGGGAGATACGAGGTTTTCTTGATAAATTAGTTGGAGGCGTAGGTCTTCGCAGGGGACGTACCAACAAACACGACATTCATTCAGGTGACGTTTTGGATTTTTGGCGGGTATTGTATGCCAACAAAAAAGAAGGCAAGCTCGTTTTGTATGCCGAAATGAAACTCCCAGGAGAAGCTTGGTTAGAATTCAAAATCATACACAATACGTTATACCAAGCCGCCACTTTCAAACCGCATGGTTTTTGGGGCAAATTGTATTGGTACTCCGTTCTCCCTTTTCATGGCTTCATCTTTGAAGGCATGATTAATAAATTGGTTAAGAAATAAATTCCAATCCCCTAATTGGGGCAAATTCCAAATTCCAAGGCTTGTACGACTACTTGGAATTTGGAATTTGTTGCTTCAGGGATGTTAGCTCCGATAAAATAATTTTTACAAAAAAACTTTAGTTTTATTTAACAAGGTGGAAAAAATCAAAAAATTGATTTTGTCATTTTAAAAATTGAAACTTGAGTTAAAACTTTAGGTTGAAGACTTGGTGAAATTATCCAATTTATTTGTAGTTTCGTTTAGAAAAAAATAATCAGCTAAAAAACACCAAACTCAAACAAGCAATTAGAATTAATTAGATTGAACAAAAACATAAAATATCTTCTTTCTCTCATTCTAGTTTTTGGACTAGTTGTTAATGATTGTACTTTACATTCTCAAACAAATTCAGCAACTTATTATCAATTCTCGAAAGTAATTCTCAAAACAGAATTAAACACGAAAGATTCCGAATTGTACTTCTTCAAGCAAGTAAATTCATCTAAGATTACCTCCTTTCCAATTCTATTTTTATGTCTAGACATCAAAGATTTTATTAATCTTCAAGTCAAGGTTCTTTTAAAAATTCAAACACTACTTTATCAAGAAGTAAGCGCTATGATGTCCCAAAACATCTTTATAAATGAATTGATTACTTCAAAAAACGCATACAAAAGTTTATACATAGCATAAATTAATTTTTAAGCATTTATGCGATTCCGCGCATAAGAATATAAAAAATGTATAATCTTTTATCATCTACAAAATGTATAAAAACAATAAAACACGTTTAGAGAAATCTAAACGACCTCTTCTTTGGATAAAAAGAAAAATTATTCTAATTATTACAGCATTTATGGTCGGAATGTCAAACGGACTAAACGAGGGAGACACAATGCTTAATGGAAATCAAAATCATACCGAACAACAAAATAAAAAAGATTGATTTTAAATTGACAAATCCTCATCCCGAAGTTTCGAGATAAATCCCAAAATTTAAATTCCAAATTCCAAAGCTACTGTGGCCACTTGGAATTTGGAATTTGGAATTTGTTTATTTAAAAGTTTACTTCCCTATAACTTTTTCAATTTCAATCGTAAACTGTTGCTTACCACACTTACACTACTCAGTGCCATAGCTGCACCCGCGAGCATTGGGTTAAGTAAAAAGCCATTGAAAGGAAATAAAATACCCGCCGCGATAGGAATCCCAATCACATTATAGATAAAAGCCCAAAATAAATTTTGGTGAATCGTAGCTACGGTAGCTTTAGACAAGCGTATCGCTTGCGGAATCTTATGTAAATCGGAGGTCATTAGCGTCATATTGGCGACTTCCATCGCAATGGCGCTTCCTTTTCCCATAGCAATACTGACATCGGCTTGAGCCAATGCGGTGCTGTCGTTTATGCCGTCACCCACCATCGCTACTGTTTTGCCTTGAGCTTGCAATTCTTTGATAAAATCGGCTTTTTGTTGAGGCAACACTCCGCCTTTGTAGTGAGTAATTCCCGTTTGTGTAGCCATCGCTTGCGCGGTTTTTTCAGCATCGCCCGTCAGCATATAGACAGCAATGCCCATCTGTTCTAACTCACGAATAGCAGCCACCGAAGTTGGTTTTACTGCATCCGAAATAGCCAAGAGCGCTAAAACTCTAGTTGCATTGGCAAAGCCAATTACGGTTTTGGCTTCGGCTTCCCAAATGGTAGTCTTTTGAAGAAAGTCTTCATAAATTTCGATTTGGTTGGCTTTTAAAAAAGAGGGATTCCCCACAAAATAATCTTTACCTTCTACTTTGGCTCGAACACCTTGCCCTGTAACACTCTCGAAATTAGTAATCGAAACCATTGGAACTCCTTGCAAATAATGGACAACGGCTTCGGCCAAAGGATGCTCTGATTGCGATTCAATACTCAACAAAATAGAACGTAAATGAGAATCGACAGTACTCCACAGTTCATCCGTTACTTTAGGTTTTCCTTCGGTGATAGTACCTGTTTTATCTAGAACGATGGTGTCTATTTTTTGTGCCAATTCTAAACTCAGTGCATCTTTAATGAGTATTCCATTTTCGGCACCCTTGCCTACTCCAACCATAATTGCGGTAGGAGTTGCCAATCCCAAGGCACACGGACAAGCAATCACCAAAACGGTAACTAAAGCCAAAATTCCTTGTGTAAAACCATTTTCTCCTCCTAAAATCCACCACAAAACAAAAGCTACAACCGCAATCGCCATAACCACAGGCACAAAAATACTAGCGATAAAATCGACCTTTTTTTGAACTGGGGCTTTACTTCCTTGTGCGTCTTGAACTGTTTTGACGATGTGTGCCAAAAGGGTTTCGGAGCCAATTTGAACTGCTTGGAATACCAAACTCCCTTTTTGATTCAACGTACCCGCCCAAACTTTTTCATTTGCCATTTTGAGTACGGGAATGGGTTCGCCGCTTAACATACTTTCATCTACATAGGAATCGCCACTTATCACGACCCCATCGACTGCAATACGCTCGCCAGGTTTTACCAGCAATCGATCCCCAACTTTGACTTGTTCGATGGAAATTACTTTTTGCTCCTCGTTGTCTAGCCACAAAGTAACCTCATTAGGTTGCAACGCCATTAACTTTTTTATGGCAGTAGAAGTATTGGATTTGGCGTTTTCTTCTAACCATTTGCCTAATAAGATAAAAGCTACTACTACAGCTGCTGCTTCAAAATAAACGTGTCCGTGTAGGCCTTTTTGATGCCAATACTCCGGAAACAATGTGTTGAAAACACTAAACACATACGCGACTCCCGTACTCAAAGCGACCAAAGTATCCATATTGGCCGAACGATGTTGAACTTGCTTCCAAGCATTTATAAAAAAACTGCTTCCAAATCCGAAAACAACTGGAGTTGCTAACACCCACATAATTTCGTTAGCATAAGGCATTTCCATAAAAAACATTCCAATAATTACAATAGGCAAAGCCAATAGCAAAGCCCAAATGGTTTTGTTTTTTAAAGTGGTTATTTTTTCTTCTTGAATCGAAGATAAGGTTTTATTTTCATTGACTTCTTCTTCAATAAACAGATCATAGCCTGCGTCTTGCACCGCTTTTTGGACTTCGGATAGGGTAATGATTTTTGGCAGAAACTCAAGAGAAAGCATCGTCGAAGCATAGTTAACTTCGGCTGAAACAATCCCGTTTAAGGCTTGAACCGTAGTAGCGATTCTATTGGCGCAAGACGCACATCCCATTTGTAAAACAGGAATTTGTCTCTTTATAGTAGTTTTCATAATGAACTGTTTAAATTACAGTACAAAATTACTTGGAATCAAATTGAGAAGTATTACACAATTATCCTAAAGAATTACAACAAATTCGGAAGGTGAACAATAAAAATTATGCTTTCACTTGGTCTAGGGGAATGCGTCGTTCGGTGCGAATATTTTTGAAATAACTTGGTGTTAATCCCGTTACGCTTTTGAATTGATTGCTCAAATGTGCCACGCTGGAATACTGCAACTGGAATGCAATTTCACTTAAAGTCAATTCGTTGTATACTAATAACTCTTTTACTTTTTCAATTTTTTGAGCAATGAAATATTTCTCAATCGTAGTGCCTTCGAGTTCGGTAAACAAAGTAGTAATGTATTTATAATCACAATCCAATTGGGTGCTCAAATAGTCGGAAAGGGTGTTTTTGAGTGTCGAATTTTGATTTTGAACCAAATCAATAATCAAGTTTTTTACTTTTTCAACGCCTTGCTTTTTTTGGTCTTCGATAATTTCAAAACCAACATTTTGAAGTGTTTTAGCTATAATTTCTTGGTCACTTACAGCAAGATCCTTTTCAAAAACTACTTCACCAAGAGATACGGAAAGTGGCGTAAACCCGCTCTTTTCCAACTCAGATTGTACCACCATAATACAACGAGGGCACACCATATTTTTGATATAGATTTTCATTTGTTTTTTTACCATTAGTTTTGATTCTCTTTAATAATTCAAATTAATTCCAAATCCAAGCCCCATATCACTATCATAATGTGTGGTAATACCAAAATTCCTTCCGGTAATATAGCGTAATCCTGCCATATACTCTTTATCCGTATTCCACATCACATTCATTCGTAAGCGTTTCGAAATTGGGATATCCTTTCGTTCTAATTGTAGTCGAACATTTCCATTCGAATACACTTCAGTTTGTAGTTTTACCAACATAGGTAATACATATTCTATTCCCAAACTTACTACAGAACGGTTATCTTTTGTATTAGATTGTCCGAACAGATTTTTTTCCTGTTGTCCTAAATTCATTTTTCTGTATCTCCAATCAAATCCAACAAAGGGCATTATCCATTGCATTTTACCCAAGTACCGCCCAATATGAGTTTCTGTTTCGTACCCATGATGATCGTTATAGCCCAATCTCCATTCGGTTCCAATACTCCACCGAGTATTACTAAACATGACTTCTCCATCGTTTCCATTGGTGGCAAAGTCATTTTCAGACATAAAATGAAACATTCGATCTTCGGCAAACAATTGCTTTTGCGCCAATTTAGGATTGGGAATCAAAGGATTTGCAGCCTGATTTTCATAAGTAAAAACCCTACCCATTCCTGCCATCATGTGGTACAAGATATGACAATGAAAAAACCAATCTCCTTCCACATTAGCATTAAATTCCAACGTATCTGTTTCCATTGGCATGATATCAACCACATTTTTCAAAGGAGCATAATCACCTTGATTGTTAAGTAACCTAAAATCATGACCATGCAAATGCATTGGATGTCTCATCATGGATCCATTATAAATGGTAATCCGAACGTTTTCTCCCTTTTTAATCAATATTTTATCGGTTTCAGAAACTACTTTATTATTTAAGCTCCATACGTACCGATTCATATTTCCAGTAAGTTCAAAACGCAATTCTTTTACTGGAGCATCCTTGGGCAAACTAGTTTTCCAAGGTGATTTTAACATAGCATAATTGAGCGTTACAATATCGGAAAGGGCATTACTATCATAGTCACTTTCAGACATATTCATAGTCTTTTTACTCGTAGCTTTTTTTGCTTCACCCGTAATTTCAGGATACATTACTACATTCATATCCATTTGATTCAAACTCATGCTCATTCCCATATCATCTAAATCCCCATTCATTTTCATCATACCATTCATCATTTTCATTCCCTCAAAATACTTTAATTTAGGTAATGGTTTGGCTAATTTTTTTGGTCCATTTCCTAAATACAATGAAGTTGATTTCGTTCTGTCTTCTGCAGTTGCCAAAAATTCGTAGGACGCTCCATCATTTGGTATAGTAACTACTACATCGTAGGTTTCAGAAACAGCTATAAGCAAGCGATCCACCTCGATAGGTTCAACATCATTTCCGTCGTTAGCCACAACTGTTATTTTTCCGCCAGCATAAGTTAGCCAAAAATAAGTAGAAGCGCCTCCATTTGAAATGCGTAAGCGTACTTTATCACCGGCCTTGAATTGCGATAATTGTGTTTCCTTTTTACCATTAATTAAAAAAGCATCATAGAAAACATCGCTTACATCCATAGCGTTCATGCGCTTCCATTCATTATTCAATTTAGTACCAAAGTGTCCTTGTGCAATAGCTTCAGCATAACTTTGAGTAGTTCCTTTTTGTATGGCAAACCAATCCGATGCGTTGTGCAACATTCTATGCACATTATTAGGATTGGCATCGGTCCATTCACTCAAAATGATGGGAATAGTAGGCAAATCATCAATTCCTTTTCTAAACTGTTTGTCTGCGTTTTTCTTTTTCAAAATCATAGAGCCATACATTCCTATTTGCTCTTGCAAACCTGAATGGCTGTGATACCAATGGGTTCCGCTTTGTATAATGGGAAAAGTATATTTGTGCGTCGTATTAGGAGCAATTGGCATTTGAGTCAAATTGGGAACACCGTCTTCTTTATTGGGTAAAAACAATCCATGCCAGTGCAGAGATGTGGATTCTTTTAACTCATTATGCACATAAATTTCAGCTATATCTCCTTCTGTAAAAGTCAAGGTAGGCATTGGAATTTGACCGTTTACCGCAATAGCTCTCTTGGGTTGACCGGTAAAATTGACTATGGTATCACGTACATACAAATCATATCGCACCACATTTTGAGCAAAACTTGCAACTGAAAGCAGCATTAACACTAAACAGACTTTCAGTAGTCTCATCCTTTTTTTTATATCTATCATAGTATATCAAATTAATAAGGCGAAATGAAAACATTTCGCCTTAAAATTATTTTATAGTTTCCACTACTTTACCACAAGTTAGCATCATTGATCCATAATATGGATTTTTGACAGCGCTCTCTTTACTAAGCCAATCGGCTCCTTTTCCTCCATTTGCCATTGGACAATGTTGGAAGTAAACTGGCGCAGCTTGCTTGGATACTTTCATTAATTGATATACATTTTGAGACAAGGTAATAAAATGATCTCTTTGGTGTTTTGGATCTTTTGTTTCGGAGATATGCTCAGCATCTTCAGTCAAATTTTTCAATACTTTCATCCAAACCATATGGACTTTTATATCCAATTTTTCCATTTTAACGCTTTTAATAGCTGAAAGCATTTGTTTTGCTTTTTCTGAAGCTTGATTTCCATTGCTGCTGACCAAAGCGTCTTTAACAGAAAAATAGGTATCGAAAACTGAAGTGACCTGATCGTCTTTTTGTGCCTCACCCATTGATTTGATAACTACTGGCTCGGTATTAGTATTTTGAAATTGGTTGGTTCCTTTTGCAGGAATTACTTGTTTTGCCTGTGAAGTTATGGTCGATAATAATACAGCGATTACTACCAAAATTTTTGATATTTGTTTCATTTTAATTCTATTTAGATTTAATATATTTTTTTCATAGGTTTCTATTCTGAAATAAAAACAACTATGGCTAGGAACAAAAAAATTATATTATTTTCGGGGGTAACCAAATAGAAACATGACCAGTAGAAACGAAAGGATCTACATAATAAAAAGTAGTTTTTTGAATGAAATTTTCAAAGATGCTTGATTCAAATGTAAACTCAATATTTAGAAATAAATTAAATGAAGTGCAAGAAGTTAAGCATTTGGTGCTTCCACATTTTCCTGAACATGGATTAGACTTCTTATTTGAATGATTTTCGCAACACGTTTGCTTTTGTGTTTTTGAAGACTCGCATTTTGAAGTACTGATTTTATGAGTCGATTTAATTGTAGCACAAGCATAGCCTTTCATTGGAACACAAAAGAGTCCTAAAAAAAGTAGCGTGAATATAAAAAATCGTAATTTCATAGAGCAAAAATACTTTTTATTATGATTGTTTTTTAAAATGAAAACTTAATTATTTCTTAATTAATGATTTATTTCAGAATCCCTGTCTTATAAGTCGCAATGGCGCGGTCTCTTGCCATAGCGTGTTCCACCATAGGTGCGCCGTAGCCTAAATCAAATTCAGGAATCCATTTTCGGATGTATTGTCCTTTGGAATCAAATTTTTGTAATTGAATATCGGGATTGAACACTCTAAAATAAGGAGCGGCATCACAGCCTGTCCCAGCAGCCCACTGCCAATTGCCCACATTGGCAGACAAATCATAATCTAAGAGTTTTTGAGCGAAATAGGCTTCGCCCCATTGCCAAGGCAATAACAAATGTTTGCACAAAAAACTAGCCACTACCATACGCACTCTATTGTGCATATAACCCGTAGCATTGAGTTCGCGCATACCTGCATCCACCATAGGATAGCCTGTATTTCCTGAACACCACCTTTGAAAATCAGCTTCGTCATTGCGCCATTCTATGCCATCGTAAGCCGATTTAAAATTGTGTTGCACTACTTTGGGGAAATGATAGAGGATTTGCATAAAAAATTCTCTCCAGATGAGTTCGCTCAAGAAAACATCATTTTTTCGTGCGGCCCAATTCACTAATTTTCGAACACTAACAGTGCCAAATCGCAAATGTGGCGACAAATAAGAGGTAGTATCTAATGCGGGAAAATCACGCGTTTCGTGATAGGTAACAATTTTAGTCAAATTGTGGGGTTTGACTTTGATGGCACTCCTTTCAAAACCAATAGCAGATAAAGAAGGAAACACAAAAGTACTTACCAACCAATTCTTAGAAAAAACAGTAGTATCATATTCCACAACGGGAGCTAGTGTACGATATTTTTCTAGCCATTTGTTTTTATAGGGCGTGTAGACAGTGTAAGGCAAACCGTCGGCCTTGGTGATTTCGGCTTCTTCAAAAATGACTTGGTCTTTGAATGCCTGCACTTTTACCCCATTTTGAGCTAACAATTCAGTAATCTGTTGGTCTCTCTTTATGGCATAAGGTTCGTAATCTTTATTGAAAATAACCGCTTTGACCTCAAATTCGGTTATTAATTGTTGCCAAACATCTTGGGTTTTTCCTTTTTTTACCAAAAGAGAACTTCCAAATTCGGCTAATTTTTCGTTGATTTTCGATAATGATTCGTAGATAAAAGTGACTCTAGCATCGTCTTTGGGTAAATGCTCCAAAATGGCATCATCAAAAATAAAAAGAGGAAGTACTGGATAGCCACTTTGTAATGCCTGATACAAGCCTACATTATCTTCTAAGCGCAAATCGCGACGAAACCAAAAAACAGTAATAGGCTGGGCAGTCATTATTTGGTATTAAAAAGTTCATCTACGGCTTTTTCTCGATAAGAGAATATTTCTTTTAACTTGCTTTTGACCACAAGTGTGTTCATAATGCGACCCAAAAAACCAAGAGGAAGGGCGTAATGAACAACATCCGTCATTTTTACTCCGTTTTCGGTGGCTTCAAAGAAATGTTTGTGATGCCACAACGTATAGGGACCAAAACGCTGCTCGTCTATAAAATAGCTTTTGTCTTTTACGGCTGTAATGATGGTCATCCAACTTAGTTTTATTCCTGCTAAAGGCGACACTTTGTATTGTATCACTTGACCTGGATAGGCGGTTCTTCCGTCGAAATCTACGATTTGAAACCCCATATCTAAAGGCGTAATTTTTTGCAGATTTTGTGGACTGGAAAAAAAAGCCCAACATTCGTCAAGAGTTGCGTTGACGTGTTGCACGGTTTCTAATTTATATACTTTCATAATGTATGCGATAAATGGTGTTGATTTCCCTGCGTGAGGGGTAGTAATGGAGCTCTTGTTGTAGGGGCGATAAAGGCCACTACAACAAAGCGGGAATGGATGACCCGACCCCCGATTGGAGAATCGTGTCGTTAGTATACTCGTGTTTCGGGGGGCACGCCCAAAAACTACATTTTATAATATTTGAACGGGACGAATAGCATTCCGAAACATTCACCGTGTTCTTTACCTAAATGTTTGTGGTGTACTTTGTGTGCTTTTCGTAGCCCAATAAGATATTTGTTGTTGGTGTTTTTGAACCATTTGAAGCGTTGATGAATCAATACATCGTGGATTAGAAAGTAACACAATCCATAAAAAAAGATACCCAATCCGATAAAAAACAAATAATTAAGACCACCTTCTACACCAAAATAAAAAAGGAGAATACTAGGAATGGCAAAAATGACAAAGAAAATATCGTTACGCTCAAAGATATGTGCATATTTTGGCTGATGGTGGTCGGCGTGAAAATACCACATAAAACCGTGCATCACGAACTTATGTGTACACCAAGTGACGCACTCCATAAAAAGAAAAACTCCTAGAAATATGAAAAAATTAAGCATTTTGAATGAATTTGAAATGAAATATTAAACTAATCGCAACTTGTACGTTACGAAAGATTGCGCCAATAATCCCGCTTTGGAATAATTAGAAACGCGTATTCTTGATGTGCCGATTTTGTGTGAAGGAGTGCGTTCTAACTTATTCAAAAGTTTTTTGTAATAGACATAGGCTGTAAAAACACCAAATTTAGCTTCAAGCGGTAATTTCTTGATGCCTTCTCTTGCTGCTTTAAAGTCTTCATCAATTTCAGCAATAATCGCTTTTTTTGCTTCATCATCAAAAGAACGAAGGTCTACTCCTGGAAAATAATTGCGATTCAAAACCAAATTGTCGTCTTTTAAATCTCTCAAGAAATTCACTTTTTGAAAAGCAGAGCCCAATCTCATCGCTTCGTCTTTAAGGGCATCGTATTTTTCTTGATTGCCTTGAACAAAAACCTTAAGACACATTAAACCCACCACATCCGCTGAACCGTAGATATAATCATCGTATTCCGCCTTGGTATTATACTTTGATTTTACCAAGTCCATTTTCATACTTTTTAGAAAAGCTTGCACCAAATCATCAGAAATATTGTTCTTTTTTACAGTGATTTGAAAGGCATTCAGAATAGGATTCAAACTAATTCCTGAAGCCAATGCCTTGTAATAATCGGTTTCAAAATCTTGAATCAATTGTTCTTTTTGATATCCGTGAAAAGAGTCAACAATTTCGTCAGCAAAACGGACAAAACCATATATATTATAGATATCTTCTCGAATACTTGGCGCCAGCATTTTTACGGCCAAAGAGAAAGAAGTACTATAGCTTTTGGTAACTAACTTACTACACTTAAAAGATACATCATCAAATAATTGCTTCATAATTTACGCTTCTGAAAATTTTTTATTAATTAACTCTGATACTAACTTTCCTGAAATTAATGCAGGTGGAACGCCTGGTCCTGGCACTGTTAATTGTCCAGTGAAATATAAATTGTTTACTTTTTTACTTTTCAATTTTGGTCTCAAAAAAGCCGTTTGGAGTAGCGTATTGGCCATACCATAGGCATTTCCTTTGTATGAATTATATTCAGAAACAAAATCATTTTTACAGAATGATTGTTTAAATATAATATTATTTTTCACAGTTTGTTGTGTAAGTTGCTCAAAACGAGCAATTATTTTATCAAAATACTGTTCTCTCAACGCTTCGCTATCATTAATTCCTGGTGCTAAAGGCACTAAAAAGAAAGCAGATTCCATACCTTCTGGTGCTGCAGTTGGGTCAGTAAGAGAGGGGAAATTAGCATAAAACAACGGTTCTTTTGGCCATTGTGGTTCATCGTAAATATCTTTTGCGTGTTGGTAAAAATCAACATCAAAAAATAAAGCGTGATGCGAAATATTTTCTATTTTTTTATCAAAACCTACATAAAACAATAATGAGGAAGGTGCAAAGACACGGCTTTCCCAATAGGCTTCTGAGTAAACCCGATGCTCTTTGTCCAATAAGGTTTCGGTATGATGATAATCCGCACCGCTCAAGACTACATCAGAAGTAATCGTTTGTCCATTGATAACAACAGCTTTGGCTGTTTTGTTTTCTACTACAATTTTTTCGATAGCTGCATTGGTAACAAATTTCACTCCCAACTCCCTAGCCAAACTTTCCATAGCTAAAACCACGTCAAACATTCCTGTTTTGGGATGCCAAGTTCCTAAACCAAAATCGGCATAGTTCATAAAACTATAAAACGAAGGTGTGTCCGAAGGTTTGGCTCCTAAAAAAAGAACTGGAAATTCAAGAATCTGAATCAATCTTGGATTGGTAAACTTTTTGCGAACATCACGACTGATATTGCTAAAAAACTGACCAACTTTTTGGGCTGTTTTTGTTGTCACTAATTCTAACGGAGAAACGCCAGGTCGATACACCAAATCCTTGATGGCAATATCATAATTGCTTTGCGCTTCGGCCATAAAAGCTCTTAGGACTTTGCCACTTCCTTTTTCGATATTTTCAAAAGTGGTTACAATTTCGTCAAGATTATCTGCAATGGCTATAAAATCATCTACACCAAAATATACACGATATGCTGGTGAGAGCTTAATTAGCTCGTAATAATCACTTGGCTTTTTATTAAAATCGGCAAAAAAACGTTCAAAAATATCTGGCATCCAGTACCAACTCGGACCCATATCAAAAGTAAAACCAGCGGATTTCATCTGCCTTGCTCTTCCGCCAATTGTTGCATTTTTCTCAAAAATAGTAACATCGTGGCCGCTTTTGGCCAAATAACAAGAGGCGGATAAAGCAGAAAAACCTGAGCCTATAATCGTAATTTTTTTCATTATAAGAGGGGCATTATTTGGGATTTAAATTGCGTCTACTAATTCTGTTATGGATTGAAAAATATGCGTTTCAGAGGCAATTTTATCTCTATCAATATTCTCAACCAATCGACCAATAAACCACAATTGCGTACCATCGCCCAACAACTCCGACTCCATTGTTGATACATAATTATCTATTGCCTCACGATCTGGCTGTACAGTCATGTAAGTGATATATACAATAGGACCAAAATTATTTTTCAACACCTTAAGGTTATCAATTGGCATGCTTTCGCCCAAATAAACCGTTTTATAGCCTTGCAACAAAATTTCGTAATGCAAATACATCAAACCTAGCTCATGAATTTCATTCATTGGCAAAGACAATACAAATACTTTATCATGATGTTGTACAGGCTGCGTTTGTAATTGCTCAATATTAATTAGTAATTTTTGTTTAATCAAATAGCTCACAAAATGCTCATGTGCTGGTGTAATAGTGTCGGTTTGCCATAATAAACCCAATTCATTCATCAAAGGAACAAACACTTGCAAAAAAACCTCTTTGAATGTTTTTTTTGCAATTAACCAATCGTACGTTTTAAAAAACAAATCTTGGTCAAAATTCATCATTGCCATTTTAAAATCACTAATTGCGTGATTATTGGCATTTTTTGTGGTGATAATCTCACGAACTAAGGATGGGATTTTTTCTTCTGAATAGGTAGCAATCTTGGATATTTTGTACCCATAATCATGAAGCAAAGTTATGTTTAGTAACTTTTGAAGACTATGAAGGTCATATAAACGAATATTAGTATCTGTTCGCATGGGTTGCAAAACATTGTATCGTTTTTCCCAAATACGAATCGTATGTGCTTTAATCCCTGAGAGATTTTCTAGGTCTTTGATGCTAAATACATTTTTAATATTGTTCATTGTTTTTTCAAATTTATTAAACAAAAGTAAAATATTTTTTTCGATAAACAATAAAAAAAATAGTAATTATAATGTTACTTTTTCAAAATCATTGAGCTGATTTAAATGTATTAAAGTATGCGAGTGTTTTGTACTACTTTCAAACATCGGTTTAAACTTGGCGCCATAGACAACTTCTTTAAAAATATAAGAAGTTCTTGTGGCAACCGTTGTGCTGTACATATCATCAAAAGTTTTAATAAAAACTAATATTTCACCCTGTAAGGTTTCGAAATCTTGCGCAGTAAATTGATAAAATGGACTTTTTTCGGTAATGGGATGCACAATTGTCCAACTTAGCATTAGGGTATTCACTTTACTAATCTCTAAATCTAACGTATAAAACTTATTCGTCAATACTCCGTTTTCTTCTATACTCAAACCAAATGTTGCATTGACTTCTGTATCCAAATAATTCGTGTTTTTGTAGGGCGCCATTCTAAACATAAATGCTGTTCCACCTTGATATGGTGCGATAATCGCATTTTCCGAAAACTTCAGATATACTCTAGGCTTACTAAAACGCCCGAAAAACAAACCTGTAGCAATTGCAAAACTTAGTAGACCAATTAAAGCCTCGGCTGCAGAGAGCGAACTAGTTAAAAAACCAACGGGGCTTATATGACCATATCCTACAGTAGTAAAGGTCTGTGCACTAAAAAAATAAGCTTGTCCAAACTGCTCCCATTGACTTTGAGTCGTCGCTATACCATTTAAGTGTTCTATTCCGATGACGAAATACAAATAAGCAAAAACAAAATTAATACCTATGTAAAACAACAACAACAATAGAAGAAACTTCCAAGTAGGTAAATCCAAAAGCGTATGGTACCAACTATTTCTTTCAAAAAAAGTCAATCCTAAACGTTTCACTCTTGCACTACCTTCCTTGTCCAAAAAGCGTTTTCCGTTCACAGTAGCATTGGTCCCAAATCCAGTATTGATAATGGGTGTTAATTTGGAATTCAATCGTTGAAAAAGTGCCATAAAATTTGATGATTATATACCAAAAACAATATTTTAGTTAATTTTAATGCAATAAAAATAACTAAATAACGCTAGAGTTTGCAATGACTCATTATGTAAACGAAAAAAAAGTTATTTTTATGTGCTAAAACCTTCTAACTATGAGAACATTATTTTTCATAATTGTATTTGCTACTTCTCAAATGAATGCTCAACACTTCAAAATGCCAATTCCTCTTGCAACTTTTCAACCTAAATTGGCGTTTTCAAATTATAACAGCATTCAATTTACTTATCCGAATTTTAGTTTCAAAACGCACACGACACCCTATTCGTTGAATGTCTATAATCCAACAAGCGGTTTGAACGATACATTTTATTTAAAAAATCAAGAAGCAAAATACAGTAAATCGTTTTATATTCCACAAAATGCAATGTATCCTAGAGGGGCAAAAATAGATTCTTTTAACCCTTACGGAACTAATAATATTGGAGCCGCCTTAACTCTTGGAGTCATAGATTTATTACTCAACAAATAAAACCTACATAACAAAAAAACAACCAACTATGAAAGAAATCACCAAAGCAGACATTAGCCAAGAAGTTTTTGATTTATATGATGATTATGCTCATAACAAAATTGAAAGAAGGCAATTTATTGAAAAATTATCGCTTTTTGCAGTGGGCAGTTTGACTGTTCCTACCCTACTCAATTTTATGACACCAAATTACAAGGACACTCTAACTATAGCAGCCGATGACCCAAGATTACAGTCAGAAATGATTAGCTATCCGTCCCCTAAAGGAGGCGGAACAATCAAAGGATTACTTTCAAAACCAACAGATAAAAAGAAAAAACTTCCAGGCATTATTGTAGTTCATGAAAACAGAGGTCTAAATCCTTACATTGAAGACGTTGGAAGAAGAGGAGCACCAGAAGGTTTTATCACATTAGCTCCCGATGCTTTAAGCCCGCTTGGTGGATATCCCGGAAATGATGATGCTGGCCGTGAATTACAAAAAAAACGTACCCGTGAGGAAATGCTCGAAGATTTTATTGCCGCCTACGAATTTTTAAAAGACCATAAAGATTGTAATGGCCATGTAGGGGTGGTTGGATTTTGCTTTGGTGGTTGGATTGCCAACATGATAGCCGTTCGCATTCCAAAATTAGGTGCAGCTGTTCCGTTTTACGGAGGACAACCTAGCGCAGAAGATGCTGCTAAAATAAAAGCACCGCTTTTGATACAATATGCAGCCTTAGACACTCGAGTAAATGAAGGTTGGCCCGCCTATGAAACCATTTTAAAACAAAACAAAGTTGATTACACAGCCTTTATCTATCCCGATGTAAATCATGGTTTTCACAACAATACTACGCCAAGATATGATGAAAAAGCAGCAACATTGGCTTGGACAAGAACCATTGACTTTTTTAAAAAAAATCTAAAATAAATAGCATTCAGAAAGAGATACCAGAAGAGCAACATGCAATATCCTGATAAAGATCAAAAATTTCCACTCGAAAACTACACAAGATTATGCTTTTTAAAAAACATAATCACCAATCCCAACATTATCGTTGGAGATTACACCTATTATGATGATTTTGAAGATGTGGCTAATTTTGAAAAAAATGTAAAATATCATTTTGATTTTATAGGAGATCAATTGATTATTGGTAAGTTTTGTATGATTGCCTCTGACGTGACGTTTATTATGAACGGAGCGAACCATTTAACCCAAAGCATTAGTTCGTATCCCTTTGCAATCTTTGGACACGATTGGCAAAATGCTATGAAAGACAAAACATATCCGAACAAAGGAAATACAATAGTTGGCAATGATGTTTGGATAGGTTACAATGTAACAATTTTACCAGGAATAACAATTGGTGACGGTGCCATAATTGCCGCCAATACAACAGTAACCAAAGATGTTCCACCATACTCGATAATGGGAGGCAACCCATCAAAAGTGATTAAAAAAAGATTCTCAGATGAACAAATTGAAACACTTTTAGAACTTAAGTGGTGGGATTGGGATATCGAAAAAATTACCAAACATGTCGCTAATCTTACAGGCGATGCTATTATTAATTTGAAAGCTATTGCAAATGAAGAATAGCCTCCTTCTATTATTTTTTCTCTGTTTTACTACTTTTTTTTACGCACAAGAAAAAGTAATAAATATTGACCCAGAAGAACTAATTATAGAAGAAGTCACCAATGGAAAAATAGAGAACAACGTATTCATCTGTAATCTATTTGATTGGAAAATTGCCATACCCAAAGGATTTAAAGTAACCGAACTAAAAACAACAGAAGAACTTCAAAACAAAGGGTATGTTTTTATCAAAAACAATACTCCAGAAGGCACAGTTGTCCATTCCAAACCTCTTATTTTGATTGGTTTTGAAAGAAATAAATACAACTATTTCAGTTCAAGTTACGAATCGCTTAAAGGAGATAAAAAAGTAACTTTAGAAGAACACAAGGATTTTTCGGTGCAATTATTAACCAATACCTATACTAAAATAAAAGAACTCAAATCCGAAATAAAAGCTTCAAATCTAAAGTTAGGACCTCGTCAATTCTACAAAATAACGATTAGGCTCTACAATGCTAAAAATGAAAGGCTTGTATTAACACAAGAAATCTATAACACTTTCATAAATAATCATTTGTTTAGTGCCTCCATAAACTACACCAATGAAATTACAGGAATGTTATTATATTATAGTTTGAAAAAATCTTTTGAAACCAACTAAAAAATTTAATATGTCAGTATCCCCAATTATAAATGCCACAGAGCTACTAACTATTTACAAAACCGAAAACATCCTATTGGTTGATGCTAGTAATGGTCCAAACACTAGACTTAATTACGAAAACAAACATTTGGAAGGAGCCATTTTTGCAGATGCTAACACACAATTGGCCACTATCGAAACTGATGTTGTAATTGGAGGAAGACACCCATTGCCTAGCATTGAAGATTTTTCAAAAACTTTAGGTGATTTAGGAATAACTCCTCAAACTTGGGTGGTAATTTATGACGATAAAAATGGAGCTAATGCCGCCGCTCGTTTTTGGTGGATGCTACGTGCTATTGGTCACGAAAAAGTACAAGTCCTTAATGGCGGAATTCAAGCAGCAGAAAAAACAGGTTTCCCTGTAAATTCAGAACCCGTTTCTATAGCAAAAACAGAAAAATATCCTTGTACAACCTGGCAATGGCCTTTGGTTTCGATTGATGAAGTCGAAAAAGTAGCCAAGCTTCCTTCACATACCGTAATCGATGTTAGAGAAGCTTTTCGCTATAACGGAGAAAGCGAACCCATTGACTTAATTGCAGGTCATATTCCGGGAGCCATCAATTTTCCTTTTACTGAAAACCTAGATGAGAATGGTTTATTTTTAGCTCCAGAAGTAGTAAAAGAAAAATACAATGCCATCCTCAAAGAATCTTCAACAGAGAATACCATTGTTCATTGTGGGTCAGGAATTACAGCCTGCCATACTTTACTAACAATGTATTCTGCTGGTTTTACTATACCCAAATTGTATGTAGGCTCTTGGAGTGAATGGAGCCGAAATAACAAACCAACAGCTACGAACAAATAAAAGCTGGGTATTTCATTTGAAACAAAAACAAAACCCTCTATAGTAATTATCAGATACGAAAAAAAGCCCCAAAAAGGGGCTTTTTCTATCAATTAGTTTGAGTTTATTTACTCAAGTACATTTTTCTTCTAGAATACAATTCATAGAATTGGTCGTCTTTCAAGTCATCAATAAACAAAATGCTCTCACCAGTAGATTTCATTTCTGGCCCTAAAGCTTTGTTTACATTTTTGAACTTACTAAATGAGAAAACTGGTTGTTTGATAGCATAGCCTTTTAACTGTGGATTGAAATCAAAATCAGTCACTTTATTTACTCCAAGCATCACCTTAGTAGCGTAATTCACGTAAGGTTCACCGTAAGCTTTTGCAATAAACGGTACCGTTCTAGAAGCTCTAGGATTCGCTTCGATAATGTAAACCATATCATCTTTTATCGCAAACTGAATATTGATTAATCCTACCGTTTTCAATGCCAAGGCAATTTTCTTAGTATGGTCTTTAATTTGTTGCATTACGAATTCCCCTAAATTAAAAGGAGGCAAAGTAGCATTACTATCACCAGAGTGAACTCCACAAGGCTCAATGTGTTCCATAATTCCGATGATGTACACATTTTCACCATCGCAAATCGCATCAGCCTCAGCTTCAATAGCTCCTGCTAGGTAATGGTCTAAGAGTAATTTATTACCTGGAATAGACTTCAACAAGTTGATTACGTGTTCTTCTAACTCTTGTTTGTTGATTACAATTTTCATTCCTTGACCACCCAATACATAAGATGGACGAATCAACAATGGGAAATCTAATTTATCTGCTAAAGCCGAAGCTTCATCAGCAGTCTCTGCAATTCCAAACTGAGGGAAAGGAATTTCTAATTCGGTCAAAAGATCAGAGAAACGTCCTCTATCTTCTGCTAAATCCAAAGCTTCAAAACTAGTTCCAATGATTTTTATACCATATTTAGAAAGTTTTTCAGCTAATTTCAAAGCTGTTTGCCCTCCTAACTGCACGATAACACCTTCTGGTTTTTCGTGTTTGATGATATCATAAATATGTTCCCAGAAAACAGGTTCAAAATACAATTTATCCGCAGTATCAAAATCGGTAGAAACCGTTTCTGGATTACAATTGATCATAATGGTTTCGTAACCACACTCTTTGGCTGCTAAAACACCGTGTACACAAGAGTAATCAAACTCAATTCCTTGACCAATTCGGTTTGGTCCTGATCCAAGAACAACAATCTTCTTTTTATCTGTAACTATACTTTCGTTATCAACATAACGCTCTCCATTGGCTTTTTCTATTTCGGCCTCAAAAGTAGAATAGTAATATGGTGTTTGTGCTTTAAACTCAGCCGCACAAGTATCAACCAATTTGAACACACGATTGATGTTCATCTTTTCTCTCAACTCGTGTACTTGACTCTCTAAGCAACCCATCATATGGGCAATTTGTCTGTCTGCAAAGCCTTTTTGCTTCGCTTCAAGTAGCAATTCTCTCGATAAAGTATCTACTTTATAGTTAGAAATTTCTTTTTCCAAGATATAAAGTTCTTCGTATTGTTTTAAGAACCACATATCGATTTTGGTAATTTCGTGAATACGACTCAACGGAATTCCCATTGCAATAGCATCATAAATTACAAAAACACGATCCCAACTAGCAAACGTTAGTTTTTCAATAATTTGCTCGTAATTCGTATACCCTTTTCCGTCAGCACCTAATCCATTACGTTTGATTTCTAATGACTGTGTGGCTTTGTGTAATGCTTCTTGAAACGAACGTCCAATTCCCATCACCTCACCTACAGATTTCATTTGAAGTCCTAACGTTCTATCAGAACCTTCGAATTTATCAAAATTCCAACGAGGAATTTTCACAATTACATAATCTAAAGTTGGCTCAAATAAAGCTGATGTAGATTTTGTAATTTGGTTTTGTAGTTCATCTAAGTTGTAGCCCAAAGCCAATTTCGAAGCAATTTTAGCAATTGGATATCCTGTAGCTTTAGAAGCCAAAGCAGAAGAACGAGATACACGAGGGTTGATTTCGATAGCAACGATATCTTCTTTTTCATCAGGAGAAACCGCAAACTGTACGTTACAACCTCCAGCAAAATTTCCGATAGAACGCATCATTAAGATCGCCATATCACGCATTTTTTGGAAAGTCGTATCCGATAAAGTCATCGCTGGAGCTACTGTAATCGAGTCTCCAGTGTGGATTCCCATAGGATCCATATTCTCGATTGAACAAATGATTACTACGTTGTCATTTTTATCTCTTAAAAGCTCCAACTCATATTCTTTCCAACCTAATAGCGCTTTATCAATCAATACTTCGTGAATTGGTGACATTTCCAAACCATAGGTTAGTTTTTCATCAAATTCTTCTTTAGTATGCACAAAAGCAGCTCCTGTCCCTCCTAAAGTAAACGAAGGACGAATTACTAACGGAAAACCAAACTCTTGAGCAATTTCTTTGCCTTCAAGAAAAGAAGTTGCTGTTTTAGCAGGAGCCGTAGGAACATTGATCTTTTGGAGCAATTGCTTGAACTGCTCTCTATCTTCGGTGATGTTGATTGCATTTACATCAACACCAATCATTTTTACCCCAAAATCATCCCAAATTCCTTTTTCATCAGCCTCCAAACATAAATTCAAAGCTGTTTGCCCACCCATTGTAGGTAAAACAGCATCAATTTGTGGATGCGCTTTAAGAATTTCAATAATAGATTTTGTAGTTAAAGGTTTTAGATAAACGTGATCCGCCATAGAAGGATCCGTCATAATTGTAGCTGGATTCGAATTGATAAGAATAACTTCTATTCCTTCTTCACGAATAGAGCGTGCCGATTGCGAACCTGCATAATCAAATTCGCAAGCTTGACCAATTACAATAGGTCCTGAACCTATTATTAAAACGGATTTTATCGATGTGTCTTTTGGCATTTTGTATGGGATTGTGTTGTTATTGTACTTATTCCGAGGAAACTAATCTACGCAAGTCGCGTTTGGGTATAAAAAAAGGCGATACTAACAATAAGTAACGCCTTTATGATGTTTATGAAAACATTATTTTTTGTGTCTAGGTTCGCTAGAAACAGTCAATTTATGTCTTCCTTTAGCTCTTCTACGCGCTAGAACTTTTCTTCCATTCGCAGACGCCATTCTGTCCATAAATCCGTGTTTATTTCTTCTTTTTCTTTTCGATGGTTGAAATGTTCTTTTGCTCATTGCTTTGTATCTTTAAAAATCTTGTTTATGTATCTTTATTTCTTTTGGACTAACCCTTATTCCAAAACCGAGTGCAAATATACAAAGACTTTTTTTTCTAGCAAGTAGTTTTATAAAAATATTTTTAATTCCTTTTACTATCTTTGCAATCTAAATTTAACACCTATTATGTTTCACAGAAATATCAAACTTATCTTAGCTGCATTAATCATCATTGCAGGAATTTGGCAATTTACAGAATCAAATATTGGAAACGGAATTTTTCTATTATTCCTTAGCGCCTTCCCTATTTTTCTTTATTATAAAAATGAATTTATTTTACTAGCCTTCTTAAAATTAAGAAAACAAGATTTTCCTGGCGCTCAAAAATGGTTAGCGTATATCAAAAATCCTGAAACAGCATTAGTAAAAAAACAACAAGGATACTTTAATTACCTTCACGGGATTATGGTTTCACAAACCAATATCAACCAAGCTGAAAAGTTCTTCAAAAAAGCGATTGAATTAGGACTTTCTATGGATATGGATTTGGCAGTAGCCAAATTAAACCTAGCTGGAATTGCTCTTTCTAGAAGAAGAAAACTTGAAGCCACTAACTTATTGAATGAAGCAAAAAAGCTAGACAAACAAAATATGTTGAAAGAACAAATTACAATGATGAAAGATCAAATGAAAAAGATCTAATACATTTTAAATAAAAACTAAAGGCGATTAACTCATAAGTTAGTCGCCTTTTTTTATACCATTTCGTATCAATTCAGGCAAATGTTCATTCAACCATCGGAATCTAAACAAAATCATCGCGTGATTTCCGCCAGTTACTACAATTGCATTTGAAATATATTTTATAGGGAACACATCATCTTCATCCCCGTGAACGTGAATCACTTTTGCATCAACCTCTGTTCGTTCCCAAAGAATCACCTGTTCTATAGCCCAATCCAAATAATTAATATCCCTTACCGAAAGGAATTTTTCATACAATTTGAGTCGGCTTTTTATTTTTTCACCAAAAGAAAATTTAGCTAAATTCTCTACATTCAAAATCAAACTCGTAGGAATCAATTTGTAGGCTTTGGTAGTTTTGGCAACTTTCATTCGTCTCGGGAATTCCAAATTTGTTTTGACACTCGAAATTATTATAACCCGAAATGGATTCAAAAAAGCTGCCATTTCTTGAACCAAAATACCCCCAAAAGAAACCCCGATGAGCACTGGGTTTTTATGAATAACCTTATTACTCATTCGCTTAGCATACTCAGAAAGTGTTTCGTTGCCCAATGGAATTTCCCATTCTAATAAAATGACTTCAAATTCCTCCTTAGGCAAGTCTATTCTCTCAAAAATAGTAGAACTAGCAGCCAAACCTGGCATAAAATAAACTGGAATTTTACTCATTATATTTCAAATCTAATACAAGCTAAATTTAGTTTTAAAATGACAAAGACAAACTATCCTTGAAAAATAATAATCAACTTTCTTCAGTTTCATTTCTTTAAAAACAAAAAAAGAACCTCAAGAAACATCACCTATTCACTATTTATTGATTATCAATTTATTACCTTTGCATTTATTATTCTGAAACCACAAAAGAATAATCCCATAGTTAATCCAAATTTCTGAAAAACAACCCAAACAATGGAAATTAAAGACAATATTTTTGCAAGACAATTTGAAACCATTGTTCCCGAAGGGCTTTTAATCTTTGAATATTCTTTTCAAGAAAAAAAAATCTTTTTGACAAAATTCAATGCGCCCGATTCATTTTCTGATGAAGAAACAATTCAGCAATTTTTCAAAGCAATCCTGGATAATATAAGCGAACGCAATCTTAAAGCCGTCCCAATCTTACCTAAAATAGTTCTTTTCTTTAAAAAAAATCCTTCCTATAAAGAGCTTCTACCTCCAGGTATCCGCCTATAAAAAAAGCTACCTTTTCAGGTAGCTCTTTATAATTATTCTAATTTCTACTTCCTCTGTTTGACATATTTCCCGAAGCAGGTCTAGTGGCTGGTCTAGTAGCTGGCCTTGATGTTGGAGCACTTGGACGTGTCACTGGAGCGCTTGGTCTTGTACTAGGAGTTGAAGGCCTTGGATTTACAGACGGTCTTGTCGCAGGCTTAGCCCCATTACCAGAAGGCATAGACGGCCTAGTTGCTGGACGACTCATATTGTTATTAGAGTTCGTAGGTCGCGTTGTTGGTCGTGTAGTAGGACGATTCGTTGATGGCCTAACTGATGGAGAAGCAGGTTTTCTATATGTTCTTCCATCATAAGTCGCTCTATAATTTCCATTTACCCTGTTATTTCTTACCACAACCGAAGTAGTTCTTCGATTAGAGTAATACACTCTGTGACCAGGATTACGAACAATTACCGTTCTATGATAATAATGATTCCCATAATAATGACTATGATAGCCCCAATAACTGTGATAATAAACTGGGCGCCAAGGTCTCCAGTAAGGTGGATAATACCCCCAATACCACGGAGAATGCCAAGGAATAAATAATGGAGAAAACATATAAATTACTACTGGCCAAGCACTAACCGTTGTTCCGCTATTCGTATTATAATTGTTGGTCGTATTATTGTTAATAATAACCGTTCCTTCGCCCTTATAGCCTGGATTTGGAGTACCCGAAACTTTGGCCACTTCTGCAGGTTCAACAATATAGTCTTTACCGTATAATTCTTCATCACCAATGATTTGAACTAACACCTGTCCTTTTTTATCTTTGGTTACCTCAACAACTGCTACATCTTGTTTTTCAGATGAACTGACAGCTACTTGTAAAACCACAAAAAAAGAATCTCCTTTTTTCTCACTCACTACTTGAATATAATCAATAGTATTATCGTTGTTCAAATCAAGATTATTGATTTTCCCTTCTTCATCATTAATCGCTTTCTCAAAATCCTCTAATGTTTTTGATTTTTGAAAAACATCTAAAACGGCATACAAATTCAAATTATCTCCAGGAAGCCCCAATGCCTCTGGTTCGTCATTGGATTGAGCGAATGCTGTTGCGTTAAAAAATGCAACAAAAATTAGCAAGAAATAAATTTTAAAACTTTTCATAAATATGTATTTATTAAACATTTATAAAACTAAGATACTAAAAAGCAGCATTGGTTTAACTCAAAAAAATAATTTTACCTCAAAACACTAAACCTTATGATTATTTTATAATCACATTACTTGCTTTATTGAACAAAAAAAACAAATTCGAACAACTACTCCCATTGACAAAAAAACTTGTATAAAAATTAGTCATACTTCTTTCAAAAACAATAAAATATCAATCTTATAAACTGAACCTCATTACTGATTTTTCAAACAAAAATAAATATTACCAAATGTTGATATATTTCGATACCATCTAAAACAGTATTTTCAAAAGAAAATATAAATCATTAAAAATATAAAAATAATTTTAACACTTGTTTGTCTGTTTCATCAAAATATTTGCATAATTTTATGATTATCAATAAATTAAATAGAAATAAAAATGGAAAAAATCATTCATGTGTTATCAATTTTTATTGGCTTATTAATTCTTAACGAAGTGTTTCGGAGATCAAAATGGCTTTCAATTATTGTTTTTGTAGGCTTGGCTGGCGTATTAACTTTTACTGTTTGGCCCACCTCAGGTGATCATCCAGACGCAACGATCAATACATGGTTCCATTGGGCTAAAGTATAATCAGCAATCGCTGGAGTTTTAATTTTCGCTTATATACGATACTCTAAATCTGGAGCAAAGAATAAAAATGTTCTTTTTTTGCCCGCATTGATATTAGGAGTTAACATCCTTGAAGCGGTCCTAAGAGATTTTGAACTTGGTGGAGAGAATGGTGGCATTTGGCATTATCTTAACGGTATTGCTGGTATTCTTTCCATTATAACCATTTCTGGATGGGTAGGAATTAACGTAACAAAAGACAAATCGCAGGATATGATTTGGCCTGACATGCTAGTGTTTTGGATCATCGCTTATGATATTTGGAATTTTGCCTACATCTATTTTTGTGTACCACAACACACCTTCTACAATGTTGCAGTTTTATTTTCGTGCACGGTACCAGCTTTGTTTATCACAAAAGGAAGTTGGCTACAAGCGCGTGCTATAACCCTGAGCGCATGGATGATGTATCTATTTACATTCAACTACTATGTAGACAATCCAAATACATACATAATGCCAGATCATAATGAAACTTTAATGTTAATAGTAGGTATCATTAGTTTTGGAGCCAATGCTGCTTTTGCATGGATTCATTTTTCAAAAATGTTCAAAGAAAAGCGTTTTGGTTGGGGTCAAGAAGTACACGTGAACTAATTGACAATGAAAAGATTGAATAAAATAAAAAAAGAATATTCAAAACGAGTATTCTTTTTTTTTCTTAAATTTAGCTATCTGATTTTAACATAACGCATTAAATAAATTCGTATGAACAAAAAAATATTTTTTCTTGTTGCGTTTTGTTTTGCAATAACAACTGCTTTTTCACAAATTGCTGTTTCATCTAGCCTAGAGGAGGCCATCAATAAAGCATTAATTAAAAGTAGTTCCTTAAAAAACAAAGAGCTTGAAATTGAAAAACTTACGTTGCAAGAAAAAGGAATTTGGAATAAATATATTCCAACTGTGGAGGCCACAGCCTTGTATTCTTATTTTGATAATAAACTCACAGTAGATTTACCAGCTACACAAATTCCAATAATAAACTATCCAGTTTTTGACGGCAAAACATCATTTAAAAATTATGGCAATTTGTTTAATGGTAGTGTGATGGCTAAAACAGTTTTGTTCAGCGGATTCCAAATTCCAAATGCTGCAAAGGCCGTTAAAGAAAAAGCAATTGGGACGGCATTTTTAAAAGATTCAGAAAAAGATGGTATAATAAAAGAAGTTATCACAACTTTTGACCAATTATCGCTTTTACGATCTATCGAAAAACTTTTGAACGACAGCAACAGTAGGTTAAACATAGAAACAAAACGGGTCACTAAAGCAGTAGAACAAGGACTAGCAATTCCTTATGATCGCGACAAAATAAAACTAGCTTCATTAGAATTGGAATCAAAACGAATAGAGTTGAATGGAAAGCGACAACTTGTTTACAAAAAATTGAACTACTTGACAGGTTATAGCAATGCAGAAATAGATCAGGTAGTCTACAATTTGGAACCTTACTTACTCAGCAATGAAAAATTAACCACTGAAAACAAACAAGAAATAAAGGCTCTAGAATCATTCAAAACCGCCTATGAATTTCTGTTGAAAAAAGAAAAGGGAACATACTTACCTACTCTCGCAGCTTTTGGAGGCGTTGCCTATTCGAGTTTGTTTGATGCTCGTGCAACAACTCAAGTTATTACAGGAATTAACGAGGCTTTGTACCTAGGATTAAACGAACTTACAATTAGTAATAATTGGATTATTGGAGCTGGTCTAAAATGGGAAATTTTTGCAGGATTTGAAAGAGAACACAAAATACATGAGGCAAAAATAAATATTGAACAAGTTCAAAATCAAATTGATGACACTAAAGAAAAATTAGAATTGTTATTAGAAAACAATTATATCAACTATACTGTTTTAAATCAAAAAATTGCAATTACTTCACAGCAAGAAAAGATTGCAAACAACAATTTAAATCTAGCAGTAAAACAATATAAAGAAGGTTTAATTTCAATTTCAGAGCGATTAGAAGCAGAAAATGATCTCTTTAAAAATGCTGTTTTAAAAGTAAATGCTATCATAGAGCAACGTTTATCTGTTATCGAAACAATCATCGCTACAGGTGAACTATCTTCAAAACTTAAAAAATAATTTTTATTTATTGGCTAATAATTCTGCCACTGATAAATCAAAAAAAAAAAAGACTATCATGAAAAAAACGATTGTATTCCTTTCTTTAATTACATTGATTTTTAGCTGTAAAAAAGCTGAAAATAGCAGTCTGATGCAAGGTAAAGTTGAAAACGAACAAATTGCAATAGTCAGTAAAGTTCCAGGTAAAATTGTACAAATACTAGTAAAAGAAGGTGACTTTGTCAACAAAGGAGACACTTTAGCGATTTTAGATATTCCTGAAGTGGATGCAAAGAAAAGCCAAGCCGAAGGTGCTGTTGTAAGTGCTAAAGCACAATATTTAATGGCATTAAAAGGAGCTACAGACAACCAGATAAAACAACTTGAGGCAAAAAAATCTGGATTAAAGGAGCAATATGAATTTGCGCAGAAGTCTCTTAAACGATTAAGCAATATGCTTAAAGACTCGCTTGTATCACAACAAATGTTTGACGAAACTTTCGCAAAATACCAAGGAGCACAAGCACAATATAATGCAGTTTTAGCGGAATTAGATGACGCAAAAAAAGGAGCCAGAATAGAACAACAAACGATGGCTTTAGGACAACAAGAGAGAGCTTATGGAGCCTTACAGGAAGTAGAAACTGCCAATAAAGAACGATTTGTAATTGCTCCTCAAGATATGAGTATCGAAACCATAACTTTAAATTTGGGAGAGTTAGCTTTACCAGGATACACTCTTTTTAACGGCTACATAAATAACAGCACCTATTTCAGATTTACACTGCAAGAAAGCCAACTTAAAGGATTCAAAAAAGGGCAAGAGATTACGGTAACTATCCCTAACTCTAATAAAAAAATAAATGGAAAAATATCATTAATAAAGCAACTTGGAGCTTATGGCAATATAGCTACTGCTTATCCTGATTATGAACTACAAGAAAGCTTGTATGAAATAAGAGTTTCTCCATTAGACTATAAAGAAACTAAGGACTTAATTACAAAAACTACTGTAACTTTAGCTTTATAAATATGCGAAATTTCTTCAATTTAATAAAAAGAGAATTCCAACTCTTTTGGCAAAATAAAATATTACGCATGCTCTTTATAGGTGCTCCTTTGTTATACGCAATATTATTAGGTTATGTATATAGCAAAGGAAAAGCCACGGATTTACCTATTCTTGTAGTAGATTTAGATCAATCAGAAATGAGTGCCAAAGCCATCGAAATGTTTAATGATGACGAAGTTTTGACCATTAAAACGGTATTGTACGACAAAAACAATCTTACAAAAATCGCAATTGATTATGGTGCAAATTGTATCGTAATCATTCCTAAAGATTTTCAAAAAGATGTACTTACAAAACGCTATCCTGAGATTGTCACAATTGTTAATACGGCCAATATATTAACAGCTAACTTTTCATCAAATGCCATTCAAGTTTGCTTAGGTACTTTAAAAGTTGGAGTGCAATTCGAAACTTTAAGAAAACAAGGTGTTCCAGAAAAACTATTAGCATCACAATACGAACCCTTTAAAACAACTTTTATTAAAAAATTCAATAGAAGTAGTAATTATCTTTATTATTTGTGGCCTGGAGTACTATCAGCTGTTTTGCAACAAGTAATGCTTTTAGCATTAGCACTATCTTTTGCTTCAGAATTTGAAAATGGCACCTTCCGTATACTGGTGGACCAATGCCCTTCCATCATTAAAATGATAAGTATTAAAATCATTCCTTATTTAATTATGAGTTTTGGCGTTTGGTTATTGTATTGGATGTTCACTTTTTACTTCAAAATATCCTTTTATGAAAATTTATGGGAACTCACTTTTGTGGCAGGTGTCTTTGTTTTATCCGTATCATTTATTGGAATATTAGTCAGTATTTTAATTCCAAGTCAACTAAAAGCAACAGAAATCTTAATGGTTATTGCAACTCCAAGTTTTATTTTGAGTGGCTTTAGCTGGCCTTTGAGTCAAATGCCGGGATGGATTCAAGGAATCGCTAATGTAATCCCACTCACACATTTCTTAAATGCATTCCGCATCTTAATAATCGAAAATGGAACCCTAGGACAAACTTATACCTCTATCAAAAGCATGATAATAATAGGCTTGGTTTGTGCCATAATGGCTTTTATCGCTTTGTATTTTAAACGTAAAGAAGTTTTAAAAACCGAATTATAAACAAAAAAGGCAAGTGAATAAACCACTTGCCTTTTTTGTTATGTAAAGAAAAAAACTATTTCTTTTCGATTTCTCGCATACTGTCCATTTTCTTATGAGCAAGGAAACCTTTGATATCTTCAAAATGTTCTACTACACGTTTGTTTCCAAACTCAAAAACTTTTGTTGCCAATCCGTCAAGGAAATCTCTATCGTGCGAAACTAGAATTAAAGTACCATCAAAATCACGCAACGCATCTTTAATAATATCTTTGGTTTTCATATCCAAGTGATTGGAAGGCTCATCCAAAATCAAAAGATTCACAGGTTCTAACAATAACTTAATCATTGCCAAACGCGTTTTTTCTCCACCCGAAAGCACTTTTACTTTCTTTTGAATATCATCACCTTGAAACATAAACGCGCCAAGAATATTTTTTATTTGAGTTCGAACATCACCCACTGCAATTCTATCAATAGTTTCGAATATGGTAGCGTTTTCATCTAACATTGCGGCTTGATTTTGGGCAAAATAACCAATTTGAGCATTGTGTCCAACTTCTACAGAACCTCCATTAATTTCAATTTCTTTCATAATGGCTTTAATCATGGTTGATTTACCTTCACCATTTTTACCCACAAAAGCCACTTTTTGACCGCGCTCAATTACTAAATTAGCATCTTTAAAAATCAATTTGTCACCATACGATTTTTCCAAATCTTTAACAATAACTGGATATTGTCCCGAACGAACCGACGGTGGGAATTTCAATCGCAAAGCCGAGGTGTCAATTTCATCCACTTCGATAGGAACAATTTTTTCCAACATTCTTACACGAGATTGCACGGCATCGGTTTTAGAAAAAGTACCACGAAAACGCTCAATGAATGCTTGATTATCTGCAATAAATTTTTGTTGCTCATCGTACGCTTTTTGCTGATGAACGCGTCTGTCTTTTCGCAACTCTAAATAGTGAGAATATTTGGCTTTGTAGTCATAAATTCTTCCCATTGTCACTTCAATAGTTCTATTTGTAATATTATCTACAAAAGCTCTATCGTGAGAAATTACCATAACGGCTTTGGCTTGATTGATCAAAAAGTCTTCTAACCATTCTATACTATCCATATCCAAGTGATTGGTTGGCTCATCGAGTAGAATCAAATCAGGTTTTGTTAAAAGGATTTTGGCCAATTCAATTCGCATTCTCCAACCACCAGAAAACTCTTTCGTTGGACGATTGAAATCTTCTCTTTCAAAACCTAAACCTTTTAATATTTTTTCAACTTCAGCTTCATAATTAACCTCTTCAATAGAATAATACTTCTCCGATAATTCTGAAACTCTTTCAATCAACTTCATATACTCATCACTTTCATAATCCGTGCGAATCGTTAATTGCTCATTGATTTCGTCAATTTCTTTTTTCATATTCAAAACACCCGCAAAAGCTTTGGATGTTTCTTCCATAACGGTACAATTATCCTCCGTCAATAAATGCTGTGGCAAATAAGCTACCACCGCATCACTTGGAGCCGAAATAACACCGCGAGTGGGTTTGTTTGCACCTGCAACGATTTTCAACAAAGTAGATTTTCCCGCTCCATTTTTACCCATAAGGGCAATTTTATCAGTTTCATTGATAGCAAATGTAACTTCGCTAAAAAGAGTTGTGCCACCAAATTCAACGGCAATATCGTTTACTGTAATCATTAATTTAAAAATAAAAGGTTAGAGGTTAAAAATCAGATGATTTCGAACGCCAAATTTTTGAAGGTGCAAAGATAGTTTAAATAAAGAATTGCGCAATTGGTAACAAGATTAAGTGCAATAAAAAATGCCTCTCCAAAACGGAAGAGGCATTTTCTATAAATAGCTGAATTACCAACTATTCTTTGCGATATTTTTTAGTAACTTCAAAAACGTGCTCTAAAATTGCTGCTTCTTTTTCGTCAAAAACAATATTTCTTCGAGCCATTACCAAACGTGCTGTTTCGAAAGCTTTTTTTGTTAGATAAGTAGTAAATCCAGAAGCTCCTCCCCAAGAGAAACTTGGAACAAAATTTCTAGGAAAACCACTGCCAAAAATATTGGCACTAACTCCTACTACAGTTCCGGTATTAAACATAGTATTGATACCACACTTACTATGGTCGCCCATCATTAAACCACAAAACTGAAGCCCTGTTTTGGCAAAACCTTCCGTTTGATAGCTCCACAAACGAACTTCTTCATAGTTATTTTTAAGATTAGAATTGTTGCTATCCGCTCCAATGTTACACCATTCCCCTAATACAGAGTCTCCTAAAAAACCATCGTGTCCTTTATTGGAATATGCAAAAATCACTACATTTTTAACCTCTCCACCTACTCTAGAATAAGGACCAACAGTAGTTGCTCCATAAATTTTTGAAGCCATTTTCACTTGTGCATTATCGCATAGTGCAAATGGACCACGAATCACAGAACCTTCCATAATCTCGGTATCTCTACCAATATAAATAGGACCTGAGGAGGCATTTAAGGTTACGTATTCTAATTTGGCACCTTCTTCAATAAATACATTTTCGGGTGCAATTACGTTTACACTCTTGGGAATTGGTTGAGATTGTCTGTCTTGTGTTATAAACTCAAAATCTTCTCTTATTGCGACATCATTTTTAGAAAAAATGTCCCAGGTATTTTCAATGGTTATACAATCGTTATTATATTCAATGATTTCATAAGTATCAAAATCAACTTCCTCTTGATTTTCAGAAGTATAAAAAGCAATGATTTCGTCTTTCTTGAAAATGGCTTGGTTGGGTTCTAAGTTACTTACCAATTCTGCCAAAATTGCATTAGGCAAAAAAGAGGCGTTAATCATAACATTGCCTTCTAATTCCACCATTGGGTATTTATCAGACAAATATTCTTCGGTTAAAGTAGTAGTTGTCGACCCCAGATGCAATTCCCATTTTTGACGAATGGTCATAATACCCACCAGAATATCTGCAACGGGTCGGGTAAAGGTAAACGGCAACAAAGCATTTCGAGCGGGACCGTCAAAAAGAATGTAATTCATAAAAAATTGATTTGGCTATTGTTTCTTTTTCGATTTGGTTATCACGCACAAAGTTAAATCATTTTATGGTATAAATTCTATCCAAACAAAGCCAAACAAAAAAAGCCTTTCTAAAAAGAAAGGCTTCATTGTATTTAAAAACGAGTTAAAATTATTTAACGTGTTTTGCGTATTTAGTTTTGAATTTATCAATACGTCCTGCAGTATCGATAAGTTTAGATTTACCTGTGTAAAAAGGGTGAGAAGTTCTAGAAATCTCCATTTTCACTACTGGATATTCAACACCTTCGTGAATAATTGTTTCTTTTGTTTCAGCTGTAGATTTAGTAATAAACACATCTTCATTTGACATGTCTTTAAAAGCAACTAATCTGTAATTTTCTGGGTGAATACCTTTTTTCATCTTAAATCTTTTTTTTATTGGTTCAATTATAATTTGTTTTGCAGCTTTTCTTCTGAATGAAAAGGTATAAACATCTTATAACTTTTTATTTACACTATTATTTTTGAGTGTGCAAATTTACACTTATTTTTAGATATACAAACCATTGTTGCTTTTTTTTTGTGTTTGGCTAAAAAACATTTTTTACCTCACTTTAAATTGGAGAATTCTTATATTTGTGGATTAATTAAAAACCGAACCTATATGATCAATGAAATTATAAAAAAAAATGGGATTACTTTTGGAGTAATTAATGGAATTGTTTCATGTATGATTATTTCAATCATATATGCAATAGATTTAAATTTATTCCTTAAATGGTGGATTACTCTTGTAATTATTTCAATTTCACTAACGTTATCCATTATACTATTATCAAAAACAAAAAAAGAAATACAGTCCGATTTTTCGTTTAAGGATGCATTTACAACTTATTTCATTTATGCTGCAATTGGTCTTTTGATTTCTACACTATTTAATATTGTATTATGGAATTTTATTGATCCTTCCGCAAAAGAAACGTTGAACGAACTTACTATAAAATATACTGTTTCGATGATGCAAAAATTCAATACTCCTGCGTCTGCAATTAACGAAACAATAAAGGGAATGAAAGAAAATAGTCAATTTGATATAGACTCACAATTGAAAGGTTATTTTTTCAATCTACTTATCAGTTGCATATTTGGTCTTATTATGGCAGCCTTTTTCAAAACTAGAAGATCTTCTCAAGAATAAAACAATTAAATGAATTTAACTATCCTAATACCACTTCTTAACGAAGAGGAATCCTTACAAGAATTGTACACTTGGATTCTAAAAGTGATGCAATCCAATAACTACTCCTATGAAATCCTTTTCTTGGACGACGGAAGTACCGACAATTCTTGGACCATTATTGAAAATTTTGCTACTACAAATCCCAACGTAAAAGGGATTCGTTTTATGAAAAACTTCGGTAAATCACAAGCGCTACATGCTGGATTTGCTCAAGCCAAAGGTGACGTAATCATCACTATGGATGCCGATTTACAAGATAGTCCTGACGAAATTCCAGGATTATACAACATGATTACCGAACAAAAATATGACTTGGTTTCGGGTTGGAAAAAGAAACGCTATGACTCGGTTGTGGCCAAAAATCTACCTTCCAAATTATTCAATTGGGCTGCTAGAAAAACATCAGGTGTTGAACTAAATGATTTCAACTGCGGATTAAAAGCCTATAAAAATGTAGTAGTCAAGAACATTGAAGTTTCTGGCGAAATGCACCGATATATTCCAGTTTTGGCTAAAAATGCTGGTTTTGGAAAAATTGGAGAAAAAGTTGTACAACATCAAGCTAGAAAATACGGAGAAACCAAATTTGGAATGGACCGTTTCATTAATGGCTTTTTGGATTTGATTACTATCTGGTTTTTATCTCGTTTTGGCAAAAGACCTATGCATCTTTTTGGCGCAATAGGCTCTTTAATGTTTATTATCGGCTTTATAGCTGCAGCTTACATCGGAATCTCCAAATTGTATCATATGTATAACGATATGAAATACACTTTGGTCACCAATAATCCTTGGTTTTATATTGCCCTAACAACAATGGTTTTAGGCACACAATTGTTTCTTGCTGGCTTCCTTGGCGAGATTATACTAAGGACAAAAAACAATGAAGCGCGATATAAAATTGCGAATCAAATCAATTTATAATTTTATCCCATTAAGTCTAAAATAAATTTATTGTTTCATATAAAATCAATATAAAATGTACATTCCTCAAAATATCCTAGACGCATTAAATGTATGGCTTACTCCAACATTTGACTCAGCTACACAAGACGCTGTAAGAGAATTAATGACAACAGCTCCAAAGGACTTGGAAGAAAGTTTTTATAAGAATTTAGAGTTTGGAACTGGAGGAATGCGAGGTGTTATGGGAGTTGGTGACAACCGAATTAATAAATATACTTTAGGAAAAAGCACCCAAGGTTTATCCAATTACTTGAAAAGCGTTTTTCCTGGTGAACAAATAAAAGCAGCCATTGCCTTTGACTGTCGTCACAATAGTAAAACGTTAGCAAAAGTTGTAGCAGATGTATTTTCTGCCAACGGAATCGAAGTGTTCCTTTTTTCAGATTTACGTCCTACACCAGAATTGTCTTTTGCCTTAAAACACTTGAACTGTCATTGTGGAATTGTACTAACTGCGTCTCACAATCCTCCAGAATACAATGGATACAAAGTATATTGGCAAGATGGCGGACAAATCGTTCCTCCTCAAGACGGAGAAATCATCAATGTGATTGAGAATCTGAAATATGATGAAATTAATTTCACGGCTAACGAAGACTTAATTCATTTTATCGATACAGAAATTGATCAAGCATTCATTCAATCGTCTATAGAAAATGCAAGTTTTAATACTCCAGCAACTGCCAAAGAGAATTTAAACATTGTTTTCACCTCTTTACACGGAACTTCTATAACAGTTATTCCTGAAACGCTTTCTAAAGCAGGATACCCAAATGTACATATTGTAGAGGAACAAGCTGTACCAAATGGCGATTTCCCAACCGTAAAATCACCAAATCCAGAAGAACCAGAAGCACTAACAATGGCGTTAGCATTAGCTGATAAAACAAATGCAGATATCGTAGTAGGCACAGATCCTGATTGTGATCGTCTTGGTGTTGCAGTGCGAGATAACGATGGAAAAATGGTCTTGCTAAACGGAAATCAAACGATGATTTTGATGACCGCATTCTTATTAGAAAAATGGAAACAAGCTGGAAAAATTAACGGTAAACAATTTGTAGGCTCTACTATAGTTTCTACTCCAATGATGATGGAACTTGCTACAGCCTACGGTGTGGAATGCAAAGTAGGTTTGACAGGATTCAAATGGATTGCCAAAATGATTAAAGATTTCCCTGAACTACAATTCATTGGTGGTGGAGAAGAAAGCTTTGGATTTATGGTTGGAGATGCCGTAAGAGACAAAGATGCCGTTGCTGCTACGCTACTAATCTGTGAAGTTGCTGCACAAGCAAAAGCAAGCGGTAGCTCCGTTTACAAAGAGTTAATCAACCTTTATGTTGATCATGGGTTTTTCAAAGAACATTTAGTTTCGCTAACCAAAAAAGGAATGGATGGTTTACAGGCTATTAATCAAATGATGATTGATCTTCGTGAAAATCCTTTAAAAGAAATCAACGGACAACGTGTAATTATGGTAGAAGATTACCAATCTTCAATTGCCAAAAATTTGTTGTCTGGCGAAGAATTGACTATGGACATTCCAAAATCTAATGTACTTATTTACTATACAGAAGATGGTTCTAAAATCTGTGCAAGACCAAGCGGAACCGAACCTAAAATTAAATTTTACATCAGTGTAAATGCCGATTTAGAAAAAGCTTCTGACTTTGATGCCGTAGAAAACATTCTAAATCAAAAAATAAAAAATATCATTGCTGCAATGCAATTGAACTAATACAAATACACCTATTTTTCTGACAGACCCGATAAGACGTAGTCCTAATCGGGTCTTGATGCCTAAAACTTATTCCGATGGACGACAATTTCAAAAAAATAATTCCTTTTACAACCCCATATCGTTCGCATGTTGTATGGAATGTAATTTTTAATATCCTATACGCATTGTTCAGCACCTTATCGTTCATTGCCTTAATACCAATGATGAATGTGTTATTTGACACTTCTGAAAAAATAACACAAAAACCCGTTTACACTTCTATATATGAAATTACAAAATTCGGAAAGGAATACCTGTATTACTATATCACTTTGCTATCTGAACAAAACGGACCACAGTTTGCCCTTATCTTGGTTATTGGAATTGTAATTGTTACTTTTTTATTCAAAAATCTATTTAACTTCCTTGCTTCAAATCATTTATTGCATTTAAAGAATGGCGTTCTAAAAGACCTAAGGAATGCTATGTACGTAAAAATCATAAATTTGCCAGTATCCTACTATTCTGAGAAAAGAAAAGGAGATATAATGGCAAGAATGCTTGGTGATGTAAACGAGGTTCAAAATTCCTTCTTCTCTATCTTAGAACTTATTGTAAAAGAACCAATGACAATCATTTTCACATTGATTGCAATGATTTCTATTAGCTTTAAGTTAACACTTTTTGTATTTATTTTCATTCCTGTTGCCGGTATTATGATTTCGAAAATAGGAAAGTCATTGAGAACAAAATCTGAAAGAGTACAAGCAGAAAACGGATATCTGATTTCTATAGTCGAAGAATCACTATCTGGTCTTAAAGTAGTTAAAAGCTATAATGCTGAGCAAAGTTTTCAAGACAAATTCAACAACTCTGTTTCTCGTATTTTAAACTTATCCAACAGCATCGGAAAGAAAAATAATCTAGCAACTCCTTTGAGTGAATTTCTAGGTATCATTACAATATGTGTTTTACTTTGGTTTGGAGGCCAAATGGTTTTAACAGACAAACTTCCTAATGGAAAAGCCTTATTAGATGGAGCAAAATTCTTAGCATATATGGGACTAGCATACAACATTCTAACCCCAGCTAAAGCAATCTCAAAAGCATCGTATCAAGTAAAAGGTGGATTGGCAGCAGCGCAAAGAGTTTTTGACGTTTTAGAAGTTGAAAACGAAATCACTTCAAAAGATAATGCTATTAAAAAACATACATTTGAAAGCAGTATCGCTATCAAAAACATCAACTTCAAATATGAAGATGAAAATGTCCTAAAAGATTTTTCTTTAGAAGTAAAAAAAGGTCAAACAGTTGCTCTTGTTGGGCAATCTGGTAGCGGAAAAAGTACCATCGCTAACCTATTGACTCGCTTCTATGACGTAAATGAGGGCCTCATTCAAATAGATGATAATAACATAAAAGACATCGACTTACACTCGCTAAGAGGCTTAATCGGATTAGTAACACAAGACAGTATTTTATTTAATGATTCTATCAAGGCCAATATTGCTCTTGGCAATCCCAACGCAACCGATGAAGAAATCATTGAAGCCCTTAAAATTGCCAATGCCTATGAATTTGTAAAGGACCTTCCTAATGGAATTCATACCAATATCGGTGATAGCGGAAATAAATTATCTGGAGGACAAAAGCAACGTTTATCTATCGCCAGAGCGGTACTCAAAAATCCGCCAATTATGATACTAGACGAAGCCACATCTGCACTGGACACAGAAAGCGAAAAATTTGTTCAGGTTGCCTTAGAAAACATGATGCAGAACAGAACCTCTATTGTTATTGCGCATCGCCTTTCTACTATTCAAAAAGCAGATGTCATTGTAGTAATGAAAAAAGGAAAAATAGTTGAGCAAGGTACTCACGAAGAATTGATTGCTCTTGAAGGAACTTATAACAAATTAGTAACCATGCAATCCCTTGAATAGTCTGAAATGATTCGTATCTTTAAACTAGATTTTACTCTTTTTTAAATTTCACAAATGTATTTAGACAACCCCAATATAAAATTACCTGAAGACCCTGAAACTATTGTCTGGAAATACCTAGACTTGTCTAAATTTTTAGATTTATTATTATCTAAAAAATTGTTCATGTCTAGGTCTGACAAATTTGAAGACCAATACGAAGGTACTTTTAGCGAACCTACTTTTGAGGAAATCAGAAAACTATCGATTGACAATCCTGACTTTTTAAATTACTACAAAACGCATCGTGAGAAAGTAGCAATTAGTAGCTGGCATATTAACGAATACGAATCCTTTGCGATGTGGCAAATTTTCACCCAAAACAGTGAAGGATTAGCGATACAATCAACAATAGGAAGATTGCAAAAAGCATTGCAGCCTGAAGAGCATTTTCAGCAATATATTGGTGAGGTAAATTATATTGACTACAAAAAAGAATACATCCCTTTTGATGATTTATTTTTCCCTTTTTTATACAAAAGAAAAAGTTTTCAGTATGAAAGAGAAGTACGAATTATAAGTGATGTAACTCAAAACAACTTAAAACTGAATGATGGCCTAAAAATTAATGTAGATGTTAATCTATTAATTGAAAAGATATACATTCATCCAAAATCAGAGAATTGGTATAAGAATTTAGTTATTCAATTAGTAGCAAAATTGGGATTTGATATTTCTATCGAAAAGTCCGATTTAGAAAGTGACATTTTGATATAACTATATTGGAGAATAACGAATAACTTTCCAATCGTTTTTATTCAAATCAATATAGTTATAATGTAGTACGTCTTTTTGATCAAACTGTCCGTTTTTATTAGTGTCCTCAATAGTCCTGAAATACAAACGATTAGAAGCTTCTATCAAATTCCAATCAATTAATTCTTCTAAATCAGTTGCAACTTTTGTAAACTTCTCTCCACTAATGGTACTCAAATACAACGTATTAATATCATTAGTATCTAACTTACCATCTCTATTGGTATCCGCATCAACCATTGTATAGACCAAAATTTGCTTTTTGATACGATCTGAAACTGTTTTTAAATAAGTCGCAGTTTCAATCAAAATAGGCTTATCTGTCAACGGACGAATTGAATCCGAATCAATCTTTTGAAACTTTAAATTCTGCAAAAAACCTGTTATCTCATATTGCGCTACATTGCTAATAGTAAAGCTAACATCGTTTACAGCTGAAGAACCATATTTAGACTTAGTACCTCTTTCATAAATACGTAAATCTCCTATCGGATGAATCAAATAGTCTGTCCCCTCCATTACAACTGGTAAATCGGCAATTTCAACTTTTGAAGAATCTAGCTTTGGTGCCATTGTGTTTTTTGACGAACTGTCATATATCACTTTGGGTTTTTCTACTTCTTTTTGACAGCTAACTATCAAAAGAACAAAAAACAAACTTCCAATAATCAATTTTTTATTCATCCTAATTGTAATTTATTTTCAAAAGTAAACAATTCTACTAAACTCTAATAGTTAATGTTTTTAAATTGGGTGTAAATAGTAAGCCTAAAGTAGTTAAAAACGTGCATTCAACTTGATGTTAAAAACTCTAGTCGTCATATAATTAGGTATCCCATATTGATTTTTGGTATACACATCACGTACCCAAGTGTTGGTAATAGCATTTTGATTATTAAAGATATTAAATACTTCAACTCCAATAGCCAATTCTTGAAAACTATTGGCCCACTTACCATATTGTCTAGAATTACTTCTATCAACTAGAAGTTTTGAAAAGCCAACGTCGGCTCTACGGTAATCTCTAAGTCGGCTTTGATACAAATAGGGATCTGCATATGATGGAGAACCACCAGGCAAACCTGTGTTGTATACCAAATTGAGATACAATTTGACACTCGGAATATTCGGCATATAATCTTGAAACAGCATTGCAAACTTTAATCGTTGATCTGTTGGTCGAGCGATAAAACCTTTTCCATTACTATTTTCTTCGGTTTTTAGATAGCCAAAGCTTATCCAAGATTCAGTACCCGGAACAAATTCGCCATTCCATCTCACATCAATTCCTTGCGCATATGCTTTTGCATCATTATTAGCTTGATAACGAATCCTAACATTGTCGATAGTATAGGTATTGACATCGGACAATGATTTATAATAAAGTTCTGTAACCAATTTAAAAGGTCTGCTCCACAAATTAAAACTATAATCGTTCCCAAGAACCAAATGTACCGATTGTTGTGCCTTAACATTTGGTTGAACTACCCCTTCACTATCACGAAGTTCTCTGTAAGATGGCGGTTGATGATACATTCCTCCAGACAATCGAAACAGAAGATTTGCCTTAGTATTGGGTTTAATGGTAAACTGAGCTCTTGGGCTAAATGTAAATTGCTGATCATCAGAAACAGCACCTCCTAAAACTTGCCAACTGTGCATTCTAACTCCCAAATTATACCAAACCAAACTAGTCCCTAAATTGGCCTTACGACTCCATTGCAAATAGCCCGAAAAACGATTAATAGTGTTAAAGTTTATTGCTCTCACATCTTGGTAAGGCGCCAAAGGTCCGTTATAAATTGTATAGGGTTCATCTTTTTTAGGCAAAAAACGCGGAGGATTTAGTGTAAAACCCGCAGAATCAATTACTTCCCATTCACTAATTCTGTCTCGTATAGATTCTCGAGTGTATTTTACTCCCCACTCAACAAGATTGTTTTTCCAATCATGAATACCTTTAAATTCAGCATTAGCAATTAAGGCATCCAAATCATTACGAGCGTGATTCAATTGTGAACCAATTCCTCTTGAAAACGAAACATCTCCCAAGGTTTCAGAACCAATATTGGTATCTATTTCTGCTAAACGATATTCGGCCAAAATATCAAAATGCTCTTTTTCTAAAGTATGAAAAACAGCTCCAACAAATTTATAAGTTGATACATCCGAAGCCTTAAAAGTAGTTTTTATTGCCCCAAAAAATGTTTGGTACTGATCACGTTCTTGTCCTTCGTAAAAAATCAATAACGCTTGAGGATTATCTATCGTACCAAAATTAGTTTGACGCGTTAAAGGCTCATAATTGTACTTATTTTGAGAAATATTTCCTAAAAAACTCCATTGCCATTTTGAAGAAGCTTGGAAATTGATTGCTGTTTGTACATCAACAAATGATGGAGTATAGTTGGTTTGCGTTTCTTGACTGTTGACCAATAAACTATTATTTCTATAACGAACACCCGTAATTGCTGTCCATCGCTTGTCTTTTGAAACCAAATCCAAAGAGGCGCTTCCACCTAAAAAACTAGCTTCAACGGTTGCCCCAAATTGTGTAGGCTTTCGATAGGTTATATCCAAAACAGAAGATAACTTATCTCCATATTTACTTTGAAAACCACCTGCAGAGAAATCCACATTTTGAATCAAATCAGTATTCGTAAAACTCAAACCTTCTTGCTGACCTGACCGAATCAAAAAAGGACGGTAGACTTCCACTTCGTTAACATACACTAAATTTTCATCATAATTTCCTCCACGAACAGCGTATTGAGAACTTAATTCATTATTAGAATTTACGCCTGCCAGAGATTTCAAAACATTTTCTATTCCAGGATTGGCTCCAGGAATATTCTTTAGTGTTGCTGGCTCAATGGTCAAAATCCCTTGGACGCTTTTTTTGTTGTTGGCATTTACAAATACCTCCCCCATTTGCTCTTCTTTTTCACTTAAGACCAAATTGAAATCAACCACTTCGTTTGGAGTTACCATCAAAATTAATGTGGCTTTTTTAAATGAGATATGACTAAAAACTACCGCTACTTTTTCATTTGATGGAATTGCTATCGAATAAAATCCTTTAGCATTGGTTTGTGAAGTCAGTCCTTGAATAGTTATATTTACATCATTGACAGGATTTTTTTTATCGTCTAAAATAAAACCTTGCAGTTTCCCTTTTTGAGAAAACATAGGTGACCCGATAAAAATAAGGGTGAAAAAAAAGCAGATTTGGAATACTTTCAAACGAAGAACTATTTAATTATTTGACTTCTAAAAAAACGCGTTTCAAAGATAGTAGAATTTCCCATTTGGTCCACAACAATTACTTTAAGAATGTTAGCGCCTTCAGCAACAATTCCATCACTAAAATCGTGTGTGAGTTGTCTGGTTTTATTGTCGTATTCCATTAAAATCCATTGGTCATTTAAAAAGGCATTGTACGATTTAATTCCTGACAAAGCATCATAGATAGAAAGTTTCAACTCCTTTTGAGCAGTAATCCATTTTCCTTCAATGGGTTTACCGATACTAATTACTGGATTTACATTATCAAGAACAAGACCATATTTCCCAAGGGTTTTTACCTTAGTGGTAAAGGTATTTCCTTTTACAATGGTTGAATTATACGAAATACGACCACCTTCTATCCTTCCCAAAAACATTTTTTCTTTATCTAATGCCGTATGAGTAGAATCCTGAACTTGAATCGTAAAATTAGAATGAACTGGAACGGTGTCATCATGTAAAGTCAATACTTTATTAGCTACAGAAAGATTCAAATCAAAATCATTATAAAAAGTATTGGCTGGAAAAGTAACCGTCCAATTCTCTTTTTCAAAGATGTATTCTTTTTTTGCTCTAATAAAATAATTCGAAGGAGTCGCTTCTTTTGGAATCACAATAGCTTTTGTATCATAAGAGATTGGAATGGTAATGAGTGTTTTGTTATTAAAATAATCAGCAACCTCAATACGATAAGTACCCGACAAATTGGGCACTACTGATAGTACACCATTATTATCATCGGTTTTTATGATACTTAAATCGAATGGTTCGGTTCGATACAATCGCTGAATACGTTGTTGAGATTTCTTATATCTTGAATAATCTATCATTACATTGATGTAACGCATTTCATCAAAAGAATAAGTCCCAAATTGATAGGCATAAGTAGGCGTTCCATTATAAAAAGCTTGTACCTCAAAAATACCATTTTTATTAAAGGAAACATCATCCATATCAGTAGCAATAATACCAAAACCAATTTTCCCATTAGCCATAACAGGGTCTGCAAGATAAGTTCCGTCTTTTTGTAGGGTCAAATTAATTGGTACTGGACGTAAAGACTGATTCACGCTAGTCTGGTTATCCAAAGGAAAAGCATAAACCGCAGTAACTTGTGGTTTTTTGGTATCCTTCATAAAAGAATCAAATCCAAAAAACAAAGGATTGATAATAAATTCGGTTTTAGAATCTCTTATTTCAAAATGAAGATGTGGCCCTTCTGAAGCACCTGTATTTCCAGACAGCGCAATAAGTTGTCCTTTGGAAATTGGTAATTCATTAGGCTTTAAGAAAATTTCTACTTCAAAAGATTTTTCTTCATACTGTCTTCTTTTTATTAATTCCTGAATGGGTCCAACTGCTTTTTGCAAGTGAGCATAAACGGTTGTATATCCATTTGGATGTGTAATATAAATTGTTTTTCCGTTGCCGAAAGTTGAGATTTTGATTCTAGAAACATAACCCTCTGCAGCAGCATAAACCGACAATCCCTCACGTTGTAGTGTTTTATAATCAAACCCAGCGTGAAAATGATTGGGACGCAATTCACCAAAATTACCAGATAACTGCATTGGTATATCCAATGGTGACCTAAAATAATCTTTAGGATACTGATTTTGAGCAGTCAAAACGCAAAAGAAAAACAGCAAAAAACATAATAATCTCATCCGATATCTTTTTGCTAAGGTAACCAAAACTGTTAAAACAGAAAAAAAGAAATAAAAACAACAACATTCTGATTATTAGTTAATTAAATATTTTAGCACAAAAAAGACAATAAAATATTGCAATAATAAAAAGGAATACTAACTTTGTAAGATTAAGAAATGAATTGGTTAAAAAATGAGTGTAATTGCAGAAATAATTGATACTCTTGAAAATAAGATTGGAAAGCTTTTTTCTAAAATGCAATTTCTAGAAAAAAACAATCTAGAATTGAGAGATAAATTAACTAATGCAACACAAATCATAGCCCAACAATCTGAACAGATTGAATTGCTTAAAAAGCAATATGAGACACTCAAAATCGCCAATACATTGCTAGGCAGTGAAGACAATAAAAGAGATACAAAGCTTAAAATAAATTCATTAATTCGCGAAATTGATTACTGTATAGCCCAGCTATCAGATTAAAAATGGAAGAAAAGCTTAAAATAAAGATATCGATTGCAGACAGGGTTTATCCGTTAACGGTAGATGCCTCTCAAGAAGAAGGACTCAGAAGTGCTTCAAAAAAGATTGATATGATGATTAAGCAGTTTGAAGAAAATTACGCCGTAAGAGATAAACAAGACGTTTTAGCCATGTGTGCGCTACAGTTTGCCTCTCAAGTGGAACAAAAACAAATTGATAATGCAATGAATGGGAGTGAAACCATAGACCGATTGCAAAAAATCAATGCAGTTTTGGACCAATATCTCGATTAAATCGTTCTTACAAAAATTAAGATACTGCCTACATTAGTTCTTATTTGATAAACTCAACACTAACAATTTAGAATGAGCGAATCATCGTTACTATAGCAAGCCAATTCAGTTTGGAAGCTTGAACAACGAGTTAGCTCAAAACTTGTCTTTTCGAGTTTATACAATCCCACTAATGTAGGTTTTTTTTATATATATAATTTAAACAAAATGGATAGTACATTATTAATAATTGTTTCAGGAATAATAGGTATTGCAGCTGGTTTTGGTATTGCCAAGATTATCGAAAAAAGCAATATCTCTAATTTAATTAAGAACGCTAAAAAAGAAGCTGCTTCAATTTTAAAAGACGCCAATTTAGAAGCTGAAAACATTAAAAAAGATAAAATTCTTCAAGCAAAAGAAAAGTTTATTGAATTAAAATCTGAGCACGAACAAGTGATTTTGGCTAGAGACAAAAAAGTAGCCGAAGTAGAAAAAAGAGTTCGCGATAAAGAATCTCAAGTTTCTAGTGAACTGTCTAAAGCAAAGAAAATCAACGATGATTTCGAAGCTAAAAAAGCAGAATTCCAAGCAAAAATCGAAGTACTTGACAAAAAACAAGTAGAAGTTGAAAAACTACACAAAAGCCAATTACAACAGCTAGAAGTAATCTCTGGATTGTCTGCAGAAGAAGCTAAAGAACAATTAGTAGAAGGATTAAAATCTGAAGCTAAATCAAAAGCAATGTCTCACATTCAAGAAACGATTGAAGAGGCTAAACTTACTGCACAACAAGAAGCTAAGAAAATAATCATCAACACCATTCAACGTGTTGGTACGGAAGAAGCGGTTGAGAATTGTGTGTCTGTTTTCAACATTGAATCTGATGATGTCAAAGGTAGAATCATTGGTCGTGAAGGACGAAACATTAGAGCTCTTGAAGCCGCAACCGGTGTTGAAATTATCGTAGATGATACTCCAGAAGCTATCATTCTTTCTTGCTTTGACCCTGTTCGAAGAGAAATTGCTCGTCTTTCCTTACACAAATTAGTTACTGACGGACGTATTCACCCAGCAAGAATTGAAGAAGTTGTAGCAAAAACAACAAAACAAATTGATGACGAAATCATTGAAGTTGGTAAACGTACTGTTATCGATTTAGGAATTCACGGATTACACCCTGAATTGATTAAAGTGGTAGGTAGAATGAAATACCGTTCTTCATACGGACAAAACTTATTACAACACTCTCGTGAAGTTTCGAAGCTTTGTGGAATTATGGCTGCAGAATTAGGCTTGAATGTAAAATTAGCCAAAAGAGCAGGTTTACTGCACGATATTGGAAAAGTTCCTGATGCAGAAAGTGATTTACCACACGCTTTATTAGGTATGCAATGGGCTGAAAAATACGGTGAAAAAGAAGAAGTATGCAACGCAATTGGAGCGCACCATGATGAAATTGAAATGAAATCATTATTATCACCAATCATTCAAGTTTGTGATGCGATATCTGGTGCTAGACCAGGCGCAAGAAGACAGGTGCTAGATTCATACATACAACGATTAAAAGACCTTGAAGAGGTAGCGTATGGCTTCAATGGAGTTAAAAATGCTTATGCTATTCAAGCTGGTAGAGAATTACGTGTAATTGTAGAAAGCGAAAAAGTTTCTGATGATAATGCAGCAACTTTATCTTTCGAAATTTCTCAAAAAATTCAAACTGAAATGACCTATCCAGGACAAGTAAAAGTTACTGTAATTAGAGAAACTAGAGCAGTAAATATTGCTAAATAATTTATATTGAACACACAAAAAAGGCTTCCCTTAGGAAGCCTTTTTTATGTGTTATTAGTTGGATTTCTTAAAATAAATTTTAAAAGTCGACCCCACATGTAAGGTGCTTTCTACTTCTATTTTTCCTCCCATATTCTCAATTTGATTTTTCGTTAAATACAATCCGACGCCACGTGCATCATTGTTTTTATGAAACGTTTTATACAAACCAAAAATGGAATCTTTGTACTTGTTCAAATCAATACCTAAACCATTATCTTTTATGTTCAAAATAACATAATCATCATTTACATCTGATGTAAAAATAATTTTGGATACTTTTTTAGTATCGGAATACTTAATAGCATTGGTAACTATATTTAGTAAAATACTTTCTAAATAAGCTGGCAAACATTCAATGGTTACACTACTCTGGATGTAATTCAACACCACTATATCTTTTTGCTTAATTGAATCGTGTAAAACATCTAAAACTTTGTTGATATAGACATTCAAGTTTAACTCTTCAATTTCTTTATCCTTAACGGTATGAATACTAACTAATTCATTTAAGTTTTCTATGGTTGAAAACAACTCGTCTGAAACGATTTGAATATTACTCAAAGTATCTAAATCGGACAATAATTCTTCTTTATGCAAATCCAACAATGATTTGATGTTTCCGCTATGTGTACGCAAATTATGAGAAACTATATGAGCAAAATTCAGTAGCTTATTATTTTGTGTATTCAAAATTTCAAGCATTTTGGCTAACTCAAGCTCTTTTTCCTTCTGGTCAGAAATATCGGTATGCGTCCCAACAATTCGCAACGGCTTACCATCAGAATCGCGCTCAATTACTTTTCCTCTATCTAAAATCCATTTGTAGCGACCATTACACAAAACGCGATGACAAGTTTCGTAAAAAGGTATTTTATTATCGAAATGAAGGTTTATATTACCATAATATTCTGCTCGATCATCAGGATGCACTCGCTCATCCCATTCTTCCGGGGTAGCTACCAAATCAGATTCTGTCAATTCTAAAATCTTCATCGATTCAGAAGAATAATAGACTTTCCCAGTAACCAAATCCCAATCCCACACCCCTCTATCCGAAGCTTGTACAGCGAAATGATACCGTTCGTCTGCTAAACGCATTCTAATTTCTTGCTCTTTTACATCTGTTATATCAGAAATTAGACCATAAAAGACAATCTCATCAAGGTCGTTTTTCTTTGGGGTAGCTTCAATCTTAATCCATTTATAACCACTGTCTGGCAACAACAATCTAAATTCAATATCCCAAACCTCAATATTTGCAATTGCATTTTCGTAAGAATCTATAAATCCTTTCAAATCGGGTTCATATATCGTATAATTAGAGAGCTTGTAAGAATCCTCAATAAATTCATTAAAAGAGAATTCATTAAAAAAATCAATGGGTTTACTAAGGAAATCAAAAGCGATTTGACGTTCCTTATTAACTCTAATTTGAAAAATAATATTAGGAAGTTGCTTAATTAAGCTTTCGTAGAGTTTATTTAAATCTTCTGGGTCTCTATTTTTTGTAAATATCATCTGCTGTATAGACTTTCTTTTGCTAAAAATAGTAAAAGTTTTAATTAAACTAACATCTTGCAATAATTTAGTTAAATTCAATCATTAAATTTATCTTTTCGAGGATGATAAGAATGCATAACTTGTTTTAAAAATTTTCGATCCAAGTGCACATATATTTCAGTAGTGGTGATTGATTCATGTCCTAACATCAACTGAATTGAACGCAAATCAGCTCCATTCTCCAACAAATGAGTCGCAAAAGAATGTCTAAATGTATGAGGACTAATTTTTTTATTGAGCTCAATCAAGTCGGCTAGCCTATTAATAATAGTGAAAATCATCGCTCTGGTCAATTGTCGCCCTCGTCGGTTTAGAAACAAAGTATCTTCAAAGCCTTTTTGAATAGGCATATGAACACGAATAGTTTCTTTATAAATGGTAATATAATTTTGAGCCAATTCGCCAATGGGAACAAAACGTTCTTTGTTGCCCTTTCCGTGAATTTTAATAAAGCCTTCTTCAAAAAAAAGATCCGAAATTTTCAAACCAACCAATTCAGAAACACGAAGTCCACAACCATATAAAGTTTCGAGCATAGCGCGATTGCGTTCTCCTTCGTTTGAAGTTAAATCAATCGCTAAAATCAAGTCATCAATCTCGTCAACAGATAAAGTATCAGGCAATTTCCTCCCCAACCTTGGCGATTCTATCAACTCCATTGGATTATCTGTTCTATAGTCTTCAAAAATCAAATACGAAAAAAAACTTTTTAGTCCGGAAATAATTCTGGCTTGAGATCTCGCATTAACTTCTTTAGCAACCTCATAAATAAACTGCTGCACTGTTTCTTCATTGATAGTAAGAGGCGACACAATTATACTTTGCTTGTTTAAAAAAGTACAAAGACGTTCAATATCCAAAGTATAATTCGCAATAGTATTGGTGGACAAACCTCTTTCTATTCTAAGATACGACTGATATTGCTTGATATAATTACTCCAACTCATACTACAAAGAAAGGCAATTTTAAGGCATAAAAAAACCACGTATATAACGTGGTTTTAATATTACAATAGTGGATTACTTACCCCATTTTCCTCCACCAACGTAAAAACCTAAGTGAATTCCTAAATAAGAATTTGAAATTGTTCCAACTTTATCTCCGTTAATATCTTGCAAAGTTGATTTTGGAACAAGATTGTATTCCAAGCCCATTCTGAATTTGCCCCATTCAAAACCTGCTCTTAATAAACCACCCATTTTTCCATTAGCATCCAATCCGATGTCATCATTGTTAGCATCAGTATCAAACTCAACATTTGCAATTGTATAATAACCAGCTCCAGCTCCTACATAAGGAACAAAAGATTTTCCAGAGCCATTAAAATAATAATCGTATGTACCAACATATGATCCATTTGCTGAAATTTTAGCAGTTGAAGATTGTCCATTATTTTCAATATCACGAATCATTGCAGCTGATCCTATACGAAGACCTACATTCATATTATCTTTAATGTTGTATTTTGGTTCAAGAGATAGTAATATACCTCCTCCTCCGTTTGAAGGAATTGTGTAACCTAAATCGAGACCAACTCTAAAAGACCCTTCTTTTTGAGCATAACTACTTGCAAAAGCACATACAGCGGCAAAAGTTAAAATAATTTTTTTCATTTTTTGTTTAGTTTATTAAGATTATTCAGCCAAACTAGTAATTCATAATCAAATAAAGAAAAAAAGCATTAAAAAAATCTCTTACAAAGACGCTCCAAGGAGCCCCAAAAAAAGCAATACAGACGCATAAAAAACTAGATATCAATAGACTAAAAGAAGGATTCTCACTAAAATCAGGTATTTTTTACAAAACTCAAATCGAATCATTTTTTAACAAGTCAAATCATTCTTTTATTGCTTTGGAAAACATTTAAAATTATTGTTAATTCGCACTACAAAATCTTATTACTGTTTGCTTTATTTATAATAAGCAATAATTAATAATTAATGGAGTTAAACACTATAATAAATCACTAAAAAAAAGAAAATGAAAAAAATCATTCTTATTGCAGCTTTTACATTCTTTGGAACACTAACGACGCAAGCACAATTATTGCGATTAGGAGCGAAAGCTGGTATTAATTATGCCAATCTTACTGGGACTGACATTACAGTTAATTCAGAAAATTACAAATCAGATGCGATTACAAGTTACCACATTGGTTTATTAGCCGAAATCAAATTAACCGAGAAATTTGGTGTCCAACCTGAGTTATTGTACTCTACGCAAGGAGCCTCTTACAAAAGTGCCGTAAAAGAATTTACAAATGAATTGGGCTACTTGGCTATTCCAGTAATGGCAAAAATTTATTTAAACAATACCTTCAGCTTAGAATTAGGCCCACAAGCCTCTTTTTTATTAAGTGAAAAAGATAAAGTCAACATAGAAGATTCTAAGACATTCGACTTTGCACTTGCAGGTGGTTTAGGTGTAAAAATCACTAAAGGCATCTTTGTTCAAGCACGTTATGGACTTGGCTTAACCGAAGTTTCAACCAATGCAAAAGCAAAAAATTCTGTGGTGCAAGTTTCTGCAGGATTTATGTTTTAATAAATAACAAAAACAACTTCAAAACCGTACTATTATTTAGTGCGGTTTTTTTATTTTTACCAAAAACAACCATTATGCAAATTGCTATAATTAACGGACCAAATCTCAACCTACTAGGAAAACGCGAACCCGAGGTGTATGGAAGTGAAACCTTCGAAGATTATTTTGAAAGTCTAAAAACAAAGTTTCCTCATATTCAGTTTTCTTATTTTCAAAGCAATATCGAAGGGGAATTAATCGACAAAATTCAAGAATTCGGATTTACCTATAACGGAATCATACTTAACGCTGGCGCCTATACCCATACCTCGATTGGTATTGGCGATGCGGTAAAAGCCATAACGACTCCAGTAATCGAAGTGCATATTTCCAATACTTTTTCAAGAGAAAGTTTTAGACATCAATCCTACATTTCAGGAAATGCCAAAGGAGTTATTTTGGGTTTCGGTTTAAAAAGTTATGAACTCGCTATTCAATCTTTTTTATAATCTTAAGATTTTTAACACAATAAATTAACAAGTTTTTGTGATGTAAGTTTTTTCATCTGTTTAATTTTACAAAAAAAACAGATGAAAAAATTTTACGTTTTTATTTTATTTTTATTTTCTTCCACTTTTATCGCACAAGTAAAAGGAACTATCACTGACGAAAAAGGAAACCCCCTACCTTTTGTATCCGTTATCATTCAAAATTCCTATTCAGGAACTACTACCAACGACAAAGGAAAATACGAACTAAATCTCAAAAAAGAAGGTGATTACACCTTACTATTTCAGTTTCTTGGCTTTAAAACAGTAAAGAAAACGATTCATTACGAAAAAACACCAATAACAATTGACATTCAGTTATCGGAAGAGAATTACAACCTCAACGAAGTAGTCATCAATCCCAAAAACAATCCTGCTAACGCCATTATCAAAAGTGCGATTACAGCACGTAAAGAAAACGCAGAAAAAACAGCTCGATTTACTGCCGATTTCTATTCGCGAGGATTATTCAAAATCAAAAACCTACCTAAAAAGATTTTAGGAATGAAATTAGATATGCCAGACGAAATGACCACTGGCTTAGATTCAACTGGAAGTGGCATTTTGTACTTATCCGAAACCGTATCAAAACTCACCTTCGAAAAGCCAAACAATTATAAAGAAAGAATTATTGCCTCTAAAATTTCCGGGAACGACAAAGGCTTTAGTTACAATACTGCTCGCTCTTCATTTTATGATTTTTATGACAATACAGTCGATTTTAATGTAAAAATGATTTCACCCATAGCTAGCAATGCTTTTCAATATTACAAATACAAACTCGAAAGCACTTTTTTTGACGAAAGCAATCATCAAATCAACAAAATTAAAATCATTCCAAGACGCGACAAAGAACCCGTTTTTGAAGGTTACATATATATTGTAGAAGACAGTTGGGCGATTTATGCCGTTGATTTCGATATCAAAGGCTATCGTATGCGTAATGAATTCACCGAAGTAATGACCTTGAAACAAAACTTTAATTACAATTCCAAAACTAAAATTTGGAGCAAAAATGCCCAAAGCTTAGCATTTACAGCTGGTGCTTTCGGAATCGGATTTTCAGGAACATTCAATTATGTGTACAGCAATTATGAGTTCTTTGATGCTTTTGATAAAAAGACCTTTGGCAATGAAATTGTTAGTTTTGAAAACAATGCCAACAAAAAAGAAGATACTTTCTGGGAAAGCACAAGACCTATTCCTCTCACCGAAGAAGAAAGCAAAGATTATATCAAAAAAGACAGTATTCAGACCATCCGTTCATCCAAAACGTATTTGGATTCTATCGACCAAAAACGAAATAAATTCAAACTATTAGACCCAATAACAGGTTATAATTATAGAAATACTTTCAAAAAATGGTCCTTCGATTATGCTGGATTAATGGACATAAGCTCACTAACGTTCAATACGGTTCAAGGTTTCAATCTAGACTCTGGTTTTACTTATCGCAAATGGGATGATGAATCTGGAAAAAGCACAGCCATTGCAACTACTTTCAATTATGGTTTTTCAGACGAACGCCTTCGAGTGGTCGGAAATTTTAGTCACCGATTTAACAATCAAAATTATGCCACAATTTGGGTTTCAGGAGGAACAGCTGTTAAACAATTCAACGAAAACAATCCAATTTCACCTTTTATCAATTCGATAAGCACGCTCTTTTTTAAAAACAATTTTATGAAATTGTACAACAAAGAGTTTTTCAATGTGGCTTATTCACAGAATATAGCCAACGGCATCAACTTTACCGGAAAATTAGAATACAGTCAACGCAAACCTTTATTTAATACTACTAACTATACCTTTATAAAAAATGACGACCTTTATTCTTCAAACAATCCTTTGGATTCTAATGATTATTCAACTGCTGGTTTCTCAACTCATCAGTTACTAAAAGCAAATTTGAACTGGCGCATTAACTTTGGCAACCAATACATTTCGCGCCCTGACGGAAAATTCAACCTCCGAAACAACAAGTATCCAACCGTGCTTTTAGGCTACGAAAAAGCCTTTGCTGCTAGCCAAAAAAACTACGAGTACGACTTGATTAGTGCACGTATTCTGTATGACCTTCCGTTGGCCAACAAAGGCGATCTGGGTGTAAATCTAAGAGCAGGTAAATTCTTCAATGCCGAAAATATTGCCTTTATGGATTACAAACATTTCAATGGCAATCAAACACGAATTGGCCAAACCGAACGCTATTTAAACGTTTTCAACCTGTTACCTTATTACAGTAATAGCACAAACGATGCGTATTTTGAATTCCATTCAGAGTACAGCGACAATGGTTTTATAATGAACAAAATACCAGGACTCAACCTTTTAAAAAGCAGTTTAATGCTCGGTTTTCACAACTTAGCTATTCCAAATCGCAAACCTTATCAAGAAATCAGCATAGGGCTCGATAACTTAGGAATCGGGAAATTCAAACAGTTCAGAGTAGATTATGTGCGCTCTTACCAAAATGGTTTTCAAGGTGACGGCGTAATTTTTGGACTAAAACTTTTGAATATTTTAGATTAGGAGCGGAAAGAATAGGCTTTCTTGTGAGCAAAGTCCCGTCATCCGCTATATCTTTTTTTTAATAACCCAAATAAAAACCCTTCTAGAATTCAAAACTCCAGAAGGGTTATTAAAAAAAGGATGCTACTACTACCGGGGCTAAAAGGAAGCATTCTACCTTTTTGCTTTCTTAGTGACTTAAAATTAATTAGGTTCTACATGAATCAAAACATGTCCCAAAGAAGGGATTTGCGCTCGAAGGGTATCTTTTAAATCATGTGCAATATCATGTCCTTCTCTAACTGTAATGGTACCTTCTACCCTTGCGTGCAAATCTACATGATACTGCATTCCTGCTTTTCTAATAAAACATTTCTCAGTATCTAGAACTCCTGGAACCGTTAAGGAAACAACTCTAATTTCCTCCACCAATTCATCATACATATGTTCATCCATTATCTCGCTCAAAGCCGGTCTAAATATTTTATAGCTATTGAATAAAATAAAACCAGAAGCAAAAAGAGCCGCCCAATCATCGGCAGATTCATAACCTTTACCGAAATATAGCGCAATAGAAATCCCCAAAAATGCCGCTACTGAAGTAATAGCATCGCTTCTATGATGCCAAGCATCTGCTTTCAAAGAAGAACTATTGGTTTCTTTACTTCTTTTCATCACCAACTGAAACGAATACTCCTTCCAAATAATGATGACTCCCAAAATATAAAGTGTCCAAGATTTGGGTAATTCATGAGGCGTTCCAATGTTTTGAATACTCTCATAGGCAATAATCGTAGCCGAAGTAATCAAAAAACCAACCACTAGAAACGTAATCAAAGGTTCTGCACGACCATGCCCATAAGGATGATTGTCATCCGCAGGTTTATTCGAATATTTGATTCCAAAAAGCACCAAAAAGGACGCAAAAATATCAGTAGTAGATTCAATCGCATCGGCAATTAGCGCATAAGAATTACCGAAAAAACCAGCCAATCCTTTTACAATAGCCAAAGAGGTATTACCAATAATACTGAAATAAGTTGCTTTTATAGCTGTTTGTTCGTTAGTCATAAATTAGTCCTTAGTACTTAGTGATTAGTCCTTAGCAGTTAGTCCTTAGCAATTAGTCAATTTGGCTAATTACTAAGGACTAAAACTAATTATTAATTTTAAGCGAATTGTTGATTTAGTAAAAACTAATATTTTATTTGATTAAGATTTAGCAACTAGTCCATTGAGCTATTCACTATTGACTAATTACTAAGTACTCAAAAAAATTAAGCTCTTACAATATTGGCTCCGATAGCTCTAAGACGTTCATCAATGCGCTCGTATCCTCTATCAATTTGTTCAATATTTTGAATAGTGCTCGTTCCTTTCGCTGACAAAGCAGCAATCAATAACGAAATACCCGCACGAATATCTGGTGAAGACATTGTAGTAGCTTTCAATTGCGATTTGAAATCATGACCAATAACTACCGCTCTATGTGGGTCACACAAAATGATTTTTGCTCCCATATCTATTAATTTATCTACAAAAAACAAACGGCTTTCGAACATTTTTTGGTGTATCAATACATCACCTTTTGCTTGAGTCGCTACTACCAAAATAATACTCAATAAATCTGGAGTAAAACCAGGCCAAGGCGCATCAGCAATGGTTAAAATAGAACCATCAATATCTGTTTTAACTTCGTAACCATTTACGTGAGCAGGAATAAAAATATCATCTCCTATTTTCTCTAGTGTAATCCCTAGTTTACGGAATACATTAGGAATAACTCCAAGATTTTCCCAACTTACATTTTTTATAGTAATCTCAGATTTAGTCATAGCGGCCAATCCAATCCAAGAACCAATCTCAATCATATCTGGAAGAATACGGTGTTCACATCCACCTAATGCTTCTACTCCTTCAATAGTCAACAAATTAGACCCAACACCAGAAATTTTAGCCCCCATAGCGTTCAGCATTTTGCATAATTGTTGCAAATAAGGCTCACAAGCAGCGTTGTATACTGTAGTTGTTCCTTTCGCTAAAACGGCAGCCATTACGATATTAGCAGTTCCTGTTACTGAGGCTTCGTCCAATAACATATCGGTACCCGTAAGTCCATCTGGAGCTTCTACTCCATAGAAATGATCTTCTCTATTGTATCTAAACTTAGCACCTAAATTGATAAATCCTTCAAAATGGGTATCCAATCTTCTTCTTCCAATTTTATCTCCACCTGGTTTCGGAATATAACCTTTACCAAAACGAGCTAATAATGGACCAACAATCATAATCGAACCACGCAAAGAACCACCTTCTTTCTTAAAGGCTTCAGTCTCTAAATAGCCCATATTTACTTCATCAGATTGAAAAGTAATAGAACTGTTGCCGTTTTTTTGAATTTTAACTCCTAAATTACCCAACAAAGTAATTAATTTGTTGATATCAATAATATCTGGAATATTATTTATTGTTACTTTTTCTGGAGTAAGCAATACGGCACATAAAATTTGTAACGCTTCATTTTTTGCTCCTTGTGGGGTGATTTCTCCTTTTAATTGAATTCCACCTTCGATTTTGAAAATTCCCATTTGTTATACCAATTTATATTAATCAATAATTACCCAAATATAATTACTGCGGTTTTCTATTTTGATTTTTGTGCATCGGAGTTTTACCCGATTTATTTTTGTTATTTTGATTTTTTTGTTGATTGGAAGGTGTGATTTTATTCGACATTCTTTTGTTTGTTCGAAGTAAATCTGTAGTTCCCAAAAGCTCTTCTTTGCTTTGCAACAAATTCAATTTTCCACCAGAGAGCTCATACAAATGCTCAAAAATAACATCGTCTTTTACGGTGTCTTTGTTCCAACTCAAATACGATTTCTTCATGTGATTGGCAATTACCTTGACCAAAGCACTTTTCATTTCGCCCTCTTCCCATTTATTCGCCACATCTATCATGTACTTGATATTATTACCATAATATCTATACTTAGGATAGTTCTGAGGATATTGCAAAACCTCAGGTTTCAATTGCAAAACTTCACGAGACGGAATAGGATATGGAGAATCTACCGCCAAACGAAAGTCGGACATAATAAACAACTGATCCCATAACTTGTGCTGAAAATCAGGCACATCACGCAAATGAGGATTTAAACTTCCCATTACTTGAATGATGTATCTAGCAGCTTTGTTACGCTCTTCATCATTCTCTATAATGGTTGCTTGTTCAATCAATTTTTGCAAATGACGACCGTACTCAGGAATGATTAAATGTTTTCTTTCAGAATTGTATTCTAAATGATACACTACATCATTGGCGTTCTCTTTTTTATATTTTTCGATCATATTTATAGGGAAACAATACCTTCAATTGTAGATAATTCTTGGTACTTCTCAATAATTTCTTGCGAATTTTTCATAGTTACATCAACAGAAACACTAGTAAATTTACCCGTTTTTGATTTTGTAGTTTTAATTACGGCACCCATACAATTGAACGCCTCCTCTACTTTTTTCACATTTCCATCTACTGAAGGAACAATAAATTTAAACAAGTATTCTGCTGGCCAAGTATTACTATTATCTAATTCTACTTGTAATCTTTCATAAAAAGCAGCGGTCTCTTTTTCTTTGTCTTTATCCATTACTAATTTAAAATAAACGCAAATATACATTTTTGAGAACAGATTCAAGAATTTAGAACCAGGATTTAGGTTTTTTTTTAGAATAGCATTGCTACTAAAAGCGATAGTAAAACACAATTCGTTTTCTGTTATTAAATAAAAACACACAAAACTAAATCATTAAAAACCAATACATTCATTACGATTCAATATAAAGTAACATTACAAAAATCGAGCAAACCTATTGCTATTAATAATCCTATCAAAAAATGTTTTAAAAACCAATAAGTTTAGGTAAATTTGCGCCCTTATTTACAAAACGTGCAAAAAGAAATCATCGTTATTATTGGTGGTCCTGGAACGGGAAAATCAACTATCATCAATCAACTTACCTCATTAGGACATTGTTGTTATCCTGAAATATCCAGACAAGTAACTGCCGAAGCAAAAAAACTAGGAATTGACCAATTGTTTCTAGAAGACCCTTTGCTGTTTAGCCAAAAACTACTCGAGGGAAGAATTAAGCAATTTAACGATGCACAAGAAGAAGCACATCCAGTAGTTTTTATTGACAGAGGTGTACCTGATGTAGTTGCTTACATGAATTTTATTGGAGACGATTACCCACCCCATTTTGAAGAAGCTTGCGTGACTTGCACTTATACAAAAATCTTTATGCTTCCGCCATGGGAAGAAATTTACGAAAGCGATGGTGAACGCTACGAAAATTACGAACAAGCACAACAAATATACCTGCATCTGAAAGAAACCTACCAAAACTACGGTTACGAACTCATTGAAGTTCCAAAAGATACGGTTGATAACAGAATTCTTTTTATCTTAGACCGAATTTCTAGCAAATAATCAAGAAATCGGAAATAGATTTCTAGTTCGAACGAAACTGAAATCCATGCAAGAAGCCTTACAAATTCTAAATAAATACTGGAAACACGATAGCTTCCGTTCCCTTCAAAAGGAAATTATCGAATCGATTCATAGCGGTAAGGATACCTTGGCAATTCTCCCAACAGGTGGAGGAAAATCGATATGTTTTCAAGTACCTGCTTTAATGAATGAAGGGATTTGCCTTGTAATATCTCCCTTAGTGGCTTTGATGAAAGACCAAGTTGCTAATCTACAGCAACGCAACATAAAAGCAATTGCACTAACTGGCGGAATACCAACAGAAGAAGTCATTGATTTATTAGACAATTGTCAGTTTGGTAATTACAAATTCTTATACCTATCTCCAGAACGTCTTCAATCGGATTGGATTATGGATAGAATCAAAAACCTACCCATCAACTTAATCGCAATTGATGAAGCGCATTGTGTTTCACAATGGGGACATAATTTTAGACCTGCTTATTTAAAAATTAGTCAACTAAAAGAACATTTTCCTAAAATCCTTTTTTTGGCATTGACAGCAACAGCGACGCCTAAAGTCAAAGAAGACATTATCAAGGATCTTAACTTACACCAACCTGCTGTTTTTCAAAAATCATTTTCTAGGGATAACTTGGCCTATATGGTTTTTGATGTGGAAGATAAATTACACCGCATACAACAAATTCTCAAAAAGAGCCCTGCTCCTTCTATTATATATGTAAGAAATAGAAAGTCTTGCTTAGACATTGCCGCACAATTGAACATTTTAGGCTTCAAAGCAACCTATTATCATGGAGGCCTATCTTATAAAGAGAAAGAAAAAAACATGCAGCGATGGATGACTGAAGAAACACAAGTTATTGTTGCCACCAATGCTTTTGGAATGGGAATTGACAAAGCAAATGTAAAAACCGTCATCCATATTCAATTACCCGAAAATCTAGAAAACTATTACCAAGAAGCGGGAAGAGCAGGAAGAGATGGCAACAAAGCGTATGCAATTTTATTAAATAGTCCCTCTGATAGTCTTCAGGCGGAGTCACAATTCATCAATAATCTACCGGATCGTGCATTTTTAAATATCGTTTATGTCAAACTTTGTAATTATTTTCAGATTGCATACGGAGAAGGCATAAACGAAAAATTCACCTTCAACCTCAATCATTTTTGCACAAAATATAGTCTTCCAATTCTAAAAACGTATCAAGCGTTGCAGTTTTTAGACCAACAAGGTATCATTAATTTATCACAAGAATTCTCTGAAAAAATAACTTTACAATTTCTAATACCTTCGAAAGAAGTAATTCGATACATTAGCCTTAACCCAAACGATGAAGAGATTATTTTGGCTATTCTTCGAACTTATCCAGGAGTTTACGAAACGCAAACACCTTTCAATCTTTCGTTGATTGCCAAAAAGGCAAACGTAAAGGAAGAAGCCGTTCATTTGGTTTTAAAAAAATTAACTGAAAAAGAAATCATTGAATACCACGCAAAAAACAATGATGCTACCATTCTTTTCAATGAAGTGAGAGAAGATGAACGAACCATCAATCGGGTGATTAAACATTTGGATCAGCAAAATCAACTAAAAAAAGACCAACTAGCTAGTGTTATTGATTATATAAACAACAAAAACCAATGTAAAAGCCAGTTGCTTCTTGCTTATTTTGGAGAAAAATCAAGCTCAGAATGTGGCATCTGTTCTTACTGCATTTCCAAGTCAAAACCTGCCTATCTTGATAAAGAACTCTCCAATGTCATTCTTGAGCTTTTACAAAAAGAAAATTTAAACTCAAGAGAACTCGAAAAAAAGACTCAAAAAAGTGCCGATGCCATTATCTTTGCACTACAATTATTACTAGAGCAAGACAAGATTAAAATTCTACCCAATAATAAATACACTTTACAATAAAATGGAAAAATTACGAATCGTTTTTATGGGAACTCCTGAGTTTGCCGTAGGAATTCTGGATACAATAGTCAAAAATAATTTCGAAGTAGTTGGGGTAATAACCGCAACAGATAAACCAGCTGGGCGCGGACAAAAAATCAAATATTCCGCAGTAAAAGAATATGCATTAGAAAAAGGATTAACAATTCTACAACCTAGTAATCTAAAAGACGAAAGTTTTTTGGAGGAATTAAAAGCACTAAATGCCAATTTACAAATTGTTGTAGCGTTCCGAATGCTTCCAAAAGTAGTTTGGGAAATGCCAGCGTTGGGCACCTTTAATCTTCACGCTTCCTTGTTACCTAATTATAGAGGTGCCGCACCTATTAATTGGGCTATCATCAATGGGGAAACCAAAACTGGAGTTACCACTTTCTTTATAGATGACAAAATCGATACAGGAGCTATGATTCTTAGCAAAGAAACAATGATTGAAAAAGAAGAAAATGCTGGAATGTTGCACGATCGACTGATGCATATTGGAAGCGAAACAGTTATAGAAACTTTAAACCTTATCGAATCCAACAAAGTTAACACTACAATTCAGGAGGATAACGAAGAAATCAAAACAGCTTACAAACTTAATAAAGATAATTGCAAAATAGATTGGAATCAATCTGCTGAAAACATTCATAATCTGATTCGCGGATTAAGTCCTTATCCCGCAGCTTGGTGCTATTTTAAAGACAATTCTACCGAGTACAATGTTAAGATTTATGAATCAAAAATAGTAACAGAATCTCATTCTAAACCTATTGGAAGTATCGTTAGTACCAAAAAAGAATTAAAAATAGCCGTCCAAAATGGCTTTATTGAAATTCTGATTTTACAATTCCCTGGAAAGAAACGAATGAAGACCTTCGAACTACTAAATGGAATTACTTTTTCTGAAAATGCGATAGTGGCTTAACATCAGTAAAATTGGGAGCTCCCAAACTTTAGTTCTTTTTTTAGCTTCTTTTATGAACAAAAAAAGCAAGTTATTAACAATTTCGGCTAAAAAATACAAAAACACTTGTGAGGAACGTAAATCCTACTAAATTTGTTCTTATAACATTTTAACCAACAATTAATAACTATTTATTATGAACAAATCAGAATTAATCGACGCTATTGCTGCTGATGCAGGAATTACTAAAGCAGCTGCAAAATTAGCATTAGAATCATTTTTAGGAAATGTAAGTGGTACCTTGAAAAAAGGAGGAAAAGTATCTTTAGTAGGTTTCGGATCATGGTCAGTTTCTTCAAGAGCGGCTAGAGACGGTAGAAATCCACAAACTGGAAAAACTATTCAAATTGCAGCAAAAAATGTTGTTAAATTTAAAGCTGGAGCAGATTTAGAAGGAGCAGTTAACTAATCCTTTCTAACGTAAATACATCAAAACCTTCCATATGGAAGGTTTTTTTTTGCATTTAAACGATTATTTTTGGGAATCTAAAATAATTTTAGTTAAATTTAATAAAAAAAAGAAGTATTATGATAACAGAAAAATTAAAAAAAGGACACCTGCTAATCGCAGAACCTTCGTTAATTGGCGATTTATCATTTAATAGATCAGTCATTTTATTAGCAGATCATAACCAAGAAGGCTCCATAGGTTTCATTATAAACAAACCCCTAAAATATACCATTAATGATTTGATTCCTGAAATTGTTGCAAGATTCAAAATATATAATGGTGGACCTGTTGAACAAGATAATCTTTACTTTATTCATAATATTCCAGACCTTATTCCAAATAGTGTTGAAATATCTAATGGAATATATTGGGGAGGTGATTTTGAATCAACAAAGGAATTAATAAATTCTGGCCTAATCGGAAAAAATAATATTCGCTTTTTCTTAGGATACACTGGTTGGGAAGAAAAACAACTGGAAAACGAGATGGAAGACAACTCCTGGATTATCGCAAGGAATTCATACGAGAATAAAATAATCGGAAAATCATCCACTCATTTCTGGAAAGAACAATTAATGGAACTAGGTGGCGACTATTTAATTTGGTCTAATGCTCCCGAAAATCCATATCTAAATTAAACCATCCCCAAATGCTGCTTAAGTATTGTATTTAATACTTTTGCAGTATCCTGCTCAAATTCTTTCTTCCTATATTTCGTAATAGGCTGGATACCTCGAATAACATTGGTAACAAATAATTCATCTGCTTTTTGAAGATCAAAAGGAGAAATAACTTGCTCCACAACTTCTAAATTGGTTTCTTTTTTAGCCAAACTCAAAATTTGCTTTCTCATAATTCCATTCAAGCACCCTTCACTTATTGGCGGAGTAATTAATGTATTCCCCATTCGCATAAACAAATTACCCTGCAAAGCTTCTACAACATTTTTACTATCGTTTAGCAAAATACAATTATCCAAATCATTTTCTTTTGCATAAATACTGCCCGTAACGTGAATCATTTTATTGGTAGTCTTCAGAGTAGACAATAATTGCTTTGGAATATAAAAATCTTTATACAAATCCACTTCATATTCCTTTTCACTAATGCTATATACTGGGTCCACTATTGCCGAAGTTTGAATCAAAAAGGACACCGTATTATTTGTAGGCAAATAAAAACCACCATCGTTTCTATAAACTGTTATTCTAGCACGAGCGGATTGCTCAATTTTATTCTTTTTAACCAAAGACAAAACTTGTTCTTCAAGGTACTCTAATGTAAAATTCATTGGGATTTCCATACGAACGATTCGCATAGCTGCCATTAACCTAAAATAATGATCTTCAAAAAACAAAATCTTACCATCTACAATTTTCAGTGTTTCAAACACACCATCACCATATAAAAAACCACGATTTTGTTCTAACAAATTTGTATCTGAATCCTGAAGTATTCCATTAAAATTAATCATAAAAAAAGCCCTAAAATTAGTTTAGGGCAAAGATATAGTTTAAAATAGACTTTTACTACACGGAACCGATGAGATGTTTTAAATCAGAAATTTGATTTTCCCACAATTGTGAAGCTTCAGGTATTTCATTTTTTTCAGCAAAATCGATTACCAACAAAGAAACGTCTTTAGTCAGTTCATCCTCAAGAATATGCAACTCAAAGAAATAATCTGTATCCTTGTTTTTATCATCAACCCATCTAAATTTAACTTTCTCACCTGATTTTTTTGAAGCCAATCTTGCTTTTTCTTGTGTATCATCCCAAATGAAAGTAAAAAATTCCCCTCTTGAATTCACGTCATCAGCAAACCATTCCGCCAAACCCGAAGGTGTCGATATATATTGATACAGCAATTGCGGAGAGGAGTTTATTGGGAATTCAATCTCGTATCTTACTTTTTGATCCATACTTACTTTTTTTTTTGGAAATATAAGAATATAAAGCCAAAATAAAACGATTTTAAAAAAAAATATTTTTTGAGCAAAATATACTTGCCAACTCTAATTTTATTTTTATATTTGCACCCGCATTCAGGGGTTATTCAATTAACCAGAATATGGCGAGATAGCTCAGTTGGTTAGAGCGCAGGATTCATAACCCTGAGGTCCCGAGTTCAAATCTCGGTCTCGCTACCAGAAGCCTCAAATTTAAAATTTGAGGCTTTTTTTATATCCTATTTACTCTCTCGTTACTTTACTATTTTAACCCCTTATCAATAAAGAAGTTAAAGATTTTTGTTAATTTTTATCAAAAAGAGAGCCTCAAAAATCGTACAATTGATTTTCTTGTTATATTTGATAGCATATAAAAGTATATCATAAACTAAACTTTAATACAATGAAAAAAGTAGCAGCAATTTTAGCTTTTTCATTCTTTGCTTTATCAATTCAAGCACAAGAAGCTCCAGCTAAAGAAAAAACAAAAAAAGAAACTTCAACAACTAAAAAAGAAGCAACTAAAACAAAGACCGAATGCAAAGCAGAAGGAAAAAAATGTTGCTCTTCTAAAAAATCAAAATAAAAAAATGCCTCAATCGAGGCATTTTTTTATTGTTTACTTAAATCTAGAACTTATTATTTTACTCTAACGCTCCATTCAAAATCCATTTCAGAAACCTGAACTCCTTTTTCATCGGTTCCAATGGATTTCATCCAAAAGGTTTGCCCCTCACCTGTCTCAATAGTTTGTTTTATAGCTTCTTCTATCAAATGTCCATCATTACAGATAAATGTAATTCTGCCTGTGGCTTTCTTGGTAAAATTCCCTTTGTTGTTAGCTACTAACATGGATATTTTTCTACCGCTTTTTTGAATTTGATACATTACCAAAGCGCCAGTAGACAGCTCAGCAGCCATAGCTTGAACAGCAAAATACATCGAATTAAACGGATTTTGATTGATCCAACGGTGTTTTACACTTACTACACATTGCTTTTCATTAATAGCTTTTACTCTTACTCCACATAAAAATGCTGAAGGCAATTTAAAAAGCAAGAATTGATTCAATTTTGATACGTTTATTTCCATTATGTATTGGTTTTTGGGTAAAAATACAAAAAAATACTATGCATACATATAAAATTATAATATCAACCCTAAACCATAACCACATCTCCAAATAATACACTCAAAGTACTACTAATCAATAAAAAACAACTAAATAAGCAGCAACTATAAAAAAACATTTTTGTTAATATTTTGTTAATATTTACTACTATGCCATACAAGATACTTTCTTTTAGACATATATTTGCATAAGAAATTACTATATACTTTAAATCATGGAAACATCATCAGAAAAAAACATCGCAACCTTTACTCATTTGAGTACATTGAGCCAGTATATAATTCCGTTTGGAAATTATATCTTCCCTATTTTGATTTGGACTTCAAAAAAGGATCAATCAGAATTTGTAGACCATCACGGAAAACAAGCTATTAACTTTCAATTGAGTATCCTTATTTACTCACTGGTTATGGCGGCAATTGCTTTACCAATTTTAATTTTTACTGTTTTTAACAATATGACTTTTGATGAATTCTACCACAATCAAGGATTAGTGATTAGAAATTTTAATTTTGAAGACCACATTGGACTTATTACAGTTGGAATAATTGCTGCGCTTGCCTTTGTTGGATTTAAAATAGCCGAATTCTTCTTAATAATTATCGCAGCTGTGAAAACATCAAATGGAGAAAAATACCAATATCCATTCACAATTCCCTTTATAAAGTAATCAATTATAAAGTAGTATATAGTAGTCTAATCAACGCTATAAATCATCTCAACTATCACCTGTAATGGAAAGTAATCAAAAAACGAACAGTTCTAATCAAACAAAAAATCAAAACGAAAATTATGAACATTGAAAACACAAAAGCCCAGATGCGTAAAGGTGTTCTCGAGTTTTGCATCTTATCAGTTTTAAAAGAAAAAGATGCCTACACTTCTGAAATATTAGACACTTTAAAAGACGCAAAATTGTTAGTAGTTGAGGGAACCATTTATCCTTTGCTAACACGATTAAAAAATGACGGATTACTCAACTATCGTTGGGAAGAATCAACCTCAGGACCACCAAGAAAGTATTATGGTCTAACTGAAATAGGTCAAACCTTTTTAACTGAATTAAGCGGCACTTGGAATGAATTATCCGAAGCCGTAAGTCTAATAACCAACCAAAAACAATAGTCATGAACAAAACTGTAAATATAAACCTAGGAGGAATGTTCTTCCATATTGATGAAGATGCATACCAAAAATTAACTCGATATTTTGAAGCTATCAGACGTTCTTTGTCTAAATCTTCTGGTCAAGAAGAAATCATTAAAGATATCGAAATGCGTGTTTCAGAATTATTAAATGAAAAACAAAAAAGTGAAAAACACGTAGTAGGACTGAAAGATGTAGATGAAGTAATTGCTGTAATGGGGCAACCTGAAGATTACATCATTGAAGAAGAAACAAACGCTTCAGGAAAATTTAATGATTATAGCACAAGAGCTACCAAAAAATTATACCGCGACAAAGAAAAAGGAATGATTGGTGGTGTAGCTACAGGTCTTGGACATTACTTTGGTATCGATGCGGTTTGGTTAAAAATTATGTTCTTAATCTTTGTTTTTGCTGGATTTGGTACTGGTATATTGGCTTATATCATTCTTTGGATTGTAACTCCTGAAGCCATCACCACTTCGGAAAAACTAGAAATGACAGGTGAACCTGTAACCATCTCTAACATCGAGAAAAAAGTTCGTGAAGAATTTGAAAATGTATCTGGCAAATTTAAAAATGCCGATTATGACAAAATGGGAAACCAAGTAAAATCTGGAGCCGAAAAGTTGGGAAACTCTTTGGGTGATTTTATTATGACTCTTTTCAAAGTTTTCTCTAAAGTATTGGGTGTTATTTTAATCTTGACAGGACTTTTTACACTAGTTAGCTTATTTATTGGAGTATTTACATTAGGCTCATCAGCATTTATCGATTTTCCTTGGCAAAACTTTGTTGAAGCAGGGAACTTTGCTGACTATCCAGTTTGGAGCTTTGGTCTATTGATGTTTTTTGCTATCGGAATCCCTTTCTTTTTCCTTACTGTATTAGGATTTAAATTATTATCTCCAACAATAGGTTCTATCGGAAATATTGCCAAATATAGTTTATTGGCTTTATGGTTAATCTCTGTTGCTATCTTAATCTCTATTGGAGTAAAAACAGCTACTCAAGTAGCGTATGATGGAAAAACTGTAGTGAAACAAAATATTCCTTTGAGCGCAAACGATACTTTGTTCGTGAAATTCAGATACAATGATTATTACACAAAAGATATTGACGACCATACTGAATTTGAATTTGTACAAGATTCTGCGAACAACAAATTGATTTATTCTAACAATGTAAGCTTGAGAATTTTGTATACTGATGAAAAAACACCTTACATCCAAATTGAAAGAACTGCTAAAGGAAAATCATTTCAAGATGCAAAATTCAGAGCTGAAAAAATTCAATATGGTATAAAAGTAGAAGGAAATCATTTGTATTTAGACAATTATTTGTTGACCGATGTAAAAAACAAATTCCGTGATCAAGAAGTAGAATTGTATTTGTATTTACCAGAAGGTACTTTATTAAAACCAGACGCATCAGTACAAAACTATGATCGTTCAGATAATGATTTCTTTAATTTACACTATAGCTCAGACAATTACGTTTACAAAGTAACTGATTCTCAAATAAAATGTTTAAATTGCCCTGATGATGAGGACGAGTGGAATGATGTAGAAAATGATTCAACAGCTACTAATGTTACCATCAATGAAAATGGCATTTCTATTAAAAAAGATACTTTAATTAAATCCAATAAGGATATAAAAGAATTAAAAATCAATAAAGACGGAATAATCATCAAAACCGAATAGCTATGGTAAAAATAATCACACTAGTAACAAAATTCATTATTGTTACGCTGACCGCTTTACTGTTTGCCTCTTGTAATTTGTCTGCAAATTTCAATTCCATCACAGGAAGTGGAAATGTGACCACCGAAAAGAGAATTGTAAATGGCGATTTTAAAAGTATTGAAGTAGGAAACGCTATCGACTTGGTACTAGAACAAGCCGATAAAGTTGAGATTATTGTAGAAGCCGATGACAATTTGCAAAAAGAAATCACTACCAAAGTAGAAAACGGCAAGCTTATTATAGGATGCAAATACAGTTCTTTCTTGAATATCACTTCGAAAAAAGTAATCGTTCGAGCTCCTATTATAGAAGGCATTGAGGCCAATAGTGCTTCGACTGTAAATAGCAAATCAACCCTTAAAGCTTCGGAATTCAAGATTGATGCATCGAGTGCGGCTTCTTTGGATTTGAACGTAGAATCTGAAAAAATAATTTGTGATTCTGGAAGTGGAAGTAGTATTGAATTGAAAGGTAAAGCCATTAGTTTACAAACCAGTTCTTCGAGTGGAAGTTCTATTAATGCTGGCGAGTTGTTGGCAAACGATATCAAATCACAGGCTTCATCAGGAAGTATTCAATCGCTACATCCGTTGGTGAGTCTTGATGCCGAAGCGTCTAGTGGAGGAAATATCTCCTACAAGAATAAGCCGAAAAGTCTGAAAAAAAGCGAAAATTCTGGCGGTTCGATAAGCCAAGAATAGTTTTTAGTTGATACAAAAAAAGTCCTTCTTCGTGAAGGACTTTTTTTTGTGACTAAAATTAAGAATGCAACCCAAAATTCTCATTGCTGCTCTTTAGCCCCGATTACTATGATATATACAAACTAAAAATTTATTTATTTTTTAGTTTAAAAAAAAGACATAACAAGCCTTCGAATAAGAATTACACGAAGGTTTGTTGTGCCTTTCATAAGTTATTTTTATTCGTAAACATCATAAATTTATCAAGATAGGTTTCTTTTCAAATAAACCTGTCTGCTCTTAGCCTAATCAAGGCAAAACTGTAAAAAATGAACGTNGGGGGAATAATGCAGCATGTGAAAAAAATACAAACTAAAAACCACCCTAGCCCCCGAATAGAAATCCCCCTAACCCCCGAAGGGGGAATAATGCAGCATGTGAAAAAAATACAACCACAAAGTTCACAAAGGTTTACGCAAGGGCCACAAAGTTTAAAACAGTTAAGCAGTTGACCAATTAAACGATTAAACAGTTAAACGATTAAACAGTTAAACGATTCAACAAATAAACAATTAACCGATTAAACCATTGCTAAAAAATAATCTTCTTGCTGCTAATGGCGCCGTTGGCCAAAATAGTTTTTACTATCAATGTTTGTTCACTCGAAGACAAAGTCGAAATCGACCATTCTTGAGTGTTGATTTTTGATTTATCGTACACTTTTCTGCCCAACAAATCAAATACTTGTACTTGTGTTATCGCTGCTGCAGAAGAGGTAAGGGTGATTTTTTTGTTTTTTACAATTACAATTAGAGACTTATCAGCTAACTCATTATCATCGGTTCCTAAAGTTTGGTTAGTGTATTGCAACACAAAACGGTCGTTCTCCACTCCATTAATGGCGGTAAAAGTATACTTGCCTTTAGTCAATTCATGGAGTGTGTTCGTCTTTTTATCTTCTAACCAAATCTCTTGACTCGCCAAAGCGCCGTCTCTGTTGTCAATACTAATATCGAAAGATCCAGCAATAGTGCTTCGGTAGCCCAGAGGTACAACATCTGTATTTTCAAAAGGCAAGGCGCGTCCTTGGATGGTTAGTTTTTGCCCTTTATTGACACTGTAAAAATCAACAAACTCTTGGCCATCAAAAGTTGGCCCATCATACAGGTTGTCTAAATCATTGGTGGCACCGGTAATGTAGCCCACTAGCAATTGTTTGAAAGCCCCACCGCTATTGGTCAAGTTTAACCAAACACGATTTTTCTCCACAGCTGCTGTTTTTTTAGTATTTGCTTGTTTGAAAAACTGTGAATTATTTCCCGAAACTCTCATAGCATTGGTAAATTGAAAACTTCCCGCTGCTGCATTCCCTACAAAAAAGGATTGGCCAGAAGCAATTTTCCCTGTTGGAACTGAGCCTCCAGATATAGCAGTTCCTTTAGCCGTTCCTGTTCCTCCGGTGCGGTTATAAGTCGCATAATCGTCGGCGGTATATTCATTATTAGCAATTGCAGTATTGTGCGTCCAGAAATACAAGGCTCCGTAAATAATACTAGCATTATTGGCATCGGTCATAAACAAATCAGCATCAATAGCCGATGGATAAGGATTTCCTATCAAATTATATTGATCACTTCCAACAAGAAAATCATATACCCCATTATTCGGAATTCCAGAAAAAACAGCTTCATAAACCGAGGGCAGCGTTTCAGAAAAATGTTGAGGTCCTCGAATGATATATCCTTTAGCAATAGTCATTAAAGAAGTAGGCGATTCGTTTTTCCAATTGTTATTCATCCCATCAAAAGAGAAAAACTTATCCGAAAGTGTCGAAGGAGAGACATCAATTAATTGCTGATTTTGAACAGGACTCGACCAATACGTATAATCCATTTTCCGAATAGGAGTTGTTTTTCTTTTCAATTGAATCGTGCCCGAATTACTAATCTGATCGTCTACTTGATGTAAACTTGCCCCATCTTCGAGAACCAAAAGTCCATTCCCTTCATATTGATATCTCAAGGAAAGTGTATTCCCTGAGGTAATTTTTACTTCAAAACCTGAAGCAACACTACAACTACACGCATAAAATGTGTTGGCAATAGTGTAATCCTCCTCGAAAAGCAATTCCTTTCCTGGGCTTGGCAAACCATTGCTCCAATTACCCGCTATTCTTTTAGTGTTATCTATACATAAAAAAAGTCTAGCAATACGATGTTTGGTAGTACCAGAAACAGAATTGAAAGTTCCCCCAATCAATACTTTTTCGTCGGAAGTTAAAGCCATAGTAGCCAATGTACCATTCAAATTGACCGAAAAAGTTCCATCAACTGCTCCATTAGCTTGAATACGAAGCATTCTTTTCACCCCTACTCCATTATAAGTCCCCGAAAATGTTCCTCCAATGAGTAGTCTACCATTGGGCTGTATCAAAATATCTCGAACGCTACCACTACTAAATCCTGTCCCTATTACAAAACTAGTATCCAAACTTCCATCGGGATTTAAACGAACGATTCTTCTTCTCGAATTACCATTGACATTAGAAAAGGAACCGCCTACCACAATTTTAGCATCCGATTGCAAGGTCACATTATAAACCGTAGCATCAAACCCAGCTCCTACCGAAAAACTAGCATCGATACTCCCATCGGTGTTTAGTCGGATTATTCTGTTAGACGAGATTCCATTAAACATCGTAAAATGACCACCCAAAATCATTTTCCCATCCAACTGCAAAGCCACGATTTCGACTATTCCATCTTCGGCACCAGAACCTGTAATAAAACTAGCATCTAAAGTACCATCGGGTAATAAACGAGCAATTTTTAAGGCAGTGTTTCCATTATAAGTCGAAAAATTACCCACGATGACAACCTTACCATCCGACTGAACTGCTATTCCATACACTTGTCCATTGCATCCTGAACCGATATTAAACGTAGCATCCAAACTTCCATTGGGTAATAAACGAGCTATTCGATTGACTGCAGTTCCGTTGTAAGAAGTAAAACTCCCCACGATGATAATTTTTCCATCGGACTGTAACGCAGCATTACGAATGGTAGCATTGGCTCCTTGACCCGCGCCATTAAATGCGATATCTATTTCGCCAGCTTCGTTGAGTTTAGCAATTCTAGGAGCAACTGCACCATTAAATTGTGTAAAATTCCCAACCACGATTACACTTTTATCTAGTAAGGGGAGTACTTTTGAAACACTGTTATTCAAGCCCACTCCCGAAGTTAGATACCCAATATCTAAGGTGCCTTGTGCATCAATTTTGGCTAATCTTCCTTGATTCTGATCATCGAAAACGGAGAAAGAGCCTCCAATATACCAAGAACTATCCATGAAATTATCTAAAGTATAAACGGTGGCAGAAGCGGGACCATTACCAATATCAAATGCGGTATTGATAATCCCATTTGAATTGAAACGCTGCACTCTATTCACAGCGGTTCCATTATAGGTCCCAGAAAACGAACCGCCTATCATAAGTTCTCCACTGGAATTTATTGAAATTGCCTCGACTGCTCCTGAACTAAATCCTGAACCTGAAACAAAAGAAGAATCTACAGTTCCATCGGTGTTTATCCTTAAAATTCTATTCGCAACATTGCCGTTATAATTTGTAAATGAACCTCCCAAAATAATTTTGCCATCCGTTTGAATGCCTATAGCACTGACATTGTCATCAAAACCAACTCCTGTTATAAAACTTGCATCCAAAGTACCATCGGCATTCAACCGAGCAATTTTACCCACACTTACACCATTGAATGAAGTAAAACCTCCACCAATAATAATCTTTCCATCGGGTTGAAGTACCACTTTCTCGATTAAACCAGAAGCACCCGAACCTGTAACAAAGCTAGTATCTACAGCTCCATTTGGTAAAATTTTCACTATTCTATTGGCGGCTGTTCCATTAAAACTCGTAAAACTTCCCACCAAAAAAATACTCCCATCGGATTGTAATGCCATATCATAAATAATACTATTGGTTGCTCCAGGAGATGCAGTAAATGAACTATCGCGACTTCCATCTGGATTCAAACGAACCAATCGTCCTACTGCTGTACCGTTAAACTGAGTAAAAGAACCCGCAACTAAAATTTTACCATCAGGCTGAAGTAAAGAGGCATAAACTTTATTATTAAAGCCTGTTCCTAGAGAAAAAGACACATCCTTGGAACCATCGGGCAACAGCCGACATAAATAAGGTGTCGCCACTCCATTGAAATTTAGAAAATCACCACCAACTATTAATTTACCATCATCTTGTACCGACAATGTTCTGACTGTATTATCAAAACCATCGCCCAAAAGGCCATCATCATAGGTATTAAAAGTAGGGTCGACTTTTCCTTGTTGGCTAAAAACGGAAGCACAACTAAAACTAAAAACTAAAAGTAAGAGCAGGATATTCTTTATTTTCAAAAGCTTTTCAATTAAAATTAGACAATACATTCTATTAACAATAATTAACAGTATTTGTAGTAATAAAAATAAAAAGCTAGAACTAAATAGTCAATACCCAGATTTAGTGATATTTACATTGTTTTGAAAAAAAATTTTAACCGCAAGGAGCGGAAAGAATTACGCAAGGGACGCAAAGGTTAAAACATATAAGTCAATAAAGTTTGAGTTGTACTTGCGAGTGGTTTGAACCATATAAGGTAAATAAGAGCATATAAGTTTTAGACTGCAAAGCACCTAAAAAACAAACACAAAGCGCACAAAGAAGACACAAAGAACACAAAATTCAAAACAATTAACCGATGAAACAGTTAAACGATTAACCCCTACTTTACTCGACCGTAATAAACTGCAATTGTTGCAAATCGCCATTGTAAATATTGACATCTACGTTGCCCTCAATTCCAGGAACGGCAGCACGTTCTGTAAACTGCCAAAACAACCAATCGTCTTGAATTTCTTCTCGATAAAAATTATAATTGGCTATCCAAAAGAGGTAATCACTGAATTCTTCTTTTAGAAAATCATCGTAGTATTTCTCACCAGTATAAATAATGGGTTTGACTTTATAATGATTTTCTATGGCTTGTAACCATCTTCTAAGGCCTTTTTTGAGGTTGGTCATCGACTGATTTTTGGGTAATTTTTCAATGTCCAATACAGGAGGCAAATCTCCCTTTTGCAATCGTACCGTTTTGATAAATAACTCCGCTTGCTCTAAAGAATTCTCATTCGGGCGGTAATAATGGTATGCACCACGAATCATTTTGTTCTTTTTTGCCCCTTCCCAATTGCGTTTGAAACGTCTGTCTACCGCGTCATTGCCCGCAGTTGCACGGATAAATACAAAATGCAGAGGGTATTGGTTCTCAATCGTATCAACATACGACCAACTTATTTTTCCTTGATATTCCGATACATCAATCCCTACGGTTTTTCCCTCGTGTTTTTCGAGTACTCGCAAATTTCTGGCTTCCGAAAAAACATCGGTTTTACTTAGCTTATCTGATTTAAAACCTAAATAATATGCAAAAGCCGTACGATAATGATAGATGACACTTGCTAAAAACAGTAATCCAAAGGCTGCCCAGACATAGTTCTTGAGGGTAGCTATACCTTGGTTTTTTTTCTTATTCGGTCGACGTCTGGGATAGTTTTTGGTCACTTTCCTCATATTGTAATCCCCTATTGCTTGATAAATTTATTGTTAAGGATAGAAAGAAAAATATAAAAAAGGATGACCAATGGAATGCCTAAAAATTGCAGTGTCACCAAGAGTAAAAGTGAAACCGCCAGAAAGAAAAAGGTCAATTTATTATCTTGAAAGGTCAGTTTTTTGACTTTCAAAGAAAAAAGAGGAATTTCAGCATTCAAGATGTAAGCACTCCCAATACTAATCGCCAAAAGCACACCATAATTCGACAATAATTCGAATAGCATAAACGAATCAAAATGACGAACAACCAAGGGCAAACTCAGAATAAACAAAGCATTGGCTGGAGTAGGCAAACCAATAAAAGAGTCGGTTTGACGGGTATCAATATTAAAGTTAGCCAATCGATAACAAGAACCTAAAGTGACCAAAAATCCCAAAAAAGCCAACGCATATTGGCCAGAAAACGGGTCACTGATTTGTAAACCAAAGGCTTCTAACATCATATAAAACATTGTCAATCCCGGAACCACACCGCTAGTCACCATATCCGCTAAAGAATCCAATTGCAAGCCCAAAGGACTTGCAACCTGAAAAAGACGTGCAAAGAAGCCATCAAAAAAATCAAGAAAAATTCCTAAGCAAACAAAATAAAAGGCCATTTCGAATTGTTGTTGCACCACAAAAGAGATGGCAATACAACCACAAAATAAGTTCAATAAGGTAATAATATTAGGAATGTGTTTTTTGAAAGCCATCGGAATCGGTATTAAAAAAATTGTACTCGCAAAAGTAAGATAATAAGTGAAAGAGAAGTACGTTTTTTATCAGAGTTTCTGCTGCATTTTTTAAAGAAAAGAGAATTCTCTTGAAAGTGAGGAGTAAGCTCCCTAAAAAATTCTATTTTTGAAAAAAATATTCACCCCAACTAGCTCTGCTTGCTTTTGAAAAAGATTCTTTCGTTTTTTTTAGTACTTGGTACTTGCTCATTAGGCGCTCAAACGGTTCGAAAATACTCCAATGAATTTCTAAACATTGGTGTAGATGCCGCAGCTTTAGGGATGTCCAATACTGCAGTTTCTTTCACGGCTGATGTCAACGCAGGCTATTGGAATCCTGCTGGTTTGACACATCTCAAAGACCATCAAGTAGCCGCTATGCACGCTAATTATTTTGCCAATATTGCGCAATACGACTATTTGGCCTATGCCTCACCTATAGATGACAGAAGCAGCTGGGGCATCTCATTGATTCGTTTTGGGGTAGATGATATATTGAATACTACCGAACTCATCGACAATCAAGGAAATATTGACTACAACCGCATTGAATTATTCTCTACTGCCGATTATGGTTTTACCTTTTCTTATGCTAGAAAACTCCCAGTTCCCGGTTTTCAATATGGAGTCAACGCCAAAGTGGTGCGCCGAATCATCGGAGATTTTGCCAATTCTTGGGGTTTTGGTTTTGATGTAGGTTTGCAATTTGAACGCAATAATTGGCAGTTTGGCTTACTCGTTCGGGACCTAACTACCACTTACAACATTTGGAATATAGATGAAGAAAAATACCAAGCCATAGCCGATGCCATTCCTGGTCAAAACCAAGAACTTCCCGAAAGCACCGAAATTACAGCCCCAAAGGCACAACTTGGCATTTCTAAAAAATTCGTTTTTCATTACGATTATAGTCTATTAGCCGCTGCCAACCTTAATATGCGCTTTACCAAAACTAATGATATTATTGCAACTGACTTCGTGAGTATTGACCCTGCTTTAGGATTCGAATTCGGCTATACGGATTTGGTTTTTCTGAGAGCTGGTGTTGGGAATTTTCAAAAAGTAACCCAATTAGACGCTAGCGAAAAAACCAATTTTCAACCCAACATCGGATTGGGATTTCAATATCGAGGGATTCAAATAGATTATGCTTTGACCAATTTAGGCAACCAAGGTGTGGCTTTGTATTCGAATATTTTTTCGGTAAAAGTAGATTTGGGACAATTTAGAAGGTAATGTCTTCTTCCAAGAAAGGCTCTACGAAAACTAAGACGATAGCATTACTTTTTTCCGTTTGTCAAAATTCCACACCCTTTTCCCAAAGATTTTTCATACTTTATAATAAGTTCAGTTGTTTTTAACCGTTAAGATTGAAATTGCTTTCGAAATCATTTGTCTTAAGGGAAAATAAAAATTACTTTTGCAGCAGTTTAACTTTTACACACAAAATGAAGCCTAACACACAACAATTAAACGATTTAACTATCCAAGTTAGAAGAGATATTCTTCGTATGGTACACGCTGTTAATTCTGGACACCCAGGTGGTTCACTCGGATGTACAGAGTTTTTGGTTACCCTTTACCAACACCTAATGGATCGCAAAGAAGGATTTGATATGGATGCCATTGGTGAAGATGTATTCTTTTTATCCAACGGTCACATTTCACCTGTATTTTATAGCGTACTAGCTAGAAGTGGTTATTTTCCAGTATCTGAGCTTGCTACCTTTAGACTATTGAACTCTCGTTTGCAAGGACATCCAACTACACATGAAGGACTTCCTGGTGTTCGTATGGCCTCTGGATCGTTAGGACAAGGTTTATCTGTTGCCCTTGGAGCTGCTCAAGCGAAAAAATTAAATGGAGATTCGCATATCGTTTATACTTTGCACGGAGACGGCGAATTGCAAGAAGGACAAAACTGGGAAGCCATTATGTATGCTTCTGCTAAAAACGTAGACAACCTAATTGCTACGATTGACGTAAACGGGAAACAAATTGATGGTACTACTGATGAAGTATTGAACATGGGAAGCTTGAAAGCTAAATTCGAAGCTTTTGATTGGGATGTGCTTGAAATCAAAGAAGGAAATAACATCGAAGCAATAATCGCTGGTATGACTGAAGCTAAAGCTAAAACTGGAAAAGGAAAACCAGTATGCGTGCTTTTGTATACTGAGATGGGTAATGGTGTTGATTTTATGATGCATACGCATGCTTGGCATGGTAAAGCTCCAAATGACGCACAATTGGAGAATGGTTTAGCGCAAAACATTTCAACTTTAGCAGATTACTAGAATTAAGATGACAGATTAAAGATTTCTGACTTCAGATATTTAATCTTTTAATTTTTTAATCTTTCAATTAAAATCAAATAATGAAAAAATATACAAATACAGGAAGTAAAGATACTCGTTCAGGTTTTGGAGCGGGAATGACAGAATTGGGTCAAAAGAACGAAAACGTTGTGGCCCTTTGTGCCGATTTAATTGGTTCATTGAAATTCGATGATTTCAAAAAAAATCACCCAGAGCGTTTTTTCCAAATCGGAATTGCAGAAGCTAATATGATTGGAATTGCAGCTGGTTTAACTATTGGAGGTAAAATTCCATTTACAGGAACATTTGCTAACTTTTCTACTGGACGTGTTTACGATCAAATTCGTCAATCGGTAGCTTATTCTGATAAAAATGTAAAAATTTGTGCATCACATGCAGGTTTAACTCTTGGAGAAGATGGAGCTACACACCAAATTCTTGAAGATATTGGATTAATGAAAATGTTACCAGGTATGACAGTAATCAATACTTGCGATTACAATCAAACCAAAGCAGCTACGATTGCTTTAGCAGATCACCATGGCCCAGCTTACTTACGTTTTGGACGTCCAGTAGTACCTAACTTTATGCCAGCAGACGAACCATTCGTAATTGGAAAAGCTATTTTATTGAACGAAGGAACAGATGTTACAATTGTTGCAACAGGACACTTAGTTTGGGAAGCTTTAATCGCTGCAGAAGCTTTGGAAGCCAAAGGAATTTCTGCCGAAGTAATCAACATTCACACCATCAAACCTTTGGACGAAGAAGCTATTTTGAAATCGGTTGCCAAAACTAAATGTGTGGTAACTGCTGAAGAGCATAACATTCTTGGTGGCTTAGGCGAAAGCGTTTCTAGAGTTTTAGCTTTAAACACTCCTGCACCGCAAGAATTCGTAGCGGTAAACGATAGTTTTGGAGAATCTGGAACTCCAGAACAATTGATGGAAAAATACCAATTGAATCACCAAGCTATTGAAGCTGCAGTTGAGCGTGTATTGGCTAGAAAATAATATTTAGCAATTTTATATTTATCCCGTCAAGTTGAACTTGACGGGATTTTTTATACCTCAAAGCCAAGTAAAATCGCTACTTCTAAATACTATTGAAACCCAATCAATAACTAAGATTGCATCAAAGCGTATTTTTTGAATAACACTAAGAAGATAAATCTAAAACCATAAAAAGTTAAGTCCAAAAAAAAACCGTTCTTAAAAAAGAACGGTTTCCTATATAAATCTTTAGTAGACACTAATTATAACATTTTGGATCCAAATGTCTTTTCTTTCCATTACCGCCAGTACATAAAGGAATATCAGCAAAATCATAGTACTTAACCACTCCATTAGCATCTTTAAAAGAACGCTCTAACAGCGTGGTATAATTATCTCCATCGTCATCTACATCAAAACAATCTGGAACTTCATCGCCATCAGTATCGTCTGGATTGGTCGCAGGTTTAGTTGGATATAAAGTAGTATTGGTAAAGTTATACATATAACCATCACCATCTAAATCCTCTAAATATGAAGGAATACCGTCACCATCTTGATCATTGCGTTGTACTTCGAATAATTTAAAATTAAAAACAAGTGGAGCATATGCAGGAATTGAACCACTACCACTATTATAATACCCCAAACCAGAAGGAATAAAAACCACACCCGCTCCAAAATCTTTATATGCCACTGTACCATCTGGATTAGAGCTATATGTTCCAGTTTTCAATTTAGGCATGAATTCAGATACACCCGTTATAGCGCTTGGCAGTAAAATAAAACTATTTCTTTCAAATTCGGTTACTGTAAGCGTAGTAACTGATTCTTTAGTCACTTGCTGCAAATAATCTCCTTTATATCCTACAAAATAACCATCTACATTGACTGGCGACACGCCAACTCCTTCATTTAAAATCAAGTAATACAACTTGTACTTTAGTCCATGTAAATTTACCTCTCTGAATTGAAGAGGATAAGTAGTCTGATCCCAAATAGACTTTTGAGTTCCTCCGGTAGGAATTTTAGAAATCTTAATATCGAAGTCTGTAGTAACTTCCTCAATATAATAAGTTTTCAAGTATTCTTCAATGTCTTTGATATCAGTGGCATATTGTTCACTGTATTCTCTTGGTGGCGTTACCTCCTCCTCTTTATTTTTAGAACATGAAAATAATGCCAAGGATAGCATTGATAAAATAAAATAAAACTTAATTTTGTTCATTATTACTGCTTTTTGAGTGCGCAAGATACAATTTAGATTGATTTTGATAAACTATTTAACTTTGATTTTTGAAAATTTATGCGAATAGATAAATATTTATGGTGCGTTCGTTATTACAAAACCAGAAATATGGTTACCGAGGCTTGTAAAAAAAACCAAATAACCGTAAATGGTCAAGTAGCCAAAGCTTCGAAAGAAGTTTTTCCTACAGACAGAATTACTTTTCGTAAAGATCAAATCACTCAAATCATTACAGTATTAGACATTCCTGATAATCGTGTAGGAGCAAAATTGGTCGATATGTATCGTCGCAATGATACGCCTCCCGAGGTATACCAGCATCTTGAATTATTGAAATTATCCAAAGAACATTATCGAAAAAACGGAACTGGACGCCCAACTAAAAAAGACCGTCGTGACATTGATGAATTTGGCAATGTCATTGTAGAGGATGAGGACGAGGATTCCTTTTTATAATAAGCTAAACTTCTAAAAAAATTATCTCTAAAATCCATCCCAAATAATTCCATTTTGTATCTTTCAAAATAAAAAACTATGAGCCAAAATATCATTTTAACCCATCAAGAAATAGAACACAAAATCAAGCGAATTGCCTACCAAATCTACGAAACCTTTGTAGACGAAGAAGAAATTGTATTGGCTGGTATTACCAAAAACGGCTTTGTGTTTGCTCAAAAAATCGCTGCTGCTTTGGCCTTGATTGCTCCTATTAAAGTTTCGCTTTGCGAAGTCGAGCTCAACAAACACCAACCTGATTTAGCTATTCGCACTTCATTGGCTAAAGAAAACTATACTAATAAAGGATTGGTTTTAGTTGATGACGTTTTGAATTCAGGAACAACATTAATTTATGCCGTTCGTCATTTCTTAGAAGTTCCTCTAAAAAAATTCAAAACAGCGGTACTCATTGACAGAAATCACAAAAAATATCCCGTAAAAGCTGATTTTAAAGGAATTTCATTATCTACTTCCTTGTTCGAACATGTTCAAGTAGTTTTTGAAGACTCAGGAAACAGCTATGCCTATTTAAGCTAATAAAGCTAGAATATCATCAACCGTTTCATCTATTGTTTTACCATCAACAGCTACTTTGTATTCTGCTTGATTGTAATAATAGCTTCTGTCGAATAGATGTTTAGCGATAAATTCATTTAATTCGCCATCGTTTAAGTTGGCAATTAAGGGACGTTTACTTTTGTTTCTAGACAATCTTTCGAACAAAGTAGCCACTGAAGCTTTTAGATAAATTGAGACTACATCAGGCCGTTGCAAAAATTCGTGATTATTAGCATAACAAGGAGTTCCCCCACCAAGACCCAATATAATTGTCTTTTCTTCATCCAAAAGCGTTTTGAATGCATCGTGTTCCAATTTACGAAAATACACTTCTCCTCGCTTCTCAAAGAGCTCTTTGATTGACATTTTTGTCGTTTCTTCTATATAATGATCCAAATCTAAAAAGGGAAGACTCGTTTTTTCAGACAAATTATTGGCTATGGTTGACTTCCCGCAACCCATATACCCTAATAATACAATTTTTTTCATGGCAATAAAACCTTACTAATTAAGGCATTGTGACTTTTTGATTAAAAAAGACAAATTTATAATAAAATTGCTTTGAAACTTGAAAAAAAAGTACGTATATTTGCACCCGCATTCAAGAAACGAAATGACTCGATAGCTCAGTCGGTAGAGCACATCACTTTTAATGATGGGGTCCTGGGTTCGAGCCCCAGTCGGGTCACAAATACTGTGAACTACGCATTAGTTTCTTGAATGATTGACTCGATAGCTCAGTCGGTAGAGCACATCACTTTTAATGATGGGGTCCTGGGTTCGAGCCCCAGTCGGGTCACAAAGGTTGTTCGCCACGGCGAATGACCTTTTTTTATTTGACGGCCACGTGGAGAAACGGTAGACTTGCCATCTTGAGGGGGTGGTGCTCGTAAGGGCGTGTGGGTTCAAATCCCACCGTGGTCACAAAAAAAGGTATAAATGAAATTCATTTATACCTTTTTTAATTTATATCTTTTGCGATTTGTTACTCCCCCACTTCACCGAGTGATTTATGGATTTTTCGTTTATGATGGGTTTGTCGCAAAGTAGTGTTGCCTGAAATCATACTAATATCCCCATCAATTTCAAGCATCGCTAACTTGATATCTCTAAAATGCTCAATCCCGTGTTCCCGCATTACCTCCTCTAACTCTTCGGAAGTGATTCCTAATTTGGCCACAGTCTCAAATTCAATTTTACCATTATGAACTAAAATTTCAGGCTTATCTTGTATCCAGTTTTTGATCAATTCAGACTTGAATACCAACTTTTTAAAAATCAGATTCATAACAAACAAGGACAAAGCAGCAAGTATTCCGCCCATAAGAGAAACATTGCTCCCCACCATTGCATTTTGAACCGAATTACTAATTAATAAAATCAAAATTACATCGGCCGTATTTAGCTGCGATAATTGCTTTTTCCCAAAAACACGAAGCGCAATGATCATGAACAGATAAACAGCTACACTTCTAAAAACAACATCAAGATAAGGATTATTCATACTGTTGAAAGATTACTGATTAAAGCCAAGATTAAAGTAAAATAGACAAAACCAAAGTTACAGCTTTTAAGCTTTAGCAGTCCAAAAAACAACTACATTGAAAATATGTTGGCTAGCATAATCTAAACTTCCACTTGACGAAACAACAATCTCTAAATAAAAGACTATAGCATCTCCACAAAAAAAGTGTAACTTGTACCGTCTAACTTTATTTTTCTTGTTATGGTCACACTCGATATCAATGGTAAAAAATACAATCTCGATGTTGCTCCCGAAATGCCTTTATTGTGGGCAATTCGCGACATAATCGGATTAACGGGCACTAAATTTGGCTGCGGTATCGGCGCTTGTGGCGCTTGTAAAATCCTGATCAATAACGAAGCAACGTATTCGTGTTTGACTCCCGTAAGCGATGCCAAAGGCAAAAAAATCATCACAATCGAAGGTAGTAGTCCCAATTTACAACTCTTACAAGAAGCTTGGGCTGAGTACAATGTACCACAATGTGGCTATTGCCAACCTGGTCAATTGATTACAGCAACTTCCTTACTTAATTCGAACCCATCGCCTTCTGAGACAGAAATTGATGACGCTATGTCTGGCAATTTGTGTAGATGTGGCACGTATCAACGTATTAAAAATGCAATACAACATACCGTTGAACTCAAAAAACAAGGGAAATAATGAAGGCAATTCAAAACTACAGTCGACGTGATTTTGTCAAAACCATTGGATTGGCATCTGGCGGATTATTATTAGCTGCAAATAGCTCCTTATTTGCTTCTGAATCAACCTCAACCATAGAAACTTTCAACCCCAATCTGTTTGTCTACTTGCAAACGGATGGCACGCTGACGCTTATCGCTTCACGTTCTGAAATGGGGAATGGCGTTCGTACATCGTTACCCTCAATTATAGCTGACGAAATGGAAGCTGATTGGTCCAAAGTAGTGGTGCAACAAGCTTTGGGAGACACAAAATATGGCGATCAAAATACTGATGGCTCTCGAAGTATCCTATACCTTTATGACACTATGCGAAAAATGGGCGCTACAGCCAAGGCTTTACTCATTACTGCTGCCGCTCAAAAATGGAATGTTCCAGAAACGGAGTGTATCGCCCAACATCATTTTATAGTACACAGCAGTGGTAAAAAATTAGGATTTGGCGAACTCGCTGCCACTGCCAAAACTTTAGAATTGCCTAAAAACGTTACATTAAAAAACCCAAAAGACTTTAAATATATTGGTAAAACCTTAAAAAGTGTTGATGTTGCCAACTATGCCAACGGAAGCGCTGTCTTTGGTATTGACAAAAGAATCCCCAATATGAAATTCGTGGCCATTGCCCGTTGTCCAGTCACTTTTGGCACTGTAAAATCATTCGATAAAAAAGCAGCGCTCAAAATTCGTGGAGTGATTGATGTCATCGAAATCCCAAGAATTGCGAAACCATTTGGCCCTTTGGGTGGTGTAGCCGTAATTGCTTCTAATACGTGGGCTGCCTTTGAAGGCAAGAAAGCCTTAACTATAGAATGGAATTATGGCCCCAATGCAACTTATAGCTCTGCCGATTATCAAAAAACAATCTCAGATGGCCTATTGCAACCCGCAAAAGTAGCCAAATCGATTGGCGATGTAGATCAAGCTTTTGCCAAAGCACATCAAATTGTCGAGAGCACCATACAATTGCCTTTATTGGCGCACGCCCCAATGGAAGTTCCCAATGCTGTTGCTTGGGTAAAAGGCGATTCTTGCGAAGTTTGGGCGCCTACTCAAGACCCGCAAACCGCTCGTAAAGAAGTGGCCGATTATTTAAAAATTCCTTTAGACAAGGTTTCAGTAAATATTACCTTTCTTGGCGGAGGTTTTGGGCGTAAATCAAAACCCGATTATATCGTAGAAGCTGTAATGGTTTCGAAAGTTATCAACGCACCCGTGCAAGTAGTTTGGACCCGAGAAGACGAAATCAAACACGGTTATTATCATACCGAAAGTGCCCAATATCTCAAAGCTGCTTTGGATGCTCAAGGCAATGTAACCGCTTGGCTGCACCGTTTCGCACTACCTTCTATTATGTCTACTTTTGTGCCCGGTACCGAATATCCTGCCGAATGGGAAGCTGGAAGTGCCACAGACATACCGTTAGACGTTCCCAATTTTAAAGTCGAAACAGGCAAAGCGCCCGCTCACGTCCGAATCGGATGGATGCGTTCTGTTATCAATATTCCTCACGGTTTTTCTGTAAATGTTTTTGCCAACGAATTAGCGTATGCCGCTAAAAAAGACCCTTTGGAATTCCGCTTGAACCTCATCGGACCTGACCGCATTGAAAACACACAAGACGCCATAAAATACAACACGGCAAGAATGAAACACGTCTTGCGACAAGCTGCAAAAAATGCCAACTACGGAAAAGCTTTACCTCAAGGTCACGCCTTTGGTATCGCGGTTCAATACAGTTTTTATTCCTATGTCGCCTCTGTGGTCGAAGTGTCTTTCATCAACAATAAGGTAAAAGTTCACAATGTGTACACTGTTATCGATTGTGGTACCGTCATCAATCGCGATACGGTAAAAGCACAATTAGAAGGTGCGGCTATTTTCGGAATGTCTTTGACCTATTACGGCAAAATCACCGCCAAAGACGGCGCCATAGAACAAAACAGCTTTAGTGATTATCCTTTAATCCGTATGAACGAAGCGCCAAAAATACACGTTGAAATTGTAGAAAGCACCGAAAATCCAACTGGTGTAGGCGAACCTGGCGTACCGGTAATCGCACCAGCCATCGTCAATGCCTTGTTTCAACTCACCGGAAAAAAATACTATAACTTACCTTTAATTGATTATGAAATCGTAGGATAATTTGTGGGGCGTTCCCCCGAGGCACACGACTTTACTAAACCACAAGTCACTGCTCCTCGGGGTCGGGCTATCCGTTCCCAAACTTTTTATACCCTTCGCAATGGCTACGGGTACAAAAAGGTTTTCCACTTCACACGAGCTAAGCGAACTGGCGAAGCAATCCCTAACGCAAAAACATTTCCCATTCCTATATGAACGATTGGATTACACTATTGCATACTTTCAAAACCTCCAAAACACCGGTTGCCTTGGTCACTGTAACTCAAGTGTTGGGCTCAGCTCCTTGTAAAATAGGCTCAAAAATGATTGTAACCCATCAAAAAGAGATTTTTGGCACCATTGGAGGAGGGAAACTAGAATTTCATATCATCACTCAAGCCCAAAAAGCCATTCAAGAAAATCAAATTCAATCTACTACTTATACGTTAGGACCCGAATTCGAGCAATGCTGCGGCGGTAAAGTAACCCTTTTAATCGAACCTATGAATCAAAATCCAGAACTGTATCTCTTTGGCGCAGGCCATATTGGCGTTGCCTTGTGCGAAGTTTTAGCCAATACCCCGTTTCAAATCACACTATTGGATACAAGAGAACAATGGGAAAGCACCTTGTCAGTTCCCTCTTCCGTAACCTATAGCGCTGTTCCTTTTGATTTGTATAAAAGCACTGTACATTGGGGGCCAAATTGTTATGCCATCATTGTTACCCACGACCATAAATTGGATTTTGAAATCACTGCCCTATGCCTAGCTGAAAGCACAAAATTCATTGGCCTCATTGGTAGCAAAACCAAACGCAATAAATTCCATCATATGCTTAGAGACGAATTGGGTTTTGAATCAGGTATGAATCCGGTGCATTGCCCCGTTGGATTAGACTTGGGAGGTCATACTCCAAAAGAAATTGCCATTAGCATTGCTGCCCAATTACTACAAGTGTACTATGAAAAATAATGTTGCTTTTGTACTATTGGCAGGAGGAAAATCAGAACGAATGGGGCAACCCAAAGGATTACTATTCAACAAAGAAGAATATTGGCTCGAAACCCAATTAAAAAGCATAGCTTCCGCTGGTGGTACCGAAGTTTATATCGTATTGGGTTTTCATACGTCTACTTATTGTGAGAAGCTACCTTGGTTAACCTCAGCTTTACAAGCACCTATTACTTACTTAAATCTCAACATTCGAGCCATTGTAAATCCCAACCCTGAAAGAGGTTCTTTTTCGAGCTTACAAACGGTTCTTTCTCAAATAGAAGAACCTAAAACTATATTATTCTGCCCCATTGATGTTCCTATACCCAAAGACGAAACCCTACAACTACTTTTAGAAAAACAGCAAGCCATTGTTGTCCCTAATTACAAAGGCAAAAACGGACATCCTATCGTTATGGCCGCTTCGTTTTGGAGACCACTACTTCAACTGGATTCCAGCAACAGTCGGTTGGATTATTTGATTAAAGCTTGTCCTTCGTCAATGATTGGCATTGTACCCGTTGAAAATTCAGAGGTAATCCTAAATCTGAATACACCTGAGGATTGGGAAACGTATCAACAAAAAAACGGCTAGCAATTCGCCAGCCGTTCTTATTGATAATTATCTGAAATTATTGCTTCTTCAACAATTCCTGTAACGGTTTCAACTGATCCAAATCGATTTTTGATTGCTGCAAAACGGACATCATATTCATAATATGGGTAGGATTCATGTCTTTACCTAACACCCGAACTACTGCAAAACCGGTTTCTTTTTGGTTGGCAAATAAAATAAACTCTTCGATATGCTCATCTGCTCCTACAAAACTTACCGAAGCACCTTCTTTACCAGAACCAATTTTCATAAGTTGTTGGTACTTTGGGTTTTTCAAGATTCCGTTTAATTTGGCGCGCTCAGTTTCGAACTCAGCAGTATTATTTGGATTGCGCTTGAAAGCCAAAATATTTATTTTTTCAAACGATTGTAAGGCTTGTTGCTGCTCTAGAGAGAGTTTCGTTTTATCCACATTCAAAATCGAAGAGGAAATATCAAACGCTATGAAATTTTTATTTTCTGTATTTTCTACAAAATACTTTTGCAAACTCGGTTCAGAGTTACAACTTGTCAACCACAGGCATAGGAAAATAGCCAAACCAACTACTGCTTTCATTTTTTTACCTTTTTTATATTAATAGCGTTCCATTTTGAATATTCTTAACTCTAAGTTTATTCCAATTCTTTTAGTTTTTTTGTTTTCGTACTTTAAGATTCTGAAAACAGACCTACAAGGTTTTGAAAACCTTGCAGGAATTGGAATCCTATATCTTGGATTAGAAACCAGCATCAAAAACAAGAACTCGATTACTAATCACTAACGACTAAGCACTAGTTATTACTTTTTTCCTTTTGTAGCTTTTTTCAAATCGTCTCCGCCAGGAAAACGCATTTTATCTGTCAATACAGAGATTTCATTCAAATCAAAATCTCCTGTCAAAGACATCAATACACTATCTTCTCCTTTTCCACCATCTATAAACATCAATAGCTCTCTAATTTGTGTGTCTTTGGCTCCTGATTTTACTAAAATTTTAATGCTACGACCATTATCGTTTACACGCATAAGTTCTTCTAGATTAGCCGTTTTCATATAACGCTCCGCAGTTGCTTTCATTTCCGCTTCAACACGAGAACTTTTGGTAGTAAAGACCTTTAGGTTATCTAACTTTTTAATCAAACGATGGTATTGCTGCATTTCTTTGTCGGAGGCATCTACTTTGACTTTACTCATCATTTCGAACATTTTTTTATTGACGATAACCGAAGTAACATCGTCTTGACCATCGAATTTATCGAAGGCTCCCTGAGCAAATAGTGGTGACGCCATAAGTACAAAAAGTACAGATAAAAAAATTGTTCTCATTATTGATACGGATTGCTTATTGTTTCTGATTAAAACTGTTGTTTTCATGATTTTTTGATTTACTGATTAAAAATTTTTTCTTTTGAATTATCGTATTCCTGAATGACCTGTACACTTTCTATACCGGTGTTTACATGTCCCGACAACAAGGCAAGTGCTTTTTGAGTTTCGCGAAACGCCTCCTCGGGAGAATCATAGGTTCCCAATTCGTTCGTAGCGACACTTGTATGGGTTGCAGTGGTATTGTAAACATACATTCCTACTCCAAGCAAAACAGCAACCGATGCAGCTGCAGACCACCAAATTCTTTTAAGCCCCTTAGACTCATTTTCAGAAATTAATGCCCCTTTTTGGCTACTAGTTTCTTGCTTTGCTAAGGAAAAATAACCAAACATCGGTTTGTATTGCTCTAAATGCTGCGCAACATTCGGTGAAGAAAAATAATTCGTCAATTCTTTTTCCTCGGCAATACTGGTTTCTCCCTGAAAGTATTTTTCTAAAAGCTCTTCTATTTTATACAGTTCCATAACGGTGTGTTTTTAACATATGCTCTCTAATGGTTTTTCTAGCCCTAGAGAGTGCCACGCGAATGGCGGTTTCATTCATTTCTAATAATTTGGCAATTTCTTCAAACTCATATTGCTCTACTTCTCTAAGCTGAATAATCATACGTTGCTGTTCTGGCAACTGATCAATTATTTTAGCCACCCAATTCAAACTATCATTGTCTTCTACTTTTTGCTGCAAGCTTGGTTCTCTATCCGTGTAATTGTTGTGTACAATTCGCAAATTACTGGAACGTTTCGCTTTTAACTGATCCAAACAATGATTCTTAGTCATAGTCATAGCCAAGGCTTCAACGCTGGCATAACCGGATAAACTTTCATTTTTATTCCACAACTTTACCAAAACATCTTGTGTAGCATCTTCAGCCTCCTCTGTGCTCACGAGTAATCGTTTGGCCAATCGAAAGACCTTGTCTTTGAAAGGAGTAATCAATTGTACAAACTCATTTTGGTTCATTCTAATGGTTGTTTCTAGCGGTTCATATAAGCAAGACGAACGACAATTATTTTTGTTACAAACAATAAAAAAATAATTTTAAAGTTAGTATTTTTACTGCAACTAATCATTCACTTAGCCACTATGTAATTTGTGTTGTTATTAATTATGATAAGTAAACAATAACGTTACTAATAATAAAACACTCGATACAAGGATAGCAATCAAACGATTCGATTTCTTTACCATCGAAAAAGCAAAGCAATTACCAATAGCCTTAAAAAAAATAAATTTCAACCTATGAAAACAATTCTCAAAACTGTATTCTTTTTATTCTTAAGTCTCTTCGTTTTTCAAAGTTGTGAAGACAATGACGACAAACCTGCCACCAACTTAACTATTCAAAATTTTGTTTGGAAAGGGATGAATCAATACTATTTATGGCAAAGTGATGTTCCTAATTTGGCCGATGATAAATTTAAAAATCAAAGCGAATTAAATGCCTTTCTAGAAGGCTACAGTACTCCAGAAAGTTTGTTCGAAGCCTTGCGAGTAGACAAATCCATCGATCGTTTTAGCTGGATTGTTGATGACTATGTTGCGCTTGAGCAATCCTTCCAAGGTACCACTAAAAATGATGGTGTTGATTTTGGATTAAGCTACAAACCCGGAAGCACAACTGAAATTTTTGGTTATGTTCGCTACATTATTCCTGGCTCTGATGCTTCGACCAAAGCTATTAAACGAGGAGACTATTTTACAGCCGTAAACGGAACACAATTGACCGTTAGCAACTATCAAACTTTATTGCTAAATGCCGAAAGTTACACTTTGAATTTAGCCGAATTCAATGGTTCAACCATCGTGAGTAATGGAAAATCAGTAGCGTTAACCAAAACCACTCTGAATGAAAATCCAATTTTGATCAATAAAGTAATCGAAACTGGAGGAAAAAAAATAGGCTATTTGATGTACAACGGCTTTTTTGCTAATTATGATACCCAACTCAATGACGCTTTTGGAAGTTTAAAATCACAAGGCATTACCGATTTAGTTTTGGACTTACGTTACAATGGTGGAGGTTCAGTACAAACTGCTACTAGATTGGCTAGTATGATTACAGGACAATTCACCGGAAAATTATTTGCTAAGCAACAATGGAACGAAAAAATTGAGGCTTATTTCAGCACTAACAATCCCGAGGCGCTCAAAAACTTTTTTACCGATAAAATTGAAAGCACACCAATCAATAGTTTGAACTTAACCAAAGTCTACATTATTACAACAAAAAGTACGGCTTCTGCTAGTGAATTGGTGATTAATGGTTTGAAACCTTTTATTAATGTTGTTCAAATTGGAGATGTTACTACAGGTAAAAACGTAGGATCAATTACCTTGTATGATTCTCCAACTTTCCAAAAAGAGAACGTAAACCCTTCTCACAAATATGCTATGCAACCGTTAGTGCTCAAAATTGTGAATGCTGATGGCTTTGGTGACTACCAAAGTGGTTTAACACCAACTTTCCAACAAGCAGAAACCATCAGTACCTTTGGTGTTTTGGGTGATGTTAACGAACCTTTGTTAAAGTTAGCTATTGGAAAAATTACGGGGACGGCAAAAGGAACCCCTGCTGCAAAAGGCAAAACATTTGAGTTTTTCAAAGATGCGAAATCTATTAGAGGCTTTGGAAACGAAATGTATCTAGAAACGATTCCTGAGGGATTATTAAAATCTTTATAGGAATTATACTAAAATCAGAAAATATAGCGTTATACCTATATCACTGAAAAGCAATGCTTTTTGAAACTTCATTAGTAACTCTTAAAACATTATAGTATGAAATTGTATTCTAAAATTGGTATCGGAATCTTAGCGTGTGCTTCTTTAGCATTTATTTCACCAGCATTGAAACCTTCAAAAACCATCCACGTGGTGATTGATGCAGGACACGGCGGACACGACTTTGGTGCAAAAAGTGATGCTGCTATCGAGAAAGAAATTGTTTCCCAAATTGCAAATAAGATAAAAGCGCAGAATACCAATCAAGCGATTGTTTTACATTTTACTAGAAATGAGGATGAATTCGTGGAGTTGCATTCTCGCGCAGCCCTTATCAATAACATACAACCAGATTTATTCATTTCGTTGCATATTAATGCTAATGCCAACAATCAAAAATCTGGTTTGGAATTTTTCATCAACGAACAAAATCCTGCCACGGTTGAACAATCTAAAGAAATTGCGACACAACTTAACTCAAGATTGACACAACAAACCGCTTTAAAAGGCAATGCTATCATAAAAAACGCCCCTTTTATGGTGTTAAAGAAAGCAACAGTTCCTGGTGTTTTGATTGAATTAGGGTATTTGACTAACGAAAATGACAAACGCACCCTGACCGATAAAGTAGAACAAACAAAAATTGCCAACACCATTTTAGATGTGGTTTCAACTCTAAAATAAAAACAACAACTACCCAAACAAAAAAAGGCGTTTTCATTTCGAAAACGCCTTTTTAGTTTTTAAGCTAGAGCTTTTAATTATTAAAATAGAATCCGTTTGGTCCAACTCCAACTGTTACTTCTTTTTGCAAAGCACCAGTTAAAGAATACACATAGGCCTTACTATTCGAAGCGAAATCTCCTCCATCGGCAATGTAAATTTTATCATTCTCTACCGCAAAACCATACATCACTCCATATTGGGAAGTAGAAGAGTAGTTAAAAATAGGTTTATCTGAAGGTTGTGTTGCTGTAATATCCATACTATACACTCCTGTATCTTTTGTGAAATAGATTTTAGAACCATAAATATCCAAATTTCCTGCATCTGTCAAAGTCGTTGGAAACACCACTTCAGTAACCGATTTATCCGACAACTTCACTTTTACAATTTTGCTTGCACTTCCATATGGAGATGCTAACACATACAAAACACCGTTTTTCACTTCCATTGTATTGGCGCTTGACCCAACAGCTATTGGTGTTTCTAAAGCCTTAGTTACTGTATTTACTACCAAAACTTTGTCGCTATTATAAGGTTCTGTGATGTACAACTTATCACCCTCTAAAATAATACGATTGGCTGTTGCATTCAAATTAATTTTAGATTCCACTTTATTCGTGGCCAAATCAATAACAGCTACGAAATCATCTGTGTTTCCAGTAGCTGGATTTGCATAAGAATAAGTGTTCGCATTGGTTACATACGCTTTACCATTCTTTGCCACCCCATATCTTGGTGTCACTAGACCTGTTTCAATTTTTGCAATAAGCTTAAACGTATAGCGATTCACTACATTAATCACATTAGAACCACCTGCAATCACATAGGCTTTATCCCCATCAAAAAAAATCGATTGTACATAGGTACCGAAAAAATCACCTACGTTTTCTGCTCCATACACATCTTGTTTAAAAGTAGTCAAATCCTCTCCTAAAAACGATACCGAACCTCCAGAAGAATTGCCTTCATTTAGAATAAATACCCCATTATCATAATTCCCTTTGGATACATTTTCGTTGTCCTCGTTAGTACAAGACGCCAAAAAGGCAAAAGTAAAGGCTACTAATAAAACTCTAGTTAACTTCATTATATTAAAATTTAAAGATTAGATACAAATTAAAATTGCGTCCGGGCATCATTCTATTTTCCAGACTTTCATATTTTTCATTCCAAAGATTAAGCACTTGAGCGCCTATTTTTATTGGATTACGCTTAAAAAATTCATAATCTACGCCTACATTAGAAACCCAATACGAAGGAACGATAGCGCTAGGATTGTTATCGGATTGCGTATAGACAAAACCATTAAACAGGAATTGATAATTAGCGCTCCATTTTTTATAACTGTAGGCCAAAGCAGCGGTAGCTTTGTGATAAGGCACAAAAAACAATTGCTTTTGGGTTTCCTCATTCTTAGAAATAGTGTACGCATACGTCCCATTGATTTGCCAAATGCTCTTCCCAAATTGTTTTTTCCAAGCCAATAAGGCTTCTATTCCATAAGCGGCTACGCGATCCGTATTTTGAGGAGACCAAATGCCATTATTCCCTGGAACCCAACGCAGCAAATCTTTAATTTTATTGTAATAGGCCGTTTGCGTCAAGCTGAAATTTTTATAAGTAAAGACATTGGCTAGTTCGCCTTGGTAAGCACTTTCGGGTTTTAAATTGGGATTACCGCCTTCTTCCCAATACAAATCATTGTAGGTAGGAATTCGGAAATTGTGCGAAACATTGACTTTCAATTGGTACCAAGGTGCGATGCGCAAAGCACTTCCAGCCGAAAAAAGAACAGGCGATTTATAATTATTGGTAAACTCTTTACGAATCCCTAATTCATTTTGCCATTTCGAATCGATTTCATATTTCAACAACACAGAAGCAGCACCAATCTGTCTTTCGTGGTATCCAAATCCAGAGCCTTCACCTTGGGTTGTATTGTATTCTAAAATTGTATTTACCAAAAATGAGGGCGATGCCTGAAAACTGACATCTGCTTTGGTAATCCAAGTCTTGGTTTCCCCAAAACTATATTGCTGTAGCAACTTGTTCGGATAATACTGATAACCTTCCGTAAGGTAAGCCATCTTACCATTCATCGTCCATTGGTCAAAAACACCATTGTATTCCAACAAATTTCTACTAAAATCATTCTTGTATTTTGTTCTAGACTCCGAGGGCGAAAGCAAAGAAATATTCCTATCGGTATTCGAAGACTGACTGTATGCTTTTAATATTTGCTTATCAGAGATTTTAAAACCAATTGCTGCATTGAACCCAATCACTTCATATTCCCCGTTTTCATTAAAACGCTGATTGCCCTTCCAATCAAAAAGACCAGGATAATCGTAATCGTTATCAGAATAGTTTCTAGAAAAACCAATCTGAGCCGACCATTTTGCATTTGAAAACTGGCTGCTATAATGAATCCCCTGCGTATTGAAACTGCCATAATCAAGACGCAATTGATTTGAAAAAGAACGCTCAAATCGCAAGTCATTGTTCAAATGCACCGTGCCACCAATAGCCCCACTGCCATAAATCACACTTCCTCCACCTCCTTTAATTGCAATCGAATTATAATCCGTTCCTGATATTGTATTAAAATCGGTACTCCCATTCATTTGGGAATTGATGTTGATGCCGTTCCAAATCACCGCAGTTTGCGACGCAGTGGTTCCCCTAAAAGCTACCGTCGATAGCATCCCACGACCGTATTCTTTAAAATATAAAACCGAATTATAATTGAGTAAATTGGTCAACAACGCACTATTTTTAGACAAAACAGCATCGTTCAAACTAAGAATCGTTTGAGAACTAGAAAATTTGCGAAGCTTCGCATCAGCTATGACGACCTCTTTTAAGCGAGTAATCGAATCATTCTGAGCAAAAGTCAGTTGACTTGCCAGCAAGCAAAAACAAAGAAAAGATTTAAAATGTGCCATAATTTCCTGAACCTTTTTTCCCGAAAGTTCGTTATTGGTTAAGAAAAAAGGCAGGTCTCCTGGCTTGCGTCTTGTTGTTGACCTTCCCACTCGCCGCGGCGAGCAGTGGCTTTGTAGATAACAACAAGCTTAGTAGCTTACAGTTGCGGGTACAGCTTAGGTTTTAAACCTAATTCCCTTTTAATGCGTCTTCTAAAAAAAGTAAAACGCAACCTCAATTCGGATGCAAATATAGCCTTAAAAAAATGGAATACTAAAATTAAAACTCAAAAAACAAGCAAAAAAAATCATAAACCACTATAATACAACAACATAAACAACATCAATCATAACTTAGGCGTGCCCCTCCTGAAAAAGTCGGGTCGGGCTGTACGTTCCCGCTTCCCGATGAAAAATCGGGAGAGCTCCACTGCCATCCCTCACGCAAACCCTGCTTAACGAGTATACTCCACTTTCACCACCACTCCGTAATCTAATGGAGTAGCAAAAGCCTCCTGCAAAGGAAGGTTATTTATTCTACACAAAACACTTCGAATCACCCCGGAATGCGTGACTAAAATCAGCGGTTTTTCATTTGATTTTTCAAATTTCTCCTCCAAAAATTCCCAAACCCGCTGGTCCAAATCAATAAACGATTCGCCATTGGGCACCGCAACATTCACAAAATCATTCATCCACGGGTCCAAAACAGTCCTCGGAATAGCGTTCCAAGCTTGCAATTCCCAATCCCCAAAATGCATTTCTTTCAGTCTTGGTTCTTGGGCAACTATAGGAATTCCTTTTATTTGCTGAATATGCTGCGCCAAAATCGAACAGCGTTGCAGCGGACTGGTATACAAAATACCTTGCTCTGGCAATTGCTCCAAAATCTCTTGAAATATCGCTTCATAAGGAGCTCGAATGCCTACATCGCTTTGTCCATAACAAATGCCTTTTTCACAAACCGTTTCGGTGTGGCGCACTAAATAAATTTCCATATTGCTAATAAGGTTAGGTAAAAAATAACTTCACATACCTGTTGTGTCGCTCCCAAACAATCGCCCGTGTAGCCGTCAATCCATTTCTGGAAATAACGCGCCAAAAAATAACGCGCCAAAAAAACAGGCAACACCACCAACCCAATAATCGCGTGATTCGATAGCAAAACCAGCAAAGGCAATAGCCCAAATAATAAGGCGCCCACTACTTCTTTCCAAGAATACTGCTGCGCAATGGGTTTGCTTTTACTCGTAGCATCCTCCCGAGAATATTCGTGAGTAAACACAATCGAAATCGCCGCCAATCGACTCAAAGAATGCCCTGTTATGAAAACCAAAAAAAGAGTGAAGAGTGAATGGTAATTTGTGAGTAGTGAATCACCTTTGGCCAAAGTGACCAAACTCATATACTTCAGCAAAAAAAGCAATACCAAACCAATCGCACCATAAGCGCCAATAGCGCTGTCTTTCATAATCGTCAAAATCTTAGTTTTGGTCCAACCGCCACCAAATCCGTCGCAGACATCGGCAAAACCATCTTCGTGAAAAGCGCCTGTAACCAACACACTCGCAATCATCGAAAGCACTATCCCAATCTCAGCATTCCACAACCAAGACGCCGCAGCATACACTCCAAAAGCAATTGCCCCAACAATCCAACCAATTAATGGAAAATAACGAGACGCTTTGTTCAAATAATCAGGATTATGGTCGATATTCTTCGGACACGGAATTCGTGTATAAAACATCAAAGCGGTAAAAAAGATGTGGAGTTGTTTTTTCATTTATTATCAACCATTTTAAATCCATATTTTAAAATAAATTCGTCATACTCTTCTTGAAATGACTTCTTTTTATGATGTGTTTCTTGATTTTTAATATACTCTCTAACTTTATCAAGAATCGATTCTGACACCGAAACTGCAAAATATTCCTCCTGCCATTGAAATTTTTCTTTAGTCAATTCATTTTTGTTAATCCAAAAAGAAGATTCTCCTTTGATAAGCTGAATTACTTTTTGAATATTCTGGTCCACACCTAAGGAAATCAAACAATGACAGTGGTCAGAATATCCATTTATAAAATCAATATAAATTCCTTTTTGAATGGCGTTCTCTCTTATATGATTCCAAACTTTTTGGCGTAATTCGATAGTATTTAAATACGGAATTCTGTTTTTAGTACTCCAAACACAATGAAGATAGACTTTTACAAATGGCATTCTTATATTTTTAGTTGTTTAAAATTCGGCTCAAACCAATTTAGAGATTTTATTCTAAAGGATGGGTTAAAACCCATCCCTATTCAAATTTTACAATAAAAACAGAGAATTTTATATTTCATCTTTTAAATTACCTTCAGATTTATCCAAAACAATGTTTTTATTATTCCTCAATTTGAATTAACTCCATATTTATCTAAAAAAATAATTTTATTATTTGCTGAATTGAATTGCCTCCAGATTTATCTGGAGGAATAAAATTAGCATTTGCTTCAAAATGGCTTTAGCCTAAATAACAATAGTTTGGCTAAAGCCCAATATTAAACTCATTCTAAAGGATGGGTTAAAACCCATCCCTATTCAAATTTTACAATAAAAACAGAGAATTTTATATTTCATCTTTTAAATTACCTTCAGATTTATCCAAAACAATGTTTTTATTATTCCTCAATTTGAATTGCCTCCAGATTTATCTGGAGGAAAAAATTAGTATTTGTATCAAATTGGCTTTAGCCTAAATTACAATAGATTTGGCTAAAGCCCAATGCTAAAATCATTTTAATGAATGGGCTAAAGCCCATTCCTATTCAAATTTTGCAATAAAATAAACACTATTTTTTATTATTTCATCTTATAAATTGATTCCTGATTTATCTAGAGGAAAAATATCAATCCTTTTTGTTATTCACCCCCGCCGATTCAAAACTGGCCATCTCATTCAAAAACGCTACTGCTGATTGTACTAAAGGAAAAGCCAAAGCACAACCCGTTCCTTCCCCCAAGCGCAATTGGAGGTGCAACAATGCTTTTGCTCCTAGATACTCCAAGAGCTGTTGGTGTCCTTTTTCAGCCGAAGCGTGGCAAAAAACAGCATTGCTGAAAATAGCTGGATTCTTCTTAAACGCAATCAAAAAGGCTACTGACGCAATGAATCCGTCGACTAAAATTAGCATCTTATTTTTATGAGCTTCGAGCATTCCGCCAGCTATTTGCAGGATTTCGAAACCTCCAAAATACGCCAAAATCGAGTCTAAATCGGTAGCGCCTTTATAATTGGTAATTGCAGTTGTTAAAATTTGATGCTTGTTTTGTAACTTTTCATCTGTAACTCCCGTTCCCTTTCCGATGCAATCTACTAAGGGAATTTGGGTCAGAAAATGCATCAATACCGAAGCGGTTGCCGTATTCCCAATCCCCATTTCTCCAAAACCGATGCAATTTGTGCCCGATTCGGCAATTTGTGCCACAACTGTTGCCCCTTTAGAAAAACAAGTCGCTACTTCTAAAGGACTCATCGCAGCGGTATGTAAAAACGACTGCGTGCCTTTGCCAATTTTATTATGAATCAACTTCGTGTTAGTAGGAAAATCATAATTCACCCCCGCGTCTACAATCGATAGTCCGATTTGGTTTTGGGTACAAAATACATTGATTGCTGCTCCACCTTCCAGAAAATTAGATACCATTTGTCGGGTTACTTCTTGTGGATAGGCACTTACGCCGTGATTGGCAATACCGTGGTCGGCAGCAAAAACCACCAAATGCGGTTGTTTAATTTGAGGCGAAGTGGTTTGAAACACCATCCCTATTTGGTGAGCGAGTGCTTCTAAATCCCCCAAAGCTCCTGTGGGTTTGGTTTTGTTATCGATTTTGTGTTGCAATTGGTTCGATAAAATCGCGTTGGGTTCCGTTACTTTTTCTTCGATGGAGGAAATTACAGCTTCTTTTGATTGTTCAGAATCAATCGCAGTGATAGCCGGAAATGGCTCTTTTTTCTTCCATCCTAATTGTTGCAACATCGGCTGATGTTCATAATTAGAGGCGGGTTTGCCTACGCAAAAATAGCCCAAAGGCTCTATGTTTTCGGGTAATCCCAGAATAGATTTGAATTCGTGATAGTTTAGAATCGACACCCATCCCATAGAATAGCCTTGCTCGGTTAAGGATAACCAAATGTTTTGTGCTGCACAAACCGCACTAAACTTAATCGCTTCGTTGCTCCCCACGGTTCCGATGGTAAAGCTATTCAGCACCGAACGGTCATAAGCAATGACCAATCCCACTGGAGCTTCTTCGATGGCTTCGAGTTTTAGGGCTTGGTATTGTTGCTTTTGTTGCTCGTTATCGGTAGCATTGGCTGCTTTTTTATCATAGTCTTCAAACAAAAGTTTGATGGCTTTTTTGACTTCGGAGGAACGTATAACGCAATATCGAGTAGCATCGGTAAGTCCGACAGAAGGTGCGTAATGTCCAGCTTGTAATGCTTTTTGCAAGACGTCTTCTGGAACTTCGTCGGTTGTGAAGTGGCGGGTATCGCGACGGGATTGTATGATTTCTTGTAGTGTCATAGTCTTTTTTTTGCGTTAGGGATGGTAGTGGCATCCTTTACTGCCGGGGTTCGGCAGTAAAGATATAACGGACAGCCCGGCCCTTGTGGAAACGCCCAAAGCTGTATTATTTTAAACCTCGCCTTTGATTACCATTGGGATTCCCGCTACCATAAAAATTACGGTATCGGCTTTTTGGGCGATGTATTGATTGGTCCAACCTTGCAACTCGGTGAATTTTCGACCGATGTGTGTATCTGCGTGCAAACCCATCCCGATTTCGTTCGAAACGATGATGATAGTGGTGTTGGGTTGCTGTGCGAGGGCATCGATTTCTTTTTGGGCTTGTGCCAAACACAAATCAATGTCGTTTTTGTTGTCTACAAAAAAATTGGTCAACCACAAGGTCACACAATCGATGACAGCCACGCGGTTTTCGAAATCTATCTCGCTCAGGAATTTTTCTTTTTCGATGTTTTCCCAACGTTCATCACGGTCTTTTTGGTGTCTGTCGATACGGTTTTTAAAATCGGCATCCCATTGACGCGCTGTGGCAACATACATTGGGTTATCCGACTTTTCTTTGGCTATTTTTTCAGCAAAACCGCTCTTTCCAGAACGTTCTCCTCCAGTAATCAAGTACATCATTTGGGCTAATTTATGGCTTCATTAAAGAGCAAAGATAGTCTTTGTTGAATTTTTTAGTGTTAAAAATAAACAAGAAATTTTAGTTTTTGCGTTACATTTGCAATGGAAATCAATAGGCAAACCACATAAGTTAGTATTCCATTGATTTAAATTGAGAAGTAAAATTGACCGCAAATTCGCAAATTATTTTTTCGTTTTAGTAGTCTTACACTTTCATTATTTGTGTCCAAAACTGCCTTAAAAAGGTTTCAAAACTTGTTTATGAAATCGCCCCGAACAACAGGTTTGTTGCAAACAAACACCTATAAATAAAGGCGATACCATATATGACCACTAAAAAATAATTTTTCACATATATGAAAACTAAAATTGTTCTTATTGCATTGATTAGCTTGTTACTCTCTTTGAGTGCTTGTGAAAAAAAAGGAAACTCTACTCCTCTTTCGGAAACCGCCACCTCCAACAGTATTCGTTATGCTTCTGGACTTTCGATACAGAAAAACCAAGGATTTTCGGTGGTAACGGTTCGCAATGCTTGGCCTGATGCAAAACAAAACTTTACCTATATTTTGAAAGAAAAAAACGGCATCGTTCCAGATAGTTTGCAAAAATACCCTACCATAGCTGTTCCTTTACAAAGCATAGTGGTGACTTCGACTACCAATATTCCGTTTTTGGAGATGTTGGGGGTGGAAAAAAAATTAGTAGGTTTTCCGCACACCGATTATATTTCCTCTCCAAAAACACGTCAATTAATCGATGCAGGAAAGGTGAAAAATATTGGACAAAATGAAAAATTAGACACCGAACAATTAATTGATTTGAGTCCTAATTTGATTGTGGCTTTTGGCATTGATAATTCGAATCCCACGATTGACAACTTACAAAAAAGCGGTTTGAAAGTGCTCATTCAAGCCGATTGGATGGAACAAACGCCACTAGGCAAAGCCGAATGGATTAAATTGTACGGCGCTTTATTTGGTAAAGAAAAAGAAGCCGAAGTTTTATTTAATGACATCGTAAAAAGTTACAACGAAACACTAGCCTTGGTCGCTCAAAAAAAGACAAATCCGACCGTTTTGTATGGCTCAATGTACCAAGAACAATGGTTTGTGGCCAAAGGCGACAGCTGGGTGGCACAGTTTTTAAAAGATGCAAAATCTAATTATTTATGGAGCACTACCAAAGGAACAGGAAGTTTATCGTTGCCTTTTGAGAAGATTTTAGAAAAAGCGCAAAAGGCAGATTATTGGATTGCTACGGGCTCCTTTAAAAATTTAGCGGAATTGCAAAATAGCAATCCGCATTACCAACAATTTGACGCTGTGAAAAACAAACACGTCTATACTTTTGAAAACAAACACGGAGCCACCGGTGGTACTGTTTATTATGAATTGGCAGCAAGTCGGCCTGATTTGGTCTTGAAAGATTACATCAAAATTTTCCATCCCGAATTACTTCCGAATTATACGTTTACCTTTGCCGAAAAATTACAATAAATTGAGGTCTTCCTTTAAACATAGTATTCTTTTTATAACCTTATGCATAGGATTGTTTGGGCTGTTTGTAGGCAACATTTGTTATGGCTCAATCGCTATTCCTGCAAAAGAAGTTTTGAAAAGTTTGCTAGGACAAACCGCTTCCAAAGACACTTGGGAATACATTATCTTGAATTATCGTTTGCCCAAAGCGATTACGGCTGTATTGGTTGGTATGGGCTTATCGATGAGTGGTCTGTTGATGCAAACGTTGTTTAGAAATCCAATGGCTGGTCCTTATGTTTTGGGATTGAGTTCTGGGGCGAGTTTGGGTGTGGCTTTTGTGATTTTGGGTGCTGGTTTTATGCCTTCCTTTTTAATTCCCTTGTTACTTTCCAACTATGGTATTGTTTTGGCTTCGACTATTGGAAGCAGTAGCGTTTTATTACTCGTACTCCTTGTATCGCAACGATTACGAGATACTATGGCGATACTCATTATTGGTCTGATGTTTGGCAGCTTAACCTCGGCCATTGTCGGGACACTCACCTATTTTAGTTCGGCGGAGCAATTGCAAAAATTTACCTTTTGGTCGTTGGGGAATTTAGGAAACTTATCCTGGGAATCGGTCTCGATTTTGAGTCTTTGTGTGGGAATTGGCTTAGTCCTAAGTGCCTTTAGCATCAAACCGCTTAATGCTTTGCTTTTGGGAGAAAACTACGCCAAGAGTATGGGGCTCAACTACAGCAAAGCGCGATTGATTATCATTCTAGCTACAAGTATACTAGCCGGAAGCATTACCGCTTTTGCCGGTCCGATTGCTTTTGTTGGATTAGCCGTTCCTCATATCGCCAAATTGACCTTCCAAACTAGTAATCATCGGGTATTGTTTTGGAGCACACTTCTTTTTGGAGCCGGCATTATGTTGGTTTGCGATATATTTACACAAGTCCCCGGCACAGAAGTGAGTCTACCTATTAACGCGGTGACTTCTATCTTAGGGGCTCCTGTGGTGATTTGGTTATTGGTTAGAAAACAAAAAATGATGGGCTAATTGAAATGAGTTCTATTTAACCAAATAAAAAACATAGTTTTACTATTAAGAAACCAGTTGGGTGAAATTGAAATAGCATATGAATTTTAACCACATAGGAGCGTCATAGATTAATAGCAAACAGGTAAAGAATAAATAGAAATAGTACTATTTCACACATAGAATAGCAATTTGAAGGTAAAATGTATACGAAAGACTTTAAATACTGTAAAATTATATGCTTACATATGGTTTAAAATAATTGCGACCAACTAGTTAAAATAAAAAACTATTTTCAATACTACTTGTTTATGACTACACAAAAACAACTCAATGAACTTACATTCGAAATAATTGGAGCAGCGATTGAAGTGCATAAAACAATGGGTAAGGGATTGTTAGAAAACATTTATCATCATTGTTTAATAGAAGAATTAAAAATAAGAAACATCAATTTTATTTCAGAAAAAAATATTCCTGTATTTTATAAAGAAAAAAAACTTGCAATTGATTTTAAGTGTGATTTACTTGTTGAAAATAATATTGTTATTGAATTAAAATCCGTTTCCGAAATAACCCCCATTCACAAAGCTCAACTACTTACCTATATGAAGCTATTAAATGTTCCAAAAGGAATTTTGATAAACTTTAATTGTTTTAATATCTTTAAAGAAGGACAAATGACATTTGTTAATGAAATTTTTCACCAACTACCAAAACACTAAATTATATTTGAAGCCATTGGTTGAAAATTAAAAATATAGAAGATAGTAGTATTTATCGAACATCTATGTGAAGAGTAAAACGTCTATTTGTTTCTTTTAAAAAACTATAAATTCTATGCTTCTATGTGGTAAAAAGTCTCAGAATGTGTTACATCAAATTCGTTGTACGGATTTAAAATTTAAAAAATGGAAGAAACTATCATCCTTCAAACCCAATCGATAAGCATTGGTTATGACAACAAAAAAGTAAGCACTCTTGTTGCAAAAGCCGTTTCCATTGCGCTAAAAAAAGGAAAACTAACGGCTTTGATTGGTGCCAACGGCATTGGAAAATCGACACTTTTAAAAACCATTACTGGAATTCAAAAACCTCTTGAGGGTGATGTTTTATTACACGGTAAAAATATAGCCACCTACAGCGCTTCCGATTTGTCACAAGAAATGAGTTTGGTATTGACCGAAAAATTACCTCCAAGTAATTTGACGGTATATGAATTAGTCGCTTTAGGACGTCAGCCTTACACCAATTGGATTGGCACCTTGACCGAGGAAGATAAAATTCAGGTGGAAAGAGCCTTGTCGCTTACTCAAATTAGTGCTTTGGCCGATAAAAAGCATTATCAAATTAGTGATGGGCAATTGCAAAAAGTACTTATTGCACGCGCCTTAGCTCAGGATACGCCTTTGATTATTTTGGATGAGCCCACGACGCACTTGGATTTGCTACACAAAGTTTCGCTATTGAAATTACTAAAAAAACTTACCCACGAAACGGGAAAATGTATTCTTTTCTCGACTCACGATATCGATATGGCGATTCAATTGAGTGATGAAATGATTATTATGACGCCTGAAACCGTAGTGCAAGATGAACCTTGTAATTTGATTGCAAAAGGAAGTTTCAATACGCTTTTTAAAGATGAGCATATTGTTTTTGATGCTGAAAAAGGGAAGTTTGTGATTACGGGTTAAGCCCCCTAACTCGCCGTGGCGGGGAATTAAAATCCTTTGTGTAAAATGTTTAACCGCAAGGAGCTCAAAAAAAATACAAACATATAAGTCATAACAGTTTTTTGAATTGACTGTTTATTTTGAACCATATAAGGCAAATAAGAGCATATAAGTTCTTTTTTGAAATACGCTTCTAAAAATTAAACCGCAAAGAACGCAAAGATTTACGCAAAGGACTCAAAGTCAACTAAATAACTCTGTATTGCTTCGTGCCTACTTTGTGTTTCCTTGTGGTAAAAAATTAACTGTAAAGGGCGCAAATAGTAACAGCTTATAAAAACTGAACACTAACAACTGTATACTGCCAACTAAATTTTGCCCACCGAAACCTGTCTTCTTGCCTCACCAACTACAAAGGCAACTGAATTGGCAATATTAAAACTACGAATCAAGGGAGACATAGGGATTTTTAATTGATTTTCTTTAGCAAATAGGTTTAATACTTCTTGACTTAAGCCTACGCTTTCTTTACCAAAAACCAACCAGTCTTCGTCTTGAAACTCGATATTCAAATAGGAATGCTCTGCGTGCGAACTCATCAAAAAGACTCTTGAAGTATCTGGAATTACCTTCATCCATTCGGCTACATTTTGATATTCCGTAACATCCAGATGTACCCAATAATCCAGTCCCGAGCGCTTAAGATTTTTGTCATTAATCACAAAACCAAACGGGTGAATTAAATGCAGACGGCTTTCTGTACCAACACATAAGCGGCCAATATTACCAGTATTATTAGGGATTTCGGGTTCGACGAGTACGATGTTTAACATTTTTAAAATTTAGGATTTGAGATTAAGTATTGAGGATTTGGGATTCAGGATTTAGGAATAGCAATTTCAAAACTCTTTACTTCACGTACTTCTCCGGCTTGTAAATTATCTAATTGTACTGTTCCAATTCGGACGCGAACCAATCGCAAGGTGGGAAAACCTACAGCAGCCGTCATTTTGCGTACTTGACGAAATTTTCCTTCATTGACTATAATCGAAGTCCAAGAAGTGGGGCCGTGTCTTTCGTCTCTAATTTTCTTACCGCGTGGGCCAAAATTAGGGATTTCATTCAAAATAAAAGCTTCGCAAGGCTTGGTCATATATTTGGTTCCATTGAAACCTATTTCAACTCCCCTTTTAATCTGTTCAATAGCTTCGGGAGTGATTACACCATCCACTTGAACATAATATTCTTTATCCACCTTCTTACTTCTAATTTGCTCACTGACTTTTCCGTCTGTTGTCAACAATAGCAATCCTTCTGAATCTTCATCTAAACGACCGATTGCCATCGTGCCTTCTGGAAAATCGAAGAGCTCCCCTAGTAAACGTTTCTTTCGTTTGAGTTCATAAATAAATTGACTCAGATAGCCATAAGGTTTATGAAGAATAAAATGGTGGTGCATGTATTTTATTAAATTAATTTTTTATCTTTTTTTCTATTTTAACATCGCTTTTACCTCATCGAAATCGCCATCTATAGCTTCGGTTTTTAATCCTAGGATTGCTGCGATAAGTGGATACACACTCACATTACGGAAAGATTTTACTTTTTTATCCGTTTTGAAATTAGGGCCTTTGGCATAAAAAATAGCTTGCATTTCTTTCATTTTATTATCGTAGCCGTGTGTGCCTCCAGTGATTTTTTGGTCCTTTTTGTTGACTAAACTATACCCTTTTTGGGCTTCAATTACAAAATCGAGTGCTCGAGGATTTGTTCCATAATGCAGTCGTTTAGGCACTTTATTTGAAGGATACCATTTGATATGAGGCACTTTTTTTAAGGCTTTCGCAATCGAATCTTTATAAACTGGTTTGGTTTCAATGCTCATAATCGGATTGATGACTGCAGCATATCCTAGCCATTCTGGTTTTATGTATTCTAGTAGTGCTACTTTTTTGTCATTGCTAATGGGTGCCATTCCGTGGTCTGAGAGTACGATTAGATTGATTTCTTTTCCGATGGGAAGTGAGTCTAATTTTTGCATCAGTTGCCCAATAACGGCATCAACTTTGGGTACCATTTTTTTGTTTTCTTCTGACAAAGGTCCGTGATTATGTCCTGTTTCATCGGGTTGGTCAAAATAGAGTGTGATTAAGTGAGGACGCTCCGCTTCGGGCAGATTAAGCCAATCGATTACGGTATTGATTCTGTTTTCGTAACTAACCGATTCGTCATATTCTTTGAATATGCTTGCGCTTTTAACTCCTGTGTCTGAACCCGGCCAATAGAAACAAGCAGCTTTAACCCCTTGTTCTTCTGCTAGATTCCAAATAGGATTCCCACCATAAAATTCGCTGTTTTTCTTGGATTCGTTTTTTAGGGTAAATATTTTTTTTGAAGTGGGGTCGTAAAAATTATTATTTACAATTCCGTGATGGTCTGGATATAATCCTGTAGCAATTGAGTAATGATTGGGAAAAGTCTTGGTAGGATAACTGGGTTGCATCGACTTGGCTTTTACTCCATTCTTTGCCATTTTATCAAGATTTGGCGTTTCAAAATAGTTGGGATAATCCCATCTAAATCCGTCTAAGGACACCAAAATTACATACGGTTTTTTTTGTTCTTGAGCTGTAATTCCTATCCAGAAGAAAAGGAATAAGCCTACCACTATTTTTTTCATACTCTTATTTTGTGGCGCAAAGATACGATAAGAAATGACAGGGAAAAGGTAGCCCTGATTGCAGCGCGTTAAGAATAAATTAATTGTTTGGGAGTTGCTCACAAAAAAACACAATTGCTTCTCCCTAGCCCCGGTAGGAGCGGCATCCTTTGCCTTTTTTCTTTAAAAAGGCAAAGATATAGCGGATGACGGGTGTATGCTAACTGACAAACCCTATGTAACTGCTACTAAATATTAAAAATCAAAATGTACTCCAAAGTTTAATGACCATTGGAACTGATTGAAGCTTTGTTCTTTTAATGGGCTGCTAAAAAGATTCATTCCGGGCTCTACAAACAAATGAGTCGTTGGAAAAACTTTGTATTGAATGGTGCTGGTTAATAAGGTTCCGTACACCATATCGTTGACTTGATTGCTTGCCCCAATGTACTGACCATTGAGCAGGAATTGATTGGCCACTAATTTCCCAACAAAACCTCCTGTGTTGAGATGGACATTGGTTTTGTTTTTTTGAAACAGGGCATAAGAAACGGTAAGCGGTAGTTCTACATACTTGAGATTTTGTGCTATATCCCCAGATGAAAAGGCCATTGGATTGAATGCTATTGACTTGGTTTGAGCAAGGAAAACATAGTCTGAATTGGTAGAAATAGTGTTTACATCTGTTTTATCAGCCACAATTACACCATTGATTCCGGCTCCTTGTACCATTTGGTTGTTGTAATACGATACTCCTTTTAATTGTTGCCCTAACTCGTTAAGTTTTAAACCTGAACCTACAGCCCATTTTTTATTCAATTTGTACTGTGTTGTTACACCATACGTTTTACCTTGTTGTGCTTGCCCTTTAGCTCCTAGAGTTTGCTGATTGCTATAATTTTGAGACGTATTTAGTCCCGCTACTACTTGCATGGACCATTTTGATAGTGCTTCTTGCTTTTTATCTTTTTTCTCCTTTGGTTCTTTTTCTTCTCCTTTTGCTTTTTGTTCTAAAATTGCGAGCTCCTGTTGGATTTGCAATTGCTCTTTAGTTTTGGTCTCAGTATTTGTTGCTGTTACCACTGTCGTTTTGTCTATGAACTTGTTCTCTAAGACAATTTCGTTTGAGTTTTTAGTACTTGGTTGTTCATTTTTAATTGCATTACCCACTTTGTTTTCTTGGCTGGATGCATTAAAAATGTTCGTTGCATTACTATGAGTCGCATTTACAGTAGCAGCAATTGCAGCGCTGTTTGCTTGTAATTGGGTGATGTTTGTATTTGTATTACTTTTTGGTTGCTTATTAGCAAAAGGAGAAAGATTCTCTTCCTTGCCTGCATTCGCAACACTATTGGGCGCTTGTTTGAGTCCATTGTTTTTGGAACCTTTGTTCGTTGGTACTCCAATTGCTTTAGAATAAGTGCTTGATGGAAGTGTTGGCAACGAATCATTGGTTACTGTAACAACGGCATTGTCTGTATTTGCATTTTTGGATGAATGGATTGGTGATGGTGCTGCTTTGTACACTGTTTTTGTAGCTTCTCCAGCTTCTACGCTATTTGGTAAAACATCTGGGCTGGTTTGAAAAAACAAATAGGCAGGAATCCCCATTCCTACCAACAAACTGGCCGCAGCAAACCACCACACCAAAGCTCTTTTTTTCTTTTTGGGTTTTTCCAATTCTTTTTCTATAGCATCCCAAAGTTCTGGTGGTGGGACACTCGAGAAGTCTTCCATTGAAGAAAATAAATTTTCTATCTTTTCTTTTTTCATGCTGTTTTAGAATTAAATGCGGCTAAAATTCTTCTTTTCAGATATGTTTTAGCACGATTCAAGTTTGATTTCGAAGTGCTTTCCGTAATGTTAAGCATAACCGAAATCTCTCTATGTTTTAGTTTTTCGAAAACATAAAGGTTAAAAACCAATCGGTATTGATCCGGTAAATCTTGTATGTATTCTAGTAATTTTTCTTCGCTAAGTGAAAGTTTATCTATTTCCTCTTCTTCAAAACTTTCGTCAATGGGGTCATCATATCCGTCTAATAAAAAAAGGTTTTTTCTGTTCTTTTTTAAGGTTTCGATGCATTTATAAATAAAAATTCTCTTTAACCACCCTTCAAAACTCCCTTCAAATTTAAACTGATACATTTTTTGATAAGCAATTACAAATGCTTCTTGAAATACATCTTTGGCATCGTCTTCATTTTTCATATACTTCAAACAAAGACCATAAAGAACAGGAGCGAACAACTGATATATTTTCTGCTGCCCGACCCTGTCGTTTTCTACACACTTTTTAATAAGTATTTCTAAATTGTCTTTCAAATCGTCTTAAATAATACCTTTTGGAGGCAATACAGTTATACAAAAGTAACGTTATTCTTTTTGGCTAAGCAATACCAATTTAAAACGATTAATTCTTGGTTTTTAACGTCGCTATTTTTTCTTGAAGTCTTTTCTTAAAACTGATAACTGCTGAACTTTGATCTGTAGTATCATCATTATCCAAATAGATTTTGGTTACTACACTTCCTTGATGCCATTCGAAGTAAATTCCTCCTTGATCGTGTGAATCTGGTGTGCCAAAGGTTTTAGTTTGTCCTTTTAGGCTGGTAATTTCACTAGGTATTCCGCCTACAAAAGTTGAATATTCCTCTTTGTAAACCAAAGCATTAAAACCATATTTAGCCATATCATAATCACCATACACAACGTCCTTAAAGCGAAGCACTTTTTGTACATCCAAACGATAAAATTCTTGGCACGCGCTTCCTGTACAAGCACCTCTAAAGCTTCCTATAATTGCGTATTCATTATTTTGTGCTACACGTTGTAAATACACTGGTTTTGATGTTTTAGGAATAGCAATAACGTCTTTAGGATAAGTTGCTCCTGGAGTTACAGGATCACCTGCCTTTGGTGCAATTTCATAAAACGAAACTACAACTTCACAATTTGTCTCTACCACTGACTGTATTTTTATAGCATAACCATTTGATGGTTTTTGTCCAGCAAAAAGGCCTACCAAACTTGTGGTAGTAAAATCAATGACCGCTGGAGGCGTACAAGGTTTGAAGGTAGCATTGAACTTTTCTTGAGAATTGATTATAATGGCTTTTGATTCTACCGTTTCTGTAATCAACGTGTTACAAGTAGTAAAACTCTTGAAAGCTACATTTTTAGCATCACCGCAAGAAATTGAATCCGATTCAGAGTTTAAGGAACAAGAGGTAAGCCCTATTGCTATCGCGATAAAAAGAACTATTTTTTTCATTGTAAATGTATTTTGTTTGTTTCTTTCATAGAGGAGGCTTGGAACGAAAGGTTGCGTTGAAAAACAAAAAATAAATAAAACTTAGGGAAATTATTTTTTACCCCTCAGAACAATAGCACTTAGTATAGTCAAAAAAAGGTGTGTGCATTGATAAAAAAAATGCTCCTCTTTAGCCTTGACAAGTGCTAAAAAAGAGCATTTTTTTTCCTAAAATTTATTATCGACAACTTAACATCAAGTAATAAAGTATCTACTTTACTTAAATCTGGTAAAATCAAAAATCCACCTTATAATAACTTAAAAATAAACAACAAAACCAATATTAAGGTAATTGAACGTATCACAACCAATTTGTGCGCCAATGTCTTTTGTAAAAGAGTAAGTTGCATTAATACCTACCATTGGCTTAAACAATAGCTTGTCCTTCTTGTGGTAGTATTCGTTTCTGTTAGGGTCAAGAAAATTAGCGTGCCTACCGTACATAGCTAAACCAGTATCGAAACTAATTTGAAATAACCCAATATAACCAATGATAGCCACTCCATACAAAGTGAACCATTTCTGCGTAGTAGTTGATACTTCGTTCTTAAGGTCGTAGTCATTTATAGATCCCGTTGAGAATTCGCCTAAAGCTTTTGTCTCTTCTGCCGTCCCAGCAAATCCAAAACCAAATGACTTGTCAATTAAAATCTCAGCGCCTAAAGACTTATTAGAGCCGTAATAAAAATTAAAGTTTGTTTGAGAACTCGCACTAAATGATATTAGCACAATTAATAATAGTTTTTTCATGATTTCATTTTTTTTATAATCTCAAGTACTCCTATATTTTGATGCGTTTGACATTTTATGTGTACATTAAGCCGAAGAGTTTATAATTACTGTTATCACTAACTGCTGTGACTTTGAACTATATAACTTTTGATAATTACTATTATAATTGTCTACTGATTTAGCTTATTTGCGCGCTACTATTTTTGGGAGTAAAAAGTGATAAGTAATAACTAGTAGGTTATCTTATCTTTAAATCAATTATAACCACAAACACCTTGATAAAAACATTATCAAAGTATTTGTAAACCACTACTAAATACCCTTATTAAAAATCGAAAGATTTTCAGTGATGGTTAGAACTGTTTCAGTGTTTGAAAAACTTATGTCAATGAACTTTAAATATTTTATCTACATAATGGCAATAACACTGGACTTGAAGCAATTTCATCAAAACAACAATGCATATACTGGAGACTATTTTCGCTTTTTTTCATACAAAATCACAAGTCCATTGAAGATATTCTAGACTCAATTCCTAGAAAATTATTTTGAATGTCTACAAAAAACCTCCACCCTATGTAGGTAGTTTCTAAATTTACTTACACTATTTTGCCATTATTAGTCTTTATTTTTTTTACAATTATTAAAGCTATAGACAAATTAATTAACCACATTACGGTTTTCCTTACTCCAACCAAAGTAATTTTTCACTATATTATAGCTCAATAAAACTTATAATCTTAATCTTATCAAGGTAATCCGCCTAGGCGAAGTAGGTAAAAACCTTAAGTCTTCTTTGAAAGGATTTTTTTATCGTTATAAGTCAACTTGAAACTAAATATTAAATTCTTACTTTTACTTTTCAAAAAAACTATCCTCCATGTCTGAATTATTTTCTTTTTTATTGGTTTTTATCGTTGCGCTTGCCCTTGGTCTTTTTATTGGAAAACTGTTGTTTTCAGCTCGTTTTGAGTCGCAAAAAATAAGCTTGGAAGAGAAAATCAATGCTTCCCAACATTTGCTACAACAACAAAAAGAACAAGCTACAATCGATAAAACTACTTTCGAAAAACAATTGCAAAGTAGCCTTCAAGAAAAAGAAGCCATCCGAAATGAAAAAGATAGTTTGGCCATTCAGCTTTCTAAAAAAGAAGTAGATTTTGATAATTTACTAGAACGACATAAAGAACAAAAAAATGAAGTAGAACAACTTCAGGAAAAATTCACGAAAGAATTCGAAAACTTAGCCAATAAAATTCTTGACGAAAAATCGAATAAATTCACGGAACAGAACAAGGAAAATATGAAGAATATCTTGAGTCCCCTTCAAGATAAAATTCAGTTATTCGAGAAAAAAGTTGAAGATACCCACAAAGAAAGCATTGACTATCATGCAGCATTGCGTCAGCAAATTGTTGGTTTGCAACAAATGAATCTTCAAATGAGTAAAGAAACCTTAAACCTTACCAAAGCATTAAAAGGAGATAGTAAAATGCAAGGAAATTGGGGTGAACTTATTTTGGAAAGGGTTTTAGAAAAATCGGGATTGGAAAAAGACCGAGAATATTTTGTACAACAATCGCATACCAATGCCGAAGGAAGCAGAGTATTTCCTGATGTCGTTATCAATTTACCCGATGGCAAAAAAATGATTGTCGACTCTAAAGTGTCTTTGACTGCCTACGAAAAATACATTAATGAAGAAGACGATAATTTAAAAGCTGGATTTTTAAAAGAACACATTCAATCTATAAAGCGCCACGTAGAGCAACTGGGTGATAAAAATTATCATGATTTGTACCAAATAGAAAGTCCTGATTTTGTTTTGCTTTTCATTCCTATGGAACCTGCTTTTGCTTTAGCATTAAATGACGACACTACCTTGTACAACAAAGCCTTTGAGAAAAATATCGTAATCGTGACGCCTTCTACCCTATTGGCTACTTTACGCACTATTGACAGTATGTGGACCAACCAAAAACAACAAGAAAATGCCTTTGAAATTGCACGACAAGCTGGTGCGCTTTATGATAAATTTGAAGGTTTTGTGGCCGATTTGATTAAAATAGGAAAGAAAATTGACGAAAGTAAAACAGAATACGGAGCCGCTATGAGTAAGCTAGTGGATGGCAAAGGGAACCTGATTGTTAGTGTAGAAAAATTAAAAAAGATGGGCGCTAAAGCCAAAAAATCATTACCTGAAAATGTTCTAAAAAGAGCTGAAAATGATACAAACAACCTTATAAACTAAAACAAATGAAAAAAATTGCTGCTTTATTGCTACTCGCTGGAGTACTAATCGTTTCTATTTATATGGCGTTTATTTATTATATTCCTGTTAGTGATGGCGTTCGCTCTGGGGAGTTAATCCGTTTGAGCCATAAAGGTGTCCTCATCAAAACTTGGGAAGGCGAATTGAGCCAAGGAATTTCGGGAGCACAAATTTTTCGCTTTTCAGTTTTAGACAAAGACAAAGCAGTTATCGATAGTTTGAAAATTCTACAAGGTCATTATGTTCGCTTAACTTATGAAGAAAAAAAACGAACATTTATGTGGTGGGGCGAAACTCGTTTTTTTATAACCTCCGTTCAAAAAGAAGCCTCCCCGTTTAATAACAGATAAATTATGACCAACATATTCAAGCCTGTTTCCGCATCGCATGTTACCATTTCTGAACTAATGCTGCCGTCACACACTAATTTTAGTGGTAAAATTCATGGCGGTTATATCTTATCCTTACTCGACCAAATTGCCTTTGCAAGTGCTTCTAAGTTTTCTGGAAACTATTGCGTAACCGCTTCTGTTGATACTGTAAACTTTTTACAACCTATTGAAGTGGGTGAATTGGTTACTATGAAAGCTTCTGTGAATTATGTTGGAAGAAGTTCAATGATTGTTGGCATTCGAGTAGAAGCAGAAAACATTCAAACTGGAGCCATAAAACATTGTAATTCCTCTTATTTTACAATGGTTGCCAAAGATGCTAGCGGAAAAAGTGTTGCCGTACCGGGCTTACAATTAAAAACCCTAAATGATGTACGACGCTTTAGCAATTGTTTAAAACAAATAGAACTCAAAAAAGAACACGAAGAGCACGAAGAAGAATTTGATTATTGTTCTGCAGAAAACTTAGCCAATATCACCAAGTACAACATTCAGCTGCAACTTCAATAAAAACCTGCTAAACAATCGTTTATAATAATTAAAATTCGTAACTTTAAGAGATACAATATCTCTTGACTTATGAAAAAAATAGTTTCTCTTTTTTTCTTGTCGTTTACACTCTTCATTCAAGCTCAAGAACAATTATCTGACTCAAAAGGGGTAATTTCATTTGAAGCTTCGGTACCTTTTTTTGAGGAAGTGAAAGCCATTAATGAGGAAGTCATTTTCTCTGTTGAAATAAAAACTGGCGAAATTAGCTGTACCGTTTTTATCAAAGATTTTAAGTTCAAAAGAGATTTGATGCGCACTCATTTTAATGAAAACTATTTAGAGAGCGATCGTTATCCCAAAGCAACTTTTATTGGTAGAATTGATAAATTTGATTACAAATTTATATCCCAAACCCCTACAGAATACCAAATAAAAGGAATTCTGAAAATACACGGTAAATCCAAACCCATCATCAGCAAAGCTTGGCTTAAAAAAATAGCCAAGGGAATTGAGATCCAATCTACATTTGTCGTAAACACAGACGACTTCAATATTGAAATACCAACCATAGTAGCCGCTAAAATTTCTAAGAAAGTGTCCATACACTTAAAAACTTCAATATTAGAATAAGTAACTGAATTTCTGCAACATACAATATAACCATTTGTTTTTCGTTACCATTTAAATCTTAAATACCACATAATATGAAAACAATCCATTTTATCAACAAAAAAAGCATTGTATTGCTTTTGGCTACTGTCTTTTTTCTTTCTTGCAGTTCCGACGACAGTAGTTCTACTGGAACAAATTCAATAAGCAGCGTTACTTCTGTAGTAGGATCTGGAACGTGGAAAATCACCTACTACTTCGATACTGACAAAGAAGAAACAAGTAATTTTTCTGGCTATAACTTTACGTTTGGCAGCAATGGTGTTCTAACTGCTACTAACGGAACATTAACACAAACAGGCACTTGGTCTGTCACAGATAGCAATAGTAATGATGACGATAGTATAAGTGACTTGGATTTCAATATTGCTTTTGCTTCTCCTGCTACTTTTCTTGAACTAACAGATGACTGGGAAATTATCGAAAGAACTTCAACAGTAATTAAACTAAAAGACGTAAGCGGTGGCAATGGTGGAACTGATTATTTGACCTTTACCAAGAACTAAAATCCAATTTCTATAACAACTCTAAGACGTTGAACTAATTTCAACGTTTTTTTTATGCCAATTTTTAATTGCTTAACTTTATTGTACCATTTTTTAATTCAGAATACTATGAATCGATTACAAAAATTCCTTGACTTACATACTGGAGAAGAAAACAAACAAAAAGTTTTAGAAAATGTAAAGGCAAATATTTCCTTTCGTGGAGCCACAGTTTGGATTTTGGCCTGTGCTATTGTAGTCGCTTCTGTTGGACTCAACGTCAACTCAACTGCTGTGATTATTGGCGCTATGCTTATTTCTCCATTAATGGGACCTATCGTTGGAGCAGGTTTTAGCTTAGGTATTTATGATTTTGAATTATTAAAAAAAGCAGCCAAAAACCTTCTCATTGCTACTTTAGTCAGTTTGTTTGTGTCTACTATTTATTTTATGCTGAGTCCTTTTAAGGAAACACAATCTGAATTATTGGCTCGTACCTCGCCCAACATATACGACATATTGATTGCTTTTTTTGGTGGTCTTGTAGGCGTAATTGCGATTACTAGAGTTGAAAAAGGAAACCCTATACCAGGTGTTGCGATTGCGACAGCCTTGATGCCTCCTTTGTGTACAGCAGGATATGGACTGGCTATTGGAAATTGGAAATACTTTCTCGGCGCCCTATTTTTATACACTATCAATTGTGTGTTTATCTGCATTTCTACCTTTGTTATCGTAAAGTATTTACAGTATCCTGAAGTCACGCATGTAGACCCAAAATACCGAAAACAAATAAAATATACCATTTCCACAATTATTGTTTTGCTAATTGTACCTAGTGTTTATTTTGCTTATTTGTTAGCCCAAGAAAAAAAATACAAACAAAAAGTGGAATTGTTTTTAAATGATGAATTGAATGAAAAAGGGTTTGCCATTTTGTACCAAAAAATCAATTACAACAAAAACCCAAAAAGTATTGAATTGGCTTTTTTAAACAAAAAAATAAACAAACAAGAGATACAAAACTTAAGTAGTGCGTTAAAAAAATACAAGATCGAAAACACTCAATTGGTAATAAAACAAGACACCACAGATATTAAGAAATTCATTTTGGAAAACAATGCTTCTGAAAAAGCGAAAGAAAATGAAAAAGACTTAATGATACTCAATTTAGAAAATAAGCTAAAACAGAACACTTATAACAATAAGGCATTAAGGGAAGAAATCGTTATTTTGTTTCCCCAAATCAAAAACATATCATTGGCTAATCATACTTTTAATGAAAATACGGATAGTACAATTACTAAAACTGTAGCAATTTATAGCAGTACCAAAATATTAAGTACTAGCGATGAAGAGAAGCTTAAGATGTGGTTAAAAAAAAGAATTTCGAAAAACAACATCGAAATGTTCAAAGAGCAGGAAGAGTAAATTACTTTAAAACACGATTAACTTGAGCAAAATTTCGATGGTAATATCCTTCTTTTGTTGAAGAAATGATTACACCACTGTTGGTAGAAGAATGAATGAACTTAATCTCATCCCCTACTACCTCAACCACCATACCAACGTGATTAATTCTTCCGCTACCTCTGGTTTTAAAGAAAATCAAATCACCTTTTTTGGCTTCTGTAGGTGTAACTCTAATTCCAATATTGGACATCTCATTGGACGACCTTGGAAGCTTGATATCTAAAGCACTAAAGGTAGAACACATTAAACCAGAACAATCAAAACCAGCTCTTGTCGTACCTCCAGACCTATAACGAATTCCCAAATTGTCTGAAGCCTTTGCAATTAAATCATCTGCAATGGAATACTCTCCAAAAAACTTTTCAGAAGTGGGTTCCGTAACTACTGCTTCCACCTTGGTTTCTGTTTCATTTACAGCAACAGCAGCGGTTCCTTCTTTTATCTTCAAAATACTTCCCACTCTCAATTTTTTATGAATCGAAGGATTTAGTTTATCCAATTCCGCAACAGTAATTCCGTACTTTTTGGCAATACCAAATTTGGTTTCTTTTGGTAATACTTCATGAACAATCGCTGTAGTTTCAGGTGAGGAAATAGTATTGGCAACCGAGGTTTCTGCTGTAACTTGTTCATTTGCTGCAGCAACAGGATTATCAACTTTAACTTCTGACGGTTTTGAAACCTCAACAGTTTGAATCACTTCGGTTGCTTTGTTTTGCAAAGGCACATTCAGTTTCTGACCTATTTCAAGACTTTTAGATACAATGTTTGGGTTCAATTTTTCAAGCGCTTCAACCGAAATCCCATAGCGTTTTGAGATACCATATTTTGTTTCACTTGCAAGTACTTCGTGGATTTGCTGTCCTTCAGTTGAAGCATTTGGAGCAACAAATTCACTAATAGCGGTAGTATTTGAAGGGATAGTTGTGTTTTTTTGCTCAGAATCGTTTGAGATAGCAACCGCTGGCTCTTCTTTCAACTCGAAGTTTTCAGGAACAATTACTTTTATTTTCTCTCCAATTTGTAATCCTGATTTTTCTATTGAAGGATTATTTTTTTTAATTTCTTCGACTCTAACATTGAACTTTTTTGCAATACCAAATAAAGTTTCTTTTGGCAAAACAACATAATCAATCTCTTTGGTAAGCTTCTTTTTAGCTGCCAGTTCTTTTTTGGCAACTCCCTTTTTATAATTCTTATTTGGAATTTTTAATACCGAATTCAATTTTAAAATCCCTGAAGCTTTTGGATTTAAATTAAAAATTACTTTTTGACTAACATTGTATTTTTCAGCTATTGAAGAAATGGTTTCGCCCTGAGAAATTTTGTGTGTAATAAATTTTTCTTGTGAAAAAACAGTTGTCGTGGTACAAACCAAAAGCCAAAATAGTATTCCAAAGTACTTCATCCTTATTTTTTACAAATTGTGGTATTATTTTTATCTAAAAGCTTATTTCACAGAAATTAGATTAAAAAAAAGGGCATTTTTAATCTAAAAATCACGTTTTTATCAAGTTTTACAAATATACTTTTTTTTAATAAATTAAAAATGTTAAAACTATTATAAAATAAATTTATAGGACTATAATTAGAAACAAAAAAGCTCCAAAGTTACCTAAGGAGCTTTCTTTATGACGTGTATTTTATAGAACTATTGTCCTGCTGAAGCGATTAAGTTTAATGCGGAACCAGCCACAAACCAACCTTTTTGACCCGAGTTATACGTATGATTCCCAAGAATGGTTTCTGAAGTTCCATTGGAATGCACTAGTTCAATAGTTAAGGGTTTACCAGGTGCAAATTCGGTTAAATCCAAGAAATTAATAGTATCATCTTCTTGAATTTTATCATAATCCAACTCGTTAGCAAAAGTTAAGGCCAACATACCTTGTTTTTTTAAATTCGTTTCGTGAATACGAGCAAACGATTTTACCAAAACCGCTTTAACCCCTAAGAAGCGTGGCTCCATTGCAGCGTGCTCACGAGAAGAACCTTCGCCATAATTATGATCCCCTACTACTATTGAAGGAATTCTTGCGGCTTTATAAGCCCTTTGAACGGTTGGTACAGGTTCATAAATTCCTGTAATCTGATTTTTTACTTCGTTTGCTTTTTGATTAAAAGCATTGATTGCACCAATTAGCATATTGTTAGATATATTATCCAAATGTCCTCGAAAACGCAACCACGGACCCGCCATTGATATATGGTCTGTGGTACATTTACCAAATGCCTTAATCAAAAGCTTAGCACCAGTAATGTTTTTTCCATCCCATGGCTCAAAAGGTGCCAATAATTGCAAACGGTCTGAAGTAGGACTGACTACGATTTGAACATTTGAGCCATCTTCAGCTGGAGCTTGAAAACCTGCATCTTCAACATCAAATCCTCTTTTGGGTAATTCATCTCCAAAAGGAGCTTTCAATTTTACTTCTTCTCCATTATCATTCAGTAAAGTATCCGTTAATGGATTAAAATCCAACCTTCCGGAAATTGCAAGAGCCGCCACCATTTCTGGAGAAGTTACAAAAGCATGCGTATTAGGATTTCCATCGGCTCTTTTAGAAAAATTGCGATTGAATGAATGCACAATGGTATTTTTCTCCCCCTTATCAGCTCCTGCTCTATCCCATTGACCAATACATGGCCCGCAAGCATTGGTAAACACTTTGGTTCCCATTTTTTCGAAAGTTGCTATAATACCGTCTCTCTCGATGGTATATCGAATTTGTTCAGAACCAGGATTAATTCCAAATTCAGCTTTTGGGGTAATTCCGTGTTCTACTGCTTGATTTACAATAGAAGCTGCACGAGCCATATCTTCATAAGATGAATTGGTACAAGAACCAATAAGTCCCCATTCTACTTTAATAGGCCAACCATTCGCCGCTGCTTCAGCTTTCATTTTAGAAACTGGCGTTCCTCTATCAGGAGTGAAAGGACCATTAATCTGCGGCTCTAATTCTGATAAATTAATTTCTATCAATTGATCAAAATACTGCTCTGGATTAGCATAAACTTCTGGATCTCCAGTTAAATAAGAAGCTATTTTATCGGCTGCATCAACAACTTGTTGTCTCCCTGTTGCAGCTAAATACCTGCGCATAGAATCATCATAACCAAACGTAGAAGTAGTTGCGCCAATTTCTGCACCCATATTACATATAGTTCCTTTTCCTGTACAAGACATATTTAGAGCACCTTCACCAAAATATTCAACAACAGCACCCGTTCCTCCTTTTACTGTGAGAATATCAGCCACTTTTAAAATCACATCTTTTGGAGCTGTCCAACCGTTAAGTTTTCCAGTTAATTTTACTCCAATTAACTTAGGAAATTTTAACTCCCACGACATTCCGGACATCACATCAACCGCATCTGCTCCACCTACACCTATAGCTAACATTCCTAATCCTCCTGCGTTGACCGTATGAGAATCGGTTCCAATCATCATTCCGCCTGGAAAAGCGTAGTTTTCTAATACAATTTGGTGAATTATACCTGAACCTGGTTTCCAAAATCCTATTCCATATTTATTTGAAACGGATGAAAGAAAATCAAAAACCTCTTTGGATTGTTTATTAGCAAAAGCTAGATCTTCTTTTGCACCAGATTTTGCTTGAATTAAGTGATCACAGTGCACTGTAGTTGGTACTGCGACTGTCTTCTTACCAGCATGCATGAATTGCAACAAAGCCATTTGTGCTGTTGCATCTTGACACGCAACTCTATCAGGAGCGAAATCGACATAATCAACACCTCTTTTAAAGTGTTCAGTCGGTATTTTTTCCCATAAATGAGCATACAAAATCTTTTCTGTTAGTGTGAGTGGACGTCCTACAAGTTCACGTGCTTTATCTACACGAGAAGGCATATTTTCATACACTTTCTCAATCATTTCAATATCGAATGCCATAAGATTTAAATAAAATTAATACTAATTATTATTATCTTCTAAGTTACAAAAAAACAAGCACAAAAAAAGCCCGAATCCATAGACTCAGGCTTTTAAATCATAGCTAAAAGCAATATGCTAGTTGTTTACTAATAATTTATGAGATGGAGCGAATTGTGTTAAGTTAATTCCATTCACAGCATCTTTATATTCTTCGATAGTAGGAGTTCTTCCTAAAATTGTAGACAATACAACAACTGGAGTCGACGAAAGTAACGATTCGCCTTTTTTCCCTTCGCTATCTTCTACAACTCTTCCTTGGAAAAGACGCGTTGAAGTAGCCATAACAGTATCTCCTTTTGCTGCTTTTTCTTGGTTACCCATACATAAATTACAACCTGGACGCTCTAGATATAGTATATTTTCATATCCTGTACGCGCTACCCCTTTTGGAGCATTGTCGTCAAATTCGAAACCAGAATATTTTTGTAAAACTTCCCAATCTCCTTCAGCTTTCAATTCATCAACAATATTATAAGTTGGTGGAGCAACCACAAGAGGTGCTTTAAATTCAACTTTACCATATTGAGCTTCTACATTTTTAAGCATTTGAGCTAGAATTTTCATATCTCCTTTATGCACCATACATGATCCTACAAAACCAAGATCTACTTTTTTCACTCCTCCATAAAAAGAAAGTGGTCTAATAGTATCGTGAGTATAACGCTTAGAAACATCAGCATTATTAACATCTGGATCAGCAATCATTGGCTCAGCAATAACATCTAGGTCAATAACAACTTCTGCATAGTATTTAGCATTCGCATCTGGAGTTAAAGCAGGTTTTTCTCCTGATTTAATTTCAGCAATTCTCTTATCTGCTTTATTGATTAATCCTTTTAATACTTGCTTAGCATTATCCATTCCTTTATCAATCATAATTTGGATTCTGCTTTTTGCAATTTCTAATGATTCAATTAAAGTAGCATCCTCTGAGACACAAATAGAAGCCTTAGCTTTCATTTCAGCTGTCCAGTCTGTAAATGTAAAGGCCTGATCTGCGGTTAATGTACCTATATGCACTTCAATTATTCTTCCTTGAAACACATTCTCGCCACCAAATTGTTGCAACATTTGAGATTGTGTAGCATGAACAACATCACGGAAATCCATATAGTTTTTCATATCACCTTTGAAAGTTACTTTCACAGATTCTGGAATTGGCATAGAAGCTTCACCAGTAGCCAATGCAAGTGCAACTGTACCTGAATCAGCACCAAAAGCTACACCTTTTGACATTCTTGTATGAGAGTCACCACCAATAATGATTGCCCATTCATCTACAGTAATATCATTAAGAACCTTGTGAATAACGTCTGTCATAGCGTGATATACTCCTTTAGGATCACGCGCTGTAATAAGACCAAAGTCATTCATGAACTTCATCAATCTAGGGATATTCGCTTTCGATTTATTATCCCAAACCGAAGCAGTATGACAACCCGATTGATAAGCACCATCAACTGTTGGTGAAATTACAGTAGCTGCCATAGACTCAAGTTCTTGTGAAGTCATTAAACCTGTTGTATCTTGAGATCCAACAATATTTACCGTAACACGAACATCAGAACCCGCATGCAACACTTTACCTGGTGTTGTACCTACAGCATTTTTATTAAATATTTTTTCTACCGCAGTTAATCCTTGTCCTTCGATAGAAACCTCTTTTGATGGAGCGAATACAGGTGTAACATCAATCCCTAAAGTTTTTGATGCAAATGTTTGCAATTTTTTTCCAAACACAATTGCATAAGACCCACCAGCTTTGATAAACTCCATTTTCTGTGGAGTAAACGCTTTAGAAATATCAATCAGTTCTTGATCTCCTTTATATAATTTTTTGGTTTTAGTATTGATTGTTAAAACAGTACCTGTAGCAACAGAATACACTTCTTCTAAAATAGGATCACCACTTTCGTTACGAAGAACCTCTCCATTTGCATCAACTTTTTTCACCCAGTTTTTAAGATCTAAACCGATACCACCCGTAACATCCACAGTAGTAAGAAAAATTGGTGATATTCCGTTTGTTCCTGCAACAATTGGAGCAATGTTCACAAATGGAATGTATGGACTTGCTTGTTTACCACTCCATAGCGCCACGTTATTTACCCCTGACATTCTTGAAGATCCAACACCCATAGTTCCTTTTTCAGCTATAAGCATTACACTTTTATCTGGATACTGCGTTTGAAGTGCTTTAATTTCCTCCTGAGCTTGTGGAGTAATCATACATTTTCCGTGTAATTCTCGGTCAGAACGAGAATGCGCTTGATTTCCTGGAGACAATAAATCTGTAGAAATATCTCCCTCACCAGCTACATACGTAACAATTTCAATCTTTTCTTGTACATCTGGAAGCTTTGTAAAAAACTCAGCTTTAGCATAACTTTCTAAAATATCTTTTGCAATTTCGTTCCCACTTTGATAAGCAGCAGCTAAACGATCTGTATCTGCATCATATAAATAAACCTGAGTTTTCAATACTTTTGCTGCTCCTTTTGCAGTAGCAACATCATTTCCTAAAGCTAAGTCCAACAATACTTCAATTGAAGGTCCTCCCTTCATATGCGATAACAATTCAAAAGCAAACTCTGGTGTTATTTCAGAAACTACAGATTCACCCAAAATAATTTCCTTCAAAAATTTAGCTTTTACACCTGCTGCAGGAGTCGTTCCTGGAACTGTATTGTAAATAAAGAAATGAAGAGAATCTTCTCTATTCGTATTATTTGAATCTTTAATTTGAGTAATGATTTCGCTTAGCAAATCAGCTCCATCAATTGGTTTAGGATGAAGTCCTTGTGCTTTACGTTCTTCAATCTCTTTGAGGTAATCGTTGTAAGTGCTCATAAATGTTGTATGTTAATGACCCTTTTTATTGGATATTTCAATACCAAAAGCCATAGTAATTAAGTGTTTTTATTTTTTTGTACGCAAATTTAGGAATTAAAGCCGAGAATTAAAAAAATTTAATAGAAGTCCCATTTTTGAAAATTATTATCGGCAAAAACAGCACTTAACCATCTTTTATTGATAAAATATCAATATTTTATTAAATTTTTATCTATTCAATATTTAAAAAAGATTTTTTTATCAATATGAAAATATGAGACAAAATAAAAAAAGGTCCTTTGTTGTATTTCAAACAAAGAACCTTTCTAAATAAGACAACTATAACGTTATAATAGCTTTTCTATGATCATTTCTTCCGATATACCTTCAGCATCTGCTTTGTAATTCTTGATAATTCTATGACGCAGAATTCCTGTAGCGACTGCCTTCACATCTTCTATGTCTGGAGAAAATTTTCCGTGAAATGCGGCATTCGCTTTAGCAGCTATTATCAAGTTTTGTGAAGCCCTTGGACCAGCACCCCAATCCAAATAATTTTTTACATAATCATTGGACAAAGGGTTATTAGGACGAGTTTTACTAACCAAGGTTACCGCATACTCGATTACATTATCTGCCACGGGTATGCGGCGAATTAAATGCTGATATTCTATAATTTCTTCTGCTGTAAACAAAGGATTAATAGCCAACTTTACATCTGAAGTTGTATTTTTCACTACTTGCACCTCTTCGAGAAATGAGGGATAATCTAACTTTATAGCAAACATAAAACGATCCAACTGTGCCTCAGGCAAAGGATAAGTTCCTTCTTGCTCGATAGGATTTTGAGTTGCCAAAACAAAGTAAGGCAAATCTAATTTATAGTTATGACCTGCAATCGTAACTGCTCGTTCTTGCATTGCTTCCAACAAAGCGGCTTGGGTTTTTGGAGGAGTTCTATTGATCTCATCAGCCAAAATAATATTCGAGAAAATTGGTCCTTTTATAAACTTAAAATGTCTATTTTCATCTAAAATTTCACTTCCTAAAATATCAGAAGGCATCAAATCTGGTGTAAACTGAATTCGCTTAAAATCCAAACCAAGTGCTTGCGCTAAAGTATTTACCATTAACGTCTTTGCTAAACCCGGCACACCAACGAGCAATGCATGACCGCCAGAGAAGATAGAAAGGACAATTTGATCAATAACATCATCTTGACCTACAATAATTTTTGCAATCTCTGTTTTGAGTTGGTTTCGCTTTTGAACTAAAGCATGAATCGCATCAACATCTGACATATAAGTTTGTTTTAATTAAAAAAGAGTTAGCCTATGAAATCATAAAACTAACTCTTTTTATTTATTTTATAAAAATTATTTTTTCAACCAGTTATTCGTAAAAGCACAGTCTCTGTACTCTCCATTAATTTTAATGTAGGTTTCTTTGATTTTTTCTTCAAACCATTTTCCTACTGCTTTGATTTGTTTTTCTTTCAAAGCCAAATCTTTAATTTTAATATAATCCTTAGAATAATCAGCAGTGTGCTCATCGATTCTATTGGTAACGGTTATAATTTTAAAAGTCTTTTTCCCTTGATCCTCTTCTAGAAAAGGCTGAGAAATTTCTTGATCTTTAAGATTAGAAACTCTGCTATATAAACTTGGATCCATTTTGGTCAATTCAAAACGAGTATCTTGCGTTTTTGGGTTAATCAAAGCGCCTCCATTGGCTCTTGTTTCTTTTTCATCAGAAATTGTTCTAGCTGCTTCAGCAAAAGTAATTTCTTTATCGATGATTCTTTTTCTAATCAAGTCGATTTTCTCTTTAGCTTCTTTAATGGATGGATCCGAAACAGTTGGAGTAAGTAAGATATGACGCAATTCTAATTCTTGTCCTTTTATTTTCTCCACTAAAATGATATGAAATCCAAAATCAGTTTCAAAAGGTTCAGAGATTTCTCCTTCGGCTAATTTGAAAGCTACTTCTTTAAATTCTTTTACAAAAGGCGTCTTTCTATTCATTTTATAAAAACCTCCTGTGGATCTTGACCCTGGATCTTGTGTATACAAAACGGCTTTCGTAGAAAAACTAGCACCTGCCTCAACCTCTTTTTTAAATCCTTTTAAACGGTCAATTACTTTTTGCTTGTCTTCCTGAGTAACTTTTGGAGCAACTACAATTTGCGCCACTTCCATTTCGGCTCCAAATGTAGGTAAATCTGCTTTTGGGATAGCTTTAAAGTAATTACGAACTTCTTCTGGGGTGATTTCTACTCCATCAACAATTTTTTTACCCATTTCTGAGCTTAGTTTTTGCTCTTTCAAAACATCGAAAAATGTAGATCTAAGTTCTTCTTCGGAGCTTTTTTTATACATCTCTACTACTTTGTCCATAGAGCCTAAATTCTCAACCATATAGTTCAAACGATCTTCCATCATTCCTTTGATATCAGAATCTGAAACTACAATACTATCCTGAATGGCTTGGTGAGCGTATAGTTTGTCCTCTAATAATTTCCCAAGCATTTGACATCTCGAAACTCCACTAACAGAACCACCTGCTGCAGTAATCTCTAAAAATGACTTGTCAATATCTGAATCTAATACAATGTAATCTCCAACTGTTGCAATTACTCCATCTACTTTTTGGCGTTTCGTTGGATTTTCTTTTACTACCTCAGTTGCTTTCTCTTTTATCACTTCTTGCGCATTCATTGCAAAAGAGACCATTAAAACTAAACAAATAGGAAGTACAAAATTGTATTTTAAAAACTTCATCGAAAAAAGGTTAAATTGTATGTATTAATATTATTTACAAAAAGAGTACTCTTGTCAAAACTGTAAAAGCTAATTCACCCCACAAATAGGAAACTATTTAGCACTAAAATTACTATTGAAAAAAAGTAAACATATTGCAAACAAAAATAGCAATTCAAAGACATTATACAACTATACTACCTACTATTAACAAAAAATTATTACGCTTAGATGATTTCTAAAAAAATCAATTCTAAGTTTTACCAATAGAATTTGCATCAGATTTTTTATTCGAAATTATAAGTAGTACTTTTGCACACTATTTTTATTACTATGAGTTTTTTAGAAGAAATACAACGCAGAAGAACGTTTGGAATTATTTCGCATCCTGATGCTGGAAAAACCACACTAACGGAAAAATTATTACTTTTTGGAGGAGCTATTCAAGAGGCTGGTGCTGTAAAAAGTAATAAAATAAAAAAAGGAGCAACGAGTGATTTTATGGAAATTGAGCGTCAAAGAGGAATCTCAGTTTCTACCTCCGTTTTAGCTTTTAATTATAAGAACAAAAAAATCAACATCCTAGACACACCTGGTCACAAGGATTTTGCTGAAGATACTTTTAGAACTTTAACAGCTGTAGATAGTGTAATAGTTGTTATTGACGTTGCTAAAGGGGTCGAGGAACAGACTGAAAAATTAGTAGCCGTTTGTAGAATGAGAAACATTCCAATGATTGTTTTCATTAACAAATTAGACCGTGAGGGTAAAGACGCCTTCGATTTAATGGATGAAGTAGAACAAAAACTTGGGCTTACTGTAACTCCTTTAAGTTTCCCGATTGGCATGGGTTATGATTTTCAAGGAATCTACAACTTATGGGAACAAAACATCAATCTTTTTAGCGGTGATAGCCGAAAAAACATAGAAGAAACAATTGCTTTCTCAGACGTACAAAACCCAGAATTAGAAAAAATTATTGGAGAAAAACCAGCTACTAAACTTCGTGAAGAATTAGAATTGATTGATGAAGTCTACCCTAAATTTGAGCGTCAAGAGTATTTAGATGGAAAAATTCAACCTGTATTTTTTGGTTCAGCTTTGAATAATTTCGGAGTAAGAGAATTGCTAGACTGTTTTGTAAGCATAGCCCCTTCTCCAAGAGCAAAAGAGTCTGAAACAAGATTGGTAGATCCTAAAGAAGAGAAAATGTCTGGTTTTGTGTTTAAAATTCATGCGAATATGGATCCAAAACACAGAGATCGTTTGGCGTTTATAAAAATTGTATCGGGAACTTTTGAAAGAAACAAGCCCTATTACCATGTTCGCCAAAAGAAAAATCTAAAGTTTTCTAGCCCCAATGCTTTTTTTGCGGAGAAAAAAGAGATTGTTGACATTTCTTATCCTGGAGATATTGTGGGATTACACGATACAGGAAATTTCAAAATTGGTGATACACTGACAGAAGGCGAGATTATGAGTTTTAAAGGAATTCCAAGTTTCTCACCAGAACACTTTAGATACATCAATAATGCCGATCCGTTAAAAGCAAAGCAATTGGATAAAGGAGTTGACCAATTAATGGATGAAGGTGTTGCGCAGTTGTTTACACTTGAAATGAATAATCGTAAAGTAATTGGAACGGTTGGTGCGCTACAATATGAGGTAATTCAGTATCGTTTGGAGCATGAATATGGAGCAAAATGTACTTATGAAAACTTCCCTGTTCATAAAGCGTGTTGGGTAAAACCAGACGATGCTAAAAACGAGGAATTCAAAGAATTTAAACGTATTAAACAGAAGTTTTTGGCCAAAGACAAATACAACCAACTCGTATTTCTTGCCGATTCTGATTTTACTATTCAAATGACACAAAGCAAATTCCCGAGCGTTAAATTATTTTTCACTTCAGAATTTGATTAATACAAGAAAGCCAACTCTAAAAAGTTGGCTTTTCTTTTACTTATAATTCCAAACAAAAAAAAGACTTCTTAACGAAGTCTTTTTTGTATTTAAGCTTGTCCTGTTGGACCAAAATTCAAAGGAATTGGTGCTTGCTCTGTATCTTTAATTTCACCGTGAGCTAACTCAAAACGATGAACGTTATCAGCCAAGGCTTTGATTAATCGTTTCGCGTGTTGTGGCGTCAATACTATTCTGGACTTTACTTTTGCTTTTGGCAAACCAGGCATAATACTCACAAAATCCAAAACAAACTCCGAAGAGGAATGATTGATAATCGCTAAGTTAGAATAAACTCCCTCAGCAATACTCTCGTCTAATTCAATATTAATTTGTTCTTGTTGATCTTTCATAGTAAAAAGTTAAAGATTCAAAGAGGTAGTGATTTAAAAAACTCAAAGACGATCGAAATCGTCTTTGAATATATAATCTTACATCTCTAAATACATTAGTAAATGTACTCTTCTTTGTTAGCCATCATATCATTGTAGTCTTCTTTCGAACCTACAATAGTATTATCATACTCTCTCATACCCGTACCTGCAGGAATTCTATGACCTACAATTACGTTTTCTTTCAAGCCTTCTAACAAGTCAACTTTACCTGCCACAGCAGCTTCGTTTAACACTTTAGTTGTTTCTTGGAAAGAAGCAGCAGAGATAAATGATTTCGTTTGTAACGATGCTCTTGTAATACCTTGTAAAATTGGAGTAGCAGTTGCTGTAATAACATCACGAGCTACAACCAAGTTTTTATCCGTACGTTTCAATAAAGAGTTTTCGTCACGCAACTCACGTGGAGTAACGATTTGACCTGGTTTCAATACTGCAGAATCACCTGCATCTTCCACCACTTTCATTCCGTAAAGATTGTCGTTTTGAACGATGAAATCTTTAGTATGGATCAATTGGTCTTCTAAGAATAAAGTATCTCCTGGATCTTGAACTCTTACTTTACGCATCATTTGACGGATTACAACCTCAAAGTGCTTGTCATTGATTTTTACCCCTTGTAAACGGTAAACCTCTTGAATTTCATTTACTAAGTATTGTTGTACTGCAGCTGGTCCTTGGATTCTCAAAATATCGTCTGGAGTAATTGCACCATCAGACAATGGTACCCCTGCTCTTACGAAGTCATTTTCTTGAACAAGAATCTGGCTTGATAGTTTAACCAAGTATTTTCTAACATCACCAAATTTAGATTCGATGATAATTTCACGGTTACCTCTTTTGATTTTTCCAAAAGAAACTACCCCGTCAATTTCAGAAACTACCGCTGGATTAGAAGGATTACGAGCTTCTAACAATTCTGTAATTCTTGGTAAACCTCCCGTGATATCGCCTGATTTTGAAGAACGACGTGGGATTTTCACCAATACTTTACCAGCTTTAATTTTCTCACCATTCTCAACCATCAAGTGGGCCCCTACTGGTAAGTTGTAAGAACGAATCAATTCACCATCTTTACCGTAAACCAATAAAGTTGGGATTAATTTTTTGTTTCTTGACTCAGAAATTACTTTTTCTTGGAAACCAGTTTGCTCATCGATTTCAACCATGAACGATTGTCCTTGCTCTAAATCTTCGTAAGCAATTTTACCAGTAAACTCAGAAACAATAACACCATTATATGGATCCCATTTACAGATAACTTCTCCTTTTGCAACTGACTGACCATCAGTAACAAAAATACTAGAACCGTAAGGAATATTGTTTGTACTTAATAAAATACCCGTTTTTTCGTCGATTAATTTCAATTCAGTTGAACGAGACACTACAATATCAACAGAGTTTCCTTCGCTATCTTCTCCTTTAACTGTTTTTAAATCTTCGATTTCTAATTTACCTGCAAATCGAGCAATAATACTAGAATCTTCAGAGATACCTCCAGCAACCCCTCCAACGTGGAATGTACGCAATGTTAACTGTGTACCTGGTTCACCAATAGACTGTGCAGCAATAACCCCAACAGCTTCTCCTTTTTGCGTCATCTTACCAGTAGCTAAGTTTCTACCGTAACATTTAGCACAAATTCCTTTTGTTGCCTCACAAGTTAATGGAGAACGAACTTCAACTTTTTCTACTGGAGAAGCTTCGATTGCTTTTACAATAGACTCTGTGATTTGTTGTCCTGCATGAACTAAAATATCAGTAGTTAAAGGATTAATTACATCTTGTAATGCAACACGTCCTAAGATTCTTTCTCCTAAAGATTCAACGATTTCCTCGTTTTTCTTCAATGCAGAAACTTCAACACCTCTTAATGTACCACAATCGTCTATATTAACAATAACATCTTGAGAAACGTCATGCAACCTACGAGTTAAGTATCCAGCATCCGCTGTTTTCAGCGCCGTATCCGCAAGACCTTTACGAGCACCGTGCGTAGAGATAAAGTACTCTAAAATTGATAGACCTTCTTTAAAGTTAGAAAGGATCGGGTTTTCGATAATTTCACCACCACCAGCAGTAGATTTTTTAGGCTTAGCCATCAAACCACGCATACCAGTTAACTGACGAATTTGTTCTTTAGATCCCCTCGCCCCAGAATCAAGCATCATATACACTGAGTTGAATCCTTGTTGGTCTTCTCTAATATTCTTCATTGCTAACTCCGTCAATTGAGCATTGGCAGAAGTCCATACGTCAATAACTTGGTTGTAACGCTCGTTATTGGTAATAAGACCCATGTTATAGTTAGCAGAAATTCCTTCTACTTGCTCTCTTGCATCAGCAATTAATTTTGTTTTTTGTTCTGGAATTCTAATATCACCTAAAGAGAAAGATAAACCTCCTTTGAAAGCGAACTTATAACCCATATTTTTCATATTATCTAAGAAGGCAGCTGTAGTAGGCACATCAGTCGAACTTAATACGTGACCGATAATATCTCTTAAGTTTTTCTTGGTTAATACATCATTGATATAACCTGCAGCTTCTGGTACAACTTCATTAAATAGTACACGTCCAGCAGTTGTTTGTATAATTTTGTACACTAACTCTCCATCTTCATTAAAGTCTTTTGCTCTAATTTTCACACGAGCATTCAACTCTAATCTTCCTTCGTTCAAAGCGATATTTACCTCTTCTGCAGAATAGAAAGTTAATCCTTCACCAAGAATAGTTAATTCAGGTGTAGTTAAACGTTCTTTGGTCATATAATATAGACCCAAAACCATGTCCTGAGAAGGTACTGTAATTGGAGCACCATTTGCAGGGTTCAAGATATTGTGAGAAGCTAACATCAATAATTGTGCTTCCAAAATAGCCTCAGGTCCTAATGGCAAATGAACCGCCATCTGATCCCCATCAAAATCCGCGTTGAACGCCGTACATACTAATGGGTGCAATTGAATTGCTTTACCTTCAATTAATTTTGGTTGGAATGCTTGGATACCCAAACGGTGCAAAGTAGGAGCACGGTTAAGCAATACTGGATGTCCTTTGATTACATTTTCAAGAATATCCCATACAACTGGCTCTTTTTTGTCAATTATTTTTTTAGCAGATTTAACTGTTTTTACAATACCTCTTTCGATCAACTTACGAATTACAAAAGGTTTGTATAATTCGGCAGCCATATCTTTTGGCAAACCACATTCAAACAATTTCATTTCTGGCCCAACAACAATTACAGAACGAGCAGAATAATCCACACGTTTTCCAAGTAAGTTTTGACGGAAACGACCTTGTTTACCTTTCAATGAATCAGAAAGTGACTTCAATGGACGGTTAGATTCTGTCTTAACAGCAGAAGCTTTACGAGTGTTGTCAAACAATGAATCTACAGATTCTTGCAACATACGTTTTTCATTTCTCAAGATAACTTCAGGAGCTTTAATCTCCATTAATCTTTTCAAACGGTTATTACGTATAATTACACGACGGTATAAATCATTCAAATCTGAAGTAGCAAAACGACCTCCATCAAGTGGCACTAAAGGACGCAATTCTGGCGGAATAACAGGAATCACTTTCATAATCATCCATTCTGGACGATTCTCACGATTCAAGTTAGATTCACGGAAAGATTCAACAACTTGAAGACGTTTTAATGCTTCAGTTTTTCTTTGTTTAGAAGTTTCATTGTTAGCACTATGACGTAAGCTGTAAGAAAGCTCATCTAAATCGATACGCGCTAATAAATCCATAATACATTCTGCACCCATTTTAGCTACAAATTTATTAGGATCAAAATCATCTAAATATTGATTATCAGCAGGCAAAGTATCTAAAATATTCAAATACTCTTCTTCTGTTAAGAAATCTAAACGTTGTAAAGATTCTCCATCAGCATTTTTTGCAATACCAGCTTGAATTACTACATATCTTTCGTAGTAGATAATCATGTCTAACTTCTTAGATGGTAATCCTAAAATATAACCAATTTTATTAGGCAAAGAACGGAAATACCAGATATGAGCGATTGGCACAACCAAATTGATGTGACCTACTCTATCTCTTCTAACTTTCTTCTCAGTAACTTCTACACCACAACGGTCGCAGATAATTCCCTTGTAACGAATTCTTTTGTACTTACCACAGGCACATTCAAAATCCTTAACAGGGCCGAAAATTCTTTCACAAAAAAGCCCATCACGTTCTGGCTTATGTGTTCTGTAGTTGATAGTTTCAGGCTTTAACACCTCTCCTCTTGACTCTTTCAAGATGGATTCTGGAGAAGCTAATCCTATCGAAATTTTATTGAATCTTTTTACAGGATTCTTATCTTTATTGTTGTTTCTATTATTCATCATAGTTTTTACTATTGATTTATTTGCAATTAAAAATTGATTTTAGATTTATGAATTAAAGACAAAATAGTAGTTACTATATCATCAAAATTCATTAAGCTCTATTACCACGAATTACTTCTCTAAACTTCTCTCTGAAGTGCTAGTTATGTGTTTCCTGAGAATCAACATAAAAAATCGGAACGGTTTACGGGTATAAATCCTAAAAACTTTTATAAATAGTAATCAGTCCCAAAAAATGGAACTGATTACTGTGATTTAATTATTCTTCTAAACGAATGTCAAGACCAAGACCTTTCAATTCGTGCATCAATACGTTGAATGATTCAGGTAATCCTGGTTCTGGCATAGATTCTCCCTTAACGATTGCTTCGTAAGTTTTTGCTCTACCAATAACATCATCCGATTTAACAGTTAAGATTTCACGTAATGTACTTGATGCTCCATAAGCCTCAAGTGCCCATACCTCCATCTCTCCAAAACGCTGACCTCCAAATTGAGCTTTACCTCCAAGTGGTTGTTGAGTAATCAACGAGTATGGACCGATAGAACGAGCGTGCATCTTATCATCAACCATGTGTCCTAATTTCAACATGTAAATTACACCCACAGTTGCTGCTTGATGGAAACGTTCTCCAGTACCACCATCATAAAGATGTGTATGTCCAAAACGTGGTACACCAGCCTCATCAGTCAAAGCATTGATTTGTTCAAGAGAAGCACCATCAAAAATTGGAGTCGCAAATTTTCTACCCAAATTCATTCCAGCCCATCCTAAAACTGTTTCATAGATTTGTCCAATGTTCATACGTGAAGGTACACCAAGTGGGTTCAACACAATATCAACAGGAGTTCCATCTTCTAAGAAAGGCATATCTTCATGACGAACAATACGAGCAACAATACCTTTGTTACCGTGACGTCCCGCCATTTTGTCCCCAACTTTCAATTTACGTTTCTTAGCAATATATACTTTAGCTAATTTCAAAATTCCAGATGGTAATTCGTCACCAACAGTAATAGTGAATTTCTCTCTACGTAATGCTCCTTGTAAATCGTTCAATTTAATTTTATAGTTATGAATTAAATCATTAACCATTTTGTTAGTCACATCATCAGCAACCCATTGACCTTTACTTAAGTGAGCGAAATCTTCAACAGCATACAACATTTTTTGAGTGTATTTTTTACCTTTTGGTAATACTTCTTCACCCAAATCATTCATTACACCTTGAGAAGTTTTTCCATTAACGATTAGGAAAAGTTTTTCAATCAATCTGTCTTTTAATTCAACAAATTTAACTTCAAACTCCATTTCTAAAGCACCTAAAGCATCTTTATCCTGAGTACGTTTACGTTTATCTTTTACTGCTCTTGCAAATAATTTTTTATCTAAAACTACACCATGTAATGAAGGAGAAGCTTTTAATGAAGCATCTTTTACATCACCAGCTTTATCACCAAAGATAGCACGTAGTAATTTCTCTTCTGGTGTTGGATCAGATTCTCCTTTTGGAGTAATTTTTCCAATCAAAATATCACCAGGTTTTACCTCTGCACCAATTCTGATCATACCGTTTTCATCCAAATCTTTGGTAGCTTCTTCAGAAACGTTAGGAATATCATTAGTCAACTCTTCGTTACCTAATTTAGTATCTCTAACTTCTAATGAATAATCGTCAATATGAATAGAAGTAAAAATATCATCGCGAACAACTTTTTCAGAAATTACAATCGCATCCTCAAAGTTGTATCCTTTCCATGGCATAAACGCCACTTTAAGGTTACGACCTAAAGCTAATTCACCGTTTTGAGTAGCATATCCTTCAGATAAAACTTGACCTAGAACAACTCTATCCCCTTTTCTTACAATAGGTTTCAAGTTGATACTTGTTCCTTGGTTCGTTTTTCTAAATTTAATAAGGTTATATGTCTTTTCATCAGGCTCAAAACTAACCATTCTTTCTTCTTCAGAACGATCGTATTTGATAGTAATAATGTTAGCATCAACATATTCAACAACTCCATCACCTTCAGCATTTATCAATACTCTAGAATCCGAAGCTACTTGACGCTCTAAACCAGTTCCTACAATAGGGGCTTCTGGACGAATTAAAGGTACCGCTTGACGCATCATGTTAGATCCCATCAACGCACGGTTCGCATCATCATGCTCCAAGAAAGGAATCAATGATGCAGAAATGGATGCAATTTGATTTGGGGCAACGTCTGCATAATCTACTTGACTTGGCTCAATTACAGGAAAATCACCTTCTTGTCTTGCAATTACATTATCAGCAGTAATTTTTCCTGTCGCATCCATTTCAATGTTTGCTTGAGAAATCATCATACCTTCTTCTTCTTCTGCACTTAAGTAAACAGGAGTTGATTCTAAATCAACTACACCATTTGAAACTTTACGGTAAGGAGTCTCAATGAATCCCATTCCATTTACTTTAGCATATACACCAAGAGATGAAATCAAACCAATGTTTGGTCCCTCAGGAGTTTCGATAGGACATAAACGACCATAGTGTGTATAGTGAACGTCACGAACCTCAAAACCTGCTCTTTCACGAGAAAGTCCACCTGGTCCAAGTGCAGATAATCTTCTTTTGTGCGTAATCTCAGCTAATGGATTCGTTTGATCCATAAATTGAGATAACTGATTCGTTCCAAAGAAAGAGTTGATAACAGAAGATAATGTCTTTGCATTAATCAAATCTATTGGTGTAAACACCTCGTTATCTCTAACGTTCATACGCTCTCTAATGGTTCTAGCCATACGCGCTAAACCAACACCGAATTGTTGTGACAATTGTTCACCAACTGTTCTAACTCGACGGTTTGATAAGTGATCAATATCATCAATCTCAGCTTTTGAGTTGATCAATTCGATCAAATATTTAACGATAGTTATGATATCTTCCTTGGTAAGCACTTGCTTTTCCATTGGAGTATCTAAACCTAATTTTTTATTAATTCTGTAACGACCTACTTCACCTAAGTTGTAACGTTGGTCAGAGAAAAATAATTTATCTATAATGCCACGAGCAGTTTCTTCATCAGGCGGTTCTGCGTTACGCAATTGTCTGTAGATATGCTCAACAGCTTCTTTTTCAGAGTTTGTTGGGTCTTTTTGTAACGTATTATGAATGATAGAGTAATCAACTTGATTGTTATCTTCTTTATGTAACAAAATAGATTTAACATTCGAGTCAATGATTTCTTCTACATTATCTTTGTCGATAATTGTATCTCTATCTAAAATAATTTCGTTACGTTCGATAGATACCACTTCACCAGTATCTTCATCTACGAAATCCTCATGCCATGTATTCAATACACGGGCAGCTAATTTTCTTCCAATATATTTCTTTAATCCTGTTTTAGAAACTTTAATTTCTTCTGCTAGATCAAAAATCTCAAGGATATCCTTGTCTCTTTCAAATCCAATAGCACGGAATAAAGTAGTAACAGGTAATTTTTTCTTTCTATCGATGTAAGCGTACATTACACTATTAATATCGGTAGAAAATTCAATCCAAGAGCCTTTAAAAGGAATAACTCTTGCAGAATATAATTTAGTTCCATTTGCATGGAATGATTGTCCAAAGAACACACCAGGAGAACGGTGCAATTGAGATACAACAACACGCTCAGCGCCATTGATTACAAAAGTACCACTTGGTGTCATGTAAGGAATTGTACCAAGATAAACGTCTTGAACAATAGTTTCAAAATCTTCGTGTTCTGGATCTGTACAGTAAAGTTTAAGTCTAGCCTTCAAAGGAACACTATACGTCAAACCTCTTTCTATACATTCTTGAATGGTGTAACGTGGTGGATCTACGAAATAATCAAGGAATTCCAATACAAAATTATTTCTTGTATCTGTAATAGGAAAGTTTTCCATGAAGGTATTATACAATCCTTCGTCGCCTCTTTCGTCTGATTTAGTTTCTAATTGAAAAAAATCTTTAAATGACTTCACCTGAACATCAAGAAAATCTGGATAGTCAGGAATATTTTTTGTAGAGGCAAAATTCAATCTTTCAGTCTGATTTGTTAGCATCAATGGACAAAATTTTGATTAAAAAAAGTAGTTTTTGTGTTTAAAACACTGTTTAATTTATAAAACAATCTATACTTTCTTTTTTAGAATCAATACATCTTTAGAAATTAATAAAGATTGCTCTTTAGCTAATTTATTTTCTTCGTAATGATTAAAAATTCTAAGGTATTTTAAACTATTTTATAATAAAACTTAATAAATTTTATTATACGAAAAATGGTTTAGGTCTTTGAGTGATTAAACCCAAGACCTAAACCTAATTTTAAACTATGTTGAAATTATTTTAACTCAACAACAGCTCCAGCTTCTTCTAATGATTTTTTAAGACCTTCAGCTTCTTCTTTAGAAACACCTTCTTTTACATTACTTGGAGCGCTATCAACTACATCTTTAGCTTCTTTCAAACCTAAACCTGTAAGTTCTTTAACTAATTTCACTACAGCTAATTTAGAAGCACCAGCTTCTTTCAATACAACTGTAAATTCTGTTTGAGCTTCTTCTGCAGCACCTTCACCACCTCCAGCAGCAACTACTACAGCTGCAGCAGCTGGTTCGATACCGTACTCATCTTTCAATATTGTTGCTAATTCGTTAACTTCTTTAACAGTTAAATTAACTAATTGTTCTGCGAATTGTTTCAAATCTGCCATTTTTTCTATCGTTTTAAAATGATTTGTAAAAATATAATTTATTTATTGTGCGCTAATTCAAGCAACAAGGAAAACTCCTTGTTGAGTCATATTAAGCTTCAGTCTCTTCGCTGTTAGCGAATTGATTTTGCAAAGCAGAAATAACTCTTTGAGCTGGAGATTGTAATAATCCAATGATTTCTCCGATAAGCTCTTCTTTAGATTTAATTGTAGCTAAAGCATCTAATTGGTCATCACCAATGTAAATCTCAGAATTGATGTAAGCTCCTTTTAAAATAGGCTTAGCAGCTTTTTTTCTAAAATCTTTGATAATTTTTCCAGGTGCATTAGCAATATCTGCAATAAAAATAGCACTATTACCAGTCAAAACTGATGGCAAATCACCATAATCATTATCAGAAGCTTCCATTGCTTTAGCAAGCAATGTATTTTTAACTACCTCTAATTTAATACCTGCTTTAAAACAAGCTCTTCTCAAGTTTGAAGTTGTTTCTGCGTCTAACCCAGAAATATCAGATACATATACAATGTTTGTACCAGCTAACTGTGCAGTTAAATCTTCAATCGCGATTGATTTTTCTTCTCTAGTCATACTAAAAATTATTAACTACCAATTATACTGCTTTTGGGTCTAATGCAATAGCAGGACTCATAGTGCTTGTAAGGTGAATACCTTTAATATAGGTACCTTTAGCAGCAGTTGGTTTAAGTTTGATTAATGTTTGAATAATTTCATGTGCATTGTCATAAATTTGCTCAGCTCCGAAAGAAACTTTACCAATTCCTGCATGTACAATACCAGTTTTATCAACTTTGAAATCGATTTTACCAGCTTTTACCTCAGCAACAGCTTTTGCAACATCCATAGTTACAGTACCTGTTTTAGGGTTTGGCATTAAACCTCTAGGTCCTAAAATACGACCTAATGGACCTAATTTACCCATAACGGCTGGCATAGTGATGATAACATCAACATCAGTCCAACCATCTTTTATTTTTTGTAAATAATCATCTAGACCTACATAGTCCGCTCCAGCAGCAGTAGCTTCCGCTTCTTTATCAGGAGTAACTAAAGCTAATACTTTTACATCTTTACCAGTTCCGTGAGGTAATGTTACCACACCTCTTACCATTTGATTCGCTTTTCTTGGATCTACACCCAATCTAACTGCGATATCAACAGACTCATCAAATTTTGCAGAAGCAACCTCTTTAATTAATGCAGCAGCATCTTTCAATGAGTATAATTTGTTCTTTTCAATTTTTGAAGCAGCCTCTTTTTGCTTTTTTGTCAATTTTGCCATGTCTTTCTCTTAATTAAAAAGGAGAATCTCCTGATACAGTTATACCCATAGATCTAGCTGTTCCAGCAACCATACTCATAGCAGACTCAATAGTGAATGCATTTAAGTCTGGCATTTTGTCTTCAGCAATAGCTCTAATTTGTTCCCAAGTAACGCTAGCTACTTTTTTACGATTAGGCTCACCTGAACCAGATTTTAGCTTTGCAGCTTCCATTAACTGAACTGCTGCAGGAGGAGTCTTAACAACAAAATCGAATGATTTGTCTTTATACACAGTAATTTGTACTGGGCATATTTTGCCAGGTTTATCTTGTGTTCTAGCATTAAATTGCTTACAGAACTCCATGATGTTCACCCCAGCAGCTCCTAAAGCAGGTCCAACCGGTGGCGACGGATTCGCAGCACCTCCCTTAACTTGTAGTTTAACTACCTTACTAATTTCTTTAGCCATTTTTTAAAAAATTTAACACGACAATCATTGGAAGCGATTGTGTGATTATTATAGTGTAACAAAAATTATACTTTTTCCACTTGCATAAAACTCAACTCTAATGGCGTTTTTCTTCCGAAAATCTTAACCATAACTTCAAGTTTACGCTTTTCTTCATTGATTTTTTCAACAGTTCCATTAAAACCATTAAAAGGTCCATCAATAACCTTAATCGTTTCACCAACATTAAATGGAATAGAACGAGTATCTGTATTAACAGTTAACTCATCTACTTTTCCTAACATACGGTTAACTTCTGCCATTCTTAAAGGAACTGGTTCACCACCTTTAGTTTCTCCCAAAAACCCTATGACACTTGTAATAGACTTAATAATATGAGGTATCTCACCAACCAAGTTAGCCTCTATCATTACATACCCCGGAAAATAAACTTTATCTTTTGCGATTTTTTTTCCTTCTTTCACGGTAACTACTTTTTCAGTAGGCACCAATACTTGAGATACATAATCCTCCATCCCTAATCTAGCGATTTCAGTTTCGATATATGCTTTTACTTTATTTTCTTGCCCGCTTACTGCACGAACGACATACCACTTTTTTAAATTATTTTCAGTCATCCCAAGAAATTTATGCTTTCAACCAGTTAAAAAATCCTTCTAATGCTTTTGCAAACATTTCATCTACTCCCCATGTCGCCAAAGCGAATAGTACTGAAAAAACAGCAACAACAATTGTTAGACGTTGAACCTCAGCCCAAGCTGGCCAAGTAACATTTGACTTTAATTCTTCAAATGCCTCTGAAATGTAATTAACAACTTTTGCCATAATTTAAACTCTGTGTTATATATTGCACGGGCGGAGGGATTCGAACCCCCATCAACGGTTTTGGAGACCGCTATTCTACCCTTGAACTACGCCCGTATTAAAGCCAGTAACTAAAGCGTTACTGGCTTAGTTTATTTGTTTTAGTTAAAAAACTAAAGGATTTCAGTAACTTGACCTGCACCTACAGTTCTACCACCTTCACGGATAGCAAAACGTAAACCTACGTTTAATGCAATCTCGCTCAATAATTTAACTTCAATAGTTAAGTTATCTCCAGGCATAACCATCTCTACACCAGCTGGTAAAGAAATAATACCAGTTACGTCAGTTGTACGTACGTAGAATTGTGGACGGTAGTTATTGTGGAATGGAGTGTGACGTCCACCTTCTTCTTTTTTCAAGATATACACCTCAGCTTTGAAGTGATCGTGAGGCTTAACAGAACCTGGTTTACAGATTACCATTCCTCTTTTAATATCTTCTTTTTGAATACCTCTTAACAAGATACCAACGTTATCTCCAGCTTCACCTCTATCAAGGATTTTACGGAACATCTCAACTCCAGTGATTGTAGAAGTTAATTTCTCAGCTCCCATACCAATGATTTCAACTGGATCTCCAGTATTAGCAACACCAGTTTCGATACGACCTGTAGCTACAGTTCCACGACCAGTGATTGAGAATACGTCTTCAACAGGCATCAAGAAAGGCTTGTTTACGTCTCTTTCTGGCTCTTCGATCCAAGCATCAACAGCTTCCATCAATTCAATGATTTTAGGAACCCAAGCAGGATCATTGTTCAATCCACCTAAAGCAGAACCTTGAACAACTGGACCGTTATCTCCATCATACTCGTAGAAAGATAATAAGTCTCTGATTTCCATCTCAACTAATTCTAACAACTCAGCATCATCAACCATATCCACTTTGTTCATGAATACAACGATTCTTGGAATACCAACTTGACGACCTAAAAGGATGTGCTCACGAGTTTGTGGCATTGGTCCATCAGTAGCCGCAACAACAAGAATAGCACCGTCCATTTGAGCAGCACCAGTAACCATGTTCTTAACGTAATCCGCGTGACCCGGACAGTCAACGTGAGCGTAGTGACGGTTAGAAGTTTCATACTCTACGTGAGAAGTATTAATTGTAATACCTCTTTCTTTTTCTTCTGGAGCATTATCAATTTGATCAAATGATTTTGCTTGACAGTAACCTGCATCAGACAATACTTTTGTAATTGCCGCAGTTAATGTAGTTTTTCCGTGATCCACGTGCCCAATTGTACCAATGTTCAAATGGGGCTTGTTACGGGTAAAATTTTCCTTTGCCATTTTACTTAATTTTTAATCTTAGTTATATATTTATTTCAATTTCCTACTTACTTGAGCCAACTACGGGAATTGAACCCGTGACCTCTTCCTTACCAAGGAAGCACTCTACCCCTGAGCTAAGTCGGCAGAATCCTTGATTAAGAAGCGTAGAGCATAAACTCACTTATCTATAATCTTTATTCTAATTTGTGGGGAGAGCAGGATTCGAACCTGCGAAGTTTTCACAGCAGATTTACAGTCTGCCCTCGTTGGCCGCTTGAGTATCTCCCCTTCATTACCATAACCTTAAGAACGTGTTCAAAACAAAATTTGAACCTAATAGAGCCGGTGGAGGGACTCGAACCCACGACCTGCTGATTACAAATCAGCTGCTCTAGCCGACTGAGCTACACTGGCAAATATCAATAAAAAAGTCCGCTATTTCTAACGGACTGCAAATGTATAGATTTTATCTCTTAATCAAAACATTTTTTTGAAAAAAAATTGAATTAAATATGAGATCTTATTTTTTCTTTTCTTTTAACCAGCAAACGTTCGAGTGATTCAGCCGACAAATCAATAGCCTCCTCAAAAGTTTTGCATTGTTTTTTTACCAAAAAATCATCTCCAGGAACATTAATTTTAACCTCCACAATTTTATTTTCTTTATCACTTGTCTTTTCAACCTTCATAAAAACATCCGAAGAAACTACTTTATCATAATACTTTTCTAACTTATCCATTCTAACTTGGACAAAATCTACTAGCTTTCTGTCAACAGTAAAGTTAACTGCATGAACATTTACCTTCATAATCATTATTTTTTGTGGTTAAACATAGTATAGAAATCACTTCAGGCTTCTTGGATGCGCATCTTTATACACTTTTTTTAACTCAGACAAACTACTATTAGTATACACCTGTGTAGACGCCAAACTTGAATGCCCTAATAACTCCTTTATTGAATTCAAATCCGCCCCGTTATTTAACATATGAGTCGCAAAAGTATGCCTTAAAACATGCGGACTCTTCTTTACTTTCTCGGAGACATTACTAAAGTACAAATTAATTGTTCTATAGACAAAAGATTGACTTAATTTTAACCCTTTTGAAGTAACAAAAAAATATTCAAAATCAACAAGCTCTTCTAAATTTGACCGCTCCTTTAAATACAACTCAATACGCCCCGCTAACATTGACAACATCGGAACAATCCTTTCTTTATTTCTCTTACCAAGCACTTTTATAGTAGCAGCGCCAACATTTACATCCTTACACCTTAAATTAATGATTTCAGCCCTACGCATTCCTGTAGCATAAAACATTTCAATCATCAACCTATCCCTTAAAGAATCAAAATCAGCATCAGCGCTAAAAACACCATCAAGACTATTCATCTCTTTTTCAGAAAAAGGAATTTGTATATTTTTAGAAACCTTTAAAGCTCGATGCTTAAGCAAAGGACTGACAGAAATCTGCTTTGTCTTTAATAAAAATTTATAAAACGCTTTCAAAGAAGCAATTTTCCTATTCACCGAAACAGTACTCAATCCCGAGTCCACCAAAAAAACCACCCAACTCCTAATATGGGAATACGCTACTTTTTCCAAGATAACCTCAAAAGAAGCGTCCTGCAAAAAAGCCTCAAAAGCATCCACATCATCACAGTACGCTTTTTGCGTATGTAATGAATAATTCTTCTCTAGAACTAAATAATCCCTAAAAGCTACTTTAATAGAAGTCATAAAAAAACCGTTAGGATCAAAGTTATAAAACTTTAATCACTAACGGTAATAAATTTTGAAAACAGAAATTTAGATATTCTCTAAACTATCTTTCATATTTTGAATGTAAGCTGCTTTTTGGAACTTCATTCTATTGATAACTGATGGCTTAATAAAAGCAGTACGTGCTCTTAATTGACGAACAGTTCCAGTTTTATCAAATTTTCTTTTATAGCGCTTTAATGCTCTATCGATATTTTCTCCGTCTTTAATTGGTATAATTAACATAATTTTATCACCCCCTTTCGTTAAGTGCGCAAAAGTAGTAAAGTTTTATTAATTAGCAATCAAAAACGATAATTATTTTACTGCGGGTTTATAATTTTGTTTATCAATAATCATTTTTGACAATATCTCTTTCAAAATTTCAGAAGTACCTCCTCCTATTGGCCCTAAACGACTATCCCTAAACAATCTTGCAAGTGGATACTCCTCCATATAACCATAGCCTCCTAACATTTGAAGACAGCTATAAATAGTTTCATCAGCCACTTTTGTTGATTTTAATTTAGCCATTGTCGCTTCTTTGACTACATATTCCCCTATGTCTAAGCGCGCAACAGCAGCATAATTGAAGATTTTACAATGTTCTACTTCAGTTGCATGCTCAACAAGAGTATGACGTAAAGCTTGAAACTTATTTATTGTTGTTCCAAATGCTTCACGACTGGACATATAATCAATAGTATAATCCAAAGCGAATTCTGCTCTTGCGTGCGCATTAATTGCCATAATCAAACGTTCCAAAGCAAAATGTTGCATAATATAAGCAAAACCTTTGTTTTCTTCCCCCATCAGGTTTTCCATTGGCACTTCTACATTATCAAATGCAATTTCTGCCGTATCAGAAGCTCTCCATCCTAATTTATCTAATTTGGTTGCCGAAATTCCTTTAGATGAAGTATCCATTAAAAAAATACTAATTCCTTTATTCCCAAGTGCAGGATCTGTTTTAGCAGCAACAACATAATAATCCGCATACACTCCATTAGTAATAAATGTCTTGGATCCGTTTATAATATACTTATCACCTTTTTTTATTGCATTTGTTCGCATTCCTGCAACATCACTCCCTCCAAAAGGTTCAGAAATACACAACGCTCCAATTTTTTCACCAGCTATACTTGGAACCAAATACTCTTTCTTTATTCTTTCATCGCCTTCTGCATTAAGATGTGTCATTGCTAAATAAACATGTGCCCAAATAGCAGCTGCAAAACCAGATGATTTTATTTTTTGAAGTTCTTCTAACAAAATCACCATATAAAATAAATCTAGATTTAGACCACCGTATACTTCAGGATATGAAATACCTAAAAACCCCATCTCTCCGAACTTCTTCCAAATAAAACGGTCGATTGTTCCAGATTTTTCCCATTGCTCAATATAAGGTACTACTTCCTTCTGCAAAAAATCCTTTAAACTTGCCCTAAACAAATCATGTTCTTCTGAAAAATATGCTGAATTCATAAAATGCGTTTTTTATTTTATTTTTAGAACTTCAAATATAACGCAATTATTTTTGCTTTATCAACAGGAAAACCCTTAATTTTTAACAAATCCTCAATATTTTTAAAATCACCATTCATGCTTCTATAAATTAAGATTTGTTTAGCCAATGCATATTTGAAGTAAATAAACTGAGACAGTTCTTTTAAAGAAGCATTATTCACATCGATTAGCTCTAACTCTGGTAATTTCGATACATAAAACTGACTATTTAAATTTTCGATTACTTCTGGAGACAACCCCCAAACCTCATTTAGCTGTTCCATAGCCACAAAACCTTTCAAGCTACTTCTTTGAGCAATTATTCGATTCGCTATGACTTCACCAATACCATAAACTTTAATTAAATCTTCTTTTGTCGCAAAATTAATATCAATCTTAACTAGCTTCTTTTTATCTTTTGTAGAATAAAAAGTAATTGTTTTCATATCATTCCTCTTTCTTGCATTCACCCAATCAGGAAATTTAAAAAAAGGAGCAATTTTGCTCAAGAGCATATCCGAAACACCAGTTACCTTCTGAAATTCTTCTGCAGAATTTACATAACGATTTGTTTTTCGAAATGCATGAAGTCGATCTATTTCTTCTACCGACATTCCTAATTTATACCCTTTATAGTCTGTTATAAAATTAGGATTGAACGGGTAAAGAGTACTCCTTGTCTGTTTGTTGTTTTTTAGCTCATCAATCTTTACTTGTAGCGAAAGCCAATCTTTGGCAGCTAGTGGAATACTATTTATAGAATTTGCTCCAACAAACCAATACAACAGTTGCAAAACGATTATAACTCCAAACAAAACCAAAAGCCCTTTTCTTTGACTATTGGTAAACTTTAAATAAAATAAAAACCTATTCAACATCATAAAGCAATTAATATTCCAGCTAAAAATAAAAAAAACACAATATCTTAACAAGAAAAATACACGAGATTTAAACTATAAAAAAAATATAACTAATTCATAATCTCAAGTGTTATCATTTTATAGATAGAAATATGAAAAAAAGTAAGCTTAAAAGAGATAATTTTTTTTATTTTTTATAAAAAACAATACATTTGGAACTTAATAACTAAAACAACAAATAACCATGTCAATTTGGAGAGTTAAACCAATATCAGCTTTTGAAGCCGATATGAAAAAAAGTAATTTGAAAAGGGTTCTTGGAAAATGGAGCCTTACTGCTATTGGCGTTGGAGCCATTATTGGTGGTGGTATTTTCGTTCTTACAGGAACAGGAGCATATTATCATGCTGGCCCTGCTTTAGCAATTTCATTTATAATTGCAGGTATTGCCTGTGTTTTTGCTGCTCTATGTTACTCAGAGTTTGCTTCTATTTTACCTGTTGAAGGATCTGCATATGCTTATGCTTATGGAACAATTGGAGAAATTTTCGCTTGGATTATAGGCTGGGGGCTTATTCTAGAATATGCTATGGGATCGATGACGGTCGCCGTTTCTTGGTCAGGCTATTTCAATAAATTACTAAAGATGTTTCATATAGAACTACCAGAATATCTGACAACAGATCCTGCTAGCTACACTGGAGAAGGTTTTTCAATGAATTTGCCAGCATTTTTGATTGTATTATTTGTAATTTCTATTTTGATAAAAGGTACAAAAAGTGCTGCAAAAGCAAACAATATGATTGTACTTCTTAAAGTATCTGCTGTTTTGTTTGTGATTATTGCTGGAGCATTTTTCATTAATACAGATAATTGGCATCCATTTATTCCTGAGGCTACTCAAATTATTGAGAAAGAATCCACTCATAACGCATACGGGTTAACAGGAATTGTTTCTGGTGCTGCTGCTATTTTCTTCGCATATGTTGGTTTCGACGCTGTTTCAACACAAGCTGGGGAAGCGATTAATCCTAAAAAAGATGTACCATTTGCTATTATCGCCTCGCTATTGATTTGTACTTTCCTTTACATTCTGGTGTCTCTAGTTTTGACTGGAATGATGAATTACCAAGACTTTAACCCACTAGGAAAATATCCAGATGCAATTAAAGCTCCTGTTGCTTATGCTTTTGATATTGCTGGTCAAGGATGGGCAGGTCTTATTATCACAATTGCTGCAACTGTAGGTTTGATTTCAGTATTGATGGTTATGATTATGGGACAATCTAGAATTTTCTTGGGAATGTCTAAAGATGGTTTGATTCCTCAAGTTTTTGCAAAAGTTAATCCAATTTCTGGAACTCCAAAAACTAACTTGATGATTTTAGGTGGTATTATAGCAATCGTTGCTGCATTTACTCCAATCAATGAACTTGCAGATATGACTAGTTTTGGAACCTTGTTTGCCTTCACTATGGTTTGTATTGCGGTTTGGATTTTGAGAGTAAGACAACCAAATTTAACAAGAACTTTTAAAGTACCTGCTTTACCAGTTATTGCGGTTTGCGGAATTTTAATCAATACTTACTTAATGATTAACTTAAGTTTAAAAGCACAACTTTTCTCATTGGGGTGGTTACTTATCGGTTTTGTTGTATATTTTGGATATAGTAAAACAAGATCAAAATTAAACAACGAAGAGACTGAACAATAGTCAATTTATATATTTAAAAAAGAAGCCGTTTCAGTATTGAAACGGCTTCTTTTTTTTATAAATCAAATACGGAAGATCTTTTTGCGCGGACTAAATCTTTCAAACGAATCCAAAAAGCTAAAGTTAAGTATACTGCAAACCATAACCCAGCAGTTACAAAGGATAGATAAATAAAGAACAAACGAACATTTGTAACACGCATTCCTAATTTATCGGCTAAACGTGAAGACACATGAAAACCGTGTTTTTCAAAGAAAAATTTAAGTTTGATAATTGCTGACATTACTTTGCAATTGAATTAATGAAATAGTGAGACAAAATTACATTTTTATCTTCAGTATTTAGAAGTGGATACAAAATGATTGTAAAAAAACCAATTACCAACTACTAGCCCCGATGGGAGTGGCATCCTTTGCCTTTTTCCTTTAAAAAGGCAAAGATATAACGGACAGCGGGAACAATGAATCCAAGAATTCAGATTGTTTATGCTCCAAAAAAGACTATTGCTTAAGTAATTCTGAACCAATAGCACAATCGAGACATCTACTTTTATTACAATATTCTGATTTTAATTGAAGTAATGTTTGAGCTTCAAAAGCATTTTTGGTGGAAATTCCAATTGATTTAAACTTGTCTAAAATTGCATTCTTTTCTGAATCTAGAGATTGCATCAAAGCGATTAATTCCTCTGTTATTTCTTTTCCCTGATTTTTTGCATACGCAAATTGAATTGGAATTATGGTATTGATTAACAATAAATCAATAAAGGATTTAGTGAGTTTCTTACTCTTTTTAGGGCTGATTTTATCGAATTGATAATGGGTTTGCCAATACTCTGAAGTTGCTACAGCAAAGCGTTCATACAATAAAGGCAACGAAAACTCGTTTGTGATTTTGGAAAAAAGATGTTTTTCTTGATGGTACAAACTCGCCAATTGAGCCAATCGAATAGTTGGAAAATTATCAGGTCTGTGCTTGAAAAATTGAAGTGGCTCTATATTGACCTTCTCAATAGCATACTTTTGAAGTAAGTAATAGAATCGAAATTGTAAGTTCTTAAAATACGTATCTTCTTTATCGTAATCTAACAAACCTGCCATTCCGAAAAATAGCGCTTCTAGATTTTGCAAATCCGAGGCTTCTTTTCGAATCACCGAAAAAGGTATGGATTGCGCAATTTTAAAAAAAGAAACACCATTTGTATTGAGACCGAAATTCTTAGCTAACAAGAGGAATAAAACTGATTCCCAATCATTTTGGGTAACAACTAAATTATCAAAAACATACTGAGATTTTCGTTCTAAGCGTTCAAAAAATAAGCGTTCTTGCCAATTGGAAACAACAAATGAATTGACTTCTTGTATTTGGTTTTCACAATAAATCCAAGATTTTTGAGCTATTAAATTTTTATATGAAAACAACAGCTCTTTATTAACATAATTTCGAAGCTCCACTACTGGAATTTCTTGATTATTGGGGGCAAAAACATCGGAATCGTGTTCCCAAACTACATGCAAAATAACATTATTGTAAGCTATATCACGTTCATGATTATGCAAATACCAATCGGAAGATTTGACATGGATTTCGATATTGCCTGCCCATTTCTGACTAGCAATTATGATTTGAGCATTGAAAAAATCAGGACCTGCAGTTTCTAAATAATATCCAGGATGCAGTATCGAAATAGCTTCTCCTTTGACAGTTTGTAACTCAAGTGATGTTAACTTTTGGTATTTCCAGACATAATGCAAAAAATCTTCTTTCATATTGGTAGACGATTCAAATGAATTGACTACTAATGTATTAAAAAAACCTAAATGAAAGAAAATTATTTCAATAGATACAATTTAGCACAAGCTCTTGCATCGGATAACGCTTCATGATGATCTAATGCAATGTTCATAATCCTGCAACAGTCACTCAATTTTGCAGGTTTAAATCCTTTGGCTTTATAAATTTTTACGGTACATTCCCATCGGGAACCAATATTTAAATCCTCATAATTCAAACCGTGCAATGCCATCGTTTTGGACAAAACATTTCGGTCAAAACTTTCGTTATGAGCTACAACAACTCTATTTTTAAGGCGCTTTTCAATTTCTGGAAAAACCTCTACAAACGTTTTAGCATTTGCTGTATCTCTGGGATAAATCCCGTGTACTTGAATGTTGAATGGATTATAAAAATTATTTGGCGGTTGAATCAAAGTAACAAACTCATCTACAATAATTCCCTTCTCGACCGTAACAATTCCAACCGAGCAGGGATGATAGGCCGTCGCCGTTTCAAAATCTATTGCAGTGAAAGTGCTCATATTATTTTATTGATCCGATAATATCGTATTTGGTAATAATATGATGATTTCCATTCCCAAGATCAATCAAAACAGCCGCATTTTCACGAGTGAATAATTTTGACACTTCTTCAATAGGGGTTCCCATTGGTACAATTGGAAATGGTGCTCCCATAATTTCTCTCAAAGGACGATCGGCAGTATTTTTATCAGTAATATAACTTTGAAACAATAACGACTCGTCTACAGACCCAACAAATCCAGTAACATCAACCACTGGAATTTGAGAGATTTTATATTTACGCATACGCTCAATTGCATGCGATACTAGCTCTTCTGTTCTTGCAATAACCAAAGGCTTATCAATATGATCTTTAATTACATCCTCAGCTTTTGTAATTTCATCTTCCAAAAATCCTCTTTCACGCATCCAATCATCATTGAACATTTTACCAACATACCTACTTCCAGAATCATGAAACAATACGACAACAACATCTTCTGGTTTAAAGTGTTCTTTAAGTTGCAATAATCCCTTAATAGCAGCTCCAGCTGAATTCCCAACAAAAATCCCTTCCTCAAGTGCAATTTTTCTTGTATAAACTGCCGCATCTTTGTCAGTTACTTTTGTAAAACCATCAATTAGAGAAAAGTCAACATTTTTTGGTAAAATGTCTTCTCCTATTCCTTCTGTGATATAAGAATAGATTTCGTTTTCATCAAAAATACCCGTTTCGTGGTATTTTTTAAATACAGAACCATACGTATCAATACCCCAAATTTTGATATTTGGATTTTTTTCTTTCAAATATTTGGCAACACCAGAAATAGTGCCTCCTGTACCAACTCCAACCACAAAATGCGTAATTTTCCCATCGGTTTGTTCCCAAATTTCAGGGCCGGTTTGCTCATAATGAGCTATAGCATTCGATGGATTATCATATTGATTCACATACCAAGAATTTGGTGTTTCTTCAGCTAAACGTTTGGAAACGGAATAATAAGAACGTGGATCTGTTGGTTCTACATCTGTAGGACACACGACCACTTTGGCACCAACGGCACGAAGAATATCCATCTTCTCTTTGGACTGTTTGTCTGAAATTACACAAATTAGCTTGTAGCCTTTTACAATGGCCACTAAGGCTAATCCCATACCTGTATTTCCAGATGTCCCTTCAATGATTGTACCCCCAGGTTGCAAACGACCATCTGCCTCGGCATCTTCAATCATTTTTATAGCCATTCTGTCTTTAACAGAATTTCCAGGATTGAAAGTTTCTACTTTGGCCAAAACCAAAGCATCAACACCATTAACAATCTTGTTCAATTTCACTAATGGTGTATTACCAATAGTGCCTAATATATTTTGTGAAAAATTCATTTGTAAAAAAATTAATTAAAGAAATTCCATACCAAACCAAAACGAACCGTAAAATCTCTATATGGCGTATTGGGAGCTGAAAAAAAATTATTTGAAGAAAAAAGGGCATTAAAATGCTCTGCTTTTAAATAGATACGAGTTCGCTGAACTTTAGCATTAATAAAAAAATCAAACAACGGAAAGTTTCCGATTTTCTTGTCGTTTTGTACAAAAAATTCCCCAACAACTGGATTGTAGTCATTAGCATAATATGACGAAAAATAGTTCAGTACTATACCCGTTTGCAAGTACAACGCTTTATTCTTAAAATAAGCATCTGAAAAATAAAAAGCACTTCTCAGAGTAAAATCGGGTACGTTCAAAATTGCGTCAGATTGGGTTACTTTTTGATATAAAAAGGTATTATCGAAACCAAATTTTCCAAAATTGAATTCACGACTTGCTTTTACCGATAAATAATTGATTGTTTTATCATACTGATTAGGCGCAACAATCTGTTGTCTATCTAACTTTTGAGCTGTAGTCGTTATATCTTCAAAAAATAAAAAATCTTTTAAAATGGTGTATTGAGCAGAAAAATTCACCCATTTAGTCGTAGCATTAGCTAAAATATTATTAATTTTTTCATTCTTAAAATTGTTCGACCAATTGTAGCTAACGAAACTAGATTGGTACAAATTATAATTATTATTGACTAATTTATTTTTATTTTGGTATTCAAAAGAAAACTGATTATCCTCGTCTAAGTCAAAAACCATTTTAGCCTCAAGATTAGACAACGATTGATTAGTAATAGATCGGGAATACAAAAATTTACCGTTCCATTTTCCTTTTGAATAATTGTATTGAGCACCAAAACTATTAATCTTTTCACTTATCACACTTGGAATTACGTCTGAAGCTAAAATTAAAATTTGGTTGTAATAATAGTTGCTTCTAAAATCATCAATGAAAAAATTAAACTTACCTAGTGTCGTGTTCTCATACGCAACTCCAACTCGATTATACATTTTATTGAAATGCGTTTGGTCGTTAATATCGCTCGAAGAATAAGAATCTCCAAATCTCATAACAGAGGAGTTTCCTACTGTCGATGCTACAGTGGCTTGATTGTATTCAAAGAATTTATTTTCGTAATTGAATTGATGGTTCAACAATAAGTTATTAGCTCCCTTTTTTTTGTTAATCCTAAATTCGTGATCCAAAAACAAACGCCTTCCTTTCAAAAAAGATTTTGCATCGGTTAAAAAAACCTCCAAACGTGCTCGATTATCATAGTTTGGATCCTCCCCTTCAAAATCAGAAACCGTTGTAATGCCTCCATTTTCGCCATTTAGAATATCTTGATAGGTAAAATGACCGTCGGCAATATATCTAAAATCCTTAGTATGATAACTGGTAGTAAACCTGAAATTTCCTGAACTCGATAATTGGTTGATGTATCTTCCTAAAGATCGCAATCCACGATAAGCAATAGAAAAATTCAAATTTTCATTCACATTAACTGCAAAGTAGGAATCTAAAGATTGCCCTTGCTGAATAGTCGTCTTAAAGTAAATCTCTGTAACAGGAGTAGCAACAGATGCATATCTAATTTGATTGGCCTCCATAAAATTGAAATGCTTTGCTTTAAATCCCATTTCAGGAAAAATATCATTTTTGACTAAACCGTAATTAAGTATATTATAAGTTTGCCCCTCATTCGGAAAAGCCAAAAGACCAAAATTATCTTTTCTTAAATAATTATGCGAGTACTCTTTTCTGATTGTCAAAGAGGTATCAATATAAGTAGTATCTCTATCCAAAGTAATGATACGATACAAATCTATTGGGGCAACTTTTACTTTGGTTGTATCTACAGACTTAGAACTATCTCTTTGAGAGTTCATCCTTTTTGGAGCTTGGGGGTAAGCTATACAAGAGATTAACAAGAAGAGGACATATAAGTATATTCGCATCGTAAAAATTAAATTTTAAACTTGTTCACAATTTTAGTCAGCAAAGATAATTTATATAATGTCTTTTTTGCCTACAAATCATAAAGATTTAAATCACAAAAAAGGGATTAAAAACTTAAAAGCTTTTAATCCCTACAAAATAAATACAAAATATACTATTCTTTAATAAATTTTGAAGTTACTGAAGTATTATCACCCACAAAAGATATCAAATAAAGTCCTTTGTTAAGACTACCAATTCTCAATTGATTATTGCTAAATTCATTAGTAGACAAAACCTCCTTACCCAAAACATCATACACTTTAATAGATTTAAGATTAAATTCTGAAGGCAAAGAAAACGAAACAAAATCTTGTGCAGGATTTGGATAAATCTGTATAGATTTTTCAATAGAGAAATCTTTACTTGATAATGTCAAACCACTGGCTGCATCAGCAATTAAAGAGAATTCTTGACTACCATCTTTCAAAACACCTTTGTGCTTAACTTCTATTGTATAGGTTCCAGGTTCAGCATTCTCAATATAAACTTTTTCAACATTGTCAACGTCATTATCAGAATTTTGTGTTGCAGGACTTTGAGGACTACTAACATCTAATTTCCAAGGAAAATAAACAACACCGTCTTTCATTATCTTCAAATCCAAGTTATTTACTAATCTAGGAGCTTTTTCATCTATGACATCAGCCGTGTTTAGGGCTCCTGTCGGATCTGTCCAACAAATAGTAACACCTAAAGGCTGTCTTGAATTCAAAACAATTGTTTTTGAATACACACCATTATTACTTAAAACTACTTGCTCAATTACCGAACTTTTGTTGGCATTAGAAATAATTTGTGCAGCTTTCTTCCCGTCAGCCAGCCCCCAACCAAACTCATAGTCAGGACCAAGACCACTTCCTGCTTCTTTTGCAGAATGAATTAATAAACCTCTAACCATTGAAGCTTTCATATACTTTGATGGATTAAGATTATTAAAATGATTCTGAAGTAATACAATCAAACCTGTGATAGCCGGAGCTGCCATTGAGGTTCCATTATTAACACCATAAGCCGTGTTGCTTGTCGAAATTGTTGAGCTTATTCCAACACCTGCTGCAGAGATATCAGGCTTAATTCTACCATCATCAGTAGGACCGTAATTACTAAAATTACTCATTGAAACACTAGTATTATCAGAATAGTTTTCAACTTTATTGACTGCAGCAACAACAATACTGTTTTTAGAACACGTAGCTCCTGATAACATATCATAACCTAGCTTATCTTGAATCTGAGGCAAAGCAAAATCATTCCTATCATTACCAGCAGCATAGACTACTTGATAATAAGGAAAAACATTAGATATGTCATCAATTTCAATTGAGGATTCATCATAACTACCAAAAATTGATTTTGGTGAAGAAGGAGTTAAAGCATACCCGTAAGAATGATTAGAAACTAAATAACCTTGACTAGCAAAAATTGTCATTTCATCAATATCTGAATTCCAATCATTTGTATAAGCTTTGGCATTAAATGCAATACCTTTTCTAGAAGCAGATACTCCTGACGCAATTATAGTACCTGTTACGTGTGTAGCATGTTCACTTAACGCACCTCCTCCATCATTAATGGTAACTCTACCTGAAAATTCAATATGAGTATCTCTAACTTTTCCTCCATCCCAAACCCCTGCAAAAATATTCTCACCAGACAAACTCAAGCCTAAACTTCCTCCTACATACAATTCATTTGCTCCTATTGTTTTAGCAGATAAATCATTATAAACTTTATAATAAAAAGGAACCCCTTTTCTAATTCGGACTAAAGACATCTTGTCAGAATCAACAATTCTATTTCTTTTCTTAAACTCATTAATTAACTTGGATTGAACCAGATTTTTACTATGGTTATCACTCAGAAGCTTTTGAACTTTTGCCTTGTTATATGAATTTAAAATAAATGATCTTTCCAATTCACTTTGTGAAAAAAGTGTAAAAGGCATCAATAAAAATAAAAAATATTTCATATTATGATAATTAAAAAAACCCTCCTAAGAGGGTTTTAAATTTAGTATCCTTTATTTTGAACTAAGTTCGGGTTGATATCCATTTCTCTTTGTGGTATTGGGAAAATAGTTTTATCTGCACCTGGTTGTGATTGAGCACTGTTTGCCAAACCAGCACTACGTAATGGCAAATTATTACGTAACAAATCCATTCTTCTTAAACCTTCAAAACAGAATTCTTTTCTTCTTTCATTTAGAATAGAAGTCAAATCTACAGTTGATAAATTTGCTAAACCAGCTCTTGTTCTGATCCTGTTAACATCTTGAACAGGTGTTGAACCACCTACTGTTAAAGCTCCTCTTAAGTTAGCTTCTGCTCTAATCAAATACATTTCAGAAATTCTAATAACTGGTGGGTCATCAGTATTTGATGTCCCATTAGGATATTTGCTGGTAAATAAATCAGTAGCAGAAATAGCATTAATCCCATTTCTTGTTAAAGCAGTTCCAAATCTTAAATCTCCTGTTTCAGCAGTGAAAAGATCTTTCAAATTTTGAGAAAATGGACAATCTCCTCTTCCATTCGCATTAACTCCATTAAACATTTTTGAGTAAGATTCTGCTCCAGCAGCATCACCAGCAACGTTTTGTAAAGTAAAAATCAACTCAGGATTTAAGGTGTTGTAAAAAGCAAAGTTAGTTGCTAAAGTAAAACCAGTTGTATTAATTACTTGATTTGCATAATCTGCTGCTTTACCCCATTTTTCTTGATACAAATACAATCTAGCTAAAAGTGCTTTAGCTCCTGCAACGGTTGCACGTGTTCTGTCTGTAGATGAAGAATTTATTGATGCTACCGCATCTAACAAATCAGCTTCAATTTGTGCGTGAACCTCAGATAAAGTACTTCTCTTAGGAAAAGTAACTGTACCTGTAAAAGGTTCTATTAATAATGGAATCGATAAATTAGCCCCTTTATCATTTTGTTGCAATTGATGCCCAAAACAAGCAGACAAACGCAAATTCATTAATGCTCTCATAAATTTAGCCTGACCTACAATATTAGCTTTCTCAGCGGCTGTAAATTCATCTGTAGCAGTAGAAGGAACATTTGGAGTAAACTTAATCAACATATTTGCTTGATTAATTGTTGCAAAATGTGCTGCCCAAATTGTCGCGATAGAACCATTATCTGACAATGTTGTGTAATTGTTTATATCATTAAAAGTTGGAAATGAACCAACAAACTTAACGTTATCAGACTGCCATTCTGTAATAGCATCATAAGTACCAGATAAAACATTAGAAGATTGTGCAGAACTATACATTCCATTCACAGCTCCATTAGTCAAAGATTCGTTTGAGAAAACTACGTCTGGCGTTAGTGAATCTTCAGGGCTTAAATCAAGTGTATTATCACAAGATAAAAACAACAAAGAAGACATAAATATTAACAGTATATTTTTATTTTTCATCTTAGTATAAATATTTTATTAAAAAGTCAATTTAGCACCTAACAAATAACTTTTGAATTGAGGAGGTGTGAAAAAAGTCTCGCCTGCACCTAAATTTGCTAAAGTACTAGTAGTCTCAGGATCGATACCTTTCAATTCGTCTTTTTTGAAAGTATATAAATTAGTAATAGTTCCATATAATCTCACACCACTAATAAATCCAATTCTTTCAAAAATTGATGATGGTAAATTATAACCTAAAGTAATATTCTTGATTCTTATGAATGAACCATCTTTAAGTTGGTTAGTAGAACGTTGTGCGAAAGTACCACGAGTAGCACTAGTCAAAGAAGGCGCATAGGCATTTTGACCTGGTGCTGTCCAATAATCTAAGACTTTAGGATCTTTATTAAAGTCATTAACCAAATTATCCGTGAATCTTTGTCCGTCAACGAAAATGTTATTACCATAACTAAAGTTAGCAAAAATATTTAAATCAAAATTCTTGTACTTGAATGTATTTGTTATTCCACCAACGAAATCAGGATTCGCATCACCAACTATAACTCTATCATTAGCAGTTGGTGTTGTTGTAACATTACCAGCTTTATCTAACCACTCAGCATTACCAGTTTGAGGATTAATTCCTTTGTATCTAATCAAGAAGAATGTGTTAATAGAATATCCTTCAATCGCTCTTTGAGAAGCACTACCAGTTACAAACCTATTACCGTCTAAATCAACTGCAGCACCTGGAAGAGACAAAACTTTGTTATTATTATGAGCTATATTAAAACTAGTTCTCCATTCGAAATTTTCCGTTTTAACATTCAAAGTATTAATATCAACTTCAATACCTTTATTCTCCATACTACCAAAATTTCCTGTAATTGTATTAAATCCATTTGTTGCAGGAATTGGTGGGCTCAAAATTAAATCTGTAGTTTTTTTACTGTATACATCTACAGAAACATTTACTCTACTATTAAATAAACTAACATCAGTACCTAAGTTTATAGTTTTAGATTGTTCCCAACGATATTCATTATTAGCTGGTTGAGAATATGAAAACCCTGGTGAATTATTATAAGCACCGCCAGCACCACCAGCGTACAATGGGAAGAATGCAAAATCTCCAACTCGATCATTACCTGCAGTTCCAATAGAAGCTCTCAGCTTAAGATCAGAAATCACACGACTATCTTGTAAAAATGCTTCTTGTTTTGCATTCCAAGCGAAACCAGCAGCCCAGAAAAGACCATACTTTTTGTCTTGAGCAAATCTACTAGAACCATCTCTTCTACCTGTAAGTTCTAATAAATACTTCTTGTCATAATCATAGTTTACTCTTGCAAAATAACCATTCAATCTTGCATTTTGAGTAAGTGTTGTTGTTAATGTTTTCGTTGCTCCTGAAGTAATATTCAATAACAAATCTGAAGCATAATCTGTAGCTTCTAATCTTGCCACTCTGATATCTGTTTGCTCATAAGTTGAACCAACTAGAGCATTGAAATTATGCTTTTCAAAAAACGTCTTATCATAAGACAAAGTATTTGTTACAACATATTTATTTTGCGTTGAGATATCATTGTATCCGTATCCACCAGGGCTATTAATTTCAAATGAACGCTCTTGTTGCTCTAAGAACAATCTATCAACACCGAAATCAACTTTGTACTTTAAATTTTTGAATAATTTAACTTCAGCAAATACATTACCCGTTAACCTTGATGTAGTAGCATTATTTATATCGTAAGTCTCAATTGCAACAATATTTGGAATAAAACCAGAAGGCGGAGTAAGACTACCATCAGGATTATATATTGGTGTCCAAGGAGCAATTAATGCTGCACCAGTAAAAGGAGCAAAAGTTGAATTCTCAGAACCAACACGGTCATTTTTTGTCTCAGCATAAGACATATTTGCACCAACTTTGATGTAATCATTTGCTTCGTGATCTAAGGATACTCTACCAGAAGTAATTTGAAAATTATTACCTAAGATAAATCCTTCTTGATCAGAACGACCAAAACCAACATAAAAAGATGTCTTTTCACTTCCACCAGAAACACCAATATTAGTATCTTTTGAAGTACCTGTTCTTGAAACAGCATCTAACCAATCATAAGACCCTGGTAAAAAACTTGCTGGATCTTCACCTCTTAAGGTCTTAAATTCTCTGTATTGATCTGCATTCATTAAACGTAATACATCAGTAGACTTTGTAATAGACAAAGCTTGATCAACAGTAACTTTAGTTGATTGACCTTTTTTACCCTTTTTAGTAGTAATCAAAACAACACCATTAGATCCCCTAGAGCCATAAATAGCAGTTGCAGAAGCATCTTTTAATACTGTCATAGACTCAATATCGTTTGGATTAATCTCCAACAACGGATTAAGTGCCTGTCCACCTTGAGCAGTAGTTAATTGAAGGTCATTCATTGGAACACCATCAATAACAAACAAGGGTCTACCACCACCTGAAATAGAAGCATTTCCTCTAATTTTAACCTGAGTAGCAGAACCTAGAACTCCAGAAGAGTTAACAACTTGTACCCCCGCGGCTTGACCTTGAAGTAATTCTTGAGGAGATAAAGCCACAACATTTTCAATTGACTCAGCTGTAACAATTTTATTTGCTTGCACAAGTTTTTTCTTCGATTGTGTACCATAAGCAACAGTAACCACAACTTCTTGTAACTTCACAGTACCTGTCATTTTTAAATCAACTACTGATGAAGCTCCAACAGTCATTCTCATAGTATCCATTCCTAAAAATGAAAACACCAAAACATCGCCTTGTTTTGCTTTAATGGAATACTTCCCATCAAAACCAGTTTGTGTACCACTTTTAGTACCACTTACTACTACGTTTACTCCTGGTAAAGCACCAGTTTCATCAGTAACAGTACCAGAAACAGTCTTCTCTTGTGCGAAGACAAATTGCATTGACAGTGCCAATAGCAAAGAAAAAATCCATTTGAATTTTGATCTCATATTATTATTGTTTGAATTAGTTATGCAACAAAAATCACAATAAAATCTTAATATACCAAACAAATAGCAAAATAAATCCATTAAGAAATGTTTAGAAAACAATATCTAATTGTGAAAATTTTAAATAATTCTCAACAAAAAAGTTTATAAACGAAAAATAATAGCGAATAAAACAATATTTTTGCCAAAAAAAATTTAATGCTAAAACCTTTTTTTTTAACGGGAAATTTAGAGTCGGGCAGTGACGAGGCTGGTAGAGGCTGTTTAGCGGGGCCTGTAACTGCTTCTTCCGTAATACTTCCCTTACATTTTAACAATTCTTTACTTAATGATAGCAAACAATTAACAGAGAAAACGCGAGAAAAACTTAGAGTTGTAATAGAAAATGAGGCTATAACGTATAGTGTGACACACATTGAGCCACTTGAAATTGATGAAATCAATATCCTGAATGCATCCATAAAAGCAATGCAAGAATGCGTGGTAAAATTGAACCCAAAACCATCAGCAGTTATAATAGATGGCAATGCTCCTTTTATACCCAAAAGAGGAATTATCAAAAAAGGGATTAAAATATTTACTGATGAAGAAATTCGTTTTTTAAGCACACTACCCAATGCGAGTATAATAAAAGGAGATGGAAAATACCTAAGTATAGCTGCTGCATCCGTTTTGGCTAAAACATATAGGGACGAATATATGAATCGGATTCATGAAGAGTTTCCTATGTATAATTGGAAAAAGAATAAGGGCTACCCTACTCAAGAACATCGAGAAGCCATAAAAAAATATGGTGTAACCAAATACCACAGAATGAGTTTCAGATTATTGCCTGAACAACTCAGCTTGGATTTATAAACTTAGAATGATGCTTCTTTCTATTTATTAGTGCTGTTCCGAAAACTCACATTCGAATAACGCAGCAAAGTGCTTTAGGATTTTTGCTTTCACTTCATTCTCATCTACAACTTCTACTCCAAGTTCTACATTCAAAGAAGTAACAGCCTTTCCTCGAATGCCACATGGAATGATATTATCAAAATAGCCTAAATCAACATTTACATTTAAAGCAAAACCATGCATAGTCACCCAACGGGAAGCACGAACACCCATTGCACAAATTTTTCTCGCAAAAGGAGTACCAACTCCTAACCAAACACCGGTTTCACCCTCGCTTCTACCGCATTCTAAACCATACTCTTGTAAGGTAAGAATAATAGCTTCTTCGAGAAAACGTAAATATTTATGAATATCCGAAAAAAAGTTTTCTAAATCTAAAATAGGATATCCCACAATTTGCCCTGGTCCATGATATGTAATATCTCCACCACGATTGATTTTATAAAAAGTAGCCCCTTTTGCTTCTAATTGTTCTTGATTTAAAAGCAAATTAGTCATATCACCACTTTTACCTAAAGTATAGACATGAGGATGTTCTACAAAGAGCAAATAATTAGGTGTAGGATAATTTGTTTCCTCTCTCCTATTTTGAATTTTTAAATCGACAATTCCTTTAAACAATTCTTCTTGGTATTCCCAAGTTGCCTTATAATCTTTACTGCCTAAATCTTGAAGTTGGATATTTTTATTCATTTTCTATTTTCTAAAATTCTACTTCAATATTCATTTTTTCAGGAGCATCCATATATTCTGAAAAGGGGTATTGAATGGTAATGGTTTTTCTGTCTTCGCTAAACATTGCAGCAGTATTAGAAACTTTCTTAACAGGTTTTGCAAAATGATATTTTACTATATAATTTGAAGAAGCAAAAATCATTTTATTCATTTCGGCAGTTTCCTCATTTGGCACTACTCTTTTAGAGGTATTCAAAGCTGCAGTTCGTTTAAATTTATTTCCTTTAAAACTATAAGATACAACTGCATTGTTATTCGCAAAACCATCAGCAGGAACACCAGCACCAAACTCATTAGTTTTATTGACTTTGTTTTGAAGTGAACTCATTGCATTAATAGCAACCATTGCATCTTGTAATTCTGAGACGTTCTTGAAATTAGTTTGCAACGAAAACAAAAACTGCTTTTGCTCTTGATTCATTTGCATACGCATATTGAAATTTTCTAATTTTTTCAGTTGCTGTTGCTCCGAAATTGGCAATTTTGCAATACTGTCCTTATTATCCGCTAAAAGTTGTTTAAAAGTAAAAGTAGAGTCAATGCTCTTCTCGTTTTTCAAAGAATCTTTTGGCATCATTGCCATTAAACTTGAACCATCTAAATCAACATTAAAGTTTCCCGAGCCATCAGCTTCTACATAAATATTTTCTGTAACTGTACAACTCGTTAATAGCAACGTCACACCCAAGATTAAAAACATTATCGATTTCATATGTACTATTTTTATGTGAAAGTGGTAAAAAGTAGCTACTTTAATATATAGGTATGTATTTCCTACCAATCTTTTTATCTGTGCCAAAGATACTAAAACCCAAACCATACTTCATAGAAGAAAAAATCTTTATTCATCTATACAATTATTCTTCAAAAACGATTACAACTGATGTGCTAATGGGGTCAAATAAACTTTCCAGCAAACCAAAAGTTATTTCAACTGATTTCTTATCAGGACTGACTTTGGCATTAGGAATTGAAACGGATTTTATGTTTTTCGTAAAATGATAACTAAGCGTTATTCTTTGATGCATTTTCTTGTCACCAAGCTGCTTCTTGTAGTTGTTGATTGTGGCTTGTTCTCTTTTCAAATGCTCTTCATCGATTATGGTTACCATTCTTTTGAACTCATTTGAAGATAATTGAAAAGCAACTTTATAATAATGCTCTTCGGCACTTAACGCATAATTATGAACAATATCACTAACATATTCTTGTGTTTTATATAAATCGGCGATTTGATTTGCTTGAAGAAAATTTTGCGTAAAGGTGGTACGGAATTCCTTTTCAAAAGAATTCTTCTTAGTGTGCACTTTCACGCCTTTGTATGCATTAAAAACCGCTTTATCTTCAGGCGTAAGCTTAGAAAAAGTTTCGGAATATTTCGAAATATAATCATCAAAAACATAAGTGGTATCTACAAAAACTTCGTCTTTATTGTATTCTTCACCAGCCAATTGCTGATAACTCTGCTCTATTCGAAGCATTTCTACAGTTATTGTTCCACTACCGTTTTCATTAAAATGAATGGTTTCTGTTACTTGACAACTAAAAAAAAGCAACGCGAAAATAAACAACAAAAAAATTCTTACTCGTTTCATATCTCAAATATAAAGAAAAACCTTATATAGGTAACGTAATCATTCATTCAAAATTATAGTTAATTAACAAGTCCAATAAGCATAAAATTCATTAATTAAAAAACTTTTTGATGGAGCAAATGATAAAAGAAAAAATAAATTTGTAAACCCTTAATCTTAAACCTAACCTATGAATCAAGTTCTAAAAAATGCAATGCATTGTTTTTTACTACTGGTTGTTTTGTCATTATTCACTAATTGCGAAACCGAAGTAAACTACAAAAACTACCAACCCAATTATTTATCAAGTATTGACGCTACCAATTTACCCGCTGGTAACAAACCTATGACCCTATTTGAAGACAATGAAGACCCAACCCTAATGTACAACAAAAAAGACCGTTGGTTTCGAGTTAACGAACCCCTTCAAGTCATACTAAAAGGAAAGGATTCTGTACAAGTTTCATTGTATTCGCCAGTTGCTTTGACAGACGTAAATATCTATGCTAAGCTCCCAAATTACGAAAACAAATTCGTACTCTTTCACTTTAGCAAGATTCCTGCGTTTCATCGCTCAGTACATCAAATCCCTTTAGTAGTTAGCAAAAATGATTACTTATTAGAAAATGGAAAAACGGTAACTATCGATAAAATAGAAGGATTTTCATCCGGATCTATTGAATTTTCTGTCACTTCAACTGATCCTTTATTTGCCAAATTCAAGAAAATAAAATCCAATCATTTAGTACAATTTCACGATGGTTACCACATCAACGAATATGGAAAATTTCTTCCAATGAACCCCGTTTTAGCCAAAGAAGCCATAACAATGATCATAAATTATTCCTATGCTTTAAGTCACCCACTGTATTATCAAACCTTTTCCAATTTTGATAAATACAAACAAGACCAAGCCACTTTAGCAGGAACTCCTATAAATGGCGCTTTAAATTGGCACGGCAACACTGATGATGTGAATGGAGTTTATGATTATTACACCAAGGAAGAAATAGAAAAAATTTACTGGAATTACTTAGATTCTAGGACCGTTTACCTAGCAATGGTAGGAGGCGGAAGTGCTTGGGGAGGAGGACCTTTGGCTTCTCAATGGGAATCTGGGTATATCTCAGGTCATTGGTTAGGTGAAATGTCTGTTTGGTCTCACGAATATTCACATCATATTGGATTTAGCCATAGTAGCAATTTAGCCAATAGTGGTGAAGGTGGAGGACAACAAGAAATGCTCACTCTCTTTTATAAATATCTGATTTACCTAAATGATCTTCCCTTTATTGACCCTGAAATACTAAAAGGATGGACAAAAACAGCCTATTTAAACAAAAAAGACTACAAAAAACCTGTTTTCAAAATCAGCGCTAACAACCCTTTCTTACTTAAATACAAAGGAGAAGGAAAATGGAATTAATACCACTTACTACTATGAAAAAAATTTTATATATAGCCATCGTATTTGTTTTTGCTTGTTGCAGTAAAGATTCTGACGCTGTTTACGAGCCAACCAATTATCAATATTATTACTTAAGTAACGAAACCACGATCAAAGCCAATCAAATTATCGGAGGAAAAGGTACTTTAGAAGCTAACGCCATCACCATCGCAAACAACAAATTATACATTTGCAACGGTGATGTTCTTGAAATATTTGACGCCACAACTTTATCTTATCTTTCAAGTCTCAAAAGCTATACAAAAGGAACTACCACGATTCCGTTTACAAAATTATCCTCGATTTCTATTGACAATGACCGCATTTACCTTGGCAGCATTGATTCTAGAGTTTTTGTTTTGGACGAAAAAACATTATCAGGAATCAACACGATTGGAAATGGACAATGGTGGCAAACTTTTGTTCACGTATTTGGACTAAAAGCAAAAGATGGTTTTCTTTTTGTTAAAGAAAAAGAAAATTCAATTAAGGTATTCCAAACAGCACAAATTACAGAAACTAGTAATTGGAACTTAGCTCCAATGGCTAAATTAAACACCCTAAAAGGCTACACAGAAATATATTCGATGGATATCGCCAATGGAAATTTAATCGTTGCTGGACAAAATGCCAACGGATTTTTGCATTACAATCTAAAAGACATTGAGAAAAACGCTACCAGCTCGTTGATTATTCCTATTTTACCTAATACTAAAACATTAACGGACAACCTTCCGTCGTCTGTGGTTTTTAGCGATGAATGGGCTATAACAACTGAAAAAATAAAAGGGACGAACTATATTCGTTTGTATCCAAAAAACGTTTTTTTAGATCAAAATTACACGCCAACCATCAACAATTCTGATATTATGGGAGAAAATGCGTTTAACGCTATTACCAATTGTGCTTTGCTAAAAGATCGTTTGTTTGTGGCTGACAACACCAATCAAGTGATAAGAGTTTTAAAATTAAATAAAGTAACTATTGCGGAACAAAAATAAAATGTCTTGATTTTTTCAATATGTTTTATTTATAAAAACTCTTCGTTTTAAAATAACAGAAAGACAAATAGCTGTTCCAAAAAATCTAAAATCTAAAATCTGAAGTCTGCATTCTTTTCTTATCTTTGCGGACTTAAAATTCAGAACATAATGGCCTTATCAGAACAAGAAATAATCCGAAGAGAAAAACTACAAAGCCTACGTAATTTAGGAATTAACCCTTACCCTGCACAACTTTTTCCTGTAAATCATACCTCAAAGCAAGTAAAAGAAAGTTTTGAAGAAGGCAAGAAAGTTATTGTGGCAGGACGTTTAATGAGCGTTAGAGACCAAGGAAAAGCTTGTTTTGCTGAATTACAAGATAGTGAAGGACGTATACAATTGTACGTAAATCGCGATGTTTTATGTCCAGAAGAAGACAAAACGTTATACAATCAAGTTTTTAAAAAATTAACCGATTTAGGTGATTTTATTGGTATTGAAGGAGAATTGTTTACAACCAAAGTGGGTGCACAATGTATCCGTGTGGATGAATTTACGTTTTTAAGCAAAACCTTACGTCCTTTACCCTTACCAAAAATCGACGAAGACGGAAAAATTCACGATGCGTTCAACGATGCTGAATTGCGTTACAGAATGCGTTATGTAGATTTGACCGTTAACCAACACGTAAAAGAAACGTTCATCAAAAGAACGAAATTGTTCACTGCGATGCGAACTTTCTTTAACGAAGCTGGGTACTTAGAAGTAGAAACTCCTGTGTTGCAATCCATTCCTGGTGGTGCAGCGGCGAGACCATTTATAACGCATCACAACTCTTTGGATATTCCATTGTATATGCGAATTGCCAATGAATTGTATTTGAAAAGACTAATCGTTGGTGGCTTTGATGGTGTGTACGAATTCTCAAAAAATTTCCGTAACGAAGGAATGGACAGAACCCATAATCCTGAATTTACCGCTATGGAAATTTATGTAGCCTACAAAGACTACAACTGGATGATGGAATTTACAGAGCAATTATTAGAATATTGCGCAACAGCTGTAAACGGAACAAGCGAAGTGACTTTTGGCGAGCACACTATCAATTTCAAAGCGCCTTATGCTCGTGTAACAATGACCGATGCTATTAAACACTTCACAGGTTTTGATATTTCTGGAAAAAGCGAAGCCGAATTGTTTGAAGCTGCTAAAGGTATGGGAATTGAAGTGGATGAAACTATGGGTAAAGGAAAATTGATTGACGAAATTTTTGGAGCAAAATGCGAAGGAAATTATATTCAGCCAACATTCATTACTGATTATCCAAAAGAAATGTCGCCATTGTGTAAAGAACACCGCGATAATCCAGAATTAACAGAGCGTTTCGAATTGATGGTTTGCGGAAAAGAAATCGCTAATGCCTACTCAGAATTGAACGACCCAATTGACCAAAGAGAGCGTTTTGAAGACCAAATGCGTTTGGCTGAAAAAGGTGATGACGAAGCCAACGGAACTATTGACGAAGATTTCTTGAGAGCATTAGAATACGGAATGCCTCCTACTTCAGGATTAGGGATTGGAATGGACCGCTTGATGATGTTCTTGACCAATAACGCGTCTATTCAGGAAGTGCTTTTGTTCCCACAAATGCGACCAGAAAAGAAAAAAGCAACCGTAGAATTAGAAGCTGATGAAAAAGTAATTGTTGCCATTTTACAAGCCAATGACAATCAAATGGAATTTAGTTTACTAAAAATCAAATCCGAATTGAGTGGTAAAAAATGGGACAAAGCAATGAAAAACCTTTCTGCTCTTGGAATGACCGAAGTTGTGGTTGATGGCGATGTAAAAGCTTGTCGATTGAAGGAGTAATATTTTCTTAATCATAAAAACAAACCCGATAATATGACCTATTATCGGGTTTGTTGTTTCTATACAAATTACTTTTTTACTACTTCTTTAATATGCTTTGAGTGTAGCTTGTTGTCTTTCGCATATTTTGCCAATTGTGCTCCCGCTTCTTTACTTCTATCCGAAGATAAAACAGTAGCTCCTTTCGCAATTAATTGGTAATACAACCCATCGCCATTTGCAGCAGCGCTTTTATCAATATTGCCCATAGTCCCTAAAATACAAGCGATTGAACGACTATGTAAATAAGCATATACTTCTGGTTTAGGATCCGAAGTCCCCACAAAAGCGACCATTTTTTCTGCTTTTACGCCCAAAGCTTCCATACGTTCTACGTCCTCTTTTCCTCTTGCTGAAACAGAAATCATCAAATCGGGAGCCAAACGAGCTACTTCTGCTGCTTGATTGGCATTGTAGGTTATAATTACAGAATAGGCTTCTGCCTTATTGCGACGCACTGCATCGATTACTTTTTGCATAGGAACTCCTCGCTTTACATCCAAGGTGTAAATTACTTTTCCTTTCCCCCATTGCAATACCTCATCCAAGGTTTCTATTTTGTAAGGAGTTGGGTTGCCTTGAGTATCTTCTAGATAAAAATCTTGTAATTCTTTGTACGTGTAATTACCAATCAATCCAGTTCCTGTCGTGGTTCTATCTAACTTATCATCGTGCATCATCACTAAAACCGAATCTTTGGATAATGCAATATCAGTTTCGATTATTGCTGGATTATACTGAATGGTATTAGCAAATGTTGGGGTGCAGTTTTCTGGAAAACCAACTGTTGGCCCACCTCTATGCGCGCTTACCAAAGGGTAGGATTTTTTTGAATACGTCAAGAACTTTTGCAATTCCTTTCCACTTTTAAATTCTATTCGGTATTCCTTAGTTTGGGCAAAAATTCCATTTAAGGATAGCAAAAACAAAAAAACTAGTATAACATTCTTCTTCATTGTATAGATTTTGAGCTGACAAAAATACCTATTCTTATTCGTTGTCACGGCTCTTTTTTTTAAACTTAATGAAAGAATAACAAAGTAACTTATCAACAATCTACCTCAAAAAACATCTAAAAATACAGCAAAACAAGGCTTCAGGACGGTTAATAAAAGAGCATAAAAAAACTCCAAATATGATAAATATCAGGTCGGTATTTTGCATTTAGACGTAAAATAGTAGTACCAAACACAAATTCCACAACACACATAAACCACTGATTTTAATTTATTTACAATAAAAATAAAATTGGTTCGCTATCTCAGAATTAAACTTCTGAAATCTAACTGTTTATTAAAAACACATATTCATTTATAACAACAAACGCAAACTTAAACTTTCAAATACTATGGAAAAATATGTAATCAAACGAAACGGAGAATACCGACCTTTTGAGGAATTCAAAATCAAAGATGCCATTGAAAAGAGTTTTAAAAGTGTTCAATTGGCAATAGACGAGAAAGTAGTAAGCAGTGTTTTCGAACAACTTCTTTCCAAAACTACTTGGGCCGTAGAAGAAATTCAGGATTGCATAGAAAAAACCCTTTTTGAAAAACAGTATTTTGATGTGATGCGTTCGTTTATGCTCTTTCGACATACTCGAAAGTTACAACGCGAACACATCAACGGACTCAACGAAGACACCACCTATGTAGACAGTACACAAACTATTGAAGAATACATTGAACAAACCGATTGGAGAATCAATGCCAATGCCAATACCTCCTACTCCAATGCTGGCTTGGTAAACAACGTAGCTGGAAAAATAATTGCCAACTATTGGCTAGACAAAGTCTACAGCAAACAAGAAGGATATGCGCACCGAAATGGGGATATTCATATACACGATTTGGATTGCCTTACGGGCTATTGCGCAGGTTGGAGTTTGAGAGTCCTACTCAACGAAGGATTCAATGGCGTTCGTGGGCGTGTAGAAAGCAGACCACCCTCGCATTTTAGAGAAGCTCTGGGACAAATGGCTAATTTTCTAGGAATTCTTCAAAGCGAATGGGCAGGCGCACAAGCCTTCAGCTCCTTCGATACCTATTTAGCTCCTTATGTGTTCAAAGACAATTTATCCTTTGATGATGTACTGAAAGCTGTTCGCAGTTTTGTCTACAACTTAAATGTACCCGCGCGTTGGGGACAATCGCCTTTTACCAATATTACCTTGGACTGGGTCGTTCCCGAAGATTTGAAAACTCAAATCCCAACCCGAAAAGACATTCATTTTTTTGACAAAATAACTAACGAAGACCTGTTACTTCGTGCGCAAGCGCGTGGAGTAAAAACGTTAACCGAGTTGCGCTATGAACATTTCCAACCCGAAATGAACCTCATCAATAAAGCCTATTATACGGTAATGACCGAGGGCGATGCCAACGGACAACCTTTCACTTTTCCAATTCCAACCGTAAACATCACCGAGGAATTTGACTGGAATGGAGAAAACACCGATTTGCTATTCGAAAATACCGCTAAAATTGGGTCGTCGTACTTTCAAAACTTCATTGGAAGCCAATACATTCTTGACGAAAACGGCAACAAAGAAGAAAACCCCAATGCCTACAAACCCAACGCCGTTCGCAGTATGTGTTGTCGCCTCCAACTCGATTTACGCGAATTGCTAAAACGCGGTAATGGTCTTTTTGGAAGTGCCGAAATGACCGGAAGCATTGGAGTTGTGACCATCAATATGGCGCGATTGGGCTATTTGTATCAAGGAAATAAGACCGCTTTGCTAGAACAATTAGACCATCTTTTATACCTTTCCAAATCAACTTTAGAGAAAAAAAGAGTCTTTATTCAAGAAATGTACGAGCGCGGTTTGTATCCTTACACCAAACGCTATTTGTCGCATTTCAGAAATCATTTTTCTACCATTGGTGTCAACGGAATCAACGAAATGATTGTCAATTTCACTCAAAATCAAGACCAAATCACCTCTAGAACCGGAATCGAATTAGCCGCCGAAATTTTGGAACACATTCGAAACCGTATGAAAGAATTCCAAGAAAGCACCGGAAACCTTTATAATCTCGAAGCCACACCAGCCGAAGGAACCACCTATCGCTTTGCCAAAGAAGACAAAAAACGCTTTGCCAACATCTATCAAGCGGGCGAAGGAGACAATATTTATTACACGAATAGCTCACAAATCCCAGCCGATTTCACCGAAGACCCTTTCGAAGCGCTTTGCCTGCAAGACGAATTGCAATGCAAATACACCGGCGGCACCGTATTGCATCTCTATATGAGTGAAAAAATCAGCTCATCCGAAGCCTGCAAACAATTTGTCAAAAAAGTAATTTCAAATTTCAAATTGCCTTATGTCACCGTGACTCCCGTTTTCAGCGTTTGCCCCGTACACGGCTACCTAAACGGCGAACACGAATACTGCCCAAAATGCGACGAAGCCCTAATTCTCGAAAAAGAAAAAGAAGCACTAGCCTCATAAATTTTAGGAGCAGCAAACAAAGGCTTTTTCAGGAAACACCGTCCCGCTCTCCGCTACAATTCCCCGCAGAAAAAGCGGGGGATTTTCACTGCGATCGGGGCTAAAGAGCCACAAATTACCCTTTTGGAAACATCCAAAAAAACTTTAAACAACCTTAAGCTTTAAACAATCTAAAACCCTTAAATAATGAAAACACATCCCATTCTAGAACAACATCCAGAACGCAGAACCAAATGTTTAGTCTACACCCGTGTGATGGGCTATCATCGTCCCGTAGAAAGTTTCAACATTGGCAAAAAAGGAGAACACAAACAACGCACCCATTTTAATGAATGCAAGTGCTAGCACGCCCATTTACAGCATAACACCTTTTACCTTACTAGATTATCCGCATCAGTCGGCCTGCATTCTTTGGTTTGCGGGCTGCAATATGCGGTGTTTATATTGCTACAATCCCGAAATAGTTTTAGGAAAAGGAAAACTCACCTTCCAAGACGTCTTGGATTTTCTCCACACCCGAAAAAACCTCCTAGATGCGGTTGTTTTCAGCGGTGGCGAATGCTTATTGCATAAAAACTGCCTTGAATTCATTGCAACCGTCAAGAAAATGGGCTTTCTAGTAAAAATAGACACCAATGGTTCTAAACCCAAAGTACTTCATACCCTACTCCATCAACAAACTATCGATTATGTTGCCTTGGATTTTAAATCACTACCAAACACTTTCGAAAAAATCACCCAATCCAATTTGTTTGTTTCTTTTGAGCAATCCCTCGAATTATTGCTTTCCAATTCTGTCCCTTTTGAAGTGCGCACCACCATCCACTCCGACTTAATTTCCAAAGAAGACCTTACAGCAATGATTCACTTTTTGGAACAAAAAGGCTATCAAGGCCAATACTATATTCAGTATTTCGTAAATGAAGCTCCAACTCTAGAAAAAATGGGCTATTCCCACCGCGAAATAAATTCGGAATCCCTTTCGACAGCCAACATCAAAATAGTAATTCGGAATTAAATAAACAATGCAAAGTGTAATAATGTATAATGATTGCCTTCTCTTGCGTTTCACTGATTTCTCAAGCTTTATAATCATAGCTTTATTTTCTATCAACAAAAAAACAACCAAATAAAACTAAGTTAATTCTTTCATAAAATAAATAAGTAGTATTTTATTTATAATTAAGTTTGAGAAACAAAAAAACGAATTATGAAAAAAATTACATTGGCACTAGTTGCCTTATTTGCCACAAACTTTGCTATTGGACAAGCAAAAGAGGGCCAACTTTCTAAGAAAAAATGGTTAATTGAAGCCAATACAGGCTTTGGAGATAATGTTGGAAATACTTCTTTATATTTTTCATCTAAAGACGGAAAAACATCTTACAATGTTGGACTTGAAGGTGGTTATTTCATTAAAGATAATTTAGCGCTCAAACTTGGGTTAGGATTCGGTGAAACTAGTGGTAGTGCTTCCAACGATCCAATAGCTTATAAAATTGGTGTAAAATATTATTTCAAAAAAATGATCCCTATTGAACTATCTTATAATGGGATTGGAATTGGCGACACTGACGCTAACCCAAGATCAATAGGTTTACAAGCCGGGTATGCTATTTTTATAGGAAAGAACATCAGTATAGAACCCGGTGTTCGATATAACAAAGCCTTATACAATCAATATTTTGACGATAGTTTTCAATTCAATATTGGATTCGCATTGCATCTTTAAAATATATAAAATAACTAATAGTAAATACCTCCAAAATCTTGGAGGTATTTTTTTATAGCATATAGGTTCTAGTAATTCACATAGTTACAGCATATTCAAACTTACTAGTAATTCAAGACAGCATTCAAACCAATAAGATTATCAAAATTTCATTTAAATAAACATTCGCTAAAAAAAAGCAAGAATAACTTAAATCATAAAAAACGAACACCTTCTAAACCTGACATTTATCATTGGCAGTCCAATAGGATTAAAATACTTTTACACGCCCTTTATAAAATGACATAACAAAAAAGGTAAAATGAAAGAACTCAAAGCAAAAATTGTTGCCCTAAAGAAAGAAAAAAATGCAGTCATTTTGGCGCATTATTATCAAGAACCAGACATACAAGATATTGCTGATTATGTTGGCGATAGCTTGGGTTTGTCACAAGAAGCGACCAAAGTTGATGCACCTATTATTCTTTTTGCAGGTGTTCATTTTATGGCCGAAACAGCCAAAATTCTCAATCCAAACAAGAAAGTAATTCTGCCCGACCTCAATGCAGGATGCTCCTTAGCCGATTCTTGTCCGCCGGATGAATTCAAAAAATTCAAAGAAGCACATCCAGATCACTTGGTCATTACTTATGTCAATTGCTCTGCCGAAGTCAAAGCGCTCACAGACATTGTGTGTACTTCAGCCAATGCATTAAAAATTGTAAATTCGGTACCCAAAGACACTCCAATTATTTTTGCGCCTGATAAAAACTTAGGCAAATACATTAGCAATGAAACCGGCAGAAAATTATTGCTTTGGGACGGCTCCTGTGCGGTTCACGAAGCTTTTTCGCTAGACAAGTTAGTAGCATTATACAAACAAAATCCAGATGCCGAAATCATTGCGCATCCAGAATCAGAAACACATATCCTAAAAACAGCCCATTACATTGGTTCCACTGCTGGAATGATTACTTATGTAAAAAACAGTCCAAACAATAAGTTTATTGTTGCCACCGAAGCAGGTATTTTGCATAAAATGCAACAAGAAGTACCGCATAAAATCTTGATTCCAGCTCCATCAGAAGAGGACAATACTTGTGCTTGCAGTGAATGTGCCTATATGAAAGTCAATACACTCCAAAAAGTGCACGATTGTTTGCTCAACGAAACCCCCGAAATCATCGTTCCTGAAGACATCAGAGAACGCGCTTTAGTACCTATAGAACGTATGCTTGAACTCTCCAAATAATGACACAAACCAACTATTTAATTATCGGTTCTGGTGTGGCAGGACTAACTTTTGCCCTAAAAATGGCCATTCGCTTTCCAGAAAAAAATATTACAATCGTTACCAAAGCCAATGCTGAAGAATCGAACACAAAATATGCTCAAGGAGGCATCGCTATTGTAACTAACAAAATAGAAGATTCGTACGAAAAACACATTCAGGATACCCTAATTTGTGGCGATGGCTTGTGCGACGAAACCGTGGTTCGAAAAGTCATCACTGAAGGTCCAAAACGATTGCAAGAATTAATCAATTGGGGAGCACAATTTGATAAAAACGCACAAGGCAATTTTGATTTGGGAAAAGAAGGTGGTCATTCACAAAGTCGAGTGGTACATCATAAAGACCAAACGGGTTTTGAAATTGAACGCGCTATCTTGCAACAAGTTTATTTAAAAGAAAACATCACGGTTCTTGACCATCACTTTGCTATCGATTTGATTGCAGAAGATAATTGTTGTTTGGGCGTCCAAGTTTTGAATCAAAAAGACAAAACTATTTTTCCTTGTTTTGCTGATTATACCTTGCTGGCCACTGGCGGTATAGGAAGTGTATACGGACATACCACCAATCCCATTATTGCAACTGGTGACGGAATCGCAATGGCAAACCGTATTCACGCCACTATCACCGAAATGGAGTTTATTCAATTTCATCCCACAGCTTTATTTCATAATGCATCAGGAACTCAATTTTTGATTTCTGAAGCTGTACGCGGTTTTGGTGCCTATCTACGTACCAAAAGCGGCCGTCGTTTTATGGAAGATTATGACGAAAGAAAAGAATTGGCTTCGAGAGATATTATTTCGCAGAGTATCGATTTTGAATTGAAAAAATCAGGAGATGCTTGTGTGTACCTAGATTGTACCCACTTGGATTTGGAAGCGTTTATCGCTCATTTCCCAATGATTTATAAACATTGCAAAAGCATTGGTATCGACATCACAAAAGACTGGATTCCTGTCGTACCTGCTCAACATTATCTTTGTGGCGGAATTGTAGTCGATGCTAATGGTAAGACTTCCGTAGAGCGCCTTTTTGCTTGCGGTGAATGCTCTAGAACGGGTTTGCACGGAGCCAATAGACTAGCTTCTAACTCCCTACTAGAGGCGTTGGTTTATTCCAATGCAATTTATGATTACCTTTCTGAAAACCCTGACCCAAAAGTAAGCAAAACACCCGTTTACTCCAAAATCTATAAAGACCGCTTGCCTTTGATTACCAATTCTATTTTGAGTCAAATAAAAAGTGAATTACAACTTTTGATGCGAAGCCACGCGGGAATCGTGAGAAACAATCACGATTTGAAGAAAGCCAAAAAACAGTTAAAACATTGGCTAAAAGAACTCCTAGAACTCGAACAAAATTATCAAGGGAATACCGCTTTTTATGAATTAAAAAATCTGATTACCATAGGAATCCTCATTGTACAGCATTCTATGTTACGAGAGGAAAATCGCGGTGGCTTTTTCAAAATCAAATACTTAAGACGCTAATTTTTTGTTAACATTAAACCTTTTTCTTTAAACTTCATCTTATCAGTATAAATCAAAAAAACGAAAGTAAGATGAAAAAAGTAATTATGGCTGCCTTATTGGTAGTAAGTTTAAGCAGTGTCGCACAGCAAAGAAGAGAAAGACCAAATCGTGACGAAATGGAAAAATTGACTCCAGAACAACGTCAGGAGAAACATTTAAACAAATTGACTACGGATTTAAATCTAAATGCCAAACAACAAGAAGAAGTAAAAAAATTATTGGCAGAGCAAAGCGCAAAAGCAGCTGATTTTAAAGCCAAAAGAGAAGCCAAAAAAGACGAGCAATTACTAGCTTCTGCTAAAGAAAGAAAAGAAATGGCTAAAAAAATGAAAGCCGAAAAAGAAGCAAATGATGCCAAAATGAAGTCGATTTTAACCCCTGAACAATACACCAAATGGGAAAACGACCGTGAAATTAGAAAAGAAAAAATGCTCGAGAAAAGAGAAGAAAGACGAAGACATAAAGGTGATTATTAATAAAAAAAGGGAGTTTCTACAGCAAGAAACTCCCTTTTTTGTTGTGCTACTATTTCTTAAAAAGTCTTCGATACTTTATCAATAGCTTGTATGGTGAAATCTAAATCTTCATAAGTTAACGCATCGGTAATAAACCACGTTTCATAAGCCGATGGTGCAATGTAAATTCCTTCTTGCAGCAAACCGTGGAAGAATTTTTTAAAGGTGGCATTGTCTCCTTTAGCAGCCGATTGAAAATCGACAACAGGCGCCGCATCAAAATGAACCGAAATCATAGAACCTACTCTATTGATGGTAAAAACCACACCATTTGCGGTAAGTACTTTACGAATTCCTGCTTCTAAATAAGAAGTTTTATCTTCCAATCGTTGAAATACTGCTCTGTCGTTATTTAAGGCTTCTAACATCGCCAATCCAGCCGCCATCGCTAACGGATTCCCAGATAATGTTCCAGCTTGATACACGGGACCTAGTGGCGCCAAGTAATTCATAATTTCTTCACGAGCAGCAAAAGCCCCTACTGGCAATCCGCCACCAATTACTTTTCCAAAACAAACGATATCCGCTTGAATGCCGTATAATTCTTGAACTCCACCTGCTGCCAAACGGAAGCCAGTCATTACCTCATCAAAAATCAATAATATTCCGTTAGCATAACACAACTCACGTAAGCCTTCTAAGAATCCGTTGAGTGGTGGTACACAACCCATATTTCCCGCAACGGGTTCTACAATAATGGCTGCAATTTCATTGGGATTGGCAGCAATCAAAGCGCTAACATTTTCTAAATCGTTGTAACGAGCCAACAAAGTATCTTTAGCCGTTCCTTCTGTTACTCCAGGACTATTAGGTACTCCAAAAGTACTTAAGCCACTACCCGCTGCAATCAAAAACGAATCGGAATGACCGTGATAGCAACCTGCAAACTTGATGATTTTATCTCTTTTGGTAAAGCCACGCGCCAAACGAATGGCACTCATACAAGCTTCTGTCCCCGAATTCACAAAACGAATTTTATCGATATTCGGCACCATAGCAACTGCCAAAGCAGCAATTTTAGTTTCCAATTCCGTAGGCATTCCAAAAGAGGTTCCTAATTTGGCACGTTCCGTTAGCGCATCCACAACGGGTTCGTAAGCGTGACCCAAAATCATAGGTCCCCAAGAATTAATGTAATCAATCAATCGGTTACCATCTTCATCATATAAATACGCTCCTTGCGCTCTTTTTACAAAAATTGGAGTACCACCCACGGCTTTAAAAGCTCGTACTGGCGAATTTACGCCTCCTGGAATTACTTTTTCCGCTTCAGCAAAAAGCTGACTGCTTCTTTGGTATATCATATTTTTACTATTTATAAAGTATTTTTAATTCTAAAATATCAGCTTTAACCAACGGCTATTTTACTTAACAATCAATTTTTGCCCAATTGAAATGGCGTTGTCTGTTAAGTTGTTTTTACGTTGTAAATCTTCGACCAAAACATTGAATTTTTTGGAAATGGAATACAACGTATCGCCCTTTTGGACTTCATACAACGTTCCATCACCGTTTACCCCTTGGTTGTCTACTCGACTCGAAACGGGATAATTTACCCCACTTTTTCCCAAAACCTGACTATCGTACTGATGTAAATCATAGCGTTCAATATAGGCTATCAGTTTTTCAGGATACAGCGGGTCGGTGGCGTATCCAGCGGCTCGCAATCCCATAGCCCAAGCCACATAATCTCCTTTCGCCAACGAAAAAAGAGAGGCATATCGTTTTTTGGTTGTCAAAAATTTAGAGTGGTCTTTATAAGAACCCGCAGGGTCTTCATATTTTCGGAAACATTCTTTTTCTGAATCATCATCTTGGTGTACAAATTCTCCTTCCCAATCATTATGACATTTGATACCAAAATGATTGTTGGAATTGACTGCTAGACTACTTTTCCCAGCACCCGATTCTAAAATTCCTTGTGCCAATATTATACTCGCAGGAATGCCAAAATTTTTCATATTGCTCATTGCAATTCCTTTGTATTGTTCTATGTACTGATTGACCACCTCTAATCTTTTAGTGGCAACACCATTAGCAGATGGCGTCTTAGTATAAACGACTGTTTTCTTAGCGGGAGTTGTGTTTTTTTTATGGGTTTGAGTAACCGGTTTAGTACTGTTACAGCTTACCAAAAACAGCAATACCATCAGGCAGAAAATTTGTTTCATCATAGTACTAAAATCGGTTTGTTTTGGTTTCTTAATTTGGCATTCATACCCGCAATTCCTTGGAGTCCACCGGTGTGAATCATCAGAATTTTGGATTTTGGTGGAAAATAGTTGCGCTGGATTAAATCCATAACGCCAAAAACCATTTTTCCAGTATAAATTGGGTCTAACGGAATACCCGTTTGTGCATAAAACCAATTCATCCATTCGATAAATTCGGTGGTTACTTTACCATAACCTCCAAAATGATAGTCGATTTGGAGCTCCCAATTTTTATTTTGGACAAAATTACGAATTTCATCTTGTAAAAAATCCCCTTTTAACGCTGGAAATCCCAAAACTTTTTGATGCGGCAAAGCACTGTTAATGAGTCCCGAAATGGTGCCTCCCGTTCCAACAGCGCTACAAACAAAATCAAAATCGGCATCTAGCTCGGTTAGGATTTCTTCACATCCTTTGACTGCCAAATCGTTGGTACCACCTTCGGGAACCAAATAAAAAGACCCGAATTGTGCTTTAAGTTCTTCAATAAAAGCAGCGTCTGTTTTATGACGATAGGCTTCACGGGTGACAAATTCAAAACGCATTCCGCATTCTTGAGCAAAAGACAAGGTAGGATTCTCCGAAATTTTATAACGTAATTCATCCCCTCGAATTATACCAATAGTTTCAAAACCTTGCTCTTTTCCGGCATACGCCACAGCAGCAATATGATTGGAAAAAGCGCCTCCAAAAGTGAGCAAAACCGACTGATTTTCGGCTTTGGCTTGGAGTACATTGTATTTTAGTTTTCGGAATTTATTGCCTGAGACAAAAGGATGAAGTAAATCCTCCCTTTTTATCTCAAGAGTAATTCCATTGGGCAATTCGTATGTTATTTCTTGATTCAAAGTGTATAGATTTTATAAAATTAACCGCAAGGTTCGCAAAGATTTACGCAAAGTTCACTAAGCTTTGCGGTCATTGCGCTTTCTTTGCGAACCTTGCGGTTAAATAGGCTTTTAATTTCTTTTTGTGTGCAAATAGTTTAAAAAACTAAAATATTTCCTCGTTTCAAGGTAACTCAAATTGGATTCGTTCGCATAAGCTTCGCGTTCAAAACTCAGGTTCCGATACGCCAAATTTTTATCTTTGTATTGATACCATCTCAGCAAAAACTCTAGGCTGTACCAAATAAAAAAAGGGACAATCAGCAATTCGAGTTGTTGACGCAAATGTATTTTTTCGTGATTGATGAAAATGCGATTTTCTTTGTAGCCTTCTTTTTTAACTAGCACAAACGGAAAAGCAGCGAGGCCGCTATATCCTTTTGGAATTAAATATTTAGCAACAATAAGAATCATTTCGCTTTAAAATTTATAGATTTGCAACTGTTGCAGCCTTTTATTTAAGGAAAACACCATTCGTTCTAGTAGCACGAACATCCCCAAAAAACAAGTCGCTTATGTTAGAGCAAAGTAATGAAAATAAATTAATCGAGGGTGAAGATTTTTACTTTACTCCCGAAGGCTATAAATGTTTTACCGAAAAGCATCACCTAAAAAGAGGTTATTGCTGCAAAAGCGGTTGCCGTCATTGTCCGTATGGCTATGATAAGAAAACGGGAGAATTTAAGAAGACAGAGGTAGGGAAATAGAATATAGAGAATAGAAAATAGAAGGCAGATTGAAGAAGGCAGAAATTAGTGGTCAGTGCTCAGTTTTTAGTGTTCAGATTTAGGGCGGTAAAAGCAGAAAGCACAAAAAACAAAAGATTCGCGATTTCAATGCAGCTACTACTCCCTTCTCGAAATCGAAGATTCAACGACTCCAAAAAAATAAAAAAGGGAGTTATAGGGGTCGGGGGTGTGTTTCTTTGGTGATGAAAGAAGAAAGCAAATTATATTAGACTTACCAAAGTTCACAAGTCTCGATGAAATGATTGAACTCAAAATATAAAAAAACGCTAAGAAATGGATGTCCTTTCTTTACAATACAGAATCAAAATATACAAGTCCTACCACCGGTCGGACATTAGGTATCCTTAGTCGGTTTTTAACCAACTAGAGGGTGACGATATACTGCCCAAGAAGTTTTGGAAGCAAAAAGTCCTTGGTCTACGGGTCGCGAGAGGGATAGGAACTGGCTACCGAAGTAGCGTGGATAGCCCGACCGCAATACCACAAGTGGCCGCATCACGACAACGCTGCATAGGCCACTTGGGGTATTGGGGTCTCGCCCAAATCTTACTAAAAAGTATCGCTATTATTTTATTTTCGATTGTAAAAACAAAAAAAAGATGACATTTAAAGAACAAATCCAACAAGGAATTCCTGATATATTACCACAACCTAAGCCTTATGATGCGGCCATAAATCACGCGCCGAAACGTAAAGAAATTTTGACGGCAGAAGAAAAAAAGTTGGCGTTGCGCAATGCGTTGCGTTATTTTGACCCGAAACATCATTCGGAATTAGTGCCTGAATTCTCGGAAGAATTAGAGCAATACGGTCGTATTTATATGTACCGTTTTCGTCCTGATTATAAAATGTACGCACGTCCGATTGACGAATATCCCGGGAAAAGCGAGCAAGCGAAAGCCATTATGTTGATGATTCAAAACAATTTGGATTATGCCGTAGCGCAGCATCCGCACGAGTTGATTACCTATGGCGGAAATGGCGCGGTGTTTCAAAATTGGGCACAATTCCTTTTGACGATGCAATACTTATCGGAAATGACCGATGAGCAAACGTTGACGATGTATTCTGGGCACCCGATGGGATTGTTTCCGTCGCATAAAGAGGCGCCGAGAGTGGTGGTGACCAATGGGATGGTGATTCCGAATTATTCTGCACCAGACGATTGGGAAAAAATGAATGCCTTGGGCGTTTCGCAATACGGACAAATGACGGCTGGAAGTTATATGTACATTGGTCCACAAGGTATTGTGCACGGCACGACCATCACGGTTTTGAATGGTTTTAGAAAAATTAAAAAGAATCCAAAAGGCGGTTTATTTGTGACTTCTGGATTGGGAGGAATGAGTGGCGCGCAACCCAAAGCGGGAAATATTGCGGGTTGTATCACCGTTTGCGCCGAAGTGAATCCAAAAATCACCCATATTCGTCACAGCCAAGGTTGGATTAATGAAGTGATTGAAGATTTAGATGCTTTAGTGCAACGTGTCGCCTTAGCAAAAACCAACAACGAAACCGTTTCTATTGCGTATTTAGGCAATATTGTAGACGTTTGGGAGCGTTTTGACCAAGAAAATATGCATATCGATTTGGGCTCTGACCAAACTTCTTTGCATAATCCGTGGGCTGGCGGGTATTATCCAGCGGGCATTTCGTTTGAGGAAGCCAATGAAATGATGGCCAACCAACCGGAACTTTTTAAAGAAAAAGTGCAAGAAACATTACGTCGTCACTCAGCGGCTATCAACAAACATACCGCAAAAGGCACGTATTTCTTTGATTACGGCAACGCCTTTTTACTAGAAGCCTCAAGAGCGGGAGCCGATGTTATGGCTGAAAATCCAACGCTTGGTAGAGAATTCAAATACCCTTCTTACGTACAAGATATTATGGGACCGATGTGTTTTGATTATGGTTTTGGTCCTTTCCGTTGGGTATGTACCTCAGGAAAACCAGAAGACTTGGCCAAAACAGATGCTATTGCTTGTGCCGTTTTAGAGAAAATGATTGAAACCTCCCCTATAGAAATCCAGCAACAAATGCAGGATAACATTCAGTGGATTAAAGGTGCTCAAGAAAATAAATTAGTGGTAGGTTCACAAGCGCGAATTTTATACGCCGATGCCGAAGGACGTACTAAAATCGCCGAAGCATTCAACCAAGCCATTGCCAAAGGCGAAATAGGTTATGTGGTTTTAGGTCGTGACCACCACGATGTTTCAGGAACCGATTCGCCTTACCGAGAAACTTCGAATATTTATGACGGTTCAAGATTTACCGCTGATATGGCCATTCATAATGTGATTGGTGATAGTTTCCGCGGCGCTACTTGGGTGTCTATTCACAACGGCGGCGGTGTTGGCTGGGGAGAAGTTATCAATGGCGGCTTTGGTATGGTTCTTGATGGTTCCAAAGAAGCTTCTAAACGTTTGGCATCAATGTTGTTTTGGGATGTCAACAACGGAATTTCTCGCAGAAGCTGGGCGCGTAACGAAGGAGCGATTTTTGCCATCAAACGCGCTATGGAAGTAGAACCTTTACTAAAAGTGACGCTTCCGAATGCTGTTGAAGACCATTTGCTATAATACAGGATTTCCTTTGAAATCTTCATAACAAATCCGTTTTTTGAAAGATACTGGTGGTTTTAAACTAACATTTTGATAGTTATAATCTAATGTTAAAAAAACTATCTTGAACTGAAAATAGATTATTTTGCAGTAGAAAGCGAGAATCATAATAGATAATAACTTAAACAATATCCATATGAAACCTATATCATTATTTGCCTTAGTGCTAGTTGTTTTTTTTAGTTCTTGTAGTTCCGTTAGAGTATATTCGGATTACGACAAAAATGTAGATTTTTCTCCTTACAAAACCTATGCGTATTATAAAGCGGGTATTGACAAAGTAGAGATTTCTGATTTGGACAAAAAACGTATTTTGAGAGCCATTGACCAACAAATGACTGCCAAAGGATTTACCAAAAGCGAAACACCTGATTTGTTAATCAATATTTTTACCAAATCCAGAGAGCAAGTTAGCGTAAACCAATTCAACGCTGGTTGGGGTTACGGCTGGGGTTGGGGCTGGAATCCTTGGATGATGGGTGGCAACCAAACCACCGTTTCCACCTCTACCGAAGGCACCTTGTTTATCGACCTCATCGATGCTAAAAAGAAAGAAATGATTTGGCAAGGTGAAGGTATTGGAACCTTAACTAAAAACACGGACAAAAAAGACGAAGTAGTTGCTGAATTTGTGGGGAAAATTTTAGCACAATATCCTCCAGTGAAAAAATAAATAGTGGTGAACACCATAATTGTTTATATTTGCGGTATCCCATTTTTATATGAAAAACAATAACACAATTATTAGCAGCATTTTAATTATCATTCGATGAGAATGTGAGGCGCTGTATAGTATTAACAATAACAATATAGAACCTCCCAATTGGGAGGTTTTTTTTTAGATTATGACACAAAACACTAATATTATTAACATCATTATTATTCGTCTTTGTTGACGAGTTAGGATGTTATGCATAAGTATGAAACCTTTCTCGTCACTTGAGAAAGGTTTTTTTTTGAATAAAAATGAACCACAATAACAATGAAAGAAAAAATAACCCTTACGCTGTTTTGCGAAAAAGAAGCCACGCTAATCAGTAAAATTGTCTTGATATTCACTCGGAAAAAGCTACAAATCGACCATTTTTGGGTTGACATTTGTGAGCACACTTCACTATACAAAATCAGGATTGACTATTGGAATGACGAAACGAATAGCAAAACCATAGTGGCTATTTTGGAACGAATCATCGAGGTTTTTTGTTGTTACACCCAAAATGAAAATGAACTAGAAACCCATCAAATTATACTTTTCAAAATTCCAACCATAGACAGAGAACAAATCACACACTATCCTATTTCCTTTTTATTTCAAGAAAAAGAGCATTGGATTTGTTGTGGTAAAATTATCAATGAGCACTTTTACGCGCTACAAAGCACCCTCAAAAAATCAACATTACAATTCAATTAAAAACAAATAAAATGAACTTATTTCAATCCATACAACAAGCACAACAAGAATTAGCCAACGTAGTTCCAACTACTCCTTTAACTGAAAACTTCAATCTTTCAGAAGAATTTGGAGCTACTATTTTACTTAAAAGAGAAGACCTTCAAGTGGTGCGTTCTTATAAAATTAGAGGCGCATACAACAAAATAAAATCCTTAAACGAAAGCGAAAAAACAAATGGCATTGTGTGCGCCAGCGCTGGCAATCACGCACAAGGGGTGGCGTACTCTTGCCATCTTTTGCAAATACAAGGCAAAATCTATATGCCCAAAACCACGCCCAATCAAAAGGTAAAACAAGTACAACTCTTTGGCAAAAAATGGGTCGAAATTGTTTTAACAGGTGACACCTTTGATGATGCCTATGCCAAAGCTGTTGCCGACGCCAAGGACAACCAAAAAGCATTTATCCATCCCTTTGACGACGAGAAAGTCATTGCAGGACAAGGTACCGTAGGACTCGAAATTGTTGAACAATACCAACAACCCATCGATTATGTTTTTGTTCCCATAGGAGGTGGCGGTTTAGCTTCTGGCCTATCCACCGTTTTTAAACACCTTAGCCCAAATACCAAAATCATTGGTGTTGAACCGCAAGGTGCCCCTTCGATGAAAACATCGATTGCCAATCAAGCCAATACACCTTTAGACACTATAGACAAATTTGTAGATGGAGCCGCCGTAAAACAAGTGGGCGACCAAACCTTCGCCATTTGTCAAAAAAACCTAGACGATATCGTCCTTGTTCCCGAAGGAAAAGTGTGCACCACTATCTTGCGTTTGTACAACGAAGAAGCGATGGTCGTAGAACCCGCAGGCGCTTTGACCATTGCAGCGTTGGATTTTTATAAAGACCAAATCAAAGGTAAAACTGTGGTTTGCGTGGTAAGCGGCAGCAATAACGATATTGAACGCACCGCCGAAATCAAAGAACGCTCATTACTTTACGAAGGATTAATGCATTATTTTATGATACAATTTCCGCAGCGTCCTGGAGCATTGAAAGAATTTGTCAATACCATTTTAGGACCAGACGATGACATCACCTATTTCCAATTTGCTAAAAAGAACAGTCGAGAAGTAGGCTCTGTGGTAGTAGGTTTAGAAGTGAAAAATCCAAACGACATTGTAGCCATCAAAGACAATATGAAAAAAATGGGATTTGTGTACCAATACCTCAACGAAAAACAGGATTTATTCACCCAACTCATTGGTTAAAAGAAACTAAAAAAACAAGCTCCTTTTCCAGTAAAAAAGTACCTTTGAAACCAAATTTTTAAACAGTTATGACTCCTACTCAAGACATACAAGACCTAAACGACATCAAAAAAATGGTCGATACCTTCTATACCAATGTGCGCCAAGACGAGGCCATTGGCCCCGTTTTCAACGAAAAAATAGGCGAACGCTGGCCAGAACATCTCGAGAAAATGTACCGCTTTTGGCAAACGATTTTACTCGAAGTTCACACCTATTCGGGAAGTCCGTTTCCGCCACACAAACAATTGCCCGTAGACAAAACCCATTTCGACCGCTGGATGGCGATTTTCACCACCACAATCGACGGTTTGTTTGCAGGCCCACTAGCCGATGAAGCGAAACTGAGAGCCAAAAATATGGCCGAAATGTTCAACTATAAGATTGAGTATTTTAGGAAAGCCGAAAGAGAGCAATTGAAATAAAAGATAACTATCCAACAATGACAAACGGACAAAACGGATTCTAACAGCAAAAAATCCGTTTAAATCTGTGTCATCCGCGTGCCATTTTCAAAAGGAGTATAGCCAATACATAAAATTAGCCCTACAATCAGGAGCGAAACAAAAGGCAGTATCAGCCAGTATGGGTTCCCGCCATCCGCTACAATCTTTGGTACCGAACCCCGGCACCAAAGGATTTCCGCTACTGTCGGGGCTAAAGGACTTTCATTGGGACTATTTTTAAAAAGTAAACCATTGTTAAAATCCTATAAAAACACTTGGTTTACTAAAAATACCCAATAAAAACCTGAAAATAATCATTCGAAATTGTATTTTTACAAAAAACTATACCGATTTCGATATGAATGCAAAAATAGAAAGTAATCCCCTAATCGAGCGATTACCGAAACATTTGAAACAGTTTATCAAACCTCAAGATTACGAAGACTACACGCCCATCAACCAAGCCGTTTGGCGCTATGTGATGCGTAAAAACGTGGACTACCTATCCAAGGTCGCCCACAGTTCCTACCTTGAAGGGTTAAAGAAAACAGGCATAGAAATAGACTCCATTCCGAGTATGTACGGTATGAATCGCATATTGTCCGAAATTGGATGGGCTGCCGTTGCCGTAGATGGTTTTATTCCACCCAACGCTTTTATGGAATTCCAAGCCTATAATGTGTTGGTGATTGCCTCAGATATTCGTCAATTAGAACATATCGAATACACTCCTGCTCCAGATATCATTCACGAAGGTGCTGGACACGCTCCTATTATTGCCAATCCAGAATATGCCGAATACTTGCGTCGTTTTGGTGAAATTGGTTGCAAAGCCATCTCTTCGCATAAGGATTACGAAATGTATGAAGCCATTCGTTTGCTTTCGATTCTAAAAGAAGCCGAGGGAACCCCACAAAGCGAAATAGAAGCCGCAGAAAAAGCAGTAGAAGATTTGCAAAACAATATGGGTGAGCTATCAGAAATGGCACAAATCCGAAACTTACATTGGTGGACCGTGGAGTACGGTTTAATTGGCACATTAGAAAATCCAAAAATATACGGCGCCGGCTTACTTTCCTCCATTGGAGAAAGCGCTTGGTGCATGACCGATAACGTCAAAAAAATACCCTACACGTTTAGCGCAGCACAACAAAGTTTTGATATTACCAAAGTGCAACCGCAACTCTATGTAACTCCTGATTTCGCTTACTTGAGCTTAATTCTAGAAGAATTTGCCAACACGATGGCTTTGAGAACAGGTGGTTTATCTGGCATTAAAAAACTCATCGATTCCAAAGCTTTGGGAACTGTGGAATTGAGTACTGGTTTACAAATCTCGGGTGTTTTTACCAACGTGATTGAATATGAAGGTAAACCGATTTACCTACAAACCACTGGAAAAACAGCCTTGGCTAATCGTGAAAAAGAATTAGTAGGACATGGAACTGCTGCTCACTTAGAAGGTTTTGGTAGCCCCATTGGCAAACTCAAAGGCATCAACCTCGCTATTGAAGATATGAGTCCACGTGACTTAAAAGCATACGACATTTACGAAGGCGAAACCGCCACTTTGGAGTTTGAAGGTAACATCAAAGTAGTTGGCGAAATCATAACTGGGAAACGAAATCTCCACGGCGAAATCATCCTAATTTCTTTCAAAAACTGTACGGTTACCCACGGTGAAACAGTTCTTTTTCAACCAGAATGGGGAACTTATGATATGGCGGTGGGTAAGAAATTAGTTTCGGCTTTTTCTGGACCTGCAGATGTGAATAGTTTTGATTTGATTGCTCACGTACCGAGCAGCAAAACCATCAAAGCTTCAACCTCAGAAGAAAGAGATGCCTTAGAAGTATTGTATCATACCGTTCGAAATATCCGTGAGACAAAAGACACGACGACCTCATTGGCTCCCATTTTTGAAAAATTAAAACAAGAACATCCTAATGATTGGTTGCTTTCTGTAGAATTGGCAGAACTTTTAAAAGAAAGAAACGAAACGCAATTACTTACCGAGATTCTTTCTCATTTAGAAAATCTTAAAAAACAGCGTCCTGAGGTTGCCCAATTAATTTCAAATGGTTTAGAATTGATTTTTGAAAAAGAGGAAACTGTTCACTAAAATTTACAAACACAGATTGTGTAGATTCCCGTTTAACTGCTACTTATCAATCAAATAGCAAAAAATAACCGCAAATTCGCAAATTTTTAATATGAAATAAAAATTTGCGAATTGGCGGTTTAATTTTTAAAAACACCTTTCGATGTAAACCGTTTTTTTTATGGAATTTGGAATTTATTTTTTGTAATTTACTTTTGCTTTATAACTTCAAATCCTGTTTTAGCTGGCTTTCGGTTTCGATGACTTCACCATTGTACTGTAGTTTCCAGCCTAAAGAATTCGTTAAAATGAGCATTTTGGAGATTTCGCTTACCAAACGATTTTTAGCATTGGACTTCAGTGTCGATTTATCTACTTTCTTGGCCAAATTTGCTCGTACAGTTTTATTGATTTTGTTGTAATCCGCTCCTGTGAATTCATTGAGCTTGCTTTGCTCCACATCATAATATTGGATGTCGGGATAAATCGAAATCTCTTCTTTTGGAATGGAAAGAATCGTTATGGTTTTGTTCTTTTCATCGATATCGTATTTCATTTGATGCAAATCATAAGCTACTGTTACTTTGGCATTCACAATCACAATCGCCTTCTTTTCAAAAGAAATCATATCCAAAAAGTACTTATTCGAATTCTTATACGTGATGACTTCCGAGAAATGGCCTTCGGTCACCACCAATTTCCCCACATTTAGGATTTGTTGCTGAATGAGATTCGTATTGTAATCGAACTCGTCTTCTTTTTCTTTTTTAAAATCGCAGTATTTAAACAACAACAAGCCAATAACTACTACTCCAACTCCAATTAAAATGCGTTTCAACATAACTAAAATTTCATAAATGAATACTGTGCCTCTAATGTAGCTATTTTTTCTTTCAGATTCGCCTCAAACTTCTGATGGCTTTCTGAATAAGGATTAAAAGGACGGTGCGCCAACCCTTTTCGTATGGTTTGTACCAATTCCATTGTAGCTATTGCATTGGCGTCAATCTGAGTGGCAGCAAATCGTTCCCAAATATAATCAATCGCCATTGAACTAGGATGCATCATATCATCGGCATAAAAACGATAATCTCTAAGCTCGTCCATCATAACTTCGTAGCTGGAAAAATAGTTTAATGTTTGTTGTTTAGTGTTTGTTATTGCATATATTGCAGCAATCAAATGCGCTTTACTTACCTGATTTTCGACAAAACCGTCTTTGAGATGGCGAACGGGCGAAACAGTAAAAATGAAATTACATTTTGGATTTATGGTTTCAATCAAAGAGACCGTATTTTGAATCGATTTTTGGATGCTATCAATCGATAACAACTCTTTGGTAAATTGCTTTTGTGGCACTTTGTGGCAGTTCGCTACAATTGCATTGGTTTCAATATGCCGATATACCCACGAAGTACCATAGGTAAAAATAATATGGGTCGCTTGCTGTAATTGCTTTTGGGTGTCTAAAAGAATTCGGTTCAGTTTACTCAACACTACTTCGGCATCAGCATCACTCAACTCAGAATGCACTTCATAACAATGCCATCTTTCATTGAAGAAAAAAATATCATCTTTGGTGAAATAGCGTTGTAACACCACTCTCTCTATAAGTTTTTCAATAGAAAATGGGTTAAAAATAATACCAAAAGGATTCACTTGGGTTTGAAATTTATAATAGCACAATTTATCCCCCATATTTTCAGCAAAACAAGAACCTAAGAGTAGTATTTGTGACGAATAAACTATCGGCGTATTCGTTATTGGAATAGAAACAGTAGTTTTAAAATCCATAGTACATTGATATAAAGGCAATTCCAGTTAATTTACTCAAAATTAAACACATATATTTAAATAAGGTATTCCTTTTTTTTTTGTAAGTTTAATTTAATTAAAATTAACTACAAACCAAAACCAATTATTTATGAAAAAAAATCCCATCCCATTTGCTTTGATACTGCTTGTAATCTGGGCAACTATCACTTTGTACGGCTCCATTTTTCTAGCTGGAGGCAAAGAAGTTAAACTAGACGAAATGGTAAGCTCCCAGCCTTCCTACAGTATTTTCTTAGCCTGTTTCATTCTGTTAGTTTATATGTTTACAAGAAAACTAACAACAGATGTTGGTTTCAATAGCACTCTCAATGCAAAACACAGGATTTATATCTATCCAATGGTTATGATTTCTCTTTTACTAGTTGTTGTACTGTGGAAAGGAAATGTTGATGCAGGTACTTTATTACTGGTTTTAGGCAACACTTTTGTAGTTGGGGTTTCCGAAGAACTTATGTTTAGAGGGATTTTATTGAATAGTTTTGTTCAAAAATACTCTTATTTACAATCAATACTTGTGGTTAGTTTGCTTTTTGGTTCCGTTCACGTACTTAACGGGTTTGTTACAGGTGACTTTGCTAGCAGTACTTTACAAGCTTTTATGGCTACTTTTTCGGGAATCTTATTCTTGGCGATGCGAATTAAATCCATCAACATCATTCCTGCAATGATTGTGCATTGGCTTTGGGATTTTGTGGTTTTTATCTTTATCACTTTTATCCCAAAAGAAGTAAAATCGGAACCTCTACTTATTGGTGTTTCCTTGCTATTTGGAATTACCCCAATAGTTTTTGGAATTTTAGGAATTATTGAATGCAGAAAAAAAGATACCGCAGAAGCCTTTATGAAACAGCAACTTTCTAACTGATACCAACAAAGAAGCCCTATCATTTCATAAAAACGATAGGGCTCTATTTATTATTAGAATTTTATTTCACAAAATCAATAGCCTTTTCTAAAGCTTCAGAAACACCTGTTGCATTCTTACCTCCAGCTGTAGCAAAGAAAGGTTGTCCACCTCCGCCTCCTTGGATGTATTTCCCTAATTCGCGAACTACTTGTCCCGCATTTAGATTTTTATCAGCTACTAATTCTTTAGAAATATAGCAGGTCAACATTGGCTTGTCTTCATTTACAGTAGCCAAAACAATGAAAATATTGTTTCCTAAATTACCTAATTCATACACCAAATCTTTGGCGCCTTCAGCAGTTAAATCTACTTGTTGCGCTAAGAATTTCACTCCGTTTATTTCTTGAAAAGCAGCTGCTAATTCGCCTTTCATATTCTTGGCTTTGTCTTTTAGCAACGCTTCTATTTGCTTTTTCAACTGAGCATTTTCGTCTTGCAATCCATAAATGGCTTTGATTGGGTCTTTTGGATTTTTCAACACCTCTTTCATTTCTCCAAAAGTAATCAATTGTGTTTCAAAGAAATCCTTAGCCGCTTCACTTGTAATCGCTTCAATTCGGCGAATTCCTGCAGCAACAGCACCTTCTGAAACAATTTTGAAATGCCAAATCTCAGAAGTATTCGCCACGTGTGTTCCTCCACAAAGCTCTACTGAATCTCCAAACTTAATCATACGCACCAAGTCGCCATATTTTTCTCCAAACAAAGCGATAGCACCTTCTTCTAATGCTTGTTCTTTTGGGATACCACGTTTCTCTATCAATGGTAAACTTTGACGAATACGAGCGTTTACAAAGTTTTCTACTTCTTTCAATTCTTCGTCTGACACTTTAGAGAAGTGCGAAAAGTCAAAACGTAAAGAAGCCGAACGCACCATAGAACCTTTTTGTTCAATATGTGTTCCTAACACTTTTCTCAAACCTTGATGCAACAAGTGGGTTGCAGTATGATTAGAAGAAGTTCTTGCTCTTTGCTTCACATCTACAATCGCTTGGAAAGTATCGGTTAAATTATCAGGCAATGATTTTGCCAAGTGAATCGTTTGATTGTTCTCTTTTTTGGTATCAATGATGTAAGTAATGTCGCCATTACTAGCTTCTAGATACCCTTTATCACCTGTTTGTCCACCACTTTCCCCATAAAAAGGAGTCGCGTTAAAAACCAATTGAAAAATTTCTCCGTCTTTTACACTCTCTACTCTACGGTATTTTGTGATTTTTACTTGGTGCTGCAAACGGTCGTATCCTACAAACTCCTGAATATCATCTTCTACAATTACATTCCAATCACCCGCAGTAACTTTTGAAGCCGCACGTGAACGTTCTTTTTGCAATTGTAATTGTTCTTCAAAAACTTTTTCGTCTAGTTGCAATCCTTTTTCAGATAAAATCAAAGCTGTTAAATCAATTGGAAAACCATACGTATCGTACAATTCAAAAGCTTTTTTACCATCAATCACCTTGCTTTGATTGTTTGTAATCACGGCATCTAGTAAAACCAAACCTTGATCTAGCGTACGCAAGAACGAACTCTCTTCTTCACGAATTACGTTAGAACAAAGGGCTTTTTGAGAACGAATTTCAGGAAAAGAGGCACTCATTTGTGCACTTAACGTATCTACTAATTTATAGATAAAAGGTTCTTTGGTATTCAAGAAAGTAAAGCCGTAACGAATAGCGCGACGTAAAATTCTTCGAATTACATATCCTGCGCCTGTGTTGGATGGCAATTGCCCGTCGGCGATGGCAAAAGCAACTGCACGAACGTGATCTGCAATAACACGAATCGCAATATTTATTTTTTCTTCTTCTTCATTGGAAGCTTTGATGGTATAGGTTGTACCAGTAATCGTCTCGATTTCTCTGATAATTGGGGTAAACACATCCGTATCATAATTCGATTGAACCCCTTGTAAAACCATACAAAGACGTTCGAATCCCATACCCGTATCAACGTGTTGTGCTGGCAATTTTTCAAGAGAACCATCCGCTTTACGGTTGAATTCCATAAATACATTATTCCAAATCTCCACCACTTGAGGATGATCAGCATTCACTAATTCTTTACCATCAATTACTGCTTTTTCTTCGGCTGAACGAATATCTACGTGAATTTCGGAACAAGGACCACAAGGACCTTGGTCTCCCATTTCCCAGAAATTGTCTTTTTTATTTCCTAATAAAATTCGGTCTTCAGCGATTAAAGTTTTCCAAATGTCATAGGCTTCTTGGTCGAAAGGAACATTTTCCTCAACGCTTCCTTCAAAAACAGTTACATACAATATGTCTTTGTCAATTTTATAGACTTCTGTCAGTAATTCCCAAGCCCAATGAATGGCTTCTTTTTTGAAATAATCTCCAAAAGACCAGTTCCCCAACATCTCAAACATCGTGTGGTGGTAGGTATCAATACCTACTTCCTCTAAATCATTATGCTTTCCTGAAACACGCAAACATTTTTGAGTATCGGCTATACGTTGGCTCTTTGGCGTTCCTAGACCCAAAAAATACTCTTTGAATTGCGCCATTCCTGAGTTATTGAACATCAGCGTTGGGTCATCTTTTAGCACTATGGGAGCCGATGGAACGATTAAATGTCCTTTGCTTTCAAAAAAATCTAAAAATTGCTTACGTACGTCTTGTGATTTCATTTCTATTTTTTAATCGGTTATTTGTTGATGGGTTCTTGAGTGTCTCGAAATGACGAAACGGGAATGTAACCGCTCAACTTTTGCCCCAGATAGTAGTGGAAAGCTTTGAGGATTAGAAGACTATTTTTTTCTTGCTGGGGCAGAGCGACCGGAGGAAGCTCCTGACGTAGCTAGAAAAAAAAGGCTTGTAACCGAGAACTTGCAACGAATAGCTGGATTAGGCCCTTATTTTATTTATGTAAAAAGAAAGAAGATTTGAAACATTTATTAAATTTGTTCGACTAACTCTTTACAGGTTGCAAAAATAGGGTATTTTAAACTATGGCGAAAGTAAAATATTATTACGATTCCGAAAAATTAGCGTACCGAAAAATTACGCCCAAGAAGAGAAAAAAGTTTGGTTTTGCTGCCTTATTTATTGTTGCTTCGGCTTTGTTTGGTTTTTTGTCGTTTGTGATTCTATTGAATGTGCCTTATTTTAAGACTCCAAATGATAGAGCTCAGCAAAGAGAGATTGAAAATTTGAGGCTAAATTATTCGATTTTAAATAAAAAACTGGAGCAATTGCAAGTAGTTGCTGACCAAATGGCTGAGAGAGACAATAATTTGTACAGAACCTATTTTAATACGGCTCCCATAACTGAAGAAGAGCGTAAATCGGGCTACAAAAAAAGTTATGTTGCTTTGCAAGGTTATAACAATTCTGAATTGGTGATTAGAACTACGAAGAAAGTAGATGTTTTGAGTAAAGAATTGGCGATTCAATCAAAATCTTTAGATGCTATTTTGAAATTGGCAGAAGCCAAACAGGACTTTTTGGCCAGTATTCCTGCCATTCAGCCAGTGCAAAATGAAAAATTAAGACATGTTGCTTCTGGTTTTGGTTATCGTACCGATCCGTTTACTAAAGCACGTAAAATGCATGAGGGAATGGATTTTACGGCAAAAACGGGAACACCAATTTTTGCTAGTGGCGACGGAATTGTAGCTAGAGCAGACAACTCAGCTTCTGGATTTGGGAATCATATTGTAATTCGGCATGGTTATGGTTACGAATCACTCTATGCACATTTGAGTAAATACAAATGCAGAGCGGGACAGCGTGTTAAAAGAGGAGACATCATTGGTTATGTAGGAAGCACAGGACGTTCGGAAGCTCCGCATTTGCATTATGAAGTGCATAAAAATGGTAAAGTAGTGAATCCGTTGAATTTTTATTACGGTTCAATTTCAGCGGTAGAATATGTTGCTATTTCTAATGCTGCCAACCAAGAAAACCAGTCACTAGATTAATATTTTAAACAGTAATCGGTTCGTATAATTATAAAAAGAGCGTTAAAAAAACAAGAGAAAATGCATATAGAATTAGCACCAGATAAAAGATATTACAGCATTGGCGAAGTGGCCAAAGCTTTTGGCGTTAACGCCTCTTTAATTCGATTCTGGGATAGTGAATTTGATATTTTAAAACCAAAAAAAAATGCCAAGGGGAACCGAATGTTTACTCCCGAAGATGTCAAAAATTTACAATTAATCTATCATTTGGTCAAAGAAAGAGGCTTTACTTTAGAAGGCGCTAAAACCCATTTGAAAGAAGGTCAAAAGAAAACCTTGGATAAATTTGAAATTATTCGAAAATTAGAAGCCATAAAAACACAATTAATACAAATAAAAACAGAACTTTAAAAATTAAAATTAACAACTAAATTAAATAAACATGAGAAGATTTTTGCCTTGGATTATTGCAGCTGTAGTGATATTTGGAATTTATAGCTGGGTGAAAGGAATTAACAACACTGCTGTTGGTTACGAACAAACCATCAACGAAGCATGGGGTAATGTCAATACTTCTTACCAAAGAAGAAATGACTTGATTGGAAACTTAGTAAATACTGTTAAAGGTGCTGCTGACTTTGAAAAAAGCACATTGACTGCAGTTATTGAAGCCCGTGCAAAAGCTACTTCGGTTACTGTTGACCCAACCAACATTACCCCAGAACAATTAACCGCATTCAACTCTGCACAATCAGGTGTTTCCTCTTCATTATCGAAATTATTAGTTTCTGTTGAAAAGTACCCTGATTTAAAAGCAAACGAAAATTTCTTGAAATTACAAGACGAACTAGCTAGCACTGAAAATCAAATTTTGACTGCCAGAACTCGTTTCAACGAAGCGGTTAAACCTTACAATACGCACATAAAAACCTTCCCTAACTCTATTTTTGCTGGAATGTTTGGTTTCAAAGAAAAAGCTTATTTCCAAGCTGTTGAAGGTGCAGAAAAACCTGTGGAAGTTAAATTCTAAACCTCCCCAACCCCTCCGAAGGAGGGGCTTTTTTTATACCAATAAAAAAACTAAACAAATGTCAAAAGTAGAAGACTTTTTAACTAAAGAAGAGGAAAGTGCCATAGTAGAAGCCATTCGTGTGGCAGAAAAGAATACTTCGGGCGAGATTAGAGTTCATATAGAAGCTACCACTTCTCTTGATGCTTATGACCGTGCTATGGAGGTTTTTCACGAACTCAATATGGATGCTACCGAATTACAAAATGGTGTACTCATTTATCTTGCAGTGAATGACAAAACCTTTGTGATTTGTGGCGATAAAGGCATAAACGATGTAGTAGCTCCTGATTTTTGGGACTGCACTCGCGATGCTATGGTGAGCCAATTCAAATTAGGAAATTACAAACAAGGTTTGATTGATGGTATTTTAAATGCTGGAGAACAACTTAAAAAATATTTCCCTTGGCAAGAAGGTGATACTAATGAATTGTCAAACGAAATTTCTAAAGGATAATCTATGAAAAATTCCAAATTAAATGCTTCAAATTCCAACGGGATTTTTCGATTACCTCTTTTGCTTATAGCATTCTTAACGTTTCAGTACACCTTTGCACAATTTACTATTCCAGAAAAACCTAGTTTTCAAACTTCGGTCTACGATTATGCGAATTTATTTAGTGCTGAAGAAAAAGCGCAACTAGAAGAAAAATTAGTTCGCTATTCGGATTCGACTACCACTCAGATTGTAGTAATTTCTATTGAAAGTCTGAAGAATGAAAACGTCAATCAACTGGCGACCAATTGGGCGCATACTTGGGGAATAGGACAAGCCAAGGAAGATAATGGTGTCATCATTTTGATTGCTAAAAATGATAGAAAAATAGCCATTAATCCTGGTTACGGACTCGAAGACCGACTAACTGCTGGAATTGGAGGAGAAATCATCCGAAATATCATTACACCAGAATTCAAGGCAGGAAGTTATTATAAAGGAATAGATAAAGGAACCGATGCGCTTTTTGATGTTTTCAAAGGTAAATACAAAGGAGAACGAAAAAAAGCTTCAGGAAAAAGCTTTCCCATTTTACCTTTGATTTTTATTGTTGTCGTGCTGATTATTATTTTCTCTAAAAACAAAGGCGGTGGCAATTCAGGAAACCGAGGAGGCGGAGGCCCTAGCCTACTAGATGTTATCATTTTAAGTAACCTTGGCCGTGGCGGCGGAGGCGGATTTGGTGGTTCATCTGGCGGAGGTTTTGGCGGTGGCGGATTCGGAGGCGGATTCGGCGGTGGCGGATTCTCTGGTGGAGGTTCGAGTGGAAGTTGGTAAGTAAAACTTCTACTTTAGTGTAAAAACACATTCACAAAAGCATAAAAAACAGCGCAATGATAGTTCATTGCGCTGTTTTTATTTTAAAACCAAACCAAAAAAACCTTGTTAATCAGCGCTTTGCTTTTAGATAAAAAATATTTTAATAATTCTACTAATTTTATAGAATTAATAATATATATTTGCGTCAAATTTATTTTTTCTATTGAAAACACATTTTTATACAAACAAAAAAATAGGTAGATACAACAGTCTTTTGAATCCTATACTACTATTCCTTTGTACACTTAGCTCGGCACAAAATGAAAAAAAAGTTGATCATCAGAATATTCTATGGATTCGCTATTATAATTTACTGACGGTAAACGACAATTGGTCCATTCATACAGAATTTGACAATCGCGTTTTCTTGAAACCAATTGCCGAAAATCTATTTGTTTTTAGAATCCAAGGTAGATACAAATGGAATTCAAATATAGAAACTGGAGCTGGTTTCACTTACTTTTCAGTTTATACACAAGACCCAAAACAGGACTTTGATTTTGAAATTCCTGAATATAGAGGACAGCAGGATGTAACGTATAAGTTCAATCTAAAAAAGATAACCCTCAACCAAAGACTACAGGTTGAAGAACGGTTCATACACAACGCTTCTAAAACAGGACTTATAGATGGCACTACCTTCAGTTGGCGATTTCGTTACCGATTGCAGACAGAATTTCAGTTTTGGGAAAAAGAAAAACAATATCTCAAAGCAATTGTATATGATGAGATTATGCTAAATGCTGGAAAAAGTATCTTCTACAACACCTTCGACCAAAATAGAATCTATGCTGCCTTACAATATGGCATCAACAAAAATATCTCTGTGGAACTTGGGTATCTAAAGAGCTTTCAACAACGTCCTAGCGGGGTCGACTATTTCAATAGAGACATCATAAGACTGAGTATTTTTCATAAAATGCATTGGTAAAGAATTTATTAAGTTTTACTTTTTTTCATAAATAAAGTAGTACGAAAATATTTATTCCTTTATATTTGGGCTGATTTTAAACGCCCTATATTTATGAAAATGAACCTATTAAAAACAAGCTACTTCATTATCTTACTACAAACCTCTTTGACTTTTACCGCTTATGCCCAATTTGGCGGACTTAAAGACAAAGTGTTAAGTGCGGGATCGGCTGTCGCGTCAAAAGCATTAGGGGTTGACAAAATCCTGAAACAACCTGCTGCCATAACCACTTCATTCGAAGATGTAGACAAAACTGGATCTAAACTTCCTGATTTTAAAGCTAACGAAAAAGCGCAACCGCTTTATTTACTTCCCAAAGCTCCTGATGGTGGCTATGTCCTTTGTGAGGGATTTTATGAAATGACTACCAAAAGTTATTGTTTGATGGCAGGAACTTTTGCTCCTTCTAGTGGCGATGGTTATATGTATGCCCCGACTTTGGGTCCAAAGGAGGAAATTGTAACTACGATTTTAAAAAATGCTGAAAAACATCCAGAAGTACACCAACACGATATCCAAATGTTGTTATGGGCAATTATTGCTCGAACTAAATTCGCCGATTATAGTGGCCAAATAAAGTTGACAGCTATCACTTTACTTTCACCGCAAGACTTATTGAAATTAGAAGGTGGCGCGCTAGGCATATTACCTGGTAATATAATGGAAAAAGCAAAAAGCAAATTACCAGAAGGAATTCAAACTATTTTTGAAGCCGAAAATCAAATCCGAAAATTGGTTGCCTCAGGAAACTACAGCTATGCTGAGATGGAAAAATATGCTATCATTGCTGGTTTTGCACCACCAAGAACCGATGTACCAAGTGGCATTTGGACCTTACATCCTGACGGATATTATGTCCGCTATTTTCCTTCAGGCTATTCGATTACCAAAGTACAAATCTATGTTCCCAAAGAATTACTCCTAAACTCAAACGGTAAAAGAATCATTTACGACGCTACCAATGATATTGCTTGTCCAGCGAATGTAGGATCGCAACGTTTAGCACAAACCAATGAACCGCTAAACCCTGATTACAAGCTCAAATTGAAACTGTTTTGTGTAGGAATTGAGTAAATCTAATCCAAAAGAAAAGCCTCCAAAATCAAAATTTTGGAGGCTTTTTTATGTTCACTTTTCTTTTACTTCTCTCTAATATAAATATCAATCGGAACACCAGAAAAATCCCATTGTTCTCTAATTTTATTTTCTAAATAGCGTTTGTAAGGTTCTTTTACGTATTGTGGTAAATTCGCGAAAAACACAAATTGCGGTGTAGCTGTTGGCAACTGCATACAATATTTAATCTTCACATATTTCCCCTTAGTAGCTGGTGGTGGATAGGCCTCGATAACCTTCAACATAAATTCGTTAAACTTAGAAGTAGGTATTCTTTGTTGTCTATCCTCATATACTTTTACAGTCGCTTCAAGCGCTTTCAACAAACGTTGTTTAGTCAAAGCCGAAACAAAAAGAATAGGCACATCTGTAAATGGCATCAATTCCTTTTTAATTTTCTCTTCGTAATCACGAGTAGACATCGTATCTTTTTCTACCAAATCCCATTTGTTAACCAAAATGATTACCCCTTTTCTATTTTTCTCTGCCAACCAAAAAATACTTTGGTCCTGACCTTCAAAACCACGAGTAGCATCAATCACCAAAATACAAACGTCAGCGTGTTCAATAGCACGAACGGAACGCATTACAGAATAAAACTCTAAGTCTTCTTTTACTTTGGCCTTACGACGAATTCCAGCTGTATCTACTAAATTAAATTCAAATCCAAAACGATCAAATTTAGTATCAATAGCATCACGAGTAGTACCCGCAATATCCGTAACCATAAAACGATCTTGACCAATCAAAGCATTGATAAAACTTGACTTTCCAGCATTAGGACGTCCTACTACAGCAAAACGTGGCAAAACCACTTCTTCTTTTACAGGCTCTGGTTTCACTGGGAAAGCTTCGATCAAAGCATCCAACAAATCTCCCGTTCCACTTCCAGAAATACTCGCAAAAGTAAAGTACTCTCCTAATCCTAAATTATAAAACTCCACTGCGTCTTTCTCACGCATCGCATTATCTACTTTATTTACGGCCAATAAAACAGGTTTTGTCACTTTACGCAACAACTTAGCCACCGTTTCATCCATCGGTGTAATTCCCTCTTCTACATCTACCACAAAAACAATCACATCGGCTTCATCTATTGCCAATTCAACTTGTTTGCGGATTTCTCCCTCAAAAACATCATCAGATCCGCGGACATATCCACCTGTATCTATCACAGAAAACTCTTTTCCGTTCCACTCGCTTTTACCATAGTTTCTATCTCTGGTTACCCCAGAAACTGAATCTACAATAGCTTCTCTTCTTTGTATCAGCCTATTAAAAAGGGTTGACTTCCCTACATTAGGTCTTCCTACTATCGCAACAATATTATTCATTTTATTCGTATTCAAATAGTTATCCTTAGCGCACACTTTTGCGGTTAAGGCGTGCAAAGGTAGTGTTTAAAACGATGAGAATCAATTTTTTTGATATATTAGCACAACTAAACTATACCAAACCCAATTCCCCAAAAGCTATGACCCCAGATAACGAAATTAGATTACGCCTACGATTTTACAAAGACATCAACGAAAACGCGGATATTTTACGTTCCAAATTCGAAAAATTCATCTATGAAAAATCGCCAGATTATTATGCCAAAATCAGAGGCTATCACATTTGGCTCAACATCAAAGGTGATAAAAAAAGATATTGGTCTCCCCATTTGCATCTCGAATTAGAAAAAAAATCCGAAAACGAAACCCATATCCGTGGACTCTTCGGGCCAGACCCAACTTTGTGGACCTTATTTATGTTTCTCCATTTTATGATTGCAGGTACTTTCATCGTGTTTTGCGGTATTGCCTACACACATTATGTCCTGAAAGAATCCACACAATGGGATTTAATCGTACTTTCTATGATGATTTTTGCTTGGTTTCTGCTCTATGTCATCGCCCGACAAATCCGATCCAACGGCGAAAAACAAATGAACGACTTAGAAAAAGTCTTTTTAAAAATTATTGAATAACCCTACCTATTAGGAGCTAATCCAGCTCTCCATTACAACTCCTCGTTCCAAAAAACTGCGGTTCTAATGCGCTTGCAGGAGCTTCCGTTGGTCGCTCTGCCAGCACAAGAACCACTAGTTTTTGGTACTACGGGGTTTCCATTACGATCTGGGCTAAAAAAAAAGTAGAGACAAGTCGCGACTTGTCTCTACTGATTAAACTATTTTCCCAAACATCCGTACGGACAGGTCACGACCTGTCCCTACTGATTATACCCGAAACGCTTCAACATATTGGCGTTGCTTCTCCAATTTTTGTTCACTTTTACATACAATTCAATATGAATTTGTTTGCCAAAGAATTTTTCCAAATCAACACGGGCATCCATTCCTACTTTTTTCAAAGCGGCACCTTTATGACCAATGATAATTCCTTTTTGTGTATCACGCTCTACCATAATCAAAGAGCGAATACGAATAATAGTATCTGTTTCCAAAAATTCTTCGGTAACAATTTCTACAGCATATGGAATCTCCTTACTGTAATTCAACAATATTTTTTCGCGAATCGTTTCGTTTACAAAAAAACGTTCCGGTTTATCCGTTAATTGATCTTTAGGATAATAGGCTGGAGATTCAGGTAACAAAGCAATGATTCTTTGAAACACTTCAGGAACATTAAAATTTTGCAAGGCAGATATCGGATAAATCTCGGCATTTGGAACTTTGGCCGTCCAAAAAGCTACTTGCTCTTCCAATTGCTCTTGATTCGAATTATCAATTTTGTTCAACAACAACAAAACAGGAATTTTAGAATGGATAATTTTATTAAAAAAAGCATCGTCTTTCAATTCTTGTTCGCCAATCTCCACCATATAAATCAAAACATCGGCATCTTCAAAAGCCGACTTTACAAAACCCATCATTGCTTCTTGCATTTCATAAGCGGGTTTAATAATTCCTGGAGTATCGGACAAAATCAATTGAAAATCGTCTCCATTTACAATTCCTAAAATTCTATGTCTGGTAGTTTGTGCTTTAGAGGTAATAATAGATAATCGTTCCCCAACAAAAGCATTCATTAGTGTTGATTTTCCAACGTTTGGATTTCCAATTATATTTACAAAACCGGCTTTATGTGTCATTTTTAATTCATTTAATTTTACTTCGCAAAATTCGATGTAAAAGATATAGGCTGCAAAGGTAGCCATATCAACTCAATAGACGAAATAAAACATTTTTTTAAATTTTGGTTGTATTTCTAGAAAAACGTCGTACATTTGCACCCGAAACATCGCGGGATAGAGCAGTAGGCAGCTCGTCGGGCTCATAACCCGAAGGTCACAGGTTCGAGTCCTGTTCCCGCTACTAAGTTAATTTTACTGAGATTACAAAACGCACATCGCGGGATAGAGCAGTAGGCAGCTCGTCGGGCTCATAACCCGAAGGTCACTGGTTCGAGTCCAGTTCCCGCTACTAGAAAACACCACTTGAAAAAGCTGGTGTTTTTTTATACCCAAAACTTTAGTCAATTCTTATGATACTCCACAAAAAAACCTGCTAAAAGCAGGTTTTTTATTAACTAAATCTAAAAGCGTATTGATACAAATTATATTGTTTCTAGCAAAACAATTTTTCCGTTAGAGGTCAACATCGTCATATTCAAAGCATCTTTATCAACTAAATTCTTGGATACAGGTCCATTGAACTGATTATAAGAAATGTTCAATTCTCTTAATTTTTTTAATGCTTCTAATTCTTTAGGAATCAAACCTTTCAACTCATTATCAAACAAACTCAATGTTTCTAAATCTTTCAGCTTAACAATATCAGAGAGCAATTCTCCATTTAAGCGATTTCCACTTAATAACATCACTTTTAAAGATTGTATAGTGTATAAGGAAACTGGAATTTTGCCTTCAATTTCATTATTGTAAATAGATAAAACTTCGAGTTTACTTAACTTACCTAACTCAAATGGCAAGCTCCCTTTTAATTTATTCATAAACAACTCTATTTGCACCAAATTCAATAAATTTCCAATTGATGATGGTATCACTCCTGAAAGTTGGTTATGTGATAAATTTAGCTGCGTAAGAGCCGTTAGATTACCTATTGTTTTTGGAATAGCACCCTCAATTCGATTATTGCAAAAATTTATTTTCTTTAAGGATGATAAATTACCTATAGATTCTGGCAATAAACCTGACAAATTATTATCAGACAAATCGAGACCTACTACTTTATCCTCTAGAACAGTAACACCATACCAAGTAGCAACTGGAGCGGCTAAATTCCATTTGTTTTTCCAATGATAGCCATTTGTAGAATGATATAATTCTAACAAAACCTCGCGTTCTAGGGCTGGAACCGCAGCAAATGAACTTGCAGTTAAAGACAAAAACAGTAGACAAATTACCTTTTTCATAGCTGTTAAAATATTCTTAAATAAACTTTTTAAAAATAGAATACTTAAAGGTGAAATGCAAATAAAATCGACAAAATACATCAATAAAAAAAAGAAGCCTTCAAATCCTACAAAAAAAATTACCAACCAAACTTGAACCTTTTTTGTATATTTGAATAATAACCTTAAAACCAGTTGATTATGGAAATGAATTTTGTAGCACTATTTGTAGCGGCTATTATTACACTTTTTGTCGGATTTGTTTGGTATCATCCGAAAGTATTTGGAACCATTTGGATGAAAGAAGCAGGATTAACTGAAGACCAGCTAAAAACAGGAAATATGTTAAAAATTTTCGGCTTCACTTACCTCTTTTCTTTATTTATTGCTTCTATTGAAATGACATTAACTATTCATCAAATGGGAGCACTTGGAATGGTTGGTGGTCCGGCAAAAGTAAACGAGGTTCTCCCCTCTTTCACGGCCTTTATGGCTGATTATGGAACCGCCTTCAGAACTTTTAAACACGGCGCATTGCACGGTTTTATTAGCGGTTTGTTTTTTGCTTTTCCTATGATTGCCATTAATGGCTTATTTGAGAGAAAATCTTGGAAATACATCTTTATTCATTCTGGATATTGGATAGTCACACTAACTATTATGGGCGCCATTATTTGTGGCTGGACATAAAATTAAAAATGCGTTTCAAATCTGTAGAAACGCATTTTTTTTATACTAATACATTATTACTCTACTACTGCTTTTTTTACTATTCAAAGCCTTAATTTGAGTTCTTTTTGCAATACCCAACCATATATGACTTTTTAGATTAAATTTGTCATTTATACCAACTTTAATCTAATTGAATACATCTCTCTCATTTACAATTTATCAATCAGCAAATGAACTTCCTGAAAATTGGAATACAATTGCCAACTCTACTATTTTTTTACAAAGAGAATACTTTGAAATACTTGAACAATCGTGTCCTGAGAATATGCGATGTTTTTTCATAGGTGTGTTTCAAAATAACCAATTAGTGGGTGTTGCCTTAAGTCAGTTTTTAGATTTAAACAAATTAGAATCGTTTGGAGAACGCGATAAATGTTTAAAAACAATTATTAGAAATTTTGCTTTTAAACGTTTTTCTTCCCACGTTTTATTTCTTGGCAACTGTATGTTAACTGGTGAAAATGCTTATACTTTTTTGGACTTTATCCCTTTCGATGAACAAATAAAAGTGCTTTTTGAGGCCCGAAATAGCATCGAAAGAATGTTAAAAAAGGAAGAAATTCAAATTCATTTAAGAACCAGTAAAGATTTCTCTAAAGCCGAAAAAGACAAAATCAATCAAACGCCATTTGGATCTGTTTTTCAATTCACTACGCAACCCAATATGATTTTCTCAATTCCTGAACATTGGAACAACGAACAAGATTATATAGACGCTTTATCCAAGAAATATAGAGACCAATATAAAAGAGCTAGAAAAAAAGCCGAAGGCATAATTAAACGAAAATTAGCTCTGGATGAAATAGAACAAAATGAGGCATTGATTTATGAACTCTATCATCACGTTGCCAAAAATGCTCCATTTAACTCTTTTTTTCTATCTCAGAATCATTTCAGTAACTTAAAAAAAATATGGAAAGACCATTTCTTATTTTATGGTTACTTTCTGAATGAAAAATTAATTGGCTTCAATACATTAATCAAAAATGGCGACACTATGGACACCTATTTTTTAGGTTATGATGAGACCATTCAACGAGAAAAAATGTTGTATTTGAACATGCTTTATGATATGATTGCTTATTCAATAAAAAAAGAATTCAAAACCATAATTTTTGCCAGAACAGCATTAGAAATCAAAAGTTCTGTTGGAGCGAAACCAGAAACTATGTATGGATTAATGGAGCATAAAAACCCAATAATTAATTATTTTTTACCCCGCTTCTTTCATTATCTTGAACCAAAAACAATTTGGCAAGAACGAAATCCATTTAAATAACTCCATAAAAAAAGCTACTTGATTAAGTAGCTTTTTAGTTTTGAAAAAATAATTAGAGTGCTGTTATAATAAATTCACTTCTGCGGTTCATTTGATGTTGTTCTTCAGTGCAGTTTGAGGCATTTGTAGGTTCGCATCCGCAATCGTTAATGAGTTGTGATTCTCCATAACCTCGTCCGGTAAGCCTAGAGGAATCGATTCCTTTTGATACCAACCAAGCAATTGTTGCTTTTGCTCTTCTGTCTGATAATAATAAATTGTATTTTGCTGTTTGTCTGCAATCGGTATGAGAACGAATGTCCAATTTCATAGTTGGATTTTGCATCAAAACATCTAATATTTTGGCTAAATCCAAAGCGGCTTCTTTACGAATAGTAGACTTATCTAAGTCAAAATAAATCATTTTGATGCCAAAACATTTACCCAAATCATCACCAACTGCAACTCTACAAATAGTACTTTCTAACTGAATATCAAGCTTTGTCTCTCCAGTTACTTCAGGAGTTCTAAGCTTTGTCTCTTTTGAAGTATAGTCTTTTTTGTTAGCTCTTATATGGTAAGTTTTTCTGCAATTTACATCAAAAGCATAATATCCTGAAGCATCAGATGTGGTCTCTGCAATCACTTTGTATTGCTTATTCAAAAGAATCAGCTGTACACCTGCCAAAGCAACACCAGTAGCACTATCTGTCACTATTCCTTTTAAGATTTGTTTGCACTTGTCTCTACTTGTAAATCGATAAATATCATCGGAACCCAATCCTCCTTCACGATTGGAAGAGAAGAATCCCTTATTGATTTCGCTATCTCTGTAGTATCCAAAATCATCTTTGGGAGAGTTCACTTCTGCCCCATCATTTTCAACTTCGCCAAAACTACCATCGTTGTTGATTTTGGAAGTAAAAATATCCAATCCTCCTAGTCCAGGGTGACCGTCTGAAGCAAAATACAATTGATTGTCTTTGGTTACAAATGGAAAAGTTTCTCTTCCTTCAGTATTAATTTCTGCTCCTAAATTGATGGGTTCCCCATAAGTTCCGTTGCTATTGATGACTACTTTATACAAATCAGACTGCCCAATAGTTCCTGGTCTATCTGAGGCAAAATACAACGTTTGTTCATCGGGACTCAAGGCAGGATGTGCAGTACTGAAGTTATTGCTATTGAATGGCAACTCGGTTACATTTGTCCATCTATTGTTTACCAAAGTGGCTTTATAGATTTTAAGCAACGTAACTTTGTTGGCATCTTTTCCTTTTTTACCGTCCAAATAGTTGTTTCTGGTAAAATACATAGTGTTACCATCTTTGGTAAACACTGGTGTAGCTTCATGGAATTTAGAATTAACATTTGCATCATAACGAACGGGATTACTCGGAATAAGTTCTCCGTTAACACCAGCGGCATACAAATTCGTAAAATGTTCACCTGTCCAAGCGTGTTTACGCTGACCTACTCCTCCAGTATCTCTTGCAGAAGTAAAAATCAATTTATTATCAACAATAGCACTTCCATAATCAGAATATTTAGAATTGATTCCAGCATTTTCAATGGTATAGATGCCAACATTAGCTTTAATATCTTCTAAATAATCGCTATTGTTTCTCAAGCGTCTGCTTCGACTATCGTTTGCAGATTTGCTTTCGAATTTAGCCAATACACTTGCCGCTTCTTTTTCTTTTCCTGAAGCTTTTAATGATTGAGCATAACGGTAATAATACTCTGGTGCTAATTCTGACTGCAATTGATATAGCTTTTCATAAGATTGAGCTGCTTTTTCAAAATCAGAATTAAAATAATAGGCATTACCCAATTTCTCAAACATTTCTCCCGATTGATAACCTTTTGCAGCAAGTCGCTCGTAGGTCTGTATCGCATCAATGTACGCATAACTATTGTATTTCTTATCAGCGGATGCTATCTTGGCTTTTTGAGCAAAACCAGAATTACTCAAAAAAGAGGTTATAGCAAGACAAAGAAGTAACTGTCTTTTCATCGTTTATTTTTTTTAGAAAAACCTTGGGGTTATTACTTTTTCGTTGTTTTTGAAGATTTCATATCGCAAGAAAATTTCGTGCGTACCTGAATTATAGTTCTCTAAATTGGTGGTTTCTAAATCGTATCCATACCCAATATACATTCCATCTGTAACTTGAAACCCAACCATCGCGCTCATTGCTGCGCTCCAACGATAGGCTACTCCAACGACTACTTTTTCTATGAACATAAAGTTGGCAGAAACATCAACTTGTAACGGAGAACCTTCGACTAATTTGGTTAAAAATGCGGGTTTGAATTTGATATCATTTGACAAATCAAACACATAACCTCCAATTAAATAGTAGTTTATTTTCTCTTTGAAAATTGCCACTTGATTATCATCGTATCGATTAGTTTGAATAAAATTTGGCACTGATAGTCCTAGATAAGCTTTATCTGAGTGATAGTAGATTCCTGCACCAACATTAGGGGTAAATACGTTTCTTAAATTTTGAAATTGTGGATCACCTTGATCTGCGGGATTCAGTTTATCAACATTCAAATTAAATAAATTTGCTGTGGCTTTCATTCCAAAAGAAAGTTTGAAATTCTCTGAGGTTGGAATGGTATAAGATAAGTCAGCAGAAATAGTGTTTTCATTTGTGGGCCCAATTTTGTCATTTACAAATGAAACTCCTAACCCTAAATTACTGCTATTTATAGGAGTATTAATCGATGCTGCATTAGTAGTAGGTGCTCCATCCAAACCTACCCATTGCGTACGGTGCAAAGCAAAGATACTCATAGCGCCTCGGCTCCCTGCATAAGCTGGGTTGATATTGATGGTGTTGTACATATACTGAGTGAATTGTGCATCTTGTTGACCATAACTCACTATAGCAAGTAACATTGTAATGAAAGTAACTATTCTTGTTTTCATTGTATATTTTATTTTAGCCTGAGTTTTGTATAGCTCAGGCTATTCTTTGTTTAGTTTATCTTGATAAGTATAAGAATCCTGCTTTTTGATTTACTACTCCACTAATTGGTTTTTTATATTTAACCACATAGTAGTAGGTTCCATTAGGTAGAGCATCGGCTTTGTTTACTGTTACACGGCCTTCTGACAATCCAACAAACACTTTTGAAGCATTATCATAACCCGACACTTCAAAAACTAGTACTCCCCAACGGTTATAGATTTCAACGGTGTTCTCTGGATAGTTTTCTATTCTTTCTATTAGAAACTCTTCGTTTCTTCCGTCATTATTCGGAGAAAAAGCATTGTGTATTAAAATATCACAAGAAGAGGCACTATCATCAAAATCACAAGGGTCTTTTACAACTATAGTAATCGTAGCCGTGGCACAATTGTTAGGATTAACCACATCACAAATTCTATAGGTCAATACATAGGTACCAACTGGGGTTCCAACTGGAATAGTTATTTTTCCTTGTGCGTCTACCGTAACCCCTGCTATCCCATTAGTATCAACAATAGTAATCACTACTTGAGGAGCACTTACCGTTCCGTTATTCAGCCTATCATTGGCTAAAATATCCAATACAGTTCCTTTTGAAGAATCAATAGGTTGGTTGCTGTAATCATCATTGGTCGCAACAATAACTGGTGCAACAACTGTTACTGTTACTGTGGCTTGATCACAAACTACAGGAGTGTTTTTAGTGCATATCTCATAAACAAAAGTATACGTACCTGCTGGTGTTCCTGCTTTCACATCCACTGAGCCGTCAGGATTTAGTATTAAACTACCAGTAGCATCAGCAGTGATGATACTTATGTTTACGTTATTTGCTGTTGCCGCAGCTAGACCAATAAAATCATTAGACAATATTGAAATAACATTTGTAGCACCATTAATTCCATCAATCGATCCAACAGTATCATCATCCGCAAAAACCACTGGTGGAGCTGGGGCTGGTAAATTCTGTATCTCAACGATAACTGTTGCTTGATCACACAAAACCGGAGTACTCTTAGTACAAATTTGATACACAATTGTGTAAGTACCTATTGGTGTTCCTGCTGCAACATCAATAGAACCGTCTGAATTTAAGGTAAACCCTGTTGGAACTGTTACTCCACTTAAACTAACTGTGTTGTATGTAGCTGGGGTTAATAATACTCCATTAAAAATATCATTCAATAAAACACTATTGATTGTTTTTCCAAACAAACTTACTACCTGTTGTAAGCCATCGTCTACAGCGTCGATAGTGTTTATTACAACCGTAGCTATTGCTGTATCACAATTCGCTGGGGTTGCACCTACTTCACATAATTCATACGTGATAGTATACGTGCCACTTGGAGTGTTTGGAGCAACGGTTAAATTACCATTTGCATCAATACTCA